>NZ_JQMM01000001.1:1237327-2474654 GCF_000744735.1 Porticoccus hydrocarbonoclasticus MCTG13d | reverse complement strand
GGAAAGGGCTCTCCTCATACCCCCATCCCTGGCTGATGCCTGATTATTGGCAATTCCCCACCGTTTCCATGGGGCTGGGTCCCCTGCAGGCGATATACCAGGCGCATGTGATGCGTTATATGTCGGCGCGTGGCATGTCTCCGCGAGGTGATCGAAAGGTGTGGGCATTCCTCGGCGATGGCGAGTGCGATGAGCCGGAAACCCTGGGTGCTATTCTCTTGCTGGCAGGGAGCATCTGGAAAACCTGATCTTTGTAGTGAACTGTAATTTACAGCGTCTGGATGGGCCGGTGCGCGGTAATGGCAAGATCATTCAGGAGCTGGAAGGGGTCTTTCGCGGAGCGGGCTGGAACGTCATCAAGGTCGTCTGGGGCGCCTCTGGGATCCATTGTTTGAGAAAGACCAGACGGGCCTGTTGCAGCAACGGATGGATGAAACCTGCGATGGTGATTACCAGAACTACAAGCACAATGGTGGCGCCTATACCAGGGAACATTTTTTTGGGGCCTATCCGGAGCTGAAGTCATTGGTTGAAGATCTCAGCGACCGGGACATTATGTATCTGAACCGGGCGGACACGATCCCTACAAGGTTTATGCCGCCTATGCTGAGGCGTTGGCCCACAAAGGCCAACCCACCGTGATTCTGGCGAAAACGGTGAAAGGTTACGGGATGGGCGTGGGTGAAAGCGTCCAATGATACCCACTCCATCAAGAAACTTGATCTGGAAGGACTCAAACATTTCCGTGATCGTTTCGGAATCCCGATTGCGGATGACGATCTGGAAAAGGTGCCCTATTACCGGCCACCTGAAGACAGCCCTGAAATGATGTATATGAAAAAGCGGCGCGAGTCGCTGGGGGGCCGGTTCCCTCACGGCGGGCGGATTCACATCACTTGGAGATACCCCGCCTTGGAGGACTTTGACAAGTTGCTTGAGGGCAGTGGGGATCGCAAGGTATCCACTACCATGACCTTGTGGCGACAGCTTGGGGTCTTGGCAAAGACAAAAAAATCGGCGAGCGGTTGGTACCCATTGTGCCCGATGAAGCCGAACCTTCGGTATGGAGGGCATGTTCAGGCAATTGGGCATTTACTCCTCAGCGGGCCAGAAGTATGTGCCCCAGGATCGCGACCAGATCATGTACTACAAGGAGGACAAGCGCGGCCAGATTCTTGAAGAAGGGATAACCGAAGCCGGCGCATTTTCCGCGTGGATTGCGCTGGCGACAGCCTACAGCAATTACGATTGCCCTATGATCCCTTTCTATGGTTTTACTCCATGTTGGCTTTCAGCGCATCGGTGACTTTGCCTGGGCTGCGGGCGATATACAGGCCCGGGGGTTTCTGATCGGGGCGACCTCGGGGCGAACGACGTTGAATGGCGAGGGCCTGCAGCATCAGGATGGGCACAGCCACCTGCTGGCCAATACCGTGCCGAACTGCCGAACCTATGATCCGGCGTATGGCTACGAGCTGGTGGTGATTATCCAGGACGGTTTGCGGGCGATGTATCAGGATCGGGAAAACTGCTTCTATTACATCACCACCATGAACGAAAATTATGAACAGCCCGCTATACCAACGGGGATTGAAGAGGGTATCGTCAAGGGAATCTACCTGTTGGAAGAGGGAAAGAATACCAAGCTGAGGGTTCAGCTGATGGGCGCCGGGCAATTCTGAATGAAGTCCGGGCGGCAGCAGAGATTCTCAGGGATAAATTCAAGGTGGCAGCGGATATCTGGAGCCTGACCAGCGTCAATCAGCTGGCGCGCGACGGGCAGGCGGCTCAACGCTGGAATCGAATGCATCCCGAGAGCGAGCCGAAGATACCTTACATTACTGCGCAATTGCAGGACAAAAAGGGACCTGTGGTAGTGGCCACGGACTATGTCAAAACCTATACCGAACAGCTTCGCGCCTTTATTCCTGCCAATTACCATGTGCTGGGTACAGATGGCTTCGGTCGCAGTGATAGCCGTGAAAAGCTGCGCCATTTCTTCGAAATTGACCGTTATTTCATTGCGGTGGCGGCGCTGGGTGCGCTGGCCGATGAAGGAAAAATAGAGAAATCCCTGGTTGCCAAGGCTATTAAAGAGTTCGGCCTTGATCCGGATAAAGCCAATCCACTGTGCTGTTGAAAACGAGAATAAACTGTGACTTCTGAAACAATCCTGGTACCTGATCTCGGTGGCGCTGATACGGTCGACGTCATTGAGCTATGTGTTGCGGTGGGTGATACCGTGGCACTGGAGCAATCCCTCATCGTATTGGAGTCCGATAAAGCCACCATGGATGTCCCGAGCCCCCAAGCGGGCCAGGTCAAAAAGCTGTTGGTGAAGGAGGGAGACAAAGTCAGTGAAGGGTCCCCCATCCTCGAAATCGAGAAAACGGCGGATGAAACGGATTCAGCAGAAGAGTCAGCCGCTTCGGGAGAACGGGACGACGCTCCACAGCCAGAAGATAAGGACGAGCCCCCTGAGAGTGCAGAGGAAGAAGACTCCGAGTCTGAAGCTGTAGACAAGCCTGACAAACAGGCTGAGCCTTCCGCAGCTAAAGGTCCGGCTGCTGAAGAAGATGTGCTGGTGCCAGATATTGGCGGTGCCGATGCGGTTGAAGTCATCGAAGTTATGGCAGCCTCAGGAGACCAGTTGGCCGAAGGCGATGGCATCCTGGTGGTGGAAACGGATAAGGCCAGCATGGAATTGCCGGCACCCTTTGCCGGGGAGTTAGTCAGTGTAGCGGTTAAAGTGGGTGACAAGATCGCCACTGGAGACAAGATTGCCCGCATGAAAATAATGCTGGATTCGGATCAACCCGGCACCACCGATAAGACAGCAGAGCCTGATGAAAAGACAGGCGCGGACAGCGCGTCCAGCCCTTCGGAAAAAAAGGTCAGTGCCGAGTCTGACTCCTCTGAAACCGATATTTCTTCCGGCAAAAAACCGGACGTGGCAGAAGCGCCTGTGGCCAGTGAGGAGTCTTCCAAACCGGATGCAGCGTCAACAAGAGATGATGTCGCAGCCGCGGAGGTCTATGCTGGCCCCGCCTCACGGGCACTGGCCCGAGAGCTGGGTGTTGATTTGCGGAAGGTTTCCGGTTCTGGACCGCGCAATCGTATTCTCAAGGACGATCTGCAGGAATATGTCAAAAATGCGGTGGCAAAGTCAGAAAATGCTGCTGTCTCCGGCGCAACAGGCGCGGGAATTCCTCCCATACCCACGGTGGATTTCGCCAGATTTGGTGAAATTGAGATGGTGCCGCTGCAGAAAATTCACAAACTGACGGCTGCAAACATGCAGCGTAGTTGGCTCAACGTGCCTCACGTTACGCAATTTGATGAGGCCGATATTACGGAGCTTGAAGCCTTTCGCCATACACTCAAGGCCGAGGCCGAGAAAAGGAACTCACGCCTTACCCTGCTGCCATTTCTCCTCAAGGCCTGTGGCCATGCCCTGGCGGTCAATACCTCGTTCAATCGCTCTCTCGCCAGTGATGGCGAACATTTTGTCGAGAAAAAATATATTCATATCGGTGTGGCGGTTGATACTCCCCGGGGGCTGGTCGTGCCGGTGATTCGCGACGTGGATCGAAAGGGGCTCTGGGAGCTGACCGATGAAGTCAATGAAATGGCAGTCAAAGCCCGCGAAGGCAAACTGTCAGCCGCTGAGATGCAGGGTGGCTGTTTCACAATTTCCAGTTTGGGGGCCATCGGTGGCAATGGTTTTACACCGATTGTGAATGCGCCCGAGGCGGCCATCCTCGGCGTTTCGAAATCCCAGATCAAACCGGTCTGGGATGGAGCAGAGTTTCAGCCGAAGCTGATGTTGCCGCTGAGTGTTTCCTATGACCACCGTATTGTGAATGGTGCCGATTGTGGCCGTTTCTTTACCTGCCTCGTTGACGTGATCGCCGATATACGCCGGTTGTTGCTGTAGGCCTGACGAGGGCTCAACAAAACGTTGTCTTCCTCAACCTGGATGGGGAAGACAACGTTTTGGAACTGATCGCCCATCCCGGGTTCTAAACTCTGAGTTATGTGCCAATAACGGCGTGCCGTATTTGGCCTGTTCAAGTGACCAGAGAAACCGCTATGGCAATTCAACGTTTCCACCTGATTTTCTGCAGTTCTGTCATCATTGCCATCTTTATGGCTCTGTTACTCTCCCCTGTTGTCGCGGCCAAGGAAAACCTGTTGAGTGAGTCCGATCAGCAGGCGGTGCAACAGGTGATTGAGGGCCAGATTTCGGCTTTCAAAACCGATGATTACAATACCGCCTACTCTTTTGCTGCGCCGAATGTCAGGCATGCATTCCCGTCGGTCCAGATGTTTATCGAGATGGTACGCAGTCAATACATGCCGCTCTACCGACCTGTATCTTATCTGTTTGGCAGAAATACCCTATCGGAAGGCCGTGTTTACCAGGAGTTGATTGTCACTGACCCCAATCGCCAGTTATGGCAGATTATTTATACCCTTCGGCAGCAGGACGATAAGACCTGGAAAGTAACGAATGTTGTGATGTATCCCTATGACGGTGTATCCGCCTAGATCAGCGTTGCATATTGTTGCGACGTATTGCCGTTGTGAAATCGGCATTGTCGGTTGACTGATCCCGGTGTGTAAATCGGGTGACATTTCCAGCGCTAAAAAAACCGGGCTTTTCAGCCCGGTTTTTTTAGCCCGATTGTCCTCTAAAAAATTACTTTTTCGCCGGTCGTGAACCGCTTCGTTTTTGGGCGGTTTCCGGTTTTCTGGCCCGTGGTTTGCCACCAGGTTTGGTTTTCAGTGACAGCTTTCCTTTCGATGGCGGTGGTCTGTGACCACTTTCTCCTCCAAGGGGGCTGAGTTTCATCGGCTGTTGGCAAACCCTGACCTTGTTTTTCAGGTGATTGAGCAATTCAGGTGGCATGCCTTCGGGCAGGTCAACTGTACTGTGATCATCATACAGTTTGATCTGTCCGATATAGCGGCTTTCAATGTCGGCTTCGTTGGCAATGGCGCCGACGATATCGCCGGGCGTAACACCGTGATTCTTGCCGACTTCCATCCGGTATGTGGTCATCTCAAACTCGCCGAACTCGTCGCGTTGCTTGCGCTTGTCGGTGGGTCTTTCCTTGCGTTTCTGGCTGCGGTCACGGGGTGAAGCATCAGGTCTTTTGTCGCGACCAATGGATTTTTCGTGGCTGGCCACTTCAATTGACGCCAGTTTTGGAAAGAGCGGACGCTCCTGCTGCAGTTGCCATGCCATAGCCGCAGCGATATCAGACATGGAAAGTTCGCGGTCGTGCGCCATTCCTTCCAGCAACTCACGAAAACGGTCGAGATCCTGGGTATCGAGATTGCGCAGAATCTGCTCCTGGAACTGCTGAACCCGCTGGGTGCTCACCTGTTCGCCAGTGGGCAGCTCCATTGACGTCACCTGCTGACCTGTTGACTTCTCAATGGCGCGCAGCAGATGCCGTTCTTTGGGGGCGACAAACAGGATCGCGCAGCCCTCCCGACCGGCGCGACCGGTGCGACCAATCCGGTGGACGTAGGATTCATTATCGTAGGGGATATCGTAGTTGACCACGTGGCTGATGCGATCGACGTCCAGCCCCCGCGCTGCCACATCGGTGGCAACGACGATATCCACATCACCTTTCTTCAGTCGATTGACGGTGCGCTCGCGCAGGGCCTGACTCAAATCACCGTTCAATGCCGCAGCAGAGAACCCCCTCGCCTCCAGTTTTTCAGCGAGTTCGACGGTAGTGGACTTGGTGCGCACAAAAATCAGCATGCCATCAAATTCTTCCACTTCCAGAATCCGGGTCAGAGCATCCAGTTTATGGCGGCCCTGTACCATCAGGTAGCGTTGGCTGATTCGTTCCACGGTACGGGTTTTGGCGGCGATACTGACTTCCCTGGCATCGCCGAGGTATTTCTTCACCACACGGCGTATAGCCGGGGGCATGGTGGCCGAAAACAGTGCGCGCTGACAGGTGGAAGGGGTTTCCGCCAGAATGGTTTCCACGTCGTCAATAAAACCCATACGCAACATTTCGTCTGCTTCGTCCAGCACCAGTGCGCGGAGTTTGCTCAGATCCAGACTGCGACGTCGCAAGTGATCCAGAATACGCCCCGGGGTGCCGACAATCACCTGTACTCCGCGCTGTAATCCGCGCAATTGGCCGCGCATATCCTGGCCACCGTAAATCGGCAACACGTGAAAGCTCTTCAGGTGACGCGCGTACGTCTGGAAAGCTTCGGCAACCTGAATGGCCAGTTCGCGGGTGGGGGCCAATACCAAAATCTGTGGTGCTGACTGGCTGCTATCCAGACGGCTCAGTAATGGTAATGCAAAGGCTGCGGTTTTTCCGGTGCCGGTCTGTGCGATACCGAGCAGGTTGGCGCCTTCCAGCAGTATCGGAATGCTCTGGGCCTGAATGGGAGAAGGTTGTTCATAACCGAGTTCCTGAACAGCCTGGAGCACTGGTTTGGAGATGCCCAGTGATGCAAAATCGGGGGAAGACATAAATACGCCTGTATGGCCGTAGGCCGGATGAAAATAGGGGCGCAAGTATACGCGTATCGCTATGAGGGATAAAGAATTTTCCCGTTCCCGGTAGGTTGATGTGAACTATTTTGGTCTCGCCTCCAGCAGTCTGTCCAGCACATTGGCAAACTGCTGACGCTCGGTATGACCGAGGTTGCCGGGGCCACCTTTGACCTCGCCGGTATTGCGCAATTCTTCCATCAGGTTGCGCATGGCCAGCCGCTGGCGAATATTTGCCGGGGTAAAGTGTTCCCCCCTGGGACCAATGACCTGTGCACCCTTATCAACGGTTTCCGCCGCCAGCGGAATATCTCCGGTGACCACAATATCGCCGGGCAAAACCTGTTGAGCTATATAGTTATCCGCCACATCAAATCCACTCTCTACCTGCCGGGCTTTAATCAGTGGTGAATGGGGTACCTTCACCAGGTGATTGGCAACCAGTGTCAATGGAACCTGGCAGCGCTGCGCCGCCCGAAAAAGGATTTCCTTGATAGGGTTTGGGCAGGCATCGGCATCGACCCAGATATGCATTGGAACTCCTTGTTTCGGGCTAGCCAATCAGGCCGCTTTTCAATGTCAGGTGCAGGGTCAGCGTAATGACGATGGCACCACATAGATTGATCCAGAATCCGGCTCTGGCCATTTGGGGAATACGGATAATATTGGCGCTGAACACAATGGCATTCGGTGGTGTGGCCACGGGCAGCATAAAGGCAAAACTGGCGGCAATGGTAGCCGGAATGATGATAGCCAGTGGGTCGATGCCCAGTCCAATAGACATGGCTGCAAAGATGGGCACCAGCGTGGTGGTAGTGGCTGTGTTGCTGGTGAGTTCGGTCAGAAAGATAACCAGCGTTACTACCAGCAGTGTCATAACCAGTGGTGGAAAGCCCTGAACTTCCGCCAGTTGCAGTGCCAGTAGTTCTCCAACCCCGGTGCTGCTGATGGCGCCTGCCAGCGCCAGGCCGCCTCCGAATAGCAGTAACACGCCCCAGGGCACCCGCATTGCAGTATTCCAGTCCATCAAAAATTCACGTTTTTTCAGGTTTGCCGGAATAGTGAATAGTAACAGGGTGGCGATGATGGCCACGCCGGTATCACTGAGTCCACCTAGCCAGGGCAGTTTTGTCAGCAGTGGCCGGGCAACCCAACCCAAAGCCGTCAACAGAAAAATAACAAGGGTTAATCTTGCGCCAAGGGTCCATGGCTCGGTAGGTTCGTGGAGAAATTTGTTATTGATGGGCGTTTTGCCCGGTGGGTATATACAGTGGGTCAATAGCCACCAGGTGAGTGGCACAAAGATTACTACCAGAGGCAGGCCGATGCTGAGCCAGCGGGTAAAACTGATTTCAATACCGAGCTCTCTCTGGATAAACGAGACGGTGAACATATTTGGCACTGTGCCGATAATAGTGCCTACGCCGCCGATCGAAGCAGCATAGGCCACTCCCAAAAGCAGGCAAAGGCTGAAGTTTTCACGGTTGGGCGCACCTTTGTCGAGCAGTTGGATAATGCTGAGCAGTATCGGCAACATCACCAGTACGGTGGCTGTGTTGGTAATCCACATGCTCATGGTGGCCGAGATAAACATGAAACCGCCCACCAGGGTTGCCGGCTTGGTACCCACCAGCCGTAATATCGTAAAGGCGAAGCGGCGGTGTAAATGCCATCGCTCCAGTGCCAATGCCAGGATAAATCCTCCCAGAAACAGGAAGATCATCGGGTGGGCATAGGCTTTTGCAGTGGCATTGATATCACTGGCCCCGACCAAAGGCAGCAGGGCGAGTGGCAAAAGTGCCGTCGCATAGATAGAAATGGCTTCTGTCAGCCACCAGAGGGCCATCCAGGCGGCCAGACCGGCAGTGGCCCTGCCTGCTGGGCCGAGCACAATCAGTTTGTTATCCAGAGAGAGAACCTGATCGGGAACTACCGTAAACACCAGTATGCCCAGCAGGGGGCCGGCAAGGAGAGCTAACAGGCGAAACTGGCCGAGCCACAGAGTCGGGTTCATAGTCGGGTGCTTATTTTTATTGGAAAACCGAGCCTAGCAGGCTTTGATGCACAGTTTAAGCGCCTTGTCCTGGCAGGTTTGAGTCTCTCTTGCCTCTCAGCCAATAATTTTTTCTTTCAGGGCGCGGGCAAACATTCTGGCCTTCGATGGATAGGCAAAGTGTTTTGGGCGGGTTGCCCGGATGCCTTCACTGAAGGCACTCTGTCGGCTGTAATCAATGAGGATGTCAATCATCACCGGCCTGTTTTCTGTCGCCAGAGAAAATGCCGTATCGAGGGCCGATTCAATGTCGTCGTTGTCTTCAATGGTCACGTATTCACAACCGATGGCATGCGCAAAAGACACCCAGTCCGCTTCGCCGAGCTTGATCATCTGTGTTACCTGGCCGGGGAGTTGCCGGATCTCGCCAGATACCTCCCCATCGTTGAACAGGCAGTAAATGACCCCGAGCTGGTACTTGCTGGCAGTGAGCGCTTCCATTCCCGTCATCATCATCGCGGCGTCACCCACCAGGCCGATGACTGTGCACTTTGGATGGGCCATTTTCAGTGCGTTGGCTGCGGGCACACCATACCCCATGGCATTGAAATCGCCGGGACAAATAAACCCACCGGGTTGATGAATTGGCAACAGTTCCGCAGCCAGAAACATGTGGTTGCCATCGTCGCAGGCCACCAGTGCATCATCAGGCATGTGCTGTCTAAGCGCGGTAAAAAAACGGGCCGGATTGACCCGTTTTCCGGATTGTTTCTGCCAGTCGGCCAGATAATTCCGTTTGTCGGTAGCGATCTTCGTGAGCAAAGGGTTGTCAGGTGCTGAAGTTGGCACATGTTTTTTGATCACCTCCGTCAGTGCTGCAGCAACGTCGGCCGCATCGCCGAGCAGGGTCAGCTCCGCCGGGTAATTGGCATTGAACACCGCCGGGTTGATATCCACATGGATCAAGGTTTTCGGCATGTTTAGACCGTAGTTGCCAGTGGGTATTTCCGAAAAACGGGTAGCGATTGCCAACAGACAGTCACAGTTGGCAAAGGCGTGTTGTGCCGCTGGTACTGCAGCAGGGCCAAAGCCCATGCCGGTATGCAGGGGATGATTGGCGGGAAACACGCTCAGCCCCTGCAGGGTAGTCGCCACCGGGGCATTCAGGTGGGACGCCAATGCCTGTATTGACTCACTTGCTTCGCGAGCACCCCAGCCAATCAAGATTCCCGGATGTTCGGCCTTTGCCAGCATCTCGGCGGCCAGCTCGATGGCGGCCATATCCAGTGGGGGGGTGATGCGATGCCCATCGAAAACGGGCAGGGACCCGTTTTCGATGCTGTGGGTTTGCAGATTAACCGGAATTTCCACAAATACCGGGCCGGGTTCCCCTTCTATTGCGGTGCGGTAGGCCTCAAAAATGGTGGGCACAATGTCCGAGAGGTGTTCTACCAGATAGGTTGCTTTGGTGATCGGGGTCAACAGGGCACGGTGGTCGATATCCTGTCGCTGAAAACGGTGATTGGTCTGGTAATCAATACCACCTGCAATGACCAGCATTGGAATGCCGCCGAGAAACGCTTCTCCAATCCCACTTGCTGCATGGGTGACGCCGGCACCGGGGATAATCAGCAGTGTGCCAATCGACCTGGTTGTACGACTGATGGCATCGGCCATAAAAGCAGCTGAAGCCTCGTGGGTCACCAGGGAGGGGGTGATGGTGTCGGACTGTTGGAGTTCAGTATAAATAGCCGTATTGTGAAAACCGGGTATCCCGAAGGTATGCGTGA
This sequence comes from Porticoccus hydrocarbonoclasticus MCTG13d, assembly GCF_000744735.1. Classification (NCBI taxonomy): domain Bacteria; kingdom Pseudomonadati; phylum Pseudomonadota; class Gammaproteobacteria; order Cellvibrionales; family Porticoccaceae; genus Porticoccus; species Porticoccus hydrocarbonoclasticus. The sequence continues at coordinate 2,464,333 of NZ_JQMM01000001.1, read as the reverse complement.
CCCCGATCTGTTCAAGTGCGTATCGAGTGAGCCAGGCGCCGGTCTTTTTCATTCGTCTCCCCAGATATCCTGAACTGCATACGGCTTGATGCTATGAGACGCGCGGGCCCGAGTCAACGTGGTAGTGTGGCGTTGTTCCCTGTCATCCGGTTTTGGCAAACAACCTCAGCTGATTGCACCGGTAGTTCTCACCCGTTTGGCGCCTTTGGTGACCGGTAACTGGCGCATCATCCTGCGTCGCTCAATACGACCGTCGATGACATTTTTCAGGGCGATCAGCATACCGGCCACCAGAAAAGCGCCGGGAGGCAAAATGATCACTAGAAACCCGTAACCATTGCCAAATAATTGCAGAGCCCAATTTTCCGCTATGGGGCCGAACAGCAGGTGCATGTTGGCAAACAGCGTGCCACTGCCTAGGATTTCCCTGATAGCCCCGATTGCAAGAAGCACCAGTCCGAAACCGGCACCCATCATCAGTCCATCCAGTGCGGAAGCCCCCACAGGATTCTTGCTGGCAAATGCCTCGGCGCGTCCCAGGATGGCACAATTGGTGACAATCAACGGGATAAAAATACCCAGGATGACATACAGTTCATAGGTGAATGCCTGCATCAGCAATTCCGTGCAGGTGGTAAATGTGGCAATAATCATGACAAAAGCCGGAATCTTGACCGCTTCGGAAACCCGGTGGCGAATCATTGACACGACAATATTCGACCCTACCAGTACCAGCATGGTGGCAAGACCCAAACCCAGGGCATTCACCACTGAGCCTGTTACGGCCAGCAAGGGGCAAAGGCCAAGTAACTGAACCAGTGCAGCATTGTTTGTCCACAGGCCATTGCGGGTAATGTCGCGATAGCTGGTTTCATCCGCCATTTTTGGCATCCTCTTTCGCTGGTGGTGGGTTCGAAACAGGCCGTTGAGCGGCTTTCAGTAGTTGCTCCCGGTTTTCCTTGAAATATTGCAGAGACTTGCGCACCTGATTAACCACGGCCCGGGGAGTGATTGTGGCACCGGTGAACTGGTCAAAATTTCCGCCATCTTTTTTCACTTTCCATTTGTCTGGGGTCGGGTTGCGAAGTGATTTTCCGTTGAAGCCCAGAATCCAGTTACTTTTGTTCAGATCGACCTTATCTCCCAGGCCGGGTGTTTCCCTGTGTGAAATCACTCGAACCCCAGCCACTGTACCATCCATATTGATACCGATAATCATCTGAATGTCACCGTTGTAACCATCCCCGGCTACAGAGGGCAGTATGACGGCGACCGGTTCATCACCCTGACGGGCGATGTTGGCTACGCCCTCTTCGACCCCGAGCATTGGCCAGAATTCAGCGGGGATGGCCACGGTATCCACCAGCAAATTATTGGTGTGTCTGTCCAGCGGGACGATTTCCAGTAGGGCGCGCTTGGCCACCTCCCGTTTGGCCTCGGCGATGGGTTCCTCCGTCCTGAGGTAGGTGACCGATAGCAGCGTTGCAGTAATCAGGGCAAACACGCCCAGCAGCAGGCTGTTGAAACTGATGGACCTGGCCAGTGAAGCCATGCTCATTCCTTTTTCTCCGTAGCCCGGCGGGATTTTTTGTGGCCATAGGTCCGGGGCAGCGTGTAATTGTCAATCAGGGGCGCGGCAAAATTCATCAATAACACTGCGAAAGCCACGGCATCCGGATAGCTGCCCCAACTGCGAATAATGAATATCAGCACCCCGATAAGAGCACCGAAAATCAGTCGGCCACGGTTGCTGGTGGCGGAACTGACCGGGTCGGTCAGAATAAAGAAAGCGCCCAGCATGGTGCCCCCAGAAAGCAGGTGCATGAGGGGTGATCCGTGACTGGCGGAGCTGCCGCCGTCATAAAACAGCGCCGCACAGAGACTGAGACTGGCCAGCATGGCAACCGGACCGTGCCAGGTAAACACCCGGCGATACAGTAAAAAACAACCCCCCAGTAAAAAGCCCAGATTGACCCATTCCCAGCCGGCCCCAGCCCAGCGGGCGAGACTGAACAGAGGGTCCTGCTCGTACAGTTGGGCGATCAGCAGACCGCTGTTTTGCCGGAGGGTGTCCAGTGGCGTTGCAGCGGTAAAGGCGTCCACCGTTCCAGCGCCGGGCAGTCCAAGGACGATTTGTAATGAGGCCAGAAACCCTGGTGGAGAGACGCCCTCTGCATACAGCGGTAGTGGTGCCGGCCATGCGGTCATCTGCACGGGAAAGGAAATCAGCAGCACCACGTAGCCCACCATGGCGGGGTTAAACGGGTTATAGCCCAGTCCACCGTAGAGGTGTTTGGCGATCAGGATAGCGAAGCTGGTGCCGACAACGACCACCCACCAGGGTGCCAGGGGCGGTAGGGCCAGTCCCAGCAGAACGGCGGTGACCAGTGCACTGTTGTCGCCCAGATAAAACATCACCGGGCGCTTGCGAAGACGCATCACCGCAGCTTCGCAGAGTACGGCTACGGAGCCAGCCAGCAGAATGTTGATCAGTGAGCCCCAGCCGAAAAACAGGGTCAGTGCGATCAGTCCGGGGGTGGTCGCGAGCAGTACCAGCCGCATCACCGAGGCCGTGCTCTGGGCCGTGTGCGCATGGGGTGATGTGATTTTAAGCAACGCCATAGCGGGATCCGGTCAAGGGTGATATTCAGCGAGCTGTTGCTCGGCTTCGGTCAGTCTGACCTGCAGCTTTTCAGAAGCGGTACGCAGGCTGTCCACATGTTCGGAGCGCTCTGCTTCCGCCTCTCTCAGTTTGATACGGGCTTTCTCCAGCCGGCTTTTCAGGGAGGCCACGGTTTCGCGCAGTTTGTCTTCCTCTGACATGCTGGCCAGTTCTGCCACCCGTGCCTGTGCACGGGCAATGGCCGATGAGGCCGCATCAGCTGTGTCGTCATCGGCAGTCGATGGCTGGGCAGTGATGGTGTTCAGTTGCTGTTGTGCGTCCAGTAGCTTGTTCTGTAATTTCTCCAGGCCAGCCTGCAGGGCATTGACGTGCTCCGACTCGCCGGCCCGTGCCTCATCCAGTTTTGCTTTGGCTTTTTCAATGCGGCCCTCCAGAGCAACCACAGCCTGACGGAGCTGTTCCTCTGCCGGGAGATCGCGGGTGGCCGCTGCGCGGGCCTGAGCCCGTGCAATCGCGTTAGCCGCCGCATCGGTAGTTTGCTGAGTGACGGGCGTCCCGGGCGCATTGTCCGGGAGTGCCGCCAGCGCCTGCTGTGCGTCGGCCAGTTTGGCCTGTTGCTTCTCAAGACCGCTTGTCAGGGCAGCCTTCAGTGTCTGATCATCGCTTTCGGCAATCTTCTGCCGGGTGACCGCAATCCGTTCCTTGCAGCTGGCAATTTTCTTTTCCAGAGTATCCCTGGGGCTGGCCTGTAGCCGTTCCATCACTTTATCGGTATCCGATGTCCCTGCGGTATTGTCCAGCTGGGCCCGTTTGCTGCGGGCGTCCTCGAGTCGCCGCCGGGCATCTTCGACGGCCGCCAGGGCCTGTTCCTGTTGCTGCTCCGTGCCTTCCTTGCGGATGGTCTCCAGCCGTTTCTCAACTGAATGCAAGTGACTTTCTGCGCGGGCAATGCCGCGCTCCAGTCTGGCCTGCTGCTCTGCGGGAGAGGCCTGATACTCGGCTGCACGTGCCATTGCGGTCTTGACAATGTCCCCGCTTTCCTGGGGTTCGTCGCCGCGCCCGGCAGACATCGCCTTGGCCTGTTCAGCTGCCTGTTTGCGGGCTTCCCGCTTGGCAGCTTTGGCCATTTCTTCCTGCTCCTTGCGGGCTTTCTGGAACTCGAATCGCGCTCTGGCCCGATCGGATTTGATTTTATCCTGTGCCTGTTTGCGAATTTCACCTTTTGAGGCACGGTAATACTGCACCAGAGGGATATTGCTCGGGCAGACATAGGAGCAGGCACCACATTCAATGCAGTCGAACAGATTGTGGGCTTCCAGCCGCTCGTGGTTGTGGGACTGGGCATACCAGAATAGCTGCTGAGGAAGCAGGCTGGCGGGGCAGGCTTCCGCACACATGCCACAGCGAATACAGGGCTGGGCCGGTGGTGGGGTCGGGGCTTCTTCCCGCGACGCGGCGAGGATGCAATTTGTGGTTTTGATGACAGGTATGTCCAGGTCGGTGAGCGTGAAACCCATCATCGGACCACCCATGATCAGTCTGGAACAGTTGTTTTCATCAAAACCGTTATGGGCCAGCAGGTGCGTGATAGGTGTTCCGATCAACACCTCATAATTCCGGTTGGTTGAGCAGGCCCGTCCGGTTACCGTCGTAATTCGGGAAATCAGTGGCTCGCCGAAATGAATTGCCTTTTGTACCGCGAAAGCCGTGCCCACATTCTGGCAGACAATGCCTATGTCAGCGGGTAGTCCACCGCTGGGAACTTCGTGGCCGGTGAGAATCTGAATGAGCTGTTTCTCGCCGCCGGAGGGGTAGCGAGTGGGGAAACTGACCAGCTGAATGTGGGTGTCCCGGACAAAGGGCTCCAGTGCCGCGCGCGCCTCGGGCTTGTTGTCCTCAATGCCGATCAGTACTTCTTCCGGTCCGCCCAGGATATAGCTGAGGATCTGGATGCCCTCCACAATGGCTTCCGCCCGCTCGCGCATCAGCATGTCGTCGGCAGTGATATAGGGCTCGCACTCCGATCCGTTGATAATCAGGGTGGTAATGGTTTTGCGCGGAGACAGTTTGACTGCCGATGGAAAACCGGCACCACCGAGGCCGGCAATGCCAGCGTGGCGGATCATTTCCAGTAATTTGGCCGGGCTGTAGTCCTGAAAGGCGTACGTCGTATCGATGCCGGCATGGTCAATCCACTGTTCCTGACCGTCGGGGATCAACGTGATGCAGCGGGCCGCCATGCCCGAGGGGTGGGGGATCGGGTACTCACTGATATCGCTGATGGTGCCCGATGTGGGGGCGTGAACACCGACACTGACCAGTCCGCTGGGTTCGGCGAGCTCCTGTCCCTTGAGAACACGGTCTCCGGTGGCCACCAGCAGTTTGGCGGGGGCGCCGATATGCTGGTTGAGCGGGATGACCAGTTTTTCCGGCAAGGGGAGGACGCCAATCGGTAACTGTACCGACTGGTGCTTGTTTTCCGGAGGGTGGACGCCGCCGATCAGATCCCAGACCTTTCTCATGCCGCTTTGCCTCCCCTGTCCGTGGCAATGATCTCGGCAGGGTGTCTCTGGGCTTTAATCTGTTCCTCTGCGGGCGGTGGCATATCCCAGGTCCAGTCAGACAGACCCTGGGGCACCGGGATCATATCAATGCAGTCCACCGGGCAGGGTTCCACACACAGGTCGCAACCGGTGCACTCACTGGCGATGACGGTGTGCATCATCTTGGCTGCGCCGAGAATGGCATCCACCGGGCAGGCCTGGATACACTTGGTGCAGCCAATGCATTCGTCCTCGCGGATATACGCCACGGTTTTGACATCATTTTCCTCGCCGTGCTCGGCATCGAGCGAGGGGGCTTCAACTCCCAACAGGGTGGCCAGTGCATTGATGGTGCTTTGGCCGCCCGGAGGACATTTGTTGATCGCATCGCCATTGGCGATAGCCTGGGCATAGGGTCTGCAGCCGGGATAGCCACATTGGCCGCACTGGGTCTGGGGTAACAGTTCGTCAATCTGTTGGACGATGGGGTCGCCTTCTATGCGGAATTTAATGGCGGCAAAGCCCAGCACGGCACCAAATACCAGTGCCAGCCCCACCAGTGCAACCAGTGCGGCGATCAGTGGATTTTGCAAAATCAATTCAATCACGCAGAACCCCTATACCAACCCGCTAAAGCCCATGAAGGCCAGCGACATCAAGCCGGCGGTAATCATGCCGATGGCGGCTCCGCGAAACGGGGTCGGTACATCGGCCACCGCCAGTCTTTCCCGCATGGCGGAAAATAGGATCAGTACCAACGAAAAGCCGATGGCGGCACCAAAACCATACAGTGTGGACTGGAACAGGTTGTGGGCCTTGGCGGTATTCTGGAGTGCCACCCCGAGCACCGCACAATTGGTGGTGATCAGCGGAAGAAATACCCCCAGAACCCTGTACAGCAGAGGGCTGGTTTTTTCGATAAACATTTTGGTGAATTGCACTACCACTGCGATGACGAGAATGAAGGAAATCGTTTTCAGGTAGGTCAGGCCCAGCGGCTGTAGAATCCAGGTATTCACCAGGTAGCTGGACATAGCGGCGAGTGTCAGCACGAAAGTGGTGGCCCCGGCCATACCAATGGCGGTCTCCAGCTTGTTGGAGACCCCCATGAAAGGGCACAGGCCCAGAAACTGGACCAGAACAAAGTTGTTCACCAGGATGGCGCTGATCAGAATGACGGCAAATTCCTGCATTTCGTCCTGTCTCGCATGCGATGGGAAATAATGTATACGCCAGCCATTATAACGGCCTGTATTACTGACTAATAAGCATAAAACGTGAGCTGTTTAGTTTATTTGGCCATAAGGCATAGCGTTTAGTGATATGGCGGCGTCGCTGTCGGCTGTTAATTCGAGCAGGCCTCAGGGTATCAGACGATCCGCTGTCCGGGTTGTGCGCCGCTGTCGGGAGACAACAAATAAATCCCCTGTTTGTCTCCGGCCGCCAGCACCATGCCTTCCGACAGACCAAAGCGCATTTTGCGCGGTTCCAGGTTGGCTACCAGCACGGTCAACCTGCCCTCCAGGTCTTCTGGCTGATAGGCCGCCTTGATTCCGGAAAATACCGTGCGGGTTTCGCCGCCGATATCCAGGGTCAGTTGCAACAGCTTGTCGGCGCCCTCCACGGCATTTGCCGCCACGATGCGCGCTACACGAAGATCGACCTTGATAAAATCCTCAAAACCGATTTCCGCCGCCAACGGCTCTTCCATCAGTGGACCGGAGAGCGGTGCTGCAGTCGCTTCCGCCAGTACTTCTTTGCTGGCCTCCAGCATGGCGGTCACCTTGTCCGGGTCTACCCGTTGCATCAACGGTTTGAAATTATTGATGCGGTGGTTCAGCAGCGGTTCGATTTTGGCGGGCCAGCCCAGCGGGCTGTTAAGGAATGCCTCCGCATCTGCGGCCATCGCAGGCAGCACCGGCTTCAGGTAAATCATCAGGGCGCGGAACAGGTTGATACCGAGAGAACAGATGTCTTGAACCTCCTGTTCGCGGCCTTCTTCTTTCGCCAGCTGCCAGGGTGCTTTCGCGGCAATATATTCGTTGGCTGCATCGGCGAGTGACATGATTTCCCGGATCGCTCTGCCAAATTCCCGTTGCTCATAGTAGTCGGCTATGCTGTCGGCAGCTGCCGACACCCGGTGCCACAGGGTTTTATCCGCAATACTGGCCGCCAACACGCCGTTGTTACCCTTGCTGATAAATTTGGCGCAACGACTGGCGATATTGACAACCTTGCCCACCAGATCGCTGTTGACCCGCTGGATAAAGTCGTCCAGGTTCAGATCCAGATCATCCACGCCGGAGGAGAGCTTGGCAGCAAAATAATAGCGCAGGTATTCCGGGTTGAGATTGTCCAGATAGCTGCGGGCATTGATAAAGGTGCCGCGGGATTTCGACATTTTCTTGCCATTCACTGTCAGAAAGCCGTGTACGCAAACAGCTGTGGGGGTGCGGAAACCGGCGCTGCTGAGCATGGCCGGCCAGAACAGGGCGTGAAAATTGACAATGTCCTTGCCGATAAAGTGATACAGCTCGCTTTCGGCCTGTTCGCCCCAGAAGCTATCGAAGTCGATGCCTTCGCGTTCACAGAGATTCCTGAAACTGGCCATGTAACCGATCGGTGCATCCAGCCAGACATAGAAGTATTTGCCCGGCGCATCAGGGATTTCAAAGCCGAAATACGGCGCATCGCGACTGATGTCCCACTCGTGCAGGCCACCTTCCAACCATTCACCGAGCTTGTTGGCAACCTCTTCCTGCACGTGACCGGCGCGGGTCCAGGTCTTGAGAAAGTCGCTGAATTCCGGCAGCTTGAAAAAAAAGTGCGTGGAAGCTTTCTCTATGGGCGTCGCACCAGAGATGACCGACACCGGATTGATCAGGTCCGTTGGCGCATAGGTGGCTCCGCAGGCTTCGCAGTTATCGCCGTACTGGTCGTCAGTTTTGCATTTGGGGCAGGTGCCCTTGATATACCGATCCGCCAGAAACAGATGTTTTTCCGGATCGTAGGCCTGGGTGATTTCCCGTGTGGCAATATGGCCATTGTCCCGCAGGCGGGAATAGATCAGTGATGACAGCTCGCGGTTCTCCACAGAGTGGGTGGAGTGGTAGTTATCAAAGTCAATCAGGAATGCTGCAAAATCCTGCTGGTGCTCCTTCCTGACCTGGTCAATCAGTTCTTCGGGGCTGATGCCGAGTTGTTCCGCCTTGAGCATGATAGCAGTGCCGTGCGCATCATCGGCGCAGACGTAGTAACATTCATGGCCGCGCATTTTCTGGAAACGAACCCAGATATCTGTCTGAATGTATTCCACCAGATGCCCCAGATGGATTGAACCATTGGCATAGGGCAGGGCACTGGTAACAAGAATTTTTCGGCGTTCAGTCATGTTGGGAGCTGCTGTAGTTGGCGTTGGGAATCGACGCGGTCAAAAGCGGTTGTCATCGAATACTGGTAAAGGGGCGCAACTATAACGGTTTTGCCCCGTTTTTTCATCCGTTGTCAAGGGGGATTTCGTATGGCTGATGTAACCGTTCAGGACGGTTTGGCAGAGATCAAACATATTATCGGTGTGGCGTCCGGCAAAGGTGGTGTCGGCAAATCGACCACCGCGGTGAATCTGGCGCTGGCATTGGCTGCCAACGGCGCCAAAGTCGGTATTCTGGATGCGGATATTTATGGACCCAGTGTGCCGATGATGCTCGGTTTGCCCGACGGTACCCGGCCCCAGGTAGAGGAGGAAAAATACTTTTTGCCGGTGCCGGCCCACGGCATTGTGTCTATGTCCATGGGTTACCTGGTCACCGAGCAGACACCCATGGTCTGGCGCGGACCGATGGCGACCGGTGCCCTGATGCAGATGCTCAATCAAACCCGCTGGGGTGCACTGGACTATCTGGTGGTGGATATGCCGCCGGGGACCGGCGATATCCAGTTGACCCTTGCCCAGAAGGCCAGTATGGCGGGTGCGGTGATTGTCACCACACCGCAGGATATTGCATTACTGGATGCCCGCAAGGCGATTGAAATGTTCGGCAAGGTAAAAATTCCGGTATTGGGTATCGTGGAAAACATGGCAATACATCGTTGCAGCCAGTGCGGCCATGAGGAGCCAATCTTCGGTGAAGGCGGTGGTCAGCGGGTCGCAGCGCAATACCACACTGAGGTATTGGGTTCCCTGCCGCTGGATCGCCTGATTCGCGAGCAGGTAGATGGCGGTAGACCCTCGGTGATTGCGGAGCCGGAAGGCTCGGTAGCTCAACGTTACGGTGAGATTGCCGCGCGTATCGCAGTGATTCTGGCAGGGATTGACAGGTCCGGTGGCCCACAAATCACGATTGAATAACCGGTTCAAAATCGCTTTTTTAGGACTTTGACCCGTTGATTCAAACCGGTATCATGGCCCACTTTCGGGCACTCCCCCCGGGCATGCAGCAGCGGATATTGACGTGGTTGTTTGCAAGCCCACTCAAGGCCCCTGACATTTTACTTGAGAGCATCACAGTATGAGTATCAAATCCGACAAGTGGATTACCCGTATGTCCAGAGAACACGGCATGATTGAGCCGTTTCATGGGGCCCAGGTGCGACAGCCTGATCCCAACGGCCAGAAAGTGATTTCCTACGGGGTGTCGAGCTATGGGTACGATGTGCGTTGTGCCGATAATTTCAAGATTTTCACCAATATCCATTCCAAAACAGTCGATCCGAAGAATTTCGACTCCGATGCTTTTGTGGATGTGAAGGGGGATTACTGCATTATCCCGCCCAACTCTTTCGCTCTGGCCAGCACGATCGAATATTTCCGTATACCGCGCAATGTACTGACCATCTGTCTCGGTAAATCCACTTATGCCCGCTGCGGCATTATCGTCAATGTCACCCCGCTTGAACCGGAGTGGGAGGGTCACGTGACGCTGGAGTTTTCCAACACCACCAGCCTGCCGGCAAAGATCTATGCCAATGAAGGTGTCGCACAGATGCTGTTTTTTGAATCCGATGAGGTCTGTGAAATCTCTTATGCAGACCGGGGGGGGAAATACCAGGGGCAACGCGGGGTTACCCTGCCGAAAGCTTGATGGACAGGGTGCTGCAAAGCCTCGGCGCTGGCATTTGAGCGTTTATAAAGAGGGTGAATGCGTCATTGCCACCGCAAGGATGTAACAGAAAATCGCCACTGATATCAGGCTGAATAGTAACCGGATGCCTGCCGTTCGGCCCCGTTTGATAGCATAAGTTCCCGTTCCAATATAGGCGACCAAAGCGACCAGCTTGGCGGTCAACCAGTTGTCGGCAAACGGGTACTGGTGACTGCCGATCATCAGGTATATGGCAGAGGCCAGCAGTAGGGTGTCGATAATGTGGGGGACGATTTTGGCCCACGTTTGTTGAAGTTTTGGCGATGCATTGACCGACCAGACAGCCCGCACAATAAACAGCGTAAGGCTGAGCAAGGCGAGTGTGATGTGGGTGTTTTTCAGGATCAGGTACATAATATTATTCTGGCAGCAGTAAATTTTGGTTGGTGAATCTTAGCCTGTCTGGTCGGGTTATCCCAACCCGGCGGCGGCGGGGTGGTGCCACCGCGCTGTCTTTCTTGCGGTTTGCCAGTGGTGGCAAGTCTGGATGAATTTCAGGGAATCGTTTGCAGTGATTGAAGTTTTGTTTCTGGCCGTTGCGTTAAGTATGGACGCGTTTGCAGTCTCCATTGGTCTGGGTTCAAAGCACAAGGGCAAAGTCATTGCCCTGGCGTTGATGGCAGGCACCTATTTCGGTATTTTTCAGGCGCTGATGCCGATGATCGGTTACCTGGGTGGTAGAGGTGTGCTGGGCTGGATTGAGGCCTTTGCACCTTGGGTGGCATTTTCCCTGTTGCTGTTGATCGGTGGCAAGATGATTTACGAATCGTTTGCTGAGGGTATCGAAGAGGACATTGCCCATATCACCCATCGGGTGATGCTGATTCTCGCGATTGCCACCAGTATTGATGCCATGGCTGCTGGATTTGCCCTGACTCTGCTGGATGTGGGGCCAATTCTGGCCTGCCTTATCATCGGTATCACCACTTTTATGTTCAGTATTCTCGGTATATTGGTCGGTATCAAAAGTGGCACCTGGTTGGAGAGTAAAGCGGAATTTTTTGGTGGCATCGTATTGATTTTAATCGGCTTTAAGGTGCTTTTGGCCTGAAAGCTGGACTCGTCAAACTGATGATCCAATGCCGGTTTCTCGGGGTGGCGACGTTTTTTTGCCATGCCAGGTATGGCATTTTTTCAGTTTCTCCAGCCTTTCCAAAAATCCGGTGGCCTATTGCTATTTAGCTGGTTGGCGTCTGAAAGTCGCCTGCTGGGCTTGAGGCCGACACGCTCTTGTCATACAACTGGCACAAAAAACCTGCTATGGTCGGGCTCTGTCCTGTAGAAACCCACCAATGTTCAGCGGATTGTCATATGAATTTAGGTACTCCGATTATCAGCAATAAGCGCAAATGGCTTGTGATTGCCGTTGTCCTGTTTGTGATCGCCCTGGCTGTTATTGTCTTTGAATCCCCTGCGATTGCTGATCTGTCGGAAGAGAACCGCCACCAAATACCGACCCTGAAAACGCAATGGCAAGACGGTGAAGTGATTGTGCTAATAAGGCATCTGGAGCGTTGCGATAAAGCGGATTCTCCCTGTCTGACTGGCACAGAAGGGATCACCGCACGATCCGTTGATGATGGCCAAGCACTGGGTGCAGACTTTCACCAACTTGGCCTGTTGAACAGTGACATTTTTAACAGCCCACTCGACCGCACAGCCCAAACAGAAAGTATTGTCTTCGGTGATCGCGGTTTTGATCGGGACTGGTTGTTCAAGTGTAAAAAGACCATCTTTAAGGATGCGCTGGCAAACAAGGCGCCCGGCAAAAACCTGATTCTGGTGACTCACAGTAGCTGTATTGACAGTTTTGAAGAATCCCTGGGGTACTCCAGTGAAACCCCTGAATACGGCACCTCCCTGTTTTTCAGCCCTGGTTCAAATAACAAGCTGGAAGTTCACGGTTTTCTCGAAATGGACGACTGGGATCATATCCTGGGTTTTTGACCTCCAATTCCTGATTACCGAAGTCAGTTCTGCCTTTAATTACCCAGGGTTTGTGTGCAGTCGTTTTTCCTGATTTTTTTTCCTGTCCAGATTTTCTTTCTTCGCCACCTGTGGTTGTTGTGGCGGCATATCATAGCGTTGTTGGCGGTACAGCCACGAGGGCATCAGGGCATGGGCCAGTGCTTCGCGGGTGTCACTTGCGGTGGCTTCGCCGGTGAGTTGCAGTTGCCGGGCCTCCGGGTCATAAACGCCGCTCAGGGCGGACTGACCGGGTCTCAGGATGGTGACTTCCTGTCCTTGCAGTAAGGCAAAATAATCTGCAAATTGCATCAATGCCCTGCCCGGGGACTGCTGTTCACTCTCAAGCGTCATATCGCGACCGATCATGGGTGTTTCTGCGTTGATGCCCAGCAGGGAAAGCAGGGTGGTGGGCATATCAATCTGGCTGGCGACACTGGTGATGCGTTTGGGTTCAATATCTGCACCCAGTATCAGACCGGGAATCTGAAAACGTTCGATGGGCACCAGGCTGTCACCAAACACCTTCAAATCATGGTCGGCAATCACCAGGAACAGGGTGTTTTTCCAGTAGTCACTCTGTCTGGCCCGGTCAATAAATTCACCGAGCGCAAAGTCCGCATACTTCACGGCATTGGGATAGGTTTGTTTTTCCGGGTTGTGCAGTTCGATACGACCATCGGGAAACTCGTAGGGCGAGTGATTGCTGGAGGTGAAGACCAGACCGAAATAAGCCTCATCGCGTTGCTGCGCCTCGCTGAGGCGCTGGTGGGTTTTCTCAAAGAGGTCTTCATCGGATACGCCCCAACTGCCGACAAAAGTGGGGTTTTCGTAATCCCGTTGATCAATGACCGATTGAAAGCCATTGCCGATGAAAAAGCTGGCCATATTGTCGAAGTGTGATTCACCGCCATAGATGAATTCCGTGGTGTAACCCTGCGTACCAAGCAGCTCGGCAATGGTGAAGAAGTTCTGTTGTGACAATGACAGCTTGACCACGCTACGGGCCCGCGTGGGCAAAAAACCGCTCACTGTCGCTTCGATGCCCCGGACAGATCGAGTGCCAGTGGAGTAGAGTTGCTCAAACCACCAGCCAAACTCCTTGAGTCTTTCCAGTTCCGGTGTGACCGGTATTTCACCACCCAGAGAGCCAACAAAGGTAGCACCCATGCTCTCTTCGAGGATGATCACCAGATTGAGTGGCTTTTCGCGCGGGTGTGTGGCCTGGCGGTAATTGAGCGTCGGGAAGGGCTTGTCGCCATCGGGTTGCAGCCAAGGGTAAAGTTTGTCCAGTTGCTCCATGATTTCATCATTGCTGAGGGTGCCGTACACCTCGGCCGAATGGTCTTCGTGTTTCAGGTTATAGAGCGCAAAGTACACAGACCAGGTGGAATTGATGATCAGACTGTTTACCAGCGGATCTGGCGTCAGGGCAAAGATGGCCGGATTGGCGGGGCGATGGCCCACCGAAGACCGAACCATAACCACCAGCAGTACAGCGACGATCGGCCAGATCAGCCAGAGTTTCCAGAGAGGCCAGATTTTGTTGTAGGTTCTCAGCCAGTTTTTCATCAGGCGCGTGATTGCCCAGCCTGCCAATAGTGTGATCATCACCCCCATTAGCAACGGCAGTCGAAAGTCACCCCAGAGGGTGGCGAATACTTCACGGGGGTATTTCAGGTATTCGACAAACAACCGGTTGGGCCGCAGGTCGTACTGAAGGATGAAAGCTGGTGTGGCGGCTTCCATAAACACCAGCAAGGTGATGGCGATGACACCCCATACCAGCACCAGCACCCGCCAGACCGGCCATGCCAGTCGCGTGGCCAGTATTGGCCCCAGCAATGCAAGTGGTGCCAGCAGCATGCCCATAATGATCAGGTCTGCCCGGATACCCTGACTGATAATCAGCCACAGGTCGGTTGCGGACGTCACCCGATCCCACTGCCAGGCGATCAGACCCAGCCGTGACAGGGATAAAACCGTCAGCCCTGTGAGTAACAGGAAGAGCAGTACCCCGTAGGGGCCAAACAGATTGAAAAAACGTGTGTGAAGAGGGCTTTTCATGGATTTGGGCACTTGGGTTCTGAGACACCTTTTCCGTAGGGGGCTTGTTTCAGGCTGCAGTCTAGCTGTCTGTACCTTAACGGAGCCTTAAGACCGGGCACGGTGGCTCCCTGATCCAGAGTCTGGATCCTTCTTCGAGCGGGAGAGAGTGCTTGGCGAGAGGGGGGATTTTAAAACCTTGCTGGATGCTCTAATCTGCTGCCATGACGTTGCTCATCGCCTTTGCCCTGTTATCCATTGCCGTCTCTTTCATCTGCTCGGTTCTCGAAGCTGCACTCCTGTCAATCACGCCCAGCTACATTGCGCAACAAAAGCTGGTGAACCCGAGGCTCCATGATCGGCTCGGCTATCTGAAAGAACAGATTGATCAGCCGCTGGCCGCCATCCTGACTTTGAATACGGTGGCCCATACGGTGGGTGCAACAGGTGTCGGTGCGCAGGTGGCGATAGTCTTTGGCAGTGGCTATCTGGGAATCGCCTCGGCGGTGATGACATTGCTTATTCTGGTGTTGTCAGAAATCATTCCGAAAACCATTGGTGCCCGCTACTGGCCGGTTATCGCGCCCTTTATGCCGATTACACTGAACAGCCTGATCGCCCTGTTGCGCCCATTTATCTGGTTGTCCGACCAGATCATGAAGTTGTTTGGTGGCGGCGGTCATGAGCCAGATATCCGTCAGGAGATCAAAGCGCTCACCGTGCTGGGAAGAGAACAGGACAAGCTGGATGACGATGAGCAGCGGGTGATAGGCAATATTCTTGATCTGCATGATGTGAGGGTGAAAGACATCATGACGCCGCGCACTGTCTGTGAAGTTGCCAGGCCGGATGAGTTGCTCAGCAGTTTCATTGAGCGTGTAAAAGTGGGCCAGTTTTCACGCTACCCGGTGCTGGACGGCAATGAGGTACCGATGGGCATGATCTTCCGTCACGAGCTGTTGAACATCCAATGGCAGAAAACCGTCTCTGACCTGATGAAACCGGTCGAGGTGGTCTCGGAAAAATTGAGTGTGGAAGCGCTGATGTCACAATTGATCCATGATCGGCAACATATGCGGCTTGTCTATAATGAATACGGGGTCTGGTTGGGTCTGGTGACACTTGAGGATGTGATTGAAGCCGTGATTGGCCAGCCCATCATGGATGAGACGGATGATGTCCCCAGCATGAGACGTCTGGCCAGGCGTCGTTGGCAATACCGGCAAAGGTACTTTTCAGGTGGTCAGGCTGGAGAGTAGTTGCACCGGTCTCAGCGATTGATCCGCCGCTTTGTCGGCATGGCCGACGATGACAGCTCTACCTGATCGCGACCATTTTTCTTCGCCCGGTACAGAGCCTGATCGGCGTATTCGATCACTTCGTTGAGGGTGTCGAACTCATCGTCCGGATAAATCAGCTGGCCGCCGATACTGATCGTAATATCCACGGAGAAATTTTTACCCACTATGGGTGAGCCGTTGACCGCTTTTCTCAGGCGCTGGCCAATATCCCTGCTCTTCGGTTCTGATACTTTAACGCCGACCACAAATTCTTCGCCACCGTATCGCCCGATAACGTCGTAGTCCCGCAGGGCTTTTGCGAGCCGTGTGGCTATCTCTTCCAGCACTGCATCGCCGGCAAGATGACCGTATTGATCGTTTATCTGTTTGAAGTGGTCCACATCGCAAACGAAGAGACAGTATATTGATTTTTCTCGCTGTGCCCGCTTCACTTCCTGAGCAATTTTATCCAGTGCTGCCCCGCGATTGAGCATTCCTGTCAGGGCATCGTGGTGGGCGCGAAACAGCAGTTCCCTATGCAGTGCCGAGTGCGGATTGGAGATTCGCCTTGCCAACCGGCTGCCGCTGATGAATGCCAGCAGCAGGATCACCGATGACAGACCAATGATAATGTAGGTCAGTCGTTTGAAGTCATCGTTGTAGGCCGACAGGTCGGCGTGGGCAAGTAAGCGGACGGAGGGGGCTTCTGTTTTGTCGAGCATGATTTCACGGGTTTCCCAGCGGCGACCAAAACCAAATCCCCAGTCGGCATCGTCAATGGTCAGGAGGCTGGCGTCCAGTTCGAAGACGTGCTGATCCAGGGTGCTGACAAGATAATCTCCCTTTGCTGAGACAAAACTTAAATTCAGTCCGATCGAGTCTTTCAGTTGGTTCAACAGCACTTTGTTGACCTCAAAACCGACAAAGAGGTAGGCGATGGTCACGGGGGCTTCAACCGGTATCGCGAATAAACGATAGACATGGTTATCGAGTGCCATGAAGGTTGGTGTTAACGGGTTTCCTGCCAGCTTATCATGGAGCCGCCGGTAATCCCGCGGCTTGAGTTGAATGCCATTGCTGGCCAGAGCTTGTCCGCTCTTGTCGGTAAGCAGCATCAGTTCTACGTCAATACGCCTGCCATGATTCATTAACATGGTATTGATGGTGGGTTCGTGTCGGGTGGCAACCGCCTGCTTAAAACCAAAATCAGCGGCGAGCACGATGGAAGAGCTGACCAATGAACTTTGTCTGACCTGCAGATAATGTAGCAGCGACTTGTTTGCTCCCGCGATCTGCTCCTGGAGCAACGATTTGTTGTGTTCGCTGGCGAGCCACCAGGACGCTGTCTGAATAGAGATGGCAGTAACTGCGACAAGGCTGACACAGACGATCACAATTTGCGTGTAAAGGCTTTTCATGTGGCGATCCAGTCGCTTGGTTCTCTCTACTAGACAGCCGCTTGCTGATGTGGCTGATTTGTAGGGAATGGTCTCGTGGAGAATAGTGGTGCCTGGGTTAATTATTATTTTCGGCAAGATGCTTTTTGCTGAAGGCTTTCCCTGAATCACTTCTATAGCTTTCGCAAGCGGATTTCAAGCGTCAATTTTGAAAGCAGGCCTGGATGTAGCGCAAATCTCTGGTCGCAGGGGAATGGTCAGGTCATTACAAAGGGGCCCACCTGTTTAATCTGATGATCACTGTTACCGGGCGGAAAGTGTGGTCGAGGGAGGGTATGACAGGTATTGTCGTGGGGAATTATTGTGGCCGTGTGGCTTTGAGCAAGTCGAGAAAATCATCGGCGGGCAGCGGTCGACTGAAATAGTAGCCCTGGATAACATCGCAGCCTATTGTCTGAAGAAACTCAAACTCAGCACGGGTTTCAATGCCCTCTGCCACGACCTCCAGATTAAGAATATGGGCCATGGAAACAATAGCGCGGTAGATATCCCGACCGCGTTTGTCTGTTTCGATACTTCTGGCGAAGACCTGGTCAATTTTAAGTTGATCTACGGGCATGTCCCTGAGATACCGCAGGTTTGAGTAGCCACTGCCAAAATCATCAATGGCTATTTGCAGCCCCAGCGCCTTGAGTTGATTCAGGGTCGAGAGAAAGGTGGTTTCATCCTGTGCCAGGCAGCTCTCCGTGATCTCGAGTTCCAGCAGGGAAGGAGAAAATGTATGTGCCTGCAGGGCGGTGTCGATGGTCTCTATCAGATCGGGTTGGTTGAACTGTCGCGGCGAGAGATTGACCGATACGGGAACTTCGTCAAAGCCTTTGTCTGCCCACTGCTGCAACTGCGCACAGGCCTGCTCAATGACCCATTTGCCGAGCGGTTCTATAATGCCGGTTTTTTCGGCCAGGGGAATAAAGTGCGCAGGTGAAATCAGCTGGCCGTCCCCCGCTGGCCAACGTATCAGTGCCTCGGCGCCGACAATCTCTCCAGACGAGATAGACATCTTCGGCTGGTAATACAGGACAAATCCGCCGGTGGACAGCGCGGTTCGCAGCTGCTGTTCCATCTTGAGATTGGCCGTGATAATCCTGTTCAGCTCTTCGGTGAAAAATTTATAGTTGTTGCGACCGGCCTCCTTGGCCTGGTACATGGCCATATCGGCCTGCTTGAGTAATTCATTGGCATCGGTGCTGTCATGGGGGTAGACGCTGACGCCAATACTGCAGGTCACTTCGATATTCCGATTGGCAACACAACAGGGCGCCTGCACGATGTCCAGTATGCGTTTGACAAGATGTGACAGGGCGTCCGTACTCGCTGCTTGGTCTGGGTTGTCAGGGGGGTAGGCCAGCAGCAGTACAAACTCGTCGCCGCCGATGCGCGCTACTGTATCGCCATCGCGAATCGATTTTCGCAGGCGGTCGGCAATCGCTTCAATCAGGCAGTCCCCCGCTGCATGACCGAGACTGTCATTGACGTTCTTGAACAGGTCCAGGTCGAGCAATACCACGGCCAGTTCGCCATCGCTACGTCGGCCACTTTTTGTCAGTTGCTGTAGCCGGTCGAGTAATAAAAGCCGGTTGGGCAAGTCGGTCAGGCTGTCATGGGTGGCCTGGTGAGAAATGCGCTGTTCATAGTATTTCCGCTCGGTGATATCCTCGACGGAACCCTCGAAATACAGCAGACGGCCGTTCGGTCCGTATACCGTCCGTGCATTTTCCGAAATCCAGATTACAGAGCCGTCTTTCCTGAACACCTGCGATTCAAAGTTTTTGACCCCGCCATTACTTTGCATGAGTTGTACAAATGTCGCCCGCCTGCCGGGGTCGACGTACAGCTGCTGGCTGATATTCTTGAGCGCCTGCTGCAGTTCGTCAGTTGTCTTGTAACCATAAATCGCTGCCAGGGCGGGGTTGACATTCAGGTAGTAGCCATCGGTGGTTGTCTGAAAAATACCCTCAATCGCATTTTCAAAGATACTTCGATAGCGATGTTCGGCCTCAACCATGGCCTCTTCATTGGCGTGGCGCTGCGTTATATCCTGAATAAAGCCATGCAGTGCGCCGGGATAACCATCCATGGAGACGCCCTGACCACGTTCCCAGACCCAGCGTACGCTGCCATCCGCATGGTAGATTCGGTATTCGACATTGATGGAAATGCCTTTTTTTAGTGCATCGTCGATCGTTTCCCGCACCCGTTTTCGATCATCGATGTGGGTGATTTCCTCGTATGATATCCGGCTGTTGAGTAACAGGTCTTTTGCCGGGTAGCCGGTGAGTTTCAGGCAGCCTTCGCTGACAAAGTCCATTGTCCAGTGCCTGTCCTGCCGACAACAGTAAACCATGCCGTCGAGCTCGGACAGCAGCATTTCCAACAAAGGTTCACGCTGCAGCTCGGTGGAGGAGTAAACAGTATAGAGATTGAGGTCTGCCATGGAGCATGAGCAAGCAACTATCGTGCCGATGAGGCAGAGGGTTTGCGATCCATGGCCTGAAGGTAGGGACTAGTCTGCCAGCAGGCTTTCCCGGAGTGCTCTGGCTTTGTCCTGAATCCGCCGGGTATGTTCGGGACCCATGCGGATCAGCTGTTTTTGCAAGGCGGGCAGCGCCTCCAGTTTTGGGTCTGCGTATTTGTACTGAACGGAATCCTGTACCAGATAAACGGGCTGTAGAGGTAGCGGGGTGGCCAGAACCTGATCCAGTGCACTGATAACCGCTTTGTCTACACTGTCAGATGGATAGCCGAGCTCACCATAGGCCTGTTCAAGCAGTGGCCGAAGCAGATGAAAAAGCTTGATCAGCTTTTCGTTGTGCATGGTGTCCAGGGTGTCGACCAGATAGTCGTAGCGTTGATAGTTGGTCGGGCTGATCGAACGTTTTTGTCCATCTTGGACGACAGCGAAACTACCTTTCGGTGTGGGGGCCCTGAGCATTTTGCGCAATACATCACCGCGGGAGAGGCCATCCAGCAGGCTGACCGTGCGGCGAAGGACATGGTTAGGAGGAAACCACTGACCCAGTTGGTCATCGGGGGTCAGCTCTGTAAATTGTCTGCGGGCGAATTCATCGCTGTCGTCCAGTGACGGCAGTTCCGGCGCTGTTGGTTGTGGTGGTTGCTCTGGAACGGTTTCCTCAATATCAGCGACCGGGTTTGTCGTAGCCGGTGTCGGGGCTGGCAATGCCGGTGTGCTGGCTTCAGGTGCTGTAATGGTGACAGGTGTTTCATCTGCCGGCGTGAGAAAAAAGTAACTTAGCAGCGCCAGACCCGCCAACACGATGACCAGGCCAATCCACAGGGCAAGTTTGTTTCTGCCAGGTTCTCTTTCCGGACGTTCGTCGGGGTTGACCCTCATTCGTTACTCCTTGGCCAAATGTGTATGGCTGCCATCACAAAGCGGTGGTGTGGCAGTACGTTTACAGGTGCAGAAGGCGACCTTGCCAGTCCTGGTTGCCCGCCATAGTTTTGGCTCAAAGGCCGTGCCCGTATGCGAGCCATCGCAGAATGGTTGGTTCGTGCTTTTCCCACAGGCACACCACCAATAGGTCTGTCCTTCAGTGACCGCCTGGATGATTGGTGTCATACCGCCTGGTTCTGGTGTTGTCACGTGGACACATCCTCCCAGTGTTATTGGCTGCCTGTGGTGATCGGTTTATTGTCCACCGTGCCTTCCTTCAGGGTGATCCGGTGATCGTCACCATCTTCATTCTGCCAGATCTGCACCAGGAGATAATTCATTTGCGGCGCAAACCACAGGTAGGTTTCCCTATCACTGTCTTTGCGGACACGGTGAACCTTGACGGTGTTTATCGGACCCAATGCGGTATCAACGATTTCCTCACCCATGATTTCGAAGTTGTACTGCTTTATTTTGCCGCGGTCAATCACCTGGTACTGCAGGGGAGTCTTACCCCTGATCAGGTCCCGTTGTAGCTGGATCTGATAGGTCAGTTTGTCCAGGTAGTCACTGTCGAGCTTTACCTGTCGTTGTTTCTTTTTTTTCTGATAATTGGCAACACCTGCTGCCCGGTCGTAGGTCAGTGACTCATTTTTCTTGATGCCGAAAATATTGCGTTCGTAAGTGTACTGTTGCCCGAGGATATGACCTGTTGAGTCAATTTTGAAGGTGCCCTTTTCGGTAATGCTGGCCAGTAGGGTGTCAGCTTTGCTCACCAGTTTATAACTGTCCCCTTCCCTCTCCAGATACCGCTCCGCCTGGATATCCATACCCTTGATGGTGGCATCGTAGACGAGATGATAGGGGGTCAGGGCTGGCTCTTTTGTCTCAGCGAGACACAGGCCTGAAAACAGTGAAAACAGAATCAGGCCTGTCACAGGAATGGGGGATCGGGCGTAGCGGCGAGTGTGGCGCATTAACTGTGAGTTCCCTCAATTGTTGATATTGGCAGTTTGTCAGACTCTTTGGGTGTCATTTAGTTGTGAATATTTCAGTTATTTATCCCTGGAAGGCGAACCCCGTGGGTGGTAGAGGCCGGCCAAACAAGCAGGCCCTGCCGTTACTCAGCGACAGTCTGCCTTGGCAATACCAGCGTACGGCCATCGGGTAAATCAGGTTTTCCTTCTCAAAGACACGGCTGCCCAGTGTTTCGGCAGTGTCACCTTCAAGAATGGGGACTTCTGCCTGAATTATCGGCGGGCCGCCATCGAGCTCAGATGTCACGAAATGCACCGTGGCGCCGGTTTTTGTATCGCCAGCCTCAATAGCGCGTTGCTGAGTGTGCAGGCCCGGGTACTTTGGCAGCAGAGATGGGTGGATGTTCATCATCATGCCCGCAAAGCGTTCGACAAATGCCGGGGTCAGAATACGCATGAAACCGCACAGCAGTATCAGATTGGGTTTATAGCCTTCCAGCAGTTCAGCCAGTGCCACATCGAAACTGTCCCGATCGGGGAATTGCCTGTGGTCCAGCGCCTGGCAGGGTATGCCGGCGGCCTCAGCTTTTTCCAGCCCGGGGGCATCGGGATTGTTGCTGATCACACAAACGATTTCGGCATCGATCACGTTCATCTGTATCGCATCGATAAAGGATTGCAGGTTGCTCCCCTTGCCGGAAATCAATATTGCCAGCCTTGGTTTGTAACTCGTGTTCATATTCAATCAGCCTATCCTAGTTGAACGCGTTGTTCGCCGGGTTCAGCGTGGGCGATTTTGCCCATGACAAATGCTTCCTCGCCAGCGATGTGCAGAGTGTCCAGTGCCGTTTGCACGGCATCCTGTGGAACGCAGATCACCATGCCTACGCCGCAGTTAAAAGTCCGGTACATTTCGGTGGCGCTGACGTTGCCGTTGCGCTGCAGCCAGTCAAAAATAGCGGGCATCTGCCAGCTTTGGGTGTCGATGACGGCCTTGGCGCTGTCCGGCAGAACCCGTGGAATATTTTCCAGCAGGCCGCCACCGGTAATATGGGATATTGCGTGGACCGGCACGTGCGCGTGTTCCACCAGCCCAAGCAGGGTCTTGACATAAATTCGCGTGGGGGTGAGCAACAGCTCCCCCAACGGCTTGCCATCGACCATCTCTGTGCGCGGGTCTGCGCCGGAGACCTCAATGATTTTGCGGATCAATGAATAACCGTTGGCGTGCGGACCGGAGGAGGCCAGTCCGATCAGGGCATCGCCCACATGCACGGCACTGCCATCAATAATGCCGGACTTTTCGACAATCCCGACACAAAAGCCCGCCAGGTCGTAATCCTCACCCTCATACATGCCGGGCATTTCCGCCGTCTCACCGCCCACCAGTGAGCAGCCTGCGAGTTCACAGCCCTGACCAATACCCGTGACGACAGCCGCCGCTGTATCGACATGTAATTTACCGGTGGCGTAATAATCGAGAAAGAACAGTGGCTCGGCACCGCAGACCACCAGGTCGTTGACACACATCGCCACCAGGTCAATGCCGATGGTGTCATGGATGCCGAGGTCCATTGCCAGTTTCAGTTTGGTACCAACACCGTCCGTGCCCGATACCAGCACCGGTTCCTTGTAACCGCTGGGCAGGCTGAACAATGCGCCGAACCCTCCCAGACCGGCCAGTACTTCCGGTCGGCGGGTGCGTTTGGCAACCTGTTTGATCCGTTCAACCAGGGTGTTGCCTGCGTCGATATCAACACCGGCATCTTTGTAGCTTAGAGAGGGCTGCTTGGGGTGACTCATTGGCGGGCCTTGCTGGCTAGTGGGTGAAAAGGTGGGATATTTTATATGAAAAGACGACGTCTGACAGTTAGATAATGTGTCTATTTGCAGGCTGCTGTTACAATCACGACCATGAAAATCATCGCGCTGTTGAAGAATCTTGTCGCCCTGCTGTTTGCAGGGCTCTTTACCCTGCCCATTGCTGCGGCTCCACTGATCGATCTCTATGAGGCACTGGTGCCCGTAGCGGATCAGAGCGATGCTGCCAGAGAGCGGGCGCTGAAGATCGGCCTGGAAAAAGTGCTGGTCAAGGTAACTGGCGACAGCCAGGTACTGTTAAATCCCCGGGTGGATGGCGCCGCGGCAGAGCCCCGACGTTATGTGACGGCATACAGTTACAGGAGTTATCGCGATCCGCTGGCGGAGCCCACTGAAGACGGCGCCGCGACCAGAGAGGGTATGGCGATCAATATCCGTTATTCCGAACCGGCGATCGACCAGCTGCTGCGACGTTACCAGTTGCAGATATGGCCGGCGGAGCGTCCGCTGCTGCTGGCCTGGGTTGTGGTGGATGATCCCGTCGCCGGAAAACAGTTTGTCACCAGCGAACAGCTTCCGAATGCTGATGCTGCGCTCAGCCAGTTGATGTCTGACCGGGGTGTGCCACTGTTGCGGCCGATGTTTGATTTATCAGACAGCCAGACGTTGTCGGAAGCGCAGGCATGGGCATTTGACCAGGCCCGGCTGGCAGCAGTTGCGGAGCGATACGATGTTGATTCCTGGCTGATTCTGCGAGCCTACCGGAGCGCCACCGGCCTGTGGCGCGGTGCCTGGCTGTTGAATGTGGAAGGTGAAGACAGTCTGTACAGCCTGACCGCTGATTCACTGCCAAAGCTGATCGCCGGCATGGTGCCCGCTGCGGCAGACAAGCTTGCCAGTCGTTACGCCTATGTACCCCAGGATATCGCCCGGGAACTGGTTATTCAGCTGGATAATATCAACGATTACCGGGCTTACCGGGAAGTGACGGGGTTTATCGAATCCCTCGAACCGGTCCGGACACTGGCGGTAGACTATGTGGATGCCGACCGGGTTGGTCTGCGCGTTTCCGTGGAAGGCGAAGCCGCACTGTTACTGGGTATGCTGCGTCGCGACAGCCGGATCACCGAGCGGCAATCCGATCAACCCGAGCACCATCGCTTCAGCTGGAGACAGCCCTAGATGCCCGTCCAGCTCAGCTTGCCGATCAAGCTGAATGATGCCGCCACGTTCGAGAATTTTCTGGTTTCTCCCGGTGACGACAGGCTGCTGTTACTGACGCTGTTGCGCGATCAGTGGCCACAGGGCAGAGAGCCAATACTCTATCTCTGGGGTCGGCACGGCAGCGGGGTTTCACACCTGCTCCAGGCCAGTTGTCACGCTGCCCATGCACGAGGGTTGCCCGTTCAGTATCTGCCGTTGTCCGTATTGATCGATCATCCTCCGGCAGAATTGCTCGATGAGCTGGAGCAGCTGCCGTTAGTCTGTCTTGATGATGTTCAGTTGGCCGCGGGCCGGCGCGATTGGGAGGAAGCCCTATTCGGGCTTCTCAATCGCATGCGGGATACCGGCAGTTGCCTGCTGGTGGGTGGAGACGCCGCGCCGCGTGAGCTGCCACTGGTGCTGCCGGACCTGCGGTCCCGGCTCGGCTGGGGTCCGGTGTTTCAGTTGGAGGCGCCGGACGATACTCTGCGGGAGCAGGTGGTTCAGTTTCGTGCCATGCGACGCGGTATGACACTGGATAACGGCGTGGCACGGTTTCTGGTGAATCGGGCCGGCCGGGATCTGCACAGCTTGATGGCTTGTCTCGATCAGTTGGAAAACCGTTCCCTGCAGGACAAGCGGAGGCTCAGTATCCCATTTGTGAAGCAGGTGTTTGGCTGGTAGTTATTACGGCTCAGTGGTTTGATCATCGAGAGAATATTTGTGACAGTCCTGCCCCGGGTTAGGGAGCCCCGATTGAGGCAGGAGCTTACTTTTCGGTCGTGGATTCGATCGACAGCTGCTTCAGCAGTGCCGCCAGCTTTTCTTCGGTCTGGGGGCCCAGCAGGACCTGACGGTAATTGCCATCAGCATCAATAACCAGCGTTTCCGGCAGTACACCACTGGGTTTGACATTGAAGTGCTGACGGGGATCGTCAAGCAGTACAGGAAAGTCTATTCCCAGCGCTGCGGCCTGCTGTTTCAGCGCCTCGCCAGTGACCCCGTCGAAATTGACGGCCAGTAATTGCACCCGGTCGCTGTGGCGGCGCTGGAATTCATTGAGTTCGGGTATTTCCTCGCGGCAGGGCTTGCACCACTCGGCCCAGTAATTAATCAGCACTACCCGGCCGTGCAGCTGGTCGAAATCAATACGACCGCCATCTAGCAGGCCATAACCCTGTTCCCCGTCGCTGCAGCCGATGGCCGTCAGGAGTAATAAAGTTGTCAATAATCGTATGGCACTGTGTTTCAATGGTGGTGTCCTCCTGCTCCGGTTTGTCTTTCTGGCCCCGTCCACCGGTTTGCAGCTAGAATGTATTTTTCTCAGGACTATTCTACACAAACATTATGATCAGCATTTATCACAATCCCCGTTGTTCCAAATCCCGTCAGACACTGGCCCTCCTCGAGGATCGCGGACTGGCGCCGAATATCATTCTCTATCTGGATAACCCGCCCGACAGGAAGACCCTCAAGGACATTCTCGGCAAACTCGGCATCACCGCCCGGCAATTGCTGCGCAAGGGAGAGGATGCCTACAGGGAGAACAATCTGGCGGATGAGCATCTGACAGAAACACAATTGATTGACGCCATGGTTGCCAATCCCAAACTCATTGAGCGGCCCATTGTGATTAACGGCAGCCGGGCGGCGCTGGGGCGTCCGCCTGAAAATGTACTGGAGATTCTCTGATGTCGCATATACTGGTTCTTTACTACTCCCGTTATGGCAATACACGGGCCATGGCCCAGCAGGTGGCGCTGGGGGTAGAGCAGGGCGGCATGGAAGGGCGGTTGCGCACCGTGCCGGCAGTGTCTGCCAACTGTGAAGCCACAGAGCCCGACATACCGGCAGAGGGTGATATTTATTGCACCAGTGAAGACCTCGCCAACTGTGCTGGGTTGATTCTCGGAAGCCCGACCCGGTTTGGTAATATGGCCGCACCTCTCAAGTATTTTCTCGACGGCACCGGCGATCTCTGGATGAACGGCAGTCTGATCGGCAAGCCCGGTGCCGTGTTTACATCCACGGGTTCACTGCACGGCGGCCAGGAAACCACACTCCTCAGCATGATGCTGCCGCTGTTGCACCATGGCATGCTGCTGCTGGGGCTGCCCTACAGTGAACGGGCGCTGCATATCACCACCACCGGCGGCACTCCCTACGGTGCCTCTCACCGGGCTGGTGATGGCACGCAGCCATTGAGCCCGGAAGAAACTGAACTGTGTATCGCTCAGGGCAAGCGCATGGCCGCGCTGGTGAAAAAACTGGCGGTGAGCCAGTGACAGACTCAGAACATGCTGCCGAGGTTAAAGTTATCAAGGCTATTCCCCGCTTGCGGAAAAAGCTCACCATTGCGCGTTGGCTCACCCGGGGCAGTTACGCGCTGCTGCTGGTGACGTTGCTGGCCAACGGATTATTGTCTGCCACACCGCTCAGTTTGATGATTTTTACCCTGGTGCCGCTGGCGATTTTTATTCCGGGCCTGCGCCGGGAGCACTATAAAACCCTCTCCATGCTGTGTTTCGTCACCCTGCTTTACTTCATGGTGACAGTCAGCAATCTGTTTGCTCCCAATGCCAATCTGCTGGATGCTGTTGAACTGGTGTTGCTGGTGATCCTGTTTGGTGGCGCCATGATGTTCAGTCGCTGGAAGCAATATTCACTGTATCAGGAGGATCAGTCATGAGCCGTGAAAAACCGGGTATTTTTCGGCGGCTGTTCGGTTTTATCGGAAGGCTGGCCAGCGGTCTGCGGATATTGCTCAATATTCTGTTTTTGCTGGTGGTGGTTGTTTTTATTCTCAGTATTTTTCGCAAGGATGTGCAACCGTTGCCGGAAAAGGCGGCCCTGCGCATTGCCCCCGGAGGCTTTCTGGTGGAGCAGAAAACCTATGTGGATCCACTGACCCAACTGTTGCAGCAGAGTGGGCCGGCCGATGCGGAAACCCTGGTGCACGATCTCACTGAGGCCATTGATGAGGCCGCTGAGGACCCCCGCATCACCTCGCTGGTGCTGGAACTGGATTATCTGCTCGGCGGTGGTCTGACCAAACTTGAGGAAGTCGCGCAGGCACTCAGCAGGTTTCGTGAGAGCGGCAAGCCGATTATCGCGGTGGGTGACAGCTATACCCAGGAGCAGTACTACCTGGCCAGTTTTGCCGACGAAATCCACCTCAACCCGATGGGCGCCGTTCTGATCACCGGCTACGGCAATTATCCCAACTATATCAAGGGTACCCTCGACAAGCTTCGTATCAATGTCCATGTGTTCAGGGTGGGCAGTTACAAGGATGCCATAGAACCCTTTACCCGCACCGATATGTCTCCTGCTTCGCGGGAACACAACAGTGCCTGGCTCAATGCGCTCTGGTCGACCTATACCCGCCGGGTGGAAACCCAGCGCGAGTTGCCGGTCGATGCCATCAATGATTACGTCAATAATCTGACGAGCAAGCTTGAAGATCATCGGGGTAATACCGCTGAAACGGCCGTTGCCAGCGGGCTGGTGGATAAGCTGTCGACCCGCCCGCAGATGCTGGCCAGATTGCAGGCGTTGGCAGGCAGTAACGACAAGGGTGGCTACCAGGTCGTGGATGTGGATCGGTATCTGGGCTATACCCGTCGGGCCGAGGCAGCGCAGGTGCTGCCCTCAACGGATAAGGTGGGCCTGATTGTAGCCAGGGGTGCGATTCTGGATGGTGAGCATCCCGCTGGAACCATCGGCAGCGACAGCCTGTCAAAACTGTTCCAACAGGTGCGGAAGCAACAATTCAAAGCTCTGGTGCTGCGTATTGACAGCCCCGGTGGCAGTGCGTTTGCCTCTGAAGTGATTCGACAGGAAGTGGTGCTGACCCGGCAGTCGGGTATCCCGGTGATCGTTTCCATGGGTTCCGTGGCGGCGTCCGGAGGTTACTGGATGGCCATGGGCGCGGATCAGATCTGGGCCAGTCCTACCACGATTACCGGTTCCATCGGTGTGTTTGGCGTGATTCCGACGTTTGAAAACAGTCTGGCGGCGTTGGGTGTCAATAGCGATGGTATCGGCACCACCAATCTGGCCGACCTCTATCGTCTCGACCGCCCCATGTCACCTCAGGCAAAACAGCTTATCCAGTTTGGGGTCAACCATGTCTACGATCAGTTCCTCGGCATTGTCGCGGAAGCCCGTAACAGTACGCCGGAACGAATCCACGATATTGCCCAGGGCCGGGTCTGGACCGGTGAAAAAGCAAAGGCGCTAGGCTTGGTTGACCATCTCGGCAACCTGCAAGAGGCGATAGATGCTGCGGCTCTGGCGGCCGGTCTCGATGCCTACCAGACCGAACAGGTAAAGAGTCCGATGGACTTCCGCGAGCAGCTGATGCGTCAACTGTCCGGCAGCGTGGTGGGGCAATCGATCCGCTGGCTGCCGGCTGATTGGTTGCCGCAGGGTTTGCTGGCAGAGGTCTACGGTGTGACCAGAGAGCTGCAGCTGCTGAATCGCTTTAATGATCCCCGTGGTCTCTATCTGCACTGTTTCGAATGCCCGGTGCAGTAGCTGTATTTTTAAGCTGCACAATAAAAAAGCGGCCATCAGGCCGCTTTTTTACGCTTGTTTGTCGGGTGCCGGTGATCAGCGCTCCAGGTATTGTAATTTGTCGGGTACCCCGTCCCACTCTTCGGCGTCTGGCAGCGCATCTTTCTTTTCAGTGATATTTGGCCACACCTCTGCCAGTTCAGCATTCAGTTCCAGATATACCTGCTGATCGGCGGGCAATTCATCTTCGGAAAAAATCGCATCCACCGGACATTCCGGTTCGCAGAGTGCGCAGTCAATACACTCGTCCGGGTGGATGACCAGAAAATTAGGGCCCTCGTAAAAGCAGTCCACCGGGCAAACTTCAACACAGTCAGTGTGTTTGCATTTGATGCAGTTATCGCCGACAACAAAAGTCATGGGTTGCTCTCCGAAAAGCGGGTGATAGAACAGCCGCGCATTATACAGAAATAAAAACGGTTATTTAAACAATCAGACCGGCAAATTAAATTCGGGAGCAGATTTTTTGTGTTACCGGGCCGGATCATCGCTCCCGAATGAGTTGTTTGAGTGCGTAGAGTTGTTCCAGTGCCTGTCTGGGGCTTAATTCATCCGGCTCGATAGTGACCAGCATTTCCAGCAAGGCTGTTGAGACCGGGTCGCGAAACAGCTCCTGTTGACGGGGCTTGGCTGCCGGTCCCGCCGTCACCACAGGGCGCGCACCGGCTTCGAGGCTGGCCAGCTCCAGCCGGGCCAGCGCGATCACTTCCGCCGGAATACCTGCCAGCTTGGCCACCTGAATGCCATAACTCTGGCTGGCGGGACCTTCCTGAATGGCGTGGAGAAACACGATGTCATCATTGTACTCGGTGGCATCGAGGTGGACATTGGCCACCCCGGCGGTTTTTTCCGGCAGCCCGGTGAGTTCAAAATAATGGGTGGCAAACAGGGTGAAAGCCTGGACTTTTTCTGCCAGCTGTACCGCGCAGGCCCAGGCCAGCGACAGGCCGTCAAAGGT
Source organism: Porticoccus hydrocarbonoclasticus MCTG13d (assembly GCF_000744735.1). Lineage (NCBI taxonomy): Bacteria > Pseudomonadati > Pseudomonadota > Gammaproteobacteria > Cellvibrionales > Porticoccaceae > Porticoccus > Porticoccus hydrocarbonoclasticus. Next base: position 2,434,347 of record NZ_JQMM01000001.1, on the reverse strand, counting down.
GCTGGTGCCGCGGCCAATTTCATCCATCAGCACTAGGCTCCGGGCCGTGGCATTGTGCAGAATATTGGCTGTTTCTGTCATTTCCACCATAAAGGTTGACCGGCCACCGGCCAGATCATCCGAGGAGCCGATGCGGGTAAAAATGCGGTCGACCAGGCCAATCGTAGCGCTGGTGGCCGGCACACAGCTGCCGATGTGGGCCAGCAGGATAATCAGTGCAGCCTGGCGCATATAGGTGGATTTGCCGCCCATATTGGGACCGGTAATAACCAGCATACGCCGCTGTTTGTCCAGGTTCAGGTCATTGGCGACAAAGGGTGTGTCCAGCACCTGTTCAACCACCGGGTGGCGACCACCATTGATCTCAATGCCCGGTTGCTCCGACAGGGAGGGTGGAATCAGACCGAGACTGTCGGCGCGTTCTGCGAGACAGACCAGTGCGTCGAGTTCGGCCACTGCTGCAGCGCTCTCCTGCAGCGGCAGGAGCTGTTCGTTGAGGGTTTCGAGCAGCGCTTCATAGAGGGCTTTCTCGCGGCTCAGGGCGCGACTTCTGGCACTCAGGGCCTTGTCCTCGAAGGTTTTCAGTTCGGGGGTGATATAGCGCTCGGCATTTTTCAGGGTCTGGCGCCGGATGTAGTGAGCGGGTGCCCGTTCAGACTGGCCGCGGGAAATTTCTATGTAGTAGCCATGCACCCGGTTATAGCCCACCTTGAGGGTGCTGATACCGGTGTTCGCTTTTTCCTGTTCTTCGAGATCCACCAGAAACTGGCCGGCATTGCTGCTGAGATTGCGCAGCTCATCCAGCTCGGCGTCATAGCCCTCGGCAATCACGCCACCGTCGCGGATAACCACCGGTGGATTCTCGGCGATGGCCCCGGTCAGTAGGGCGACCAGCTCGGGGAACTCTCCGGCTTTGCGCAACAACTGTTGCAATGGCGCAATATCTGACGAGGACAATTCCCGCTGGATAGCGGGCAGGGTGCTGAGTGACTGCCGCAGCCGGGTCAGATCCCGTGGGCGGGCAGAGCGCAGGGCCACTCGCCCAAGAATCCGCTCCATATCGCCCACCTGCCTGAGGTGTTCCGCCACCGATTCATGGCAACTGTTTAAACGCAGTGCGGCCACCACCTGCTGTCGACATTGCAGTGCAGCCAGATTGCGCAGGGGCCGGTTGATCCAGCGATTCAACAGGCGGCTGCCCATCGCCGTGCTGGTGCTGTCCATCACCGACATCAGCGTATTATCCGTCGTGCCATTCAGGTTGATGCTCAATTCCAGATTGCGCCGGGTGGCGGCATCGAGAATAACGCTGTCGTCGCGGTTCTCATGGCTGATACTGCGAATATGGGGCAGGGCGGTGCGCTGGGTTTCCCTGGCGTATTGCAGCAGACAACCGGCAGCGGAGAGCGCCAGTGGCAAATGATCGCAGCCGAAGGCGGACAGATCCCGGGTACCAAACTGGTCGGTTAACTGGCGCTGTGCGGTATCCCGGTCAAATTCCCAGGGTTGGCGATGGCGCAGGCCCCGTTGCTGGCTGACGAGTGCCGGGCAGGGGAAATCATCGGCGACCAGCAACTCGGCGGGACTGAGGCGTTGCAATTCACTTTGCAAACTTTCCGGGCTATCCACCTCCAGCACCAGAAAACGACCGCTGCCGATATCCAGTGTGGCAATGCCGAACAGGTCATTGTGATGGGCGATGGCGGCCAGCAGATTGTCCCGCCGCTCTTCCAGCAGCGCTTCGTCGCTGATTGTGCCGGGGGTGACGATGCGAACCACCTGGCGGTCCACCGGCCCCTTGCTGGTGGCCGGATCACCAATCTGCTCGCAGATCGCCACCGATTCCCCCAGCTTGACCAGTCGTGCCAGATAGCCCTCCGCCGCATGGTAGGGAACTCCGGCCATCGGAATCGGCTGGCCCGCGGACTTGCCCCGGGCCGTCAGCGTGACATCCAGCAACCGCGCCGCTTTTTTGGCATCGTCGAAGAACAACTCATAAAAATCACCCATGCGGTAGAACAACAACTCGTGGGGATGCTGGGCCTTGATGCGCAAGTATTGCTGCATCATGGGGGTATGCTGGGACAGGGTATCCGTTTGGGCTGTCATCGGCTTGCGGTGGTGCCTCTTTTTTGCGCGGGAAAGCCGTCCATTCTACGATAAGTGCAGTGCAGTAAAAAACTGCTGATTATGAGGGCAACTCCGAAATGCTACCGGTTCTGGCATCGGACCGTGCAACACTCAATTTGCATGGCCACCCGGTAAAATGTGTTTACGGATTGGCAGGCCCACGGCTATTGCGTCATGCTTATTGATCACACAGCGGGAAACCGGTTTCGGGAGAGCATCATGGGATTGTTGGTGAACGGGACATGGCAGGACAAGTGGTACGACACCAAAGCCAGTGGCGGGGAGTTCAAGCGGCAGGAAAGCCGGTTCCGGCACTGGATCACTGCGGATGGCGGCCCGGGCCCCGACGGGCAGCAGGGGTTTGCCGCCAGCAGTGGCCGGTATCATCTGTATGTTTCGCTGGCCTGTCCCTGGGCCCATCGGACGCTGATTTTTCGCCAGTTAAAGGGGCTGGTGGAGCATATTGGTGTCACTGTGGTGGAGCCACTGATGCTGGAAAATGGTTGGGAGTTTAGCGCGGAGGGCGATGATCTCTACGGGCTGGATTACCTCTATCAACTCTATTTGAAAGCCGCCCGTGATTATGAAGGGCGGGTGACCGTGCCGGTGTTGTGGGATAAACAACAGCAGACCATCGTCAGCAACGAATCTGCCGACATTATTCGAATGTTCAACAGTGCCTTTGATTCGATGACCGGTAACCGGCTGGATTTTTACCCGGCAGCTTTGCGCGTGGAGATAGATGACATTAATCAGCGGGTGTACGAGGAAATTAACAACGGCGTGTACCGGGCCGGATTTGCCACAACCCAGACCGCCTATGAGAGAGCCTACGCCGGGCTTTTTGAGGCGCTGGACTGGGTGGAGGGCAGACTGGCAAACCGGGATTATCTGTTGGGCGAACAGGTCACAGAGGCGGACTGGCGATTGTTCACCACGCTGGTGCGTTTCGATGCGGTTTACCACGGTCACTTCAAATGCAATCGCAACCGCTTGCTGGAGTTCTCGAATTTACCCGGCTATCTGTCCCGGTTATACAAAACCCCCGGTGTCGCAGAAACCGTCAACCTGGATCACATTAAAAAGCACTACTATGGAAGCCACAAAACCATCAATCCCACCGGTATCGTCCCGGTGGGTCCGGCCCGGTTGTTCGTTGCTGATTGATCGATTGTCCGGTGTCGCTGTCTTTTGGTGCGTTACAAGTCACGAAGCAGGTTTTGTTCACTGCTTTCGCGAATGAGGTGGCGCCATTGAGAAATCCCAATGGCTGTAAAACTAGGGCATACTTGAAGCCTGTTTTAGCGTCGGCCAGTTTGTCTCCCGACAGTCATACGTAAGGAATCCCATTGAAACCCAGAAGACCTCACCCCAAAGCCAAGCGGCAATCGCCAAACCGCCCGATTGAATTCCTCATCGAGAGCATCGACCCGATGGGGCAGGGGGTGGCAAAGATTGACAGCAAACCCTGTTTCATTGCCAAAACGTTGCCCGGTGAACAGGGCTCTGCAACCATTACCCGCGCCAGCAAAGGGGTGCTGTTTGCCCGGATGAGCAACCTTTCCAGCACTGCTGAAAACCGTATTACACCGGCCTGCGAGCATTTTGAGCAGTGCTCCGGCTGCCATTTTCTGCACACGGATTATGAAAGTGAGCTGACCTACAAGCGCAATGCCCTGGCGGATCATCTCAAACGTCTCAGCGTGGAGACCCCCGACATTCGCGTGGCACCTGCGGAGCAGCGGCTGGGCTACCGCAATCGCATGCAGTTGCACTACCGTCACAAGTATCTGGGTATGATCGACCCGGTCACCGATGCTGTTCTGGAAATTCCGCACTGCCAGGTGATTGATGAGCGACTTCGCGAGACCTTTGACAGCCTCTACCAGGACAAAAGCTGGACTGAGGATCACCAGGGTCAGGGGCACTGTGAGCTGTATCTGACCGATGACGGGGTCAGTGTGCAATGGGATCAACCCTATGCCCACGGCGGTTTTACCCAGGTCAACAGGGCCATGAATGAGATGCTGCGGGAGACCGTAAGAGCTCAGCTGGACGATCTTGAGGTCGGGACGTTGCTGGACCTATTCTCCGGTGAGGGCAACCTGTCAGATTTGATTCTGCCGGAGCACCCCGGTATCGAGCGGGTGATGGTGGACTATGCGCCGGAGCGGGCGAAGCTGAAGGAAGAGCTCAGCTTTATTCATCTGGATCTTTTTTCCGACACGGCGTTGCGGGCCTTCAAGGCGCGTACCGAGCACACCCGTTTCGATGTGCTGCTGGTGGACCCACCCCGCAAGGGCTTTGTTCATCTGGCACAATGGGTCAAAGCCTATCGGCCCAAAAAACTGATTTACGTCAGTTGCAGTGCCCCCACCATGGTGCGCGATCTGCAGTTGTTGGGCGGTGATTACCGGATCGAACAGGTGAATCTGATTGATCTGTTTCCCGGCACCTATCACTATGAAACCCAGGTTACCATTACCTTCAAATAAGGGTATTTGCATCGCCTCTTTAATCAGCAGATCAGTTGCAGTAAGTTGTCGGCATGGATAATCAAACGGTTTCGCTGTCGGCCCGGCTGGGAGAGCTGTTGCTCAATCGCCATGCCACGGTTACCTGCGCGGAATCCTGTACCGGTGGTGGCATCGCCAGTGCCATCACCGGGATTCCCGGCAGTTCCCAATGGTTTCAGCTGGGGCTGGTGACCTACGCCAACAGTGCCAAGCAGCAGTTGTTGGGGTTGTCCCCTGACGTGCTCGCCGCTGAGGGAGCGGTCAGTGAAGTGGTGGTCATCGAAATGGCGCGGGCTGTCCTGGCCCTTGCCGATGCCGATATCAGTGTGGCAGTGAGCGGTGTGGCGGGGCCGGATGGCGGCACCGAGGCGAAACCAGTGGGGACGGTCTGGTTTTGCTGGATGCTTCGCGACGGTTTTCCGGTCGCCCGCTGTTTCAGGTTTCCCGGTGACCGGGCGGCGGTGAGAACGGCCGCAGTACAGCAGGCGTTGCTGGGATTAATTGAGTTGCTGGAAAATTAAATACTGTATGACTATACAGTGGTTTTGCGTTGCGTTAAGCTAGCGCCATTCTCTACACAGAAGATAGCAAAGGAGACCTTTCATGGATCCAAACAAGGAAAAAGCGCTGCAGGCAGCACTCGGTCAGATCGAGCGGCAATTTGGCAAGGGAACTGTCATGCGGATGGGCGACCGGGAACATGTGGTCATGCCATCTATCTCAACCGGGTCGCTGGGTCTGGATATCGCATTGGGCATCGGTGGTCTGCCGAAGGGTCGTGTAGTGGAAATTTATGGGCCGGAATCCTCCGGTAAAACCACGTTGACGCTTCAGGTGATTGCCGAGGCGCAAAAGAAAGGCGGCACCTGTGCTTTTGTGGATGCGGAACATGCGCTGGATCCAGACTACGCCGAAAAACTGGGTGTCAATGTGGATGACCTGATTGTCTCCCAGCCGGATACCGGCGAACAGGCTCTGGAGGTCACCGATATGCTGGTGCGTTCAGGAGCCATTGATGTGCTGGTGGTGGATTCGGTGGCGGCCCTGACGCCCCGTGCAGAAATTGAAGGTGAAATGGGCGATCACCATGTGGGCTTGCAGGCCCGCCTGATGTCCCAGGCACTGCGCAAACTGACCAGCAATATCAAGCAGGCCAACTGTCTGGTGATCTTTATTAACCAGATCAGAATGAAGATCGGGGTGATGTTTGGCAATCCGGAAACCACCACGGGCGGTAATGCCCTTAAATTTTACTCCTCGGTGCGGCTGGATATTCGGCGTATCGGTGCCGTCAAGGAAGGCGAGGAAGTGGTGGGTAACGAAACCCGTGTCAAGGTGGTTAAAAACAAAGTGTCTCCCCCGTTCAAACAGTGTGAATTCCAGATTTTATACGGTGAGGGCATCAACCATCTGGGTGAAGTGGTCGATCTGGGGGTCAAGTGTGGCCTGATTGACAAGGCAGGTGCCTGGTATGCCTATAACGGCACCAAAATTGGACAGGGAAAAGCGAATGCCTGCGAGTATTTGAAGGAAAATCCGGAAATTGCCGCTGAGGTTGAACAGAAAATCCGTCAGCAGTTAATGGCCCCGGCCAAACCTCCAAAACAGGAGCTGCCAGCGGACCCTGCGGAAGCGGAAGAGGTTCAAAACTGACCGCTGTGAAAAGCTGATCACAGGATGTTACAAAAAGCCGCACCAGTTTTCTGGTGCGGCTTTTTTGTGGCCGTCCGGATTTCCTGATTCAATATCAGTCTGATGGTAAGGGGTTCGCGTCGGCGATTTTTTGGGTGGGTTCCCTGAGGGGGCGGTAAAGGAAGTAATGGATATATCAGAACTGGTTCTCTACAAAAGTATTCTGGTGCTGGGGTTTATGCTGCTTTTGTTCGCATCTGAACGAAAATGGCCTGCTGCGCAACGGCCCGACGTCATCGCCACTTCCCGTCGACTCGGCAAAAATCTCTCATTGTGGCTCTGTAACAGTGCCCTATCGCCGCTGATCGTCCTGCCCATTACCCTGTTCGCCGTGAACCAGAGCGCGGCGACTTGGCGAACTGTTTGGCCGGGGGATGGCTGGGGCATTGCATTGGATATCCTGTTGCTGGATCTGTGGATTTACTGGTGGCACCGTGCCAATCATCGCTTACCTCTGTTATGGCGTTTCCATCGGGTTCATCACCTCGATCAGTGGCTGGACGTGACCTCAGCTGTGCGGTTCCACTTCGGTGAGGTGGTATTGTCGGCACTGGTGCGTGGTGCCGTTATTCTGCTGATCGGGTTCCCGCTGCTCTCGGTGATTCTCTTTGAATCGCTGGTGCTGGCTGTGGCGGGCTTTCACCATTCCAATATCCGGCTGCCCGCGAATCTGGAGAAGTGGCTCTCGTGGGTGATCGTGACGCCCTCTATTCACTGGGTGCACCACCACATTGACCAGCGCGACACGGACAGTAATTATGGGGCTATATTCAGCTTCTGGGATCGCCTGTTTGCCAGTCGGTCGGACAAGGTTCGCGAACCGGCCATGCCGATTGGTGTGGATCAGGCAAAGGATGAGGGGTTATGGTCCCTGTTGTTAATACCATTCCGGCGTTGACCGCTGGGTCGACCGGGCAGTGCTTTTAGCAATGAGATAGTCAATCACCGGATTCGTCCGGCAGGAGTAGATCAATGGATAGTTATCAGGAACTGATCAGCGTGATTGCCCTGACGGCAGGCGTTGGCTGGGCCAGCGGCATCAATTTGTATGCGTTGGTACTGGTATTGGGCATAGCGGGAGCGACCGGCAACATCCAGTTGCCCGCAGAGTTGGCTGTGGTGCAGAGTCCTATGGTGATCATGGCCGCTGGCGTCATGTATGTGATTGAGTTTATTGCGGACAAAGTGCCGGGGGTCGATACCGGCTGGGATACCCTGCATACCTTCATCCGCATACCCGCCGGGGCCATGCTGGCCGCGGGGGCGGTGGGCGATGTCACGCCGGCGCTGGAAATTGCGGCGGGATTGATGGGGGGTACTCTGGCCGGTGCCAGCCATCTCACCAAGGCCTCCACCCGGGCACTGATCAATACGTCTCCTGAACCCGTCAGCAACTGGACAGCATCCATCAGTGAAGATCTGCTGGTGTTGGGCGGGCTGTGGACAATGTTTAATCACCCGGTATTGTTCCTCTGCCTGATGGTACTGTTTATTGCACTGGTGATCTGGTTGCTGCCCAAGTTGTGGCGGTTGATCAAAAGGATTTTTGTCAAGATCGGCCAGTGGCTGGGCATGGTCGAGAAGCCCGTCGCCCCGACCGTCCCTGATGCCGAGCCGCCGGTTGCGCTGCCGCCGGAGGAGCGGTCGCCTTGAAGAAAGCCGCTGAATCGGATCCGCAGCGTTTGATCCGCCATCGGGCCATGGATCTTCTGGCTCGCCGTGAGCACTCTGCCCATGAGTTGCAGGCCAAGCTGGTAGAGAAGTTTCCCGAACACACTCCGCTGGTGGGGCCAGTTTTGGCGGGGCTGACGCAGGACAACCTGCAATCTGATCAGCGTTTTGCTGAAGCCTATGTTCGCGCGCTTATTCACCGCGGGCAGGGAGGCTATCGGATTCGTCAGGCATTACAGCAACGGGGGATTGATTCGTCCCTGGCCGAGCAGACGATTGCCGATTGCGGTGAAGACTGGTTTGAACTGGCCGTTCAGGTGATGCATAAGAAATATGGCCGTCAGCCCTGCACCAGTTTTGCCGAGCGCGCCAGGCGCAGCCGTTTTCTCCAGTACCGCGGGTTCAGTGCTGAACAGATTCAGGCCTGCTTTACTGATAATGAAACGGATGATGGCTGAAAATTTCAGCCAGACAGCGATCAATCCAGCAATCCAACCGGTAGTTTTCAACGAATCCACAGTGTCCACCCAATGCCGTCACCACGAACGCGAGTGCATCGGGGCGGTGAATCTTTTCCAAATCGGTAACCGGCACAATCGGATCATCCTCACTGGTGATGAGGTAGGCCGGCACGCTGAGGCTGGACAACCTGTCGCCGCTCAGTGCGTAGGCCGAAAAGTATTCGCTGGCATCCCTGAAGGGAGTGAAGGTGGGCACAAAGTAGTCATTCAGGGCGACCAGTGACGAGAAATGCGGCAGTGATTTGTCATCCAGCAGCTCGGGGAAAAAATGCAGTTTTTTCTCCAGTGAACGGGTCCACTTGTCAAAGAAATGGTTGCGGTAAACCGGGCCGTCCATAATGCGTTCCATGGCATGTGCTGGGTCCACGGGTGGGCAGATGGCCACTACTGACGACAGCGGTATCTCGGTGCCGACATCGGCGGCAATGCGCAGGGCAAAGTTGCCGCCCAGCGAGTAGCCTGCCAGGGAGCAGTGATGGTGGGGTTGCTGACGCAAAAAATCCATGATGGCGGTGGCAACTTCCTCGGACAGGGTGGAGTTGAACGTCCCGCTGTTGAGATGCAGGCTCCCGCCGTGGTCGCGAAGGTTGAGTCTCAGTACATTGAAACCGCGTTGGTAAAGATAGTGGGCGGCGGAGAGTATATAGGTGGACTCTCCGCTGCCCTCCCAGCCATGCAATAACACAGCCAGTTTATTATTGTCGCGATCTGCCCGATCAAACGCTGCCAATAGTTTTACCGCCTGACCATCGTGTGAGCCGTTGAGCAGCAAGGTCTTGCTGCGTGCTCTCATGGCCAGACACCGATTGTTAACCAGCCATTGTCTGGGACCTGCGTTGCTGAGCAGGCTCTGGATGTGTGCATTGCGCAAACCGGGTGGTGGGCAAAAGTCGGGCAGCTGGAGGTGCATGGCTACTACTTGAACTCCCGGGGTGAATACGGGCTATCATAGCACCCATAGAATTAAATACATGCTCTCAGGAACGGAGGCGCCGGGATACAATCTAACAGGCAGGTTTGAACCATTTTAGTCGGGGTGTTGAAGTGAAATCGTGGAAGCGTTGGACCATATTCTGGGTCGTCCTGGCCTTCGGGCCTCAACAACTTCTGGCTGAAGAGTGGCACCGGTATGGTGTCTCGAAAACCGGGCAGCAGCAGGCAAAACCGGAAATGGTCACTGATGCCGAACTGGCCCTCTGGGGGATTGTGGATGGCTGTCTGAACAGCAGGCTGGTCCATTATTTTTACGTGCTGAATTCCCACGCGGCGGTACTTGAGCTGGCCGGCGGCAAAAAAGTGCTGATGCGTTTCCATGGCGACTGCCAGGGTGTCGAACAATACGGTTTCGTTCACACGGCGCAAAATGATAAATTTTGTGCGGATTCCCACTCAATCAGAGTGCTGCAAACCGGTGATCGCTGTAAGGTCGAGTCGCTCGAGCCCTACCCCTGATCTTGCCACCACTGCTAACCCAACACGAGTCGATCATGTTATTGAGATGTCTGTCCCTATGTCGTCGGCCGCTTGTTCTGCTGCTGTGTCTGCTGCCGATGTGGTCTTTTTCGCTGGAGCTTAAAGGCGAGCTGGTGCAGGGTGGCATGCTGATCGGCCAGGTGACGCCCGGCGAGCAGGTTGAGATCATGGGCCGTCCTGTCAGGGTGGATGATCAGGGCTTGTTTGTGTTTGGTCTTGGCCGGGATGCTCCTGCAGAAATCAAGCTCACCCACACCAATGGCGGTAATGAGGTGACGACCTTCAGTTACGCCGTGGAGCAGAGAGTCTATCGCGAGCAGCGTGTGGAGGGTGTGCCACAGAAGACCGTCACACCGCCGCCCGAGGTGCTGGAGCGAATTCGAAGGGAGGCGACACTGGTGCGCGAAGCGAGAACTGTGGACGGCCGGCGAACAGATTTTCTGACAGGCTTTGTCAAACCCCTGGAAGGGCCTATCACCGGCGTCTATGGAAGCCGCAGGGTTTACAACGGTACGCCGGGAAACCCCCACTACGGTCTGGATATCGCCGCCCCCACCGGTACTGAGGTTTTTGCGCCTGCACCGGGTGTCGTGACACTAGTGCACCGTGATATGTTTTATTCCGGTGGCACCCTGTTGATCGACCACGGTTACGGTATCAGCTCCACCTTCATCCACCTCAGTGAGTTGCTGGTTGAAGAAGGGCAGCAAGTGGCCCCCGGTGACCCGGTTGCCCGCGTCGGTGCGACCGGTCGTGCCACCGGCCCGCATCTGGACTGGCGGATCAACTGGTTCGATGTCCGTCTCGATCCGGCGCTGGTGCTGGACCAGTTCCCCGCAGCAAAGTAATGTAACCGGATACTGAATCCCGATACTACAGGCGTAGTCTTGGGGCCGCCTTTCCCTTAAACTTCTTCCTTGCAACTTTCGCTACGCTCCGGATTCATGATGATTGATAAAAAACTACTCAGTATCCTGGTATGCCCGGTGAGTAAGGGATCACTGGAATATGACAGGGAAAAAGACGAACTTGTCTGTCGGGCCAGCGGTCTGGCCTACCCGATTCGCGATGGTATCCCGGTGATGCTGGAAAGTGAGGCCCGCCCACTCAGCACCGACGAAAAACTCGGTGACACTCACTAGCCGGAGGCCAACAAACCATGTCAGAAGAAACCATCTTCAGCCGAATTATCAAGGGTGACATTCCTGCCGACATCGTCTATGAAGACGAGCTTTGTATCGCCATCAGGGACGTTGCCCCCAAGGCGCCTACGCATCTGCTGGTGATTCCACGGAAACCGATTCCCCGACTGGTCGATGCCTCTCCGGAGGATCAGAAAATCCTCGGTCATCTCATGCTGGCGGTGGGGGAGATTGCCTGTAAAGCCGGTATTGGTGATGCCTTCAGGGTAGTGATTAACAACGGCGAAGGAGCTGGCCAGACGGTGTTTCACCTCCATCTGCATATTCTTGGCAATAAAGCATTTTCTGAGGCTGAACTCGGATTCTGACGATTGCCGGACACACGATTGATTAACCGACCCCGGTCAGGGTTATGGAACCTGCTTGTTTATGAAAAGTGCTGAAATACGTGATGCTTTCCTGAAGTATTTTGCCAGCCAGGGACATGCTGTTGTGCCCAGTAGTAGCCTGGTGCCCGACAACGATCCGACATTGCTGTTTACCAATGCCGGTATGGTGCAGTTCAAGGATGTCTTTCTGGGCGTCGAGCAGCGGCCATACTGCCGCGCCGCTTCTTCGCAGCGCTGTGTCAGGGCGGGGGGCAAACACAACGACCTGGAAAACGTGGGCTACACTGCACGACACCACACCTTTTTTGAAATGCTGGGCAACTTCAGCTTTGGCGACTATTTCAAGCGCGATGCCATTCGCTTCGCATGGACGTTCCTCACTGAGGTGCTCGGGCTGCCTGAAGAACGCCTGTGGATCACCGTGCATGTCTCCGATGATGAGGCGGCAGACATCTGGTTGAATGAAGTAGCTGTCAGTCCTGAACGGTTCTCGCGTCTTGATGAAGATAACTTCTGGCAGATGGGCGACACCGGCCCCTGTGGGCCGAGTTCAGAAATTTTCTATGACCATGGTCCGGATGTACCCGGCGGTCCCCCTGGTAGTGAAAATGACGATCTGGATCGCTATATCGAGATCTGGAATCTGGTTTTCATGCAGTTTGAGCGCAGTGCCGACGGGCACCAGACACCTTTGCCAAAACCCTCCATCGACACCGGCATGGGGCTGGAGCGCATCGCTGCCGTGATGCAGGGTGTTCACAGCAACTACGATATTGATCTGTTTCAGGCACTATTAAAAGCGGCTGCAGAAGTGACCGGCACCCGTGACCTGGAAAACAAGTCGTTGAGAGTCATCGCGGATCACATTCGCTCCTGCAGTTTTCTGATTGTGGACGGTGTGCTTCCGGCCAACGAAGGGCGAGGGTATGTACTGCGACGGATTATTCGCCGCGCCGTTCGTCATGGCCACAAACTGGGTCAGACAAGTCTGTTTTTCCACAAGCTGGTGGCGGCGCTGGTCGCCGAAATGGGCGATGCCTACCCGGAACTGGCCAAAGCCCAGGCCCAGGTGGAGAAGGTATTGCTGGCGGAAGAGCGGCAGTTTGAAAAAACCCTGGATAAAGGCATGTCCCTGCTTGAATCGGCCCTCAATGATTTGCAGGGTAATGTGATTCCGGGAGAACTGATCTTTACTCTGTACGACACGTTTGGTTTCCCGGTGGACCTGACCAATGACATCGCCCGGGAGCGCGGACTGTCTCTGGATATGGCCAGTTATGAAGCAGCCATGGAGCAGCAGCGCCAGCGGGCGCGCAGCGCCGGTGCCTTCAAGGTGGATTACAGTCATTCGCTGGTGTTGGATGGTGCCACGGCTTTTACCGGGTACGACAACCTCTCCGGTCAGGGTGAGGTTCGGGCGCTACTCAGGGAGGGGGCGCAGGTCAGTCAGCTTGCCACCGGGGAGGAGGGGATCGTCGTCCTCGATCAGACCCCTTTCTATGCCGAGTCCGGCGGTCAGGCTGGCGACAGCGGTTACCTGCTCGCCGAGGGTGTCGAGTTTGAAGTGCGCGATTGTCAGAAACAGGGCGGCCACTACCTGCACATTGGTATGCTGTTGTCGGGCTCGATCACTGAAGCACAACCACTGGAAGCCCGGGTCGACAACGCGGTGCGCGCTGCGACTGCGCTCAACCACTCTGCCACTCACCTGTTACACGCTGCACTGCGGGAAATTCTTGGCGATCACGTCACCCAGAAAGGGTCGCTGGTGGACAGCAAGCGGCTGCGTTTTGATTTCAGTCATCCCGAGGCGGTCGACGCAAAACAGCTGAAAGCCATTGAGCGGCGGGTCAACGAAGAAATTCGCATCAACAGCCCCGTACAAACAGAAATCTGCGATATGGAGACGGCCAGACAGAAAGGTGCGATGGCCCTGTTTGGTGAGAAATACGGTGATCAGGTACGTGTCCTGACCATGGGGGATGACTTTTCTGTCGAGCTCTGCGGCGGAACCCATGTGCTGCGCACGGGCGACATCGGTTTGCTCAGGATTGTCAGTGAAACCGGTATCGCCTCCGGTGTGCGCCGTATTGAGGCCGTGACCGGTGCACAGGCACTGACTTACCTGGATGAGCTGGAAGCCCAGCTGGAACACATTGCCGAGCTCGTCAAAGCCCGTCCGGCGAATGCCGTTCAAAAGGTGGGAGTACTCTGTGCCGAAATGAAAGCGCTGGAAAGGGAAAATGCCCAACTGAAGGGCCGACTGGCCAGTAGTGCGGGTAGCGATCTGGTCAGTCAGGCGATAACGGTCAATGGTGTTCAGGTTTTGCTGGCTGATATCAAGGGTACAGATCCGAAATCCATGCGCGATACCGTGGATCAATTGAAGAACAAGCTGGGTGCATCGGTCATTCTGCTGGCTGCGGTGAATGACGGAAAGGTAGCGCTGGTTGCCGGTGTGACGCCTGAGGTGACAGGTCGTCTGAAAGCGGGTGACCTGGTGCAGCGTGTCGCCGTTGATTTGGGTGGAAAAGGCGGTGGTCGTCCGGACATGGCGCAGGGTGGTGGTACAGATGTGCATGCGCTCCCGTCGGCACTGAAATCAGCGGCCGAGTGGGTGCAGCAACAGCTTTCCGGATGAGTGCGTGTACGCCATATTATCTGTTAACTTTGTCAATTATTTGGTGTTTAATTGCCGCCCATTTCCGGCGGCAAGAACTGTAGAGTTGTCATGAGTCTGATTGTTCAAAAATACGGTGGCACATCGGTCGGCACCATAGAGCGTATTCAGGCGGTCGCCGAGAAAGTCCATGCTTTCCGCAATCGCGGCGATAGCGTGGTGGTGGTGGTTTCTGCCATGAGTGGCGAAACCAATCGCCTGATTGGGTTGGCCAGAGAGATTGAGGCCGAACCCAGTGCGCGAGAGATGGATGTTCTGGTTTCCACGGGTGAGCAGGTCACCATTGCGCTGCTGACCATCGCCCTTCATAAGCTGGGTTGTGATGCACGCTCCTATACCGGTGGTCAGGTGCGTATCCTCACAGATGACGCTCATTCCAAGGCTCGCATTCAGGAAATTGACGCGCACCGTATGCAGCAGGATCTCTCGGCTGGCCGGGTGGTCGTGGTGGCCGGTTTTCAGGGCGTCGATGAAAATGGCAATATTACAACGTTGGGTCGCGGTGGTTCCGATACAACCGCAGTGGCTCTCGCCGCAGCCCTGAAAGCAGACGAGTGCCAGATTTATACCGATGTGGACGGTGTTTACACCACAGATCCACGTGTGGTCGCCAATGCGCGTCGGCTCGACCGAATCACCTTTGAAGAAATGCTGGAGATGGCCAGCCAGGGGTCCAAGGTATTGCAGATACGTTCGGTTGAGTTTGCTGGAAAATACAAAGTCCCGCTGCGGGTGCTATCCAGCTTTGAGGATGGCCCCGGTACATTGATTACCCTGGAGGACGACGACGATATGGAAAAACCGGTTGTTTCTGGCATCGCATTTAACCGCGATGAAGCCAAGCTGACCATCCGCGGTATACCCGACGTGCCCGGGATCGCCTCCAAAGTCCTTGGCGCAGTAGGTCGCGCGAATATTGAGGTCGATGTGATTGTGCAGAATGTGGCACATGACAATACCGCATCCCTGACGTTTACCGTCCATCGCAATGAACTGGCAAAAGCGAAAGACATCCTTGAACGTATTGCTGTAGAACTGGGTGCCACTCAAGTAGATACCAATGCCAGCATTGCCAAGCTTGCTTTGGTTGGCGTCGGGATGCGCTCTCATGCGGGTGTCGCCGCCAAGATGTTTGAAGCGCTGGCGCAGGAAAATATCAACATTCAGATGATCAGTACTTCGGAAATTAAAATTACCGTCGTTATCGATGAAAAATATCTCGAGTTGGCTGTGCGTGCCCTGCACAGTGCCTTCGAGCTGGAAGAGTCTGACAGGGAGGAGTGAGCAAAAGACTATTTACCGCAATATGGAATGGTTGGTATAGTTCCGCCTGCCCGACTGTGGAAGCATTATCCATCAGGGAGGTGGCCCGCTGAATAACAATAACAATGCGTGGTTAAACCAGGAAAGCCAGCATAGACGTTGGTATTTGGCAGTATACAGGAGCTAAACCATGTTAATTCTCACGCGTCGCGTCGGGGAAACCCTCATTATTGGTGACGATGTCAGTGTCACCGTGCTCGGAGTCAAGGGCAATCAGGTGCGTCTGGGTGTGGATGCACCCAAAGAAGTTTCCGTTCACAGGGAAGAGATTTACCAGCGGATTCAGCAGGAAAAAGACGAAGATCAATAACCTTTGCCCGCTTTGATTTTCCATTTGGTATGTTATCATGCCGCCACTTTTGCGAGGCGGCATTTATCGTCGTTTCAATAGTATGGTGAGGTGGCCGAGTGGCTGAAGGCGCTCCCCTGCTAAGGGAGTATAGGCTAATCCCCTATCGAGGGTTCGAATCCCTCCCTCACCGCCATTTAACCTGTTGATTTTGATAGAAAAATCAATGCAATCGGGGCTCATTTGGGGCGCAATTGGCTAAATCTAAGCCAATTAACCCCCATTTTGAGCTCGGTTTCTTCTAAGAATTTTCCTTTTTAGCCCCTTCTGAAGCGCTTATATCTCTCTGGTGTTATCTGGGCTGAGTGTTTATTGCGTACCCTTAGTCACCGTAAATTTTTCTAGTTGTATTCGTTCCTGTGGCAAAAAGTACCATTGGGCAGACATCAAGGCGAGTGGCCGCTGTAAGTCAGTTGTAGTAGCCTTGATAAAAAACGGGGAGATATGAGTGTGCAGCAGAGAATAATCACACCCTTCAGCTTGCGCTATGAAGGGGGGTTGGCTGAAAGCCATATCATCGACACTCAACAATTAGGCTTCTCTCTCGTCGGGGCAACTAAGTTTTATAACTCAGTCATACACTATTGCCTTTCTGGCAACGTCCCCCGAAATAATTATAAGAAGGAATATAGTTGTTATACCCACGCATCTAACCAAGGCTGCTATGAGCAATGGTTATTCATTGCCCCGCTTGCGTTGCAACATGGGATATTGGCAGATGGAGCACGAGATGCAGTCTCATTCATATTTTTTAAGGTGCTTACTGCCCTAAAAAATATGATGATCAAAGAAAGCCAAACGGAAAAAATCATGAATGAGCTCTGTGAGACGTTACGCCACAAGGCTGATGTGGATAAGGATGTCATGCTTGTTGCGATGCAACTTGTTGGGAATTCTAATGAAACAATCGCCGGCCTGCAGAACAAGCTATTAGATACCCTGCCAGATCTGCTTGTCCTAAATCGCCAAAATGCAAGAACAATGGTTGATCCCGTTGGCCTGAGTTGTAACGAATTCCACCAATTTGCACGCACAGAATATGAAGATGTAATCAGTGAACCTGAAGCTGCTGTTCTTAAATCAAAGGAAAAAGAGGAAGTAGGGGACGTGCAAACGTATACATGTCTATCAATCACAGAGGTTAATAAGGTAACAGGCCACTGCGAGATGTTGGTGGATGGTTTTGAAAAACCGGTTAAAGGGAAGATAACCGATCCTCTTTTGTTGGAACCTGGGAATGTATATACCCGTGCGCTAGATCAAGAGACACCGTTTAGTTTTACAGCAAAGCCTGTAACGAAAGACGGTGAAGTGCACCGACTGTATGTAAGCGATGCAAAGGATCACTGAAGAAGCAAAGAGCTTGTGTTAAAGGATCTTATGATGTCTGTTGGGCCCCAATTATTTGGGGCGCAATTGGGGCGCAAATAATTCGAAATGGGGCGCAAATGGGGCAGGCTGGACAGTGGCTATAAGGGCTCTGTAGTGAATGGTCGTTTATGCAACATGTTGAATTTAAACCCGTTATATCCCTATATGTCCCTATTGGGCACTTTGGCGAAGTATCCAACATAACATTGCGAGGGGGTTCGAATCCCTCCCTCACCGCCACCCATAAAAATCCCGGCTTTATGCCGGGTTTTTTATGGGTGGGTGTCAGGAGACATGGATGAGAATACCCCTTCGACAAAACGGCTTGACCGTTTTGGGCGCCGGCGCATTGCGACGGCGGAGTGAAACCCCGAGCCGCCTCGCGGCGAGCCAATCCCTCCCGAATCGAGTTGTGCCACTGAGGCTCTGATTCAAATCCCGGCTTTATGCCGGGGTTTTTATTTGTTTGGAGAGGGCTGTTGAAATGGGACTTCGGCGCTATCTTCAGCCTTCAAAGAGCGGGCTGCTAAAGCCGCGCAAGTGCTTGGGCAGATTGTCGCTGACATCAATAATGCGCTGTTCATAGAAAACATGTGTCACGGCGGTTAATTCCTGGGGCAGTTGGTTGTTGTGGTTCTTGGCGATCAGCCACTGGGGAACAGCCCGCCAGTCCACGCTGTTGGTGTTGAACAGCACTTCTCCGCAGTTGGTGCAGAAATACTTTTTCATTTTCAGCCTGGGGTGTTTGTAGGTGCTGAGGTTGCTTTCGCCATGGGTGATGGAAGCAGTTTGATCAGTCCACACGGTGACCGGATAAAACGGGCCGTCAAGCAATTCCCGGCAGTCGATACAGTGGCAAATGACCCGCGCCCTGGGCTCGCCGCATAGAGACAATTCGATGCGGTTACAGCTGCAGTGGACGGTATAGGTTTTCATAATGGCTCCATAGATACGGGCAAGTACTGCTGATGTGGGCGGGCGGTTTCGTTGCTTCTGCTGTGTGGCATATTGGCGAGTGAAATATAACAGTGCCAATGCCAGTATTAATACGAGAATGCCGGAGGCAAGCAGAAACCTGTTGAAGACAGTGTAGAAACTTAGCTTGGCGTTTGTCTCAAATAGTGACAATTCTTCTTCGCTTAGCCCCGATGTGATCTCGTGATTTTTGTCTGACAGGTAGGTGCAGACATCCTCGATCTGGGTGTCGAGTAAAACCCATAAATTCACTTTGAATGCGACAGTGACTGACAAATGAGCGTTTGAATCGGCCGCAGTGCTACGAATACTATTAGCCCTCGCTGGCTATCGGTTTTCTAGTGGGTTGCTATTCTGAAGGGCCGTCCAGTTCCGGATAGCGTGCGAAATCCCTCACGGTGGGATAGCCGTCGATATAAACCCATTCGGTACTTTTAACCGGCACATGGCAGCCAAAACAATTATTGAACCCTTCGCCATGCCAGGTGGTTGTTACATTCTTTTTGGGCGCATCTGCCTTGAATAAAGCCCAACCCCAGCCTTCGCCCCAGGCCTTGTTGTCCGGAAATCGGTTTTCCCGGTCGCGCACCATCACAAACCAGACACCGGTATCGCCGGCCCATTGTGCATTTCCTGTAGATAGCTGCTTCTTCTCAATTCCGGAAACGGCTTTTATCAACACTGTAGCATCGGGCCATTGACCGTTTTTCTTGAATTCTTTAACGGATTCAGGTGTAGCGTAGACATCGTGAACACCGGGGCCACTTGCATGATCATCCTCCTTCACAAACCAGGTACCGAGATGAACCCAGTTTTCACGAAAATTATCTGGCCGGCTAATGTTTCCCTGCTCATCGACATACGGAGAAAAACCATTAGCCGATATTTCCTGTTCTGATTCTGAAGCGTCGCCTGGTGAACAGCCCGTCACGGCTATCGATGCAGCTACATAAAGGATCATTAAATATTTCATCCCTTCATACCTCCGACCTAAACAAGAGTTATATCCAAATAAATAACAATGGAAAACCACTCTATAGCGTAGTGCCAGACAGGCAGTGCCACAAGTTCCAGTGCTGCCAGTTTGGGGCGGGGGATTGCAGGATTATTGTCGACAAAACTTTCCATGCGGCCTGCAAGAAACCACAGTGATCCCTATACTGGTATTGGGCGTTGAAAACTATTCGGCGTGTACGGTGTATCAGTTAATCGCAGGTTTGATGTTATGCAGAGAGTCATAGAGGGTTTTCACCTGGACCGCTTTCAGGAGTGGGTGGCGGAGCTGGAATGTGGTCACGAATTGCAGATGAAGCACAATCCTCCCTACATGGAGTGCCGCTGGATTGGCACCGGCAAGGGACGACAGGAACATATTGGTGACAGTGTTGAGTGTGTGGACTGCGATATGCCTAAAATCCCCGATGGTATGACGTTGGTCGAAACCACTCCGGTGTATCAGCGTTCGGATATGCCGAGCGAATGGCAGGGTGGCCTCTCTACGGAGCCCGGGGTATGGGCCAGGGTTGTGGTCAAAGAGGGTATGTTGCAGTTCGTTATTGAGCCAGGCGTGCCTGCCAGCCGTGGTTTTCTACTCGACAAGGGCTTTGCTGGGGTCATGGCTCCCGATCTCACGCACAGTCTCAGTCCGGCAATGGGAGACGTGCAGTTTTACATTGAGTATTACTCGGCCTGATGTCGGGCCAGCGACTATGGGGCCGGGGTTCGAAGGGGTGGTTTCCGAGTAGAGTTGTTCAAGGCGCTCTATAGTTACTATACTGATTTGACGGGTTCGATGGTTGAGTCGACACCGTTGCCTGACAGGTTCCTTTTTAGAAAGCCTGTTGGGCGTAATCCATAGTGAATTAAAACAGGTGATTGATTTCCGGACAGGTCAGGTGGTCTGTTGCACAATCAAGTGAGACATGAATTTTTAATATAAAACAAATAGATATAATTCATGCTCTCACCAATAATAAGTTGGTATGTCTATTGCATAAGTAATGGAGCTCTCCAGATGGTGGCTATTTTTATTGGTCACATTGTGGTGAAGTTTATAACCCTAACTATTCTCGGCTAGTAAAAGAACTAAGGTAACTCGATATGGGAATGCTAATAAATATCGATAATGGCGGTACGCTCACAGATATCTGTGTGCTGACAGAAAACAACTTCTACAAGACCAAAACTCTGACAACACCTTACGATTTGAGTAAGTGTTTTTTTGATGGTCTGCGGTCTGCTTCCAAGGCAGTATACGGAGAAGAAAATGTCGCCCGGTTGTTGGCTGAAGTGGATCATATCCGCTATTCAACCACGCAGGGAACCAATGCCATTGTTGAACGTAAAGGTCCACGACTCGGTTTGATCATCAACAAGGGCTCTACGTTGCCCGCCCGTTTGCGTGAGCAGGATCCGGAGCTCTATGACTTCCTGATTGGCGACAGGGTTTCTGAAGTTGAATTGGCCGATGTGGATGATGAATCAAAAGGTGCGGATACCACTTCGGTCATCACCCGTCTCACTTCCGTGGGTGCCAACCGTATTGTGGTTTGTTTTGAGTCCGAGAAGGCAGACGAGTACGAAGCTCAGTTCAAACGTATTGCCTTTGACAACTATCCTCGCCATCTGCTCGGTGCTGTTCCAATGTTGTTTGCCAGTGAGCTGGCCGATGATGTGTCCACGGAGCGCCGTTGCTGGACAGCGATGATTAACTCATTTTTGCATCCGGCCATGGAGAACTTTCTCTATAACGCCGAAAACCGTCTTCGCGAGTATCGCACCAAGAACCCGCTGCTGATTTTCCGCAACGACGGGGATGCATCGCGCGTTGCAAAAACGATTGCTGTAAAAACATACAGCTCTGGTCCACGTGGTGGCATGGAAGGGGTTAAAACCTTCAGCAAGCAATACAACCTGCCCAATGTGCTTTCCATGGACGTTGGTGGTACTACTACGGACATCGGTCATGTGATCGGACACGGTGTGCACGAGCAGCGTCGCGGTACGGTTGAAGGTGTTCCTATCTCCTTTGCACTCTGTGAAATTGCCAGTCCCGGTGTGGGAGGCAGCTCCATTCTGACGGTGAAGAACGGTGCTATCCAGGTAGGTCCGGAAAGTGTCGGCGCAGTACCTGGTCCGGCCTGTTTTGGTCGTGGTGGCAAGAATGCCACGATCACCGATGTAAACCTGTTATTGGGTCTGCTGGATCCATCCACGTTCTTTGGCGGTGGTCTGGCTCTTGATCTTGAGCGAGCCCGTACGGCTATCGCTGAAAACATTGCTACGCCGCTGGGGGTTACCACAGATGAAGCCCTGCTCAAGCTGCGTGATGCCTTCGAGCAAAAAATCGCCGGGGAACTGAAATCTTTTGGTGAAATTGAAAGCGATACCGTGTTGCTGGCTTTCGGTGGCGCCGGTCCGATGAATGCCTGTGGCATCGCTGAAGGCTGCGGGATTTCGACCGTGTTTGTGCCCAAAATGGCGGCGGTTTTCAGTGCCTTTGGTATTGGTTCCTGCGATATCGGTCAGAATTATTCCACCGTGTTGACTGGTAGCCGTCAGCAGGCTCTGGAAACGGCCTATGCCGCACTGATGGAGCGCGGTGAGCGAGACATGTTTGCCGAGGGCTATGGCAAGGGTGAATATGAAGTTACAGCCAGACTGGTGGCAGACAAAGCCGGTGTCGAGTCGATCCATGAGCTCGGGCATACAGTTTCAGTCCCGCAGGACATGGCAAAAGCTGACGACGTGACGCTCGAAGTTGCGGTACGTAAAAAGCTGAAAACTGAAGACAACAAGCACGCGGAAGTGTCCAAAAAGGCTCAGGCCAACTCGGCTAAAAACCGCTCACTGTTTAACGGTGCGGCTGGTTGGAGCGACGTTCCTGTCTATGAAGTGAACAATATGCAGCCCGGTGCCCACGGCACAGGACCGGCTATCCTTGAGGAAGAATTCTTTACCTGTCTGGTTCGCGAAGGTTGGGAGTTCGTGGTGACTGAGCTGGGCGATATCTGCCTGACCAAGGGGGACAAATAATGAAAGTGTTGATGACTGAATATCTCCGTATTGATCTGGATTCGGAAAACTGGGAGTGCCGGGTGTGTGACCATGTGGTTGGTTCAGCCCGTGGTAACTACAAAGAGGGACTGCTGGTGTACAACCGTGATCCAGCAGATATCCACCCGTCCATTATCGACCCTGAAAAGTACCGTTTCACCTTCTGTCCTGACAGGGAGTGGGTCAACATTTACGAGTTTTACTGTCCGTCCTGTGGCACTCAGGTAGAGGTTGAATATACCTTTCCCAACCATATGCCACTCTACGATATGGAAGTAGATATTGATGCCCTGAAAGAGCAGTGGAGTCACCGCGAAGAGATTCTCGAGCCGGTGAAAGGCCCCAATATTCTGGTAGATCGCTGTCACACCCACAAGCACTGATACGGCTTGTTGATTGGTGATTGAATAAATTAGGTCTGTTTTAGGAAAAAGGTTATGAAACGTATATCAGTAGATATCGGTGGTACGTTTACCGATTGCTTTGTAGTTTGGGATGACAAGTACATTGAAACCAAAGCGTTGACGACCCACCAAAACCTCTCTCTCGGTTTTAATGAAGCCTTGGAGAGTGCATACACTGAACTCGGTCTCACCATGGAAAGTATCCTTTCTGGAGTGGATTCGGTTCGCTACGCCACTACGCTGGGTACCAATGCCCTGATCGAGCACAAAGGCCCTCGCATCGGCATGTTGGTGACGGCGGGTTACGAGGCGATGGTGCCACTCAGTCGTGGACGTGGTTACGGTGAAGGTCTGGACGAGCTGGGCAAACAAAACCTGCCCGATGCTCAGCGTCCGGCCCCGCTGGTTCTGCCGCACATGATCGAGGGTGTTCGCGAGCGTCTCGGTTTTCAGGGTGAGTTGGTTATGCCGCTTGATGAGCCGGACGTGCGCGTCAAGATCAGAAAACTGGTGGATAAGGGTGCTCAGGCTATTGTGGTTTGTCTGGTTAACTCCGTGGTTAACCCCGACCATGAAAAACGTGTTGAACAGATTTTGCTGGATGAGTATCCCTCGCATCTGCTGGGTTCCATTCCGGTAATCTTGTCTCACCGCGTTGCTGGCCGGAAGGGCGAATATGTTCGTGCGACCTCGGCGATTGTGGATGGCTATCTTCACTCCACCATGTATCACGCCATGAGTCAGCTGGAACAAAACCTGCGTTCCAATAAGTACGATAAGCCGATGTTGGTGATCCACAACTCCGGTGGTATGGCACAGTTGAACTCAACCGATGCGCTGCAAACCATCCACTCCGGTCCAGTATCCGGTATCAGTGCAGCGGAGCATTTGGCCAAGGAAGCCGATCTCGGCAGTGTGGTTGCTACCGATATGGGTGGTACCTCCTATGACATCGGTATCGTGGTGGAAGGCGGTATCAAGCACTACGATTTCAACCCGGTTATTGACCGCTGGTTGGTGTCTGTGCCTATGGTCCATCTGGTTACCCTCGGTGCGGGCGGCGGTTCCATCGCCAGCTTTGACCGGATGTACAACGCGGTTGCCGTGGGTCCGAAGAGCGCCGGCTCCGATCCCGGTCCAGCCTGTTATGACCGTGGTGGCATGAGTCCTACCGTGACGGACGCCGATTTGGTGCTGGGTTATCTGGACCCCACCAATTATGCCGGCGGCCACATTCCGTTGAACCCCAAGCGCTCTGTGTTTGCCATTGAAGAAACACTCTGTGACGACCTGGATGTATCACCGATTGAAGCGGCGCTGCTGATCAAGGAAAAAGTTGACAGCAACATGGCTAACGGTCTGCACACTGAGTTGCGAGTTCGCGGTTATGATCCCGAAGAGTTCACCATGCTCGCCTATGGTGGTAATGGTCCGCTGCACTGTTGTGGTATTGCCAGCAATCTGAGCATTGACAAAATTCTGGCGCCACCCATGAGTTCGGTATTCTCGGCAGTGGGTGCAGGCAACATGCACCAGATGCACATTCATGAAATGTCATTGTTCATGGTGCTGTACGATTCCAACACTCGTAAAGTGTTCGATGACTACACGCGTTTCAACGACATCGTTGCCGAGCTGAGCTCCCGCGGTCAAAACGATCTGCTGCGTCAGGGTATGAACCTTGAGGACATCCGTTATTCGCTGGAACTGGACATGCGCTATGGTAACCAGCTGGTTCAGACCACCGTGGTCGTGCCCAAGCACACTCTGGAATCTGCCATGGATGTCATGAATATCCTGCAACAGTTCTCCGAGGACTATGGCAAACGCTTTGGTGAAGGTAGCCAGGCGCCGGAAGCGGGTATTCGTATCAACACCGTTCGTGTGGCTTCATTTGTAGAGCACGAAACCGTGCACTTCAAACACATCAAGCCGATCCCGGAAAGTGAGCGCTCCGCACCGCCAGAACCCATTGCCAAACGCACCTGCTACTTTGTCAGCACTGGCGCCAAGGCAATCGAAACACCGGTCTGGCGGAAAACTGACATCCCGTCGGGAACAGAAATTGTGGGTCCCGGTATTGTGGCCTCAGACGTAACAACCTACTTGATTGAACCGGGCTGGAAGTATGTCTCTGCCGAGCAGGGCGCCGTATGGTTCTTCCGCACCGATGCAAAAAATTGAGTGGATATAGGGGTATTTGATTATGAATAACGAAACAAACAATTCAGCTTTGCAAGATCAGGAGCTGATCGAAAAATTCCTCAAGGATACTACCCTTTTCCTGGGGCCCGATCCCGAGATCATGCGCGACCACAGCATCATGCCGCGCACGCCCGAAGAAGAAAAGGCGATGGAAACGTTCACCGACCTCAACCAGATCGCCTCCATTCGGGACCGGCTTCAGTCTGCCTGTGAAGAAGGTTTTGAGATGGTTGAGCAGATGGGTGCAGCTCCCGGTGCCAAGTGGGGTGACATTATCACCGGTATCTACTCGGCGTCTGGTGACCTTACGATCGGTAGTGCCGGTGGCGTATTGATCTTCTCCGCACTGGTTCACCACCCGATCAAGTTCATTATCAAGAACTGGATCGATGAAAAAACCGTCGGCGTCAGTTCGGGGGATGGGTTCATCCACAACGACTCCCGCTATGGCAACGTGCACAATACCGACCAGAGCATGATTCTGCCGGTATTCCACGAAGGCAAGCTGGTTTGCTGGGTGGCATCCACTGTTCACGAAGGTGAGTGTGGTGCAATTGAGCCGGGTGGCATGCCTTCCATGGCGGAAACCTCCTTTGACGAAGGTCTGAAAATGTCCCCGTTCAAAGTGGTGGAAAACTACGAGATCAAGCGAGACCTGCTGACCTTCCTGCAGAATTCTGTACGCGAGCCGAAGCTGCAATACGAGGATATGAAGGTAAAACTGTTCGCCTGTATGCGTCTTGAAAAACGCATCAAGGAAGTGCTGGCTACTGACGGTCCTGATGCCCTGACAGCCTGTCTGCGATACACCAACGAGAGTGTGGTAACCGAAGTCCGTCGCCGCATTTCCGAGTGGCCCGACATGACCGTGCGCACTCAGACCATCATGGACAGCACCCTGCGTGAAAATGCGCTGCTGAAAATCAATCTGGCGGTGATCAAGAAAGGTGATCGGCTCATTTTTGATTTCTCCGGTACCAGCCCCGAGCTGACCAACCGCGCTATCAATACCCAGCTGCCCGGTATGAAGGGCATGGTAGGTCAGGCCTTCATGAACCATATCTGGCCGGATCTGCCCCGTGGTCAGGCGGGTCTGTCGCCCGTGGAGTTCGTGACTCAGCCCGGCACCCTAGTGGACTGTTCCTACTCGGCGCCCAACTCCCAGAGTCTGATGTCTATCTTCCACAGCTTTACAGTGGCCCAGCACGCTTGCGCCAAATTCCTGTACAGCTGTCCGGACAAGTACACCCGTGTACTGGCACCCTGGCACAATATGATCAACACCTTCATCTGGGGTGGTGTCAACCAGCACGGTGAAACCCTGGGTAACCTCTGTGCCGACCTGAACGGTATGGGTGGCGGTGCCCGTATGGACCGCGATGGTGAGCACGCACTGTCCCCGATTTTTGCCACTATGGCGGATATCGGTGAACAGGAAATGAACGAGGAAGAAGTTCCGTTCCTGCAACTGGTGTCCAAGAAAATGACGGCCAATACCCAGGCCCCCGGCAAATACCGCGGTGGCATGGGCTACACCATGATCGCGGCTACCAAGGACAGTGAACAGTGGGGCTTCATGACCACTACTCAGGGTTCCAAGGTGCCTACTATCCAGGGTCTGTTCGGCGGCTATGCCGGGGGTTCTTACCCCCTGTGTAAAGTTCAGGGTGTAGACGTGTACGAGGTTTTGCTGGAGAATCCGCAACTGTTCAAACACAGTATCCACGAAATTATGAATGAGCAGCCATTCCCGAATGCCAGATACACCACCCACCACATGGGTATGGGTTTCGACATTTCCAAACGCGGTGAGCTGTACATGATTTCCCAGGGTAGCGGCGGTGGTTACGGTGACCCCCTCGAGCGTGATCCCACCTATGTGATCATGGATATTGAGGAAGGTCTGATTTCTCCCGAGTGGGCTAAACAGCTCTACAAGGTGGAATTCAACGAAACCACGCTGGTGGTGGATGACGAGGCTACCGAAAAACTGCGTGCCGAGTATCGCGAGCAGCGGAAAAAGCAGGGCGTGCCCTATGCCGAGTTCGTCAAGAAACACGTTAAGGATCATCCGCCCGAGAACATTCCGTTCTACGGTGCCTGGAATGGCGATAACGAGGTGATTTATGCCGGTAGTCTCGACGATAAGCGCGATGCTCAAAATCCCGGCCCGATCTACGTCACACATCCAAAAGACGTGAGAATTGCCGAATTGGAAGCCAAACTTGCAGCGGCCAGGAAAGACGCTGGTCTCCCGCCCGAGAATGAAAGGAAATAGTATGGCACTAGATCTTGTGTCCTATCTGGCAGCCGGGGGGGAAACCCCCCGGCTTTGGATTAACTTCAACGACTACACTAAAAAATTGCTGTTGGGAAAGGATGAAAACCCCTGGACCAACCCCGCTGCCTACATGTCATTTTATCGTCAGGCCCATGGTCTGGTGAAAGCCCAGGTGGTTGTTATCGATGTTTGGGACCTGTTTCAGCACTGGGTCAGGGAAGATGCGGAGGCCCTCCCGGCCATGGCGGGCAAACGGCGGGTCACTGCCGCCCTGAAAGCTATGCTGGAAGCCTATGCGCCGCGCGAATTGTTGGCAGAGGTCATAACAGCCCTGGCCAATAACTACAGCAGCTCTGCACCGCTGGTCATGGTGATGCCATCTCCTCGTGCCCTG
Source organism: Porticoccus hydrocarbonoclasticus MCTG13d (assembly GCF_000744735.1). Classification (NCBI taxonomy): domain Bacteria; kingdom Pseudomonadati; phylum Pseudomonadota; class Gammaproteobacteria; order Cellvibrionales; family Porticoccaceae; genus Porticoccus; species Porticoccus hydrocarbonoclasticus. The sequence goes on along the minus strand of NZ_JQMM01000001.1, from coordinate 2,406,775 downwards.
CTGGTCAAGGCCCATCAGGCCGCCAATGGAGAGACTGCCGAACCGGATGAAATGAGCGTCGATACGGCAGCAATGTACGTGGCCGATTTTCTGCGTTATTTTAGCGAAACCGAGCTTTCCGGTGTGCTGCTGGTGGAAGATCCCGAACTGATGCCTGCCAGCGGTGCCGAACTGACCTGGTATCAGCCCGTTTATAATGTGGCAAAACACTACCGCTGGTCTGTGGGGTTATATCTTCCCACAGCGGATGCCGATTTCGATGTGCCCGCGGATCTGGCCTTTACCATTGCTCCATCGACATCGCCGCTGGGTGGCAAATCCAAAGGTGTTGAGGTGACTGACCTGCTCTGGGGTGACCAGTCAGGTGGGTCGCTGCCAACGGTGGATGGGTTTTATTACCTGACTATTCCGCCGGATGCGAAGCCCGAGTTGGTTCTTGATACTCTGTCGAGCCTGAAGGGTTAACCTGGTCCAGTCGTAAGCGAGGCCCATCATGCGTCTAGTCGATTTTCTCGATCAGAGTCCTGCGCTATTTTCAGAGAAAGCGAAATTTGTCGACCTGGACAATGACCTGTCGCTGAGCTATCGGCAAATGGTCGATGCCTCAATCAAGATTGCCACGTTGTTAAAGGAACAGGGGGTGAAGCGACAGGACATCGTCGCTACTTACGCCCCCAATTCGGTGGCGGCCTACTGCTGCATCTTCGCCATTTCCCGGGTTGGTGCTGTCTGGTTGCCGCTGAATATGCGCAACACCTTTGAGGCCAACCGCAAGCTGATTGAAAAATCCGGTGCGGTAAAACTCTTTGTGGACGACAGTGTCGCCACCGCTTTCCCTGAACTGTCTGACACTTTTCCCGGTGATCAGCTCATTGAACTCAATGGCCAGCGTGTCGCCGATATTGATCTTCGTGCGCTTTCCGGTCAGGCATTGGTCGTCGACTCGCAAAGCGATGTGGATGACGGGGCAGGACTAGTCAACCTGTTTGCCACCGGGGGTACCACAGGCGACTCCAAGCTGGCGGAGTGGGGAAGCATCACCTGGGATACGCTTTCGGCGATTCAGAACGAGTTGATGCCGTTGCCTGACATTCCTGCCTGCTATCTGGTGGCGGCCCCCATGACTCATGCCGCCGGTATCGCCTCTTTCGAGGTAATCCGTCAGGGCGCCAATGTCGTCGTGATGGATGGCATGGTGCCGGAACGGCTGCTGGCCACTATCGAAACCTATCAGGTCACTCACCTGTTCATGCCACCCACTGCGATCTACATGCTGCTGGCCCATCCCCGGGTGAAAGCCTGGGATTACAGCAGCCTGCGTTATTTCTGGTATGCGGCTGCGCCGATGTCGGTGGAAAAGCTCAAGGAAGCCATTGATGTTTTCGGGCCGGTGATGGTGCAGACTTACGGTCAGGCTGAAGCGCCGATGCTGTGTACCTTCCTGTCCGCCGAAGATCACGTTCTGGCGCTGGATGGCAACAACCCCTCTATACTGCGTTCCTGTGGCAGGACTTCACCCCACGTTGAGGTGGCTGTTTTGAACGACGAGGGCAAGCTCCTCGAGCCGGGGCAGGAAGGAGAAATTGCTATCAGGGGCAACCTGCTGATGCGGGCCTACTACCGGAATCCCGAAGCCACTGAGGCGATCCGCTGTGAGGGCGGCTGGCAGCGCTCCGGGGACATCGGCGTTTTTGATGAGCAGGGTTATCTGGCAATTGTAGACCGCAAGCGGGATATGATCATATCCGGCGGTTTTAATGTCTACCCCAGTGAAATCGAACAGTTGCTCTGGGGGCATTCGGCAATCAAGGATTGCGCTGTGATTGGCATCCCCGATGAAAAATGGGGTGAGCAGGTTACCGCAGTGGTGGAGTTAAAAGATAAATCCCGGCCACCGGACGAACAGGAGATTATTCAATACTGTAAAAGCAAACTGGGTAGCGTGAAGGCGCCCAAGCAGATTCTGTTCTGGGATGAGCTGCCGCGCAGTCCCGTTGGCAAGGTTCTGAAAAAAGAGATTCGCAAGGTTTTCTGGGAAGAGGCGGGTCGGAAAATCTGACCGGTTACCATTTCGACTACACTTTTTACACGCCTGCCCGCCGGGCCTGAAACACTTAACCATCTGTCTGTAATAGTAGTGAGGATATATTGTGAAGGTTAGTATTGTTGGTGCGTATAACAGCAAGTTTGGTGCGTTCGTCAAACGCGACCGTGAAACCGGTGAGGTCGAGGATCTCAAATCCTTTTATGAATTGCTGACAGAGGCGGGAGCTGGTGCCATTGCTGATGCCGGGCTGGAAGCAAAGGACATTGATGCCATCTGGGTCGGCTCCTGCTCTCCATCTTTGTTCGTGAACCAGGAGCACGTCGGGCCGCTGGCGCTGGAAATTGATCCTCAAGGATTGCTGTTCAAGCCCACCACCCGCACCGAGGGAGCCTGTGCCACCTCCTCTCTGGCCATCTACAATGCCGCCTATGCAGTGGCCTCTGGCCGGTTCAAAAATGTACTGGCGATCGGCGTCGAGAAAATGAACACCCTGAATACCGCTGGTGTGACCCATGCGCTGTCCTGTTGTTCCTACTGGCCGGAAGAAGGTAACAAGGGCATGACCTTCCCCGGTTTGTTTGCTGAACTGGGTAAAGCTTACCAAGAGAAAGAAGAACTTTCTCCCGAGCAGTTGCGTATCATGTTGGCTCATGTCAGTGCCCTGAATTACCGCAATGGTATCCAGAATCCACTGGCGCATTTTGGCCCCGGTAGTATACCGGACATCAACAAGTTGACTACCGCCGAGGCGATCCTCAATCTGCCGGAATCGGGCAAGGGTAGTAACCCGATGATCGCCCCGCCATTGCGCCTGCACGATTGCTCACTGATTACCGATGGGGCGGCCGCAGTGGTGCTCACTTCCAGCGATAATGCCAAAGCCAGCTTCAAGCATGCCGTTGAGTTGTCCGGTATCGGCCATGTGACGGACCGGATGATGCTCAAGGAACGCATCGGTCGTCTGCATGAGCTTCGCGCCACCCGTCACGCCGTCGACTTGGCGCTGAAGGAAGCGGGAGCCACCGTGGATGATCTCGATCTGGCGGAGGTGCATGACTGTTTCACCATCAATCAGCTTCTCTGCGTTGAAGCTATCGGTCTGTCCGAGTCGGGCCGTGCCGGTTACGATTTCATGAGTGGTAAATACGATCCAGACAGTGACTGTCCGATCAACCTGTCTGGTGGCCTGAAATCCAAGGGCCACCCGGTGGGTGCCACAGGTGCATCGATGCATGCGCTGGCCTACAAACAACTGGTGGGCGAGCCGATAGGGGTGGCGGCAAAGGGTAATCCGGAAGTGGCGATGACCGTCAATATCGGTGGCTCCGGTGTGACCAATTGTGTCTCGGTTATGCGTCGACTCAAATAGTGCTTTCCTCCCTGACAGGGCGTGAACCGGCTACCGGTTCGCCCCTGCCAGTTTTTTTGATATCTCCCCGTCACCCCAAAAAGTCTTGATTCCAATCAAACTTCCTGAACTTTTGTTGTCACAGTATTTGTTTTCCTGTGGGCTTGGTTTAATAATTGTCCCGTGGGTTATGATAGAGCTGGTTCCGGCAAGCTATTTTGCGCAGCCTGCTTGGTACCGGTAGTTGTAGATGTAGCAAGAATAAAAAATCAGGAGATGATGAGATGCCAAAAGTAGCACTGGTGACTGGGGGAACAAGAGGTATCGGTGAAGTCATTGCTATTGAGCTCAAGGAGGCGGGCTATCTGACGGTGGCCAATTACGGAGGCAACGATGACCGGGCCAGCGAGTTTAGGAAGCGGACCGGTATTCCCACTTACAAGTTCGACGTATCCGATTTCGATGCCTGTAAAAACGGTATCGAAACGATAGAACGTGATATCGGCCCCGTCTCCATTCTGGTTAATAATGCGGGGATCACCCGCGATGGCACTTTGCACAAAATGTCCCCGCAATCTTGGCAGGAGGTGCTTGATACCAATCTGGGCTCCTGTTTCAACATGAGTCGCTGTGTGATTGAGGGCATGCGTGAGCGCCGTTTTGGTCGTATCGTCAATATCGGCTCACTGAACGGTCAGGCGGGTCAGTATGGACAGGTCAATTACGCTGCGGCCAAGTCCGGGATTCACGGCTTTACCAAGGCGCTGGCGCTGGAAGGTGCGAGCATGGGGATCACGGTTAATGCGGTAGCCCCAGGCTATGTGGAAACTGATATGGTGAGGGCCGTGCCAGCCGCCGTGTTGGAAAAAATTGTTGCCCGTATTCCCGTTGGTCGGCTTGGTTCCGCCCATGATATCGCTCGGGGCGTACTGTTTCTGGTGTCGGATGAGAGTGGTTTTATTACAGGCTCTACCCTGTCCATCAACGGTGGCCAGCACATGTACTAGCGCCGGAGCCTTTTATTTACTTTATCTCTTATTCTCAGGTCGGCTTCTTCAGATGGTATTTTTTCATTTTCTGGTAGAGCGTACTCTTGGCGATGCCCAAGTGTTTGGCCGCTTGGGTCATGTTGCCTTCCGCCTGTTTGATGGCGGCCTCAATGGTGGATTTTTCAACCCTGTCCAGATTACCCTGGGGTGGTGTGATGAAGGCGTTGACGTGCTCCGGCTCTAAATTGCTTTCCCCTGGCCGATAACCTTCGGGGAGATCGTCAATCGTCAGGGTTTCGTTTGTGGACATAAAACACATGCACTCCACCACATTGGCCAGTTCACGGATATTGCCGGGCCACTCGCGGCTTTTCAGGGCCGTCATCAGGCCCGGTGAGAAGCGTTTCGCTGAGATGTCGTCGGTTTTGCGGATGCGCGCCATCACCAATTGAGCGATTCCTTCGATATCTTCCTTGCGGCCCGACAGTGGGTCGAGACTGATGGTCACGGTGGATAGCCGGAAATACAGATCCTTGCGGAACAGCCCCTCGTTCACTGCGCCTTTCAGGTCGCGGTTGGTGGCGGCAATCAGTCGGAAATCCACGGGGATCGGTTTGATGTCCCCCACCCGGTAAATTTTCTTCTCCTGCAGTACCCGCAGAAACACCGGTTGCAATTCCAGCGGCAGCTCGCCAATTTCGTCGAGAAACAGTGTGCCGCCATTGGCCGCCTCGATTTTGCCGACCATGCCGCCCTTGCGCGCGCCGGTGAACGCCCCCTCCACATGGCCGAACAGTTCGCTGCTGAGAATGTCCCGGGTGAAGCCGCCGCAGTTCAGGTCGATAAATGGCCCGTCGGCGTATTGGCTGCTGTCGTGAATGGCCTTGGCGAATACTTCCTTGCCGACCCCGGTATCCCCCAGAATCAGTACTGGCAGCGGTGTATTAGCAGCCTTGCGGGCCTTGTCCGCACTGGCCTGAAAAGAGGGGCTCTTGCCGTAGATGCCGTCAAACGGATCGAGGCTGGTCGTCGGGCCGGCAGCCAGTGGCTCGGCGGCGGGTTTGGAGGTAGACCGGCGCGGTGACGGCACCAGCACCTGAAAGCCGACAATGTTGCCCTTGTGCAGTATCGGTTCCACCCAATCCTCCGACACCCACAGCCCCGCGTCGTGCGGGTAGACGATTTCATCGCCACCGAAGCGCTGCATCGACAGGCGACGTTTGGTCTCGGGATCGTAGTCGATACCCAGGGAGTCCAGTGCGGCAGCAGCGTTGGCGGTAGAGTTGATCAATCGCCCCTGCTTGTCCAGCAACAGCTTGCCGGTGTTGCGGTAGTGGCCGAACTGACTGTTGCTGTGTTCGAGGATCAGGCTCCACAGGTCCGAGGTCTTTTTCGCCAGGCCCGATTGAATCTGGCTGGCCCAGGCCACCACCAGCGGCACATGGAATTTATCGTAAATGCTGCACAGTCCGGACAGGTCTATCACACCCATCATCTGGTTGTCGTAGGGGTCGGCGATCACCGCTGCTGTACAGGTCCAGGGTTTGAAGCCCTGAATGTAGTGTTCTTCGCCGTGCACCTGGGTCGGCTTGCGGGTTGCCATGGCGGTACCCACGGCGTTGGAGCCGGAATGGCCTTCGTTCCAGCCACTGCCCTCCACCAGTCCGATATCTCTTGCATCGTCAATGGTTCTGGGGTCGCCGACAATCTGCAGGTTTAGTCCCTGGTAGTCGGTCAGGTAGAGGATGGTTTCGAGATCCTGCAGAAACAGGCGCGCCTGTTCCAGCACAGGTTCTGCGCACAGCAATAAATCGGAGTTTCTCAGCCGGTGGTGGGAGAGGGTGTTTTCAGACACCAGCAGTGGTGCCGCTTTCTGTTCCGGGTTCACGCCCTGGGACAGGCAGCGCTCCCAGGAGCTGGCGATTACGTCGCGGATCGGCAGATCTTTGGCCTGGCCACCCTTGCAGAGAAATTGCTCCCACGCGCGATCAATCCCCCGCTGGGCATTCAGGCTGTCGCCATCGGGCCGATAAATCAGGCCGGGCTTTTTAGGACTTGGGCCCCTCACTGTGGATGACCTCCCCCGTTGTCGGATAATCGGCCGGGTAATCGGCAATGACGTGGTAAACCCATCATCTGCGCTCACTGTTATTGGAGTTGCTCAATGCCCGGTTGCGTTCCGCTGGCATTGCCCGCCGGAATAAAAATACTAAGTCCCGCATGGGTGCGACCGATAATAACACGCAGTGTCATGACCTGTCAGTCCGTTCGTGATGCCCCGTGCCCGGATCTGTCCGATAGAGTAACAGGACGTAGATTGCCGACCTGCCGGGCCCATTCGGCCAAAAAAAAGTCTGAAACCCAATAAATTGGGCTTGCCATGATTTTTCTTTAATCATACGATTTGCATCGGGGTTCGTACGATAATAAAACGTTTAATGTCGTGAAAACCCCATGAACAAAGGCGTTCAGCGAAGAAGGAGTGACCGGAGAAACCTCGATGACTAGTGTATTGACCGTTTTTCGGACGCAATTACCACATTTTTGTGGCAAAACTGTTGTTGCTGTTGGGGACGAAGCTGTTTATATTTCGCATTGCTGTGCGGAATGTGCGGCGGCAACTAATAATATTTAATAAATTAGTGGGAGAAGAAAATGGTGATGAAAAACAACACCAGCATCAAGAAAGTAGGTGGCTTTCTGCTGGGCTTTGGGGGGCTGATGGCCGCCGCAAGCCCGACGTTTGCTGTCGATCTAGATTATGGTATGGATGATAGTTTTTTCTCGATCAAGTATAACGGCTATGTCCGCACCACCGTCGGTGTGTTGCTGAATGATCATAAAGAGACCAGTGCCGACGACAAATGGCGTATGAACCAGGCGCGAGCCACCGTCAATATCGATTGGGATATCAAAACCGGGCCGCTGAACTGGCGGGTGGTCACCCGTGTCGAGCACGAACACAAAACCGATTACCTCGAAGACCTGTCTGAGCGTATGGACAAGCAGCATGCTGCCCTTAATGTTCTGACACCCGGTACCGATAACCGTGGCACCTATGGTCGCTATGGCACCGAAGGCAGTTTCATGGACCAGTATGAAACCACTGATGAGATTATGGACATTGTTCGTGAAATCTACTTCGACTGGCAGATCACCGACCGTCTGTTCGCCCGTATCGGCCGTCAGCAGTTGGTGTGGGGGGAATCCGACTTCTTCCAGGCGATGGACGTGGTGCATGGCTACGACTTCCGCCAGCGGCTGTTCTATGAGAACAACGAAGAGTGGCGTAAACCGCTGTTCCTGTTGAACTTCGTCTATGAGGTCCACGAGTGGGATGGTATGTTCAACTTCTATATTCGTCCGGGACTGGATCGCGCCGTGGACATGGGTAGCAACTATAATATTGAAGGCGGTCGCTGGATTCCCACTCCTTACCGCGGGGTTGACTTTACCCAGGTCACGGATGCCTACAACGAAGACCACAACAAGGGCGACTGGGACGACTGGACCTACGGTATCCGCTGGAACGGCCGCTGGGGCTCAGCCGGTTACTCGTTCTCCTATATGAAAACCTTTAACCCGGCTCCAGTGATCAACCCGAACTTGCGTCTGAATCCAGATGGTGACCTCGCAGGATTTGGTTCCTATTATGGTGTTGGCGGCAGCCAAGTAGCCGTACCTGGATTTGATGCAGGCGGTATGCCGGTTGATGTCGCGCTTGAAGGTTATGGCGATGACTATCGCGGTAACAAGCTGTTGGGTGAGTGGCTCTATCCGGAAATCGATGTGTTTGGCTTCACCGTCAACTACTTCAGCATGGCGATGGACTCCACATTGAGTGCCGAAGTGGCGTTTATACCGAACAAGCCTTACAACTACGGCCAGTTGCAGTCCGACCTGCCGGGTTGGGGTGGTATTAAAGAGAAGGACACCCTGAACGTCATGCTGCGGATCGACAAGGAGTTCAAGTGGCAGGAGATTCTCGGTACTCACCGTCCGTCACTTTCCAGTGTCCAGCTGTTTGATACTTGGATCATCAACCGCAAGAAGAGCGATGAAATTGTCGAATTTGCCTCCTTCGGTGAAGAGAAATCCGAGCATACTGTTTACCTGACCCTGTTCACCCTGCTGAACTATACCCGTGACACCATTAACCCCTCGCTGGTGGTCGGTACCGACCTCACCAACGGCGGCGGTTTTGTGATCCCGGCGGTGGAGTTTGTCTGGGGTAACGACTGGCGCCTGAAGGTTGAAGCAGACCTGTGGTGGAACGACGGCGACCGCAAAAAAGTCTGTGGTAAAGCGGATAATAACGGTAACCAGCCTGCGCTCGGACAAGACCTTGGGGTAAGCGGTTGTGATAAAACCGTCGGCGACGACCTGCTTGGTGTGCGTGAAAATGATGCCTCCTTTATGGACTGGTTCGCCCGCGACAACCAGCTGGTCTTCAAGCTGACCAGACAGTTCTAATAAAGATAATAATGAAAATTTGTGCAACTATTGGAAAACCGGATAGTCACAAATAAGACTTATTTTAAAACTGGGAGTATGACTATGTATAAGAAGTTACTAACGGCGTCGGTCGTGGCATCAATGGGCTTTGCGCCCTTGATGGCATCGGCGGAAGACGAAACAGCGCTGCCGCTGTATGCAACAGACCGGGAGCCCGGTTATGTGCAGCCAACGGCAGACGGTTCCAAACCTAACCCGGTGTTCTACGGCAGCCCGGCGAAAGCTGGCCGCTGGGACAACGGCAAACCTGATATGGAAGCGGAACAACTGCCCGAAGGCGTGACCGAAGACCAGGTAATGAAAGCAGGTACCGTGATCAACGCGGCCAACTTTGACAAGGTCAAGGACATGTATTTCGAAGGTAAGCGTGTCGGCGACATGATTACCGAGAAAATCGAGTGGATGATTCGGGAAAAGAACCTGGCGATGAATATCCGTCATTCGGAATTCATCGAGATGGACGAGAAGTACATGCAGGCCACTCAGGATGGTAAGGGCAAAGTAAAATTTGACCCCGAAACCCGTGCAGTGTCTGGCTGGGAAGCCGGTATGTTCTTTGACCCGCAAGAAATCTCTATGGACGACCCCCACGCCGGTGACAAACTGATCTGGAACCTGCGTTCACCGACTTACGGTGCGACCATGGACTTGCGTCACATCTCCTGGGTGTTCCTCGACGGTGAAGACGGCATGGAGCGTATCCAGCGCTGGTGGGCTCGTCGCTACTACATGGAAGGCCGTCTCGATGGTGGTCCGCTGGTAGAAGGTGATGGCGATATCATGCAAAAAACCGTTCTGGTGGCAATCTATCCCCAGGATATTAAAGGTATCGGTATCTTCTCTGTACGCTACAATGACCCCACTGCTGAAACACCGGATGACGTTTGGGCTTATCTGAAGTCTGTTCGCCGTGCACGTCGTCTGTCCGGTAACGCCTGGATGGATCCAATTGGTGGTACGGTACAGCTGTACGATGACTGGGATATCTGGGATGCGGTACCAACCAAATACAAAGATGTAAAACTGGTTGATCGTCGATATGTATTTGCGATTGCTCACGCACCGCTGATGACTGTGGATCTGCGTTTCAGAAACACCATTCAGGAGTTCCCTGCAGTTGGCATGGACATTCCGCCTCACTACTTCCCCGCGCCCCAGGTACAGTGGGAGCCACGTGAAGTATGGGTAATCGAAGGCACTCCGCCCGATGTTCACCCCTACAGCAAGAAAGTGGTGTATATGGAAGTCGATTATCCTCGTCCCTACCTGGGTGAGGCCTACGACAAAAACGGTGAATTCTGGAAAGGCTTTATCTTCCAGAACCGTCTCGACGTAGGTGATGATGGCTACAAGGCGCTGATGCCGGTAGTTGGTCACATCATTGACTTTAAAGCAGACTTCGCGACCAACTGGTCTTCCAACATGAAAGCCAATCCGGCCGGTGTTGAAGAAACAGACGTCACGCTGCAAACGTTGATTGCACTGGCTCGTTAATTCGAACCGGTTCGTTCTGAAACAGGGCTGTCAGGCAAACCTAATCGTTTATCTGGCAGCTCTGTTGCAGTTTACACACTGAAAAATCAATAAAAACGACCGATCAGACGGTGTTCGTAGCACTGTTAGTAGTAAAAGGTGGCCTTTCTGGTCATTTAGATTTTTTTGGGGGTTTTATGAATGTTGCTGGACAGGACCATGCTGGAACCAATTCCTCTGAGCCCGCAGGGCCGGTAGAAAAAACAGCAGGCCAAAAATTTATTGCACTGGTTTTATCAATTTTACCCTGGGCTATTGTCGGCACCCTGTTGTGGGCAGGCCTGTTTGTTAAACCAACTGCCGTGATAGAGGAAGTCACACCACCGGCGATTGACCGGCGTGACAATATTCTCGGCGTCACCCGAGTCGGCCCCGATGTGTATTGGGCGGCCGGTAACTACGGAAAAATCCTTATTTCCACTGACCGGGCGAAAACCTGGACTAATCAAAACTCCACCGTGGATATCCATTTTCAGGATATCGCTGCCTGGGATGAGAACCGTGCCGTGGCCGTGGGGAACAAGGGCGTTGCGGTGGTGACCGACGATGGTGGCAAGACCTGGACGTCAGTGGAGACACCCAAATCTGAAATTTCCAACAAGTTGTTGAAAGTCCATGTATCTCCCGGTGGCGAAGCGCTGGCGGTAGGCGAGATGGGCATGATCATTCAAAGTCTGGATTACGGGAATACCTGGAAGCGCCTGCGCGATGAAGAGGATGTCTTCTTCAATGACGTTGCCCGCACCAATGAAAACACCATCATCATCGCCGCTGAAGCAAGGGCGATTGAAGATCCCGATGCGCCTTATGATCCGCACCAGTTAGTGCCGGACGCTTACGGACTGATTTTCAAAAGTGATGACAATGGTGAAACCTGGCGCACGATTAAGACCGATAGCCTGAACAGTTTTGCGGCCATCGATTTCCGCAATGAGCTGGAAGGGGTTGCCGTCGGTTTGTCCGGTACCATTGTCGGCACCTTTGACGGCGGTGATACCTGGTCACATATCGATAGCAAAACCTCCGGTATGAAAGAGCACCTCATGGATGTTGCCTGGTCTGAACACATGAAAGAGTGGGTAGGTATAGGCAACAAAGGCAAGTGGATAATCTTCTCCGGTGATCTGTCGTCATTTGACACACGTTTCCTGACAGAAGCCGATGCAGAAGTGAAGGATTTTACATCCCACTCGGAACTCGCCCTGACCGGTGATGGCGGGTTTATCGGTGTCGGTGAGACGGTCGGTTATATGGATCTCGAAACGAACCAGTGGACTTTGTTGCACTAGTCATTGACACAGTTGCGTGACGATTCAAATAAACAATTAAAAGATGCGCCCATCCAGGCAGTTTCGGATGGTTGGTGGAGGATAACATGATAGAAAAATTTGCACTTGCCTGTATCAAATTCAGAAAAAGTGTTCTGGCAGTGGTGGCTGTTCTCACAGTTGTATTTGCTTACTTTGCACAGAATATCGAAGTTAAAACCGTATTTGACGACTTGATGCCGACCTCGCATCCCTACGTTCAGATACACAACGAATATAAAAACACCTTTGGTGGCACCAATATCATCACCTTCATGATCGAAGCGGAAGAAGGTGATATTTTCCAGATGCCGGTTTTGAAGAAGGTCCGTGAGCTGACCCAGGGGCTCTACAAGATCAATGCGATCAATGAATTCCAGATCTATTCGATTGCCGGTAAAAAACTGAAGGAAGTGCGCGCTTCCACAGAGGGGATTGAAAGTTTCCCCTATATGTGGCCTGCTCTTCCGGAAGACGAGGCCGGTATTGAAAGGCTTCGGGAAGCAATCCTGCGCAGCCCGCTGGTCTATGGGCCCTATGTGTCCAAAGATCTGACGGCAACACTGGTGACGGTGGATTTCTACGACAATCTTCTCGAGTACAACCGTGCCTATAAACAGGCCTACGAACTGGTAGACAGGTTAGATGATGATGTTGTGGATATCAGTCTGGTGGGCAACCCGATTCTCTACGGTTGGGTAAATCACTTCCTGCCTGAAACTATGAATCTGGTGCTGGTGGCTGCGTTAATCTTCCTGGTACTGCTGTTCCTGATCAACAGAACTTGGCGCGGTACACTGTTGCCACTGTTGTCCGGTGCCATCAGTGCCACTTGGGCACTGGGCGCCGCCCATATGCTGGGTATTCACTTCGATCCGCTGGTAGTGGTAGTGGCGATGTTGATTACCGCCCGTGCGGTATCGCATTCGGTGCAGATGATCACCCGTTTCCACGAAGAAATTGACAAGATGACCGAGGGCCATGATCTCTGTTCAACAGAGGCGGCCCGTCTGACCCTGAAGGACCTGTTGCGTCCCGGCTTACTGGGTATTGCTACGGATGCTGGCTGTGTGACGGTAGTTGCGATCAGCCCGATTCCTCTGTTGCAGAAACTGGTGGTACTGGCGGTTGTCTGGGTTGGTACGGTGGCGGTGAGCTCGATTATTGTCACGCCGATCCTGCTGTCATGGGTCAGAAAACCCAAGTCCTACGCCCACCCGCTGAATCTTGACCTGCTGGTGATCCGTCCCTTCCTTAACATGTGTGTGAAACTTGTGGAAACCCGTGCGCGCTACGTGGTGGTGACGTTCGCGCTGGCGCTGTTTGTTGTTTGTGGTTTTTACGCCGTGGATCTGAAAGTGGGTGATGCCAATCCCGGTTCACCGATTCTCTGGCCTGATGCCCGTTACAATATCGACTCTGACAATATCAACAGCAAGTTCCCGGGTGCTGACCGGATGTTCGTGGTGTTTGGTAATGAAACCCGAGACGAGCAGGGCCTGATGAAAGAGGTCGAGTCTCTGGACAGCATGTTGCGTTTCCAGCGATACATGGAGCAACAGGACGAAATTGGCGGTAGTCTGTCCTTGGCGGATGTGTTGCCTACGGTTAACCAGACAGTGCGGGAAGGTAACTACCGCTATGTGGAGCTGGGTGAAACGACCACCAACAACGCCGAACTGATCTATATGTTCGAACGTGCCTCTGAGCCCGGTGACCTGCTTGGCTTTACCGATGTGAAAGCCACCAATGCTTCGGTGACGTTGTTCTTCACTGATCGTCAGGGTAAGACTATCCAGACAGCGATCGCCCGGATCAATGAGTTCAAGGACAACATGGAAGTCGAAGGGCTGACCATTCACATGGCTGGCGGGATCATCGGCGTGATCGGTGCGGTGAACGAGGTTATCCTCTCCGGACAGATTCAGTCGATTGCACTGGCGCTCTTCATCCTAGTGATGATGTGTATCATTGTGTATCGCTCCAGTATTGCGGGGATGTTCTTTATGGTCCCGGTGGTGCTGTCCAATCTGGTAACCTTCGCCTTCATGGCATGGCAGAACATTGGTATGAACATCAATACCGTGCCCGTTGCTGCGCTGGGTATTGGCCTCGGTGTGGACTACGCACTGTACATCTGTGACCGTATCCAGATCGAATACAAATCTGGCAAGTCACACATCGAAGCTATTTCCATGTCTCTGCACTGTGCGGGACGGGGTGTGCTGGTAACTGCTCTGGTACTGATTGCCAGCGTTGCTGTATGGTTGTTCTCTTCATTGAGATTCCAGGCTGAGATGGGGATGTTGATTGGTCTGTGGCTGTGTGTCTCTGCATTGAGTGCACTGTTCCTGATGCCGGCTCTTGCCTTTATCTTCAAGCCGCGTTTCCTGTTTGGTGAAGTACAGCACCACTGACAGGATAATAGCCTGAATTCCAATGCAAGATTAAACAGGGCCCGGAAGGGCCTTGTTTTTTTGTAGCGTAGATATCGGGTTCAGTGTTTTATGGCCAGTTATCTAAGATGGGTTCGCTTTGGCCTTGAGGTAAAGTTGATAAGGCTGGTAGATGTCTTCATTTTACCGGCTCGATTGATCGAACCAACCATTAACTGAAAATACGGATTTGACCCAACAACAATAATGAAAATGAATACCGATGTGCTGGAATTTAATGAATCCTACCGGAATGGTGCAAAAAAGCTGGCTGTTTATCCGCTCTATGGTCTGACCAAACGTGAATCAGAAGTTGTATTGAGGATCGCGCTGGGCAAGACCAATGATGAGGTGGCGGTACTGTTGGGTATCACCCCGGCCACGGTCAAGCTCCACATGCGAAGTGCCCGGCTCAAGCTGGGTGCCAATAACTCGATCTATCTGATCAGTCGTTGTTTCATGCTGGGTATTTTGCGCGCTGTGTCTGGTTGATTCCCCTGCTGTATTACTGTTGTTTGACGCCGTTGCTGGCAGTTCCCCCCTGACAGGCTGGTGGCGGGGCGTGTCAGGGGATTTTGAATAATCCCGTGCGGCGGCTGATGTGGTCAAGTAATTGCCGTGTAGACGGGTCAGGTGCATCTACGCCGTTTCTCATGCTGTCATGTTCAGACAGCAGACCGGACGCAATGCCTTTACCGAGTTCGACGCCCCATTGGTCGTAGGAATTGATGTTCCAGATCGCGCCCTGCACGAATACCTTGTGCTCGTAGAGTGCCAGCACCTGGCCGAGATGGTAGGGTGTGAGGGCATCGAGTAGCAGCATGTTCGAGGGTTTGTTACCGGGACAGATCAGGTGGGCCGGGAGGTCCGGTTGGTCTCTATTGCCCGCCATCAAGGCAGATGCCTGCGCCAGCAAATTCGCCAGCAGTGTGCGGTGATGTTCATTGATGCTTTCGGGTTCATGGACTGTGGCGACCAGGTCGAGCGGAATTAAATGGTTACTTTGATGAAACAGCTGAAAAAAGGTGTGCTGAGCATTGGTGCCCGTTTGTCCCCAGAGGACGGGACCTGTCGGGTAATCAATGGTTTCGCCGGACTGCGAGACAGACTTGCCGTTACTCTCCATATCGAGCTGTTGTAGATAGCTGGGTAGCAATGACAGACGTTGGCAGTAGGGGATGATGGCCACCGATGGTGCGTCTAGAAAATTCCGGTACCAGATACCCAGCAAGGCCAGAATTACAGGCATGTTTTTGGCGAAGGGTGCTGACCGGAAATGCCGATCCATTGCCCGGGCGCCACTTAGCATCTCTGTAAAGTGCTCGTGTCCCAGGCTGATTGAAATGGTCAGTCCCACACAGGACCATACCGAGTAGCGACCACCGACCCACTCGTCAAATGTCAGAATCTGTGATGACGGGATACCGAAGGTTTCGGCGTTCTGACGATTGGCAGTCAGGGCGATGATCTGGCGGCTACTCACCATCCCCGATAGCTGCAGTTTATTCTCCAGCCAGTGCAGGGTGGTGCGTGTGTTTAACAGTGTTTCCTGGGTGGTAAAGGTCTTGCTGGCGACAATTACCAGGGTTCGTTCGGGATCCAGTTGATTGAGGATGTTGAGTACATCCTCCCCATCCACGTTGGCGATAAAGTGAACCCGGAGGTCCGGGTGCCTGTAGGGGCGCAATGCCTGACAGGCCAGCTGAGGGCCGAGTACCGAGCCGCCGATGCCGATATGAACGATATCCTGTACGGGCTTGCCCGTGACACCGAGCCATGTGCCTTCGCGGATTGAGCTGCTGATAGCCGCCATCTCGGCCAGTGTGGCGCTAATCTGTTCGTCCAGGGCCTCTCCCCCGAACCGGTAACCATCTTCCCGCTCACCTCGCAGGGCGGTGTGAAGCGCAGCGCGTTGTTCCGAACTATTGATTAGCCCGCCGTTGAACAGGGTGTCTCGCTGTTGCTCCAATGTGGATTGTTCGGCGAGGGTCAGCAGGGTTGAAAAAATGGTTTCGTCGATCAGATTTTTTGAATAATCCAGTAATAACCCGTCAACCGACAGGGCAAAACGCCGATGGCGATCCGGGTCCTTCTGGAACAGCGACATCAAGTCGAGTCGTTTGCCCCCCCCTGCCAGTGTTTCCAGCGTATGCCAGGCTGGCAGTGTATCGGGAGAGGAGGTTGTCTTTGTCATGCGGGGGGCTCGTTTGGTTTTGGTCG
Source organism: Porticoccus hydrocarbonoclasticus MCTG13d (assembly GCF_000744735.1). Lineage (NCBI taxonomy): Bacteria > Pseudomonadati > Pseudomonadota > Gammaproteobacteria > Cellvibrionales > Porticoccaceae > Porticoccus > Porticoccus hydrocarbonoclasticus. Next base: position 2,390,381 of record NZ_JQMM01000001.1, on the reverse strand, counting down.
CTGTCTGATTCTGTCGGCCAGTATCGCATACGCGATGATGACAGTTGGTATGGAAAGGTCTGGCCGTAGTCTACTAGTCTGTCTTATTATTTTAACACCGCTCACTCTACAGATGTCGGCCCATGACCAGGCAGGTATCGAGCATGCGGTTGGAAAACCCCCACTCATTGTCATACCAGGCGAGGACTTTGACCAGCTGGCCGGAAACCCGAGTGTGCGAGCCATCGAAAATACTGGAGTAGGCGGAGTGGTTGAAATCGACGGACACCATCGGTTCCTCCGTATAAGCGAGCACTTCACCCAGCAGGCCGCGCGCTGCCTGCTGCATGATATCGTTCACTTCGGTCGCTGTGGTGGCGCGGCTGGCCGTAAAGGTGAGATCCACCAGCGATACATTGGCGGTGGGCACCCTGACTGCCATACCGTCCAGCTTTCCCGAGAGTTCGGGCAGCACCAGACCAATGGCTTTGGCAGCCCCCGTGCGGGTGGGAATCATGGATAATGTGGCCGAGCGCGCCCGGTAAAGATCTTCGTGGTAGACATCCACCAGATGCTGATCATTGGTGTAGGCATGAACTGTGGTCATGAAACCTGTTTCAAGGCCGAGAGCTGCGGACAGCGGCTGAACCACTGGCGCCAGACAATTGGTGGTGCAGGAGGCATTGGATACGATCCGGTGTTCGGCGGTCAGCAGTGTGTGATTGATACCGAAAACGACGGTCGCATCCACATCCTTGCCAGGTGCTGAAATCAGCACTTTTCCGGCTCCGGCTTGCAAGTGCTTCGCGGCGTTTTCACGCTCGGTGAAAAGACCGGTGCATTCGAGCACGATATCCACCTGCAACGCCAGCCAGGGGAGTTTTGCCGGATTCGGCTCGGCGAGTACGCTGATGGCGTCCTCGCCGATGAACAGGGTCTCGTCGTTGTGACTTACCGACTGGTAGAATTGGCCGTGAACACTGTCAAACCGGGTCAGGTGAGCGTTGATGGCTACATTGCCCTGATCATTGATCGCGACAATGGTTACGTGCTCCCTGAGCTCTGGCCTCTCGTAAAAAGCCCTAAGGATATTCCTGCCGATACGGCCGTAGCCGTTAATTGCTATGCGCAGCATATTCGTCTCCCTTTAAGGCCTATTATTGCCTGATTGGTCGCCCAACAACATCCTCAATTTAAGTCGTGGCAATATGCAACAAACGCCTCTGCCACATAACCAAAATGGCTTTTCGACTTGACTCTCCGGAGCCACTTCAATATATTACGCGGCCTCACGCACTCGTAGCTCAGCTGGATAGAGTACTCGGCTACGAACCGAGCGGTCGGAGGTTCGAATCCTCCCGAGTGCGCCATAAAGTAAACCCTCGCCTGAAAGGCGGGGGTTTTTTTACGGGCCACGATGGTGGTGAGAACCTCCCCAGGTTGCGCAGCCCCGCAGGGGGCAAAACGGCCATAAGCCGTTTTGAACCAACTCTCCCTGACGAGGATAAACGGTTACATAGGTCGCGATTTTGTAATGTGGTCGGATTGCCGGCCCGCCAGTACAACTGACGTCCGTTCAACGGTGTGCAAATAGTTGCTTGGGAGACACGTGGTTCACTCCCCCCAAGGGTTATTGATTTCCACCCGAATCGGATTTCTTCGACAAACCGGTCGGACCGAATTCCTGATTCTCTGGTTATCTGGATCTCTGGATCTCTTTATGACGATCTTGGACGCCGGTATTAAACAATAATATTTCCCGTGAACCAGCAAACGATGTCTATTTATTCGTTTGATCCGGCTTTCTCTGTGAGGCAGTGTTGATTGTTGGTCCGCCCAGATTCTCGGCACCGAGCAGGATAACTTCAATTTCTTCGGTAATTTCCTCCTGCCGCAATACGTTGCAGGCTCTGGTTAACTCCGCCTCCTCATCTTCCAGATGCCTGACAGCACCCTCCAAGTGGGCTACCCGGTGATGATTTTCTGCCATCAGTGAGATGTAGAGCATCTCGAACAGTACCGCAAAAAGATAATACTCGGTCAGCTCTGCCAGGAGTTCACGAGGTGGCTGGTGTAATAAGGGTGGATGGCTGAAGGTCCTTACCTGTTCTTCAGATAAAACTGCCAGATTGTGGAAGGGCGGCAGCAATCTTTGTTCCCGAATCAGTTCGGGAGTTTCATGGTAGAGACATACCAGTGACATGGGACCATGAGTTTGCTGAAGCTGACTCAGTTCGTTGACCAGGTGGTTTAGCAGTGAGGTCACTTCCTCAGTGATGCCGGCTCCGTCCAGAGTGAGCAGTATTCTGGGATCCTCGTCCAGCAAGGTACAGAGCTTGTGCCCCACCGCGATAACCCCAACCTCTGCATACTGTGGCTCGCTCTTCAGTCGGTCCAACAGGGCATGATTAAAATCACCACAAAAGCCTCTCTCTGAGCCAATCAATAGACACACTGTTGGCATATCTTCGCTGTCGGGCAGGATGTCAGGGTAAAAGTGAAGGAGGTCTGCCGCTGCATGCTCTATGCTTTTTACCACTTGCTGCTGGGCATCCAGAAAACGCGTCAGTTTGCGCGTTTCCATATAGGCCAGGGTTTTCATGGAGTTCATGATTTCCTGGATTTCCCCCAGGCTGTACCGGTGCTCTTCCAGACTGCGGCGGCTCATGCCATCTCACTTAGCCATCTGGCCGCAGCGGTTTGCCAATCACCCCTTGGGCTGTCCAGCACCAGGTCGCTTTGGCGGACGTTTTCCTGTAGCCGATCGAGATAGCCCGCTATCTGTTGGGGTTCAATTTTATCGAGCAAATGGTCATTAAAGGCAACCAGCCAGGCCATCTGCGCAGTGGCTGGCAGGGGGCAGAGGCGATCCTGTTTGAGGATTTCGCGCAATAATTGGCCGCGGTGGATGGTCGCCTCCATGGAAGCCTCGAGGCGTGCGCCAAAGCGGGTAAAGACTTCGAGTTCCTGAAATTGCAGATAGTCGAGTTTCATCCGCCCGGCTTCCTCCTTGATGCGAGGATGTTGGGCCTTGCCTCCGATGCGTGACACTGACAATCCAATATCAATGGCGGGCCGAAAACCCCCGGCAAACAGGTTCCGGTCCAGATAAACCTGACCATCGGTGATGGAGATCAGATTGGTGGGAATATAGGCGGCGATCTCTCCGAGCTGTGTTTCCACAATGGGCAGTGCCGTCATACTGCCGCCACCATGCGCGGCATTCAGGCTGGTCGAGCGCTCCAGAAGCCGTGCGTGAACTGAAAAAATATCACCGGGGTAAGCTTCCCGGCCCGGTGGCCGCCGCAACAACAGGGACAATTCACGATAGGTGCGGGCATGGGTGGAAAGGTCGTCATAGATCACCAGGACATCACGACCCTGATACATCCAGAATTCCGCAATAGCGCAGCCGGCAAATGGAGCCAACTGCTGGAGTCCCGGCAGGCCAGTCGCCTCAGCCACCACCAGTGTGGTGTAATCCAGTGCCCCGAATTCCTTCAGGGTTTCCATGACGCTGACCACGGTGGAACGTTTTTGTCCGATCAGCACGTAGACACAGTAGATATCCTGATCCTTCTGGTTGATTACTGTATCGATGGCTACAGAGCTCCGTCCCAGGCCCTCATCACCAATTAACAGCTGACGCTGTCCCCGGCCAATAGGGATCATGGTGTCGATGATTTTGATGCCGGAATACAGTGGCTTGTGAACAAAGTCCCTGGCCACAATGGGTGGAGAAAACGCTTCAAGAGGCTGCCAGCGGGTATGGACTGGTGGCTCGCCGCCATCCAAAGGCCTGCCCAGTGGATCTATTGTCCTGCCGAGCAGTGCATCGCCCACCGGTACGCTGAGCGGTTGCCCTGAGCGCTGCACAGTGGTACCGGAGGTCAGCGTCTCCGTCGCGAGCAGTAAAATGGCTCCAATCATATTCTCGTTGAGGTCGAACACCATACCCCGACTGCCATCGTCAAACAGCAGCACGTCATCCATGGCTGCCGACGGCAGACCGGTGATCCAGGCAATACCATCCCCCACAGAGACTACTGTCCCCTGTTCGTGAATTCGCAGGCCCGGCTGGTATCTGTCCAGCCATACTGACTGACGTTGCAGCAGGTGGCTTTCGAGTGCGGGGCTATCCTTGTGAATGTCGCCCTGAGTCTCGACGCTATTTTTGTCGGAACTACTGCTCATGGTTACTCAATTCCACGAAACCGTGTAACTCATCGCGCAGGTTGGCCGCCAGCACCCAAGCCCCCATGGTGATATGCAGGCCAGCCAGCAGTGTTGGGTCTTCCTTGAATTGGATGGTTGCCGTCCAGCCATTGTGGCTGAGTACCTGCTGGAGTTGCTGGCGTTGCTGTTCTTTCATTGGGTAGGCGCTGGTGATGGTAATGGTATTGGATGGCGCCCCATTGTGGGCGAGTAATGTGGCCAGACGTTCTGGTGGCAACTGCTTCAACTCGGCGATGGCCAATTCAACCAGCCGGTTCTCGGTCTCCTGAGATGTGACCTGGGACAGTAATTTCCCCGCAAAACGAGCACCCTGAGCGAGTGCACTTTCCTCGACCTTGCGTTGGGCATCTGCCTGGCGCCGGGTTTCGGCAATCCGGACTTTTTCCCGCTCCTGCTCCAGGGTGTCCCGCAGCTCGGACATCTTCTCAGCGCGCTCCGCATCCAGTTCTCTGTTCAGGGTATCCCTCGCTTGCTGACGTTCCTGCTGCCAGTGTTCCAGTCGCGTCTCATATTGCTGCTTTAATTTTTCAGCATCATTGTTCAGTGCCCTGGCGTCGCTGAGCGTTTTCTCGACACCCGCCTGACGCCTGGCGATGACGCCCAGCACTGGCTTGTAAAGAAAATGCTTGAGAATCCAGATCAGCACCAGAAAGTTGATGATCTCGAACAAAAAGGTGGACCAGCTCAATTCCACGGATAGTTTCCTTGTCGATCTGGTGATGGCATGGCGTATGTGTCCTCAACCACTAGGTGAGATATTCCAGCAGGGGGTTGCGGAACAGGATAATCAATACAACCACCAGCACATAGATAGCCAGGGATTCAATCATCGCCAGTCCGATAAACAGGGTGCGCATGATCGAGCGCTCTGCCTCCGGCTGTCGGGACAGGGCCTCTAACGCGCGGCTAATGGCCCAGCCCATGGCAATGGCCGGCCCCATGACGCCCAACGAGATGCCAAAAACAGCGGCGACCGTGGATGCCAGGCTAAAGGTGGATAGATCAGTCATCGGTATCTCCTTGCCCTTCTGAAGGGGATGATTGCTCAGGTTGTTGACGGGATTGTTGTGACTGGATGCCGCCGGCCACATAAATCAGTGCCAGCATGCCAAAAATGTAGGCCTGCACCAGCGCCTCGATAATATGCAGCATCAGGATGGGTACAGGGGCCAGGAATCCCGCTACCAGCAGAATCAGCAGCGCCGCCATTTCCAGACTCATGATATTGCCGAACAGTCGCACGGCCAGCGCTACGGTACGGGTCACTTCGCTGATCAAATGAAAAGGCAATAGGATCGGACTCGGTGAGAGGTAGCGGCGCAGATAATTTCGGATGCCCTGAATACGAATACCAAACCAGTGGGTTGACAGAAACACCAGTATGGCCAGGGCTGCGGTGGCGGAAAGATCCCGGGTGGGGGAGTGTACCCCGGGGATTAGCCCGCAGAGATTGGCAATGACCAGGAAAATCCACAGGCTGGCTATCAGCGGCATGATCTGTCTGGCGTGTTGCGGCGCAGCATCCGCCACCGCCTCTTCGATGACCAAAATAATGCCTTCCACGGCGGATTGCAGCATTCCGGGATTGTCGACACTGAGGCGTCGTGACACCAGCCAGGAAAATAGACAGATGATGGCCATGATGCCCCAGGTGGTGACCACGGTCACTGAAATATCAATGGGGCCCAGTTGGAACAGGGGTAGGATCATAATTTCCGGGTTATCCATGGTGCTATTCCCGGATGAACAGGTAGACATTGAGGGCGCCGACCATCACGCCGACCAGAATCAGGCTCACAGTCCAGCGGCTGGAATAGGCGGTGGCCAGGCTGTCCAGCCACTGGCCGAGATAGGCACCACAGACTATCGGCAGTACAAGCAACAGTCCGAGGGTGCCGATGTAAACCGTCTGACCCAGCATTGTGAGCCGTTCCCGTTCTGCTTTTTTCATGCGCTTGACCTGGCGCTCAACTCGCTTTCTCAGTTCATCAGGATGTGACATGGTTCATCCTTCCCCGCTTGGAACTCAGTTCCCACAGCCGTTTGAGAACTTCTTTCTCCATACGTTGCAGGCTCTGTTTCATCGTGTGAAGCTGCTCCTCTTCCCTGAGCAGCTCTTCCTGCAAAGCCTGACTGATGCGGTTGTAGTCGTCATCCAGCAGGTAGCGGCGGGTGCTGAGGGTCAACAGGTTATCGTGAAAATAGATAACTGCTCCGGGCAGTGCCAGGTATTGCCAATGCTCACCGTTCACCTGAAAGCGTGCCAGCCCGACCACCAGCACGGCAATCATACGGGTATGACTGGCCAAGATGCCGAAACTGCCAGAGCTGTCTTCGCCTACAAATGAGGAGACCCCTTCAATTAGATGGCTGCGAGTCGAGCCCCGGAGAGAAAGGGTAAAGGTTTTCATGTGGCAGGCTCCGCCATAGTACCGCGCATATAGCAGCGTTCTTCAGGGACCTCATCGTAGTCACCTCGCAAAAAACCTTCACAATCTGCAATGGTCTGCTTCAGTGGTACCGACACCCCGGCAATACCAGAGTGGCCTGCGGTGCTCCAGAAAGGCTGGGTCAGGTAGCGTTGAAGTTTGCGGGCGCGCATGACAATTTTTTGATCCTTGGGAGATAGCTCCTCAATGCCCAGCATCGCAATAATGTCCTCCAGTTCATGATAGCGGGCCAAGTGTTCCCGCACACCTTCCGCTGCACCGTAGTGACGTGAACCCAGGGTATGCTGATCCATCAACCGGCTGCCCGACTGCAGTGGGTCCACCGCCGGGTAAATACCCTTGCCCGCCTGAGCGCGAGACAGAATAACGGTGGTATCCAAATGGCTGAGGATGGCACTGACCGCCGGATCAGTCATATCATCTGCCGGTACGTAGACGGCCTGCACCGAGGTGATGGCACCCCGCAGGGTGGATAAGATGCGATCCTGCATTTCCGCGACTTCAGTGGTGAGGGTGGGCTGGTAGCCTACCGTGGCAGGCATACGTCCAAGTAGGCTGGAGACTTCGCTGCCTGCCTGCACAAAGCGGAAAATGTTATCCATGACAAACAGCACCTCCTTTTGCAGGCTATCGCGCAGGTACTCCGCATAGGTGAGGGCGGAAAGACCGATGCGGAAGCGCACGCCGGGCGATTCGTCCATCTGACCGAAAACCATCAGAGTTTGTGGCAGCACGCCGGCTTTGTCGATTTCGTGCCAGAGTTCGTGTCCCTCTCGAATGCGCTCGCCGACACCGGCAAACACTGACACCCCCTGATGGAGCGTGGCGACAGCATGCATAAATTCCATAATCAGTACGGTTTTGCCTACCCCCGCCCCGCCGAACAGGCCGGTTTTGCCGCCTTTCACAAAGGGGCAAAGCAGGTCGATCACTTTAATGCCGGTTTCTAGCACCTCGCCTACCCCGACGGCTTCACTAAGTGGCAAAGGCTTGTTGTGGATGTTCCTGAATGCTACCGGTTTCAGCTTGTCTTTGCCGTCCAGGGGTTCCCCGAAAATGTTCAGCAGGCGGCCAAGGCAATCCGGTGCGACCGGCACATGCAATGGCGCGCCGGTGTCAAATACGGTCATACCCCGATAGAGGCCGCTGCTGCGATGCAGCGTAATAGCGCGCAAATGATGTTCGTCCAGGTGTTGGTGGACTTCAAACAGGTAGGTTTCGCTGTTGAGGTGAGCACACAGCGCCTGGTGCAGTGGGGGGAGGGTGTCGCAGGCAATAACCACCACCGGGCCGTGGACCTCCACAATTGCCCCGATGGGTGTTAACCCCTTGTCCCGACAACCTAAGGGTGCAGTCATAAAAAAAGTATATCCTCAAATCCGCCGGGAAACATTGATCTCTGTTCTGGCGAGTGCGAGTTCAGGTTTCTTCCTTAAGCACCTGATTGGTGAGCACATCCTCACCGGTCCGTTGGCGGATCTGCTCTCTCTGCTGCTCTGCAAGCTGCTCCTCATGGTGACTGAGGCTGCTCCCGACCCAGCTGTCCATCAGCTTCGCGGTTACCAGGTCGCCGCTGACATTGATGGCTGTGCGACACATGTCGAGTATCCGATCAACCCCCATGATCAGCGCGATGCCCGCAGCCGGTATGCCGACACTGTCGAGCACCATGGCGAGTATGACAATGCCCACTCCCGGGGTTGCCGGTGAGCCGATTGAGGCACCAACTGCAGTGATCACGATCAACACCATGCCACCAAGCCCGATATCGATGCCGAATACCTGTGCGAGAAACATGGCAGCCACACCCTGATAGAGCGCCGTACCATTCATGTTGATAGTGGCCCCCAAGGGAATTACGAACTGTGATATGGAGGGCCTGACGCCGAGTTTTTCCTCGGCCACCTTGATAGATAGCGGCATCACTGCTGCAGAACTGGAGGTGGAGAAGGCCAGCAACAGCACTTCTTTGATGTCGTTAAGAAAGGTCAGCGGGTGTCGCTTTGCCACGATCAAAATAATCAGCAAATACAAAGCCAGTAACAGCAACAGTCCCAGTAGTACCGTCAGGACATAGACTGCCATGCCCAGCAGGGCATCGATGCCAAGCTTGGCGGTTAACTGCAGTATCAGCCCGAACACGGCGATCGGTGCCAACAGCATCGCCCAGCGGACGACGGTCATGCAGACTTCCTGGAGGGATCCCATCAAATCGAGCAGCGGCTTGGCCTGCAGTGGTGTCATCATCACCAGTGCCACGCCCATGATCATGGCAAAAATTACCACCTCCAGCATATTGCTTTCCACCATCGCGGAGAGCGGATTAGAGGGCAGCAGCGTGACGATTTTTTGCGGCAGCTCATCAAGTACGGGGCTGCCGGACGCTTCTGTCGACTGGATTGGCTCGACCAGCGAAGCGAGTTGCAGTGCCTGCTGGTCGATGTATTGCCCCGGTTTGATCAGGTTGGCGATGGTTATGCCAATCACGATGGCGATGGCCGTGGTGAAGATAAAATACAGCACCACTCTGAAACCGGTTTTTTTGAGCTGCTCCAGATCCTCTGTGGCCGCCAGTCCGCGAATGATGGAGGCGAAAACCAGCGGAATGACAATCATTTGAATCAGGGCGAGAAACAGTTTGCCGGGCAGTGCCAGCCAGTCGCTGATGGCGGCAGCATCAGCGGGTGATACCCAGCCCAGACTTGGGCCCATCAAAATGCCGACGACAATGCCGAGAAACATGCCAACAAGCACCTGAAGCCACAGTTTTCCCCGGATCAACCCCTGCAGGGACGTGCTTAAATACTTAAGTGAGCGGGGCTGGAGAGCCTTGACGGTAGAACTCAGAAGGTTGTGATTTGACATGACGGCGGGTAATCACTTTTTAACGTCCAGGGAGACACTGTCGCACATAGCGCACGGAGGGGCCAGCGTCTTGAAAGGTCAGGGGCGCTCGATCCTCCAGAGAATATCCATGCTTTGCGTTGCGCCGGATTCAGCCCGGATCTTGAATTTTTTGGAGACCGAGTATTCAAGCAGTAAGCCGGCATTGGGCGAGAGAATATTTTGAATATAGCTGGCGTAGAGCCTCGGTGTCAGGTACTTGCCAAAAGTGACGGCGCTCTCTTCGATGCCGCCGTCGCTGGAGACCGACAGCACGTCGAGTCCGAGTTGCCGTTGCAATTGTCCGGTCAATGCATCGCTCTGACTGAAGCCCAATGAGGCGGCAGCGTTGATCAGGGTCGACCCTTCTGTCTGGGTGGTTCCCGCCAGGGATTTGCCGGTGATCAGCATGGCCAGGATGTCGGTCTGTGGCAGGCTCGGGCTGGAAAACAGTTCGCTGGTCAATGCGCCCGGCACACCATCAATCTGAATACCCACCAGCGTATCGCCCACTGTTCGGGAAGCGCGGGCATGAATCAGTGGGTTTTCAGGTGCCCCCTGAAAAACCAGCCTGCCGGAATCGATCGTCAGTTCCTGGCCATAGATGCGATAGACACCATTGACAATTTGCAGAATACCTTCCGCCCGCACCGGTTGGGTTGGTGTTTCGGTGAGACGGAGTTTTCCGGTGATTTGTCCGTGGATGCCAAAACCGCTGAACTGGATATTGTCTCCCAGCTCAAGGGTGACATCCGCTAACAGGTTGAGCGGGGAGGGCTTCTCTTCATCTGGTCTGGTCTGGTCGACGATCAGCGCATCTTCTGAGACGGTAACGGCACTGGCGGGCATTTCCCTGAGCGCAATCTCGGCATCAGGGACCTGAATCTTGCCGGTGATGTTTAGTTGCTCCGGGGTCGCCACTATTTTCAGGGTCGGGCTGAGGCCGGCCTTGATGGTCTCCAAGTCAACCGTCTTTACCCCCACCCCGGTCAGAAACAGTTCACCGCGCCAGTCGTCGGGCCGGTTGACCTGCAGTAGGCCATTCATTGCCAGTGACCCCTCTCCGGAGTCCACTGTGCCGTCTAACTGCCAGCTTGTCCGGTCGCGATGCTCCAGTCGCAAGTCGCCGTTGGTCAGATTAATGCCGAGTTGTGGAACATAGGCGGAGAGACCGTTCAGCCGAACATGCCCGGAGAGCGCCGGGTGATCGGCCGTACCGGCAAGTCTGATGAGTGCATCGGCGCGACCCTGCAGCTCGTCGACATAGGTAACAAAGGGATTCAGCCAATCCAGTTTGTCCAGCTGGAGGTGGAGGCTGCCGCCAATAGCCCGATCCGCTTCTGCCAGTGGCCAGTGGAGCTGGATTCGGGCGTTACCGGTATCGGTAAATTCGGTGTTTCCGGTGAGTTCCAGCCGTTGTTCTGCAAGACGGATGTCAAGGTCGGTATTGTCCAGGGTGACCTGTCGCAGCTTTTTGGCCCTTTCGTCTACGGTGAATCGGGCCGCCGCGGTGCTGAGAGTCAGTTGCCCGACCAGCGTTTCACCCCAGCCTGCAAGTCTGAGGTCGCCATTGATTTCACCAGTGAGAGCGCTGTTGCCCGGTAGCCAGGGTTGTAACCACTGCAATGGCAAATGGTGGAGGGTGGCTGTGGTGTCGATACCGGTTTTTTGATGCCATGTCAGATGGCCGCAGACAGCCCCGTCGATCTGTTTCCAGCAGTGCTCTTTAAACTCGGCACCGTGCTCTGAAACCCGGCCTTCGACGCCGTTATCCAGCTGCCAGTTGCCAACCAGTGGGACGCTGATTTCGCTATCTGAAATTCGAGTCTGCCACGCGCCCTGTTGCCAGTGGCCGGTACCCTGCAAAGTAAAGGTCAGCTCCTGTTGCGATGCTGAAAGCTGGTAATGGTGTTTTTCGGGTCGTCCACTGGCCTGTAGTTGCAGGTCGGTCTCCTGCTGTTGATCGCCGGCCAGCGAACCCGACAGCGCCAGGTCTATGTGCTGTAGGCCCGCTTTATCGATGTTGAGGCGCAGGTTCAGTGAACGAACGCTGTGCCCGTCAAAGGCCAGTTCGTCGGCACTGACAGTGCCTTGAATCTCAGGCAAGTGATGGGGTGAGAAGGCGCCTCCCCGACCGGAAACCTTTTGCTTGGAAACCTTGCCCCTGGAGACCAGTTTGCCGGAGAGGCCGGGATAGAGCTCCGCCAGATTATTGGCCGTCAGCTGCCAGTTGAGTGGGGTTTGGCCGCCCCATTCCCCGTTCACTCGCAGATGGTTATCTCCGATCCGGGCGGTAAAGTCACGGCTGGAAAATACGCCCTGCCGGGAGGCCAGTTGACCACGCAGTGTCACCGGGTAGCTGTTCAGGGTGCCTGTCAGCTGATCAATCTCCGCGTCTACCGACAGGCCCTGATCCCTGTAGCTGCCGGTGGTGGTAAGCATGCCCGCCAGCTGGCCTGACAATTTCCGGTCGAGAAGGTAGCCGGGATCGATCTCGGCGAGATTCACAGCCAGCTGCCAGTTGGGTGTTGTTTGCCAGGCCACGTCTCCCTGAATACCGAGTTTGCCGGCCTCCGAGTGCAGGTCGAGGTGTTCGAGGTGCAGGCCCTGTCGATCACCCCGGAGGTCGACGGCAACCTCTTGTGTGGGCAATGTTGATGGGGTTTGCGGAGTCAGCTCAAATGTGCCCTGCAACTGATAGTCATCCACTGAACCGGTGAGCCTCAACTGCCCCTGCGAACTGATGGCGGGCAGGTCGGGCCAGACAGTCCGGTTGTCGATGGTCCAGTCATTGACCAGATCCACCGCGATGGCCAGTGGGTTCAATGTTCCCCGGTCCCAATCTGCGCCACTGACCAGGGTTCCGCTGGTGGAGAGGCTGAAGGGAGCCACCAGTTGGTGTTCAATGGTCATAGTGGCCAGATTGCCGCCCAGCCTGGCCTCGCCTTCGAAGCGGTTTTGCTGGAATTCGGTATGCCACTGGAGTGCAAAATTGAGCCGGTAGGGTGGTTTTGCCCTGATGGTGCCCTGCAGTGCCAGCTGTTGTTCCGGCTGGCGAAGGATCAGTTCCCGCACTTCAATGCCGAGCAGATTGATACTGCCGGCGGCGGAGATTTCTTCCAGGGTCAGGGAACCCGGGCCGCTGTGGTATTGGAACTGATCGATGGTGAGGCGTTCCAGCGTTACCGGCATGACAGTGTTCAGGCTGGGCCAAACAAACGCTGACGCGCTATCCGCAGTGGTGGGCTCCTCATGGATTTGCAGATCGGTAAACTCAAGGGTCTGGATAGGTAGTTGGCCACCCAGCAGCCCGAGTAACTGCCATTGCCCCGCGGCCGAGGTGGCGCTGATCAGCAGGTTGGCTCGCCGGATAGACAGCCCCTGAAAAGTGAGTCCTTTCAGTAAGGTGCCATGGCTGGCCTGCCAGTGGATTTCAGTATCAGTGGCAGAGGCTGCCGCTTTTTCCAGCAGCCAATGGCTGCCGGTGTGGGTAGCGAGTAGCAGATAGCCCGAGGTCAGCAGGGCGCTGAAAAACACCACCAGAAACGCTGACAACAGCAGGGCGCCACGGTAAATTACACGGCGTTTCACAAGTCCGGCCCCATGGACAGATGAATTCGGAATGCCTGTTCTGATGTGTCGGGAAAGGCCAGATCCAGCCTGATGGGTCCCAGTGGCGAGCGCCAGCGCAATCCGACACCAAAGCTTCTTTTCAGGGTAAAGCTGCTGTTGTCAAAGGCATTGCCCACATCGTAAAAAACGGCGAGGGCATAATCCTTGTAAACCGGATAGTCGTATTCAAGTGAGGCGGCCAATAAATGCCGCCCACCGACCACCTCGCCCCGGTCGTTCATCGGTCCCAATTCCTCGTAGTCATAGCCGCGCACACTGTTGTCGCCACCGGCAAAAAACCGGAACGAAGTGGGCATCTCCTCGAAATTGCTCATCAGGCTCAGGCCGCCTTCCAGTCGCCCCAATACCCGGCCGCCGAGCAGCGGTAGAATATATTTGCCACTTCCCTGCAATTGCAGGAAGGACAGGTCTGAGCCGAGGGACTCGGCAGCTCCCCGCAGGCTGAAACGGGTACGCCAGCCGGTGTAAGGGTAGGCCGGATTATCTGCCTGGGTTTTCTGCAAGCCGATGCCGGGTACCACCAGTTCCGTGCTGTTCCGGTCACTTCCCACTTTGAAGGATTCCACCTGATAAACCAGGTCGAGGGTTCTGATCCAGCCGTTGTCCAGACTGCGGCTGTGGGCGGCGCCGACAAACCAGGTTTCGCTGTTGGCGCTATCGGTGTCTTCTTCTTCCCAGCCGGTTTTGAAAGTGACAAATTCAGTATCCGGTTGTTGCAGGGGGATCTGATATTCCAGGCTGACGGTGGATTTGACCCTCGACAACTGAGCGTCGGCCCCATAGCGGTGCCCCTTTTGGTTGGCTCGATTGTTTCGGAAGCCGACGCTGCCCCTGGGGCCGGTATCCGTGGCAATTCCTACCCCCAGCGAGGTGCTGTAGCGGGGCCCGGGGGTGAGCACCACCTGGACGGGAATCTGTTGCTTTTCGCGGTCGGGTGTTTGCTGCGTGACGATGACCTGGTCAAAGTAACGGCTGTTGAGCAGTGATTGTTGAAACTGGCTGAGCAGGGATGCGTGAAAAGGGGTGGTGGCAGAAAAAGGCAGAAACTGCGCCAGAAAAGCATCATCAAAAACCGCCTGTTCGAAATTTACGGACCCAAAATGATAGCGGGGACCGCTATTGAAGCTGAGCAGTATATCGGCACGCTGCCTTTCGAGGCCGACCTGTAATTGCTGTCGGGTAAAACGACTTTCAGCATAACCGCGCTGTAGCGCCAGTTTTTGCAGGGACTGTTTGAAGACTTCGTAATGGCCGTGATTCAACTGCTCACCGGTTTTTGGCAGTGATGTTTCCAGTAACCGGGTAAATGCGGGATCGTTCCGGGCGTCCCCGTCAATTTCAACCTGTACCCGACCCAGGGTGGTGGCTGTGCCCGGTATTACCTTGATCGTCATTGTCCAGCATTGGTCGCTACTGGAAAGTGCCGAGCTCCAGCTGGCATGGTAGTAACCCAGTGCCTGCAGTGCCTGGCGAATTTTTTCGTCTGCATTCTCGAGCAATACAGAGCGACGCCGGTCGCTGATTTGACAGTGCTCGCTGCCCAGCCCCAGATGTTGGACGATATTTTTCCTGACGGTGGCGGAGACTTCACCGGAAATAATGACGGTGGGCTGAGCTTGTGCGATAACTGCGGGGATGTTGGCTAGCCATCCCAGTATCAATAATTTGCCCACCAGCAGGATCAGTCTCAGTAACCCCGGTGCGCTCGCTCTCTGGCGAGGTGCTGGGCAGACAGGTTTGCAGAATGGATTGGGCAAAATGGCTGTGATCCGGTTATCGAGTGTCTATTTATCGAGTGTGAATGCTGCAGGGTTTCAGGATTAAGCAGGCAAGCAAACTGGCTGAAGTTATGATACACGGGTTGTATTACTGTTGCGCTTGCTACTGCGACAGAAAATACTGACGGCGTTGGTCGCTCGCAGGTTGATGGGCTGAAGGGATTTGCGGAGCAAGATGTGACGGGGGGAGTCCAATACTGAAATCACATTGCCATCCACATTGTCATCGGCTAGTCATTGGATAGTTATTGGAGTTTGTGATGCAGATAGGGGTGCCGAAAGAAGTCAAAAACCATGAATACCGGGTCGGTCTGACGCCGGATTCGGTGCAGGAGCTGGTGTCGGCAGGGCATCAGGTGCTGGTGGAGAGGAATGCCGGAGCCGCCATTGATTTTACTGACGAACATTTCCGTCGGGCGGGTGCGGAGATTGTGCCTGCAGCGACGGAGGTGTTCGACCGGGCGGATATGATTATCAAGGTCAAGGAGCCCCAGCCGGATGAGTGCCGGATGCTGCGGGCTGGCCAGTTGCTGTTTACCTACCTGCACCTGGCGGCCGATCCCGACCAGGCATCGCTGTTGCTGAAATCCGGCGCCATTGCCATGGCCTACGAAACCGTAACCGATGATCGAGGGCATTTGCCGCTGCTGGCACCGATGTCCGAAGTGGCCGGTCGAATGGCCGTGCAGGCAGGTGCCCATCATCTGGAGAAAGCACAGGGTGGCCGAGGTGTATTGCTGGGCGGGGTCCCCGGCGTAGCGCCAGCCAGGGTATTGATTCTCGGTGGCGGAGTGGTGGGTAGCAATGCGGCCGGTGTGGCGCTGGGCATCGGTGCCGATGTGACGATCATGGACCGCTCTGTGGATCGGTTGCGTGAACTGGACCGGATGTTTTCGGAATCGATTCGCTGTGTCTATGCCACGGCGGCGGCCATTGAGAACTACCTGCCGGAGGCTGATCTGGTGATTGGTGCCGTACTTTTGCCCGGTGCATCGGCTCCCCGACTGGTGACCCGTGAGATGGTCGGCCAGATGAAACCCGGCGCGGTGGTGGTGGACGTGGCCATTGACCAGGGCGGCTGTTTTGCTACCTCCCGGCCCACTTCCCATCAGGATCCCACCTATGTGGTCGATGGCGTGATCCACTACTGTGTCACCAACATGCCGGGCGGCGTCGCCCGCACGGCCACCCAGGCCCTGAACAATGTGACCCTGCCGTTTGTTTTGCAACTGGCGGACAATCCGATACGTGCGCTGCTGAGTAATGCCAACCTGCGCAATGGACTGAACATCCACTGCGGTCGTGTGACCCATAAAGCCGTAGCTGACTCCCTCGGCCACAATTTTACCGATGCCTTTGAAGCACTTAAAAAATAAGCAGCCTTGCAAAAATAAACAGCACTGAAAAAACAGCAAGTACTTAAAAACAGGGTGTGCCTGAATTGCCCGACCCGGTTTCGTAAATACCTGCCGGTGGTTGCAGCATTCTCCGGGAGCTGGGAGAATCCGCGCAGTTTTTATCACGGTTGTTCAGAGGTTACAGTGACGAAGATCGGTTTGTTCTTTGGCAGCGACGAGGGGAATACCGAATCCATTGCCCACCGGGTTGTCTCCCGTCTGGGGGATGAGGTGGTGGATGTTCACGATATCGGCGATGTTACCCAGCTGGAATTTCTGCCCTATGACAAACTGATTCTGGGTATTCCCACTTGGGATTTCGGTCAGATCCAGTCGGACTGGGAAGACTTCTGGGACGATCTGGAAGCCATCGACTTTTCCGGCAAGACGGTTGCGTTTATCGGCCTGGGAGACCAGTTCGGTTATGGGGATTTTTTTCTCGATGCCATGGGTATGCTGCACGATGTGGTGGTGAAAACAGCAGATCGAGTGGTCGGTCACTGGCCCACGGCGGGCTACGAATTTGACGCTTCAAAAGCCAGGGTTCCCGGGCAGGCCCTGTTTGTCGGTCTGGGTATCGACGAAGACCAGCAGCCGGCCCTCAGCGCCGAACGGCTCAATCGCTGGTGCCGGCAAATACACGACGAGTTTGGCCTGGCGACGCCAGTGGTCGAGCTGGACGATTAGTTGCTAATCGGGAAATGACCTCAGCTTTCCGCGACAAAGACTGCGCGGATGGGCCCCGGATGACCTTCGACCGTGCGGTTATGATCGATTGGATCAAGGAAGTCTGGCAGGGATTCATAGGTCATCCATGCCGTTGAACGCTGCTCCTCGATGGATGTTCGGGTACTGTCCACCAATCTTGGTTTCCGATAGCCACATTTGCGCAACCAGCTGAGCAGGGTGTCCGCGCTTGGCAGAAACCACACATTGCGCATTTTCGCGTAACGCCCTTCGGGCACCAGTACCTCGCCTGGGCCGCCCTCAATAACCAGGGTTTCCAGTATCAGTTGGCCGCCCGGTCGCAGGCAGTCTTTTAATTCTTTGAGGTGGTCCATTGGCGAGCGGCGATGGTAGAACACCCCCATGGAAAATACGCTGTCAAAGCACTGCATTTCCGTCGGCAGCTGCTCGATGCCGAGGGGCAGTACATCCACTGGCAGATCGCCAAGGTAGTGTTTTAATATATTGAATTGAAAGACAAATTTTGCGGATGGATCAATGCCGATCACCTGCCGCGCACCCTCGCCGAGCATCCGCCAGCAGTGGTAGCCATTGCCGCAACCCACATCGAGGACCAGCCGGTTTTTCAGCGGGGCGATGTGGGGCAACACCCGATCCCATTTCCAGTCCGAGCGCCACTCGGTATCAATGGTCAGGCCAAACAACTGGTAGGGCCCCTTGCGCCAGGGATGAAGGCCCATCAGGGTCGCGTGCAGCTCTTGGCGCGTCTGTTCGTCGCAGTCCGCCACATCGCCCACCGTAATAGCGGTCCGTAAATCGATCCGGGATGGCTCAAGCGGTGGCAGTTGCTCCAGTGTCGCCTGCCAGCCCGGCAGATCGCCCCAGCGCTCTACCGACATACCCTGGGCAAGCTGAGGGGGCAGCAGTGCGGCCCAGGCTTGCAGTGCGGGGTGTTCTGCGTTGGCGAGGCTGGTGAGCAGGGAGGAAAAATCGATCATAGGGGCTTTTGGGTGTGTGGTTGATTGGTGGGCCGCTATTTTATGGCAATCAGCGAGGCGAAGTTGAAGCATTGAAACCAGACATCGACACTGCTGAAACCGGCCTCTCTGAGTCGCTGGCGATGCACGGCCAGGGTTTCCGGGACCAGTACATCCTCCAGTGCGGAACGCTTCTGGCTTATTTCCAGCTCGCTGTATCCATTGGCCCGCTTGAAATGATGGTGCAGTTCAATCATCAGTTGCTGGTGCTGGGGATCCTCAAAGGCCACCTTCTCCGACAGCACCAGCACGCCACCGGGTTGCAGGCCATCGCTGATACGCTGGAGCAGAGCGTTGCGGCGATCGACCGGAATAAACTGCAGGGTGAAATTCAGCACTGCCATGGTGGCGTTGTGTACGGGGATCTGTTCAATATCACCGCAGATCAGCTCCACCGGGATTTCCCCATCATCGTCGGCCAGAATCTCGCGGCACTGACTGAGCATGGCAGCGCTGTTATCCACGGCAATAATGTGGCAGTCGCTGTGGCGGATATGGTGGCGCATGGCAAGGGTAGACGCCCCCAGGGAGCAACCCAGGTCATAACACTGGCTGCCGGGCTGAACGTATCGCTCTGCCAGGGTGCCGGTCATGGCGATGATGGTTTCGTAGCCCGGCACCGAGCGCCGGATCATATCGGGAAACACGCGGGCGACCGCCCGGTCGAAACGAAAACCGGCGATTTCAAGTTGTGGTGTGGCGAACAGGGTATCTTTCGGGCTGTTCATGGGGCGTCGTCGTATTCCAGCAGTAGCGGCGTGATGAGCCTGCGAACAGCCTCCGGCAGTGGCTGGGAGCACTGGGCTGCGTAGTCAAACCACACCAGCACGGCCTCGCCTTTCGCCACCAGCACCTCTTTCTGGTGAGCCAGATGGGCTACCGTAAAAGATTTGTTGCCGATTTTTTTTATACCGGTGGTAATGACGACCTCGCTGCCGAGGTGAATCTGATGGACAAAATCCACGGCGATATGGGCGAGGATCATCGGCCAGTCAGCGGGGTTGAGGCTGGGATGGACCAGTCGGAAAATATCGGCCCTGGCCGCTTCAAACCACACCGGCACGACGGTGTTGTTGATGTGACCGAGGGCGTCGGTTTCTGAAAATCGCGGCTGAATACGCAATTCAAACATTACAGCGATACCGGGGTCAGTTGCAGGGCGTCTGCCAGACTGGCCTGATCGGGACTGGTGATCACGGCGGTACTGACATTCTCTGCCACCAGATAGGTGGCGGCCACCCGACGCAGATCATCAAGTGTGGTTTCCCTGACCCGGTTACGGAAGGTTTCTCTCACTTCGCGGCTGCGGCCGTAGAGCTCTGCTTGAAAGGTTTCCTTGGCCTCGCCCGCCGGAGAGCCGGGTTTATCGATTGAGCTGATCACGCCGAGAATGGCTTCTTCGACCTGTTGCCACTGGTGTGCTTCATTGTGCAGCCATTGCAGTGCCCGATCGAAGTCACTGAGGGTGTCTTCGAGACGGGGGTCGCGGTAGGAGAAGAAGCGGAATGCCGCTATGTTGTTTTCCTGATTGGCCCCGCCGCCGTAGGCACCGCCCTGTTCGCGGATAGCGCGGTGCAAATAGCCATTGCGCAGAAAACCGCCCAGCACGGTCAGCGGTGCGGCATCTGGGTGGGACAGGGGCACCGTGGGGTAGGCTTTGGCGCAGAAATTGACCTGGGTGCTGGCCTTCCACAGCTCCGCCACCCGTCGATGCAGTTCCGGTTGCTGAAAGGCATTGAACCCCTCGCCCGTGATTGGTGCGAACTGCTGTTGAATGACTGCCTGATAGTCCGCCAGCCGATCATTTTCACCCACCACCAGAAATTGCCGCGGTGCGTTCAACACCTGTCGGTGGATGGCAGCCAGTTCAGCGGCCAGCCCGTCCACCAGGGTGTTGTCGGACAGACTGCTATCCAGTTGTTTGATGTAGCGGATGCCTGCCAGGCCCCCCCATCGATGTGCCAGATCCGCCCCCGGACTGATCCCGCTGCAGGCTGCCGCCATGGCCAGTTGGTGGCCACTCCCGGTGACGCTGGCCTCGCGGCTGGCGCGGGTCTGGGCCATCAGTTCGCGGATCCGGCTCAGTTCATCGAAGCGAACCTGTTCCAGTGTCGCCTGCATGAGCTCAGTGAGCTCGGCTTGATGTCTGGCCAGTCCCTTGCTGGACAGAACCAGGTGTCCGGACAGATCCTGCGGGTTGTCCGGCTTGCCGCGAACGGTGGCGTAGGCGTGGATGCTGCCGCACACTTTCGATTGCCAGAGCTGGGTCGCCAGGTAATCGCGGTCACCAATCCCCAGCTCCGTCAGGCTGCTGCAGTAGATCGGCAGCAGGTCGAGTTGCGCTTCGCTCAGGGCTGGCAGCGGCAACAGGATCTGTTGATAGACCAGACCGTTGGTGCCTGTGCCGTAACTGGTCAGGGTCAGCGGACGGGTTTTTCGTTCGGTGGCAGCCACATAGTCCATGTGCGCAGGAATGTCGTCCAGACCCACTTTGGGCAGGATGGCATCGTCATCCTTTTGTTGCTGGCGCTGGTTGAGAATCTCGGCCTGCTCCACAATCGCCTGTTTGCCCGCGTCATCAAGATCGGCTTTGATGGCAGCGAGTTTGTCCGCTTCCTCTTTTTCACGGCGGGCGGACAGCTCCCGGTCCGGACTCATGGTGAGACGGACCCGGTGGGGATTGTCCAGCAGCAGCCGGCGGGCTAGTTGTTTGATGTAATCGGGGTCCCGGATCAGGCGCCGGAGCTTTTCCAGTACCGGGTCAAGGTTCAGCAATGCGATGGGATCGCCCCGGTGGGTGGCGCTGGTGAGGGCTGTCAGAAGCAGTTGCAGGCCATAGGGGAAGTTGCCGCCACCAATTTCACGTTGTTGCAGCTCCAGCTGGTGGAGGGAGGCCGCCAGTTGCTCTTCCGGGACGCCATTCTCTGCCACGCCCTCGAGCACCGAGAGCACCAGCGCCTGTAATGCGTCGGCACGATCCGGTTCGCTACCCTCGATCCCGCAGACAAAGCAGAGCTCACGCTGGGAGTCATCCAGCCCGCACAGTGGAGAGGGCGATGAACCCAGTTCGGTGGTCTCCAGTGCCTTTAGCAGTGGGGAGGCGCTGTTATCGAGCAACACGCTGCACAGCAGGTGTGCCTCCATGGTGGCTTCCAGATCGGTGGCTTTGCCCAGCAACCAGCCCATCACGATGTGGGTACGGTTGTCGCTGCTGCCTTCCTCATTAAATGGATAGGTGCTTTCCACGGTCACCGGGTCGGTGTAGCGCTGTTCGTCGGGGACGGAGATTTCCGTGTCCAGCCGGTCGAAACGCTGCAGGGCATGGTTTTCTATATTGGCCTGTAGCTCCGTCACCGGTATATCGCCAAAGGTCATGAAAATGGCATTGGTGGGATGGTAGTAGGTTTTATAGAAAGTCTTTAATTGTGCGTAACTGAGTTCGGGTATATGGGCCGGATCGCCGCCACTGTTGTAGTGATAGGTAGTGGTGGGGTAGAGGTGCTCACAGAGGGTCTGCCACAGGACCGAGGGCACTGAGCTCATGGCCCCTTTCATCTCGTTGTAAACCACGCCCTTGTAGACCAGCGGTGAGTCAGTATTGCCGGGCTCGGCAAATTCCACCCGGTGGCCTTCCTGGCGGAAATCCAGTTCGTCCAGTCGCGAAAAAAACACGGCGTCCAGATAGACGTCCAGCAGGTTGTCAAAATCCTTGCGGTTTTGGCTGGCAAAGGGGTAGGCCGTCCAGTCAGAGCTGGTAAGGGCGTTCATAAAGGTATTCAGGGACCGGCGAATCATCATGAAAAAAGGATCGCGTACCGGGTATTTTTCGCTGCCACAAAGGACAGTGTGTTCCAGTATGTGGGCTACCCCGGTGGAGTCCTCGGGCACGGTACGCAAGGCCACCAGAAAAACGTTTTCCGGATTGTCGGCGGTGATATGAATATGCTGGGCACCGGTTTTTCGGTGGCGGTATTCCGCCACGTCAATATTCAGGGAGTCGATGCGCTCGCTGCGCAGAAACTCAAAGGCGGGATGTGCCTGTGTCGTCATATTCGGACCTCGGTTATCGGGTGTTCGGACAAAGGGACATTCTACCTGTGGGTCGGATGCTTAGCCACGCCCGATATGGAGCTAGACCAGTGCCAGTGCTTTGAGAGTCAGTAAACCGCCGGTGACCGTCAGCATGCCCAACAGGGTTGACAATACCACCATATTGGCGGCCAGCTCACCGTTGCCTCCCATGGACTTCACCTGAATAAAGCTGGCTACCGCTGTGGGTGTTGATGTCAGCAAAAACAGGATTCCCAGTGCCATGCCACTGACACCGAACCAGGCGGCCGTGCCGACAATCAGCAGCGGTGTTATCACCAGCTTCAATAGGGCTGCGGCCAGTGTGCTGGCACCGGAGTGTTTCAGCGCTCTGAGGTTCATCGAGGCGCCAATGCAGAGCAGTGCCAGTGGCAGGGTCATCTGGGCAAAGTAGTTGCCGGTGTCCTCCAGAAGGGCTGGTAATGGCAGCCCGCCGAGCTTGAACAGAAAGCCCAGAGCGATCCCGATCAGTAGCGGGTTGGTGAGTGTATTGCGCAGCATCCTCCTCATCGGAGATTGGCCGTCACCGGTCTGGATGGAGTTCAGTGCTACTACTGCGAGAACGTTATACAGCACGGTCAGCAGGGCAATGGGCAGAGCGGCGGTTGCCAGACCAGCCTGCCCATAGGCATTGCCACAAAATGCCAGCCCGATGACCGCCAGATTACCCCGGAAAACACCCTGTACGAAGATACCGCAATCGGCCTTGTTTTCGCCGTTGAATAACCGGCCAATGGGCCAGGCCACGGCGAATATCAATACCGTCAGCGGGATCGCCACCAACAGGGGCAGCCCCATAGCAACACTTGCCAGGTCTGCCCGGTAGATACTCAGAAACAGAATCACCGGCAGACCCACCTTGAATACCAGGTCGGAGGCCGGCTGGATGAATGCAGTGGGAATCAGGCCGACTTTTTTCAGCAGCAGACCCAACAGGACCACCAGGAAAATCGGGCCGGTAATTGAGAGGGCAAAGCCCAGCAGGGCGAGGGGAGCAGTTTCGTTCATAACAGCCGGTCAGAAAAACTGTCCATTATCATAACAGCCCGGTTGCCCAGACAATATGGCGGGCTTAATTGAACTGACATAAAAAAACCTCCACCGCTGGGATGGAGGTATCAAGGTCTGAAGGTGGGATTGGCAATCAGAATGCGTATTCAATACCGACGGAGGCAGTGCGCGGTTTATTGGGGCGTGCGCCATCGGGTAGGCGGGAAACAATCTCCTCCCGGTCAAACACGTTGTCCACTTTGGCATAGACCACAGTGTCCGGATTGACGCTGTAACGGCTGATCAGATCCACTACAAACAGGCTGTCGGTTCTACCGAGTCTTGAGCCATTGTCGCAACCGATATTGCTGCATAATCTGTCGGTATACTTGGCGACCATGTAATTATTCCAGCCCATCGGGGTTTCAATCCCGGCACGAAGGCTGAAGGTGTTTTTGGGTATGTCTGCCAGTCTGTCACCTTTTTCAAAACCGAGAGCCCCTTCATCTTCACTGATTTCAGCCTTGGTATAGGTGTAGGCGAGGTCTACCGGAATCGTAAAGTCACCGGCCTGGAAACGGTTGCCAGCGGTCAGCTCAATGCCCTGAATAACGGCTTCTCCGGTGGTAAAGCTGCCACTGGTATCGCCGTTGCTGCAGGGATTGGCCACAGAGCAGTTTTCGGTTTTGTTGTCAAAGTCGCTATAGAAACCGATCATTTCTGCAAAGAAGCTGTTTTCGTTGAAACGGACCCCGGCTTCATAGTTGATGCTGGTTTCCGGGTCTTCACGTTCCGAGGCGCCGCCGCCCAGGGGCGAAAAGCCGCGGTGTACACCGGCCAGTACCTGCCATTGGTCGTTCAGGTCATAGGTAAACGAAACACCCGGCAGGAGCTCTTCTGAACGGTTGGATTTTTTACTGCTGATAGTATTGCGGGATTCATCCGTATAGCGCTCCTCCGACGAATGCACTTTCTCGTAGCGGAGGAATAAATTCAGTGCCAGTGCGTCGGTAACCTGCCAGTTGTCCGTCAGCCAGAACGAGATGGCCTCGGCATCTTCCACGCGATTGTCGCCACTGGATATCGGATTGGTGCTCACATAGACCAGCTTGCCATCCACCTGATCGTAGACATCTACCGGTTGCAGTCGATCCACCTCATCTTCGTGGGCGCGACCACCGATGTTGAGCTGGTGTACACCCATGTCTACGGCAAAATTCAGTTCCAGGCCGTAGGATTCGTATTCGCGATCATTGTTTTTGTAGGTCAGGCCCGTCGTATCGGCGGTGCCATCGAGAATTGCCTGAGCGTTGGCATCCCCCCCGTTGGCTGCGTTAATCAGGGCGCTACCGCCGCTCAACTTGAACCAGTTGCGGGAAAACTCATTGTAGTAGCCGGTGGCCGTCATCCGCACACTGTCGGTCAGATCAAGGTTGTAGATGGCGCTATAGCCCTTGTGCCGCAGGCTCATTTCATCCGGCAGGGACAGTCCGTAACGGCGTTTCGGGTTGTCCCGGAAATCGGCATCGGTGAGTCCGAGGTAGGTTTCATCGGATACTTCCTCGGAATACTGGGCTTTTAACAACAGACTCTGCCCCTCGATTTCCCACAACAATTTGCCCATGTAGTCTTCGATGTCATAACCGGTATCGCGACCGCTGCGGTCAATTTTTTTGAAGCCGTCTGCATCGCGCTGCACGGTTTCCAGCAGCCAACCGAAGTTCCCCAGTGCGCCGCCACCGAACCTGCCGCCATAGTTCAGATGCAAGTCCCGCATGCCGTCCTCACCGGCAGCCAGCCGCAACTTGCCGCTATTCTCCTCGGGGATCGGTGTGGATCTCAGGTTGACGATGCCGCCGGTGGTCTGGGGGCCATAGCGCAGCAGGGGCGCCCCTTTCAATACTTCAATGGAATCCATGCGCATTGTGGTGGGGAAGTAGTAGGCAGCTGGTCCCGCATAGGGCGCGGGTGCGATCATAATACCGTCTTCCAGCAGGGTGATTTTTGAGGAGCGCTCCGAGGTGGCACCGCGGATACCGATATTCGGGCGCAGACCGAAACCATCCTCTTCGCGGATATAGATGCCGGGAACTGTTTTCAACAGCTGGTTGATGTCAGTGGACGCCTCGATAGCGATCTGCTCCTGATCAATCAGGGCGCCGGAGCCGGCGAGTTCTTGGACGTCTTCCCTGGAGCCGATGATAGAGATGGTTTCAATGTCGGTTCTTGTCTCGTCCACTGCCATTGCCACCAAGGGCAGTGTCAGTGAAGCGGTGAAAATAGAGAGAGAGAGTTTGTTGGCCATGGGTGATTCCGAAAATGATTTGGTTGTTAAAGTGCGCTTGTCTCGAAGTGTGATAATGCTAATCCAAATGGTAACCATTATCAATTATAATCTGTCGAGAGGGCCCAGATTTTGAGAGCAGGGGTAAAAAGCAGGATTATTTTCGGTGTCAATTATTCAGTAGGGTTGAATGAGAACCCGCCTGGAAAAACAGCAAAAACCCGGTAGAACCCGGGTTGATGGCGGGGTGAAGGACGTCTATCAGTCAGTGGGTTTCCTAGTCGAGCAGGTATTAAAGCCCAGCAAGCTATAGACCGGACAATTACCTGCCAGTGCCGTGACAAGGGGAATGACACCTATCCAGCCCCAGGCCGTTTGTGGTCCAACAAATACCAGGCCGATTAAGACCAGTCCCACCACAAGCCGAAGCAGGCGATCTACGGTACCCAGATTAATTTTCATAATAATGTTCTCCACGTTGTGTTCTATTGAGTATGGATGTCACGGGGCAATTCTGATTTGATGGTGATCAATCAGAGGGCAGGTATTCTCATGCCGGTCCGAACCCTCGTGTCGGTTGTGTGATTAAAGGATAGACCATGACGCGTTTTCGTTCGTTTCTTTGCCTGACGCTTCTCGGCGGACTGACCGTCGTGTTGCCCATTGCACTGCTGGCAATGATCTTCCTGTGGCTGTTCGATCTGGTGGCAGGTCTGATCAGTCCCCTCACCGGCCTGTTGCGGGAGCAGGCCACGATCAGCGAATTTCTGGCTTTGCTGGTGGTGCTGCTGTTGATCCTGGGCAGTTGTTTTGCGGTCGGGCTGTTGATCAGAACCCGTCTGGGTAACTGGATGCACGGCCATATGGAGATCTGGCTGACCCGGCTGGCCCCGGGTTATCGCACTATCCGGGCGATCGTAACGCAGTTGCTCGGCGGTAGGGGTGAAACCACCTTGCTCAGCGGTCAGACCGCACTGGCAAAAATCTACGGCGCGGATTCACCGGT
Organism: Porticoccus hydrocarbonoclasticus MCTG13d; assembly: GCF_000744735.1. NCBI lineage: Bacteria > Pseudomonadati > Pseudomonadota > Gammaproteobacteria > Cellvibrionales > Porticoccaceae > Porticoccus > Porticoccus hydrocarbonoclasticus. The sequence goes on along the minus strand of NZ_JQMM01000001.1, from coordinate 2,363,932 downwards.
CACGGTAACGGCGATTGTGACCAGCCGTCACGGGGATGGTGCCTATACGGTATTCGTGCCCACTGCCCCGATTCCGACGTCCGGGATGACCTACCACCTGCCCGCTGACTGTGTGCAGATACTGGCGCATGTCTCCGTGGAGGAGGCTATGCGTACCATTATCGCCTGTGGGTCGGGTTCCGCTGAAATGCTGGTCAGAAATGCGCGGGAAGCGTCGGAAAAAGTCAGAGATTACGAGGAGTAACAGACAGTTCTAACGGAGTGACCTATGCTGGGAGGTGTAGGAAACCATGATATGGCATCAGGTACTGGGGCGGAATAATGATAGATAACAGTAACCCCGTTCGGGGCGGGCACCCGTGGTTGGCCCTGCTGGTGATGTCGATGTTTTTGCAGGCCTCCTGCTCTTCCGTCTCGCAAACCCGGGATGCCCTGCGCACGGCAGAGGTCTGCTGCGATGACTTTGCGGCGATGTCCTTTCCCGTCATCCACTCGGTCAACCCATCGGATACCCCGGTCGTGGTCGAGCTGAATGATCGTTCACCGGTATACCCGTTCAGAACGGGCAAGAGCTATTTTTCGGCATATGCCCTCAGTCACGGCCAGCCGGGCAGCGATCTGCTGTTGATGTTCGCGCCGGGTCGGTTCAATGCCCTCAACAGCGGGACCTTTTGCCCGATAGTGACTTACCTGAACAGCCAGCACGAACCGATTGCAAGCGAGGATCTGGTGATCCGCTGGGTCTCGAGCGATAAATCCAGGACCGGCTATTGGACAGCAGCACAAACGGTACCTGCGGCAGCGAGTTACCTGATTGTCCATACTTCGGATGAGATGCTGTCGCGTCAATTATCGATCGACGCCGTGACAGAAAATCAGACCATTATGGTGGGTTATGCGGTGGCGACCATACCTGTGACCCGCGCGGCGGGCTATCGGTGTCTGCCGGTTGGTGAGGTGCAAGTGATTCTGTTGGGCTGACTGTTACAGCCGGACGATAACCTGAACAATGTCAGGTGATGCTAGCAATGTCATATACGTTATTTGCCGATCTGATACTGATACTTCACGTGGGGTTTGTTCTGTTTGTAGTGGGAGGGCTGCTGCTGATTGTGCTGGGCAACCTGTGCCACTGGCGATGGGTGAACCGGTGGTGGTTCCGGTTGGCGCATCTCGGTGCGATCGCCGTGGTGGTGGCTGAATCCTGGGCCGGGTGGGTCTGTCCGTTGACGACCTTTGAGCAGTGGTTGCGGGCCAGGGCAGGGGATATCAGTTACAGTGGCAGTTTTATTGAACACTGGTTGCAGGAGTTGCTTTATTACGATGCGCCTAACTGGGTGTTTCTACTGATTTACTCCCTGTTCGGGTTACTGGTGTTGGCCAGTTGGTGGCTTTTCCCTCCGACTCCTCGCACTGGCAAAAAATAGCTGAGCGGGATTTACCGGTTGCTGTGATTAAAAAAAGAAAAGGATTCCCTGTGATTACCGTTGCCACATTTTCCTTTCCCCATGAGGCACACATTGCCAAGTTGAAACTGGATGCCAAGGGAATTCCTGCATTTGTCGCCGATGAGCACACCATCAATATGCAGTGGTTGTATTCTTCTGCCATAGGCGGGGTGAAACTGCAGGTGCCGGCACCATTTGTCGAGCAGGCGACCCAGGCATTGGCGGAAGATTTCTCCGACCTGTTCGACAGCGACGAAGAGAATGACCGGGACCAGCTGAGCTGCCCGGCCTGTGGCGGTCAGAAGCTGACACCATTCATTCGCGGCAAAAAACCGGCCTTTGTGGTGTTTCTGTTGTTGGGGTTCCCGCTGTTTTTTTACCGGCGCGGTTTCAGATGCGATGTCTGCGGAACCTTTGTGGCGTCGCCATGAGAGCTGCTGTGCTCACTGTTTGCCGCGCTTCATGTCTCTGATGATAAAGCGACCCGGGTGTATCGCCTGACGCAAATCCTGCTCCAGTGGTGGAACCTCACCGCAAATCTGACTGGCCAGCAATTCTGCGCACAGCGGTGCGTAACTCATGCCCCGGGAACCGTGGCCGCAGTTCAGGTACAGGCCCGGCCAGCAGGCGCCCGCCACCGGGATGTGGGCCCGGGCATTCTTTCGCAACAGGGCATAATCCAGCCGGTAGTGTTCGGCAATCGGTGCCGGTCCGGCGATAGGCAGGTAGTCCGGGGTGGTGCAGCGGAAGGCGGCACGGCCGTCGAGGTGGTTTGCATCCACAGGGTCAAACAGGGCAGCGGCTTCCGGGGCTGTTTTCTGCAACTGGGCCAGGTTGTCCCGATGATCCTCCTCACGCAGCGTGGTGCAGGTTTCGCCAATATTGTAGGTGGCCCCCAGGGTATGGATCCCCTCACTGGCCGGGGCCAGATAGCCTTCGCCGCAGATCACCGCTTTGAGTTGATTGCTGTCCGCGGTGGCGGGCAGGCAGCTGATTTGACCGCGAATCGGTTTTAACGGCAGGTGTGCCGTCTGGGTAAATGCCGCACTGCCTGTGCCACTGGCAATCACGGCCACTGACGCAGTGGCTGACAGGGTGCCGTGTTGGTCATATGCCTGCCACTGATGCTGTTCATGGTGGAGAGTGGCGATAGTAGCCGTCTGGCGACGGATCAGTGGGTGGTCAGTCAGTGCCCGGCAGACAGCGACGGGTTTGATCCAGCCCAATTGGGGAAAGAACAGCCCAGCTCCAATGCCGAGTGATATACCGGCGATCTCATTCAGTTGACTCCCGGTCACCAGTGCAACCAGTTCCGCCGGATGTTGCCGGGCGAGCGCTTCAAACAGCGGCAACTCATGCTGATCCTTCGGCAGAACCAGCACACCGCATGGGCTGCCGGTGGCTTCCTCCCCGAGAAAACGTTGGTGATAACGGCTGGCATGGAGTAATGCCATTAGGCCAAACCGGCTCAGAGGTGAGCGTTGGCTGGACAATTTGGGATAGAGAATAGCCTGCGGGTTTCCCGAACCTTCACTGGCCAGTTGGGGATGTTGTTCGATCAGGGTGACACTGATACCCCGATCGGCCAGTGATCTGGCTGTGGTGCACCCGGCAATGCCGCCACCAATCACCAGGGCAGATGACGGAGGACTGAGTTGGGGAGGTAGATACCAGGGTGGTTGGAATTCCGCATTGTGGCTGGCTGGTTGCCAGTCAATGTCCGATACGTCTGGTGCGATGGGTTCTGCCATATGCCCGCACAGCATGTGCAGTTTTTGGCCGAATCCCGACACTTTCTGCACTTCGAAACCGGCGGCCTGAAGGCCGCGACGAACCGAGCCGGCGGCGGTAAAGGTACTGAATGTGGTTCCCGGGACGCTCAGCCTGGCGAGGGTCTGAAACAGATCGTCTGTCCACATTTGCGGGTTCTTTGCCGGGGCAAAACCATCCAGGAACCAGGCGTCCACAACAGGGTTGTTCCGGGATGAAAAAAGTGGATGATCGCTCCCTGACAGACTGGCGAACATGGTGTTGGCATCGCCGTAAAGCAGGGTAAGTACAATGCGCTTGTTGGCCAGGTAAAGCCGATGAATGCCCGGAGTCGGTGGTGGGTACTGTTCGATAAGTGCATTGGCCAGCCCCGACAGCGTCGGCCAGAGGGATAAAGCCTGTTGTAGATCTGACCGGGATAAGGGATATTTTTCCGCAGAGATAAAATGCAGTGTGCCGCTGCTGATTTGATCCAGCCAGAGACTGGCGGCCGTAAGGAAGTTCAGGCCGGTGCCAAACCCGGTTTCACCGATGGTAAAAAAGGGGCGTGTAGAGATTGTCCAGCGCTGTGGCAGCCCGTTATGGTGCAGGAAGACATGGCGGGCTTCCGACAGGCCGCTGGTGCGGGAAAAGTACCTGTCATCAAAATCTGTGGCGTGCGGCTGGCCCTCTGCATCCCAGTTTATGGTCGCCCGTTGTAGCATATCTGCGGTAGGTTCAGGCATTGATAGGTCCGTAGCTGTGGCAGCGGCCATATTATCAGTAGATCAAGCCCTTGGCTTGATCGGTATTTTTCAAACAGGAGAGCCAGATGACGCAGGGTTTAAGTATGGATATTTCGATGATTTATATCGCTCTCAGCGGTCTGCTAATGGTAGGGCTGGCTGTGGATGTGGTGCGTGGACGTCTTAAATATCAGGTGGGTCTGGGGGATGGAGGCCACGAAGCCCTCGGTCGCCGTATCCGGGTTCACGGCAATGCCGTAGAATATCTGCCCATCGGGCTGTTGTTGCTGCTGGCGGTCGAGAACTCCGTCTCCAGTGGTTTGCTGGTACATCTGCTCGGCGGTCTGTTGGTCTTCTGTCGGCTGTTGCATGCGTTTGGTTTGCGCAAGAGTGCCGGCACATCCCTGCCGCGCTTTATTGGCACGGCCGGTACCTGGAGCATGATGCTGGTTTCAGTCGGATTGATTCTGGCGAACAGCTTTTAGTCCCGGATAGAGTGGCAATGCTGTGAATTCGTGACTGTTAGTCAGCCGGGTGCACTGTCCTAACAGCGCCATCATCACTTTGTAGGTCATTTGCTATCGAGGTGAAATTCCCGGAGGATCTGGGCGCACCAGCGTTCAATGCGCTGGTCGGTGAGTTCAAACTGATTTTCCTCGTCTATTGCCAGGCCGACGAAGTGTGTGCCGTCAGCTGTGAGCGCCTTGGAATCGCTGAACTGAAATCCTTCCACCGGCCAGAACCCCACGGTGGTTGCGCCCAGCGTGCAGACTTTTGCCCAGAGAAATCCCAGTGCGTCGAGAAACCATTCCGGGTAGCCGATCTGGTCGCCCAGACCGAACAGTGCCACTGTTTTATCGGAAAAATCGACGTTGTCCAGGGCCTCCCAGCAGTTTTCCCAGTCCTCCTGCAGCTCGCCGTAATCCCAGGTGGGAATGCCGAGTATCAACAGCGGGTAGTTTTCCATCAAGCTGACGGGGGTCTCTGCCACGTTGTACACATCCACCCGGTCTTCACCGAGGCGGGCCGCTATTGTCTCGGCCGCCATTTCGGTATAGCAGGTGGATGAGCCATAGAACAGGCCGATAGGTGCTTGAGTCATGGGATACATGTAATTGACGTTGAACAGGGTTCGATTCTACGGATTTTGTTATCACTGTGCATGCCCGGTCGACAAGTCAGTGGTTTTCCAGACCGCTGTGCAATCCCCGGCGGTACGCGCTAATGGCGGGAATAAGTGCGATGACAAAAGTAGTGACAAATGCCAGTCCCAATGCGTTCAGGGTCGTGACGGTAATGATCTGGTCGCTGAGAAACAGGCCGTACCGCTCGCCGAGCATTGGTCCGGCTACCGTGAGAGCCCCCTTCAACAGGCCGACGGCAACGACGGCTCCGGCGGCTACCAGCAGCAGTGCCTCCAGTTCCAGCAACATCAACAGAGTCAGTGGCCGCAATCCGAGAATCCGCAACAGGGCAATCTCCCGCTCTCGCTGTTGCAGCGTCGATAACAGCATGGTTGCCAGCCCCAATAGGGATGCAAACAGTACCAGCAGGGCGATAAAACCGAGGGTTTTTTCTACCCAGGACATCAGTTGCCACAATTCCGAAAGCGCCACACCGGGCAGAATGGCCATCAGTGGTTCGTCTGGGTAACGATTGATTTCACGTTGTAAGCGAAAGGTGGATAACCGGTTGTTCACGCCGACCAGGATTGCCGTGACGGAGTCTGGCTCAAGGTCTTGCTCCTGCCCGGGGTTTGTGTGTTGGTGAGTGGCCACCCGTGTGCCGCTCTGCCAGTCGCGGTGGATACTGTCCAGGTCCTTTAGATTAATGTGCAGTGTGCGATCTACGGGGGTGCCTGTGGGTTTGAGAATACCGGTCACCTGAAAAGGAGAATCCCTGTGCAGGGAAAAACTGGTGGCCGCCATGCCGTGGGCCAGCACCAGACTCTCGCCAATCCGGTAGTTGAGCTGACTGGCGACCTCAGCGCCAATCACCACATCAAAAGGTTGTTCAAAGGGCTCCCCCTCGGCAAACCCCAGTGGTTGCCGATGGCCATAGCGGAAGTGCTGAAAGTAGGCATCGGTGGTGCCGAGTACCGGATATCCCCGGTGGGAGTCCCCCAGTGACAGGGGAATTGCCCAGGCTACATCCGGTTTTTTTGCCAGTGTTTGAAAACTGTGCCAGTCGATATTGTTGGTGGCACCACCGAGACGGAACACCGAGTACAACAGCAGGTTCAGCTGCCCGGTGCGCGGACCGACGATCAGATCCACACCGGAGACAGCCTGGCTGAAACTGTGTTTTGCCTCTTGGCGGATATGACCGATACCGAGCAGTACGAACAGGCAGATGGCAATGGAAAACACGGTGATCAGTGCCGTGGTGCGGCGACTCGCCAAACTGTGCAGGGCAATTTTAATCAGCATGTTTGTCTCCTGACCGATTTATCTCAGCCAGCGCTGTCACCCGCTGAAATTGCCGACCGAGGCTGTCGTCGTGACTGACAAAAATCAGCGTACTCTGCCATTCACGGGTCAGGGCCAGCAGATGCTGTACAAAGCTGTCGCGGAGTTGGCTGTCCAGTGCCGAGGTGGGTTCATCGGCAATCAGGATTTCCGGGGCATTGACCAGTGCCCGGACAATCGCAACACGCTGTTGCTGACCTGCACTGAGTCGTGTGGGGTGCTCGGACAGCAATTGCTCGTCCAGTTTTAGTGTGTCGAATAATAGGCCAGAGCGCTCCAGAGCCGCGGCTGTTGTCGTCCCGCCGAGCTTTGCCGCCAGTAACAGGTTATCCCTCACACTGAGGTAGGGAATGAGATTGAACTGCTGAAACACCACCCCGATATGGGCGGCTCGAAAATGATCCCTCTGGCGGGCACTGCGCTGAGCCAGGTTGACCCCGAGCACTTGCAGTGTGCCGGATCGGGCACAGAGCGTGCCACTCAACAGATTTAGCAGGGTGGTTTTGCCGGAGCCCGAGGGTCCTTTCAGGAAAATCTGTTCACCTCGGGCAATTTGCCAGTGAGGAATATCCAGCACGGCAGTACGCCTGTTACCGGGATACTGGAAAGTCAATTGGTCAATGGAAACTGCATGGGTCTTGTCTGTGGAATTTTGCATCGTTTTTTGGTGTCTGGGTGACGGCTTTACTGGTTTGTTCAGGCTATAAATGATACAACATATCTCTTTTCGTTTTGCCAAAAATTTACCGAATAAGCAAAAAGGATTTACAGGATGAAAAGTGGGCACCGCTTTGCACGTTTAGCGTTACCTGTCGGTAGTGTGTGGTTATACATGGTCTTATGCGTTATCGGCCCCCTGGCGATGGCTGATAAGGGCGCGGTGTTTGAAAAGGAGGATTTCAGGACTGTCGAGTGGACCGAGCTGATGCCCGATGGCGACCTGAATGCATTGATGAATCCCCCTGATTATCTGTCCGATATCGAAGACGGGGGCGAGGAGGATGTGCTGGAAAGTCCCATTCGAGGCACCGGAGACCCTGCCGGGGATCGTTACCAGCAGGCATTGACCTCCAACGAGATAAGGCCGGAATTTGATGGTCAACTGATACGCATTCCCGGGTTTGTGGTGCCGCTGGATTTTGATGAGCGGCAGCGGGTGACGCGGTTTTTCCTGGTGCCATTTTTCGGTGCCTGTATCCATGTGCCACCGCCTCCACCCAATCAGATAGTCTACGCAGAGAGCGAGAAGGGCTTTGAGCAGGCGTCTCTCTATGACGCTTTCTGGCTGAGTGGCCGGATCAGTACCACCATGACGGAGAATGACATAGCCGTTTCAGCCTATGCCATGGAGGTAATGGTGGTTGAGGTCTATCAAGAATAGCTCGGGATTGGCAGCTGTTAAGGCAGCAGACAGTGGGTCAGCCACTGTTCCATCTGTTGCTCATCCCCCTGTCGCCGGGTTATCCGCTCCACGCGACTGTCGGCGGTTTCGTCTATAAAGTCACTGGTGGTTTCGCCATCGGTCCGGTTGAAACGCAAAATACCTCGATTGGTGATAAACACACCTTTCAATCTGATGGCAGGGGTCTGGTTGAGCAGCGCCATCAATTTACGGTAGTCGAATACATGGTTGGGTTCGAAAATCCAGCCGTTGCTGAAGTAACCTTCTCCCTGGTGGTCAATTCGCAAATACCCTTGCTCCGGCATGGGAGGCAGTCCCTCCTCATAGTCCATGCTCGGGGTGTTGTGCCGTTGGGTGTGTGTGGGGACAGCAACGGCACGGCTGGGTCGATCCAGCAGGCCGGGTTCCATCGCCCCCCTGGTCAGGGGTATCACTGGCTGTGACAGGCCGTTTTTGTCCAGAAAGGAGTGCAGTTGTGGTAGGTCTTTGGCACTGTACAGGTCCGCTTTATTGGCCAGGATGATATCAGCTGCCTGCAGTTGCTGATTGAATACCGCGTGGTCGTGGTAGCGTTTATCAGTGATATGGCGGGCATCTACCAGGGTCAGAGTGGCATGTAGTGACAGCACCTCGCGGTAATATTCCCCACTCAATAATTCCAGTAATTCGCGGGGGTGCCCCAATCCTGTGGGTTCGATCAGCAGCCGCTGTGGTCGAGCACGGCTCAATAACAGGTTGAGGGCAATCTGGAGGTTTAACTGGTTGGTGCAGCACAGGCAGCCGCCAGGCACTTCCCGAACAAAGATGTTGTTGGTCTCTCCGCTCTGATTCAGTAACGCGGCATCGATACCCACTTCGCCGAATTCATTGATCAGTAATGCCCAGCGTTGTTGCGGTGGTTTGTGAGCCAGCAGATGTCGTATGGCGGTGGTTTTTCCGGCACCGAGAAATCCGGTGATGATATTGGTGGGAATCTGTTTCAGGGGGGCAGCCTGGCTACCCGTGCAATCAGGCGGCACTTGTCTGGCTGCATTCGTCGCAGAGGCAATGCAGTTCCAGTTGGTGGTTGATCAGGTGGTAACCTGCTTTGGTGACATTAATGTTCAGTGCGTCAATGATCTCCTTGCCAATCGCAATTTCCTTGACCTTATTGCAGTGGTCACAGATCAGGAACTGGGGCACCTGGTGTTGGTGGTTACAGGCAATGTGGGAGCAGGCAATAAACTTGTTTTCCGATACCAGTTTGTGGGCCAGGTTTTCAGTCATCAGGAAATCCAGCATTCGGTACACAGACATGGGCGGGACGGATTCGTGAAACTGTTGTTGATAGCGCTCGGCCAATTCGTAGGCGGACAGGGGACTGCCAGAACGCAATAACAGAATCAGAATATTTTTGCGCTTGGGTGTCAGTTTGGCACCTGGATGGTTGCAGTGCTCTTCCGCTTTTTTGATCACTTGATCCAGTGTCGATATGCCCATGGCTAGTCCACTTCCAGTTGCGAGTGTGAGGGGGTCATTGTGGCAGCGCCCTGGCTCCCGGGCAAAACCCACGAAGCCTGGATTCTACGGATACCGGGGAAGCGGGAAAAGAGGTCTGTAACGATCCTGGTGAGTTTTTCCGATTGCTGGCAGTGGAACAGGTAGCGGGCCGTGAACTCGGTGTGCTGCTGATGTTCCTCTATATCGTGCTCGTGCTCGTGCTCGTGCTCGTGCTCGTGTTGGTAGTTATCACGGTCATCACTGGTGTGGCGGAGGTGGTCGTAGGGCTGTTCAACCTGCACCCTGATAGCCCGGCATTCAGTGCCCGGAAAGGTAAACCGCGCCTGTGGCGAGCTGAGTAATTTCCCCGCCCGTTCAATGGCGGCCTGTTGTCGATGGTCGCGGGGTGGGTGTTCAAAGCCCACCAGGTTCATGGCCGGGCTGCGAAATTCCAGAAGCAGCCGGTCATTATCCAGGGCGGCCTGCAGTTCTGCTTCGCCATGCACATGGGGGTTGTGCTGTTGCGACGAGCGGTCGGCGGTACTCTGTGCCGTAACGTTGCTGGTGATTAATGCGCATAGCGATACCGACAGAGTGATGAAAAGAACTTTGACACTATTCATAGTCTGGCCAGTTGTTTGATGGCGCGTTGTTGTAAAAAAGGCCCCCGAAGGGGCCGAAGTACCCTCGACTATTCAGGTTGGATGGATTACCCAAAGTCCAGTGATAGCATCAATCTGGCTGCGCCGGAGGGCATGGGAGGAGATCGGTGGACGGCTCCCCGGCCTTCGTTGCCATGCCATGACTCACCTTTTAGCAAGGCAACATCGCCGACGGTGAGTTGACTGATATGCCGGGGTGAGTGGAATACATCTGATTGGTCATCGGATTTTGCTTTTCCGCCTTTGCCGAGTCTGGTGCGGTCGACCCGGTTGTTTTCAAGCCATTCGGTGGCCGGGCCTCCGTAGGTCGTCACCATTCGGCAGGGAATATGATCCACATGGAATCGCGGGCACATAGCCTGACTCAGCAGGGCCATGCGCAGGCCGATGTGTTGCAGGTCAAACAACACCGAAAACATTTCGCACAGCCGGGAAATATCTGCAATCAATGCGGGTTTCCCCCGACGGTTCGGCAGGTGGGCGGAGAGCCAGGGCGCTATTTCTCCCTCCTGCATGACGGCCTGTAATGTCTGAAAAACAGGCGGACTTTTTATCAGCGACGCCACATAAACCTGCGTCGGCAGATTGAGGGTTCGCTGCCAGATAGCCATGTTGATATCGGCATTGTAGATACTTGAGAAAACACCCGGGTCCGTGTCGGCGACACTGCCGCTATCCTCAATGGTCAGCAGTTTCAGGGCAGAATTATCGGGCATGATCATTGCCCCTCTGGGGAGGCCCACGCCTGGAACGGATCTGGTAGAGACAGCCAGTGTTCTTTGCCCGCAAACAGTTCTTCTTCCGAGAGGAGGCAATCGTTCAGTTGTTGGTAAACCTGGTCGCGATCGAGTCCCTGTCCGATAAACACAAGTTCCTGTCGCATATCTCCAAAAGGCTCTTCCCACTGCTTTAAAATTGCCTCCCTTGTTGCCGGATCCTGGGGCCACTGATCTTTGGGTACCGCCCTCCAGAATATGCCGCCAACGCCACAGCGGGCGATACCTCCCGCCTGATTCCAGCTGCCGATATGTGCCGGGCGTGTGGCCAGCCAGAAGCAGCCTTTCGAGCGAATCAGTTTGCCGTGCAATTGGGGGTTGTGGAGAAAGTCGTGGAATTTCTTGGGGTGGAACGGGCGACGTGCCTTGTACACAAAACTGCTGATACCATATTCTTCGGTTTCAGGTACGTGCTCACCGCGCATTTCCTTCAGCCAGCCAGGTGCCTGTCGTGCCCGCTCAAAACTGAATCTGCCTGTGCCCAGTACCTTGCTCAAATCTATCTGGCCGTTTTCAATGGCGACGATATCCGCTTCGGTATTGAGTGTTTTCAGTACACCTTTGAGTTTGTTTAATGCTTCAGTTGATACCAGATCGGTTTTGCTGATGAGGATCACATCACTGAATTCCACCTGATCAACCAGCAGGTCGGCGACACTTCGGTGGTCGTCTTCGCCAAGGCTTTCGCCGGTCTCCTGTAGCTGTTTTGCTTCGATATAGTCATGCATGAAATTGACCGCATCCACGACGGTTACCATGGTATCCAGTTGTGCGGCATCGGACAGGCTTCGACCCTGTTCATCGGCAAATGTAAAGGTTTCTGCCACGGGCAGGGGTTCCGAAATACCGGTGGATTCAATCACCAGATAATCAAAACGGTTTTCGGCGGCAAGCCGGCCGACTTCCTCCAGTAAATCCTCTCTCAGGGTGCAGCAGATACAACCATTACTCATTTCTACCAGACGCTCTTCACTGCGGTTCAGCTGTACTTCATTCTGGATGGTGGCTGCATCAATGTTGACCTCGCTCATGTCGTTGACAATGACTGCTACACGGCGGCCATCCCGATTGTGGAGGATATGGTTTAGCACTGTAGTTTTTCCTGCGCCCAGGAACCCGGACAACACGGTGACGGGCAGTTTGTTGGGTTGAGTTTTCATAGTGGTGGTATCCATGGCGGCAAAGGGGTCTCCGTTTTTATTGAGAGCCGTAAATAAGATGATATATCGTATCATAATTGTCGCCGTGACAAAGTCAAGTGCGATGATGCATTGTCCAGTTCCCGGTATTTCGATCCATAAACCACGGTGGTTGATTGCTACGGTGCATCATGGGTGGTGACGGAGACAGTATGTCTGCAGGGGGTCGCACCTGTTAGAATGGCTGCCTTATCTTCGCGTGATCTCTCTATGTTTCACATTGCCCTTTACGAACCGCAGATCGCCCCGAATACGGGTAATATCATCCGTTTGATGGCGAATAACAGCAGTCATTTGCATCTGATCGAACCGTTGGGTTTCGACCTGGAAGCAAAGAAATTGCGCCGGGCCGGGCTGGATTACCGGGATATGACCTCAGTCACTCGTTACCCCGACTACACGACATTTCTGGCGCAGATGGGTGACAGGCGGATTTTCGCCTGTACCACGAAGGGAAGTGTGCTCTATGACGGGATCGCTTATCGCCCCGGTGACGTGCTCCTGTTCGGTTCGGAAACAGCCGGTTTGCCGCAGTCGGTGATGGACAGTTTTGCCCCGGCCCACCGCCTGAGAATTCCCATGCGTCCCGGCTGTCGCAGCATGAATTTGTCCAATGCGGTGGCCATTGTCAGTTACGAGGCCTGGCGACAAAATGACTTTGCCGGTGGGCAGTAATGGTATGGCCGTTTCCTATAACTGGTCTTGCAGGGTGTTGCCGGTTAGGATGCTCCGCCCGGCAGAAAGTGATGTGTGCGCATCGACGAGTTGATGCCCAGGTGTTAATGAGAGAACGAACAGGTAAAAAGGGAGCGATATGCTGATTGCAATGCTGGCGGTGTTGGTGGGTTTTGGTCTGTTGATCTGGAGTGCCGACCGATTTGTGGATGGTGCTGCGGCGACAGCCTACCATGCCGGTATGCCCAGCCTCCTGATCGGTATGGTGATAGTCGGTTTTGGCACTTCTGCGCCGGAGATGGTGGTGTCGGCCATGGCGGCCCTGGATGGCAGCCCTGAGCTTGCTCTGGGTAATGCGCTGGGGTCCAATATTGTCAATACCGGCCTGATACTGGGTGTCACAGCCTTGATTATGCCGATCATGGTGCATTCAAAAATCGTTCGCAGGGAGTTGCCGCTGCTGATTCTGATCTGTCTTGGCGCGGGTCTCATGCTTTGGGATAACGCAGTACTTCGCTGGGAGGCGGCATTGCTGCTGCTCGGTTTTTTTGCATTGATCGGCTGGTCGGTTTTTTCTGCTATTCGGGATCGGGGTGATGCCCTAGCAACAGACTTCGATCAGGAAATACGTGAGCATACCATGCCACTGGCGAAAGCCATCATCTGGCTGGCCGTGGGTTTGATCGTATTGGTGGCCAGCTCGCGGCTGCTGGTGTGGGGGGCCGTCACCATTGCCGAATCCCTGGGTGTCAGCGACCTGATTATCGGTTTGACAATAGTCGCGCTGGGAACATCCCTGCCTGAATTGGCCTCTTCTGTTATTGCCGTGCGCAAGGGTGAGCACGATATCGCCATCGGCAATATCGTTGGCTCCAATATGTTCAATATTCTGGCGGTGGTCGGCATCGCGGGTCTTATTGAGCCCTTGACCAACCTGTCACAGCAGGTGTTGACCCGCGATTGGGGCACAATGATGCTTCTCATGGTGATGCTGCTGTTTATGGCCTATGGCTTTAGAGGGCAGGGCAGGATTAACCGGCTGGAGGGTTTTGGTCTGCTGTTGGTCTTTATTACCTACAACAGTTATCTGGCATTCTCAGTATTAACCGGTTCAGCCTGACCGTTCACTTGTTACCGGGGTCTACTTTAATCCCGGTTTGCCCTGGAGTTGACCTATGGAAAGCCACGACAAGCTCGGAGAGATCGAGGACTTTAAAGCTCATCATCATCCTCAGTTGATTGCCCAGCGCCTGGATGATGGCCCGGACTCTGTTTACGTGAGGGACTTTATCTACGGTGCGGTGGATGGTGCCATCACCACCTTTGCCATCGTTGCGGGTGTTGCCGGTGCCGGTCTGTCTTCTTCGGTAATCATTATTCTGGGTTTTGCCAACCTGCTGGCGGACGGTTTCAGTATGGCGGTGAGTAACTACCTGGGTACCCGTGCGGAGAACCAGCACCGCATCAAGATCCGCAACCGGGAACTCGAGGAAATTAAACGATTTCCCGAGGGCGAGGTGGAGGAGATTCGCCAGATTTATGCCCGCAAGGGTTTCGAGGGACGTATTCTTGATGATGCCGTGGATGTGATTACCTCGGATGAGAAAACCTGGGTGGATACCATGGTTCAGGAAGAGTTTGGTCTCTCGCTGCAATCACATGACCCGCTCAAGGCCGGTCTGGCCACCTTTGGAGCCTTTTGTCTGGTAGGGTTTATCCCATTGATGACTTATGTCGCCAACTGGTTATCTCCGGGTCTGATCGACTACGCCTTTGGCCTATCTGCTGGCCTTACAGTGATAGCTTTTTTCATCGTCGGTGCCATGAAGGGTCGTTTTGTCGATCAGGGCTGGCTGGTGTCGGGGCTGGAAACGGTGGCGATCGGCGGTATTGCTGCCGGGATGGCATTTGGGGTGGGATTGTTATTGAAAGGCCTCGTCGCCTAAATCCCTTCAGGTCTGTTCCAGCTCTACCATGAGGTCGTCCGATACACTTTCCAGTATCTGTTGCAGTCGGCCTCTGTCGAGGTCCTGTGGCAACTGCAGGGTTGCACTGGCCCGGAACAGGATTTCTGAGCTCATCGGAGCATCTTCGCAGTGGGTATTGAGTTCCTCCACGTTGACCTGCAGTTTTGCCAGAATACCGGATATCTCGCCGACGATACCTGGACGGTCGTTGCCGACCACCGTCAGTGTGACGTGCTCGCCATCGGCTGCATGCAGTGAGGAGCAGGCCTCGCCGGTTACCCGGATACCCTGGTGTTGTAGTTGTTCCAGCGCCGTGAGCAGAGCCCCCTGTCCCTCTTCGGCAATATCCACCAACAGGATGCCGGCGAATTTGCCGGCAAGCCGGGACATACTGCTTTCAAGCCAGTTGCCACCGGCACGAGTGATTACATCGGCGATGCGCTCCACAATGCCGGGGCGATCATTGGCGATGACGGTCAATGCGAGATAGTGTTTCATGCGGCGGTTCTTATTCCTGTGCTGTTGTGGGACTATTATGGCCTAACAATCGGCCCCCGGCCACGATCGGACATTATCTGTTGGCCATTTTGGAGTCTTCAGAGACCCAGAGGAGATCGAGATGAAAATCATTAATCCGTTACTGTTGCTGGTGTTATGGCTGGGATGTGTCGATGCTATAGCCGATGCATCTCCTTTTACGGGAGCTCACCGAACCCCCGAATTTGTGGCACGTGACAGTTATCGTCATCCAGTGGAAACCCTCGCCTTTTTTCAGGTGGAACCGGGCATGACCGTGGTGGAGATTTCCCCCGGTGCCGGCTGGTATACCGAAATTCTCGCGCCACTGGTCCAACACGGGGGCACCGATCAAGGCCTGTTGTATGCGGCCCATTTTCCAAAAGACAGCGGTGTGCCCTATTATGAACGGTCGTTGGCGTCATTTACCGCGAAGCTGGCCGCTGATCCGACGGCGTATGGCGATGTGATCCTGTCGACATTCGATCCGGCGAATGGTGTGCTGACGGTGCCCGATGGGGTCGCCGACCGGGTGGTGACATTCCGCAATGTACACAACTGGTTGCGTTCTGACAGTGAAGGAAAAGCGTTTGAACTGTTCTTCCGGGCGCTCAAACCCGGCGGGGTACTCGGTGTTGTGGAGCATCGCACCGGCCGTACTATCGACCGGGCCGAAATGATACGCAGCGGCTATATGCCCGAGGCCTATGTGATTGAGCTGGCGGAAAAAGCCGGTTTTGTGCTGGCGGCCAAGTCCGAACTCAATGCCAATCCCAAAGATACGACCGATTATCCGGAGGGTGTCTGGACCCTGCCGCCCTCCCTGCGGTTACAGGAGAAGGATCGGGAGAAGTATCAGGCCATTGGTGAGAGCGACCGCATGACGCTGAAGTTTATTAAACCGGTGACACCGTGATTCAGATTCCACCGGATCGGTTATCCGACGAACTGCTCACCGCGCTACTGGAGGATTTTATCGCCCGTGAGGGCACGGACTACGGTTTCGAGGAGTTGACGCTGCAGGCCAAACGGCAGCGGCTCAGACGGCAGGTGGATCGGGGTGATGTGGTGATTACCTTCGATCCGGTGACAGAAAGTTGCAATTTGCTGTCGCGGCAACAGTTTCGTCAGCTGGCAGATTCACCGTGACAGATATCCCCCTGAGCTATCTGATAGACCGGCCAGCGGAGCAAACACGGCCAGTTGGCTCATTGATCCTGGCCCACGGTGCCGGTGCGCCGATGGACAGTGATTTTATGGCGGCCATCACCCGACAATTGACGGTCGAGGGTATGACTGTTGTGCGCTTTGAGTTTCCCTATATGCGACAACGTCGTCTCACCGGGAAAAAGCGGCCGCCAGACCGCCAGCCCGTATTGCTGGATTGTTGGCGCGAAGTCTACACCCACTGCTTTTATCGTGAGGATCTTTCAGCCCCGATACTGATCGGCGGTAAATCCATGGGTGGTCGCATGGCGAGTATGGTCGTCGACGAACTGGGCGCAGCAGGGCTGTGCTGCCTTGGTTACCCTTTTCATCCGCCCGGTAAACCCGAGCGGATGCGGATTGATCACTTGCTGACCATGACCACCCCGGCGCTGATTTATCAGGGCACCCGTGATCCCTTTGGCAAGCCCGATGAGTTGGCCTCAATCCCGTTGAGCCCCGCTGTAACAATCCACTGGCTGGAGGACGGCAACCACGACCTGAAACCCCGCAAGGCCTCCGGTCTTGATCAATCTGAACACTTGGCCGCTGTAGCCTGCTCGGTATCAGTCTTTGCCCGCAACTGCCCATAGACGTCACTTTGTGAGATGTAATCTCGGTACATAGTCCTGAGCTGCATTGATGAGTCGTTGATACTAAAGAGAGTTGGAGGGTTGGGTGGCAACAAAGCCTGGTCACAGAAAACGGGGTGAGCAAGACAACCTACCCGAATCACACAGGATTATCGGGTCTGTTTCAGCGAGCCGCCCGGCGCCATCATCGGGACAGCTTTGATGCTACCCCTCGGGCTATCAGCGGCGCTTTAATGCTGCCGGCCTGGTTTCCCCAGTCCCTGCTGCTTTCCTCAGGACTCCACCAGCATGGAGATCGCTGCCAGTGCTTCCGGATCCTGCGCCTTGATCTTGTTGGCGATATGGTGCTGGAAGAAATAGCAGAAAGTCTCTTCGCCTTTGGCCGAGTAGAGGCACGCGTCCCCGGGTAGCACTGGTGTGCTGATGATTTTTTCATCATCAATCAGCATGCCCTGCACGGAGCCGTCATAGAGCAGTCGCCAGCTGACGACTTCCTTCAGCGTAATACTTTTGAATCCGTCGCTTGACAGTACCGCATGGGTGCCAATGGTGTCCGGCAGTTCCTGAACGACATCGCTGTCTGTCTCGCAATCGATCTCATAGTATTCTGCTGCTGTCTCTACCTCCAATACCTTGTGGATGGGCGCCTCAAAAAAGACTTCATCAATGCCCGGATCGTAGTAGCCCTCCCAGTGACCATTCAGCGGATCCTGGATCTCTGTACATGGCATGATGTCATCGAGCCAGGGCACCAGACCCACCACCTCACCATCGGCACGCAATGCCCAGCACAGTACTTTGACACTGAACAGTTTGTTGGGGTGAGTCTCGTTGGAATAGATCATTTCCAGACCATCGAGTTCGGGAGCGAGACGGATAATGCGGCGGTTTAACCGGGAGGAGTAGGGCTTCCCTGTGAAGAGATCGACCACGTTGTCCGTGTTGTGGTCAGGTGTTGAGGTAGTCATAATACAGCCTCCTCAAATGGCGGTTCGAACAGGCCCTGAGGAACTGCGTCCTGGATCGGGACCTGATAGGTGCGTACGGCTAAAACGCATCCACGCAAAATAAGGTACTACCGATCATTTCAAAGCACAATACCTTGGGTATATTTTGTGAGCTACTATTTTGCCTATGGCTCAAATATGAATTCACAGCGCATGGCTGCGCGTGAGATGCGAGTTGTCGGCCAGTGCGCTGGCTGGCTGGATGGTTATGGCCTACGGTTCAATAAACGCTCCGGCCACGATGCCCGGCTGGCTTGCGCCAATATCGTTTTTGCCCGGAATGAGCGGGTGGAAGGGGTTCTTTACCAGCTGGAAAGTTCTGTAGAAATTGCCAGGTTGGACCCCTTTGAGGGCACGCCATTCAGGTACAGTCGCGAACGTTTTCCGGTACAGACAGAATGCGGTGTCGTGCCCGCCTGGACCTATATAGCCAATCCCGCCGTGATTGATCACGCCATTCGCCCGGCACGCTGGTATATCGAACATTTACTGGCGGGCCGTGATTACCTTTCCCCTGACTACTGGGAGAAAATCAACAACACAGTTTGCTGTGAGGGTGTGACGATTGTCTGGTGATACGGTTATTTTTAACCCCCGGACGTGTCAGTTGATGGGCGTTTTCAACGATCTGTTTGCCGACTCCTGCAATACCCTGTTGAGCGGAGGCGGTGAGGAACCGGTCTATCTGCCTGCCGAGGGGGTAGATGACTGTCACCAGTTGATTTTCCGGCAGGATTATTTTTCCAGTGCCCTTCATGAAATTGCCCATTGGTGTATTGCCGGTGAGCAGCGTCGTCAACGGGTGGATTTTGGCTACTGGTATCGGCCCGATGGCCGCAGTGTCAATGAGCAAAGTGCTTTTGAGCAGGTGGAGATCAAACCCCAGGCACTGGAATGGATATTTTCCGTGGCGGCAGGGCAACGGTTTCAGATTAGTGCCGATAATCTGTCCGGGGATGTCGGTGCCAGTGACGCGTTCGCTGTGGCAGTAGCCGACCAGGCTCAGAGCTGGTGTGTTGGCTGTTTGCCGATGCGGGCAGCGCTGTTCGCCGCTTCGCTGTCGGAGATTTTTGGTGGTCGGGACTACCTGGATCCCTGCCACTACCGTGTCGGTTCGCTGGGATCCTGATGGTGACACGAAAACCCCCACTGTATCTGGTAGATGCCTCCATCTATATTTTTCGCCATTATTTTACGCTGCCGCAGCGGTGGTATTCCGGGGAAGGCTATCCCACGCAGGCCGTGTACGGTTATCTCGGTTTTCTGCTGGGTATGCTCGAGCAGGTTCAGCCGCAGTTTATGGCAGTGGCTTTTGACGAGAGCCTGGGCCAATGTTTCCGGAATACGATTTACCCGGACTACAAGGCCAATCGCGAGCTGCCCGACGACGCACTCGCCTTTCAGTTACGGGCCTGCGCTGAGGTGACAGCTATCCTGGGCATTTTGACCCTGGCCAGCGATTCCCATGAAGCGGATGATATTATTGGCACCCTGGCTGAAAGGGGTCGTGACGACGGCCACCCGATCGCGGTGATCAGTGGCGATAAAGACCTTGCCCAGTTATTGCTGGACGACGATGCGTTACTCTGGGACTTTGACCGTACGCCTGCCAGGGATCGATTTGCCATCAAAAGAGAACTCGGGGTCTGGCCGGAGCAGCTGGCAGATTATCTGGCACTGGTCGGTGACAGAGTCGATAACATACCCGGCTTACCGGGCGTGGGTGCAAAAACGGCGATTGAATTGTTAGCGCATTGCGCGTCGCTGGATGGGTTGCTTGCGGCTGGATCTGAAATCGCCAATCTGCCCGTGCGCGGTGCGAAGCAGCTACCTGAAAAAATTGCCGCCCACCGGCAGCAACTGCTAATGGCCCAATCCCTGACCCGGATAGCCCTGGACGCACCCGTTGGGGAACCCGCTTTGCAACGTGCCCCGATCGCACTGGATAAACTGGATGATTTCTGTCAGCGAATGGGGCTGGGCACTACACTGAAAAATCGTGCCGTAAAACTTGCGCACGCCAGAGGCCAGACGCAGCGCATCGTGAAGGAGGCATCACACACCCGATGAAAATTGTTGCCGATGACAATATGCCATTGGTGAGGGAATTGTTCTCGCCCTATGGCGAGGTGGTGACCTGTCCCGGCCGTGAGCTGACGGCAGCACATTTAGTGGATGCGGATGTGTTGCTGGTCCGCTCGGTCACCCCGGTCAATGCGGCGCTGCTCGAGGGCAGTCCGATACAATTTGTCGGTTCTGCCACGATAGGTGTCGACCATGTGGACATGGATTATCTGACGTCCAGAAACATTCGATTTGCCAGTGCCCCAGGTTGCAACGCCAATGCCGTGGTTCAGTACGTGCTCTCGGCACTGTGTCGTCTGCGACCCGGCTGGCTCAGAGAAACGGTGGGCATTGTCGGTTGCGGTAATGTGGGCGGCAGGCTCTATCGCACCCTGCGGGCGCTTGGCGTTGATTGCCGCTGCTACGACCCATTTCTCGATAACGCAGCTATCGGGGGCCTGACAACCTTTGAGCGGGTGCTCGAAGCCGATATTCTCTGCCTGCATACCCCACTGACTATCGGTGGGCCCTATCCGACCCACCACATGCTGAACGAAGCAGCGCTGATGAATTTTTCGCCCGGCGGGTTGTTGCTCAACGCCGGGCGTGGACCAGTGGTGGATAATGCGGCGCTGTTGCGTTTGAATCGTGGCGAACAGTGGCAGGTTGTGCTGGATGTGTGGGAGTCTGAGCCAGAGATATCATTGCCCCTGCTTGAACAGGTTACCATCGGCACGCCGCATATCGCGGGGTACAGCGAAGACGGCAAAATCAGTGGTACCCGTATGGTGTGCGAGGCATTTTGTCAGTGGTTGGGGCAACCCTCGCCGGCAAAACCCGGGCGTGATGAGCCTGTCCGGTGGCTCCGTGCCACGTCTCTGGCGGAAGCGGTACTGGCTGTTTACGATATAGCAGATGATGACCGTCGTATGCGTGAGGCATTGCTGTCAGCCGGTGATCCCGCAGCAGTGGGTTTTGGGTTTGATCAGCTACGGAAAACCTATCCTGCACGTCGTGAATTCCAGCATTTCGGTGCGAGAGTGCGCAGCAATGAGTATCTGACAGGCCAGTTGGCCACACTGGGATTTACGACTGCCGAGGGCTAGGGGCGGGATTTTTCTTTTGGTCGTGGGGGCTCTTTCTGGTTCAGGTCGCTAATTGCATGCTGCACCATGTCTTCCGTAATCGGGATTTCCCGACCGTTGTCGTCAATCAGAGCCGCACCGTGAAAATCAGGTGATTTGACCTTTTTGTCAGACTTGTCTTTCGGCTGCTCCATGTTTGCTCACTGGTGGTGGTCGATTGGCAAAACATACCATGATTACCCTGTAAGGCAAGCCTTGGGGTTAAATTTGCAAAGGCACATTCAGGAGTTGCCATGTTCACACTCGGCTTGATCGTCAATCCGCTGGCAGGCATCGGTGGTCCCGCGGCGTTGAAGGGTAGCGATGGTGATGCCGCTGCCGAAGCCTTGCGGGAAGGGGCCGGTTTGCGTGCTCCAGAGCGTGCCGCCAGAGCATTGGACGTAATCTTCCATGCTCTCGGTGGTGATGCCGTATCGGTGCTGACCTGCCCCGGTCTGATGGGGGAGTCGGTGGCCAGACAATGTGGTTTTGTCCCCGAACTGGTCTGTGAAACGGATCCCGTGAATACCCGACCGGAGGACACCGAGCAGGCGGCCAGAGTGCTGGAGGACAAAGGCGTGGATTTGCTGCTGTTTGTTGGCGGCGATGGTACGGCACGCAATATTTGCAATGCGATTTCCCCAAATCAGCCGGTCCTGGGCGTACCAGCCGGGGTCAAGATGCACTCCGGCGTGTATGCCATTACACCGGAAGCGGCGGGCGAAGTGGTTTGTCGGCTGGTTCGTGCCGATCTCGTGGATATTCGTCGGCAGGAAGTGCGTGATATCGACGAGGATGCCTTTCGCCAGGGCCGGGTAATGTCCCGTTACTACGGGGAGTTACTGGTGCCGGAAGAAGGCCGTTTTATGCAACAGGTCAAGGATGGCGGCCGGGAAGTGGAGGCGCTTGTGGTTGATGAAATAGCCGATACCCTGATGGAGGAAATGGAGGATGACACACTCTATCTGGTGGGCCCCGGCTCGACCACAGCGGGGCTAATGGCGGCAATGGGGCTCGATAACACACTGCTTGGTGTGGATCTGGTCAGGAATGGGCAGTTGCTGGCCAGGGATGTTTCAGCCAGACAAATCGAACAGGCGGTGGTGGGATTCAACGGCCCGGTGAGTATTATCATTACGCCAATTGGGGGGCAGGGCATGCTGCTGGGTCGTGGCAATCAGCAATTGACACCTGCGATTATCAGGCGCGCTGGCCGGGATAACCTGATTGTCGTGGCGACCAAAACCAAAATTACTCAACTTGCAGGCAGGCCGCTGATGGTGGACAGTAACGATCCGCAACTGGACCGGGAGCTGGCAGGTTACGTCCCGGTACTGACCGGTTACCGGGACAGAATTCTCTATCCGATCAGTTACGGGGCCACCTGAGCCAGTTTTACCTTTGTCACCGGATGATTGAGACGGTATTTTTCCAGGAAGCGGGCCAGCCGCTCAATGGCTTCCTCCAGGTCGTCTTCCCTCGGCAGGAATACGATGCGGAAATGGTCGGGATCCGGCCAGTTGAAAGCGGTGCCCTGCACCAGCAAAATCCGTTCTTCCAGTAATAAATCCAGCACCAATTGCTCGTCGTCTTCAATCGGATAAATTTCCCGGTCCAGTTTGGGGAACAGGTACATCGCCGCTTTGGGTTTGACGCAACTGACACCGGGTATCCGGGTCAACAGGGACCAGGCTTTTTCGCGTTGCTGGTAGAGACGGCCCTCCGGTGCCACCAGATCGTTGATGCTCTGATAGCCGCCCAGGGCGGTCTGAATGGCATACATGGCCGGCACGTTGGCGCACAGCCGCATGGATGCGAGCATTTCAATCCCCTGGATATAACTGCGGGCGCGGTGTTTTGCGCCACTTACCACCAGCCAGCCGGAACGGAAGCCAGCCAGGCGGTAGGCTTTTGATAACCCATTGAACGTGATACACAACACATCAGTGGCCAGACTGCCGAGTGGTACATGTACTGCATCATCGTAGAGAATGCGGTCATAGATTTCATCGGCATAAATGATCAGGTCATGCTCCCTGGCCAGTTCGACAATTTTCTGCAGAACCGCCTCGGAGTAAACAGCCCCGGTGGGGTTGTTGGGGTTGATTACCACAATGCCCCGGGTATTCGGTGTGATCTTGCGGGCGATATCCTCGATGTCCGGTTGCCATTCGTTGGCTTCGTCGCAGAGATAGTGAACCGCCTTGCCCCCGGCCAGATTGACGGCAGCCGTCCACAGGGGGTAATCCGGCACCGGCACCAGAATTTCATCCCCGTTGTTGAGTAGTGCCTGCATGGCCATGACAATCAGTTCGCTGACGCCGTTGCCCAGGAAGATATCGTCGATGTCGACATTCGGGATACCGATCAACTGGCAGCGTTGCATAACGGCCTTGCGGGCACTGTAGATGCCTTTGGAGTGGCAGTAGCCCTGGGCCTTGGCCAAGTTGTGAATGACATCGTGAATGATCTCGTCGGGCGCTTCAAAACCGAACGGGGCAGGGTTGCCAATATTCAGCTTCAGGATGCGCAGGCCTTCTTCCTCGAGCCGGTTGGCGTGGTCGAGCACCGGGCCGCGAATATCGTAGCAGACGTTATTCAGCTTGTTTGACTTCTGGATATGTTGCATAAAGTATTGTTTCTGGTTGTCCAATTCAGATAAAAACTGATTGTATATCAAAACCCTGCCATAAATAAGAAAACTCTGAGGTGCCGAGGATGGCGAACACAGGACAATTTAACGATGAACAATGGCGAGAACAGCTCACCCCTGACGAATTCAGAATCTGTCGTCAGAAGGGCACTGAACCTCCATTTAGTGGTGCCTACTGCGATGAGAAAGCTCCCGGTATCTACCACTGTAAATGCTGCCATCAGCCGCTGTTTGATGCTGCGGCCAAGTATGACTCAGGTTCCGGCTGGCCGAGCTTCTATCAGGCCATGGATGAGAATGCTATCGATGAATGTGCCGATACTAGCCATGGCATGCGCCGTACCGAGATCACTTGTGCGCACTGTGGCGCTCATCTGGGACACCTGTTTGATGACGGCCCTGAACCAACCGGACTGCGATATTGCGTGAATTCGGCCTCCTTGCAATTGGAGCCGTCCTGAAATTCTGATCACGGGTTGCTACCGGACCAGTGTCGTGGGTTTTCGGGCTGCCGCAGAGAAAAACAGAATGCAGGGTTGACAGCGCACATGCCGCTTCTTAGAATGCGCGCCTCTCTTGATGAGAACCTTGTGTCCCGTTCGTCTAGAGGCCTAGGACACCGCCCTTTCACGGCGGTAACAGGGGTTCGACTCCCCTACGGGACGCCACTTTTATCCTGATGGGATAAAATGCGGGAATAGCTCAGTTGGTAGAGCGCAACCTTGCCAAGGTTGAGGTCGCGAGTTCGAGCCTCGTTTCCCGCTCCATTATTAGAACAGGGCCAGTGATGTAAATCACTGGCCCTGTTTTTTTAGGCCTTTTCCCCTGCTGCGAATCCTGTTCAGTTTGGCGATCCAAGCCCGGTTTGGTTCTCCTGTGGATCCCTGTCAAACCCACCGAAATAGCCTATCGTGGTAGCCCCCTCCTTTTTTTCGATCTGATGTCAGAGGAAAATGAGTGATGAACTTGCTGCAAGCAGTCCACATGACTCCGGCCAAGCTTGCTCGTCACACTGCGCGAGTCCGATAATCTGGGGCGCTGGGGTGGTGAAGAATTTATTGTGCTGGCAGCCAACAGCACGCTGGATGATGGTGCCCAATTGGCAGAGCGTTTGCGAGCCCATGTCGAAGCTCTCGATTTTGGTGAGCTCGGCGGGGTCACGATCAGCGTGGGTGTCACGGAATGGCGCAAGGGGGACACCCGAAAGGCACTGGTGGCTCGTGCTGATGAAGCCATGTATCGGGCCAAAAACAGTGGTCGAAACTGCGTTAAATGCTGAGTGCCGGGCATTATTGAGCTGGCGGTTGGGGCAGGGGATCAGGGCGGGTCCAGTATCTCGCGCAATTTTAGTGCCAGCTGCTCGCGATGATAGGGTTTGCTGATCAACTGCACGCCTTTATCCAGGCGACCATTGTGAATAATGGCGTTTTCACTGTAGCCTGAAGTAAACAATACTTTCATATCGGGATGGATGCTAAGCGCCTGCTCGCTAAGTTGTCGACCATTGATACCTCCCGGCATCACAACATCGGTAAATAACAGTTCAATATCCTTGTGCTGTAGCAGGATATCTAATGCCTCCGCGCCGGACCGGGCAGCTGTGACCCGGTAACCGAGGCTTTCCAGCAGATTGGTGACATAGGTCCTCACCTGATCGTCATCCTCAACCGCCAGAATATGTTCTGATCCGCCTCTGGGCTCAATCTCCCGCGTTGCTTCATGGGGCTCCACGTCTGTTGCGGCCGCACGTGGAAAATAGAGTCTGATTGTGGTGCCTTCATTTTCTTCAGAATAAATCCTGGCATGCCCACCGGATTGTTTGACAAAGCCATACACCATACTGAGGCCGAGACCACTGCCTTTGCCCATCACTTTGGTGGTAAAAAATGGGTCGAAGGCCTGGCTGACAATATCGGCAGGCATGCCGGAGCCACTGTCGGATACCGATACCTGCACATAGTCACCGGCGATCACATCCACTTGGTCCTGCGTATAGGCCTCATCCAGCAGCGTATTAGCTGTCTCTATCAACAACCTGCCGCCCTCTGGCATGGCATCCCGTGCATTGATGGCCAGATTGAGCAGTGCCACTTCCAGTTGGCCAGGATCAATCTCGGTAGTCCAGAGCTCTCTGGTATCGACAAACGTCAATTCAATATCTTCGTTGAGAGCTCGCTTTAGTAATCCCAGAGTGTCGGTAACCAGTTTATTGATATCCACCCGCCTGGGTTGTAATGCCTGGCGACGGGCAAAGGCGAGCAAGCGGTTGGTGAGCTCCGCTCCCCGCTCCGCCGCTGTGACAGACATTTCTGCCAACCGCTGTAGGTCGGGTTGATCGCCGAGCTGCTCCTGCATGAATTCGGCATTGCCCAATATTACCGTGAGCAGATTGTTGAAATCGTGGGCAATGCCACCGGTGAGGTGGCCGACCGCTTCCAGCTTTTGTGACTGGCGCAGCCGTTCATCCATTTCCCGCAGTTCGGTGACATCCACCATGCTGCCGACCATGCGTATGGCTTTGCCTGTTGAATCCCGAGTGATAAAGCCCCGATCCACCACGGACTGCGCCTTGCCATTGGCATGGATAAACCGGTATTCCCCCTGCCAGGTGAGTCCACCGCTGTTAAAAACGGCATAGAGTTCTGTGAGCAGGGCATTGCGATCATCCGGATGAATATGTTCAACCCAGAATTCCAGGCCGTGATTGATCTGTGCAGGGTCGTGACCGAACATGGTTTTCAGGTTTTCGTTCCACCACAGGCTGTCCTCAACAAGGTCCCAGTCCCAGATCACATCGTTGGTGGCTTTGGAGACCAGTTGGAATCGTTCGTCACTCTGCCTGACAGCCTGCTCAGCCATTTTCCGGTCAGTAATATCCCGCTCTACTGCAACCCAGTGGGTAAACCAGCCGGTTTCGTCCGCCAGTGGGACAATGTCCATTTCCAGCCAGAACTCATCACCACTTTTGGTGTAGTTGATTAGTTCAGCACGCACGGGCTGCCAAAGGGTAAGGGCCTCCCGAATGCGATCCAGCTCTGCCCGCTGGGTTTTTGGCCCCTGCAGCAGGCGCGGTGTTTTGCCGATGACCTCCTCCCGGCTATACCCGGTGTGCCGCTCGAAGGCATCGTTGACATAGATGATTCTGGGCCCCTCGGGTTCATCCAGAGGTCTTGCTTCAGTGATCAGTAAAATGTCATTTTGCCGGGAGATGGCGGATTCCAGCAGTCGCAGGTGTTGCTCTCTGGCTCGCTCCTGGGTGACATCCTGAAAATAGATGGCGAGTCCTTCGATCGAGGGGTAGGCCTTTACCCGCAACCAGATATTCAGTTCGCTGTAACGTTCGGTAAACGTACGTGTCGTCTGTGTTGTAAGGGCCGCTTCATACTCGGTGCGGAAAGCAGAATCCGCGGCAGCCGGAAAGCACTCCCAGGCGTTATTGCCAATCAGTGCATCCCGGCGCTTGTTGAGAATTCGGCAAAATTCGTTGTTGACGAAGGTGAAATTGAAGTCCCTGTCGAGGGTGAAGAAGCCATCGCTCATACTCTCCAGGGTCTGCTCCAACTGACTGGACAGGGTTTTTGATTGCTCGCGGGCGTTGATGTGGTCGGTAATGTCCTGTAGCGCTCCACGCACGGCACAAATATTCCCATCGACATTGTATTCAGCTTCACCGGTATTGCGCACCCAAATGGGTCTGCCTGTGGCAGTGGTTTTTGCCATCACTTCGCTAAAGGGTTCCCCTCGGGTTGCACAGGCATCAAAAACACGCTGAAAACGATTGCGATATTCCGGGGTATAAAAATTGACGACATCCTGGAATGTAAGTTGAAATTGCTGCCCGACATCGTGGATGTCGGCGATCTCTCTGGACCAGGTCATGATCTTTCTCTCAAGATCGAAACGCCAACCCCCCAGACGCGCGGCCTCTCCGGCAATCCGTTGCAGGCTGGTGGCCTCGGCCAGACGGTTGTCGGCCAGAACCTGATCGGTAATATTCTGCACCACACCGGTGAGCACTCGTCCGTCGGCAGTATTGGCCAGCTCACCCATGCCCTGAACATACATAATGCTGCCGTCCGGTTTGGGAATCCTGTGGCGAAATTGCAACGGTGTATCGGGTTTTTCCAGAAAACTGTTCAGCTCGTCGACCAGACCCTGTCGGTCATCCGGGTGCATCAATTGCAGGTAGGCATCGAAGCAGTGGCCAAAGTCCTCGGGAGCAATATCGTACATGTCGTAGATATCGTCAGACCAGCTGAGCACATCGCTGTCGAGATTGAGTTTCCATATCCCCAGCTTCAGTAACCGTTTGGCCGTACGCAGGCTGGCCTCCTGTTCCTGCAGGCGGCTGTTGGCCATTTTCAATTCGCGGGATCGCAGCAGGATGTCCAGCTCCAATCGAGCCTCGTCGTGCTCCTCCATGTCAGTGGCTCGCTGGGATGCCAGGCGACCCTCAGCTGAGTAGACAAAGTCAGTGACATCCTCGGTTCTGAGGATAATGAATATAATTTGACCATCGGCCCCTTTAAGGGGGGTGTGCACGCAACTCCAGAAGTGTTCGGCGAAGCCGCCGCCCTGGTCTTCCGGACGAGGGATAGGGTAGCGCTGAACCGGCAGAATATCCGACATGCCGGTCTCTTTGACCTGTTCCAGCGAGGCCCGAAGATTCCGGACACCGTCTGCCTTGCTGTCGTCGGGGTCATCGGGGAAAACATCGAACATTAGACGGCCCTTGATGTCCTGCCGCCGGGTACCGGTGGCCTTGAGATAGGCATCACTGGCGGCGACAATCCTGAATTCATCGGGGGTCATGACCAGAAATTGCCCGGGCGCCGCTTCGAACAGGGATTGAAACAGGTTGGCCGAGGTCTCGGCTTCCTGCCGCAAATCCTGCTCCCGCTTCAGATGGTCGGCTTTATCTGCTTGCAGCGCCAGTAACTGGGTGACATCCCGGGCGGAGACCAGTTCGGCTTTTGTGCCGTCATAGTCCAGGGTGTGCGCGGTGATGGCCACTGAAATAATTTCCCCGGACTTGAGGCAGTGGCGCCAGATACCTGCGTCATTAAACCCTGCAGCCGGGTTTGCGAGGTTTTCGTGTAATTTGGCAACATCTTCCGTCGGTCGAATATCCTCAATGGTCATGGCGAGGAATTCGTCGCGGGAATAGCCGTATTTGGCGATGGCGGCATGGTTTACGTCAAGGAAGCGCAGGGTTTCCCTGTCATAGATCCACATCGGATCGGGGTGACATTCGAAGAGAATGTCCTCCGGGATATGCATCAACAGCCTCCGTCAATTACCGGCGGGTTTGCCAGCCACGAGAGGGTGTCGTCCGGTGACATCGGGCGTGCAATAAAATACCCCTGAGCTGAGTCGCAACCAATCTCGGCGAGAAAGGACAGTGTCCACTGATCTTCCACGCCTTCGGCGGTCACCAGTAGCCCCAGTGCCCTGGCCAGACCCACAATCGCCGCTGCAATTTTTTGTGATTCCTCGGACTGTGGTGCCGAGATGATAAACATTTTGTCAATTTTCATTTCCGAGAACGGCAATCGGGCCAGCTGAATCAGGGATGAGTAGCCCACCCCGAAATCATCAATCGATAAGCTGAACCCCTTGATGCGAAATTGGGTAAGAAACTCCAGCATCATGATCGGGTTTTCCATGCTGCTGCTTTCGGTAATCTCAAGCACAATCTGGTGAGGGTCCAGTCCCAGTTCCTGACACTGGGTCATCAGCCACTCGGATAGGCCGGCGTCAGCTATTACCCTGACGGACATGTTCAGGGCGATGGTGGTATTGGTGCCACGAAACGATTCGGCAAACCAGCGAAGAGCTTGGCCAAATACCTGCCGGGTCAGCTCGCCGATCAGACCGGTATCTTCAGCCAGCGGAATGAAGCGGTCAGGCAAAATGATGCCGATATCGGGATGGTGCCACCGGGCCAGCGCTTCAAAGCCTATACATTTTTCAGTGGCGCAGGAGACTTTGGGCTGGTAATAGACGCCTATTTGCTGCTCAGCCAGGCCCGCGGTGAGGGTCTGCCGGGTAACCTGGAATTCCTGTGGCCGGTTTTCGGGAGCCTTTAGGGGAGGCTGGTGGGTCTTGTCACTGAGCAGCTCGCGGAGTCGGTTGGGGGTAAAGGGCTTACCCAGCACCCCCGAGACATTGAGACCATTCTCTGCGGCGGCTCGACCCGCAGCCTCCAGCACCCTGTTTCCCAGACCGCTGGCAACGATCACGACGCCATCAAAGGCGATATCGGCCAGACGTTTCAGTATCTCGACACCATCCACTTCCGGCATGGCGAGATCAACTATCAGGTGTGAAGGGGCCCAATCTGCAACCAGGTGAAGAAACTCATCGGCACTGGTGGTGGCGCGGGCATCGTGACCGGCGCCTTTGGCAATGGTGCAGATGGTAAAGCTGACGTCGGCATCATCATCGAGTACCAACAGCCGTTTATCGGGGGGGCCTAATGTCATTACCAGACCTTAATTATTTGTAGGTTTGTCTGGCGGAGAGACCTGTCTGGCCAGAAAGATAATCCGTGATCAAATCCAACATAGTTCCAGCATGCGGTATTGTGAGGGTTGTTTCAAGCCCGCTTGAAAGGCCCCCAGTTTCCAGAGATACGATGGTTGTTGACCGCAGGATGACTGTCGGTTTCCTGGGGTTGAGGTAATCGTGATTCATCATGTGTTGTCCTGCTGTGTCAGTACCCGTCGCAGGCACTGGGCAAGTTCAGCGCGGTGGTAAGGTTTTCTGATGAGGTTGGTGTTGTCTTGCAGCCCGTCGCCTTCATCGTCGTGGCCGGCAAATCCAGTGGTGAACAGTATTTTCAGGTAGGGGCATTGCTCACTGGCCAGTTGGGCCAGTTGTCTGCCGCCCATGCCGGGCATGCGCAAATCGGTGAACAGCAGGTCAACCGCATTGCCTTTGCGCAACAGGTCGAGTGCCTGCTGGCCATCAGTTGCCGTGATGACCTGATAGCCCAGGGATTCCAGTTGATGTTTGGCGACACTCCGAACCAGGTGGTCGTCCTCCACCAGCAGGATCCATTCGTTGCCGCCGATCTTTTCAGATGGTTTCTCGTCAACCTGCAGCGGTATCGGTGGCTGGTCGGAGACAGGCAGATAGAGGAGGAAGGTGCTGCCTTCCCCCGGCTTTGAGTGGACGCTGATTTGTCCGCCAGACTGATTGATGAACCCGTGTACCATCGCCAAACCCAGCCCTGTTCCCCCTCCCTGTTCTGTAGAGGTGAAGAAAGGCTCAAACAGCCGATCCACAAGCTCGGGGGCTATACCGGTGCCCGTATCGGTGATTGATAACACGACATATTGGCCACGACTCAAATCCAGCTCGGTTGAATCGCTCGTCTGAGTGGTACGTGTTGAGATGGTCAGGCTGCCGCCCAGTGGCATGGCATCGCGTCCGTTGACACACAGGTTCAGCAATGCGTGCTCCAGTTCCGAAGGATCCACATAGACTGCCGGTAGCCGGGAATCGAGCTCCAGTGCGATTACAATATTGCTGCCCAGCGTTCGCTGCAGCAGCGGTTCGATACCGAGCACCAGTTGATTCAGGTTCACGGCCCTTGGGGTGAGGCTCTGTTGTCGGGCAAATGCCAGTAGGCGATGGGTCAGATCTGCTCCACGTTCAGCAGCCTCTGTGATCATACTTGCCAGCTTTTGATGGTCGGGATGGTCGTGCAGCGAGTCTTCCAGAATTTGCGCGTTACCCATGACCACAGTAAGCAGGTTATTGAAATCATGGGCGACCCCGCCGGTCAACATACCCAGCGCCTCCAGCCGTTGTGCCCGGTGAAGTTGTTTTTCCATTGTGATGCGGTTTGTTATATCGGTCATGCCACCGACCATCCGGATGACAGTGCCGTTGTCATCGCGAATCAGATGACCTCGATCCTCCACCTGAGCCCAATGACCATCTGCACACCTGAAACGATAGCTGGCGGACCAATGATTGTTGCCATTTTGGGAAATGGCCAGTCGGCGTCCGGCCAGCACCTCCTCCCGATCGTCGGGGTGAATCAGCGCAGCCCAGGTGGCGTCGTCAGGTTGTGAGTCGGCGCGACGGTGGCCAAAGAGCTGTGTGAAACCATCATTCCACCAGCGATTGTCACTGAGCATATCCCAGTCCCAGGCGGCATCACTGGTGGCCTGGGCCAATAGCCGGAATCGCTCCACGCTGACCCGAAGCGCCGCTTCCGTGGCTTCCCGGCGGGCAATGTCCTTCTGTAAGGCCCGGTTGGCGATTTCCAATTGACGGGATTTTTCTTCCAGTTTGCGAACCAGTGTCTGGTTATAGGTCTTCAGAATTGTGTTTTCATCGAGGCCGACAGGACTGGTCGCAATAGGTTTGGCGATATGGGGTTGATCCTGTATCTGCCACAGGACTTTGAGAAAAGCTTCAGGCTCGGCGGACTTGAGGATAAAGGCATCGGCACCCAAATCCAGGGCCAGCTCACGGTCACTTTCCTCGGTGTAGGTAGCGGTGTAGATGATGAATGGGATATGCGAGAGGCGGGAGTCGGACTTCCATTGCTGGAGAAGCGTGTAACCGTCCATGATGGGCATCAACAGATCAGAAACAATCATGTCGGGAGGGGTATTGCGTGCCTTCTCCAGTGCTTCGTTGCCCTGGCTGGCGGTATCGACCTGATAACCGTGGCTGATGAGCAGCGTCTCCAGGTAATAGAGGTTTTCCTCCCGGTCATCAACAATGAGAATCCGCGACATCAGCTGCTTTCCATATCCGGAGACTGCCAGCAGACACTTTCCACCTCATCAACAAAAGTATCGGGGTCGATGGGCTTTTCGATATAACCGCTACAGCCCGCTGCCAGTGCTTTCTCTCGATCACCTGCCATGGCATGGGAGGTCACTGCGATAATGGGGATATTGCCCACTGACTCGACCTCGCGCAGGGTTGCCGCCACGTCATACCCATGCATGGTCGGTAATTGTATATCCAGCAGAATCAGGTCGGGCAACAGCGCCTTGGCCAGTGCAATGCCTGCCGGTCCGTCGGTGGCCGATCTGACGCGGTGACCCCGGTGTTCCAGTAAAAAAGTCAGCAGGTAGCGATTGAGCTCATTGTCTTCAATGACCAGAATATCGAGGCGGGGTTCTTTCATGATAGCTCCAGTGGCAATATCACGGTAAATTCACTGCCCTGTGACCATTGACTGTCGACCTTGATTGCGCCGCCGAGTAGGTTGGTCAGGCGGCCGCAGATCGCCAATCCCAACCCGGTGCCGTCGTGTTGACGGGTGAGGCCACTGTCGACCTGGTTGAAGGGTTTGAATAACTGCTCTATATCTTCCGGTCGGATACCAATGCCGGTATCGGTGACCCGGAATCGAACAGCAGGTACCGGCTGCTTGCCACGAAGTGATATTCTGTTGTTTGCACTGTCGACCGCAGTGGTAGGAATCCATGCCGGTTCCAACTCCACATGCAACGCGACACTGCCCTGGTCCGTGAACTTAATGGCGTTGTTCAGCAGATTCAGCAAAATCTGTTCAACCCGTCGACGATCACTGCACATGGTGGATAAACCCTCTGCGATATCCCTGTGAAGAGACAGGCCTTTCCTCTCTGCCAATGGTTTGACACTCCCGATCACCTGATCGATTGCGTCGGTCAGGACAAAAGACTCCCGGCGGACCTGTAACTGCCCGGCTTCGATTTTGGAGATATCCAACACGTCGTTGATCAGGTCCAGCAAGTGGCGGGCACTGCTGCGGACCATGCCCAGTTGTTTTTTCTGTTCCCGGGTAATGGGCCCAGCCATTCCCTGCAGGATAATGCCGGTAAAACCGATGATTGAGTTGAGTGGAGTCCGCAACTCGTGGGACATGGTGGCCAGAAATGATGACTTTAATTGATCGGCAGTTTCAGCACGGTTGGCGACCAATTCCAGTTCATTGGTGCGAGCCCTGACCCTTTTTTCCAGGCTCTGATTCAATGCCTTGAGGTCGGCATAGGCTTTCTCCAGAGCACCGAAAGCCCACCAGATCAGTATCAGTAATAACAGGGAGGTGACCAGGACAAATCCGATCCCTTTGTACACGCTCCAGCGACTGAATGTTTCGGTATCGGCAGCCAATGCCATCAGTGCGTGGTCAGAGGCATAGATCCACAAGCTGGCCACAATCGCATAGACAGCGGTGATCAGCAGTGCGCGGCAACGCAGTGACCATTTTTTTCCCGGATCGAAGGAAGGCGGGAGAACGGTATTTTGACCCTGTTCGTCGTCGGGCCTGTTGGTGCTCATGGGGCAACCCCGGAAATTGGATTGGTTCCGACTCTCGGTATTTCCCGTTTATTCGATGGTGCAGTCAAGTCGGGCAACATGGCCGTCCTTCCTGTCAGCGTGGCAGTTCCTTATCTCAAGTCTGCAATACCAATTTAATACATGGACAATTATTGCGGGCTGTTTTTATAAGTATGACCACTGCAGAATAGGCCCAGAGTGGTTGGTGGGTCAATCCTTGCCCTGACGATAGTGAGCTCGCTCGTCGCTGTGTTCGAGTTGCAGTATCGCCGACCCCTGATGTCAGCCCAATGCGCCGGGTTTTTTAGTGTTAACCGACAAACGTCTGGCAAAGTCATTTAGACTATCACCCCCCGCTGAGCCGGCCATGTTCTTTGGTTGACGCCCGGGCACTTTTATTCTGTAACCGTTTTTATTTTTGTAACTATTGGGACGCTATGACTGCTGCATTATCGATCCACAATTTGCACAAACAGTATGACAATGGCTTTGAGGCGCTCAAGGGCATCGACCTTGACGTTCAACCCGGCGATTTTTTTGCGCTACTCGGGCCTAACGGTGCCGGTAAGTCCACCACCATCGGCATCATCTGTTCTCTGGTGAGAAAAACGGCAGGTGAGATAGCTATTTTCGGGACGGATATCGACAGGAACTTCTCCCTGGCCAAGCAGTATATCGGCGTGGTTCCACAGGAATTCAACTTCAATCAGTTTGAAAAGGTCATTGATATTGTCAAAACCCAGGCGGGCTATTTCGGGTTGCCACCAAAGCTTGCGGGGGAGCGCACCGAGAAATATCTGAGGCAGCTGGGGCTCTGGGAAAAACGCCATCAGCGCTCCCGGATGCTCTCTGGTGGCATGAAGCGACGACTGATGATTGCCAGGGCGCTGGTTCACGAGCCGCGGCTGTTGGTGCTGGACGAGCCCACGGCCGGTGTGGATATCGAGTTGCGCCGCTCCATGTGGCAG
This sequence comes from Porticoccus hydrocarbonoclasticus MCTG13d, assembly GCF_000744735.1. Classification (NCBI taxonomy): domain Bacteria; kingdom Pseudomonadati; phylum Pseudomonadota; class Gammaproteobacteria; order Cellvibrionales; family Porticoccaceae; genus Porticoccus; species Porticoccus hydrocarbonoclasticus. The sequence goes on along the minus strand of NZ_JQMM01000001.1, from coordinate 2,328,931 downwards.
TTTCTCAAGGCGATTAATGCCAGCGGCACCACGATCATATTGACCACGCATTACCTGGAGGAGGCAGAGAGTCTCTGCCGCAATGTGGCGATCATTGATCAGGGTAAAATCATCCACAATACCTCCATAAAGCAGTTGTTGCGGCAGCTCAACAAGGAGGTGTTTGTGCTGGATACCCGCGAGGCCCTGACAGGGATGCCGACCATTGAGGGTTATCCGGGGCAACTGATTGATGAGCACAGTTTCGAGGTTGAAGTGGTGAAGGGGAAATCGCTGAATAAATTGTTTGCCAGTCTCAGCGAGCGGGATATTCATGTGACCAGCATGCGCAACAAGGCCAACCGGCTGGAGGAGCTGTTTGTTTCCCTGGTGGAGCCGCACAGGAATGAAACGGCGGAGGCACAGTTATGAATGCCGGTCAGCAATGGGTGGCGTTTACCACCATCCTGGTGAAGGAAGTCCGCCGTTTTATGCGCATCTGGCAGCAGACCCTGCTGCCGCCTGCGATTACGATTGCCCTGTATTTTGTAATCTTTGGCAAATTGATAGGGCCGCGTATCGGTGAGATGTCCGGTTTCACCTATATCGAGTTTGTGGTGCCGGGGCTGATCATGATGTCGGTGATCACCAATGCCTATGGCAATGTGGTGTCTTCTTTTTTTGGCACCAAGTTCCAGCGCAGTATTGAAGAATTACTGGTGTCGCCGGTTCCCAACTACATTATTCTGCTGGGTTATGTCATCGGTGGTGTGGCCCGCGGTCTGGCTGTGGGGGTGATTGTGACGCTGCTGTCCCTGTTTTTTACCGATCTGCAGGTCAGTCATCTGGGTGTAACGGTCGCCATTGTGTTTTTAACCGCAGTCCTGTTCGCGCTGGCGGGGTTTATCAACGCGGTTTTTGCCAACAGCTTTGATGATATTTCCATTATTCCGACCTTTGTGTTGACGCCGCTCACCTACCTGGGCGGTGTGTTTTACTCCATCAGCATGTTGCCGCCTTTCTGGCAGGCGGTGTCGCTGGCCAATCCGGTGCTCTATATGGTCAACACCTTCCGGTACGGTCTGTTGGGCGTCTCGGATATTAATGTGGCATGGGCCTTTGTCATGGTGACGGGTTTCTGCGCCCTGCTGTTTTTCTTCTCGCTGTTCCTGCTGGAGCGGGGCAAACGATTGCGCAGTTGAGGTGTGCCGTGACTGAGAAAAAATTATTGCTGGGGGCCGACACTGACTATCCCGCCAGCTACAGTCCGCAGTTATTGCACTCGATTCCCCGGAAAGAGGGTAGGCAGACACTGGGTATTCTGGGCGCCGAGCCTTTTTTTGGCGTGGATCTCTGGACCGCCTATGAGGTCTCCTGGCTGGATATGCGGGGCAAACCCGTGGTGGCGGTGGCAGAGCTATCGATACCGGGCAGCACGGTCAATCTGGTTGAATCAAAATCCCTGAAACTCTATCTCAACTCGCTGAATCAGGAACGCTATCGCTCCGTGGAAGAGGTGACCCGGATCATTGAGCGCGACGTCAGTGCCTGTGTGGTGGGGCCGATACTGGTGGGGATCCACCCCGGCGACAGTTATCGTCACATGGGACTCGGCTCGCTGCCCGGTATTTGCCTGGATGACCTGCCGGTGGAGGTGGATACCTATGCCCCCGATCCTTCGCTGCTCGGTCTGGCAGATGGGCACACAATCGTCAGCGAGTCGCTCTACAGCCATTTGTTGAAAACCAATTGCCCGGTCACCGGGCAGCCCGATTGGGCCAGTATTCTGATTCGTTACAGTGGTCCTGCAATCGACCGCGAAGGGTTGTTGCGCTATCTGGTTTCTTTTCGCAATCATCAGGATTTTCACGAGCAGTGTGTGGAACGCATTTTTACCGAAATCAGGGAGTTGTGTCAGCCGGATACACTGGAGGTCTACGCCCGCTACACCCGTCGCGGTGGGCTGGAGATCAATCCCTATCGCAGCAGCGTGCAATCCGATCCGCCCAGGCTGCGCCTGTCGAGGCAGTAAGGATGGGTGCCAGGTATCAGTGGTTTTTCTTGTTTTTCAGTTGGGCGGCGGCTTCGATCAGGGACTTCATGATTCGATCCCGGTCGTAGTGGCGGATTCTGTCCATATCCATATAGAAAGAAAAGCCGTCTGTCATGTGCTCGAAGTAGCTCTGGTCACTTCCCATATTTTTGCGGAAGTCCACCACAGAATAAATTCGTACCGCCTGTTGATAGCCCTTGACCTGAATATCGCCCTTGTCGCGGCACATGATCTGGTCTTTCACCAGTGAGTAGGTCTCGTGTGAAATCAGGATCTCGCCGGGTTCTGCGGCGGACTCCAGTCGGCTGGCCAGATTCACCTCGGTGCCGAGCAGGGTGTAGTCCAGCCGGTTCTCCGTGCCAAAGTTGCCCACGGCGCAGTAGCCGGTATTCAGGCCCATACGTATTTCCATGGGTGTTTCTATGCCCTGACTGGCCCAGCGACGTTGCAATTCCTTCATGTGTTTTTTCATGGCAATGGCCATTGATACTGCGGCCGTACAGTCGGCCTTCACGCCATTACTGGTGGGGTCGCCAAAGAAAACCATAATGGCGTCGCCGATAAACTTGTCGATAGTGCCGCCGTGCTGCAGGGCAATTTGTGACATTTCGGACAGGTAGTTGTTCAGCAGGCTGGTCAGCACATCGCCTTCAAGTTCTTCGGCCAGTTCGCTGAAACCCTTGATGTCTGAAAAAAATACGGTCAGTTTTTTTCGGTGGGTTTCCAGCTTGACATCTTTGCCCGACTGGATGGCCTTCAGCAGGGTTGGGGAGAGGTATTTTGACAGGCGGTAATTCCTCAGTTTCAGTTGAACCTGTGTTTTTTCCAGCTCTTTCTGTTTCTCTCCCAAGGTTGCGATTTCTCTGGAACTACTGGCGCCGTAAATACAGATATATATCCCCAGCGCCAACAGTGGTGGCAGACTGGTCAGGATGTCTACCGAAAGTGTCCACTGGGGAAATTTCAGGAGTGCGGTTATTGCAATGCCGAGCAACAGCGCCAGGTTATCATTGCGTAATTTCCTGAAACCGCCACCAATGATTCCGTTGAACTGCAGCGTAATAATCAGCAGCAGAGCGGGCAAAAGGCTCAGGTCGATCAGGCAGATCAGGCCACCGAGCAGCAGCGCATCAATAAAGGATAAAACCGTCCCGACGCCGGACCGTGATGAGGGAGAGACGCGCTGCAATACAAAATGGGAAGACAGAATATAGCCAATGGTCACCAGCAGAGGCAACGTGACAATCAGCTCATGCTCCAGTCCACGATGGAACGTGAGTAGCGATAAAATACCGGCAAAACCTACCAGAAGGCGGAACAGGCTCTGGTAATGTAAAATGCGGTTTGTCTCTTTAAGACTGTTTGGCGTCATCCTGTAAGATAATGTTCCCGGTACAGTGAGTCAGTGCGCGTCATTACACGATGTCTGATCGAAAATGTCCATGACCCAGCAAAGTGGACACAGCAGTAAGGAAAAAAAATGGATGCATTGCAGGCCCTTCACCAGCGCGTATCAGTACCCAGATTGTCCGAGCCCGCGCCGAAAGGTGACATTCTGGCGAATATTCAGCGAGCGGCGTTTCGTGCTGCCGATCATGCAAGAATGCGCCCCTGGCGTTTTCTTATCGTTGAGGGCGAAGGGCGCCAGGCGCTCGGGGAACTGTTTGTTCGTTCAGAGGAACAGCGGGGTGCCGAACTCAGTGACAAAGCGCGGCAGCGTATTGCCGAGCGCCCCCTGCGCGCGCCGATGGTCATGGTCGTGATAGCAAGCCCGAAAGAAAATCCCAAGGTCCCGGAAATTGAGCAGTGGCTATCCGCCGGTGCGGCTGCTCAAAATATGATTACTGCCGCTTATGCGCAGGGTGTCGGTGCGGTCTGGCGAACTGGCGACTACGCCTATGACCCCAGCGTTATGGCAGGGCTGGGGCTCAGCGATGCCGAAAGTATCATCGGCTTCCTGTATCTAGGAACTGTCCAGATTGCGCCGCCCGAGGCCCCTGAAACAGCTATTGATGATTACTTCCAGAGCTGGCCCTGACAATTGCTTTTTCCGGGTTGCTTGTGTACAGTTCCGCTCCTCAAAATCCTGCGCCAACTGATCCACAGACGGGCAGATACCCTGAACTTTGGGCTGGTAAGCGGAAATTTTTCAAGCTGAAATAAAAAAATTACTGGGGTCCAAGTAGCTGACTCGGAGCTTTAGCAGAGAGGGCACCCTCTAGGGTGACAACGAGCACTTAGGCGTGCGGTCTCGGAGTTAAGTTAGGCTTGTTAAAGCTTAGATGACAAAATTTGGTGAGGTGTCCGAGTGGTTGAAGGAGCACGCCTGGAAAGCGTGTATACGTTAATAGCGTATCGAGGGTTCGAATCCCTCTCTCACCGCCACAAATAAAAAACCCGGCCTTGTGCCGGGTTTTTTATTTGTCCGTGACGGGAGATCTGAATGAGACCCCCTGTTCGACAAAACGGCAACGCCGTTTTGGGCGCCGGTGCTCGCAACGGCGCGGAAAAACCCGGAACCGCGCAGCGGTGAGCCAATCTCTCCACGGGATTACTGCGGTCTTTACTTGGAATTTGGCCCTGTGATGGGTTTTTATTTACCCGCACTTTTTTAATTTCTACATGATGAGGAATAAATGTCTTTCCTGAATTTTGACTTGTCGCTCTCTGTTGTCCGTCATACCCTGTGTGCATTCATGCAATAGCGAACAGGCACTCAACAATGCAAAGCCCGCTAGGTTATTACGACCAGATAAAGAGTTTTTTGGAAAACCGGTTATGGCGTGCCGATATTGAATCGATGGCGCTACCCCAGCGCTATGGTTATAAATTTGTCAGGTTTCTTTTTGTTCTGATGCGCGAGTTTGCCAATGGGCAACTCAATTTGCGCGCCATGAGTCTTGTGTACACCACTCTGTTGTCGATGGTGCCACTATTAGCGGTCAGTTTTTCCGTGCTGAAGGCCTTTGGCGTGCATAACCAGATTGAACCATTGTTGTTGAATCTGGTGCAGCCCTTGGGGGAGAAGGGCAACGAAATCGTGGTGAACCTGCTCGGGTTCGTCGAGAACATGAAGGTGGGCGTGCTGGGCTCTGTGGGGTTGGCGTTACTGCTATATACCGTGGTTTCCCTGATCCAGAAGGTTGAAAGTTCGTTCAATTATGTCTGGCATGCCAAGTCCACCCGCCCATTTTCGCGTCGCTTCAGCGACTACCTGAGTGTCATTATGGTGGGGCCGGTGCTGATGTTTTCTGCCATCGGGATGACTGCTTCTCTGATGAATAGCGATGTGGTTCAGGCACTGGTCAGCATTGAACCATTTGGCAGTATCATGCTGGTGGTGACCAAGTTGATCCCCTTCCTGCTGATCATCATGGCCTTCACCTTTGTTTATATGTTTATGCCGAATACCCGGGTGAAGTTTACGGCGGCGCTGGTGGGTGCGGTGGTGGGCGGTGCCCTCTGGCAGAGCACGGGCCTGGTGTTTGCCGAATTCGCTTCATCCTCGACCAAGTACGCGGCCATTTATTCCGGCTTTGCCATTCTGGTGCTGTTCATGATCTGGCTTTACCTGAGCTGGTTTATTCTTCTGCTCGGTTCCCAGGTGGCCTATTACGTTCAGTATCCGGAGCAGATCAGGCTCAGTAATCAACGTGTACCACTGAGCGGAAGGCTGCGCGAGCAAACGGCGCTGCTGACCATATACTGGATAGCCCACCGTTTTGTTCGCCACAAAAAACCACTCTCGATCGAGGAGCTGTGCCAGTTACTGGCAATACCTGCCGAGCGTGTGACGGAGACTGTGCAGATGTTAATGGATCGGGAGCTGGTGGTTGAAACCAATGACGAGCCCAGCACCTATGTGCTGCAATCTGATCCGGCTAATATGACGGTGGCTGAATTTCTTCAGATTGTGCGTAGACCCAACGATGAGCAGTCGATGATGAACGATCAGATTCAATCAGTGGGGGGGGTCGACGAAGTCATGGCACAGTTGGAGTCATCGGTTGGTGAAAAACTGGCGGGGTTGACGTTGCGTAAACTGGTGGATGACGGGAAGCCGGATTAGCTGGCGTTCGGATTTAACTAAAAAAGGCCCCGAACGGGGCCTTTGTAATTGCCGGCAATAAATATTCAGGCACTGGCGCTTGGCCGTGCAGATACTTCATCGTACCAGCGCAGGCTGTTACGGTTGCCGTCGGGGATAGTGATATCTACCCATTTGGCAAAGTCCACTGCACAGACGGCGGTGATGTCGACCATTGTGAAACGGTCTCCCATGATAAATTTGTTACCGCCCTCCAGGTATTTTTCCAGCGAAATGAAAAAGCGCTTGAGGGTCTGAGTGCCGCGTTCCACCAGACCGGGTATGGCAGGTGATGGCACACCGGGCAGGCTGCGGTAGGCGAAACTGTCGTTTTCTAGCTTGTTGCGAAACACTTCGGAGGTGGCGATCATTCCCTCAAATTCCATTTTGCGCTGCATGCATGCAATCTGCGCACGCTCTACCGGCGTAGTTCCCAGTAGGGGTGGATCTGGATGCAATTCTTCAAGATAGCGACATATGGCCATGGCTTCATCGAAGCGGGTGCCATCGTCCAGTTCCAGGACAGGCAATAGACCGCGAGGGTTAATCGCAAGAAAAGAATCCTTCAGGTTTTCGCCACCGAGAATGTCGATTTCCACCTTGGGGATGTCCAGGCCTTTTTCGGCGATAAACATTCTGGCTCGTCTTGGGTTTGGCGCGACAGCACAGTCATACAGTTTCATCAGTTTTCTACCTCAGTTTTTATTAATTCTTATTGGTCGAATTTGTTATCTACACATTTTTGGGCGCAGATAGCGTTTTGGCCGCTGGGCCAAATTTATCTTGACCAACCGGTTTATATTCCACCGAAACCATAACGACAAAAACGGATTTTTTCAAACTGTGATGTTGCGGGTGCCAGACAATGGGTTGCTGTCAATAATTCAATCAGTGAAACAACCGACCCAGAATGGCCGGGATCGCCGTTTCCACCCGCAAAATACGGCTGCCCAGGGTGACGGGTTGAAATCCCGCTTCGCAGAGTTTGTCGATTTCGTAGTCGATAAATCCACCCTCTGGCCCGACCGCCAGTGTTACCGGGGATGAAAGCGGGCCTACCGGGCAAGGGGTGCCACTGCCTGGGTGGGCGACCAGAGCCAGACTGTCCGCCATGATGGCCGACAGTTCATCTTCCACTAAAGGCTTGAATCGGGGTCTGATCAGCACCTGGGGAAGCTGTGTATCACAGCCCTGTTCGAGGCCGAGTAACAGCTGTTCGCGAATGGCTTCTGGTGCCAGCCAGGGACTCTGCCAGTAGCTTTTCTCCACCCGCCAACTGTTGACCAGATACAGCTGTTTAACGCCCATGGTGGCGACCGTCTGCAGAATGCGTCGGAGCATTTTTGGTCGGGGCATGGCCAGTAAGAGTGTGACTGGCAGTGCCGGCGGCGGGGGTTGACTCAATACCACTGCCAGCTCTGCCGTCTGAGGGGTGAGCCTGAGCACCGTTGCCTCTCCGATCCGGCCATTTACCAGCCCGGCCCTGAGGCTGGTTCCTTCGCTGACCCTTTGCACTTCCAGCAGATGCTGCAGGCGCCGCCCGCCGAGCGTGACCTTTGAATCGGAGATGAAATCTGCGGGTTCCAGCAGCAATAAATTCATGGGGATATCCAGATGTTGTGAGCGAGATGTGGACCCGTTCAAAGCCCCGTGCCGGGGAATTATAGGCCGTTGAGTACTGCAAAGGACATGCTGTGTTGTGCATCCTGTGTGGAAAAAAGCGCGGCAACCCGTCTATTTCACTTTTGCTCCGGTTTGTGCTGAACTGAAACCTGTTTTGTCCAGACAATTTTCAGGTGAAGTCTTTGGCATTCCGGCGATCCATACGTAAAAAATGCTGGCGCTACTGCCGTCAAAAGTGTCGCCGGCATCCTGTGATCAGGCCAGCGGCGCTGTTGATTTTTTTTGTGTCGGTTTCGGGTTGCGCGCTGTTTGCTGCGGCGCCGCCCGCAAAGCAAAGTAATATCTGTGAGATTTTCAGACAGGAACCCGCTTGGTATGACCATGCCAGAGATGCTCAGGAAAAATGGGGCACGCCCATTGCTACCCAGATGGCCTTTATTCATCAGGAGTCTTCGTTTCGAAGCCACGCAAAGCCCCCACGGGATCGGTTGCTGGGGTTCATTCCGTGGTTTCGGTCTTCATCTGCCTACGGCTATGCCCAGGCGCAGGATCCGGTCTGGGGTGAATACGAGGAGGACGTTGGCGGTCTACTGACCCGCCGTACCCACATGAAATATGCCACGGACTTCATCGGTTGGTATAACCGCCGCAGTCACGAGCGATTGGGTATTTCCCTGTACAACCCGGAGCACCTGTACCTGGCTTATCATGAAGGACCGACCGGTTACCGTCGGGGTTACCATCGCAACAAGCCTCAGGTGTTGCGATCGGCCGTCAAAGTCAGTGGCCTCGCCAGTCGATATCAGACACAACTGGCGGGTTGTGAGTCGGAATTCCGCTGCAGACACTTCTGGCAGATATGGCCATTCTGTCGCGGTTGAGCGGTCGTGTGGTTTCGTAATACCTGGATTCTGCCAGCAGACCTGATGTCAGGAAATATTTGTCCCTTAAAAGATATGGCGCCCCGGGCAGGATTCGAACCTGCGACCTGCCCCTTAGGAGGGGGCTGCGCTATCCAGCTGTGCCACCGGGGCTTATTGGGTGTATAGAGAGCTGGCACCTCGCTTCGCTGGGCGGCAATTCTAGTTTTTTCAATGGATTAGAGCAAGCTCGAAAAGCTGTTGGCCGGGGTATGGATTGCAAAGTTTGCATTGCATGCGAAAGGTTTAACTCCATTTAGGTTGTAGATTCGAATCTTTTTATCCCCCTGTTGTCCACGAAAGCAGGTCGGAATGGGGACCTTCAACGTTGACCACAGCACGCTTATTCTTTAAAAGATCGCAGCCTTCGTTCAACCTGTCTGATCATTATGTGCCCTTTTTAACAGTAACTCAGGAGAGTCAGTTTGAGCCAAAAGAAAAGCCTTTTTAGCGACGCACAATCGCGGATGGCGGATATTTTTGACCGACTGGATGTTCACTGTGACGTTCGTCGCCAACTCGAGCAGCCCAAATGCATTCATCAGGCGGCGATCCCAGTCCGTATGGACGATGGCAGTTTGCGAGTCTTTCCGGGTTGGCGTGTTCAGTATGATCAGAGTCGCGGACCGGGCAAAGGCGGAGTACGCTTTCATCCCAATGTGGATGCCGATGAAGTCACGGCCTTGAGCTTCTGGATGGTATTGAAGTGTGCCCTGGTCAATCTGCCATTCGGGGGTGCGAAGGGCGGTGTGCAGGTGGACCCGAAATCGCTTTCCCGGATGGAACTGGAACGGCTTTCCCGAGGCTACATCCGCGCCTTTTACGATGTCATCGGGCCGGATCGCGATGTTCCGGCACCGGATGTCAACACGAACGAAATCGTTATGGGTTGGATGGTGGATGAGTACTCCGAAATCAGCCGCGAGAAAGTGCCTGCCATTATTACCGGCAAGCCTCCAGAAATGGGAGGCTCTGCAGGGCGCACTGCAGCGACCGGTCGCGGCGCTCTGCTGGTACTGGAAACCTGGGCCAGACGCAAAGGAAAACGACCTGAGGACACGACCATTGCCGTGCAGGGCTTCGGCAATGCCGGCTATCACTTCGCTCGTCTGGCGCACGAAGCGGGTTACCGGATAGTGGCGCTGTCTGATTCAAAAGGCGCAATTAATACCAACATGGCTCTGGACCCGGAACCCATCTGGCGGCACAAGAACGAAACGCGTGAGCTCAAGGGTATGGTCTACTGCGAATCGTCTGTGTGCACCGAGAGCGATGTCGGCCAGATCAGCCAGGAGGCTCTGCTGGCGTTGGATGTTGATGTGCTGGTACTGGCTGCACTGGAGAATGCTATTACGACTGACAATGTGGGCCAGGTGCGCGCCGGCGCCATTCTGGAAATCGCCAATGGCCCGGTGACGGCCAAAGCGGACGCAAGCCTGGCCGAAAAAAAAGTCACGGTATTACCGGATGTTCTGGCCAATGCAGGGGGCGTGATCGTCAGTTATCTGGAATGGGTACAGAACCGTACTGGCGATTATTGGTCAGAAAGTTACATCAACGAACGCTTGGCGGATCAGCTTGTGAATCAGGCTGAGCTGTGCTTCGACCGGGCGGATGAAATGGATGTCAGTTACCGGGTTGCTGCTTATCTGCAAAGCGTCGAACGCATTGTCTCGGCCATCGCCAGTCGCGGCACCCAACAGTATTTTATCGGTGAGTGAAGCATTGTTTGGCAGGCGCTTCATCTTTTGGCCGTGTTTTCTTGCAGAAATCTGAGCGTGGTTTCACGGTAGGACTGGTCGCGGTAGGTGCCGATGTGTGGTGTGTCGGTGTGCACTGTTTCAATGGTGCTCTCGCTCCCGCTGCGCAGTTGTCTGACCAGATCGCGGGTGTGCCGCTGGGGGATGACAACATCGTTTTCACTACTGAAAATCAATAGTGGAAGGTGGGGCCATTTATCCGCCACCCGTTCGGGGCTGTATTGGTCGTCGATGAGCCAGGATAAAGGGTACTGGAGTGGCCAGGTCAACCAGAATTCCGAAAATTTTTCCCGCCCAATCCGGCGGTAACTGGCGAAAGGGGTGTCGAGAATGACCGCCTTGAGGCCGTCGACGGAGTGCTTCGACAAATAGTAACTGCTCAGACTGGCGCCAATACTCTGCCCGAGCCAGAAGGCCGGGATACCTTGGCTCTGGCTGCGATGCTCAAGCCAGTCAGCGGCACTGGATAAATCGTTGAATACGCCGGGCAGAGAGGCAGCTCCCTCTGAGTGGCCGAAACCGCGGTAGTCTAGCAAGAGCAGTTCGTAGCCGGACTCTGCGAGCCAGGCGACACTGTGGATATGCGTGCTGATATTTTCGGCGTTGCCGTGCAGTACCAGGATGACGCCTTTGGGCACGGATGGCGGCAGCAGATGCCAGGCGTGCACCCGGATATCGTCACGGGTAGTCAGGAAGACGTCCCGATACTGGATACCCAGTATGTCCGGGGTGAGGCGCAAACGCTCCTGCGGGTAAAAGAACATGCCGCTGCAGGCCGTAAGTAGCGAAACTGAGAGCGAAAGGATCAGCGCCCATCGACAACTGCGTTGAATTCTTTTCAGAAACGCCATTCCAGTCCCAGTCGCTGTTGGTGAAACCAGTTGCCCTCTGTGGTGGTGGCGGACAGTTGGCCAACCAGGGACAGGTTTAATCCCAGGTGATAGCTGACCTCCCAGTTCAACCGATGGTAGTGGTGATCATATCCCGCCACCGCCTCGTTCAGTTGTAGGGAAAGATGTTGTTGCCAGTTTTCTCCCCGAAACAACCAGCCACCGTGTAACCCAAGGCTTGCCGCGTAGTTGGAGGGCAGGTTGTGCTGGTGCTGAAGTTGGCTTTCGGCAAGCAGATAGATCTGGTGCTGCCCGGCGAGACGATAGCTGTGGCCTATGCCGACATTCAGGGTGGGAACCAGTGGGTCGTCGCCGTCTGCCAGGTATTTTCTGTAAAGCCCGGCATCCACCCGCCATGAGAGGGGTTTGAAAAAAGCGTCGCGGGGCGTCAGTGATGTGATATTGAGGCCGGTAAAACGCTCCAGCCGCAAGGTGCCCGTTTCCCTTAAGGCCAGGTCGGTTTCGAGAAATTTGATCTGTGCGCCTTCCGGGTACCCGGCAGGAGGATCGAGCAGGTCATGGTAGGCTGGACGGATGCGTAACAAAGTGTATTCCACGTCCTCATTCTGTCCCCGGCTGAGCGCGACCTGGAAGGTCCGGTGGCCCTCATCGTCGCGGACAGTCGGCGCGGGTGGTGCCCGATACGGCGAGGGGGCAGCAATTTCACTGCGTTTTTTCAGCAATTCCAGAGAGGCGTCGGCCACCGACGACCGGGGGAGTTGCTGTTGTTGAGCCTGGTAGCGCTGCAGATCGAAGGCCACCTCCAGAGCACCAGCCGTGATCGCTGGATGGTCCTCATCATGGTGCTGTTCCTGGAGTATGTTACTGGGGTCTGCCAGAGCCAGGGTGAGGGGATGGAGGGATACAGGCAGCTGTTCGATTTTGTATTTCAGCTCGGTGGCCATTGACGGACGGTAGCGTACCTTGGCTACCAGATTTCCGGCGACAATGCTGCGAAGCGTGTCCGAGGGGATGGCGTATGTCGAAAACTGTTGTGTCAATTGCAGGCTCGGGCGCGCTACGTCCAGAAGTGTGAGAATGCGATAGGCGCAGTTCTCGTCAAAGAAAAAATAGTCGAAGTGAGCCGGTAACAGCTCCCAGGTATGGAGTAGCAGGCGGTGAATTTCCTCAGCGTTCAGGTTGAGCCGGTATTCCCAGATGTCGCGGTTTTCCACCTCGCTGTATTCTTTCACTTTCTGGTAGTAGGGCATCACCGATATGACGCCGGGGTATCCGCCGAACAGGCCGCGGTAGGCGTAAATCAGTTCCGGATCATCGTGATTCACATTCGCGGCAAAGTTGATGGTCTGTGCCAGCAGGCGGTTTTCGTCGCGCTGGTTTTTCTGGTCCACCCGAAGAAACAGGTGGCCGAACATGGACGATGGGCTGTTCAGATAAGCCGCAGGAAAGATCAGACTGATATGTTCGGGCTCGAATTTTTGCAGCCATTGATTGAGTTCCGGGCAGTGGCCCTCGCCAATGGACAGGGTGTCGATCAGGCCCTGGCTCTGCAACCACTGTGCTCTGGCCGGGAAGCGGCACTGCAAATCAGGTTTCTGTTCAAAGTCCCGAATATTGGCCAACAGTTCGTCTTCCGGGTCAACTTTGCCGCGGTCGCTGAGGAAAAAGTCTTCACTGTCCACTTCGGATCGCAGGGCGCCGTCCCAGTCACTGCGTTGGTATTGCAGCAGAGCCAGCCATTGTGAATCTCTGGACAGGGCAGCGATATTGTCAGGTGCTCCAATCACCGGTGCTATCTGTAAAAAAAGTAGCAGGGTGAGGAGTGTCTTCAATCTGTGATTCATCCATGAATCCTATGGATGTCTGGGAATGAACATGGACAGGTTGATCTGTCCTGAAGGGGGTGGGTGCCCGGCAGTCAATGACCGCCGGGCCAGGTTTTTATACGTATTTGGCCAGTGTCTTGTCGTTGGCCATGAGAGAGACCATGGTCTCGACGATCTGTTCGCTGGTGACGTCGCTATTCGGATAAAGGGTATTGAAGTTGTCGTGCATGACGCGCTTGAAGGTGGGCACGTCCCGGGACTCAATTCCCATGACTGAAGCGACAGTGGAAAGAATTTCCCCGTCACCTTTGGCAATGTCGTTTGAGAGGCGATCCATATTGTGGAACACCACGGCGTTGCTGCCAGTGTAGTTGATAGTTCTGGATGTATCGCAGCCATTGGTGCCAGACGTCATACCGAAGGTATTGTTGCCAGAAGTGCCATTGGTTGTCGCAGCCACAACGTGGGAGGCGACACCGGATTGGCCTTTGAATAGCATGGAACCCCAGCCGCAGCCGGGACCGGTGTCACTGGCCATGGCAAATGAACTGGCGGTTAACATCACTAGGCCGGTCAGAATTGGTCGCATCATAAATAAATTCCTTATATTGATTAGAAACTGCTTCATTACAGGCATTGCGAGTATAAGGGAGTATGGGCGGTTTTGTCAGTGATCGCGCCAGAAGTTGCCAAGCACTTCGCAAGATTGTTGGTCTATCTCTGGCGAGTACAGTATTCCCTGAAAATATTTCAGTTCACAGCAGTTAAACAGGCCATTTTGCCGGATAATGGCGGCTATGATTCAGGATAGAAATTTTGACGACCTTGCCGAACGCTTTCAACGCAAGGTCTACGGCGGTCTGAAAGGCGAGATTCGTCTGGCGGTGCTGTGGCGGGATCTGGAACAGTATCTGCCACAGATTCATGGTGCCGAGCCGTTAACCGTGCTGGATGTGGGTGCCGGTCTCGGTCAGCTGGCCATTCGCCTGGCCAGTCTGGGTCACAGAGTGGTCGTCAATGACGTGTCCGCAGAGATGCTGTCCGTGGCGCAGGTGGCTGCCCGACAGGCCGGTGTCTATGAGCAGATCACCTGGCACCACTGCCCGTTTCAGGCATTGGTGGAACAGCAGCCGGGCCGATTCGATCTGGTGTTGTGTCACGCGGTAGTGGAGTGGCTGGCCAGGCCGGAATTATTGCTGCCGCAGTTGCAAGGCTTCCTGGCCCCGGAAGGGTGCCTGTCCTTTACCTACTACAACCGGCATTCCTTTGAATATCGCAATTTGCTGCGAGGCAATTTCAACCTGCTGAAAAGGGACAGGTTCGTCCCCGATACAGGCAGTCTCACGCCGGTCAATTCGCTTTATCCCGAACAGGTCAAACAGTGGGTGAATGATGCCGGTCTGGCGGAGATGGCAGCTACCGGTGTACGGGTCTTTCACGATTATGTGACGAATCCCCGCGGTGGTAATACCGTTACCGAAGCAGTGATAGAGATGGAATTGGCCTACTCCCGACGGGATCCCTACCGGTGGTTGGGGCGCTATATTCATCTGTTGCTGGCCCATGGGCGGCAAAGGGCCTGTTAACAGGCCCTAGCTGTGCAGTTTCAGTAGCAGATCCCGGGCGGCATTCAGTTTCGAGGCCAGATAATCATTACCGCCGCGGTCCGGATGCAGCTTCTGGATAAGCCGTTTGTGGGCATCGATGATGGCCTGGCGACTGGCTCCCGGTTGCAGACCGAGTAACTGGAAAGCTTCCTGTTGACTGAGTTCACCGCTGCTGCCAGCACTTGCCTGCTGCTGTGGCGGCGGCTGGTTTTTTCTGCGCAGAGCCTGCAGAAAGGGCCATGCCCTCAGGGCTAATCCGAACAACAATTTGAGCAGTGGCAGGGCGGCGGTGGCCGCAGCCAGAAGCCAGTGCACACGACCGGTGACCACCAGCAACAGAATGATTCCCAACAGAGCATAAAAACCGCCGCGGAGTAGTGCTTTGCGGCGCAGTTCGGGGGGTTGTCGCTTATATTGCTGCCAGAGCAGGTAGCCCACCAGGCCCAGAGCCAGCAACAGGATAATCTTTGCCACAGTACCTCGGATTTTTCGTTTTCGCCGGGCTACAGTCTAGCAGGAAGCCGTTGGTTTTGGCGCTGTCGTGCCGCGCCAATGTCCATCAGCGCTAACGTTTACATGTAGCGCATCAGCATGGCGTAGCCGCCGTCTTCCGACAGGGGAAGATCCGCCGGCATGGGAATCCGGACTACATGCCCGGAGCCGGGTGCCGCATCGATTTTTACGCCATCGCGATTTTCCAGGGCGTCCAGATTGAAGGTCATATTGCCTTGCGGAGTGATCAGTTCCAGCGTATCGCCGGCTTCAAACCGGTTTTTGACATCCACGGTAAACCAGCCTTTCTCGCGCTCAACACCACAGATTTCACCGACAAACTGTTGGTTCGGATTGCCGGAAGCGCCCTGTTCATAATTCTGATATTCCTGGGGTACGTGGCGTCGGTAGAATCCTTCGGTATAACCGCGGTTGGCCAGATGATCCAGTTCAGCCATCAGACTCATGTCGAAGGGTTTGCCGGCCAGAGCGTGGTCGATGGCGCGACGATAGACTTGGGCCGTGCGGGCCACATAATAATGGGACTTGGTGCGACCCTCGATTTTCAGGGAGTGGACACCCATGGCGATCAGTTTTTCCACATGCTGGACCGCGCGCAAATCCTTTGAATTCATGATGTAGGTGCCGTGCTCGTCTTCAAAGGCCGGCATCATTTCTCCGGGGCGCCCCTGTTCCTCAAGCAGCATCATCGGTTCAACCTCATCGTGGCTGTCCGGTTTTTCCGGTTCCCAGGTTTTGGTGGGAATAATATCGCCCGTTTCAGTCTGGGTAGCCTCATGGGCATCGTATTTCCAGCGGCAGGCATTGGTGCAGGCACCCTGGTTGGAATCCCGGTGATTCATATAGCCGGACAACAGGCAGCGGCCCGAGTAGGCAATACAGAGGGCGCCGTGCACAAACACCTCCAGTTCCATTTCAGGCACGCGCTGGCGAATTTCCTCAACCTCCTCAAGACCCAGCTCCCGTGACAGGATGGTGCGGACAATCCCTTGCTGGTGCCAGAATCTGACGGTGGCGTAATTGACCGCATTGGCCTGGACCGAGAGGTGAATGGGCATCTCCGGCCACTTTTCGCGGACCATCATGATCAGACCCGGATCGGACATGATCAGGGCATCCGGCTTCATCTCGATCACCGGTGCCATATCTTTCAGATAGCTGCGAATCTTGTCATTGTGGGGTGAGATATTACTGGCAATGTAAAACTGTTTGCCCTGTCTATGGGTTTCGGCGATAGCATCTGCCATGACATCCAGGTGGTTGAATTCGTTGTTGCGCACCCGCAGGCTGTAGCGGGGCTGGCCCGCATAGACGGCGTCGGCGCCGTAGGCTAATGCATAGCGCATATTTTTGAGAGAACCTGCGGGGGAGAGGAGTTCTGTCATGTCATTCACCTGGAGTAATGGAGGGCGGATTCTACAGGGTTGTTCAGGATTTATACAGACGGCACCGGTAGGGGACATTGATCAGGTCGATAGGCCAATCCCGTTAACCCAGCAAAGAAAAAGACCGGCGATTAGCCGGCCTTTTTCCAGCGATGGGTAACATTATTTATTGTGGCGGTTGATCCAGTCTTTCATCAGTGGAGCCACAAATTCACGGTATTTGCTGCCGTTGAAAATGCCGTAATGGCCGACACCCATCTGGACGTAGTGCTTTTTCAGCTTCTTGGGAAGGTGGGTGCAGAGATGGAGAGCGGCTTCGGTCTGGCCGAGGCTGATCATGTCGTCCTTTTCCCCTTCCAGAGTGAGAATGGCGACATCCTTGATATCACCGCAGTCAATGGTTTCACCCTGATACTGCATGATACCTTTGGGCAGGTGCTGGTCGAGAAACACACGCTCCATGGTTTCCATATAGTAATCGGCGTCCATGTCCAGTACTGCCATGTATTCATCGTAGAAATCGCGATGGCGATCCGCTTCGGCAATTTTGCCTTCGGCGATGTCCTTGAAGAACTGGATATGTTTTTGTGCGTGGGACCGCATGTTCATCGACATGAAGCCGCCCAGTTGCACCATGCCGGGGTAGACCTTGCGTCCGGCGCCGTCGTAGCGCGACGGGACCCTGTGAATGGCCACCCGACGCAGCAGGGGCGCGGAGATTTTCTCGACCTTTCTGCCGAACTTGTTCGGATTGATCCGGATATCGATTGGGCCAGCCATCATGATCAGGGATTTGGGTCGAGCGGGATGGTTGTGCTTGCACATGTGCGCTACGGCCACCAAGCCGGGTACAGCCGCCTGACAGATAGCGAACATGTGATTGCCGGGACCAATATGCTCCATGAACTCAATCACGTACTGCACGTATTCCTCAAAACCGAATTTACCTTCGGAGAGAGGGACATCGCGAGCGTCGAGCCAGTCGGTTACATAGACCTCATAGTCATCGAGGAACTGACCAAAGGTTTCCCTGGACAGCGTGGCATGGTGGCCGGAAAGTGCTGCCACACAGAGCAGTTTCGGTGCATTGGCGGGTAAACCTTCACGGCGGAAGCGCAACAGATTACAGAAGGGTTTTTCCACCACCACCTCTTCATGAACCGGATATTCCACGCCATCTATCACCACCGGTTCGTACTCGAACCCTTGTTTCGGGTAGTGTTTCAGGAGGCGAATCGTGGATTCAAGAATGGCTTTTCGCAGTCTGCCAAGACGCGTTTTGGAGAGGGGGTTCTTTTCGTGCGTGACGATATCGTGTGCCAGATCCAGTGCGGTGTTGACGGGCATCAGAGACTGACGGTATAGGTCGTAAAAGTGATAATGCATATACAGCACCTGCCAAAACAGTGTGAAATCATTTAGTCACAGCAGATTAGAATAGGCAACCTAATCGCCAGAACCTGCAAAATTTTCTGTGTCGGGCAAAAAAAACCCCGCAAAAGCGGGGTTTTTTCAATAGCTTGCATGATCAGGCTACATTGACGATTTGTTCTGCTGCAATCCGTTTGCCCTCATCTGCCCCTTTCTGGAAGGAGGCGATCTGGTCAAAGTTCATGTAGCGGTAGATATCGCTGGACATGGAGTTGATCTTGTTCGCGTATTCCATGTATTCAGCCGTGGTGGGCAGACGGCCCAGGATGCCACCCACAGAGGCCAGTTCGGCAGAAGTGAGGTAGACATTGGCCCCGTCGCCCAGTCGGTTGGGGAAGTTGCGGGTGGAAGTAGACAGTACCGTGACGCCGGGGTTAACCCGGGCCTGGTTGCCCATGCAAAGCGAACAACCGGGCATTTCTGTCCGTGCGCCGACCTTTTCATAGATCTCGTAGTAGCCTTCTTCCTTGAGGGTGTGAGCGTCCATGCGGGTTGGCGGGCAGATCCAGAAGGTCGTGTTGATGCTGGGGGCTTCGTTGAGCAGTTTGCCCGCCGCCCGGAAGTGGCCGATATTGGTCATACAGGAACCGATAAACACCTCGTCCACTTTGTCGCCCGCGACGTCAGACAGCAGTCGTGCATCGTCCGGGTCGTTGGGGCAGCAGACAATCGGTTCCTTGATGTCTGCCAGATCGATTTCCAGTACGGCAGAGTACTCCGCGTCGGCATCGGCCTGCATCAGTGAGGGGTTGGCGAGCCAGTCTTCCATTTTGCCCACCCGGCGTTCCAGGGTGCGGACATCGCCATAGCCCTCGGCGATCATCCAGCGCAACAGGGTGATGTTGGACTTCAGATATTCCGTCACGGAGGCTTCGCTGAGCTTGATGGTGCAACCGGCAGCAGAGCGTTCGGCCGATGCATCCGACAATTCAAACGCCTGTTCCACGGTCAGTTTATCGAGACCCTCGATTTCCAGAATGCGGCCGGAGAAGAAGTTCTTTTTGCCTTTTTTCTCAACGGTCAGCAGGCCTTCCTTGATGCCGTAGTAGGGGATGGCATGTACCAGATCGCGCAGGGTGATACCCGGTTGCAGGTCGCCCTTGAAGCGAACCAGTACGGATTCAGGCATATCCAGCGGCATCACCCCGGTGGCGGCAGCAAACGCTACCAGACCGGAACCGCCGGGGAAAGAAATACCCATGGGGAAGCGGGTGTGGGAATCGCCGCCGGTGCCGACTGTGTCGGGCAGCAGCATGCGGTTCAGCCAGCTGTGGATAATACCGTCGCCCGGCCGCAGGGAAACACCGCCGCGGTTCATGATGAAATCGGGCAGGGTGTGTTGCGTTTCGACATCAATGGGTTTCGGGTAGGCAGCCGTGTGGCAGAAAGACTGCATCACCAGGTCGGCAGAGAAGCCGAGGCAGGCCAGATCCTTGAGTTCGTCCCGGGTCATCGGGCCAGTGGTATCCTGTGAGCCCACTGTGGTCATTTGTGGCTCGCAATAAAAGCCGGGGCGGACGCCCTCGAGACCACAGGCCTTGCCGACCATTTTTTGCGCCAGGGTGTAGCCCTTGCCCGTGTCGGCGGGTTGCGCCGGCAGGCGGAACAGGTCCGAAGCGGGCAGTCCCAAATGCTCGCGGGCACGCTGGGTCAGGCCACGGCCCACAATCAGGTTGATACGCCCTTCAGCCTGGACTTCGTCCAGAATCACGCCGGATTTGAAGTGAAACTCGGACAAGACGTCACCGGACTCGCTGAGAATCTTGCCGTCATAGGGACGAATTTCAATCACGTCGCCCATGTTGATATCGTCGACTGGCGCTTCAAAGACCAGGGCGCCGGCATCTTCCATGGTGTTGAAGAAAATCGGGGCGACTTTGTTGCCGATACAGATGCCACCGGAACGTTTGTTCGGCACACCGGGGATGTCGTCGCCGAAGAACCACAATACCGAGTTGGTTGCAGACTTGCGAGAGGAGCCGGTACCCACCACGTCGCCGACAAAGGCGACCGGCAGACCTTTGGATTTAATGTCCTCAATCTGTTTCATCGGGCCGATTTTACCTGGCTCATCGGGCGCCAGGCCGTCGCGGGTCATTTTGTAGGCCGCCAGGGCATGCAGGGGTATATCCGGACGGGACCAGGCATCGGGTGCAGGGGACAGATCATCGGTATTGGTTTCGCCAGTCACCTTGAAGACTATGGCCTTGATACTTTCGGGGACAGCATCCTGCCGGGTAAACCACTCGGCATCGGCCCAGGACTGAAGCACGGCTTTTGCCTGAGCGTTGCCGGCATCGGCTTTTTCGGCGACATCATGGAATGCATCGAAAACCAGAATAGTACTTTTCAGCTGTTCCGCCGCACTGTTGGCGAGGTCAGCATCATCCAACAATTGAACCAGCGTTTCGACGTTGTAGCCGCCGTGCATATTGCCGAGCAATGTTACTGCAGCGGGGCGGTCGATCAGTGGACAGGTGATTTCGCCTTTGGCTACCGCGCTGAGAAAGCCGGCTTTGACATAAGCCGCTTCATCCACACCGGGTGGAACGCGGTTGGCGATAAGGTCGAGTAAAAAGTCTTCTTCCCCGGCGGGTGGGTTTTTCAGCAGTTCCACCAGGTCGGCGGTCCACTCGGGTGTCAGGGGCTTGGGTGGGATTCCCTCGGCGGCACGTTCTGCCACATGTTGGCGATAGGCTTCAAGCACAGTTTGTATCCTCTTTTTGTGTGAGTGTCCCCAATCCGGGATCGGCACCGGCTGGGTTATCGGTGACTCGTCACCGATGTGGGTATTCTGGCTGGGCGTACTGACATGCCCATAGGGGGCGCTATCTTACTACAGATCAAAATTCAGGGTAACTTGGCTACAGTTGATAACGGTCATTCACCCAGTAAATTCTCTGTTACAATTTCCAGTATAACCATCAGGCCCGATGAGGGTTTCAGAACGGGTAACCGCCATGCTCAAATTGTACGGATTTCACACCAGTCACTATTTCAATATGGTGAAACTGGCACTGTTGGAAAAAGGCTTCGAATTTGAGGAAGTCCACAGTTATCCCAGCCGGGAGCCCCTGTTCCTGACCATGAGTCCCATGGGCGAAGTACCCTTTCTGGAAGCCCGGGAGGGCTTTATCAGCAATGTCCCGGTGATTATGGAATTTCTCGAGGACATTATTCCGGAGGTGCCATTGTTGCCGGAGGATGTTTTCGAGCGGGCCAAGGTCAGGGAATTAATGAGTATTCTGCTGCAGCATATTGAACAGCCGGTCAGCCGTCTGCTTGATCATCCCGACAGCAAAGGATCGCCGGATCAGGCGCGGGTGGATCAGGTGATAGTTGAGGTAGAGCGGGGCCTGGACGCACTGGCCCGGCTGGCCAGGTTTGACCCCTACCTGTGTGGCAAGGAGTTCAGCTATGCGGACGTCATCGCTTACCACGCGCTGGATCTGGTCAACAGCACCATGAAAAAGTTTGTCCCCTGGACGGCGATGGACGAAATGACCGATCTGGCAGACTGGCGCTACACCGTCGCCGCGCGACCGATCGTTCACCAGATGGACAATACCCTGATCAGCGAGCGGGACACTTTTTCAGCTGATTCCTGATCGACAGACTCAATCACCAAAGGCACGTTGTTGTGGCAGTATCCGCGCTCGATGAAATTCAGGCTTTCCTGCCCTGTCCGACCCCTGACAGCTGGGTCGAGGAGGCAATAAAACCGGAAAATCAGGCTGTTTTGCTGATAGATCATGCTAACTGCGAGAAGAAAGCGGCCAGCACGGCGTTAAACCTGATTTACCGCTACATCGACCATTTTGAGCTGCTCAACAAAATGTCACGGCTGGCCCGGGAGGAAATGCGCCATTTCGAGCAGGTGATTGCCATCATGCAAAAGCGCGGTATCGAGTATCGTGCGATCAGTGCCGCCCGCTACGCGGCGGGATTGCGCGGCAAGGTGCGCACCCATGAACCGGCGAAATTGCTGGATACCCTGATTGTCGGCGCCTTTATCGAGGCCCGCTCCTGTGAACGTTTTGCCAGAGTGGCACCCTTCCTGGATCCCGAGCTGCAAAATTTTTACCAGTCGTTGCTCACCTCCGAGGGACGGCACTATCGGGATTATCTCGACCTCGCCCTCCAGGCTGGTGGTGCGAAAGAAGTGAACGAGCGTCTCGCTGTTTTCCGGCGGGAAGAGCGGTCTCTGGTGGAAACGCCGGACAGTGAGTTCCGCTTTCATTCCGGTGCGCCTGTAACCTCGGACAGAGGGTTGTCCGAGGTTGTATCGATGGGTACTCTCGCGTAGTTGACGGGTGGATTTCAGTCCCGAGGACGTTTATCCTTCTGCTCCTTCCTTATTTCTCTCAGGTCAGTCCCTGTCAATGTCAAAAGTACCCTTTCTTACCAAGCAGATTACCGCCCCGTACACCATTCCTTCCGGTATTGTGACCACGGCCACATCCATTATTCAGCGTATTTTTGACACCATGCCCGAAGTCGGTGTTATCACGACAAAGAGTGTCGGTCTGACCCCGAGGTCCGGTTACCGGGAGCCCGTGATCAGCCAGTATGCGCCCGGTTGTTTCGTGAATGCGGTAGGACTCACCAATCCCGGTGCCGAACAGCTCGCTGCCCAGTTGGCAACCCTGCGGGTGCCGGAAGATCGCTTCCTGCTCACCTCCATTTTTGGCGGCAGTGTCGAGGAATTTGTTGAGGTGGCCAAAATTGTCGCCCCGGTATCTGATGGGTTGGAGCTGAATCTGTCCTGTCCCCACGCCAAGGGTTACGGTATGGCAATGGGCCAGGATCCGGAACTGGTTCGCCAGATCACCGCAGCGGTCAAGGCTGCGGTGAATATCCCGGTGATCCCCAAGCTCACGCCCAATACACCGAATATTGCCGAGATCGCCAGAGCAGCCGTGGCCGGTGGAGCCGATGCGCTCTGCGCGATCAATACCGTGGGGCCCGGTTACACTTCGTCACACGGCCATCCGGTGCTGAGTCACGGTTCCGGCGGCATGTCCGGTAAGGGTGTTCTGCCTATCGGCCTGAAATGCGTGCGGGAAATGGCCGAGGCGGTGGATTGTCCCATCATCGGTTGCGGCGGCGTCAGCAGTGCTGATGATGTGCGGGCTTTCCGCGATGCCGGTGCCGATATTGTCGGTGTGGGTTCCGCGCTGATTGGCCTGACCACCGACGAAATGGGCGAGTATTTCCGTACCCTGGAGCGCGACATGGCGCAGGGCAGCAACGCTGCGGAGCAGATGATTCGCTACGATGTGGATATGCAGTTCCGCCCCGTGATACTGGTGTCCAATGAGCGGGTAACGGACGATATCTGCATCCTCACCTTTGACCGCAAGGTGGATGTACAGGCTGGTGAGTTTGTCTTTTTATGGATACCGGGGGTGGGTGAAAAACCGTTCTCGGCTCTCACCGACGACCCTTTCTCGCTGGCGGTGATTGATGTGGGGTTGTTTACCCACGAGTTGATGTCACTGCAGCCCGGCACTGAAGCTTATGTGCGCGGCCCCCACGGCATGGCCGTTGCCCCGCCAGCCGGCGCCAAAATCATTACTGTCAGTGGTGGCACCGGTCTCGCGGCGGTTTACCAGCTGGCGAGGGATTTCCCCAACAGTGAAATTTTTACCGGCGCACGCACCGCGGAGCGGCTGTATTTCCTCGACGAGTGCCGCAAGATTGCCCCGGTGCATGTCTCCACCGATGATGGCAGCGAGGGCTTTCACGGTTTTGTCACCGAATTGCTGCGGGAGTATTTACAACAGCTGCCCCCGGCAGAACGAAAAAACCTCATTTTCTACAATTGCGGGCCGTCCCCTATGGTGCGCGCCGCCGTGGCCGTGGAAAGGGAGTTCTGCGGCGATGATCAGATCTTCAGTGCCATTGATTACCTGACCAAATGCGGCGTTGGCCTCTGTGGTGCCTGTGCCGCCCCGGACGGGCGAAGAATCTGCGTGGATGGCCCCTTCATGGACGGTGCTTCGGTCGTCTAATCAAAACGGCCTGTGGGCCGTTTTTTTTTGGCGGTATCATTTTTTACAGATAGGCCGATACAGGTCAACGCGCATCCTGCACAACAAAGCTTATGATGTCATAGCGTAACTTCAACTTGCATGAGACGTCGCGGATGAAAAAAAGCCTAATCACCTTGGCCGTTCTGGCAGTCCTTGCCGCACTCTTTTATTACTGGTCGCGTCCTGAACCGGTCACTGTCACGGTTGTTCCGGTTGAGAGGGGTGTGGTGGAGCGCACTGTGGCCAATACCCGTGCCGGTACCGTCGAAGCCTGCCAGCGCTCCCGGCTGGCCCTGTCCATTGGCGGGCGCATCGACCGGTTGCTGGTGGACGAGGGCGATCAGGTTGTGGCCGGGCAGCTGCTGATGGTGCTGTGGAACAAGGATCGCGAGGCGCAATTACAGGTGGCGCAAGCCTCCGAGGTGTCGGCCCAGCAGGAGCACCAGAGTATCTGCATTTCCGCGCAATCCGATCTGCGCGAGGCGAGGCGACTGACCAACCTGGCGGAAAGGAATCTGGTGTCCGAGGAGTCGGCGGATCTGGCTGAATCCAGGGCCCAGGCCAGTTCTGCCAGTTGCGAGGCGGCCAAGGCTCGGGTGGTGCAGGCCGCCGCCGCCGTTTCCGTCGCCGCCGCTGTGCTGGAGCAGACCTTCCTGCGGGCGCCCTTTGACGGTGCCGTCGCCGAGGTGACCGGGGAGGTGGGAGAATATGCCACGCCGTCTCCACCGGGCGTGATGACGCCGCCGGCCATCGACCTGCTCACCGATGACTGTCACTACATTAGTGCGCCCATCGACGAAGTGGACGCCTCGAATATCGCTCTGGGCCTGCCGGTTCGCGTCACCCTGGACGCCTTCCGTGATCGGGTTTTCCCCGCCACCGTAAGGCGCATCTCGCCCTACATTCTCGATCAGGAAAAACAGGCCCGCACTGTGGAAGTGGAAGCGGAGCTGGAGCCACTGCCGGAAGATGTCAGATTGCTGGCCGGTTACAGCGCAGATATGGAAATCATTCTCGACAGCGGCGACAACGCTCTGCGCATTCCCTCGGAACTGGTGGTGGATGACGAGTATGTGCTGGTGGTGGACGACGAGGGTATTCTGCAACGCCGTCAGATTCACAAGGGTTTGACCAACTGGCGCTATACCGAAGTGCTGGAAGGGTTGAAAGAGGGCGAGCTGATCGTCAGTAATATTGGCAGCGAGGGCGTCGAAGCGGGCGCTCCGGCAAAAACTGGCCGGACCGCCAATGATTGAACTGCAGGACGTCAACAAGACCTATCTGGTGGGTGAGTCGCCGCTTCGGGCGCTGCGGGATGTGAATATCACCATTGACGCCGGGGAGTACCTGTCGGTGATGGGGCCTTCCGGCTCGGGAAAGTCCACCCTGCTCAATATGGTTGGCCTGCTGGATCGCCCGGACAGCGGCAGCTATCGTCTGGAGGGAACCGCCACGGAAGAACTGGGCGAGGAGGCGCGGGCGCGGTTGCGCGCCGACTACGTCGGTTTCATCTTTCAGGCATTTCACCTGATCAACCGCCTGACCACTCTGGAAAATGTCGAGTTGCCCATGATGCTGGCGGGGATCGCCCCCAAAAAACGCCGCCAGAGTGCGCTGGATGTGCTGGAGCAGGTGGGTTTGGCGGATCGGGCCGGGCACCGGCCCAACCAGCTTTCCGGGGGACAGTTGCAGCGGGTGGCCATCGCCCGGGCCATTGTCATGAGACCGCGTATTCTGTTGGCGGACGAGCCCACCGGCAACCTCGATCAGGCGTCTGGTGCCGAGGTGGTGGAGGTGCTGGAAAACCTCAATCGCGAGGGTATCACCCTGCTGGTGGTGACCCACGACGCCCAGCTCGGAAAGCGGGCTCGGCGGCGCATCCGCATGGTGGATGGTCAGATCGAATCCTACACTGGTGACGGCAATGCGCCTGCTGGATCAACTGCACTTTAACGGTCAGCTCTTTTTGCGCCATCGGGTGCGCACCGTGCTGCTATTGCTCGCGGTGGGGCTGGGCGTTGCCTCGGTAATTATGCTCACCAGCCTGGGTGAAGGCGCCCGCCGCTACGTGGACCGGGAATTCTCGGCGCTGGGCAATCAGTTGCTGATCGTTCTGCCCGGCCGCAAGGAAACCACCGGCGGCGCGCCACCCATCTACGGCGCCGCGCCCCGGGACCTGACCCTGGAAGATGCCCAGGCGCTGGAGCGCCTGCCGGCAATCAGGGCGGTGGCGCCGGTGATTGCCGGCACTGCGCCGGTGACTCGGGGCAGTCGCTCCCGTGAGGTGATCGTGTTGGGCAGTACCGCGGCGATATTCCAGGTACGAAAAATGGATGTGGCCCAGGGCAAAATTCTGCCGGAGCGCGCAGACAGTGAAGCCCTGGCGGTGTGTGTACTGGGCTCCAAGCTGAAACGGGAATTGTTCGGTAACCGCCGCGCCATCGGCGAGTGGGTGCGGGCGGGTGATCGCCGCATGCGGGTAATCGGCGTGCTGGAGGAGCGCGGCGAGTCCCTCGGGCTGGATCTGCGGGACATGATCATTGTGCCGGTGCGCACCGCCGAACAGATGTTCAATTCGCCGGGACTGTTTCGGGTGCTGCTGGAACTGGATGCCAATGCCGATTTCGACCGGGTTGAAGAGCGGGTGCGGGGGGTTATCCGCGAGCGCCACGAGGGCGAGGATGACGTTACCCTGATCAGCCAGGATTCCATGCTGGCGGCCTTCAACAACATCCTCACCACCCTGACCCTGGCCATCGCCGCCATTGCCGCGATCAGTCTGCTGGTGGCCGGTATTCTGATCATGAATATCAGTCTGATTTCCGTCAGCCAGCGGCGCCGGGAAATTGGTCTGTTGAAAGCGTTGGGCGGCAGTAGTCGTCAGGTGAGGCAACTGTTTCTCGGGGAATCCCTGCTGCTGGTGAGCCTGGGTTCCGTGGCCGGCGTTGCCGTGGCTTGGGTGGCGGTGCTGGTTGTCGCCCGGCTATGGCCCGCCTTTCCGCTGGCGCCTCCCTGGTGGTCGGTGCCCGCAGCGGTGGGTACGGCGCTGTTGTCGGGGCTGGTGTTCTCGCTGATTCCGGCGCGGCGTGCGGCGGCCCTGGACCCGGTGCTGGCCATGCGGGGGCAGGACCTGTGAATTTTCTCGATTACCTGCGCTGGATTTTCCGGGCCCTGTGGATGCAGCGCCTGCGATCTGTACTGACCATCGTCGGTTTTGCCATTGGTATTGCAGCCATGGTGTTGCTGAGTTCTTTGGGAGAGGGGCTGCGGCAATTCGTCATTCAGGAATTTACCCAGTTCGGCAGCCATATTGTCGCCATTACCCCGGGCAAGACAGAGACCTTTGGCATGGGCGGTATCCTCAACACCACCCGTCCCCTGTCCCTGGAGGACTCCGAAGCGCTGAAGCGCATCCCGGGAGTGGAGCAGGTGGTGCCGGTGGTGTTCGGCACCGCGCAGATCAAGGCTGTGGGGCGCAGCCGCTACACCGATGTGGCCGGCGTCGGCGCCCTGGCGGACAAGGCCTGGAAACTGGAGGTGTCACAGGGTTCGTTTCTGCCCCAGGAGGATATTCAGCGGGCGCGGGCCTTTGCGGTACTGGGCAGCAAACTGAAACGGGAGTTGTTTGGCGGTGACAATCCCCTGGGAGAGTTTGTCCACATTGGCGGCAACCGTTTCCGGGTGATCGGCGTCATGGCGCCCAAAGGGCAGTTTCTTGGCACCGATCTGGACGACATGATCTATATCCCCGCCAACAAGGGACTGCAGATATTCAACCGCGAAAGCCTCATGGAGGTGGACGTTTTCTACAGCCCCGCCGTGCCCACCGAGCGACTCACGGAAAACATCAGGCGGCTGTTGATCGAGCGCCACGGTTTCGAGGATTTCACCATCGTCACCCAGGATCAGATGATGGCGACCATGGACAATATCCTGCGCATCCTGAAATACGCCGGCGGCGGGCTGGGGGCGATTTCCCTGCTGGTGGGAGCCGTCGGCATCACCACCATCCTGATGATCACCGTGACCGAACGCACCTCCGAGGTGGGGTTGTTGCGGGCTCTGGGTAGCACCCGCAGTCAGGTTCGCAACCTGTTTCTGGGTGAGGCGGTAATGCTGGGGTTGGTGGGCGGGCTGGCCGGTGTGCTGGTGATTGCACTGCTGGTGGTGGGCGTACGGCTGTTTGTGCCGGGACTGCCGGTGGCCCTGAAGGGGGAAATCGTATTGGTGGCGCTGTTGGTGTCCATGCTGATCGGCCTGATGGCCGGTGTGCGGCCAGCGCTGAATGCCACCCGGCTCAGCCCTATTGATGCCCTCAGGGCTGAATAGACGCCTGGTTCAGCTTTCTTCGATGGGGAAGGAAATCAGTTCCGGCGGGTGGTCTCCTTCGATGCGGATATACCAGCCCCGTTGATGCCAGTCACCCAGAACCAGCCGTTCACCAAAGGCCATATGGTGGTGATAGGGGCGGTGGGTGTGGCCGTGAATCATCAGTTTCACCTGGTACTGTGCCATCAGTTGCGCCACAGTCTCCTCCGACACATCCATGATATTGTCCGACTTGTTGGCGTTGGCTCGCATGCTCTTCTGCCGCCACTCCACCGCCATCTTCTGACGTTTTTTGAGCGGCAGGTGGCGCAACAGAAATTTCACCAGCGGATGGCGGTACTTGCGGCGAAATTTCTGATAGTCGGCATCGCCGGTACACAGGGTATCACCATGCAGAAGCAGCACGCGCTGGCCGCCCAGCTCGTCAAGATGGTGGTCGGGCAGCAGGGTGGCTCCGCTTTCCCGGGCGAATTGTTTGCCGATCAAGAAATCGCGGTTGCCGTGGGTAAAGAATAGTCTGACACCGCTATCGGACAGTTTTTTCAGCGCTGCAATCACCTGGCGGGCCAGTGGCGCGGGGTCATCATCCCCGACCCATGCCTCGAACAGATCGCCGAGGATATACAGCGCCTTGATGTCGTCGGCGTGATTTTCCAGAAAAGCAAAAAACGCCCGGGTTACCGCCGGGCGTTCTGGGGAAAGGTGCAGATCGGATATCAGCAGTGTGGTCATCAGCACCACCTGCCATGGCCTGGAGTGACCTTATTTATCCGCGTAAGCATCGCTGACGGTGACCTTCTGGATTTCCACCGGATCCTTGGGCACATCCTGATGCATGCCGTGACGGCCAGTGGGTACACCCTTGATTTTGTTGACCACATCCATGCCATCGGTGACCCGGGCAAATACCGCATAGCCCCAACCCTGGGGGTTCTTGCCGCTGTGGTTGAGAAAAGTGTTGTCGGAAACGTTGATGAAGAACTGTGAACTGGCGGAATGGGGATCATTGGTCCGTGCCATCGCCAGGGTGCCGGTTTCATTGGCGAGACCGTTATCGGCCTCGTTCTGAATGGGATCGCGAGTAGGTTTGTTTTGCATATCGGCCGTCATGCCGCCGCCCTGAATCATGAATCCGTCAATGACGCGATGGAAGATGGTTCCTTCATAGAAACCTTCGCGGCAGTACTGCAAAAAATTAGCGGAGGAAACCGGCGCATTATCGAAATCCAGCTCAAGGCTGACATCGCCGTAATTTGTGTGCAGTGTAATCATCTGTAGTGAACCCTGTGACTGTCGAAAGAGGTGCGTATATTACGTTTTTCAGGGTTGAATTTAAACCGCTTTACTCTGGCCCGGCGCCAGTGCCCGGGCTTCATAGCAAATTCAGGGGGTGTGGGTGTCCTCCGGGCGCAGATGCGGGGTGATCGCCGGTTCTTCAATGCGTGCCTGCCAACCCTGTATTCCAGCGCACAACAGAATCAGGCCAATCCCGATCCACAGGCCCAGGTTGGGGTAGAACTGCCAGAAGATTATATCCACGCCGAGCGCCATGATGATGGCCGTGTACTGAAACGGTGCCACGATCACCGGCTTGCCCACCCGGTAGGCCGCCACCATCATGATAAAACCAAATGCTCCGCCGCTGCCGGAGACCAGAACCATCAGCAGCGTTTTGTTATCCAGGGCAATCCAGGCTTCCTGCTGCCAGAAAAATGCCGCCAGCAAAAGCGGGATATAGATGTAATAGTTCATCGACCAGTCCGATTCGGTGCGGGACAGATAGCGCGACCAGAGAATCATGATGGCAAAGGCGAGGGGCAGGACCGTCAGCGCCAGATAGTGCCAGCCGGAATTGCTGACATCCGGCTTCAGTACCAGGCAGACTCCGATAAAACCGGTGATGGTGGCCAGCCACTGAATGGCGTTGGCCCGCTCCTTGAGAATCAGTGGCGATATGGCCGAAATCAGGATCGGTGCACCCGCAGTCGCGGCACTCACTGCACTGATCGGAAAATGCTTGATCGCCACATAGTAGCCGAGGCTGATCACGGTAAAGAATAGGCTGCGCAACAGTTGGTGCACGGGTTTGCTGACACGCAGGGTTCGCAGGCGGCCGGTGGCCAGAATAAACGCCGTCAGTACCAGCAATGAAGCGGCGGTGCGCAGACAGATCATCTGGCCGAGGGGAATTGTCTCCAGCAGGCGCTTCGCCACCGAGTCGCCCACCAGGAAAAACATCAGGCAGAGCTGCAGGTAGAGAATGGCTCGGAGATTGGGGTGCATGGCGGGAATAGGGTTAACTCACAGCTCGATTCTGGTGTTTTGCAGAGGATTCATACAGGGCGGAAGCTGAAGAATCCCGGACGGTTGGTGATCAGTTGTTTATACAGGCTTCCCCGGAGGCTATAATCCGGCTCTTTTTTGCGGAGGATGGCCCGGCGGGGCTGCAGTATGGCAGACGATAATAAACCGCTCAATTTTATTCAGCAGTTGATCTCCCGGGAGCTGGCCGATGGCTCGGTGACGAGAGTGATCACCCGTTTTCCCCCGGAACCCAACGGTTACCTGCACCTCGGGCACGCCAAATCCATCTGCCTGAACTTTGGGCTGGCCGAGCAGTTCGGTGGCGCGTGCAACCTCCGTTTTGACGATACCAATCCGGAAAAAGAAGAGGACGAGTACGTCAAGGCGATTATCGACGACGTGCGCTGGCTGGGTTTTCAGTGGGATGGTGAGGTGCGCTATGCCTCAGATTATTTCGAGCAGTTGTACCTGTGGGCCCAGTACCTGATTCGGGAGGGCAAGGCCTTTGTCTGCGAGCTGAATGGCGAGCAGATGCGCGAATACCGCGGCACCCTCACCGAGCCGGGCAAAAACAGCCCCTGGCGGGATCGTTCCGTTGAAGACAATCTGGTACTGCTGGAACAGATGAAAACCGGTGCCATTGACGAGGGCCGCATGACCCTGCGGGCCAAGATTGACATGGCCTCGCCCAATATCAACCTGCGCGACCCGGTGTTGTACCGGGTCAAGAAAAGATCCCATCACCGCACCGGCGACACCTGGAACATCTACCCCTCCTACGATTTCGCCCACGGTCAGGAAGATGCGATCGAGGGGGTGACCCACTCCATCTGCACACTGGAATTCGCCGCCAACCGACCGTTGTACGAGTGGTTTATCGACAATCTGCCGGTGCCGTCAAAGCCGCGTCAGTTCGAGTTTGGCCGGCTCAATCTGAATTACAGCATTACCAGCAAACGCAAGCTCAAACAGCTGGTGGATGAGGGCCATGTCAGCGGCTGGAATGATCCGCGTATGCCGACGCTCTCCGGTCTGCGCCGTCGGGGCGTAACCCCCCGGGCAATTCGCAATTTCTGTGACAGCCTGGCAGTGGCCAAGACTGACGGTGTGGTGGACATGGCCCAGTTCGAGCACTTTATCCGTGACGATCTCAACGACAATGCCCCGCGGGCCATGTGTGTTCTGCATCCCCTGAAAGTGACGCTCACCAATGTGCCCGACGGCGAGGTGGACATGCGCACTGTGGCCGGTCATCCCAATCGCGATGACCTCGGTGAGCGCCAATTGCCCTTTACCCGGGAAATCTATATCGACCGCGAGGACTTCAACGAAGACAGCAGTCTGTCCCGCAAGAAATTCAAGCGGCTGGTGCCCGGCGAGTGGGTGCGGCTGCGCGGTGCCTGTGTCATTCAGGCCAACGAAGTGGTGAAGGATGACCGCGGCGAGATCGTCGAAATTCTGGCGGAAATGATTCCCGGCACTCACGGCGAAGATCCGCCCGAGGGCATTCGTCCCCGCGGTGTGGTTCACTGGGTATCCGCGACGGAGTGCGTGGACTGTGAAGTGCGGCTCTATGACCGGCTGTTCAGCGATCCGGCGCCGGAGGCGGGCGATCGCAACTTCCTCGACTTCATCAACCCGGCATCGCTGACGGTATTGTCCGGTTGCAAGGGCGAAATCGGTCTTGCGGAGGCCGTTGCAGGGGATAACTATCAGTTCGAGCGGGAAGGTTATTTCTGTCGGGATACGGAATCCGGTAGCGAGAATACCCTGGTGTTTAACCGCACCATCGAACTCAGGGATAACTGGAAAAGCTGACCGTCGGGGTCCAACTGAAGACCCCGCTTATTGATAAGACAAGGCACTATGGCACTGACTCTATACAACACTCTGACCCGGCAGAAAGAAGTCTTCAAACCCATCGAGGCGGGCAAGATTCGCATGTACGTCTGCGGTATCACCGTTTACGACTACTGCCATATCGGTCACGCCCGGGTACTGGTGGCGTTTGACGTGATCACCCGCTACCTGAGAACCCGGGGCTGGGATGTCACCTACGTGCGCAACATTACCGACATCGACGACAAGATTCTCAACCGCGCCAACGACAATGGCGAACCCTATACGGCGCTCACCGACCGGATGATCGACGCCATGCACGAGGACGAGGATGCCCTTGGTGTGCTGCGGCCCGATCTGGAACCCCGCGCCACCGCCTATATGGACGATATCCTCGCCATGGTGCAGATTCTGGTGGACAACCACTACGCCTATGCCGCCGACAATGGTGATGTCTACTACCGGGTCAGTCGGTTTGCCGACTACGGCAAACTCAGTGGTCGCAACCCCGAAGACCTGCTGGCTGGTGCCCGCGTCGAGGTGGACGAAGCCAAGGAAGACCCCCGCGATTTTGCCCTCTGGAAAAGTGCCAAACCCGGCGAAGTGAGTTGGGAATCCCCCTGGGGCCCCGGTCGTCCCGGCTGGCATATCGAGTGCTCCGCCATGTCCACCTGTTGTCTGGGTGACACCTTCGATATCCACGGTGGCGGGCCGGATCTGCCGTTTCCCCACCACGAAAACGAAATCGCCCAGAGCGAATCCGCCACCGGTAAAAAATACGTGCATTACTGGATGCACGCCGGTGCGGTGCGGGTGGACAACGAGAAAATGTCCAAGTCACTGAACAATTTCTTCACCATCCGCGAAGTGCTGAAAAAATACCATCCGGAAGTGGTGCGCTACTTCCTGCTGTCCAGTCACTACCGCAGTCCCATCAATTATTCCGAAGAGAATCTGATCGAGGCCAAGGGCGGCCTCGACCGTTTCTACACCGCGTTGCTTCCCTTTACCGAAGCGGCTCCCGCAGCTCTCGATACACTGCACGCCAGTGACTACTACCGCCGTTTTGTCGAATCCATGGATGACGACTTCAACACCCGCGATGCACTGGCCGCCATGTATGACCTGGTGCGGGACATGAACACCTGTGCCAAAACCGACCCGGCTCAGGCGGCGAAACTGGCCGCCGAGTTAAAAGCGTTGGGCGGTGTGTTCGGTATCTTCACGGTGGAACCCAAAACCTTTCTGCAGGGAATCGCCAGCGATGGCCCGGACGCCGAACAAATCGAAACACTGATTGCCGAGCGCGTCGCTGCCAAGAAAAATCGTGACTTCGCCCGCGCCGACCAGATTCGCGATGACCTGGCGGCACAGGGTGTCGTTCTCGAAGACTCCAGAGAAGGCACAACCTGGCGCCGGGACTAGAAGCTATTTCATAACTACTGCGCTCGGTGATACTGTGTTAAAAATGGCCTCAAATTGCTCATTTACTCAATGTAAACTCCGCTTTTTCGGCCATTTTTGCCTTGTCTCACCTTCGCTCGTGACGTTATGAAACAGCTTCTAGGGTTTTATCCAAGTGCATAAAGGGCCCTAACTTTTTCGCAACAGGGTAGGATAGGTCTATGGATTATATAGAACCCCTTTTTCGTCCCCCCAGCGAAGCCCGCTCGCTGATTTTACAGGTCACCAACGGCTGTTCCTGGAATCGCTGCACCTTCTGCGAGATGTACACCGCGCCCCAGAAAAAATTCAGCGTCAAACCCCAGTCCGAGATTGAACAGGAACTGCAACAGGTGGCCAGCAGCGGCTACCCGGTGCGCCGGGTATTTCTGGCCGATGGCGATGCCATGACCCTGTCCTTTCGCCGCCTCAGGGAGCTTCTGCTGGCTATCCGCCAATATTTTCCGGATGTGCAGCGCATTTCCTCGTACTGTCTGCCCCGCAACCTGAAAAATAAATCCGTTGAAGAACTGACGGAGCTGCAACAGCTCGGCCTCAGCCTGATGTATGTGGGTTGTGAATCCGGCGACGATCTGGTGCTGGAAAAAATCGACAAGGGCGAAACCTACGCCTCGTCACTGGACGCGCTACACAAGATCAAACAAGCGGGTATGAAAAGCTCGGTGATGATCCTCAATGGGCTTGGCGGGCAACAATACACCGAGCAGCACGCCATCAACTCCGCGAAATTAATGAACGAGGCCCAGCCGGAATTTCTTTCAACTTTGGTAGTGAGCTTCCCCGGAGGCATTGAACGGTTTCAGCAAGGTTTTGGTGGCGAATTCCAACCACTGACCCAGCAGCAACTGTTTCAGGAAATGGAAATTCTGCTGGATACCCTGGAACTGGAGCGCACCGTATTCCGCAGCGACCACGCCTCTAACTATCTGGTACTGAAAGGCACCCTCAATCGCGATAAAGACCAGTTGTTGCAGCAAGTGCGCACTGCTATCCAGCGGCCCGGTATGATTCCGTTGCGGGAGGAGTGGCAGAGGGGGTTGTAATTGCGAACCGGCATAAACGAAGCAATGGGTGCAAGAAAAGTATATTTCGCCATGCCAGCCTCATTCATGGATTCTGTTGCACCTCCCATCCAGAGTGGCAGAAGAATTAAAGAGGGCTTGCCCACTTTAATAAAAATATTCATTCCAATGTGAAAAAATAATAACTTGTTATTCAAAAAGTTAAAGAGGTTTGTTTTGAGTGCTATGAATTATAAGGAATACACTCTAATAATTATTATGATGGCAAAGCCATCATTAACGTACTGTATAGGTGTACAAGATCCCTCATAAATTAATGAAGACAATATGAGTAGCAGGTGTTGGGCTAAATCACTAGGCGGATGCAACGGAATGTCTGGTGAACATATTATTAGTAATGCTTTATTTAAGGCGGGATGTGGCTGCCCTCCAGTTGTGAAAGGCGTAAAACGTATCAGAGGAGGAAAGCCAACTCAAGGTGCCGAAAAATCAAATATTCTTTGTAGGCATCACAATTCACTGCTTAGCCCATTAGATTCTACAATTGGTAAAATATCTAACTTTCAAGCTCAAGCTAACGATGAAAATTTTGAGGATACATTGTGGTTGGAGGGTGAATTACTAGAACGATGGCTATTAAAAACAGTGATAAATACAGCTGCTGCAGGGTGGCTTGGTCCTCAAAAGCTGCTGCCATCGGATGATATCGTAAGAGCAATATTTGGTTTGGAGCCGATTCCAAATAAGATCGGCTTATATAGTGTTGAGGGGATTTGTCCAACTTACCAACCAAGAGGAGGCGCATCCTTTAAGGCAATAAATCTTAAGACTCCATTTGGATTAATCATGGGAGGGGCGTATATAAGCGTTAATGGAATGCCTCTATTTGCCTCTTTCAATACAGATTTAACGGAAAGATTGGAACAAGGAGAAGCTCCCGAGCTGCTTAATTATTACAGTGAGAAGGGGTTGCAGCATTTATATCACCCAGGTGCCCTTTTTATGGATAGGAAAAAGGGGGCACGTTTGTATATCGGCTTGAGCTGGAATGGGTTTTTGACATTTGGGGATGGATCTAAAACTCCTTTTCCACCACGTAAGGGCAATGACACCTAACAAAGCCAAGTACTTTAGCCCTACTTTGCAGGGCTCAGACCTCTGTTCGGGCGTTTCGCGCCTCCACTGCGGCCCGTGTTGGCGTCGTTAATTGGTAAAGATATGGATGTCGTCATCCAAGAGGAAATAACCGGTTGCGGCATTGCCGCGTCTGCTGCACTCGCCGGTCTCAGCTATGCCGAGGCCAAACGGAGAGCTAGTGCTCTGGGTATTCATGCCTCAGACACATCCCTTTGGTCCGACACTGAGTATGTCCGAAAGCTCTTGCGCGACTGTGGCGTATCGGTTTCTCCAAAAAAACACCGTTTGAGTCATGGGAGGGTTTGCCCAATAAAGCACTTTTGGCCATCAAATGGCGAAAATAAGTGGGGTCAAAATAAGTGGGGTCAGATAAGACTTTTTAAACAAAGGTAAATTAAAGGTGTCGTAACGATTATTTTTTAACCATATCTACTGTCCCTATGTTTGTCCCACTTAACTCACACCACAGGCTGTATGAGCTGCTACGACCCCTTTAATTTCTAGTCTTACGAAGTTCTGGTCATTGAGTATTGGCCTCTGGTTGACTTTCCCTTTCAGTCACACGCTGCCTGATTTCTGGTGTGTCGCGGCCGACATCTCTGTCATACAAGATTCATCGGGTTGTCACGATAGACCTCTAGCATCAGTGCTGATGTTAATGATCAGTCTTGGAGGCATACGTGAAAAATACCCATAAAGTGGTGCTCGCTGCAGCACTGGCCTGGTCCAGCGTGCCAGCAATGGCGGAGCAATGTATTGAAGGCGGCACTGTCGATTCCCCGACGCTGACCTGCACTGCGGCTGACAGTGGCAATATTGACGACGACCGAAACAATCTGTCAGTGACCGTCGAAAGTGATGCGCAGATCGTCCGCACAGAAGGACGCCCGGTGCAATTGGGCGGGTCGGATCAGTCGGTCGACAATCAGGGCCTGATCGAAAGCGGCGACGATGACGCGATCCGGGGCACAGGTGCTAACCTGACGGTTGACAATTCCGGCACTATCCGTGGCGGTGACCGGGGTATCCGCCTTCAGGACGATGCTGACAATTTCACCCTGATCAACCGGGAAAGCGGTGAAATCCTCGCGCGCAATCAGGCTGTCCGATTGGACAATGGTGACGAACTGGAAAACGCTAATATCACCAATTATGGCCTGATCGAAAGCACCGAGGGCCGCGCCATCCAGAGTCGCGGACCGGGCGGCACCGTGATTAACCACGGCACACTGCGGGGCGGTGAGGAAGTGGTCGAAGCGCGTGAGGACTTCACCATTGAGAACCGTGGCACCATTGCCCTCCGCGGGCTGGAGTGGAACGCGACGACTCGCAGTTGGTCCATAGATGGCTCGATTGCGACTGACGACGAAGACGGTGTGCAGTTCGCCAGCGGGACGTTGGATAACCACGGTGTGATTCTCGGCACCGATGACGGGATCGACATTGACGAGGGGCGGGTGCACAACCATGCCACTGGTGTGATTGTGTCCACGGGATCGGCGAGTGATTCAATGGATGGCGGCAGCGGCATCGACGTGGATACATTGTTCGAACCCACGCAGGGCGATGTCCGCCCCGCAGGCCCACTGACCATCATCAACGAAGGCTATATCGAAGGTGTCCGCGCCATCGGCACGGATGAGGCCAGCACCTCCGAGATCACCATCGAGAACAGCGGCACCCTGCGGGGTCGGTCCGGCACCGCCATCCAGCTTGCCCCCGAACAGGGCGATAGCAGTCTGCTGGTCTCGGGCGACAGCAACATCTTCGGCGATGTGATCTTTGGTGCGGGCGACGACCTGCTAACCGTGGAGGGGTTGACCTCGGGCCTGCTGATTAACGGCATCTTCGACGGCGGCGCAGGCAACAACAGCGTTTTTTTGAACGACTACCTGCTGTCCGACCTTCTCTCATTCGAGATTACTGACGATCTGATCAATCTCTCCCTCGCTATCCTGAATAACCAGGTGCTCTCAGGGCAGTTCATAAATTTTGCTACATGGACCTTTTCCTCTGATGGCCCTTTTTCCACTGAAGATCTTGCAAGCCGGTTTGCGACCCCAGTGCCAACACCCGCGATACTGCCCCTTTTCCTCCTTGGGCTCGCCGGGATCTGGGCCAGTCGAGCTCGTCTTTTGAAGTAGCCGTTGAGGCAGGGGCTTCTACTCTCGAGCAAGAAACCCGGGTCCTGGTTGAACTTAAAAATATGGTTTTCGCAACCTGTTGAGTACGGTTTAACAAAGGGCCCGGCATCCATTTTGATTGGCGTAGAACCCATGCCATCGTATTGTTTTATCGGCGCGCTGCACCGATAAATCACTCACTGCGACCCACCTTGCCAGCTCCACAATATAGAAGTGCATTTAAATGTACGCAGGTAATTCCCACGTCAAGAATTCACTCAGGTAAAGATATCCGCCCGCTTTCTGTGTTTCTGGTGGGTGTCTCCATATTTGTAAAGCAGATCCATTAAACCCGCCGTTTTATGGTGTTAACACGAGAGGGCGTGGAGTTCCTGTGCTGGTGGACGTCCGGGAATATGAGAGGATGCAATAGCGGCTCGAGCTGTTGGAGGGGCTTTATAAAGCCGAAGAGCGGGTTGCCAATGGGGAATGTATTTCTAATAAAGGTACAAAATCACGAGTTTTGAGTAGGCTGCTGGCCGACTTCCCTGAAAGTGGACGCATTGTTCCTGAGGTGGACGCGTCGCATTAGAAATTAGCATAAAAAAGCCCCGCGATGCGGGGCGGACTTCAATATGAAGCAAGCTGTACTGCCAAGAAGATACCTCTGGGCAGTAATCCGAGTGGTTTTCAGCGTGCGGCGAGTTTGGCTCTCAGGCTCAGGGCCGCGAGGCCAATGCCCAACAGCAGCAAGGTGCCGGGTGCGGGCACAGTGCCACCGGGAGTTTGCTCAATCAGGAAAGCATAGTTGATGTATCCGTCACCCTGGCCGTTGTCTCTGACCCAGGCGCTGGTGTCGCCCCGAATGTCGTAAATACCGTTGTTGTTGGAATCAACCCGGTAGCTTTCGCCGAAGAGGTCGACCCCGATATAGATCTGGTCAAGCCAGACCATGTTGTTGATGGCCAGGGGGTCGGCACTCACGGTTGAAATCGCGTAATTGCTATAGCTGCCACCAAACAGCAGGGCGGCAACTTCCTGGCCAGTGTAGGTTGGCGTTGTGAATTCACTCCAGCTCGGGCCGTCGGCATTGTAGGTATCCCAGCTGCCGACATAAATGGGTGCTGCGTACAGGGAGCCGCTGAATACCAGTGCACATATGGCTACGCACTTTCCCAGGAATTTCTTTGTAATCATGTTGTTCTCCAAATTTTACTGCCAGTTAGGTGGCTTTCGCTGCAGTGTCTCAACACTGCCAGACGTTGCTCAAGTCTTGTGGTTTATGTTAAGCATAAAGTGTGCCATATTTATTATTTCATTTAATTACAATGAGTTAGTAAATGCTTGGGGTGTTGGGTAGTGGCTGGCTGTAAATTATGTTGACAGTACAACCGGTAAAGTCCGTGGTGCCAATTTTTAGAAGATGAAAGAATTGCTAACAACTGAGAATTAATTAAAGGGAGCGCTGAGCATTCAAATGGAAAGGGTCACAATAATTATTGATTAACTACTTTTCGCTATCTGCTTTCATCACTTAACATAATTCAGGTTTATGACTCTTTTGGCTGCTTGCTTTGGCTGCTTGTGCTGATCAAGCAGTCTGACTGTAAAGTGGCAAACGCTCATAAGGTTGGTCATCTACAGGTTATTTCCTGCCTGTAACGCAACTGTGATATTTAGGGGGCATATGCTCAAGTTTCTGCGAATTTTTAGTTGGTTGCTGTTCACATTTGGTGTCGTTGGATTTCTGGCTGTTGCCCTGGGGTTTAAACCGGACATTGGCTCGGTAGCTTCGGCGCTCGGAATTCTTGGAATTCAGGTGATATTTTCGGCGATGATTCTGTACGGATTCAGGCTGCACCGGCAAGGCAGAATTGGCCGTAATAACCTTGTTTACGGTAGCTGGTTTATTATTGTCGCCCTTGTGATTATCGGTCAGGTCTGGATTAATATCAGTGACGTCAACTTTTAATAAAACGCAGCCCTGAAGTTAATGGGGTACGGTTTGACGAGGTGGTGGGGATACCTTATATAAACCTTCACGGAGCAGCCCCCCCACACAAAAACCATCGACGATTGGGGGTTCGAAGTAGAAATTCCCGGTCAAGGATTCAAAATGTGGCTTCCCCATCAATAGTGGGCCGGGATAGATTCCCTTTTTATTTGTAATATCTCAGCGCTTCATTGAAAAGTGGCGATACACGAGATTTCAGCTTTATAAAATCTGATTTTTTACCGCTTATGATTAACATTTTTGGTGCCCTGACCCGTACCGAAACGCATCCAAAAAAGTCTGAAATCTACCATGCACAATGGTGCCAAACACCCCAAGGCGGCATGGAACTCAGGGCAGTAAATCCCCAGGTCAAAAGATGGGCTAATGCCGGGCAGGGTGCCGATGTTGTTAATGTGTTCAGGATTGGCATGAGTTTGTGGCAGGGTAAAGATAAATATTGCCGATGACTTTCAACGCTGTTTTAAACGGGGAGTTTTTATTCATATTTGAGTTCCAGCCTTCGGCTTCGTTGTAGAAATGGTAAAAGGGTCATGCCTTTGAGGTCGTCAGGTTCCTTTACATTGCCGGGATTCAAGTATCAAAGAATTTTAGTTAACTGTTTGATTTTTATTTATATTTACATTTTGGCCTGGATTTTGCTGATGTATTAAACTTGAATGTAGTAAAGTGGCGGTTGATTCATCGTTACATAATTAATATATCGAAAAAGAGGTACTAATGATGCGTGGTCAATACAAAAAAATTCTGTTCGGATTGGGCTTGGGTATGGCCATGTCGGTTGGTACTTTCAGTGTTCATGCGAGTCCCATTACCAGCGGGCTGTTCACTCCCGATGCGGTTGAAGACTACGAAGGCACGCCTGGCAGTCGAACAGTTTTAACCACGTTGTTTGGCGGAGACGTGAGTGTTGTCGATGGTTCAGTAAATCATCGGTCGGTTGACGCGGGTGACTGGATTGACTTCAGGTCATCAAGTGCGATTGTCCCGAATTCAGGCTCACGCTTTGGTGTTGGGTATGGCTTCGGTAGCTATTCCCTGGATTTTTCTGGACTGGGTGGGATTTTCGGATTCAGCGGCTGGTTCAGTGCTGCTGGTGCCGGTTCGGAGTTTATCGAGTTTTTTGGTCTTGCCGCGGAATCGCTGGATATCGTTTCCAGAGCTAACGGCTTTGGCCCGGGTGACGGCACTATGGAATTTGTGAGTGTGCTGTCTACGGTTGCTATTGGGTCAATCACTATTTCCGGGTCAGAGATTGCATCGGACGATCTGGCCTATACAACATCCCGGGCTACCGGTCAGATTCCAGTCCCTGGTACTCTGTTGCTGGTTGGTCTGGGCCTGGCTGGCCTCGGTCTGCAGCGTCGTAGACGTGCTCTGGCCTGATTGCCAGCAGTCCCATTTGCTGTTCGGATCTAATGAATCAGTAACGTGAGTGACAGACTCGTCTGATTAAAAATAGTTGTGGGCCAGGCTTCTCTAATTTATGGAAGCCTGGCCCACATTTTTATGTATGATATTTTTTATAGGCTCGGCTTGCATGGCTTACCACCTGTTTCATTGTGGTAAATCAGTTCGTTTCATGTGGTTTGAGTCCCTTTCTTTATCGACTTCATTGATTGCCTGACGATATTTTTTTGTGGATTGGTCATTGGCCGCTCCATAGACTCCTGTCTAGTTCTTTCGAAAACTGGCGGTGCCAGAAAGCAGAATTTTCCGTAAGCTGTTCGCAGTGAGCATCTGCATGAAAAACCCTGTTTCTCAGATGTTCCAACCCTGTCGCTCCTGAACCATTCAAGACGTTAGCTGTAGTTAGGTATGGTGAGATAACTATGTTTAAACGATTGCGCAACTGGCTGGAAGGTCGGCGCGTTAAGAAAATGGGTTTTACCGCCGCGCAATGGGAGGCCGCTATTGCCGACTGGCCGGTGATACGTCGTTATCAGGGTTCTGAGCGCGATGCCCTGCGCGATATGACCTTTCGGTTTCTCGCGCGTAAAACGTTCGTTTCCGGCGGTGAGTTCCAGTTCACCGATGCCATGTGTCTGAAACTCGCGACAATGGCTTGTGTACCCATTCTGCATCTCGGCCTGGACTGGTATGACCGCTGGCAGACGGTGATTCTCTACGAAGATGATTTTGTGCCGAACCGCCCCCATCGCACTGATGATGGTGTGGTTCACGACAGAGGTCCCGGCTTGAGCGGCGAAGCCTGGTATCGTGGTCCCGTGATTTTATCGTGGCAGTCTATCTGCGACAGCGGCGCGGATACGCGTCATGGTAAGGCCGCTAACGTAGTGGTCCACGAGTTGGCGCACAAACTCGATATGTTGCGTGATGGTGCGAATGGTGCGCCGCCCATGCATCCCGACATGCGTCCCGGCGAGTGGCACGAGATTTTTACGACCGCGTGGGATCGATTGCAAAATGACCGGCAACATCACCGATCACTACCCCTTGATGACTATGCACTGACCAGTCCAGCTGAATTCTTTGCGGTGTGCAGTGAAGCATTTTTCGAGACGCCGGAAACCATGAAGGCAGCGATGCCCGAAGTCTACCGGTTGTTGTGCCAGTTTTATCGCCAGCAACCGGTGCCGCTGGCGATCTCTGGTATGTAATCCCTGCACCCCCTTCCGGATCAATCTGTGCGTTGGCTCCAGTGAGTAAGGTTCGATTGGCACCTTAGTCTAGGATTTAACAAAAAGGGGGTAGCCAGAGATTCTTGAGTAAGCGGTTGAGAAACTTGCCTCACTAACCTGTAATACACCTATGAATGATTCGCTTTATTTAGTAATTGACCAAGGTGGCCAAAGCAGCCGGGCACTGGTATTTGATGCCCAGGGCACCACTACATTGTTGCTTCGGCGCGCTGTGGCGACACGGTTTATTGCGGGAAATCGGGTGGAGCAGGTGCCAACGGATGTGGTGAATTCCATTCGAGAGTTGCTGGAAGACGTTGCCGACAGGCTGGGGCCGGATCTGCAACGGCTGCAGTCCGCTGCGTTGGTGACCCAGCGCTCCAGTCTGGTGTGCTGGCATCGGCAAACCGGTGA
The DNA here is from genome assembly GCF_000744735.1 of Porticoccus hydrocarbonoclasticus MCTG13d. Lineage (NCBI taxonomy): Bacteria > Pseudomonadati > Pseudomonadota > Gammaproteobacteria > Cellvibrionales > Porticoccaceae > Porticoccus > Porticoccus hydrocarbonoclasticus. The sequence continues at coordinate 2,285,573 of NZ_JQMM01000001.1, read as the reverse complement.
GCCGCTGTCCCCGGTAGTCAGCTGGCAGGATACCCGCGCTGCCGCGTATCTGGCCGATATCAAACTCGATCCGGCAACCATAGCTGATCTCACGGGTCTGCGCCCCAATGCCCACTATGGAGCCAGCAAGTTGCGTTGGTGCATGGAACATATTCCTGCAGTAAGCGAGGCAATGGATACCGATCAGTTGCTTTGCGGGCCATTGGCAAGCTATCTGTTGTCTGCCATTACCCGGGAGCACTCAGTGGCGGTAGATCCCGGTAATGCCCAGCGCACCCTGTTGTGGAATATTCATTGTGGCGACTGGGACGAAACCCTGTTGAGCCAGTTTGCTATTTCCCGCCGAGTGCTGCCCCCGGTTTGTTTCACCCAATCGGATTTCGGGGACCTCAGTCTGGGTGGCAAAGCAGTGCCATTGGCGCTGATGAATGGCGATCAGAATGCTGCATTTTTTGCTATTGGCCCGTTGCAATCAGATCGTCTTTATATCAATGCCGGCACTGGAGCGTTTATCGCCATGCCGTGGCCGGCCGATGATCCGGCACCGGCGGGCCTGCTGAAAACTCTCGTCTATCAGTCTGCCCGGCAACGTCTGTTTGTTGCCGAAGGCACGGTGAATGGTGCGGCCAGTGCCCTCGATAGCATCAGCGCCGGGTTGGGTGTCGAGGATTACCCGCGCTTCCTGGGGGAGTGGTGTCAGACCGAGCGGGATGTGCCGCTGTTTCTCAACGGTATCGGCGGGTTGGGTGCGCCCTGGTGGCAGAGTGATTTTCAAAGCCGATTTATCGGTGAGGGTACGGCGGCGGGTAAGCTCGTCGCGGTATTGGAAAGCGTGGTTTTTATGCTGATGGTGAACCTGACCCGCCTTCGCGAGGATCGCGATCCTGTCGTGGAGATAGTGGTCGGCGGCGGTCTGTCGATGATCGACGGCTTCTGTCAGCGGCTGGCAGACCTGTCCGGGTTGATCGTGTTGCGCAGTGGTGAAACGGAAAGCACCGCGAGAGGCGCGGCTTTTTTGCTGGCAGGTCAGCCGGGAGATTGGCTGTCGGCATTTGAGCAGTTTAAGCCGCAGCCTGATGGGGCTATCAAGCAGCGTTACACTGACTGGCTTAAAGCCATGGCGGACGCGACGGCAAGGTCTGTCTGACAGGACCTGGAGTCAGGATTGCTCTTTAGCGGGTGGCAGGGGTAACCGGCGGGTGTCACCGCGTCGCCCGGCACTGGCCGGCCCCAGTTTTTTCTGGATCCGTTTCAGGACTTTTTCTGCGGTGGCGCGGTAGCCAGTGAGTTTGCCGCCATAGATCGCCAGATAGTGCGAATTTTCCACAAACTCCACTTCTCGGCTGCGGTGGTGAAATCCTTCGGCAGCTTTTGGCAGCACCCGGAGCCCGGCCATTTCGCCGCAAACCCGGCCATCGTAGTCAGGGAAATAATGCTTCAAAATACCTAACAGGTAGTCTCTCTCTGCCGCTGTGGGCAGTACCTGATCCGGGTCGCCGTCAAAGCCGGTTTCGGTGGTGCCGAGCAGGGTAGTGTTATACCAGGGCAATACAAACACGGCGCGACCATCACTGGGGGATTCCAGATAAAAACAGCGGTCGCTGATTTTCCTGTCCAGCAACAGGTGCGTTCCCTGTACGAGATCCATGTCGAGATGACCTGGTTCCGGTGTTATCCGCCGGGCCATCTGGTTGGCCCAGGGACCAGCGGCATTCACCAGAAAACGGCAGTGTACGGCTCTTTCCCGCGATGCCGTTTTCATCAGGACACGATAACCCTCCGGCGTGCTTTCGGCAGCGATGACTTCTGCCGGGCTGCCAACCTCGGCCCCCAGCGATTCGGCAGACTGAATGACTGCGCTGGTGAGCTTGGCATCATCGGTCTGTGCATCTCGGTAGCGATACACTTTTTTCAGTCCGGTTGTTTTCAGCCCTGCGAGTTCGGGCCATTCGGCCGGTGGAACTACGTTAAACCGGGCATCGGTGCGGCAGCCCGACAGGAGCCAGTAGAGCGTCAGACCGGCACGAAGTTGCCAGGAGCGCAATCGCGACCCTTCATAAAGGGGGATGTAGAACCAGTTGCCATAAACCAGCTGCGGAGCCAGCGATAACAGGCGTGTGCGCTCCCGCAGGCTTTCCCGTACCAGCGAGAACTCCCAGCTTTGCAGGTAACGCAGACCGCCGTGAATCAGTTTGCTGGATTTGCTGGAGGTGCCTGAACCCCAACTGTTTTTTTCCAGTACCAGGCAGTGATAGCCGGCGGCCTGGGCGGCCTGTACCACCCCGGCGCCCATAATGCCGCCGCCGATCACCACCACATCGAACTGGTTGCCCGGATGGGGTTCGCTGGGGTTGTTGTCGGCCACTGTCAGAGGGCCCGGTGGGCGAGGTTGGTAATCATGCTGCCGATATCAAAGGTTTCCACCATATCGGCACCGCGGTTGAACCAGTCAATGGCCTGATCGGGGTCTTCCACCTCGTACACCACGACAGTACTTTGCAGATCGTCCAGCGTGGCTCCTTCCGGCACTTTGTCGGTGTCGCAGAAAATAAATTCCGGTTGGATGTCGGTGATCCAGGGCCCCTGTCTGTCCTGCCAGTCCTTGAGTACCACTCCGAGGCGGGAAAACTGCTGTTCGTGGGCATACTGGATAAATTCGTCGCTGAAACTGATCAGTACGCACTGCCCGATAACCGGGTCAAGTGTTCCGGTGACAATGCGATAGGCATTTTCTATGCCGACAGTCTCCAGCCCGGTGCGCTTCAGCTCGATAAAAGCCGTGACATCGGGATGCTCCGACAGTAATCCGACCAGTGCCGAGAGAGGGGTGATGTGCTCACCGACGAACGCCTGACCCAGCCGCTCCGGTTCGTTGGCCGGGTATTGGCACAGTTCATCCAACGTCAACAGATGAATGGCATTTTCCACGCCGCTGATACGGGTCATGAGGGTGTCGTGGTAAAGCACCGGTTGTTGGTCGGCGCTGAAAAGAATATCGGTCTCGATAAATTTTGCCCGGGCTTCAATCGCTTTGCTCATACCGAGCAGGGTGTTCTCCGGGTAGTGTCTGGGGTAGCCCCGGTGGGCGACCAGTCGCTTCGCTATCATGATGATATCCTGTCGTGCGCCTATCTCTTTATCCTAGAGCAGGGCAGGGGTAACGACAATCGCTATCGGGGTTGATGATGGTTGTTCAGCCCAGTTTTTTCTCGCCGGCATCAACGGATTGCAGGATCAGCGTGTTGATGGTCATGGGGCCGACACCACCCGGTACCGGGGTGAGGGCGGCAGCGCGATCGTGCAGGGGCGCCAGTTCGATATCGCCGACACCGCCGGGGTGGTAACCGGCATCCACAACTACCGCGCCATCCCTGATCCAGTCGGCCTTGATAAATTCGGGTTTCCCCACTGCGCCGACCACCAGATCGGCACCACCTATAATTGCCGGTAAATTTTCTGTGCGGGAGTGGCAGATAGTTACTGTGGCATTGGCATTGAGCAACATCATGGCCATGGGTTTGCCGAGAATCGGGCTGCGGCCGACGACGACGGTGTGCTTGCCTGCCAGGGGGATATCGTAGGCGGCCAGCAGACGCATGATGCCCTGAGGTGTGGCAGAGCCATAGGCGAATTCACCCATGGCCATGCGGCCAAAACCGAGGCAGGTGACCCCGTCCACGTCCTTTTCCAGGGCGATGCTGTCGAAACAGAGACGCTCGTCAATCTGGTTCGGTACCGGGTGTTGCAACAAAATGCCATGGCAGTTGGGGTTGGTGTTAAGCTCTTGAATTTTGGCCAGTAGCTGTTCAGTGGTGGTGGAGTCGGGCATTTCTACCGCGATGGATTCCATGCCCACGCGCTTGCAGGCATTCTGTTTCATCTTCACATAGGTGGCCGATGCCGGGTCGCCGCCCACCAGAATGGTGGCGAGAATCGGTGCCTGGCCACCACTTTTCTGTTTCAGTCGTGCTACCCGTTCGCTCAGTTCGGCCTCGGTCTGTTGGGCGATGGCTTTGCCATCGAGAATGATTGCTGCCATGGTGGGTTTGACTCCTGAGTCCGGGTGGAAGCCGTGTATTTTCGCACTTCGCCTCTTGTCTGTGAAGCGAATAACCGGTGGCACCCGATCCGGCTTTTTGATTGACGAAGCGGGTTGGCGTCAGTATTATGCGCTGCTCTCGAAATGAGGGTTCAGAGTGAGAACGGGGAATAGCGCAGTCTGGTAGCGCGCCTGCTTTGGGAGCAGGATGTCGGGGGTTCGAATCCCTCTTCCCCGACCACCCTCATCTTCGGAAACTGTTGTAAACTGCTTGTTGAGCGCCCGTAGCTCAGCTGGATAGAGCAACGGCCTTCTAAGCCGTAGGTCGCAGGTTCGAATCCTGCCGGGCGTGCCATCCAGTTCTGGCGCAATAGACAGCAAGTAATACAATGGTGGCTGTAGCTCAGTTGGTAGAGCACAGGATTGTGATTCCTGTGGTCGCGGGTTCGATCCCCGTCAGCCACCCCATCTTCCAGAAGGCGGTCCATTCGGACCGCCTTTTTTGTTTGGTTCCTTTTAGCGTGTTCGCTTGATTTTGGTTGTATCAGCAGGGCTTCACGATGTCTGCTGACCAGCCTTTCGGGGGCCAATGTCTCTATTGCCATTGATGACTTTGGTACCGGTTATTCGTCTCTCAAGTACCTTCATGCGCTACCGGCATCGGTGCCTAAGGTAGATCAGAGCTTTATTTTTGCGTTGCCGGATGATGAGAGTGCTGCAAGCATTGTGGAAATGGCCAGCCCCCTTGCCAGCAGACTAGGTATGCGAATCGTAGCTGAAGGGGTGGAAACCCTAGAGGCCCTGGATTTACCAACCCCCGGCTATTGGCAGCCCAGTAGCTGAACCGGATTGGGTTGTTTTCCGGTATTCCACCAAAAGGTCGGGTAAATCAGGGTTTTTTCAACGCTTCGGCGAACAGTGCGCCGAGGGTCCCGGTTTTGGCGGGCTGTTGTGCGGACTGCCCGGGTTTTTTGGACGTTTGCTTGTTTGTAGCGTTGTTGCGTTGTGGATGTTGGCGTGACTTTTCTGGCAATGCTTTGTTCTTTGTCGGTTCGTCGCCCAGCCGCATGGTCAGGGCAATGCGCTTGCGCGCAATATCCACTTCCAGTACTTTCACTCGCACGATATCACCGGCCTTGACGACTTCTCTTGGGTCTTTGACGAATTTATCCGCCAGTGCCGAAATGTGCACCAGACCATCCTGGTGTACGCCAATGTCCACAAATGCACCGAAGCTGGTAATGTTGGTGGCCGTACCCTCCAGCGTCATGCCGGGCTGTAGATCCTTTAGCGTTTCAACGCCGTCCTTGAAAGTGGCAGTCCTGAATTCCGGACGCGGATCGCGGCCGGGTTTGTCCAGTTCGCTGAGAATATCCGTGATGGTGGGCAGGCCAAACCGTTCATCCACATAGTTGTTTGCGGGGATGTTGCGGAGGGTGGCGGTGTCACCGATCAGCGACTGGATAGGTTTGCCGAGATCTTTGGCCATGCGCGACACCAGCGGGTAACTCTCCGGATGAACGGCGGAGGCATCCAATGGGTTGTCACCATTGGCTATACGCAAAAAACCGGCTGCCTGTTCGAAGGTTTTGTCGCCCAGCCGCGGTACTTTTTTCAAAGCGGAACGGTTTTTGAAGGGGCCATTCTCGTCCCTGAAAGCCACGATATTGTCGGCGATGGTCTGGTTCAGGCCAGCCACCCGGTTGAGGAGTGCGGCGGAGGCGGTGTTTACCTCCACACCGACGGCGTTTACACAATCCTCCACCACGGCATTCAGGCTGCGGGAGAGTTCAACCTGACTGACATCGTGCTGGTATTGTCCGACACCAATGGATTTCGGATCGATTTTTACCAGCTCTGCCAGCGGGTCCTGCAGTCGCCTGGCTATGGAAATGGCACCACGGATGGTGACGTCCAGCTGGGGGAACTCGCGTGCGGCAAGCTCGGAGGCTGAATACACGGAGGCACCGGATTCGTTTACCACCACCGCCTGGGTGGCGAGCTCCGGGCGATTTTTCAGCATTTCCCTGACAAAGCGTTCGGTCTCCCGGCTGGCCGTGCCATTACCGATGGCGATCAATGCGATCTGGTGTTTTTGGCAGTAGGCCAGCAGCTTGGCTTCTGCTTCCCGGGTTTTGTTCTGCGGCGGGGTCGGGAAAATGGCATCGTGATCCATGACTTTCCCCGTGCTGTCCACCACTGCCACCTTGACGCCCGTTCTCAGCCCGGGATCCAGTCCGATGGTGGCTTTTTGACCTGCCGGTGCGGCCAGTAGCAGATCCTTGATGTTGGTGGCAAACACGCCGATGGCATCGGCTTCAGCCCGCTGCCTGAGTTCTGCCAGCAGGTCGGTTTCGATATGCACATGCAGCTTGACTTTCCAGGTCCAGCGCACCACTTCGGCCAGCCAGTCATCGGCGGGGCGACCTCTGTGCTCAATATTGAAATGGCGGGCAACTGTGGTTTCGCAAGGGTGCTGATTAGTGGCATCAACGGTAAGATCTACCTTGATCGACAGAATACCTTCACGGCGGCCTCGGAACATGGCCAGCGCACGGTGTGAGGGGGTATTTTTCAGGGACTCAATGTGTTCGAAGTAGTCGCGGAATTTCTCGCCCTCCTGTTCCTTGCCAGTTATTAAAGTAGTTGTCAGCAATGCTTCATCGGCGAGCTGCTGGCGCAGTCTGCCGATCAGGTCGGCATCTTCGCTGAACCGTTCCATCAGAATATATTTGGCGCCATCCAGTGCGGCTTTACTGTCTGCTATACCCAGTTCTTTATTGATGTAGCTCTGTGCCTCTTGCTCAGGGTTCAGTTCTGGGTCGTCGAGCAGTGCGTCTGCCAGGGGTTCCAGTCCGGCTTCAATCGCAATCTGCCCTTTGGTTCGACGTTTGGGTTTGTAGGGTAGGTAGAGGTCTTCCAGCCGGGTTTTGGTGTCGGCACCGAGAATAGCCGTTTTTAATTCGGGGCTGAGTTTGCCCTGTTCCTCAATGCTGGCGAGAATGGTGGATCGGCGATCTTCCAGCTCCCGTAGATAGCCGAGTCGTTCCTCCAGAGTGCGTAACTGCGTGTCGTCCAGGCCCCCGGTCACTTCCTTGCGGTAACGGGAGATAAACGGTACCGTCGCGCCATCGTCCAGCAGTTGCATGGCGGCGGCAACCTGAGCCGGCTTGACGTGGATTTCCGTAGCGATCTGGTGCTGGATTTTATTCATATCGTCCATCGTATTGTCTATGGCAGGAATGCTGATAATGACAGAGTGAGAGCGCGATTATGGGCGATTCTCCCGGCCCGCGACAGACTTGTCCCAGAGATTAAAATATGGCTGACAATGACGGTATTCAGTGCCCTCTCTGTGATGACCGGGCAGTGGTGCATTACTGGTCTGACCGGCAACGGGATTACCTGCAGTGCGCGCACTGCCAGCTGGTGTTTGTCCCGTCCGGGCAGCAGCTCTCACCAGCGCAGGAAAAGAGCCATTACGATCTCCACGAGAACAATCCCGGGGATCAGCGCTACCGGGCATTCCTCGGCCGTCTCTGCACGCCGTTGATGGACAGGCTTGCCCCGGGGAGCCGTGGCCTGGACTTTGGTGCAGGGCCGGGGCCGACGCTGTCGGTAATACTGCAGGAAGCCGGGTTTGATGTGGCGATTTACGATATTTACTATGCCCCGGATAGGTCGGTGCTGGCCAAGCGCTACGATTTCATTACTGCCACAGAAGTGGTCGAACACCTGTCGCATCCCGGCGAAGTGCTCGGTCATCTTTGGACAGTACTGGAGCCGGGTGGCTGGCTGGGTTTAATGACCAAGTTGGTGCGCGACAAGGTGGCATTTGAGCGGTGGCACTACAAAAATGACCCGACCCATATCAGCTTCTTCAGCTTTGTCACCATGGATTATCTTCGCACCCGATGGGGAGCCAGCATTGAGCGGCTGGAAGATGATGTAATTTTGTTCAGGAAGCCTGATCGTGGTTTATGCTATGAACTCTGACAGACAAAAATGCCGCAGTCAGTACCCATGGGTCACAAATGCCCTTTGCCGGTCAATGTGGCCCTGCATACTATCACCCGGCGGTTCGCTAATTCGCGCTATAGGCCAATGGCCTTAAGTCACCACCACTTTTTCAGGATAGGAGCACCCATGTTTCAGGGCAACACCCTCAGCTTGAAGCCGCTCAAAAGCGGTTTTGTGGAACTGAATTTCAATGCACAGCAGGGCTCGGTCAATATATTTAATCAAGCTACGCTTATGGAGTTGCTGGAAGCACTCTCGCTGCTGTCGGAAAAGGCCGATATCAAAGGATTGCTGCTCACCAGTGGTAAAAGCGTGTTTGTGGCCGGGGCGGATATCACCGAATTCGGTGAGGCGTTCAAAGGCAGTGAGGCGGACCGCCGCAAATTTCTTGCTCCGGCCAATGAAGCGTTTAACCGAATTGAGTCACTACCGTTTCCGTCGGTGGTGGCCATCAATGGTTTTGCCCTCGGTGGCGGTTTTGAGGTCTGCCTCGCCTGTGATTTCCGGGTGATGTCGAGCAAAGCGCAGGTGGGGCTGCCGGAAACCAAGTTGGGTATTATTCCCGGTTGGGGTGGCACGGTCCGGCTACCGCGACTGATTGGTTTTGACAATGCTGTGGAGTGGATTGCCGGAGGGCAGCACAAGAAGGCCGCTGCCGCCCTCACAGATGGCGCTGTGGATGCCGTGGTAGAGCCAGACCTGTTGAAAGACGAAGCGCTGAAGATGCTGATGCGTGCCGCCAGCGGCGAACTCGATTATATGCCCCGTCGTCAGCGCAAACAGGCCCCCATACAACTCAATACGATTGAGCTGGGGATGTCCGTGCACACCAGTCGCGCTGCGGTTATGGCGAAGGCGGGCAGTAACTATCCCGCACCGCTGGCCGCCGTTGATGTTCTGTCGCAGGCTGCCGAAATGAGTCGTGACGAAGCACTTGAAGTGGAATTCCAAGCTTTCAGCGACCTGACCCAGACACCGCAGTGTCGGGCACTGGTGGGCATGTTTCTCAACGACCAGTTTATCGGCGGTGTCGCGAAAAAATATGCCAAACAGGCGACTAAGTCGATTGCTCACACTACAGCTCTGGGCGCGGGCATTATGGGTGGCGGTATCGCCTATCAAAACGCCATCAAAGGTTTTCCGGTGTTGATGAAAGACATCAACACCGATTCTCTGACGTTGGGTATGAGTGAGGCGAATAAACTATTGGCCAAGCGGGTAGATCGCGGCCAGATGAGTCCGCTGGAAGCTGGCTCGGTACTGTCGAGAATCATGCCCTCTTTGAGCTACGACGGGATCGAGCATACCGATATCGTGATTGAAGCGGTGGTGGAGAATGTCAAGGTTAAAAGTGTGGTGTTGCCGGAGGTTGAGGGGCGACTCCAGCAAGATGCTATTCTGGTGTCCAACACCTCGACGATTTCCATTGATCTGTTGGCTGAAAACCTGACACGACCAGAAAATTTCTGTGGCATGCATTTCTTCAATCCGGTTCATGCCATGCCATTGGTGGAGGTGATTCGCGGCAGCAAAACCTGTGATGAGACTGTGGGCTCCGTCGTAGCCCACGCGCTGGCGCTCGGAAAGAAACCCGTTGTGGTGAATGATTGCCCCGGTTTCCTGGTAAACCGGGTGCTGTTCCCCGCAGTGTTCGGCTTTGACATGATGATAGTCGACGGTGCCGACTACCAGCACATCGACCGGGTGATGGAGGCCTGGGGCTGGCCGATGGGCCCCGCCTACCTGCTGGATGTAGTGGGTATCGATACCGCTGTGCACTGTTTCCCCAGCATGGTGGAGGGCTACCCGGATCGCATGGCAGATGCTGCGGATATTTCGCCCACTCGTACCCTGTTTGAGAACGACCGGCTGGGTCAGAAAAATGGTAAGGGCTTTTATCTTTACCAAAAAGACCGGCGCGGCAAGCCCGGCAAGTTTGCGGACGACTCTGTGGCGGAGCTGTTTAAACCCCTGATCTCCCATTATCACCAGCTCACCGATGAAGATATCGTCGCCCGTTATATGGTGCCCATGTGTATCGAGCTGGCGCATTGTCTGGAATCCGGTGTGGTGGGTTCGCCCGCTGAAGCAGATATGGCGATGGTTTATGGCCTTGGGTTTCCGGCATTTCGCGGTGGCGTTTTCCGCTGGATGGATGAGATGGGGTTGGATAATTTCTGTGCTATGGCCGATCGCCTTGGCCACCTGGGTAAGCTCTATGCCCCCACTGAAAAAATGCGAGAGATGGCCGCCAGCGGTGAAGGTTATTACGGCTGATCGCCGGACCAGAGGTTAACAGGAGATATTTTGTGTGCTTGAAACCAAGAGATACGGTGATTATTGATTGCGCGCGAACCCCCATGGGCCGCTCAAAAAATGGTTCCTTCAGGAATCGCCGTGCTGATGAAATCGGCGCGGCGCTGATTGAGGGTCTGCTGGATCGCAATCCGCAATTGAATCCCGCTGAAATAGACGACATCCTGTGGGGTTGTGTGATGCAGGGTCGGGAGCAATCCTTCAACGTAGCCAGAATGACGGCCCTGCGCACCCGCATTCCCCATCACGTTCCTGCAATGACGATCAACCGGTTGTGTGGCTCTTCCATGTCGGCATTGCATATTGCCACGGCCAATGTGATGGCGGGACTGGGCGATATTTATCTGGTGGGGGGGGTGGAACACCTTGGCCATGTGCCGATGACTCACGATCACGACCCGAACCCGGCGCAGAATCTCGGGGTTGCCAAGGCGGCGGGCATGATGGGCCTGACTGCAGAATATTTGGCCCGGATTCACGGTATTACCCGTGAGCAGCAGGATGAATTTGGCGTTCGCTCCCATCACCTGGCGGCTGAGGCACGCACTGCAGGCCGGTTTGTCGACGAGATTATTCCGCTCGAGGCCCACGATGAGAATGGTGGCCTCTATTTAATGCAGGAGGATGAGACAATCCGTCCTGAAACCAGCCTAGAGGGATTGTCTCAGTTGAAAACGGTGTTCGATCCGGTCAGCGGAACGGTCACTGCCGGTACTTCCTCGCAGGTTACCGATGGTGCAGCAGCCATGCTGGTGATGTCTGCCGAGCGAGCTACTGCTTTGGGTCTGACGCCAATGGCGAAAGTTATTTCAGTGGCGGCGGCGGGCGTTGACCCCTCGATCATGGGCTATGGACCAGTACCCGCCACCCGTGCGGCCCTGAAAAAGGTGGGACTGACCATTGCTGATATCGATTATCTGGAATTGAATGAGGCGTTTGCCGCCCAATCCCTGCCAGTGTTAAAGGATCTTGGTCTGCTGGACGTGATGGACCGGAAAGTGAATGTCAATGGTGGTGCAATTGCACTGGGGCATCCATTGGGTGCCTCCGGTGCCAGAATCAGCGGGACATTGTTGAATGTGCTTCGTCAGCACAACGGTACACTGGGGGTTTCAACCATGTGCATCGGGTTGGGACAGGGCGTGACGACTGTATTTGAGCGCTTGAGTTAGCGGTGGGATTTTGGTCGATTTACAGATAGAACGCGCTATTTGATGCGACACAAAAAACCGGCCTTGGGCCGGTTTTTTTTGGGAATGTAAAGATTGTCGGGTTGCCGATTATTATTTATCTTCTTCAGTTGCCTCTTTGGCTTTTTCCCACTGTTCTTCAGTAGCCTCTTTGGTTTCCTGCCATTGTTCTTCAGAGGCCTCTTTTATGTCGTCGGCCATCTCTTTCATGTCTTCCTTTGCTTCCTCTGCCATTTCTTTAGCGGTCTCGCCGGTTTCTTCCATTGTTTGCTCGGCGCTCTCTGCAGCCTCTTCCATCACAGGTTGCTCACCGGCTCCTTCATCTTCTGCGCAGCCTGACAGTATAAAAACGGCTATGAGTGGTGTTGCCAGATACGCGAGTAATTTGTGTGGTTTGATCATAATACTATCCTGTAGGTTCGGTGAATTTTGCACGACGCATCGTGGGGGGGGTAGGTTCTTATAATTTTTTGTTACATCAGTAAAGACACTCAAGGGGCTTTCGTCAAGTTGATTGTTTCAAGAACTTGGTCAGGCAGGTGTTGTTCAAGCAGAAATGCTGTTCATTTCATTCTGCGGGATCATCGCTTTTTTGCTAGACTTTGCTGCGAAATGATTGGAATTAATCAGCTTGGATATACTCCGAACGAAAAACCCTGAACACGCTCTTGAGCAATGGCTTGCCGGGCCGTTGAGCCCATGGGATTGTCTGGCTCTCCGCTACGAGTATGTGCAGTATTACTTGTCCGGCTCGCCGGTCATTGAGTTGCTGGCTATTTTTCAGCAACTTGAGGGTCAGACAACTTTCACTGTGACCGCATTGGACGAGTTGCTCGTCGATCGGTTGGTGATGTTAAACCACGATTGTTTCGACCTGGGTAATTTCTGTGTTGCCTACGATTTGCCCCTGCTTTCCCTCGATCGCCCCATGCGTCTGGAGCCGGTAGCCATTGATAAACCCTGGGGGCGGGAAATCTGGTTTACCGGTATCGAGCAACGCGGCCAGTCATATGTTAGTGATGGAGTTGCTCGCAGCCCGCTGCCCTGGGTTCTCTCGGCTGCACCCCGGCGACTGGCGGCTGGCGCAGAGCGCCACATCAATCTGCTCAAGATACTTGACCCATTGCCGGAGGAAGTATACGGCGATCTGTACTTTGAGCTGCACGAGAAAAAACGCGAAGTCTATGTCGTCACGCACATTGACCGCCATGCCTGGCCGGAAGGCAAGGGCGCCATCCGTTTTGGTTTTGATCCGGAGGTCAAGGCGGCCTATGCCTCTGATGATGATTTCAGGGCGGACTTTCTGGCGGCTGTGAAACGCTATGAAGTTGTTCGTCGTGAGATCGATGACCTTTTCGACCAGCGGCGTGAAGTGCTCGGTATTGATGCCAATGTGCCGGTGCCGGCCAGTTGTCTGCAGGGCTGGTTCGACGAGTTGCCAGAGCATCTGCAGCAGCAGGAGCGCCAGTTGCGAGAGGAGATGAACCGATTTACGGCACTGTTACCACTCTCTTTGGGCGATGTGGTCAAGGTTCCGCTACTGACACCCCATGCCCTGCAACACGGGGTTCGCACGGTGGAATTCCAGACCCCTGTCTATGAGCGAAGGATCTTGTCATTTGCCCAGAAAGTTCTCACTCAGGGGCATTGGGATACGGAGCAGGCGGTAGCCATGATGTCCCTTGAGGCCCCGGATTTGCCGGAATTGACTATGTTGGAGGAGGGCCTGGGTTATCTGTTGGTTGAAGTGGTGACCTTCGATGATTTTCGGGTGTGGCGGCTGACCCTGCTACCCGGTTCCGGTTATCTGGTGCCTGCTACGGGCTGTTATGGGCTGCTGATGGCGATTGATGGTGTGGTTGTGTTGGGTGGCATGGGTGGCAGTCATCTCCTGATGGAAGAGGCGGTTTTGTTGCCTGCTGAACGGACGGAGACGTTGTTGATCAATCAGTCAGCTGAAGATGCTGTCGTCTTGATCGCCCGGCCAACCTGACGTTTTTTAACTATGCTGCGGATGGCACTACAGGGCCATCGGTTGTTGCTCAGGGATGTGCGCTGTGGCAAAATCCACCCCCTTTGTCGAAAGCGGCTGTCTGCCGCGTGATTCGATATTACCCGGCTTATTGCGGACGTGGCGGAACTGGTAGACGCGCCAGATTTAGGTTCTGGTATCGAGAGATGTGAGAGTTCGAGTCTCTCCGTCCGCACCATAAAATTAATTAAGTTAGCGAACTATTCAGAGGACAATCATGCAGGTTTCTATCGAAACAACTTCTGGTCTCGAACGTAAAATGACCCTGGGCATACCGGCAGAGCGTATCGACGCTGAGGTGAACGAACGCTTGAATAAGGCGAGCAAAACAGTTCGGCTGGACGGTTTCCGCAAGGGCAAAGTGCCCATGAATGTATTGAAAAAACGTTTTGGTGAGAGCATTCGTCAGGAGGTTGTTGGTGAAGTACTGGGTCGCACGTTCACTGAAGCTGTTGCCCAGGAGAAGCTTAAACCCGCAGGACGTCCTGAAATTGAGTCGGTGAAAAATGAACCGGGTCAGGATCTTGAGTTTGTCGCGACTTTTGAGGTTATGCCTGAGGTTGTTTTGACGGATTTGACGAAAGTGGTCGTCACCAAGCCACTTGCCAAAGTGACAGAAGAAGATGTCACTGCGATGATTGACGCATTGCGCAAGCAGAACGCCAGTTGGGAAGAGGTCAACCGTCCCGCCGTTAATGGCGATGAGGTTAATATCGATTACAACGGCCTCATGGATGGCGAGGAGTTTGATGGAGGTTCTGCCAAGGAGTTCATGCTCGATCTCGGTGCCAGCAAGGCGATTCCCGGGTTTGAGGAAGGGGTCGTGGGTATGTCTGCCGGCGAAGAGAAAGTGCTTTCGCTGACTTTCCCTGATAACTATCACGCCGAAGAGCTGAAAGGAAAGCCTGTCGAGTTCACCATCAAGGTCAATGCAGTGACCGAGGCCGTCATGCCTCCGCTGGATGAAGCTTTTTTCGCGCTGTATGGCATGGAGCAGGGTACAGAAGAACGGTTCCGTGAAGTGGTTCGCCTGAATATGGAGCGTGACCTGAAACAGGCATTGAAAACCAAGACCACAGGCCGGGTCATGGAACAGCTGTGTAACCTGCACAATGAGCAGGAAATCCCGGAGGTGCTGGTTGCCAGCGAAATCACCAAGATGAAAAAGCAGATGGCCGACCGCATGGGCGGTGGTTCCAGCAATTTTGACCCTGAATTGCTACCCGATGATCTGTTTATTGATCAGGCGAAGCGTCGTTCCATTGTCAGCCTGATCATCAATGAAATCGTTAATACCGAGAAAATTGAAACCAGTCCTGAAAAGGTTCGCGACCGTGTTGAAGAGATGGCTTCCACTTATGAGAAGCCAGAGGAAGTGGTCAAATATTACTACAGCAGCCAGGAGCTGATGAAGGGCGTAGAGTCTGCAGTGCTCCAGGATCAGGTGATTGATCATGTGCTTTCAGTGGCGACGGTCAATGAAGAGGAAGTCAGCTACCAGAAAGCCATTCAACCGGATCAGGACGGCACGGCAGATTTCTAGTATTCATTTATTCGGCCACTTGGGTTCAGTCATGATCCCGATGGCGTGTAGCGACAGGCCCCAAGCTTCAAAGATGTTTGGGGCCTGTTGGTTTTAAGGGTGATCGGGAGCGGCCCGGGTTACTTGCCTTCTCCCTACCGCTGGTTACAATGCTTCGACAGGTTTTTTCTTGAGTGAATATCTATGAAATTTGATCTATCTTCGACGTCCGGTCTCGATGTGAGCAACGCAGGTGGCCTGGTGCCCATGGTAGTTGAGCAGTCTGCCCGCGGTGAACGTTCCTATGACATTTACTCCCGTTTATTAAAGGAGCGCGTTATTTTCCTGGTGGGACCTGTAGAAGATTACATGGCCAATCTGGTGGTAGCGCAATTGTTGTTCCTAGAATCAGAGAACCCCGACAAGGATGTTCACCTATATATCAACTCGCCCGGTGGATCAGTGACTGCGGGGATGTCAATTTACGACACCATGCAATTTATCAAGCCTCATGTCAGCACCATGTGTATTGGTCAGGCTGCCAGTATGGGTGCTTTCCTGCTGGCCGCCGGTGAGGCCGGAAAACGTTACTGCCTGCCAAATTCCAGAGTCATGATTCATCAGCCCAGTGGTGGCTCTCAGGGACAGGCATCTGATATTCATATTCAGGCCCAAGAAATTCTCAAGATACGTGAGCGTTTGAATGAGCGTCTTGCCTTCCATACCGGCCAGTCCGTAGAACAAATCGCCCTCGATACCGAGCGGGATAAGTTCATGAGCGCCGAGGAATCACAAAAATATGGCATGATTGACCAGGTGCTGGACAAACGCCCCTAGAATCGTTAGTCTTTTTAAAAGAAAAGATATGTTTTATCTGTTTGATATAAAAGAATTTTATTTTCCCTTGTCGGTTAAAGATGAGTAGATTTGTAGAGACAGTATTATGAGTGATGAGAAAACCGGAAAAGGGGAAGATGACGGCAAGTTGCTGTACTGTTCTTTCTGCGGCAAGAGTCAGCACGAAGTTCGCAAGCTGATTGCAGGTCCGTCGGTGTTTATCTGTGACGAATGTGTAGACCTATGTAATGACATTATCACTGAAGAAATTCAGGACACTGATGCAGAGTCCTCCAGTGAAGAGCTGCCCAAACCCAAAGAGATTAATGCGATTCTTGATCAGTATGTGATTGGTCAGGTGCGTGCCAAGAAAATCCTTTCTGTCGCTGTTTACAATCACTACAAGCGCCTGCAGAGTGGCGGCAAGGGTGCGGAAAAGGATATTGAGCTGGGCAAAAGTAACATTTTGCTGGTTGGCCCCACTGGCAGTGGCAAGACGCTACTGGCCGAAACACTGGCACGCCTGCTGGATGTTCCCTTCACTATTGCCGATGCAACAACCCTGACAGAAGCGGGTTATGTCGGGGAGGATGTTGAAAATATTATTCAGAAATTATTGCAGAAATGTGATTATGATGTTGAGAAGGCCCAGCGTGGTATCGTCTATCTCGACGAAATTGACAAGATTTCCCGCAAATCGGATAACCCTTCCATTACCCGTGATGTGTCAGGCGAGGGAGTCCAGCAAGCCCTGTTGAAATTAATTGAAGGGACGGTTGCCTCGGTGCCGCCGCAGGGTGGACGCAAGCATCCTCAGCAGGAATTTTTGCAGGTGGATACTGGCAATATCCTTTTCATTTGCGGGGGTGCCTTTGCCGGCCTGGAAAAGGTTATCCAGGAGCGCTCCGATAAAGGCGGTATTGGCTTCAGCGCTCAGGTGAAAAGCAAGGACACCAGCAAAAATATTGGTCAGACCCTCACAGACCTGGAGCCGGAAGATCTGGTGCGCTTTGGTCTGATACCGGAGTTTGTGGGGCGTCTGCCCGTGATCGCCACCCTTGAGGAACTCGATCGCGATGCCTTGGTAAACATTCTGGTCGAGCCCAAAAATTCCCTGATCAAGCAGTATGAGGCCATGTTTGAAATGGAAGGGGTGGAATTGGATATTCGTCGTGATGCGCTCGAGACCATTGCCGAGCGTGCGCTGGAGCGGAAAACCGGTGCCCGTGGATTGCGCTCGATTATTGAAAACGTCCTTCTGGAAACCATGTACAGCATTCCTTCTATGGATAATGTCTACAAAGTGGTGATCGACAGCGCGGTAATTCGTGGCGAGTCGGAACCGCTGCTGGTCTACGAAAATAAAGAGCAGCAAAAAGCTGCCAGTGATGAGTAAGCCATTTTTTATCCCCGAAAGGCCCTGCGGGGCCTTTTTTTTTGCCTGAAGACATTTATCTGTCGCTGGTCACTTGTATTTCCCCGAGTAAACCCCATATTTGCAGTAAGCTAATTTGTATCGAAACGCTCGCTAAAGAGGTTAAAGAATGGGACAGAACGCTGTGCATAATCAATTGACAATGCTGCCTCTGCGCGACGTGGTGGTGTATCCCCATATGGTGATACCACTGTTTGTAGGTCGGGAAAAATCGATTCTGGCACTCGAAGAAGCCATGGTGCAGGACAAGCAGATTCTACTGGTGGCGCAGAAAACTGCGGCGGAAGACGATCCCACACCCGAAGATCTCTACCGTGTGGGTACACTCGCCACGGTGTTGCAGATGCTCAAGCTGCCCGATGGCACCGTCAAAGTGCTTGTTGAAGGTGTCGAGCGCGTTACTATCCAGAAGATTGATGAATCGCCCGGCTACTTTGTGGGTGTTTACGAAGTGATGTCCGACGAGGTGTTGTCCAGTAAAGAATCCGAAGCATTGATGCGATCGGCTCTGACCCAGTTTGAACAGTACGTCAATCTGAGTAAAAAAATCCCTTCAGAGGTTGTGAGTACCGTGGCAGGTATTGAGGATCCCAGTCGTTTGGCTGACACCCTGGCCACACACATGGCCCTCAGTGTCGAACAAAAACAGGGAATACTTGAAACACCTTCTCTGGCAAATCGGCTGGAGACATTGTTGGGCTTGATGGAATCCGAGATCGAACTTTTTGAAGTTGAGCAGCGCATTCGTGGGCGCGTCAAAAAGCAAATGGAAAAAAGCCAGAAAGAGTACTACCTCAACGAGCAGATGAAAGCGATCCAGAAAGAGCTCGGTGAAGTTGAGGAAGGCGGCAATGATATCGAGCAGCTGGAAACGAAAATCAATGAAGCCGGTATGCCGAAATATGCTCTTGATAAAGCAAAATCAGAACTGAATAAACTGAAAATGATGTCGCCGATGTCGGCTGAAGCCTCGGTCTTGCGCGGTTATATTGACTGGATGGTCAGTGTGCCCTGGAAAAAGCGCTCAAGGGTTCGTCACGACCTCAAGCGTGCTGAACGCATTCTCCATGAAGACCACTATGGGCTTGAGGAGGTCAAGGAGCGCATTCTGGAGTTTCTGGCAGTCCAGCAGAGGGTAAAAAAACTTAAAGGACCCGTGTTGTGTCTGGTGGGACCGCCGGGCGTGGGCAAGACCTCGCTGGGTGAATCTATCGCCAAGGCGACCGGTAGGAAATACGTGCGTATGTCTCTGGGGGGTGTCCGTGATGAAGCTGAAATTCGCGGGCATCGCAGAACCTATATCGGCTCCCTCCCAGGTAAACCGATTCAGAAGCTGGCCAAGGCCGAGGTGAAAAACCCGTTATTTTTGCTGGATGAAATTGACAAGATGGGCATGGACCATCGCGGTGATCCTGCGTCAGCGATGTTGGAAGTGCTCGACCCCGAGCAGAATAACAGCTTCAACGACCACTATCTGGAAGTCGATTACGACCTTTCCGAAGTCATGTTCATCTGTACGGCAAACTCGATGAATATCCCAGGCCCTCTGCTGGATCGTCTCGAGGTTATCCGGATTCCCGGTTACACCGAACAGGAAAAGATCAATATTGCGCTCAAATATCTGCTGCCAAAGCAACGCAAAGCCAATGGTCTGAAGCCGAACGAACTGACCATGGACGACACTGCGGTGATGGACGTTATCCGTTACTACACCCGTGAAGCGGGTGTGCGAGGTCTGGAGCGCGAATTGGCAAAAATCTGTCGGAAGGTGGTTACCAGGAACGTACGTGACGGTGTCAGAGAGTCTCACCACATTACTTCAGCTGAGCTTGAAGATTTGTTGGGTGTTTACAAATATGACTTTGGTCGCGCTGAAGAAGAGAGTCAGATTGGCCAGGTTACCGGTCTTGCCTGGACCCAGGTGGGTGGTGAGTTGTTGACCATCGAGTCTTCTGCGGTGCCAGGTAAGGGGCAGGTGGTTAAAACCGGTTCCCTTGGCGATGTGATGCAGGAATCTATCCAGGCGGCGTTGACGGTGGTTCGCAGTCGGGCAAAAACACTGGGTATCAAACGCGATTTTTACCAGAAGGTAGATCTTCATATTCATGTGCCTGAAGGAGCGACGCCCAAGGATGGTCCCAGCGCAGGTATCGGAATGTGTACAGCTTTTGTATCTGTGCTGACCGGTATCCCGGTGCGTGCGGATGTGGCCATGACCGGAGAGATTACTCTGCGCGGGCAGGTATTACGGATCGGAGGCCTAAAGGAAAAATTATTGGCCGCTCATCGCGGCGGTATTCGCACGGTGCTTATACCCTACGAAAATGAGCGTGACCTCAAAGAGATACCAGAGAATATTAAAGCAGATCTTGATATACATCCGGTCAAATGGATCGATGAAGTTCTGGAGATTGCGTTGATTCGGAAACCTGAACCGTTGTCTGATGAAGAGTATGATCGCGTCGACAAAGATGAAACAAAAACCCATGGTGAGGCTGGAACCCGCATAAATACTCACTAAACCGCTTGACCGGTTTTCGGGGGGTTGGTATAACGTTGCAGTCATCTTACATGCCACACCCTGCGGGAAAGCAGTAAAGTCGTGTGTTACAGGTGAACAGTCTTATTAACATAACAAGGGGATTATTGTGAATAAATCTGAACTCGTTGATGCCATTGCCGATGCCGCTGATCTTTCGAAAGCGTCTGCCGGCCGCGCGCTGGATGCCGCTATTGACGCTGTAACCCGTACCCTGAAAAAAGGTGACCCGGTCTCGCTGGTAGGTTTTGGAACGTTTGCTGTTAAACAGCGTGCCGCCCGCACTGGTCGCAACCCTCAGACCGGCGCAGAAATCAAAATTGCTGCTGCCAACGTACCTAGCTTTAAAGCTGGTAAAGCTCTGAAGGACGCTGTTAATAAATAAAACGGCGTCTGCTGTTTGTCTTTGTTGTATGTTGAAAGGCGCATCAGCGATGCGCCTTTTTTTATAAAATAACCCTATCCGTCCAAACAAAACCAAATCAAGAGATTTTTATGCTGCAGGACTTTCGAGACAACCTCAAAGGCTCGGCCAAAATTGTACTGGTCGCTATTATTATTGTGCCGTTTGCCCTGTTCGGTGTGGATGCAATTTTTCTCAGCGGTAGTTCTGTTGAAGAAGCCGCTAGCGTCAATGGTGAGACCATTACAGAGCTTCGTCTGCAACAATCCGTGGCGCTTCAGAAGCAACAGATTCTTAACAGGTACGAAGATCTCGACCCGTCCATGATCAACGATGAGCAGCTTCGTGGCCCCGTTATGCAACAGCTTATTCGCCAGAAAGCGGTTGAGCTTGCAGCTCGGGAGCAGGGTATGGCTATCGACGACAAAATGATTTATCGCCTTCTGCTTGAGGTCCCTGATTTTCAAGTGGAGGGGAAGTTTGATGCCCAACGCTATGAGTTTGTGCTCAGGCAGATGGGTTACACTCCGAATTCCTACAATAAATTGCTTCGTTCAGATATGTTGAACAGTCAGTTTATGCAGGGGGTAAGCAATACTGGGTTTTCTACGGAGCGGGAAAACCAGCTGCTGGCGAGCATCACTGAGCAAACCCGGGATTTCTACTACCTGACCATTCCCCGGGCGCCGGTATTGGATGCGATCTCGATTACTGATGAGGAAGTTCAGTCTTTCTACGAGGGCAATAAAGACCAGTTTATGGCGGACGAACAGTTGGTGGTGGAGTATTTGGAGTTGCGTCCCGACGACCTGGTGCAGGAGGTCGTCGTGGAAGAAAGTGTTGTGAACGATGTGATCGAAGTCAGGATCAACGCAGTTCGTGCCAAGCAATCGCGACAGGTCGCGCAGATTCTGCTTGAGAAGCAGGACGACGGCAGTCATCTCGACAAAATATCTGACATTCAAAAACAGCTGGAAGCCGGTGAAGAGTTTGCTGTACTCGCTGAGCAGCATTCGGAGGATTACAGCACAGCTGAACAGGGCGGTGATCTGGGCTTTGTGCAACGGGGTGATCTGCCGGAACCATTGAGTGTGGCGCTGGACAGTCTCTCTGTCGGTGAGATTTCTGGTCCGGTAGAAACCGAGCTCGGTGTTCATCTGGTCAAACTGCTGGCAGAAAAAAAGGCTGAGTTACCCAGCCGAGATGATATTGAGCCGGGTATCCGGCGTGAGCTTCAACGGCAACTGGCACTGGAATTGCTGCCAGAGAGAATTGAGGAGCTCAAGGATCTTTCCTATAATGCCTCCTCCCTAGAAAGTGTAGCCGACAGGCTTGATCTGACATTGCAGATTACCGAGCCATTCAGCCGCAATGGTGGTGACGGCATAGCGGGTAAGCCACAGGTCATTACGGCTGCATTCAGCGAGCCGGTTCTGGAAAAAGGCCTTACCAGTGAAGTGCTTGATCTGGCAGATGATCACGTGGTGGTTCTGTCTCTTCGGGAGCGAATTCCTTCACGCCTCAAACCCTTGACTGAGGTCAGGCCTCGTATCGAGCAGATTCTCAAGAAAGAGCGTGCGGACCGTCAACTGATGGAGCGTGCTGAGACATTGGTCGCCCGTGTTAAAGGGGGTGAGTCAATTGAAGAAGTGGCCAAACATGAATCGCTCCAGTGGCAGGTTAATCTGAACACAAAGCGTTTTAGTGGCAAACTCAACGAAGAGATTCGCCAGTGGGTTTTTTCCCTGGCAGAGCCTGCGGATAGCGCGGTCGTCAGTGATTTGGCACTTGCCAATGGTGATCACGTGATTGTGTCCCTGACCCGGGTCACCGAGGGAGACTTGGACAAGCTGAGTGCTGAGCAGAAGCAGGTGCTTTCCACAACCGTTGCCCTGACGGCGGCCAGTCGCGATTACCAGGCGTATGAGACCCTGTTGGTTGAACAGGCAGATATCGCATCTAAATACTAGATAGGTGCATTGATCACAAGCATTCGTCTCACTTGCTATGGTTTATAACGGTCGCACTGGAGGTGTTGTGATAATGGGGTTGTGATGTGGTAGCCAATCTGTGGTACCGAGTATACAACTCATGAATCTGGAGTTTTAAAGCATGGCAGATTATCAATATGATCTGGTAATAATAGGCAGTGGTCCTGCAGGCGAGGGTGCCGCAATGTCCGCAGTGAAGCAGGGCTGGTCAGTGGCAGTAGTTGATGACCGGCCTATGGTGGGTGGTAACTGTACCCATCTGGGGACCATTCCTTCAAAAGCCCTGCGCCATGCAGTTCGACGCATGGTGCAGTTCAATACCATGCCGATGTTCCGTGCAGTGGGAGATCCCCGTTGGTTCTCCTTCCCTGATTTGATGAAATCCGCAGATGATGTCATTCGCAAGCAGGTTGAAGGGCGTACAAAAGATTATGCCCGCAATCGTATCAAACTCCATTTAGGGCGAGCCAGTTTTACGGATGTCCATCATATTTCTATCAAACAGCCTGACCACACACGTGAAACGATTAAGGGACGATTTTTTTTGATCGCAACGGGTTCAAGTCCCTATCATCCGGACGATGTGGATTTTGATCATCCCTGTATTTTTGATAGTGATTCGATTCTGAGTCTGGATCGAACACCTCGCAATATTATTATTTATGGTGCCGGGGTGATAGGTTGTGAATATGCCTCGATTTTTGCCGGACTGGATACTCGTGTCGATCTGGTGAACAGTCGCTCCGGGCTGCTGTCATTTCTCGATGATGAGATTTCAGATGCACTCAGCTATCAGCTTCGCGATCTGAATGTCACCGTTCGGCACAATGAGGAGTATGACCATATAGAAACCCGTAACAATGGTGTCACTATGGAACTGAAGTCGGGCAAACGGATTCACGCTGAAGCCCTGCTCTGGTCCAATGGCCGTTCCGGCAATACTAAAAATATGGGGCTGGAAGAGTTGGGTCTGGTTGTCAATGAGCGCGGTCAGCTGGAGGTCAATGGGCACTACCAGACGACAGTCCCGCATATTTACGCGGCCGGCGATGTGGTGGGCTGGCCATCATTGGCAGGTGCCGCCTATGACCAGGGTAGGTTTGCTGCGGCACACATGTGTGGAGCAGCACGCGAATATCACGTTGAAGACGTTGCCACCGGTATTTGGACGATTCCGGAAATCAGCTTTGTTGGCAAGACCGAGTCCGAACTGACCGAGCAGCAGGTTCCCTATGAGATAGGCCGCGCTTACTTCAAGAACATCGCCCGTGCCCATATTTCCGGCGAAGAAGTCGGTGTATTAAAGATATTGTTTCATCAGGAAACTCTGGAAATCCTTGGTGTCCATTGTTTCGGTGCAGAGGCGTCAGAAATTATTCATATTGGCCAGGCTATTATGAACCAGTCCGGCGACGCCAATACCATTGAGTATTTTATCCGCACCACATTTAATTACCCGACCATGGCAGAAGCCTACAGGATCGCTGCTATTAACGGGATGAACCGGTTGTGTCGCGAGTCCCGTAAACTGGTGATTTGATTGCCGGAACCGGAAAACTCCGCACAATCATAGGCGCAGGGTGGGATAGGTATTACTCGGTGGCAGTGCTTTCCGGTTCAGTGCGTTTTAGCACCGAATGAAGTACGTGCTCGTATTCAAAATAGACCTGAAATTCAGGGTACTCCCAGGATGAAATCGGCGGTTCTCCCACTGCCGGCTCCATGCTTAAGGGCTCACCAAATTTAGCGCGAACCCTATCCTTGCTGATACCACGACCAGGTTTTTCAATGGCCTGATTTTGCGCTGATTGTTGTCCAACGGGGATAACAACCTGTTCGGCGATCGTGGCCAGGGGCAGGCTTATTAGCGCAGAAAAAAGCAGTATCAGTGGTTTATTCATGATCAAATTCCCTAGAGTTCAGGCGTGTGCGACTCAGCTTGGGGTTGCCTTTGCCGGTTTTAATTATAGTAAGCTGAAATGCGGGAAGTGCAACTGCCAAATTGGCGGAGATCGGACAAACTGTTTGCCCGCCAGATAAAATGTTCACTTGTTTGACTCCGGTGATTCCGATTTAATGCCTTCCCATGACTACTAACCTGCCTTTTTTTATCGGTCTGCGTTATATCCGCAGCAGACGCAAAAATGGTTTCGTATCTTTTATATCACTATTGTCTTTTGTCGCGATGGCACTCGGTGTGACGGCCCTCATCCTGGTTCTTTCGGTGATGAATGGTTTCGATCACGAAATCAGGCAGCGAATTCTCAACGTAGTAGCCCATGCAGCAATATTTAATGACGACGGTGTCCGCAACTGGCAGCAATTAGGTGCTGATGCAACTCTCGCCGGGGGTGTTGAAGCGTTTGCTCCCTACGTTGAGGGGTATGGTCTGTTGTCTTCGGATGCTCAAGGTCAGGGTGTTTTGATACAGGGTATAGACCCGCTTATGGAAGAGGCGGTCAGCCCGATCAGCGAATATATGATGGTGGGTGAGATGGCGTTACTCCAGCCGGGTGAGTATGGCATCGTTATCGGTAATCTGCTTTCCCGTTCACTTGGGGTTATTCGGGGCGATTATGTGGTGCTGTCGTTGCCCGAACTGAATGTGACGCCGGCGGGTATTTTCCCACGATATAAACGGTTTCGTGTATTTGGTGTGTTTCAGGTGGGCGCACAGGTGGATTCAGGGCTGGCCTTTGTTCATTATCGGGATGCTCAGAAGCTGTTTCGCACTGGGGACGCAGTCACGGGCGTGAGGTTGCGGCTTGCCGATCCCTTTGATGCAGGTGACATTGTTGCCGCATTGAATGACGATATGGATCCCGGATTCAAAGCCAAAGCCTGGACGGAGGACATGGGTAATTTATTCCAGGCGATAGAACTGGAGAAGAAGGTGGTCAGTTTGTTACTGGCAGCCATTATCGCCGTCGCGGCTTTTAATATTATTGCCAGCCTGATTTTGATGGTGGCTGATAAACGCCAGGATATCGCGGTGCTCCGCACCCTGGGTGTCGAGGCTGGAACAATTTCACGGATTTTTATGGTACAGGGTAGTGCTGTAGGTGCTTTTGGGGTGCTCTGTGGCGTGATCTTTGGCAGTTTTCTGGCCCTGTGGATTGGCGACATCGTCCACTGGGCTGAGTATGCGGTAGGCTTCAGAGTATTTGATCCGGATGTCTATTTTATCAGCCAGCTACCCTCTAGGCTGTTGTGGCAGGATGTCCTGATGATAAGCGGACTGGGTTTTGGTTTAAGCCTGTTGGCAACCCTGTATCCGTCATACCGGGCAGGACAGATTTTACCGGCGGAGGCCTTGCGTTATGACCACTGATTCAACCGCAGTAATGCACTGCGATAACCTCGCCAGACACTACCGTCAGGGGGTAGAGCGGATTGATGTGTTAAGGGGGTTGTCACTGCGGGTTCACAGTGGCGAGAGAATTGCGATCATCGGGACGTCTGGTTCCGGCAAAACCACCCTTTTGAACTTGCTGGGTGGGCTGGATGACCCGGACGAGGGCTTTGTCAATGTGATGGGGGCTGCTCTGAAGCCAATGAATGAATCGAAGCGAGCCCGTTGGCGCAATCAGCACCTGGGGTTTGTCTACCAGTTTCATCATCTGTTGGGTGAGTTCAGCGCACTTGAAAATGTGGCCATGCCGTTGCTGGTGGCAAAAACACCGGTTGCCGAAGCGAAGGTGCTGGCCCGGGAAATGCTTGATCGGGTTGGTCTGGGTGCACGTTGCGCTCACAAACCCTCTGAGCTATCCGGTGGAGAGCGCCAGAGAGTCGCCATTGCCCGGGCACTGGTGAGAAAACCGGCCTGTGTGTTGATGGATGAACCGACTGGCAATCTTGACCCTGTCACAGCAGAGACGGTGCTGGCGCTTCTGATGTCATTAAACCGTGAGCTGGCGATCAGTTTTGTGGTGGTTACCCATGATACGCAGGTCGCAGCCCGGATGGATCGGGTGCTCTCCCTTACCGAGGGTTGTTTGACGGATGTTACTGAATCCCGCTCCATGGGTCAGGGATTGTAGCTGGCCGTGTTCAGACCCCTAGCCGTCTTTATCGGATTGCGTAATTTTACCTCTGGTGCTGGCAACCGGATGGTGTCGTTTATTTCACTGCTGGCTATCCTGGGACTGGTGATGGGCGTTGCTCTGCTGGTGGTGGTGATGTCAGTGATGAACGGATTCGATCGGGAAATGGAGTCTCGCATCCTCGCAGCAGTTCCACACATACGATTGTTTGACGAGCACGGTGTTCAGCAGAGCGACACGTTGCGCGATACCCTTGTGCAGCAGCCGAATGTCCGCGCTGTGATGCCCTTTACCCGGCTGGAGGGCATGCTGACACATCGTGGCAAAACCAGGCCAGTGGAAGTGATGGGGTTGGAGCCATCTCTGGCCGACCCGTTCATGGGTGTGTTCATCTCTCCCGACCTGATGGGGCAGCTGGCTGTTCATTCCAATGGCCTTTTGATGGCGGGTGAGATTGCCAAAAAACTGTCCCTGTCAGCGGGTGACCGGGTGACATTGCTGGTGCCCGCATCCGGAGGTAACGGGCTCCAACAGGCACCAAAAGTGTCGACTTTTACCGTGCTAGGAACCTTTGACACCCGCACAGCGGCCGATCAGAGTTTGGTGCTGGCCAAGCTTGAAACAGCCTCCAGGCTGGCGGGACATCCTGGTCTGGCTCAGGGGTGGCAGGTGCGGGTGGCCGATGTCTTTGAGGCGCGCCAGACTGGTTATGCCCTGCTGCAAGTGCTGCCGTCCGGTTACCGGTTTTCCGATTGGATACAAACCCATGGCAACCTTTATCAAGCCATAAAAATGTCTCGCAACCTGGTTTCCCTGTTGGTTTTTCTGATCATTGCCATCGCTGTTTTCAATGTCATCTCAATGTTGATGATGACTGTGATCGACAAGCGTGCCGAGATCGCGATTCTCAAAACACAGGGGTTTGTCCGGCATGAGATTGTTGCCATCTTCCTCACACAGGGTGTGCTGATTGGTTTGTTTGGCACCCTGCTGGGTGTGCTGCTGGGTGTGGTGGGGGCCTTGAATGTGACGGCCGCAGCTCGGTGGCTTGAGTTGTTGATGGGTCGCCCGTTACTCAACTCCGAAATCTACCCGCTTGACTACCTCCCCTCGGCGCTGCTGTGGAATGATGTGGGGATGATTGTCGCAGTGGCTTTAGCACTGAATTTTCTGGCGACTCTTTACCCTGCTATCCGTGCTGCCAATACTCGCCCTGCAGATGTCCTGAGGTACGAATAATCGCTTGTTATCGGTTAAGGTTTTTTTCTATGATTTAATAGTGCGGCCGCGTGCCCCTGGCGTTTTTTCTTGCGAATACCCCAGTTTTTGACCACCTTCCACCGCCACAGATTTAAAATGGTCAGATAGCCCATGATGCCGCTGACCAACCCGCAGACCAGGCTACCGGTCAGCAATGGCAGCCAAATTCTACTGCCCTGTGCAACTGCCCAGTCCCAGCTGAGCTCAATGACAAGGTGAGATTCTCTTTGACCCAGTAGCCAAGTACCCACGCTGTAGGCAAACAGGAACATCGGTGTGATCGTCAGCGGGTTGCTGATCCAGATCAGTGCCACGGCCAGAGGTAGATTGCTGCGGAATATCAAGGCCAGTAGTACGGCCACCAGCGTTTGTCCCGGAATCGGCAGGAAAGCGCAAAATAGTCCGATAAAAAAAGACGTTGAAATTGAGCCACGGTTGATATGGAACAGGTTGGGATCTTTCAGTAGAGGGCCCATCCAGCGGATAGGGCGCACATGAAGGATTTTGTGTGGATCCGGCAGAAAGCGGCGTAAAATCTTTTTTGGCATAAGTTCGGGCTGATGGCGTTCGGGGCCGGAATTATGATCAGTTTTTGCCCCGCAGGCCACTGATCAGGTCAACTGGATAGTTGTTTCCACCAGCGTAACATGGTCAGATCGGGGAGATTATTTTAATCTCCGAAACCCTATCTCTACTTGAAAACAGGGCAAGATAAAAAATGGAATCAGTCACGTCAGGTTGGGTTTACTTCATGCTAAATTCTCTGGCCGTCATTGTTGTGCTTTCTTTTGGTCTGTTAATCCTTACGCTGGTTGTCTTCTATATCATCGATATTACCCAGACCAAACACGCGGTTCGCCGAAATTACCCTGTTGTCGGTCGTTTTCGTTACCTGTTTGAGCATATGGGTGAATTTCTCCGTCAATATTTCTATGCCATGGATCGCGAGGAAATGCCCTTTAATCGGGCCGAACGCGCCTGGGTCTACAGAGCGGCCAAGGATGTGGATAGAACGCTGGCCTTCGGTTCAACTCGTGACCTGCGTCCGCTCGGTTCAATATTTTTTGTCAACTGTGCGTACCCCACCCGCGGTGAGGATGCGGTGGCGCCCAGCCCCATCACCATTGGCCCCTATTGTGAAACCCCTTTCACAACGGCTTCCATTCTGAACATTTCTGGTATGAGTTATGGTGCGCTCTCCAGGCCGGCGTTGCAGGCGCTATCCCGAGGTGCTGCCAAAGCCGGTTGCTGGTTAAATACCGGCGAAGGCGGCCTTTCATCCTATCACCTTGAGGGCGGCTGCGATATTGTCTTTCAGATTGGCACCGCCAAATTTGGTGTCCGGGACGAGCAGGGGCGGCTCAGCGAAGAACGGTTGGCCGGTGTTGCCGCTCACCCACAGGTCAAAATGTTTGAGATCAAGCTCAGTCAGGGTGCCAAGCCGGGAAAGGGCGGTATTCTGCCCGGGGTCAAGGTTACCGAAGAGATTGCCCTGATTCGGGCTATTTCGGTGGGTGAAGATGCGATCAGTCCCAACCGCCACCTGGAAATCACCAATGCCGGGAGCCTGCTGGATATGATTGAACAGGTGCGCAGGGTTGCGGGAAAGCCGGTAGGATTCAAAACGGTTATTGGTGACACCGTCTGGCTGGAAGATCTCTTTAAACTGATACTGTCGAGAGGCATTGAGTCGGCTCCCGACTTTATAACGATCGACGGTGCAGAGGGTGGCTCAGGTGCCGCGCCTCAGGCGTTGATGGATTATATGGGGTTGCCCATCCGCGAGAGTCTTCCGGCGGTCGTTGACCTGTTGCATGGCTACGGTCTCAAAGAGCGCATCAAGGTGATTGCATCGGGAAAACTGATTGTGCCCTCCGGGGTGGCCTGGGCGCTCTGTATGGGCGCGGATTTTGTCAATTCCGGGCGTGGTTTCATGTTTTCTCTCGGTTGTATTCAAGCCATGCAGTGCAATAAAAATACCTGCCCCACCGGTGTCACGACCCATGACCCAAGATTGCAGCGCGGACTGAACCCCATATTGAAATCCGAGCGGGTGGCAAACTACGTGGCGAACATGACCTACGATGTCGGTACGATTGCCCATTCCTGCGGTGTTTTCGAGCCTCGCCAATTGCGCCGCCATCACGCCAGAATGGCTACCAGTTCCGGTCGCTCGGAAAGCCTTGAAAGCCTTTATCCATCGGAGCAGATGGGAGCCAGGTTGTTTCCCCCGGGAAATATTGATCAATGACGACAAAGCAATGTCATAGTTAAAACCGGTCAGCCGGGATAAAAGAGGTGTGATTCATGGGGCAATCCATCGATAAAACCAGCTTTACACCTGTCGACTTCGAGCGATTTGAAGAAAAATTGCATTATTGCCTCGAAGCGCTGGACAGCCTTCTGGCCCGGCCGGGGTTTGGGCAGGGAAGTGTCAGTATTGGTGCAGAGCTGGAGTTGTATCTGGTCGACGGGCGAGGGGGGCCGCTATTGCGCAATCTGGAGATTCAGGCGCAGAGTAATGACCCTAGGCTGACCCTTGAACTGAATCGTTACAATCTCGAATTTAATCTGTCTCCGGTGTTTGCTGCAGGTCAGCCGTTTACTGCAATCGAACAGCAAATGCTGGAAACCCTGGCGGATTTGCAGTCGCTGCTGAATGAGGAGGGGGGCAGCGTCATACCCATCGGTATTCTCCCCACCTTGGGGCCCAATCACTTTGGCGAAGCTGTGATGACTGATACGCCACGTTATCAAGTTCTTGCGGAGGCTATCCGGCAATCACGAACTGACGTTTTCGGCATCAATATCGATGGTCCCGACCCTATTCATCTAGTCCACGGTGATGTGACACTGGAGGGTGCCTGCACGTCCTTTCAGTTGCACTACCGCACTGACCCCGCCCGGTTTGGTATGTTGTGGAACGCCATTCAGCTAGTTACCCCATTGATGGTTGGTGTCGCCGCCAACTCACCACTATTACTGGGGCACCGACTCTGGCACGAGACCCGGATACCCTTGTTCAGGCAATCTATTGATGACCCTGAGGTCGGGCCCGATGGCTGGAGCAAACCGGCCCGAGTCAGCTTTGGTCACGGCTGGTTGCGTGGTAACGCAATGGAATTGTTCCGGGAAACTGTACAACTCTACAAGCCTCTGATGCCACTGGTCAGTGCGGAAGATCCCCGGGCCGTGGTGGCAGGTGGTGGTATGCCGCTGCTTGATGAACTCTGTTTGCATGATGGAACCATCTGGTCCTGGAACCGGCCAATTTTTGATCCCGAAGGCGATGCTCATGTGAGGATAGAGATGAGATCGTTGCCAGCGGGACCAACGCCACTGGACATGGCGGCAAATGCGGCGCTGTTTATCGGGCTCGCCGAGGGGCTGGCCGATCAGCTGGAACCCTTGTTGTCGGCGTTGCCGTTTAGCTATGCCGAGGAGAACTTTTACCGGGCGGCCCGGGATGGTCTACAGGCCCAGGTACTATGGCCGAATGCGCGACAGAACGGTTTGCAGGAGCAATCTTTGGTCAGTGTATTAAATCAGCTGTTACCCACTGCGGAGCGGGGTTTGGCCAGCATCGGGGTCGATGAAAAAGAATACCGGAAGTGGCTGAAGGTTATCGAGGGCAGATTATCAACCGGGGTTAATGGTGCGAGCTGGCAGTTGGCCCAATTCAATCAGTTGATGTCTACTGGCATGAACCGGAAAGAGGTTTGCCGGCGGCTGCTGGCCGCTTACCAGTCGCGTTCAATGGCCAATATCCCGGTATCCCAGTGGACTGATATTGAGCAGGGAGAGGAGTGAATATGCAGTTGGGGAAGAGCTTCAGAATTCTTCAGAAGCCCTCGGTAGAAGAAGTGCCAGCATCCGTTACCGATTTTCTCGTTCAGCTCGGCGGGCCGGCGGTGATCAAGCTGGACGGCCGCGATAAGCGCCGTTGCCGTTTTGTGGTCACCCTGCTGCACGGCAATGAACCCTCCGGTTTGAAAGCGATCCACCAATTGTTGCGCGAGGGCTTTGAACCGGAGGTGGATACCTATCTGGCCATTGTCTCGGTCGAGGCGGCATTGACTGAACCACAGTTCAGTCACCGCTATTTGCCAGATCAGCGTGACATGAATCGGCTGTTTGCTCCCCCCTTCACAGATGCTCAAGCGATGTTGGCTGCTGAGTTGCTGGATATCATTCGCCGGGTGGGGCCCGAGGCCGTTATTGACCTCCACAATACTTCCGGTGATGGACCCGCTTTTGCGGTCGCTGTGGAAGAGCAGCCCATACATATGGATATCGCCATTCTCTTTACCCATCGGCTCATTATTACCGATATCCGTCTGGGGGCGCTGATGGAGTCCCCAGGACTCGGTTGTCCGATAGTGACGATTGAGTGTGGTGGCGCTGCGCAGGCACTGTCAGACACGATTGCCCGCCAGGGATTAAAACGATTTATGACGGAAGCAGAACTAGCCAGGCCGATGCTCCCCGATTCAGAGAAATTAGCCGAGCGGGATATCTATCGGCACCCGGTGAGGATGGAGCTGAAGCCCGCAGGACGCCTGTGTTACGCAGAGGAACCCTGCCCCGGTATGGATATTACGCTGCCGCTTCACCTTGATCGGCGAAATTTCGGCATCGTCGGTCCGGATTCGCCGCTGGCCTGGCTAAGCGGGCAGGGAATCCGGAATCTCAGGGTGGTTGATGCCAGTGGTCATGATGTCATTGATCAATATTTTGTTTCACGGGAGGGCAAACTTTACCCGCGAACCTTTTTAAAGCTTTTTATGGTGACGACCAACCCTTCGATAGCGGTGAGTGATTGTATTTTTTATGCAGTGAAAGAGGTGGACCATACCCATTTGCAGACGACACGAATGACCCTTGATTCAATTGATTCTGGAGCCAGGGATTACAGTGACCGAAAGTAGTTGGGGACCAATATCGAGGCAGGTCCCTGATGGCATTCGTCAAACTGCGAACTGTTGGTCGAAGTCTCCAGGTTGAGTTCAACCGTTTGTGCCCCGGCAGCTTTGGCGACGGCAAAGAACCCGGCAGCCGGATAGACATGACCTGAGGTGCCAATGGCAATAAACAAATCACATTGATGTAAAGCCTGGTGGATTTCATCCATAAAAAGTGGCATTTCACCAAACCAGACCACGTGGGGGCGGAGGGTGGCTATTTTGTCGCAGCATGGGCAGGGTATCGATGACGCGGTATGCTGGTGGCAGTCAAAAATGTTCCCGGTAGCGCTGCAACGGGTTTTCAATAACTCACCATGCATATGCAGAACATGGCTGCTACCGGCCCGCTCATGCAGGTTGTCGATATTCTGTGTGATCAGTGTGAAGTTGCCGGAACAGCGTTGTTCAAATTCCGCCAGTGCGATATGGGCCGGGTTGGGAGCGATACCCGGATCCAGCAGTTGCCGTCTGCGTTCATTGTAGAACTGGTGTACTGTGGCTGGATCACGGGCAAAGCCCTCGGGTGAGGCAACATCCTCTACCCGGTGGTTCTCCCAAAGCCCATCGCTGGTTCGGAAGGTCTGTATGCCGGACTCAGCGGAGATTCCGGCCCCGGTTAAAACAACGACGGATTGACAGGTTTTGGTGGACATAGGGCATCTATTCCAATTTTTTCAGTTTGGCAGGCAACTATCGTCATCCCGTCTCTGGTTCTGTGCAAACCCGCAAGGGTCACAAAGCAGATGAATATTCGCAGGATAATACAATGAGAGATACCCGGCCGTTTCTACTCGCTACCGATTTCCCAGAGTTGCAGAGAAGGGGGTTGTCGACGCTTCAGGTGAATTTGGGGTATCTCTGCAATCAGAGCTGCAGCCACTGCCACGTAAACGCGGGACCAAACCGCACCGAACTGATGGATCTGGAGACTGTCCAGCTGGTGTTGCGGGTATTGCGCGAGCGGCAGATTTCTACGCTCGATCTGACCGGTGGTGCGCCGGAGATGAATCCCCATTTTCGCTATCTGGTATCAGCGGCGGTCAAGCAGGGTGTTACCGTCATTGATCGGTGTAATCTGACTATCCTTCTTGAGCGAGATCAGACCGATCTGGCGGAATTCCTCGCAGCTCAGGGTGTAACAGTAGTCGCATCGCTGCCCTGCTACACGGAGCAGAATGTTGCCGAGCAGCGCGGCAAGGGTGTTTTTCAGCAAAGTATTGAGGCGCTGCAAAAGCTGAATACACTGGGTTACGGGCGAGAGCCAGACCTCGCTTTAAACCTGGTTTACAACCCCAACGGTGCATTTCTTCCGCCCCCGCAACAGCAGCTTGAGCAAGAATACAAAATCCGTCTGTTTGAAGATTATGGCATCGTGTTCAATCAGCTTTTTACTATCACCAATATGCCTATCAGTCGCTTTGGTGCCACGTTGCTGGCCCAGGGTAACTACGAACCCTATATGCAGTTGTTGAAAAACCATTATCGCCGTGAGCACCTGCAAACGGTCATGTGCCGCGATACCGTCAGTGTTGATTGGCTGGGCTATCTCTACGATTGTGATTTCAACCAGATGCTTGAAATGCCCATGTACACCCCGAGCGAACACATTGCCTCAGACCGACGGTCACATTTGCGCGAACTATTGCAGAATGATCTGTCCGGGCGACCGATTGCCATTGGTGACCACTGCTACGGCTGTACCGCGGGCAGTGGCAGTAGCTGTGGCGGTGCGCTGGATTAATGGCCGGTTTGCCGCTCAGTATCGTTATTCCGGTGCTCAATGAGGGTGCTCAACTAACCTCCTGTCTTCAGTGTTTACAAGGGCTTCGCCAGGCAGAAGCGGAGCTGATCGTGGTGGATGGAGGAAGCATGGATGATTCGGTGGAGCGGGCCACTGCTCAGGCTGATCTCGTCATCAGCAGCCCTCGCGGCCGCAGTTTGCAGATGAATGCCGGGGCGGCAAAGGCCCGCGGCGATTATCTGCTGTTTCTGCACAGTGATACGCGATTGCCTGTCGGGTTTTCCAGTCATTGGTTGTCAGACAATGTTTGGGGGTTTTTCCCGGTTAAGCTCAGTGGAGACCGTTGGGCTTTTCGGGTGATTGAGCGGGCGATGAGTTGTCGGGCCCGCATCTCTGGTATTGGCACTGGCGATCAGACGCTGTTTTTGCGCCGCGATATTTTTGATCAGATTGGCGGTTTTGCTGCTATCCCGCTGATGGAAGATGTGGAAATCTGTTGTCGTCTGAAGACCCTCTGTCCCCCCAGGGTGCTGTCTTCCCCTGTTGAGACCTCCGCGCGTCGCTGGCGGCAGCGGGGGATTGTGAACACCGTGCTGCAGATGTGGTGGCTGCGATTGGCGTTTTTTCTGGGTGTGTCCCCGGCGCGTCTGGCTAGATGGTATTACTCTGAATGATTTCCCGATCCACTGATAGTTGCCTGATACAGTTTGCCAAGGCTCCACTATTGGGTGCTGTGAAAACCCGTTTGGAGCCCACCCTGGGAAAGGCAGGTTGTGTGGCACTTCATCGTGCGCTGGTCAGTTGGGTATTCAGTCGTCATCTGCCAGTGGGGCAGGTCGACAGCGAAGTCTGGTCTGACCGTAAGCACCCTTTTTTCGATGCTCTTCTGACTCCTGCAGGAGTACCATTTCGCCTGCAGGAAGGCGCCGATCTTGGCCAGCGCATGTCCCATGCTTTTGCTAATCGACTGCCGCATTATCGCAACGTGTTGCTGATCGGCAGCGATTGTCCGGGA
This sequence comes from Porticoccus hydrocarbonoclasticus MCTG13d, assembly GCF_000744735.1. NCBI lineage: Bacteria > Pseudomonadati > Pseudomonadota > Gammaproteobacteria > Cellvibrionales > Porticoccaceae > Porticoccus > Porticoccus hydrocarbonoclasticus. The sequence continues at coordinate 2,250,226 of NZ_JQMM01000001.1, read as the reverse complement.
ATTGATGTTGATTATATTACTGCTGCACTCAAGGCGTTGCAGACAGTCCCCGCTGTATTGGGTCCGGCTCGTGATGGCGGCTATGTGCTGGTGGGTCTCAACCGACCCTGTCCGGGCATTTTTGAAGATGTGCCATGGGGAAGCGGGAGGGTTATGGAAGCGACGCGACAGCGCTTGATAGCGAACCGCTTACAGTGGCTTGAGCTGGATGCACTGGCGGATATTGACCGAAATGAAGATCTGCACTATCTAGTAAGTAGCGTTGAGCGGGAATTATTTTTCAAGAAATATTTAACTTACTGATATTTAAATAATTATTTTTCTTGACCGGTTTCTGTTTTGCGCCTATTTTTTGCGCAAAATCAGTGGTGCTTGATCCCTGTCCCACAGGGGTCGTTTTATCGGGATCCAGGAGTTTCGATATGAGTGGCGAAGAAGCTTTACAAGATGATGATTTCGATGGTGAGGGAGACGATGCCGGTCAGGAAACTGAAGCGGCTGAGGTCGTCGTGAAAATAGTCAATTCAGAGGCCAGAAGGCGTCTCGAAGATCGCCTTGAAGAGCGTCGACTGCAAAAATTGATACGTGATTACGATTACGATATCGACTGACAGCAGTTATTCACTGTTTTTTCTTGATGACGGGTAACTTTTTCCCTCACCACTCTGAGTTTTGGCATAATACCGTCTGCGCTTCTGGCTGGATATTTTCTGTTGCCTCAAACTCCACAACTGATACTGGACTCGATTGCTTTTGAACGGGACGACTGCCTGTTGTTCTCCGGGATATGTCTGTCGCTGGAGTCTGGAGACGTTCTACAAATAGAAGGGCCTAATGGGGTCGGTAAGACCACATTGCTGCGAATTCTTTCAACTGCCTTGATACCCACTGCCGGCAAGCTGCTTTGGCAGGGCAGTGATGTGGCCCGCCATCGCCAGCTGTATTTGCAGAATCTATTGTTTCTCGGTCACTTGCCTGGGCTGAAACAATCGCTGTCACCCACTGAAAACCTGGTCTGGTGGCGCCGGATTCATCGGGACCACAGCCCCCTCAAAAATGAAGAAATCCTTGGCTCACTGGGTTTGTGCGGCTATGAGGACATTCCCTGTTATGCGCTATCTGCCGGCCAACAGCGGCGGGCCGTACTGGCCCGTTTGTTGGTGACAGAAGCACCCCTCTGGATACTTGATGAGCCGTTTACCGCGATTGATAAACAGGGGGTCACCGACCTCGAGGCACTCCTGATTGCACATGCTCGGCGCGGTGGTATGGCAGTCCTATCGACACATCAGGACCTGGGTATTGCCAACGTGCGCCGTTTTCCTCTGGTGGCCTCGGCGGAGGCCGTTTGAGTATGGGTTATGGTTTTGCCGCGATATTGCGCCGCGATTTGCTGTTGGCATTCCGCAACCGGGGTGAGATAGCGAATCCGGTCATCTTTTTCTTCATTGTTGTGACCCTTATTCCCCTCGGGTTGACCCCTGAGGCTAGCCGTCTGGCTGAAATCGCACCCGGTATTTTGTGGGTTATGGCGCTGCTGGCATCGCTGCTGTCAGTGGAGGGACTGTTTCACAGTGATTATCGCGATGGCACACTGGAACAGTTGGTCATTTCCCCGCAGCCGCTCTATTTAATGGTATTGGCAAAAATTTTGGCTCATTGGTTGATAACCGGTCTGCCATTAACCCTGCTGGCGCCGCTTTTAGGTATGATGTTGTCTCTTCCCTCAGCGGGATATCTACCCTTGGTACTGGGCTTGTTGATGGGCACTGCAGTGCTGAGTTTACTGGGTGCGATAGGCGCTGGACTGACAGTAGCTCTGCGCAAGGGCGGATTGTTGCTATCACTGATTGTGATGCCGCTGTATATGCCGGTGCTTATATTTGGTGCCAGCGCTGTTCAGCGATCTGTAGATGGGTTTTCGGTACAGGGCCCGTTGGCGGTCATGGGTGCATTGCTGGCTTTTTCGCTGCTGATTGCACCGTTTGCCACGGCCGGTGCCCTGCGGGTCAGTATGCACGGTTGACTATTTGGTCGGTGGCTCGATCAAAAATAAGGTTAAAGACACTATGTGGCAATGGTTTCATCGTTTGGGCTCGCCCCGCTGGTTTTATCAGACCAGTGGCAAGTGGCTTCCCTGGCTGGCGGGTATTACCTTTGTATTGCTGCTCATCGGGTTGGTGTGGGGGTTAGGTTTTGCACCACGGGATGCGAAGCAGGGGAACAGTTTCCGGATTATTTATATTCATGTGCCGGCGTCTTTCCTGGCACTGGCCGGTTACTATGTAATGGCGATTGCCGGTGCCGTGGGCCTGATTTGGAAGATGAAGCTGGCGGATATGGTGATGAAATCGGCGGCGCCTCTTGGCGCGGCTCTCACCTTTGTCGCGTTGGTTACCGGAGCCATTTGGGGAAAACCCACCTGGGGGACCTACTGGGTTTGGGATGCTCGAATTACCTCGATGCTGGTGTTGTTGTTTTTATACATGGGGGTGATGGCCTTGCAGCACTCCTACACTAGCGTCGATGCCGCGAACAGGGCCAGTGCGGTATTGTCACTGGTGGGGATGGTGAATATTCCGATCATTTATAAATCCGTTGACTGGTGGTACACACTGCATCAGCCTGCGACCATTAAATTTACGGAAGCTCCCACCATGCACCCCGATATGTTCCATCCGCTACTGGTGATGATAGCGGGCTTTTATTGTTTTTATGCGCTGGTGCTGATTCTCAATACCCGCTCGGAAATTCTGCATCGCGAGCGTCGGTCCAGTTGGGTAAAGGATGTTGTGTTACAAAATCAAAGGTGATGGACGTTGATATTCCGTTTTGACAGTTTTCAGCATTTTTTGCAGATGGACGGGCACGGTGCCTACGTATGGTCGGCCTACCTGATAGCCATCCTTGTCATGGTCTGGCTTGTAGTCAGTCCGTTATTTCGGCAATCGGGCGTGCGACAGGCTGTTGCCCGGGAGCTGCGTCGTGAAACTGCCAGACAGGGCAGTTCAGGCCAGACAGATAAAGAATGAGGATCCCCCGGCGTGCTTGTAAAAACCAGAGTTAAACTATGATGAATCCGATTCGTCGACAGCGGCTGTTTTTAGTCATTTTTATTGTAGTGGCGGCATCCCTGGCCGTGGGTTTGATGACTTATGCCCTGCGGGATAACATCAATTTGTTCTATCCACCTTCAGATATTGCTGCCGGTGAGGCACCGCCGGGTGTCCGCATTCGCGCCGGGGGTATGGTAGTGGACGGTAGTGTTGAGCGGGCAAGTGATTCGCTGTTTGTCCGTTTTTTGGTGACAGACGGTGAAGCCGAGGTGGAAGTCCACTATACCGGTATTCTGCCTGACCTGTTTGCTGCGGGCGAAGCTGCTGTGGTCACAGGTGAGTTGAACAAGCAGGGCATTTTTATGGCGTCTGAAGTGCTGGCAAAACACGATGAAAACTATACCCCGCCGGAAGTGGCAGATGCCATGAATGCAGCCCACGAACGGGCACAGCAATCGGCGGATGAATCCTGACAGGAAAAACCGGGTACTAACCTATGCTTGCAGAATACGGTCACTTTGCGCTGATCCTGGCACTGATTTTAGCTTTGTTACAGTCTGGGATACCCTTGGCTGGTGCAACCTTGGGCAACCGCCTGTGGATGGCTTCAGCGAGACCGCTGGTGGTTGGCCAGACCGTGATGGTGGCTTTCAGTTTTGGCTGTCTGGTGGCGCTCTTCCTCAACGACGATTTTTCCGTGCGCTACGTCGCTGCCAACTCCAACTCATTACTCCCGGATTATTTTAAGGTCAGTGCTGTGTGGGGTGCCCATGAGGGCTCCCTGTTGTTGTGGGTCTTAATCCTGGCTGCGTGGAGTTTTGCAGTGGCCCTGTTCAGTCAGACCTTGCCCAAGGAGTTGGTGGCAAGGGTGCTGGCGGTGATGGGAATGATCAGTGTCGGCTTCTACCTGTTCATGCTGCTCACCTCCAATCCGTTTGAGCGTAGCCTGCCGTTTTACCCTGCGGAGGGCGCCGACCTGAATCCGCTGTTGCAGGATGTCGGACTGATTGTTCATCCGCCGATGCTGTATATGGGGTACGTGGGTTTTTCGGTGGCCTTTTCGTTTGCCGTGGCGGCACTGCTCGCCGGTCGCCTGGACGCTGCCTGGGCTCGCTGGACCAGACCCTGGACCAATATGGCCTGGGTATTTCTGACACTCGGTATTGCTCTGGGCAGCTGGTGGGCCTATTACGAACTGGGTTGGGGTGGCTGGTGGTTCTGGGATCCTGTCGAAAACGCTTCCTTCATGCCATGGCTGGTGGGAACGGCATTGATCCACAGTCTTGCCGTGACTGAAAAGCGCGGCGTATTTCGCAGCTGGACGCTGTTGTTGGCAATTTTTGCCTTTTCGCTCAGTCTGCTCGGTACGTTCCTGGTCCGTTCCGGGGTGCTGACCTCAGTGCATGCGTTTGCCTCTGATCCGGAGCGAGGGGTCTTTATTCTGATGTTTCTGGCGCTGGTAGTAGGTGGTTCGTTGCTGCTTTATGCCCTACGTGGACCTTCGGTTAAAGGGGTGACCCATTTTACCGGTGTTTCCCGTGAGATGTTTCTGTTAGGAAACAATATCCTGTTGGTCAGTGCCATGGTCATTATTCTGTTAGGCACACTTTACCCCCTGTTTGCCGATGTGCTTGACTGGGGCAAAATTTCTGTGGGACCGCCCTATTTCAATCTGTTTTTTGTCCCGCTGATGCTTGTTCTGGCAGTATTCATGGCAATCGCTCCGGTGATGCGCTGGAAGCGGAACAGCCTTGCCGGCCTGCGGCGGTTTTTGACGCCACCATTGCTGATTTCACTGCTGGCAGGCGCATTCTCGCCACTGCTGTTTAACACAGACTATTCTCTGATCATTGCGGTGACGATGGCCGTGGCAATCTGGGTGCTTGCGGTGACATTAATGGATCTTTGGCAGAAATCCAGTCATTCCCGTTCGAGATGGCATGGCCTGGTACGGCTCAAGGGAAGTTACTATGGTATGGTCCTGGCGCATCTCGGAGTGGTGGTCTGTATGGTGGGAGCTGCCGTGACAACGGTTTACAGTATTCAGCGGGATGTGAGGATGGTGCCGGGCGATCAGGTGGAGATGGCTGGATACCAGTTCGAATTTGTTGAGGTGCACAAGGTCCAGGGCCCCAACTATATTGCGGATCAGGCACTGATCACAGTGACTCACGATGGAAAACGGGTGAATCAACTGAAGCCTGAAAAGCGGCGCTATGTGGCCAGTGGTCAAACCATGACCGAGGTGGGTATAGATGGAAACCTGTGGCGTGACCTTTATGTGGCGTTGGCGGAGCCATTAGAGGGTGGGGCCTGGGCGATCCGGGTGCATTTCAAACCCTTTGTCCGATGGATATGGCTGGGTGCCCTGCTGATTTCCATTGGCGGATTGATTGCCGTACTGGACAAGCGATATCGGCGACAGCGGGTTACCCAGATCGCGCCGGATACCCTGGTAGGCAACGTTTGAATGGCCGGGTGCTGATGTGTCCAGATTAAAGCTTTTTTTGCCCTTGATGGTGTTTGTGGTGCTGGCCATTTTTTTGCTCAATGGCCTGGAGCGTGACCCCAATGCCATGCCTTCAGCGTTGATCGATCGGCCCGTTCCGGTATTTTCTCTCCCGGTACTGGGTGATGAAACACGTTCAGTGACGGAGGTGCTGTTCCAGGGGGAGCCCGCACTGCTCAATGTCTGGGCCACTTGGTGTGTTGCCTGCCGGATCGAGCATCCTTTTCTCAACAAGTTGGCTGATCAGGGGATACGTATAATTGGTCTTAACTACAAGGACGATAATGCGGCGGCCAGAAAATGGCTGATGGACAAAGGTGACCCCTATGCGTTGAGCGTGATTGATGCGCGGGGACGAATGGGGCTGAACCTCGGTGTTTTTGGTGCGCCTGAAACCTACGTCGTAGATCGTACCGGTACCATACGTTACAAGCATATTGGTGTTGTGGATGAGCGCGTCTGGCGAGATAAGCTCCTGCCCATATGGCAAGAAATTCAATGAGGTGACAGATCGTATGTCTGAAGAAGATTATCAACGAGGAATGAGTGTACGTCGCCAGGTGATGGGTGATGAGTTTGTCGATCGATCCATGGCGGCGGCCACAGCCTTTACACAACCCGTTCAGGATTACATCAATGAAAACTGTTGGGGCTCCGTGTGGGCGCGTGATGCCTTGCCTCTAAAAACCCGTAGCATGATTACGATCGCCGTCCTGGCAGCACTCAAAGCGCCAGCGGAATTAAAAGGCCACGTGCGCGGTGCGTTGCGCAATGGTTGCACCGTTGAGGAAATTCGCGAGGTATTGCTGCATACCGCACCCTATATCGGGGCGCCCGCCCTTCAGGAGGCGTTTCGTGCAGCAAAGGAAATCGTTGAAGATCAGTGAGAGGGGGCGGGCGGCCACAGCCTGTTTATATCCTTAGGGGCACATCAGGTGACGTCTCTCAAGCTCTCTCAATAGTGGGCTGTTCGGATGTTCACGCAGGAAAAACGGGATCAGTATGCACAGGATTTTAACCGTTGGGACTTTCTTACTGCTGATACTGGCCGGTGCTGGATCGGTCGGAGCCGCCGAGGATGTGCAGACATTTTCCTCCGATGAAAAACGCCAGCGGTTTCACGAGCTGGTGGCTGAATTGCGTTGTCCAAAATGCCAGAATCAGACCCTGGCAGATTCCAATTCCCCTATAGCCCAGGATCTTCGCGGTGAGATCTACCGGATGCTGGAAGACGGGAAAACAGACAGTGAAATTGTCGACTTTCTGGTTGCTCGCTATGGTGAATTTGTCATGTATCGCCCGCCGGTCAAAAATACCACACTGATACTCTGGCTGACGCCATTGCTTCTGGTGGTGGTTGGTATTGGTATTTTATGGAGGGTCAATCGTCGCGAGTCCATGAGTGCGCCCCCGGTAAATGCCCAGTCTGACGCCCCTACTGCAACGGCCGCCAGCAGTGATGCATTATCTGCGAAAGAACAGGCGCAGTTGCAAACTCTGCTGGGGGAAACCGAGCAGTCTGAATCAGATGACGATAGAAGCAGTGGTGGGGTGGAGCGATGATCTGGTCAATCTTGGCTTTTCTCACCTTGCTGGCCGGTCTTTTTGTGATTTATCCGCTGCTGCGAAAAACGCCCCGGGTGCAGTCAGACGAAGGGCAACAGGCCAACATTGTCTTGTTTCGTGAACAGATGTCGGAGCTTGACCGCCAACTGGCCGATGGTGAAATGGATGAGCAGCAGTATCGTGAGTTGGTCGCAGAACAGAAACGCCTGCTACTGGCAGACGAGTCAGATTTACCGGTGATAGAATCAACTCGATCTCGCGGCGCCTGGTTGTTAATGGCGGGTCTGTTGCTGGTGCCGCTGTTGGCTTTCAGTCTTTACCATCAGCTCGGTGCCAGTGAGGATGCGCTGATCAGTGAACTGATGGAGAAGCGCCTTGTAAACCGGGACAGCGAAGCAGATGCTCAAATTCGTCAGCAGTTGCAACAGAAGATTGTCGGCCGTCTGCAGAACCAGCCCGATAACGTGTATTACCTTGTTATGCTGGCCCGTATGCTGCTTGAAGACGGTGAGTTTCTGCAGTCCAGTGCCACTTACCAGCGTGCTGTGCGGATTGCTCCCGAGGATGCAGACCTTCAGGCAGAGTATGCCCAGGCGGCTTATTTTGCCTCTGGAAATCGTTTCAGTCCTGAGGCCGATTCGGCGCTCGAGCGTGCATTGGCCCTTGATCCCAACAACCTCACCGCCTTGGGCCTAAAAGGCATCCGTGCATTTGAATCGGGCGATTATCTCGTGGCGATTACCAGCTGGCAAAATGCCCTGCAGGCGATTCATCCCTCAACTCCCCAGGCTGAATCCCTGAAGGCGGGAATCGAGCGTGCCCGCGAACAAATGGGAGACAGCATGCCCTCTCTGCGGGTGAATGTCTCATTGGCGCCGGAGCTGACTGCTGATTCCGGACAAGTGATTTATGTATTTGCACGGGAATGGCAGGGATCACGAATGCCATTGGCTGTGGCCAGATTACAGGTGGCTGACCTGCCGACCACCGTCGTGCTGGATGATTCAATGGCAATGCCCAACGGCAAGTTACTTTCTTCGGCTGATCGGGTTGAGGTGGTAGCGAGGATTTCAACAACGGGTTCAGTGGCTCCGTCAGCAGGGGATCTGGAAGGTGCCAGTGAGGTCCTCTCCATGAAAAATCAGGGTATTGCTGCAACCATTGTTATTGACAGGAAATTATAGAATCACAGTTGCTTGTGGACGCTGCCCAGCTGTGTAAAATCGCAGTTTTCCAGTCGCTCGGTAACACCCGGCTGATACGGCTGTCAATGCAATAAAACTTCTGGCAGGAATGCCATTAAAAAGAGACATCATGCGCCTCAAATGTATCAAACTGGCAGGCTTCAAGTCGTTTGTTGACCCGACCACTGTGTCTTTTCCGAGCAATCTCTGTGCCGTTGTTGGCCCGAATGGCTGCGGCAAATCCAATATCATTGATGCAGTGCGTTGGGTCATGGGTGAAAGTTCTGCCAAACATTTGCGCGGCGAGTCCATGACCGATGTTATTTTTAACGGTTCCGGTGGGCGAAAGCCTGTGGGCCAGGCTTCGATTGAGCTGGTTTTTGACAACTCCGATAGCACCCTGGGTGGTGAGTATGCCAGCTGGAGTGAAATTTCCATCAAGCGCAAAGTCACCCGGGAGGGGCAGTCCCAATATTATCTGAACGGCAGCAAATGTCGTCGACGCGATATCACCGACATCTTTCTCGGTACCGGCCTGGGCCCGCGCAGCTATGCCATCATTGAGCAGGGCATGATTTCCAACTTGATTGAAGCGCGCCCCGATGAGTTGCGTGTCTATATCGAAGAAGCTGCGGGGATTTCAAAGTACAAGGAGCGCCGGCGGGATACAGAAAACCGCATCCGTCGCACACAGGAAAACCTGGAACGCCTCACCGATATTCGCGAAGAGCTGGGCCGGCAACTGGGCCGACTGGAGCGTCAGGCCCAGGCCGCTGAGAAGTACACCGAATTCAAAAAGGAGGAGCGCCGAATCAAGGCAGAGCTGCAGGCACTTCGCTGGCGATTGCTGGAGGAACAGATTGTCGATCGCCGTCAGGTCATTTCCGGTTTTGAGTTAAAAGTTGAGGCACTGGTTACAGAACGCAGTGCTTGCGATACAGCAGTGGAGCGTCACCGTAGCGAGTACACGGAGTCGGGCGACAGGTTTAACGAAGTGCAGGGGCGCTATTACAGCATTGGCGCTGAGGTGGCAAGAATCGAGCAGGCCATTCAGCACGTGCAGGATCGCGCCCGCGAACTGCAACAGGACCTGATGCAAACAGACCGTAATTTTGCTGAATCCGAAGAGCATCTGCGTGTCGATCGCGAGAAGGCTGAAAGATGGCAGGGTGAATTGCTGGAAATCGCGCCTCAGCTGGAAAAGGCGAATGCCGCCGAGAAGCTTTCTCAGAGTGTGTTATCTCAGGCTGAGGAAACCATGCAGACCTGGCAATCCCAGTGGGACGAATTCAATCTCAAGTCCGGCGAGCCCCGTCAACAGGCGGAAGTAGAGCAGTCCCGGATTCAACACCTGGAACAGGTATTGCGGCGACTGGCCGAGCGGATAGAGACCGTGCAACAGGAATATCAGGGCCTCAGCGACAGTCCTGTACAGGAAGAAATTGCCTTGGTGCAGGCGCAGCTGGCAGAGGTTGAGCTGGCCCTCGGGGATCAGCAGGCTCGCCTTGATAGCCTGAACCTTGAAGTTGAAAATACCCGCCAGAAAAGCCTTGAAATCGGTGCTGAACTCGATCAGCAGCGGGGACAACTACAGTCCATGCTTGGCAGGCAGTCATCGCTGGAGGCGCTGCAACAGGCTGCATTAGGTGGCGAAGGCGATCAGCAGCAGTGGATCGAGAACCAGGAACTGACTGGACACCCGAAACTGGCAGAAACCTTACAGGTGGAGCCGGGTTGGGAGACGGCTGTGGAAACAGTGCTGGGTAATTACCTGCAAGCGGTTTGTGTCGATGATTTCACCTCGATGAGTCATCAGCTTGACAGTTTTGGCAAGGGTCACCTGGTTTTGCTGGATCGGGCCGAAACTGAGGTAATTAAACCGGCATTAGCGAGTTCTCTGGCCAGTAAAGTTACGGGTCAGTGGGCTGGATCATTATTAACCGGTGTGCTGGTCGCTGAAGACCTCTCTGCTGCATTATCGATGCGCAAGCATTTGTCATCAGCACAATCTGTCATCACGCGTGATGGATTATGGCTCGGCGTCAACTGGCTTAGGGTAGCGCGCGATCAGGACGCCCGTGCCGGTGTTTTAAAACGACAACAGGCACTCGAGTCACTGACCCGTGAGCTGTCTGAGTGTCAATCGATCATTGATGCACTGTCTGTTGAGAAAACTACCATAGCGCAGGCATTGCGGGAGCTTGAAGTCAGTCGTGAGGACATTAGCCGCGATATGGCTGAGCAGCAGCGCCACTACGCGGAGCTTCGCTCCGTATTGGCTGCCAACCAGATGCAGGTGGAGCAGTTTGCTGCCCGTCGTACCCGTGCCGAAAATGAGCTCAATGAAGCATTGCAGCAGCAGCAGTTGGAGCAGGAAAATCTCAAAACTGCTCGACAATCCCTGTCAGTTGCCATTGAAATGATGGAGCGGGATACCTTCCAGCGTGAGCAATTGCTCCAGCAACGGGACAGTTTTCGTGCTGAGCTCGATCGGGCGCGACAGGCTGCCAGGTACGACCGCGACCACTGTCATGAACTGGCCATGCGGGAAAAGTCGGTCAGCACACAGTTGCATGCTGTTCTGGAAGGGATTGAACGTTTGCAGGTACAGGTGGCCCGACTTCAGGAGCGCCGCGAGCAGTTGCATGCGGTATTCAATCAACATGAAGATCCGACACTGCAACTTCAGGAAGACCTGGCTGCACAACTGGAACGGCGTCTGACAGTGGAGAGAGAGCTCACTACTGCGAGACAGACACTGGAAACGATTGAAGAGCAGATGCGCGAAACCGAAAAACGGCGTAGCCAACTGGAGCAGCAGATACAGACAGAACGGGTGGAGCTGGAACAGCATCGCCTTTCTGCCCAGGATCTGGCTACTCGCAGTAAAACGATTGCGGAGCAAATCAGTGAGCACCGTTTTGATCTGGATAGTCTGTTGGCGGCACTGCCGGAAGATGCGGATCTCTCCCAGTGGGAGGAGGAGCTGGAACGGCTGGCCAACCGCATTCAACGGCTGGGTCCGATCAATCTCGCAGCGGTTGATGAGTTCAAGCAGGAGTCGGAAAGAAAAACGTACCTGGATGCCCAAAACGCCGAGCTTGAGGAAGCGCTACAGACACTTGAGGATGCGATTCGAAAAATTGACAGGGAAACTCGTACTCGTTTCAGGGAAACCTTTGATCTGATCAACAGTTCCTTGCAGGAGCTGTTCCCTAAATTATTTGGTGGCGGTCACGCCTATCTGGAATTGACGGGGGATGATCTGCTGGATACTGGCGTTACGATTATGGCGCGACCACCCGGTAAGAAAAATACCACCATTCACCTGCTGTCGGGTGGCGAAAAAGCCATGACAGCTATTGCGCTGGTGTTTTCAATTTTTGAGTTGAACCCTGCACCTTTTTGTATGCTTGATGAGGTGGATGCACCGCTGGATGATGCGAATGTTGGGCGCTATGCCAGAATGGTGGAAGAAATGTCTGCCAGAGTGCAATTTATTTACATTTCCCATAACAAGATTGCCATGGAAATGGCCAATCAGTTGATGGGGGTTACCATGCACGAACCGGGGGTGTCACGCCTGGTCAGTGTGGATGTTAATCAGGCCGTGGAGTTGGCGGAAGCCTAGAGCCTGTTAACAGGCCTCGGTAAATTACCCGGGTTGGCCAGACGACTATTGCTGTTGCCATAGTGTTATTAAATTCGCAAAGCGAAATTTTGACAGGATAAAAAAGACGATGGAATTTGGTGCTCGCGAAATGATGCTTGCATTGGGCGCGCTGGTTGTACTGGCGATTGTCCTCGATGTGATCCGGCGTGTGCGTAATGCCCGTTACGACAGAATTCATATGTCAAAACGAAAACAACCCATTTTTGATAGCGATGTCGGGCGGGATGAATACGGTAGCGAGTTGCCCGGCGGTGGCGCACGGGTTGTCGGCTATCGGAATGAATCTGATGTTGAGGAGATGAGCCGGGCTGTCAGGCAGCGTGCCGAGGCCAATAAACCTAAATTGACGGTACCCTTCAAGAAACCGGAACAATCCAGTCTTTTTCACGAGGATCCACTCCCTCCGTCCAGACCTGTCCATGCGGAACCGGTTGAGACTGTTTCCGTTCCCACCGGGGAGGTTCCTGAGAACGAAACCACCGAGAAAGACGTTGTTGAGAAAAAGGTTGTTGAGAAGGAAGCTTCTGGCAGAGATGCCGTTGAGAAAAAGGCACCGAGTTCAGAGCGCGCCACTCGGAAACCTGCTTCTGTCGTCAGTGTTGTGGTGATGCATCTGATGGCGGGTGAGGACAAGGTGTTTGCGGGGCAGGCATTGCTGGATGCATTGCTTGCGGAGGGACTGCGATATGGCTCGATGAAGATCTTTCATCGCCATGTTGGTGACGATGGCTCGGGGCCGGTACTTTACAACGTGGCCAATTCCGTTAATCCCGGTACCTTTGACCTGAATGACATGGCGCAATTTACCACACCGGGTGTCAGCTTTTTCTTTGCCATGGAGGATGTCGATGATCCCGCCGCCGCTTTTGAGCTGTTGTTGGGTGCTGCCAGACAGATGGCCACTGATCTCGGCGGCACATTGAAAGATGAAAGTCGCAGTGTCCTCACCCGGCAGACAGAAGAGCACTATCGGCAACGCATAGCAGATTATAGCCGCACCCAGTTATCCGGAATTGAATAATGGCCTCACCGGACTCTGCCGTTCGGGAGGAAGCGGCTGCGCTGCGCAGGCAGCTGAATGACCATAACTACCGTTATTATGTGCTGGATGAGCCCTCAGTTCCGGACATTGAATACGACCGTTTGATGCAGCGGCTCAACAGGCTGGAGATGGAGTTCCCCGAGCTGAAGACTCCGGACTCGCCCACCCAGCGCGTAGGTGGCGAACCGCTCAGCAGCTTTGAGCCGGTTACCCACGAAGTACCTATGTTGTCGCTGGATAACGCCTTCAGTGACGAGGAGCTGGTGGATTTTAATCGCCGCTTGCAGGATCGCCTTAAGAGCAAAGATTCGCTGATTTATGTGTGCGAGCCGAAACTGGATGGGGTGGCGGTCAGCCTGCTCTATGAACACGGTTTTTTGGTGCGCGCTGCCACGCGGGGCGATGGTGCCACCGGCGAAAACATTACAACGAATGTTCGCACGATTAATTCTGTTCCCCTCAGGTTGCAAGGTGAGAACTTACCGGCGGTTCTGGAGGTAAGGGGTGAAATTTATATGCCCCGGTCCGGTTTTGAGCAACTGAATGCCAGGGCCAGATCCACTGACCAGAAACTGTTCGTCAACCCCCGGAATGCAGCAGCGGGGAGTCTTCGGCAACTGGATTCTAGAATCACCGCGTCGCGACCGCTGGAAATGATGGCCTACAGTCTGGGTCGTATGGAGGGACTCCAGTGGCCGAGTACGCATATGGACACGCTCCATCTGTTGAAAAGACTCGGCTTTCTGATTAACCCCCATATTGAATTGGCGGAGGGCATCCAAGGCTGTGTTGATTACTACCAGAAAATGATCTCTGTTCGACAGCAGCTGCCATACGACATTGACGGGATTGTTTACAAGGTTGATGACCTGGGGACCCAGCGGCGACTGGGCTTTGTAGCCAGGGCTCCCCGTTGGGCGATTGCTCGTAAATTTCCCGCTCAGGAGGAGATGACGCGGTTGCTGGGCGTTGAGTTTCAGGTGGGGCGAACGGGTGCAGTCACTCCTGTCGCCCGGCTGGAGCCGGTATTTGTAGGCGGTGTTACGGTGAGTAATGCGACCCTGCACAACCAGGATGAAGTGAACCGCTTGGGTGTCAAGCTCGGCGACAGGGTGATTGTGCGCCGTGCCGGGGATGTCATCCCCCAGGTGGTAAAAGTCATCCTCGAAGAACGGCCATCCGACGCCAGAGACGTGGAATTTCCGGATCATTGCCCGGTTTGTGGGTCACCGGTGGAACGGGTCAAGGGCGAAGCGGTAGCCCGTTGTTCAGGCGGACTGATTTGTCCGGCTCAGCGCAAACAGGCGATCAAGCATTATGCCTCTCGCAAGGCGATGGATATTGATGGCCTCGGCGACAAGCTGGTTGAGCAACTGGTGGATAAGGGACTGGTCAGCTCGGTGGCTGATCTTTACCGACTGACAGTCGATCAACTGGCGGGCCTGGAGCGGATGGCGGACAAGTCTGCTGCCAACTTGCTGGCCGCAGTGGCCGCCTCAAAGCAGACGTCGCTGCCACGCTTTATTTTTTCACTGGGGATTCGCGAGGTGGGTGAGGCCACAGCGCGCAGTCTCGCAGAGTATTTTGGCAACCTTGAGGCTCTACAGTCAGCGGATGAGGAACAGCTTAAGGAGGTGCCTGATGTGGGGCCAGTTGTGGCGCATTTTGTGAGCACTTTTTTTCAGCAGCCGGAGAATCGGCAGATTGTGGAAGAACTGCGAGGAGCGGGTGTGCACTGGCCGGATATGGTAGCACCTGATAAATCATCGCTGCCGCTGGCTGGTGAAACCTGGGTGCTCACCGGCACGCTGACCTCCATGGGAAGATCAGAGGCAAAAGAGAAATTGCAGCAATTGGGAGCGCGTGTGGCGGGCAGTGTGTCATCTGGTTCTGCTTGTGTGGTAGCAGGGCCCGGTGCCGGTAGCAAGCTGGCAAAAGCCAGAGAGCTGGGGGTTCCAATCATGGATGAAGATCAGCTGTTGGCCCTTTTCAAGACGCACGGACTGCTTTGACAAAATATTACAGTTTCTTTCCTGAGTGGCTGTTTTCGAGCCTTTAAAGATGCTTTTCTGACTATTTTTAGCGCAAATGAATGATAACCCTAACGCCTTAACGGACAGCCCGACCGGCAGCTTTCGTTTTTACCTGCAGGGTATGGGTGTGAGTTCCTTTGCGCACGGTTTGCAAATCGTGCTGTTTCCCTGGCTGTTGGTCGGTGTCCTGAATGAATCTCCCGAGCGTGTTGGTATTGCGCAGATGGCCCTGATGTTGCCACAGCTGTTATTTGTATTGTGGGGCGGTGTCATGTCGGATAATCGCCATCCCGGGCAGCACCTGTTTCGGCTTTATCTACTCTATAACCTGCCTTGCCTGTTGCTCATGGGAGCACTGTGGTCAGGACAACTATCCTTCAGTGTAATGCTGCTTTACGGGTTCTGTTTTGGCACTATTACCGCATTTGTGCAGCCCGCCAGAGAAAGTCTCTTGTCGCGTGTTGTGGACAGTCAGCTGCAACAGGCTGTTGCCAGGGCTTCTTTTGTGCAGTTTACTGCCCAAAGTGCCGGTATTTTCCTGGCCGGTTATATGGATCGCATCGGCCTGTTGCCATTGATCGGTCTTCAACTGGTCATGTTGGCTACTTCGGGTTGGTTGCTGCGAAACAGCCTCGGTTATTTGCCAGAGAGCAGTATGGGTCGCCGCGGTTCTACCTGGGTGGACATGATGTCCGGCTTGAAACTGGTGTGGCATCACCGGCGGTTATTTCAGTTGATGATGGTGGTTGCGGCAACCGGTTTTCTCGGTTTTGGGCTCTATCTTGTTGCCATGCCCCTCCTGACCCGTGAGGTTTACCAGCAGGGGGCGTCCTTTTTTGCTTCCATCCAGTTCACCTTTATGTTGGGTATAATCATTTCCAATGTGATTATTATTCGACTGGTGGGACGGTTCAGGCAGCCCGGCAGGGTATTGTTAGCCAGTCTGCTGGTACGTGGCCTGTTTCTGATCATCATTGCCCTTCACCCTCCGGTCTGGCTATTATTTTTTTTGGTGCTGTTGTGGGGGAGCGCCTCGGGGGTTGCAATGATGCTGGGTCGCTCCCTAACCCATGAGGAGTCACCCCAGAAGTATCGTGCAAGAGTGGTCTCTGTATACCAGTTATCACTGTTTGGTGCTGCGACAGTTGGTGCGTGGCTCAGCGGTCATGCCATTGCTTCCGTGGGGGTGCTGACGGCCATTGGTACACTGGGCGCATTGACCGTAGTAACGGCGTTAGTTGCCATTAAATTCAGCGATCTATGGCAACCATTTCCTAATGACTCCCGGGAAGGTTGATCGGCTCAACAGGATTCCCGAAAAGCCAGCAGGGCTGCAGTGACTGCCACATTCAATGATTCCACGCCATTGTGCATGGGAATCCGAAGGTGGGCTGTACAGCAGTCATTAACGGTTTTGGAAACCCCTTCTGTTTCATTACCCAACACATAAACGACCGGTGTTTGCGGACGGAAATCGGTGAGTGTTTTTTCTCCGTGAGAGGACAGGGCGCAGCAGGTGATGCCCTGTTGCTTTAGTGCCTCAAGCGCCTCTGCCAGGTTGTCGCAGTGAATCAGCCTGCTTTTGAACAGCGTTCCCGCACTGGCCTTTATGACCAGCGGAGAAATGGCAGCAATACCCTGGGCGGGTAACAGTAGACCGTGGCAGGGGCTGGCGGTAACCGAGCGGATAATCATGCCGAGATTTTGTGGGTTGGTGATGCCGTCCAGCGCAATCAGGCTGTAGTTGTTCGCTGGTGGCTTGGCGAGAAAGTCTTCCAGCAAGAGGTGATTGGGACAAGCCAGATCTGCTGCCACGCCCTGATCCTGCTTGCCGTTGCGAGAAATACGCGACAGGGCCTGACGGCTGTGGAATTTTATCTCCACGCCCCGGGCTTCGGCCAGTTTTATGATTTGGGCAATAATACCTCCCGTCTGATTGGACTCGGCAAGGTGGAGCCGGTAACAGGGAAGATTATGGTCTTCGAGTGCTTCGAGCACCGGCTTGCGCCCATAGATGGTGAGCATTTTGTCAAAGAAACGCTTCCGCTCGAGATACTCGCCCCTTTGGGCGGGCGCATTATAATGCTGTGTCATTGTGTGCAACCGGGAATCGATAAACCCTTATTATAAGCCTATGCAGATGTTAACCGATAAACAGTTGGATCATTTCAGGGATATGTTGGAGCATTCGAGGCTCGAACTTCGGGAGTTGCTGAATATATCCACAGAAGCGAGTCGAACCGTGGCCCTCGACCAAACCATGGTCGGCAGGTTATCTAGAATGGATGCACTGCAACAGCAGCAAATGTCCCATGCCAGCAGAGCTGCTTATCGCAAGCGCTTGGTGGCGGTAGAGCAAGCCTTGCAGTCACTGGATGACGGGGAATACGGTTGGTGTGAACAATGCGGCGAGCTGATTGATACCCGACGGCTTGAGATAAAACCTGAATCGGTTCTTTGTATTGGTTGTCAGCAGCTTAGTGAAACCGGGGGAGCCTGAAAGGATGTAAGGGGTTATTACCTGGTCTTCTGGATCCTTGTTGTCGCCTCAAGAATGGCTTTGTAGGCTTTGACGGCTTCTGCCAACCCTAGAGTAATCGCATCCACAATCAACGCGTGACCGATTGAGACTTCTTTCAGGCCGGGAATGGTCGAGAACCTGGGCAGGTTGTCCAGGTTGAGATCGTGTCCGGCATTAACGCCCAGGCCGAGTTCCGAGGCCAGTAACGCCGCTTGCCTGTGCTGTTGATACAGGTTTTCCAGTGTTTTCGGATCACTGCTGTTCCAGGCTGCGGCATAGGGGCCGGTATACAGTTCGATACGGTCCGCACCGAGTTGTTTTGCGAGCTCAATCTGTTCAGGAATGGGGTCCATAAACAGGCTGACCCGGATTTTAAGGGACTTCAGTTTTTCGATCACCGGTAAGAGTTTGTCAGCTGTTTGAGTCAAGTCAAAACCGTGATCAGAGGTGAGCTGGTGATCCGTATCCGGCACCAGTGTGCACTGGTCGGGTAGCGTTGCTTCTGCCAGTGAAGTTAGGCCCGGGTAGTCGCCCCTCTGGGCTGCAAACGGGTTGCCCTCAACATTGAATTCAATTTCAGGTAATGGCTTGAGCAGCTCGGCCAGTTGCAATACATCTCCGGGTCGGACATGGCGCTGGTCCGGTCTGGGGTGCACCGTAATGCCGTTCGCGCCATGGTTGACACAGGCCCTGGCATGTTCAATCAGATCCGGGTAGTTCCCTTCACGGGAGTTGCGAATCAGGGCAATTTTATTGAGGTTGACGCTGAGAGCGATACCCATGTTTTATTGGGTATCCAGCAGGGCTGCTTCAATAATCCGCACTGGTTGCCTTGGGACATCATCGTGGGGGCCTGATTTGCCGACCGGGACACGGGCAATTTTGTCTACCACCTCCATGCCTTTGGTCACTTTTCCAAATACCGCATAACCCGGATTCTGCGGGGTTTTATCCAGATTCCAATTGTCGTCAAGGTTGATAAAAAACTGGGCCCTGGCACTATTGGGGTCGGATGTTCTCGCCATGGCTACCGTGCCCCTGTGATTTTTGAGTCCATTATAGGACTCATTTTTGATCGGTTTGCTGTTGGGTTCCCTGGGGCTCATGTACTCATTGAAGCCGCCAGCCTGAATCATAAAGCCCTGTATGACCCGATGAAAAATCAGGCCGTCATAATGTTTGTTTTTCAGGAGCTGGATGAAGTTGGCGACGGTCGTTGGTGATTTTTGCGGGTCCAGTGCCAGCTGAATATCGCCCATGCTGGTTTTTAACAGGACCTGTACGGGTTCATTGGAAGCTGCAAATGAGACCATTGTGCTTAACAGTAATATCGCTGCTGCGATGAGGTGTTTCATAGGTTTATCCCCACTCCGAGAATCGTTTGCGCCTTTTTAACCTGGGCAGGATGACGGTTAGCATTGATCCCATTAGCACTGCGAGGGCGCCATAGAGGAACCAGGTGTTTCTTTCGCTACTCTCCAGTTGATGATTGGCGGCTTTCAATACATCGATTTCATTTTGCAATATCCCGTTGCGCTCCAGCAGTTCCTGATTCTGTGCATTCATTGAAATGGCATTGGCAGACATTTTCTTGATAGACGATAGTTCGCTGCTGACTTCGTCATTCGCCTCTTTCAGGTGATTAAGCTCGGACAGCGATTGGGCGTTCTCTTCCTCGAGCTGTGCTAGCTTTTCTGTCAGTTGCTGAACTTTTTTCTCAGCGGAGGCCAGCTGGCTTTTCATACGTTCGACCAGGTCACGTGCAACAGGTTCTTTCTGTAGATATTGGGATGGCATCCAGCCATCAAGTCCACTTGCCGTAGTGACATGTGTCCAGCCCTCACCGTTGGTTTCCACCAGTGTCATGCCGGTGCCGCTTTTAATGCCACGGTGCAGGATGGCACACCTTGCGCACGGTGAGGAGCGCAATGGAACTGTATATTCGTCGGAGACATAAATTGTCTCCGCATTGACCGGGCTTGCGAGCAGCACTAATACTGCTATTGAAAGTAGTCGCATGATTTTGAGCATAACTGTCTCTAACGGCTGTGATGAGTTCAAGGCAGTACCTTTTTAAATGGTTTGACCATAACGCTGGCATAGACTCCAGCACTGTTATAAGGATCGGTGTCGGCCCATTTTTTTGCAGCTTCCAGTGATTCAAATTCTGCCACGATCAGGCTGCCGGAAAAGCCTGCTTCGCCGGGGTTTTCGCCGTCTACAGCAGGATGAGGCCCTGCAAGCAGTAATCTGCCTTCCGTTTTCAGGTCTTCCAGCCTCGCCAGATGAGCAGGTCTGGAAGCCAGCCGCAGTTCCAGGCTGTTTTTTATATCCTGGCTGATAATGGCATACCACATGGCCTCACTTCCCTTTTTTGTCGTGGTGGTGGATAACATCTTCAAGGGATAAACCGGTCAGTTTGGTAATCCCTCTGAAGAGATAAAATAGTGCTCCCATCAACACCAGCATGGCTGGAAGAGCAATGACCGGAAAACTCAACGCCGTCATTTTGCCCAGTTGATCGTTAAATTCAACTGTACCCGGCTGTGCGGTGATCAGCAGTGTGGCCAGCATATAATTCAGTAGTGATGAAAGGAAGAAGGACCCGGCTACCATCCAGGAAGCATTGGATAGACACTTCTCGAAATGCAGGCCATTGCCCTTTTCTGTCAGCGCAGCGGCTACACGATCTGTCTGGAGTATTTTGTCATTGTATAGAAACGTTTTTACCAGAGGGTAGGGCGTTTTCAGGGAGACAATGGTGGCCAGCCCGAATATGGCGGGAATAAGCGCTTCTTTTATGGCGATATAGGCCGGGTCCAGTTCAAGAAGACTGATTCCGCCCGTCAAAAAAACACTGACCACCCCCAGTGCGGAGAAGAAATTGATTTTTCTTGCAGCAACAAAGTCCTTTAGTCCGTAGATGACGGGGAACGCCAGCGCCACCACAATAGCGAGCCGGGTGCCGAGGTAGTCGTCACCACTGAGTTTGGTCAGAATTAACGTGGGAATGATGATGTTGAATAGCAGGTTCAGAAGCAGACTTTCACTTTTGCCGTTATTGGCTTTAGTGTTTTGGGGTGTTGGGGACAGCTCGTTCATTAGCGGGGTGTAAACAGTCTGTGTGTGGCCCGCCATTGTAAGGTAAGGCGACCGGTTTATCGACCGGAAGTGACCTTCCGCAAATACCTTGAGGATGCCGGAAAAGTGGGAGATAAAAAGTAGTCAACTTGTTGAATTTTGAATAAAAATAAGGCAATAATGCATAAATCATCGCAATAGATTTAAGAAAAAGTTTTATCTCCTTGATTAGAAAGGAAAAAAATATGGGCGCTCTCGGGATAAGTGAAAAGCCGAAGCAGCAACTGCAAGCGGATGCAGAGTTTGGGGATCTGTTGATAGCCTACCTGGAACAACTGGGGGTGGAATATATATTTGGTATTCCTGGTGGAGCTATCGAGCCTCTCTATAATGCGTTAGCACGAAGTGAACGCCGGGGTGGCCCCCGTGCGGTTATTGCCAGGCATGAAACCGGCGCTGCCTTTATGGCCGACGGCTATGCGCGAAATACCGGCAAGTTGGGTGTATGTTGCGCAACCACCGGGCCCGGCGCCACCAACCTGATTACAGGTGTGGCTTCAGCTTATGAAAACAATATCCCGATGTTGGTGATTACAGCTCAGACTGCACTGTCTACATTTGGACGAGGCGCATTTCAGGAATCATCCTGTACAGGTATCAATACAGTCGGACTGTTTGAGCACTGTACCCGCTACAATACCCTTGTGTCTCATGTTGAGCAGTTTGAAAGCAAGTTGGCAACTGCTGTCATGACAGCCTTCCAATCCCCCTCCGGCCCGGTTCATCTCAGTGTGCCCCTTGACGTTATGCGGGCTGTGACCCAGACCAAAACACCGGCCTATAATCTCTCTGATTTACTGGAACGTCCGTCATTAATAGATGATCTTGCTGTCGATAAGCTCTATGAGGAGATTATCTCTGCAAAGAATCCGGTATTTCTCGTTGGTGATGAAGCCAGTGAAGCCATTGGCAGTATATTGAGCCTGGCTGTCGAAGTTGGTGCGCGATTATTGGTTACTCCGCACGGCAAAGGGTTGGTGAGCCCGTACCACCCCCTTTTTCGTGGGGTGATTGGTTTTGCCGGACATAGTAGTGCGAAAGAGGTTTTAGTGGATAAGTCTGTTGATCTCGTGGTCGCAATTGGAGCAAGTTTAGGCGAGTGGGCAACAGATGGATGGGATACAAAATGGTTGCTAACCAAACGTATGATTCATGTGGAGTCTGCCGAAGTTAATTTTACTCGCAGCCCTATGGCCAAGTTGCATGTGCGTGGCCGCCTTTCTTCAATTTTTGAGCGGCTGGTTTCACGCTATGAAGGTGACTGCAGGGTTAAGCTGCATGCAATCGATGCGGGCGTACCCAATAAAACTCATGTTGAAGATGTTGAGCATGAGCGCTATTTCACTATTGACGATGAAGAGGGCTATCTTTCCAATGCTTCCCCTATCAAACCTCAACGGTTGATGAGAGAGTTATCCAACCTGTTTCCTCCCAATACGCGCTATCTTGCGGATACGGGCGCGAGCTTTGCCTGGGCGACACATTACCTTCACCCCTATGACCGCCGACTTGCTGGTAAACGAGATGCCCATGGAGGACTATTTCGTGCAGCACTGGAATTTGCCTCTATGGGTTGGGCGATAGGTAGTTCTATTGGTACAGCCTTGGCCAGACCGGGTAATCCCGTCGTATGCATCACGGGTGACGGCAGTGTTCTGATGAATGGGCAAGAAATCACAGTTGCCACACAGGAAAAGTTACCGGTGGTTTTTGTCGTGCTCAATGATGGGGGTTACGGTATGGTAAAGCATGGACAGAGGCTTACCGGTGCAGAAAATATTGGTACTGAAATACCTGAGACCGATTTTGCTGCATTTGCCAAGGCGATGGGCGTTGAGTCTCATGTCATCAATTCACCGGACGACCTGTTGTCACTGGATATCGCCGTGATTTGTAATCGACAGGGCCCCACGTTGCTCGATGTCAGAATAGATAGAGATGAGGTCCCACCTATCAGCGTCCGAACCAGTTTGATTGCACAATAATTATGATTGACGAAGATAAACAGGAAAAGATCACCACCAAAATCTGGCGTGAAGTGCCCGAGGATGACAATCCATTTGCGGCAGCTGCCTGCTATTGCGCCGGCTTTGACGTGTTTGGGGATGTGTTGCGCAATGCCAGCTACATTGATTATCTGCACCTGCTTTTCAAGCACGAGCCGCCCACAGCCCGAGCGTCAAAGCTTCTGGAAGGTCTGGCACTTGCTTTAGCCAATCCGGGGCTGCGCGACCACAGTGTGCGTGCAGCAATGTGTGCCGCTGTGGGAGGGTCTACCCGGGCATCGGCACTGATTGCCTCAATTTCAGTGGGGGCAGGAAACCTGGGTGGTGGCCGCGAAGTTTATACGGCGGTTAACTGTTGGCAGACATGCGGTACGGATCTTGCCGCCTGGGAAGCAATCATTAAATCCCCCCCACAGGAAGAACGAGTTGATGTCTGGATACCGATGGAGCATGCCCCGGGTTTTGATCCAAATGGGGTTAGCTGCCCTAAACCTGTCAGGCAAACCCTGGCGTATCTTGCTGAAATAAGTGAAGGGAATAGCCTTGCCTGGCTGATGCAGCACCGTGAAAAACTTGAAGCTATTGCGGGCGCGCCCCTGGCAATGTCCGGTGTCGCGGCTGCCGCAATGAATGATTTGTCACTTTCCCCTGAAGAATCAGAAATTCTTTTTATGCTGCTTCGGTTGCCCGGCGCTGCAGTACACGCACTTGAGCAGGAAAAACTGGGATGGCGTCGATATCCTTTTTTTGGAAATGGCCTGAAACTTATGCCTTACGATCAAGTGAGCGATGAGGATTGAGCATGCCGGATGACCTGCAAAAGTACGAAGATAATTGGGAAACATCCATGGGGGCGTGGTTTCCGGGAGAAAAAGTTACATTAAGGGGTAAAGATGTTCTAACGGAATTGAACGATTATCGCTGGTTAGAGTACCTCTTATTTAGTGTTACTGGTCGTTATTCGCCCAGACTGGCAAGACTTATAGAAGGCATGTGGGTTATTTGTACCAGTTTCCCGGACCCCCGTTTATGGAATAACCGTATTGCAGCCCTGGCTGGCACAGCCCGTTCTACCGGAGTTTTAGGCTCGGCGGGCGCTTTGGCTATTTCAGAGGCGACAATTTACGGATTAAAACCTATTAAAGGTGGAATGGACTTTTTATATCGTATATCAGAAAAACTCCAGTCTGGTGAAAAGTTAGCGGAGCTGGTTGCCGCTGAAATGAAAAAACACCGGGGGGTTTATGGCTATGGTCGGCCTGTTGTCGATCAAGATGAACGCGTTGGCCCTCTGCTTACCTTTGCTCAGTCTCTTGGTGCTGGCCAGGGGCCATTTACCAAGCTGGCATTTGATGTGGACGATTATCTGGCAAACTCAAGATACAAGTATCGCATCAACGCATCTGGTGTTGTCGCAGGATTATTGGCGGATGAAGGGATAGATCCTGAGCAACATTACCATTTGGCTACGCTTACTTTTACGGCGGGGGTTATTCCCTGCTTTATCGATGCCAGCAAGAAACCGGAAGGTGCTTTTTTCCCGTTGCGAACATCTCGTATCAATTATGAAGGCACAGAAGAATTGAAGGTCTGGGGTAAATAGACAATGAAAAAAATGATATTTGCGCCATTCTTGATAATGGCTTCGTTAACAATTATTGCTGATGAGTCAGTGGCTGACTCCGACCTGGAGTTGATGTCCCTGTATGGTGGAGAAGAATTTATCAGTATTGCCACCGGGGTGACCCAGCCAATCGCCAAGGCCCCCGCCGTTGCCTCCGTTGTTACCGCAGAAGAAATAGAAAAAATCGGCGCACGCGATATCGATGATGTGCTGGAAACCATACCCGGGTTGCATGTGGCGAAAGATAGTACAGGTTATAACCCGATCTATACCTTTCGTGGAATATATGCAGGCCTTAATCCCCAGGTTTTAATGTTGATTAATGGCATCCCGATTACCAACCTGTTTCAAGGAGACAGAAACCTTGTCTGGGGTGGTATGCCAGTTCAGTCGATATCCCGAATCGAAGTGATCAGAGGACCGGGGTCGGCCCTGTATGGCGCAGATGCCTTTGCCGGTGTCATCAATATTGTCACCCACGAGGCCAATGGGGAGGAGCATTTTGAGGCCGGAGCCCGGTACGGTACGTTTAATACCAAGGACTTCTGGGTCAGTAAAGGTGGCTCGATAGGAGATCTGAAATTTTATGGCATCCTGGAGGGGCAAAAAACCGACGGTTTTAACGAAAAAATAAAAGCGGACGCACAGTCCCTCTGGGATATGTTTGGCGGTACCAATGCCTCATTGGCACCGGGTTCCGTGAACACCCAACGCGAAAACTATGATGCCCGATTGGAATTGGTCTATAAAAATCTGACGCTTCGTGGCGGACTGCAGTCACGGAATAATGCGGGTGATGGCGTTGGTGCTGCGCAGGCGCTGGCAGAAAATAACCGGCTTTCTAGCCAAAGATTCAACACTGACCTGACCTATGACAATAAAGCGATAATCAAGGATCTCTCTTTAAAGGTTCAGGCCAGTTACTTGCACACTACCCAGGAAGTGGAGGGCGATCTGGTGCTTTACCCGGCGGGATCAACCGGGCCGTTTTTTGATGAATTTGGGGTGCCGATTTTTCCGGGTGGCTTTCCGGACGGTGTGATTGGTAGCCCGGAAGTCTATGAGCGTCACTCCAGACTGAATATATCCAGTTTTTATACGGGAATAGATAAACACGAGGTTGGTTTTGGCACGGGTTATTACTACGGTGACCTTTACAAGGTAAAAGAGTCAAAAAACTTTGGTATCAATCCGTCTACCGGCTTCCCCATTATGCCTGGGGACCCGGTGGTGGATGTGAGCGACACACCCTTTGTTTTCCTCGAAGAAGATGAGCGCGAAAACAGCTACTTCTTTTTGCAGGATATCTGGCAGTTTGCAAACGATTGGGAGCTTACCGCAGGCGTTCGCTATGATCACTACTCGGATTTTGGTGATACAGTAAACCCGCGTTTTGCACTGGTCTGGTCCACCACCAGAAAGCTGACTACCAAGCTTATTTATGGTGAAGCCTTCAGAGCTCCTTCCTTTGTTCAAACACGGGCAATTAACAACCCGCTTCTTCTGGGGAACCCAACACTGGATCCCGAAGAATTGAAAAGTTACGAAATTGCCTTTGACTATCGTCCGAATTACGACCTGATACTCAACGTTAATGCGTTTTATTATGAATGGGACGATATTATTCAGTTTGTCTCCGATCCCGGTGGCAGTACCAGCACGGCCCAAAACGCGGGTGAGCAAACCGGACACGGTATGGAGTTTGAGGCACGCTGGAGCGCAACAGAGCGACTCAAACTGATTGGTAATTTTGCCTGGCAGAAATCTAAAGACAGAAATCTCGATACAGACGCTGCAAACTCGCCGGAAAAGCAACTTTATGCTCAGATGGATTGGCAGTTTTCCGAGCATTGGAATCTGAACCTGCAGGCGAACTGGGTCATGGATCGAAATCGTGCAGGGGGAGATGCCCGTTCCGACATTGATAATTATGCCCTGGTCGATATGACACTGCGTCGCAAGTCCCTGTGGAGGGGGATAGATGTGGCGTTGATTGTCAAAAATCTCTTTGATGAAGATGCCCGTGAACCCAGCCCAAATTCGGATTTTGGTGCTTTTATACCCGACGATCTACCATTGGCGGGTCAGACTATCATGGCTGAAATACGTTATAACTATTAGGGAATGCTGTAGTCGGTCATTCGACAGGATCCAAGGATGAAACAACTTTTTCTTAACTCTTCTGTATTTGCCAGCCGCTCGTTTTTTACAGCGGTTATGCTGTTTTTGATGCTATTTTTATCGGGTTTGAGTAGCCATACAGTCAGTGCTGAGCTGCTCGTTCTCTATCCGGAGATTCGTGCTCCGTTTTCAAAAATTTTTGAAGATATTTCAGCCGGCGCACAAGAGGAATTCCGGGGGCGAACAACGCTCGTTTCTCTGGACGAAAATGAGGTTGCCTTACCCATTGTTAAAGCTAATCGTCCCGATGTCATATTGGCTCTGGGCCAGAGAAGTGTGTTGAGCCTGGAATTGGAAAAAAATCAGGTGCCCGTCGTGTTGGGGGCTGTAAATGATGCACGATATCCGTTTCCGGGAATTTTAATGATTCCCGATTCAAAGGTTATTCTGGAGAAACTGATTATGTTGTCTCCCGCCGTCAAGCGGGTTCATGTGGTAAAAAAAACCCCGGGAGAAGATATTCAACTGCGTGGAGCCAGTGAGTTCCTGGCCAGTCAGGGGAAAGAGTTGATTATTCATCAGGGGGCAGATATTAGAGAGGCCGCTGCTATCTATGCGGAATTAACGAAGCATGCTAGCGCGGGTGATGCTGTCTGGATTTTGCAGGATGGCTCTTTTGTGAATAGCGCCATTTTATCGATGTTGTTGGATGTGGCATGGAAAAAAAATCTGGTGGTGTTTTCCTCGAATCCACTGCATGTGAAACACGGCGCTCTGTTTGCCGTTTACCCGGATAACCGAAAAATGGGTGCAAGCCTCGCCAACCTTGCGAATAGAATGCTCACCAGCGATGTCGATCAGACGATGAGCCCGCTTCAGGATGTACTGCTGGCAGTTAATGAGCGGACAGGAAATCACTTGGGGCTCTCTCTTTCTTCCAAGCTCAGGGACGAAGTCAATCTATTGTTGCCGGCCAGGTAACTATTGAACTATGGGGCTCTCCAGAAACAAAACCACCAATATGAAATTCAGGCACCAGCTGGCCTTGATTTTTGTGGTTGGTATTCTGGTGATGGCACTGATCACCTCTCTCGCAGTCAGTAACATTTCAAGTAAGATCTTTCGTGATGGCCAACTGCAACAGGGCTTTCAGGTAATAGAGTCGCTTGCCAGACAGGGTGAACTGTCGCTCCTTTATCAGAGTCGTGAGAGCGCCAAGGATCTGGTGGATAACGCTCTTAACTTCCCTGGCGTCAAAGCGGTAACCGTGATGCTGGATACGGGTGAGGTTCTCTATGCCGGCGGTGATGAGGCGCTACAGTCGGGTGCTCACTCAGATGAAGTCAGTCTTATTCACGAGGATGATAATCATTGGGTGTTCAATGCTCCCGTTCTTGCCGGGAAAACCGAGGATGCCCTCTGGGAAGAGTATTCTGATGATGGTAAGTCTGAGAGGGAGACGCTGGGCTATATCTCGGTTGTTGTTGGCAAGGATGCTTTGATTTTGATGGAACAAAGTATTTTGCAGAGCAACCTGTTCATTTCCATGATTATTGCCGTGATTCTACTGTTGTTGCTGTTGGGAATTTCCCGTCGCCTGACCAATCCTCTGGAAAAGCTTTCGATAACCATGAAGCGCGCTGAAGAAGGTGATTCTGTAATTCGCGCAGATCTGGGCGGCCCCGCCGATATTACCGACATGCAGCATGCTTTCAATTCCATGATGGAGGCACTGGAAAGTCGACAGCAGGAGTTGGTAAGAGCCATGTCTGCGGCGCTGGAGTCCGCCCGTATCAAAGGAGAATTTGCGGCCAATGTGACGCATGAACTGCGCACTCCTATGAATGCAGTCCTGGGCATGCTGGATCTGTTGATGACCATGGGGTTGAGTCCGAAGCAGCTCGAGTATGTGGAAACAGCAAAGACCTCTGGTGAAGGCTTGCTGGAATTGATCGATGAAATTCTTACTTTCTCGGAAATTGATACCCATAACCTGACCATTGAGAAGGAAGATTGCTACCTTTACGAGCTTCTGGATGAAGTGACGGGCCTGCTGGCAAACCAGGCGCTAAAGAAGAAAATCGATCTGGGATACCTGGCTGGTGAGCAGGTGCCGTCTGTCATTCATGGCGACGCGTCGAGGATTCGGCAGGTACTGATTAACCTGTTGGGCAATGCGATCAAATTTACCGATATCGGGGAGGTCGCAGTCTATGTGACGGTTATTGAGAATGACGATAACGCTCCCCCTGAACAGATTATGTTGCAATTTGAGGTTCGCGACTCCGGTATCGGGATTACGGTTGAAGACCAGAACCGTATATTTGAGGCTTTTACCCAGGTGGACTCCTCCAGCACAAAGCAATATGAAGGAACCGGCCTCGGTTTGGCGATCAGCAGACAAATTGTTGAACTCATGGGCGGGCATATCAGAGTGTCCAGTGAACAGGGCAATGGAAGCTCGTTCTGGTTCACCCTGCCGACGGAAATAAGAGGCGCTCAAAATACCGGGATGACTACAGTTACCACCCTTTCTGGCAAAAGGGCTTTGCTGGTCGATAATAGCCCCATCGTGCGCGACTTTGGTGTGCAACAACTGGATAGGTTGGGAATCCGTTGCGATGCAACCGACTCGGGGTTCAAAGCACTGGAGCTCATCCGCAAAATGTCCGCAGATGATGAAGAGCTGGATATTCTCCTGATTGATGAAGATATGCCGGGCCTGAAAGGACCTGATTTCCTCAAGCTGGTCAAGGAAGAATCTTCCCTGAAAGATACCTTGATAGCTATTCTCAATAATCCCTGGGTAGCTGGTGGCCTAGAAAAGATGGCTGGCATGGCGCGTCTCAACAAACCCTTGAGAACCACCGAAATCAAAGGTTGCCTGGAACAGTTATTCCTGGGTGTCGCCGAGACTGATGAGAAAAAAACAACCTCTAAAACAATCAACAAGCTGTATAGCCGACAGCGAAAAATCCTGGTGGTGGATGACAATCGTCCCAATCAAAAAGTAGCGATTGCCATGCTTGAGCGTATGGGATGCCAGTGCGAGCTGGTCGATACGGGCAAGGGTGCTGTAGAGGCGGTCATTCGCAATCGCTTTGATGCGGTTTTGATGGACTGTTACATGCCAGTCATGAATGGTTACGATGCGACCAGACAAATCAGGATGTACGAAGGCGGCCATGATAACAGCCCCGGTATTCCTATTATCGCGATGACTGCCAACAATACCCAATTGGAAGTAGATCGTTGCATGGACGCAGGTATGGATGATTTTTTGCCAAAACCCCTGCGTATAGATGACCTGGAAAAAATGCTCCTGAAATGGGTGCCGCCAGATAAAGATGAATCCACCGATAACGAGGCGGATGACGACCTCTTTTCTGTTCGTGGTGTGGATATCTCCGGCTTCAGTTATGACCCGCTGGTTATTCAGGAGTTGAAAGCAAGCGTTGGGGAGGTGATCGTTTCAATGATTGAAGCGTTCCTTGAAGACACGCCTGTGTATCTTCAGTCGCTAAAAAATGCCATTACAGAGAACGATGGCCGCCAGGTGAGAGAGCTCGCGCACACAGTTAAGGGCAGTGCGTCCAACTTTGGTGCCCGGCGTGTCACAGAGCTGGCCAAAACGATTGAAGAAAAGGGTGCGATTGACGATCTGGCTGGTGTCGATAGTCTGTTCGAACAACTTAAAGGAGCCTTTGCCACTCTCAGCAAGGATCTTCAGGAGTTCATACCCGACTCGGACGATGCTGACAAAGTCCGCAAAAAGAGCTATCACATTCTGGTAGTTGATGATGATCGTTCCATGCGATTGGCATTAAAGAACGTTTTCAAAAATGAGGATTATGTGATTGAGGAGGCCGGCAATGGCATGCAGGCGATTTCCATGTGTCAACGTGATATGCCCGACCTGGTCTTGATGGATGCCATGATGCCCGAGGTGGATGGCTTCACTGCCTGTGAGCGAATCCGTCAACTGCCTAAGGGGGCTAATACGCCGGTATTGATGATTACGGCACTGGATAATGAAGAAGCCATCGTTAAGGCTTTCGCTGCCGGTGCTTCCGACTATATCCCAAAACCCATCCATTTTGCTGTGCTCAAACAGCGCGTATCGCGACTGATTCATGCGAATAAGGTAGAGAAACACGTCAGACAATTGGCCTATCACGACCCGTTGACCGGTTTGCCCAACAGGACCAATCTGATGCAGCAGCTCAGGGTGATGGTCAACCGTGCACAGATTGAGGAAAAAATGGTTGCCATCATGTTCCTCGACCTTGATCGGTTCAAAATGATCAACGATACCCTGGGCCATGATGCCGGTGACCTGTTGTTAAAAGCCGTATCGGAGAGAATACAGCGCTGCGTAAGGAACCAGGATTTTGTGGCACGGCTCGGTGGCGATGAGTTTACTGTGGTCCTTGAGGGCGTGACGGATAGGGATATCGTTTCCAAAATTGCGGGCAAAATCTGCGATGCATTGGGCCAGCCGTTTGTTTTTTTACAGCAAAAAATGTTTGTCACCACCAGTATTGGCATTTCTGTTTTTCCCGATGATGGGCAGGATGTTGGCTCGTTGATGAAGCATGCCGACTCAGCGATGTTTCGTGCCAAGGAACATCGCAATGGCTACTGTTTCTACGTCAAGGGCATGGAGGACGAAATGGCGCGTCGTATGGAAGTCGAGCGTGAACTTCGCCACGCTGCTGATGATGATGAGCTGATACTCTACTATCAGCCCCAGATAGATACCGCGACAGGAGAGATAATCGGGGCCGAAGCACTTATTCGGTGGCAGCATCCCAAGCATGGTCTGCTGTCTCCCGATACATTTATCCCT
Organism: Porticoccus hydrocarbonoclasticus MCTG13d; assembly: GCF_000744735.1. Lineage (NCBI taxonomy): Bacteria > Pseudomonadati > Pseudomonadota > Gammaproteobacteria > Cellvibrionales > Porticoccaceae > Porticoccus > Porticoccus hydrocarbonoclasticus. The sequence continues at coordinate 2,218,901 of NZ_JQMM01000001.1, read as the reverse complement.
CTGGCAGAGGAATCTGGTTTGATTAACAAAATCAGTGACTGGGTTCTCGACAATGCCTGCAGACAGCTCAAGATCTGGCGTGACAATGGCAGCCAGATAAAGATGGCTGTGAATCTCTCCAGCAAGGATATTCAGCTGGAGGATTTCCGTCAGAAAATAAGTAATCTAATCGATAAATACGAGATCAGCCCGCAATCTCTGGAGCTGGAGATTACTGAAAACACGCTGATGGAAAATCCCGAAGCGCTGGAGCCCGACCTGAATGCACTTCGTAAGATGGGGCTGACACTGGCCATTGATGACTTCGGCAGTGGTTTCTCGTCACTTAATTATCTCAAGCGATTGCCGGTGGATGTGCTCAAGATTGACCGGATGTTTATCCGGGACATTGATCGGGACGAAAATGACAAGGCGATTGTCAGCGGGGTGGTGGCATTGGCCAAGAGTATGGGGCTGAGTACGGTCGCCGAGGGTGTGGAAACAGAAGAGCAGTACCGTCTTCTTCAGAAATTGGGCTGTGATACATGCCAGGGCTATTATTTTGGCAAGCCTGTTTCGGCGGCAGATTTTGAGAGCGCTTTTCTTCGTCCCGTTTTTGATGCATGAATGTTGTTGACGGTTTTTGTGATTGACCTGTCTGTGTAGTGGCCACTTCCATCAGAAATACTTTTTCTGCCTTTATTGACTGGCAAATGTGTAATAATCTGCGCGGAAATTTACAGATGTTTGCCAATGAGTCAGTTTTTCTCTATTCACCCTGAAAACCCCCAGCTGCGACTGATTCGTCAGGCTGTGGAAATTGTCCGTGCCGGTGGTGTTATTGTCTATCCCACCGATTCCGCGTATGCCCTCGGTTGCCAGATTGGCGACAAAAAAGCGCTGGACCGAATCCGTCAGATACGCCAATTGGATAAACATCACAACTTTACTCTGATGTGCCGCGATCTTTCCGAACTGTCGGCCTATGCCAAGGTGGATAATCAGGTGTTTCGCCTGTTGAAGACCTATACGCCAGGACCCTATACATTCATCCTGGACGCGACCGCCGAAGTGCCCCGTCGGCTTATGCACCCGAAGCGGAAAACGATTGGACTCCGGGTCCCGGGTAACCCGATCGCACTGGCACTCCTTGAAGAGCTGGGTGAACCCCTGATGAGTGTCACACTGATTATGCCGACGGATGAATACCCGTTGACGGATCCGTATGATATTCGTGATACCCTCGAGCATCATGTGGACCTGATCGTTGACGGGGGGTATTGTGGTCTTGAAGCGACTACCGTGGTTGATCTCTCTGGGGAGGTACCCCAGGTTACCCGCCAGGGGGTTGGCCGGTTTGAAGATGTTATTGTCTGACCGTACTGTCCTTGCTCAGTGGCTGTGATTGCCAGTCACCGTATAATGTCCGGGTCCAATAGTTGGCCCCCCACGCCATCTGCCTAAAGTGATTTATGGTTATGACAGCCACTCCGGAAGGAGAGACAACTCAAGCGGATCCGGTTTCCGAGATATTATCTCACCCTTTACAGGGGGAAATGCCTTTTGCTGTCGTGTTGGGGCGTCAGATCACCGAGATACCCAAGGATCTGTACATTCCACCCGAAGCATTGGAGGTCTTTCTCGAGGCGTTTGAGGGGCCCCTGGATCTGTTGCTTTACATGATTCGGCGACAGAACCTGGATATTCTCGAGATCAACGTTGCGGAGATTACCCGGCAGTACATGGTTTACATCGAGATGATGCAATCCATGCAACTGGAACTGGCCGCCGAATACCTGTTGATGGCCGCGATGCTGGCGGAGATTAAATCCCGTATGCTGTTGCCCCGACAGGTGACCGAAGAACATGAAGAGGATCCCCGGGCCGAGCTAATCCGCAGGCTTCAGGAATATGAACGCTTTAAACAGGCCTCTGAAGACATTGATGACCTGCCGCGCCTCGGTCGCGATGTGTTTATGGCCACGGCAAAAGCACCAGATTGCCGGCAGGTGCGGCCCGAGCCGGACGTTGCCATGAAAGAGCTGCTGCTGGTCCTTGCCGATGTGTTGCGTCGTGCGCAGATGTTCGAGAGCCACAAGGTGCAACTTGAGCGTTTGTCCACCCGTGAGCGGATGTCCCAGGTACTGGAGGCCCTGAAGGGTAAGCAGTTTCTGCCGTTTGTCAGTCTGTTCACGTTAGCAGAGGGTCGCAGCGGTGTGGTGGTCACTTTCTTGGCGCTGATGGAATTGATCAAAGAGTCTCTCATTGAAATTGTACAGAGCGAGCCCTATGGACCGATTCACGTTAAGGCTCGCTCCTAGCCCGGTTAACAGGCGTCATACCGATGGAAAATGATCAGTTAAAAAAAATTGTAGAAGGTGCTTTGCTGGCCGCTGGGCGATCACTGGATATTGGTCATCTGCAACAGCTGTTCGATATCGATCAGGTGCCGGAAAAGGATCAGCTGCTGGCGGTCATTGACGATATCGATGCTGAATGCAGCGATCGTGGATTTGAGTTGAAGCGTACCGGCAGTGGCTACAGGATTCAGGTTCGGCAGGAGCTGTCCCCCTGGATCAATCGCCTCTGGGAAGAAAAACCCAAAAAATACTCCCGTGCATTATTGGAAACCCTGGCGCTGATTGCCTATCGCCAGCCACTGACCCGGGGCGATATTGAAGAAGTGCGGGGAGTGTCTGTCAGTTCGGAGATTATCAAAACGCTTTTGGAGCGTGAGTGGATCAGAGCGGTCGGCCACCGCGATGTGCCGGGACGTCCTGCCCTGTATGCAACAACGCGTGAATTTCTTGATTATTTCAGCCTGAGCAGTCTAGACCAATTGCCGCCATTGAATGACATTCGCGATATTGATGATATCAACCCCTCATTGACACTTGATATGTCGGCACGGAAGCAGAGTGATAAGGAGGTTGGTGATGCTTCAGTGGCGGCTGCTGAAACAGAAGATGCAGGGGTTGGATCCCGTCCTGATGATAATGACAATACTGAAATCAACCCACCTTCCCGCGATTGGCAACACTGATGTCTGAAAAATTACAAAAAGTACTGGCTGCTGCTGGCTATGGCTCCCGTCGTGAACTTGAGCAATGGATCACCGATGGGCGTGTGGAAGTCAATGGAAAGCTGGCGAAGTTGGGTGACCGGGTTACCACAGAAGATGCCATAAACGTCGACGGAAAGCGCATCAAATTAGCTACTGCTGACCGGAAAATTCGCGTGCTGCTCTATAACAAGCCCGAGGGCGAAGTCTGTACCCGGTCCGACCCCGAAGGTCGTAAAACCGTATTTGATCAACTGCCCAGATTGACAGGCGAGCGCTGGGTTGTGGTGGGTCGGCTGGACATTAATACCACCGGTCTGTTGTTGTTCACCAACAATGGAGAGTTAGCGAATCGTCTGATGCACCCCTCCTACCAGGTGGATCGGGAATATCTGGTGCGCGTGCATGGTGCTGTTGACGACGCCATGATCAAGCGCCTGCGTGAGGGTGTGTTGCTCGAAGATGGTCCGGCCAAATTCAGCGATGTGGTACCCGGGGAGCGGGTGGGCAGCAATGGCTGGTATACCGTAGCGTTGATGGAGGGCCGCAACCGTGAGGTGCGGCGACTGTGGGAGTCGCAGGGCGTTGAGGTCAACCGTCTGAAACGGGTCCGGTTCGGGCCAATTTTTATGCCTTCCTATGTGCGCATGGGGCAGTGGATAGAGCTTGATGACCGTGCGCTGTCAGACCTGTTGGCTGCGACCAAAATGTCCGCCAGCAAAAAACAGCGTAAACAATTGCCAGAGGACAAAAAGCGCTGGGAGCGTCAGATGAAACGACTGCGCTCCAAGGGGCCATCGTCCCGATAATTCGCGACAGCTGTGGGGTGACAGGGAATGGTGTTTTGACAAAACGAGCATTTGTGACCGGGGCCACCGGGTTTGTGGGTGGCGCCCTAGTTCGTCGTCTGGTTTCTGATGGGTGGGAGCTGGTGGTACTGGTTCGAGAGCAGAGTCAGTATGCTCCTCTGGAAAATCTGGGGGCGACTGTGGTTTTCGGTGACCTCTGCCAGCCGGATTCCTTGACTGATTTATTAAAAGGCTGCTCTGTCGTTTTTCATTGTGCCGCGCTCACAGGTGTTGAACACCGGATTGATGATTTTGATCAGGTTATCGCCCAGGGTACAAGCAATCTCCTGCAGGCAGCTGATTCGGCCAGGGTACAACGTTTTGTGTATGTCAGCAGCATTCTTGTTTATGAGCTGACAGAAAACACCACAGGGTATACGGAATCGATGCCACTGCTCACCTCCAGCATGGACCCCTATGGTCGGGCTAAAATTGCAGCGGAATCGGCATGCCTTGAAGCCCGCCAGGCTGGCTTGTTTCAGGTTAGTATCCTGAGGCCGGTTTTTGTCTATGGACCTGGGGATCGGCCGGGTGGTTTTTTGCCCACATTGCTGTCAATGCTCAAAGCGGGCAGATTCCGTTTGGTTGACGGAGGTCGCAGCCGGATTCCCATGATATATATCAGCGATCTGGTGGATCTGTTGATACTTGCCGCTGAACATCCCCAGGCCGATGGCCAGATATACAATGCCTGTTCCGCAGCCTCGCCCCAATGGTATGAACTGACTACGACGTTATGTGAAGAATTGCAGCTGACTATGCCCGGCAACGTCAATAGCCGCTTGGTCCGGCTGCTGGCCAGTGCGGCCGAAAGCCTGGCAAAAATCGGACTGCTGGGTAAATTGCCCATCAGCAAGGCGGCGGTAAAATTATTATCCCACGATGTCCGGTTTCCCACTGACAAAGCAGAGCAGCAGCTTGGCTATCAATCCCGGGTTGCCTATCGGCAGGGTATTATTGACTGTATACCCATGCTTCGTGAATCTATGAATTCCAGCGCAGGTAGTGAGTAAAAACGTGTCAAATGCTGCAGACCCTTTCGCCCTCCGTAACAACTTCAATCTTCTGCTGAGCCCGCTGCCCGGCCAGATGAGGCCTGTTGATGGGCTGCGTGCCATCTCCATCCTGCTTGTGCTGGCTATTCACTGTGTCTGGATACTGGCCGTTTTTGATGAGGGTGCGGCCCGGTTTTTTTATCAGGCGCCGTTCTGGCTGAACTGGGTATTCAATGGCGAATTGGGTGTCGATGTTTTCTTTGTGATCAGCGGTTTTTTGATTTCATCAATCCTGATGAGTGAGTACCAGTCTTCCAGCAGTATCCGCTTCGGTCATTTCTACAAACGCCGGTTCATGCGGTTGATGCCGGCTTATCTGCTTGCCATGGGGTTTGGCCTGTTGCTGTTGCCCAACAAGGAATACATCTGGAGCAACCTGCTTTACATCAATAATTTATTGCCTGCCTCCACTCACTTTATGCCGTGGACCTGGTCCCTGGCGATTGAGGAGCAGTTCTATTTTCTGTTCCCGCTCCTGTTGCTCTGGATTCTGCGTCGCCGCAGTGTCCGGTTTTTAGCGGTTGTGATGACGGTTGCAGTTGTTGCATCGCTGTTAATTCGTTATCTGGTGATCAAACATCACCAGTTGCCACTGCCCATCTGTTGGTATGAAAACGCCTGCGAAGGCTTTTTTGATGTGATTGATCATATTTATGTGAAGCCGTGGACGCGTTTTGGCAGTTTTCTACCCGGGATTTTGGCCGCTTATTTCCATGTCTACCACCCAGAGGCGTTACGAAATTGTTTCCGGAGGAATGGGCAGCTCATTGCCTGGCTATCCTTTTTCTCGCTGCTTGTGGTGGTGCTGGTGCTATCAATTCCTGTCAATAATCAATTGGTGTCATTTCCCTCATCACTGGGCACTTTTTACTACATGAGCTTCAGACACCTGTTTACCATGGCCATCGGGTTTCTTCTGATCAGTAGTCTCTACTGTGAGTATGGCTTTTGTGGCTGGTTGGCCCGGGGGCTGTCCGCTCGCTGGTTATATCCGATAGGTCAGTTAGCCTACTCGACGTACTTGTTTCACCCTTTTGTGATTGGTGCGCTTTATGGCGCGCTTTTCCAGCTGGCGGCTGAATTGCCCACTCTTCAGAAAATTGCCATAGCTACAGTCGCGGGTATTCCCCTCAGTTTGCTGATCGCCACCGCAGTGTATTTGTTCGTAGAGCGCCCCTTTATGAATATGCGCGGCGGGCGTCGGCGGGAGGTTCCGGCGATGCCGGTCAGTGGTTAGGACTAAGACCTGAGTTTGTTTACTGCGCATCCAGCGATTGGCCGGTTATTCCTTCACTGGCGCTGCCCATAAGGTAAAGGTAGGTGGGCATAATAGCTGCCGGGATTGTTACTGTTGCAGGGTCTTCCGCCGGAAATGCCGTTGCCCGCATGCGAGTGCGGGTAGCCCCGGGATTGATGCAGTTCACCCTGATGTTGCTGGTACCCTCCAGTTCATGGGCCAGCACCTGTGACAAGCCTTCAATGGCAAACTTTGAGACCGCATAAGCGCCCCAATAGGGTTTGCCCACTTTGCCGACACTGGAACTGGTGAAGATAATCGAAGCGTTATCTGATTTTTCCAGCAGGGGCAGAAGTGCTTTGGTCATGAGAAATTCAGCGGTCACGTTTACCTGCATGACTTTTTGCCAGCTGGCCAGCGTGTAATTGGCGATGGGTGTGCGCTGTCCCAATTCCCCGGCATTGTGAAGAAGACCGTCCAGTTGGCCAAACACCTCTTCCAGGCGATCGTGCATGTCACGGTAATCTTTCTCTACCGCACCATCCAGCGAGATTGGATAAATACCTGGTTGCGCGCCGCCGGCCTTTTCGATCTGGTCGTATACCTCTTCAAGCTTGGGGACTGTGCGGCCGATAAGGATGACGGTGGCGCCATGGGCCGCAAAGGTTCTGGCGGCCTCTGCACCAATGCCGTCGCCGGCACCGGTGACAGCGATAACCCTGCCGTCCAGCAGGTCATCGGGTGCTTGATACTGCATGTGATTCATGGGATTTCCTCTCAAAAATCAAGGGTGATAACTGATGGGCATCATCGACAGTATAGGTGGCTCCCCAGCTGCCCGGATCTTCGCTGTCGTCCAGATAGCCGTAGGCGGCGGCGATAGTAGCTGTGCCGGCGCGTATTCCTGCTTCGATGTCCCTGAGGTGATCACCAATAAAGACGGCGGCCTCTGGGACAATAGCCAATTCGCGCAATGCAAGCAGGACGGATTCCGGGTCTGGTTTGGTGCGGGTGACATGATCCGGACAAATGATGGTGCTTGGCGCGGACGTCAACTGGAGTCGCTCCAGAAGGGCCAGGGTATACCGTTCAGGTTTGTTGGTCACAATTCCCCAAGGGATCTGATATTCAGCCAGTTCGGTCAGGAGCTCAGCAATCCCCGGAAAGGGTCGGGTTAGTTCTGCCAGATTATCCATGTACAGCGATAGCAACTCCTGACGTAGTGGCTCAAAATCCGGATGACTGTTGTGCAATGAAAAAGTTTTGCTGATGATCCCCGCCGAGCCGTGAGTCACCATTTTTCGAATGTCGTCCTCGTTCAGCAGGGGCATCCCCCTGCCGCCCAGCAACTGGTTGGTGCAGGTCAGAAAATCCGGTGCAGTATCCAGCAGGGTGCCGTCAAGATCAAACAGGACAGCCTGAAATTTTGGTTGTTTGGCCATTAAGCTGGATATTCCATCAGATGGGTTTTCGCACGCAGATCATGTAATTGACGTCCACATCGCGATCGGTCATGCGGTAGCGACGGGTCAGCGGATTGTAGACCATCCCCGTCATGGCTTGCAGTTCCAGTCCGCATTCCCTGACCCACTGACAGAGTTCCGAGGGGCGAATAAACTTGCCGTAGTCGTGGGTGCCCCTCGGCAGAAGACGCAGCAGGTATTCCGCACCGATAATGGCAAACAGATAGGCTTTTGGGTTGCGGTTAATCGTTGAAAAGTAGAGGTGTCCACCGGGTTTTACCAGTCGTGCACAGGCGGCTATGACGGACAACGGATCTGGCACGTGTTCCAGCATTTCCAGGCAGGTGACGATATCAAATTGCTCGGGATGTTGTGTGGCCATATCCTCCGCAGTGCTGTGCAGATAGTTCACAACAACACCGCTTTCCAGTCCGTGCAGTTGTGCGACCGCCAGCGGTGCCTCGCCCATGTCGATGCCGGTAACATCGGCACCACGATGAACCATGGCTTCAGCCAGGATTCCTCCTCCGCAGCCCACATCCAGTAATTTTTGCTCTGCCACCGGGGAGTAACTGTCGATCCAGTTAACCCGCAGCGGATTGATATCGTGCAGGGGCTTGAATTCGCTTTCCCGGTCCCACCAGCGGCTGGCAAGGGCTTCAAATTTGGCGATTTCGGCACGATCAATATTTGGCGATGGCATGTTGGATCCCCAGTTGGGCATGTGGCGGATTTAAAGGTGCTTCAGCTTTTGCCGGTAAACTTGCGTTGCCACTGCCTGGCCTTGATCATGACTTCCTGTTCGTTAATGGTCTGCAGTTGCCGTTCCAGCATCAAGGCTCGACCATTGACCCACAGGTGGCTGACGCGACTTCCGGAGTTGGTGTAAACCAGTTGAGAGGCTGGATTATACAGCGGTTCAGTTTCGATTGTCCCAACCTCTATCGCTACCAGGTCAGCCGCTTTGCCCGCTTCGATACTGCCAATGCGATCCCCCCAGCCCAAGGCTCTGGCCCCATTGATAGTAGCCATTTTCAAGGCAGTATGTGCATCGGTGGCACCGGGATCGCCGGAAACGGCCTTGGCGACGATTGCCGCTGTGCGCAGTTCGCCAAACATATCCAGATCGTTATTACTGGCGGCACCGTCAGTGCCCAGTGCCACATTGATCCCTCGCTCCTGGAGCTGAGCCAGTGGACAGAATCCGCTGGCCATTTTCAGATTGGACTCCGGGCAGTGAACAACATGGGCGTTGAAGCTGGCAATGGTTTCCAGATCGCTCTCTTCCAATGCTGTCATATGTACACATTGGGTAAGGGGTGAAAAGAACTCCAGGGCCTTGAGTCGCTGAATGGGTCGCAACCCGTACTGCCTCAGACTGTCTGAAACCTCACCCGCAGTTTCATGTAGGTGAATCTGTACGCAAGTGTCGAGCTCCTGGGCGTAAGTAGCTATCTTGCGGAGTGGCTCATCGGAGAGGGTGTATGGTGCATGGGGGCCAAAGGCAATACGTGTAAGGTCGCGTCCTTTATAGTCATCCCGCAACTGCAGTCCCTTGTGGATATACTCATCGGGTCCGCGACCCCAGGGGGAGGGGAAGTCGAAAACCGGGAAGGCGATCTGACTGCGAATGCCGGCATGGCTAGCAACCCTGGCAGCACTTTCGGGAAAAAAATACATGTCAGAAAAACAGCTGGTGCCGCTGCGAATCATTTCCGCAACCGCAAGTTCAGTGCCGTCCTGCACAAAGCTGTCACTGACCCAGTGCATTTCGATGGGCCAGATATGCTCTTCCAGCCAGGTTTTCAGAGGGTAGTCGTCAGCGTAGCCGCGCAGCAATGTCATGGCTGCATGACCGTGGGCGTTGACCAGTCCCGGCATGAGAATATGATTTGGCAGCGATACGTGTTCGCGAGCACAGTACCTTCGCTCCGCCTCAATGAGTGGCAGCAGGGCAAGAATGTCGCCATCGCGTATAGCCACGCAGCAGTTTTCGTAAACCTGACCCTCCGGGATGATCGGGATAATCCAGCGCGCTGAAATCAACAGATCTATGGGTTCAGGCGTCATGATGGGCCATTCCTTGAATCGGTAGCAGGTCGCGCAGTATACCCGCAGAAAAAAGATCATTAAACAAAGGCATACAAGGGCGTTTCAAGTGTATTTTGTGGTATGATCCCGCGCTTGTTTTGGCGCCATCAGGCGCCTGAACGTCCAAAACAAGCAGAAAGGGATCGAGCAGCAGTATGGGTGAATTAGCCAGAGAAATCCTGCCCGTCAATATCGAAGACGAATTGCGCCAATCCTACCTCGATTACGCGATGAGCGTCATTGTCGGCAGGGCACTTCCCGATGTTCGCGACGGTCTTAAACCGGTTCACCGGCGCGTGCTCTTTGCGATGAGCGTTCTGAATAACGACTGGAACAAGGCTTACAAGAAGTCTGCCCGGGTTGTGGGTGATGTGATTGGTAAATATCACCCCCACGGGGACTCCGCTGTTTACGACACAATTGTCCGCATGGCTCAGCCATTCTCCCTGCGTTACATGCTGGTGGACGGGCAGGGTAACTTCGGTTCCATCGACGGTGATTCCGCTGCGGCGATGCGTTACACCGAAATCCGCATGGCCAAGATTGCCCATTCGCTGCTGGCCGATCTTGAGAAAGAAACCGTCGATTTTGTTGAAAACTACGATGGTACAGAACTGATTCCCCAGGTGCTGCCAACCCGTGTTCCCAATCTGCTGGTAAACGGTTCCTCCGGGATTGCGGTGGGTATGGCCACCAATATTCCACCGCATAACCTGCGGGAGGTGGTGGCTGGCTGTCTGGCCCTGATCGACAACCCGGACATCACCATTGATGAGTTGATGGCCTTTATTCCCGGCCCGGATTTCCCTACGGCGGCCATTATCAATGGCCGCGCCGGCATTATTCAGGCTTACCGCACAGGCCGAGGCCGTATTTATGTGCGGGCCAGAGCGGAAGTGGTGCGTGATGAGAAAACCAGCCGTGAAATAATCATTATTCACGAAATCCCCTATCAGCTGAACAAGGCGCGATTGATTGAGCGCATTGCCGAGCTGGTGAAAGAGAAAAAAATTGAGGGTATTTCAGAACTGCGGGATGAGTCCGATAAGGACGGTCTGCGGGTTGTTATCGAGCTGAAAAGAGGGGAGTCGGGTGACGTTGTACTGAATAACCTCTATGCCCAAACCCAGTTGCAGAATGTGTTTGGTATCAATATGGTGGCGTTGGTTGACGAGCAGCCCCGCACACTCAATCTCAAGGAAATGCTGGAAGCCTTTGTCCGCCACCGACGTGAAGTGGTGACACGCCGCACCGTTTTTCTGTTGAGAAAAGCCCGTGAAAGGGGACATTTGCTGGAAGGCTTGGCCGTGGCCATTGCCAACATCGACGCTGTCATCGAAATGATCAAGGGATCTCCGTCTCCCGCCGAAGCCAAAGAACGCCTGATTGCCTGCGGTTGGGATGCCTCGGCAGTCGGCCAGTTTCTGGAGCATACCGGTAGCCACGCCTGCCGCCCCGAAGACCTGGACCCCCAGTTCGGTATACGTGACGGCAAGTATTTCCTGTCTCCGGCCCAGGCCCAAGCCATTCTTGAGTTGCGCCTGCACCGACTGACCGGAATGGAGCACGACAAGCTATTGGGTGAGTACCAGGAAAAACTGGCAGAAATTGCCGAGTATTTGGCGATCCTCGACTCTCACAGCCGTCTCATGGACGTCATTCGGGAGGAATTGCGTGAAGTCAGTGAAGAGTTCGGTGACGATCGCCGCACAGAAATTATCGAATCGCAACATGATCTGACCATTGAGGATCTGATTACCGAAGAGGACCGGGTGGTGACTATCTCCCACGGTGGTTACGCAAAAACCCAGCCCCTCAGTGACTACCAGGCACAGCGTCGGGGCGGTATGGGCAAGTCTGCCACAGCGGTTAAAGATGAAGACTTTGTCGAACATCTGCTGGTGGCAAGTACACATAGTACGATTCTTTGTTTTACCAGCCGGGGTAAGGTCTTCTGGTTGAAGGTCTATCAGATCCCTCTGGCTGGCCGCAATTCCCGTGGACGACCCATGGTGAACTTGCTGCCCCTCGAAGAAAATGAGCGGATTACCTCCATTCTCCCCGTAGATGAATACGCAGCTGACCGGTTTGTGATCATGGCCACGGCCAATGGCACGATAAAGAAAACATCGCTTGATCAATACTCCCGTCCCCGCAGTGTCGGGTTGCGGGCAGTGGACCTGGTGGAAGGAGATCATCTGGTGGGCACGGCGATTACGGATGGCAGTTGCGATGTCATGCTGTTCAGTAGCGAGGGTAAAGCGGTGCGCTTTGCCGAGGCCGATGTGCGTGCTATGGGGCGGGTTTCCAAAGGTGTTCGGGGAATGCGGTTGCCCGCTGGCCATCAGGTGCTGGCTATGGTGATTCCCCAGGAAAATGGTTACGTATTGACGGTTTCCAGAAACGGTTACGGTAAGCAGACAGCCCTGACTGAATTCCCTACCAAGGGTCGGGGTGGCAAGGGCATGATTGCCATGCAGTGCACTGAGCGCAATGGCGCTCTGGTTGGTGCTGTGCAATTGTTTGACGGTGATGAAATTATGTTGATCTCTGATCAGGGCACCATGGTTCGCACCCATGTGGGTGAAATATCCGTGCTGGGTCGCAATACCCAGGGGGTTCGTGTCATTCGTCTCAAAGAGGGTGAGGCACTGGTGGGTATGGCAAGGATAGAGGAACAGGAACCGTTACTTGACGAAAAGATGGAAGCCTAGCGGGGAAGCGGTATGGCAAAAGAAAACAACCTCAGCCGACTTCGTGAGCAAATCGATGCAATAGATGATCAGATTCTTGCCCTGATCAGTGAGCGCGCCAGTTGTGCCCAGCAGGTAGCTGAGGTCAAACGTACTGAGGGTGATGCCTCATTCTACCGCCCTGAGCGGGAGGCTCAGGTACTTCGTCATGTCATGATGAAAAATCAGGGTCCGCTGGATAACGAGGAAATGGCCAGACTCTTCCGGGAAATCATGTCTGCTTGCCTAGCGCTTGAGCAGCCGGTAAAAGTCGCTTTTTTGGGCCCAGAGGGCACTTTTACCCAGGAAGCCGCGCTCAAGCATTTTGGTCATTCAGCACTGGCCGTGCCTCTTGGTGCAATCGATGAGGTCTTTCGGGAAGTCGCGGCCGGCGCGGTGAATTATGGTGTTGTGCCCGTGGAAAACTCCACGGAAGGCATGATTAATCACACACTGGACACTTTTCTTGACTCCACCCTGAAGATTTGTGGTGAAGTCGAGCTTCGAATTCATCACCACCTGCTGGTCGGACCGAACACACATCCCGACCGAATTACCCGCATCTATTCTCATGCACAGTCGTTGGCCCAGTGTCGCCAGTGGCTTGATGCCCACTATCCAAAAGCTGAGCGTGTTGCGGTTAGCAGTAATGCAGATGCGGCCAAGCGTGTCATTGGTGAATGGAACAGTGCTGCAATTGCGGGCGATATGGCCGCCGAGCTCTATAACTTGCAGAAATTATCAGAAAAAATTGAAGACCGGCCAGATAACTCCACCCGGTTTCTTATTATCGGTCGGGATGCTATTCCGCCCAGTGGTGACGACAAGACCTCTATCATTGCAGCTGTTCGCAATGAGCCGGGTGCCCTGCATCAGCTGCTGGAGCCATTCCACCGCCAGGGTGTGGATTTGACGCGGGTGGAAACCCGACCATCGCGGACCGGCAAATGGACTTATGTGTTCTTTATTGATTTTGAAGGACATTGTGACAATCCCAAAGTGGCGGAAGTGCTCCGAGAGGTGGCTTCTATCGTTGCTGACCTCAGAGTGCTCGGCTCCTATCCAAAAGCTGTCTTGTAACCAGGCGTTAGGTTGATACTTATGCGTATGGACTTAAAGAGCCTGGCATTGCCAGGCGTACAACATTTGCAACCCTATCAGGGGGGCAAGCCCCTCGATGAACTGGAACGTGAACTCGGTATCTCCGGTGCAATCAAGCTGGCAAGCAATGAAAATCCGTTGGGTTTGAGTGAGCTGGCGAAAGTCGCTATAGAAGCCTCGCTTGAAAATGGTGCCCGCTATCCCGACGGAAACGGTTTTTATCTCAAGCGCCGACTCGCCGAAAAGTTGGCTGTCTCTGCCAGTCAGCTGACCCTGGGTAACGGGTCCAATGAAGTTCTGGAGCTGCTGGCGAGAGGTTTTCTCGGTCAACAGCACAATGCCATCATTGCTGAACACGCTTTCGTGGTCTATCAACTGGTAATCACTGCGCAAAATGCCACAGCGATTGTTGTTCCTGCCAGCAGCTGGGGGCATGATTTGCCGGCTATGGCCGCCGCCGTGAATGAACACACGCGCTTGCTGTTTATCGCCAACCCGAATAATCCGACCGGGACCTGGGTATCGCTTGCATCTATTAAAGCGTTGTTACAGGAGCTGCCAGACACTGTGCTGGTGGTGGTGGATGAAGCCTATTTTGAATATGTGGATCAGCCCGGTTATGGCTCTGCGCTCGAGTTGATTGACGACTATCCCAATCTGGTTGTTACCCGTACCTTTTCCAAGGCTTATGGTTTGGCGGCTTTGCGTATCGGTTACTCGGTATCACACCCGGATGTGGCAGATATCCTCAACCGTCTTCGCCAACCCTTCAATGTTAATAGTCCAGCACTGGCCGCCGCGCTGGCGGTACTGGATGATGATGATTACCTGCGACGCAGTATTGGCGTCAATCGTGATGGTTACAATCAGCTGGTGACCGGTTTTGATTCCCTGGGGCTGGCGTACATTCCATCGGCAGGTAACTTTATCGCTGTTCAGGTCCCGGGGGATGTGTCGGCCATTTACGAGGCACTGCTGCGCCAGGGTGTCATTGTTCGCCCTGTTGCTCTGTACGGTATGCCCCACCATTTGCGGGTTTCTATTGGTTTGCCCCACGAAAATCAACGTTTTCTCGACTCATTGGGTCGGTTGCTGGTTGACAGGGATACAGCTTGATGACGCCTACAATCAATCGTCTATTGGTAGTGGGACTTGGCCTGATTGGCGGCAGCCTGGCAAAGGCCGCTCGTGAGCGGGGACTTTGCCGTGAGGTAATTGGCAGCTCCAGAAATCCCGATACGCTGAGTAAGGCGCTGGCATCCGGTGTGGTAGACCGGGTCATTATCGATATTGGTGATGTCGCAGGGGACCTAGGTGAGGGTGACGTGGTTTTGGTGGGTGTGCCGACCCTGACCGTTCCCGATATTATGCACCAACTGCAACCACTGCTCGCGGATAGCGTTACTGTGACCGATGTGGCCAGCGTCAAGGGCAGTGTCGTAACTGCAGTGCGGCGAGCCTATGGCAAAATGCCCGCCCAGTTTGTGCCGGGACATCCGATCGCCGGTTCGGAGAAAAGCGGTGTGGATGCGGCAAATAGCGGTTTGTTCGACGACCACAGGGTGATTCTGACTCCCTTGCAGGAAACCGGTAAGGAGCATTTGCAGCGTGTCCGTGGTCTATGGCAGGGAGCGGGTGCCGTGATCAGTGAAATGACGGTGGCAGAACACGATGAGGTTTTGGCGGCCACCAGTCATTTACCTCATATTCTGGCTTACACATTGGTGGATACACTCGCTGGTATGCGTGAAAATCGTGAGATTTTCCGTTACGCAGCCGGTGGATTTAGAGATTTTACGCGTATTGCCGCCAGTGATCCGATGATGTGGCACGACATTGTCATGGCGAATGACCAGGCGTTGCTAGCCGTACTGGAAACGTTTACCGATCATGTGGATCAGCTGAAATATGCTATTCAGAATAAGGACAGCGAGTACCTGCTGGGGGTGTTTACACGCGCCAGGGAAGCGCGCAACCATTTTGCTAAAATGCTTGAAAACAAGGCTTACCTGGAGCCCATGACACAGACTATTGACTACCGGGTGTCCCCCGGCAATTCAGTTACCGGTAGCATTCGTGTGCCCGGCGACAAATCCATATCCCACCGCTCGATCATGCTGGGCTCGCTTGCCGAAGGTGTCACCACCGTGACCGGCTTTCTTGAGGGCGAAGACAGTCTTGCCACTCTACAGGCATTCCGGGATATGGGTGTGGTTATCGAGGGGCCGCAGAGCGGTCGTGTGGTGATACACGGTGTTGGTATGACCGGTCTCAAGGCGCCCGCTTGCCCGCTATACCTGGGTAATTCCGGTACATCAATGCGTTTGTTGGCCGGGTTGCTGGCCGGCCAGACTTTTGACGTGGAACTGACAGGAGACGAGTCCCTGTCGCAGCGGCCTATGGAGCGTGTGGCAGGGCCCTTAAGGCAGATGGGTGCTGTTATAGAGGCACAGCAGGGTGGCAGGCCGCCTCTTCGTATCAGGGGAGGGCAGGCGCTCAAGGCAATCGATTATTGCCTGCCGATGGCCAGTGCCCAGGTGAAATCTTCGGTATTACTGGCTGGCCTCTATGCCAACGGGACTACTCGAACCACGGAACCGGCACCGACACGTGATCACACCGAACGGATGCTGACCGGTTTCGGTTATCCGGTTCGGCGAGAGGGTGCGGTCGCGGAGCTCGATGGCGGCGGAAAACTGTATGCCACGAACATTGATGTTCCGGCAGATATCTCATCTGCGACTTTTTTCATGGTGGCGGCGGCAATCGCGCCTGGCTCCGATGTGACATTGACCCATGTGGGCGTTAACCCCACCCGTATCGGTGTCATCAATATCCTGCAGATGATGGGTGCAGACCTGGAACTCACCAACCACCGCGAAGTCGGCGGTGAGCCAGTGGCTGATATCCGGGTCCGCTATGCGCCACTTCATGGAATAGACATCCCCGAAGATCAAGTACCTCTGGCCATTGATGAGTTTCCCGCTCTGTTTGTGGCGGCAGCCTGTGCCGAGGGAAAAACCCGCCTGACCGGTGCTGAAGAATTGCGGGTAAAAGAGAGTGACCGGATCAAGGCCATGGCAGATGGCCTGACCTGCTTGGGAATCCAGGCGATTCCCACCCCGGATGGTATCGATATTCAGGGTGGTACATTGCGTGCTGGCGAGGTGGACAGTCTGGGCGATCACCGCATCGCCATGTCCTTTGCTATTGCCTCGTTGAGGGCACAGGGAAATATTCTGATACGAAATTGTAACAATGTGGCGACATCATTCCCGGGCTTTGTGGCTTTGGCCAACACTGTCGGTTTGAAAATTGTCGAGGAAATACGATGAATGAAAAAAGAGTACCAGTTATAACCATCGACGGACCGAGTGGTTCCGGAAAGGGGACTATCTGTCAGTTGCTGGCTGCCAAGTTGGGGTTCCACTATCTTGATAGTGGTGCGCTATACAGGTTGCTGGCTCTGGCGGCAAAACGTCATGGCGTATCGCTGGATAATATGGAGTCTCTGGCTGTATTGGCTGCCCATATGGACATTTCATTCAAGACACGTGATAACGGCAACACGCCAAAAGTGATGCTGGAGGGAGAGGACGTATCCGCGTTGATTCGCTCCGAGGGTGTGGGGACTAACGCCTCAGTGGTTGCCGCGTATCCGGAAGTGCGCGATGCCCTTCTGCAGCGTCAGCGAGCCTTTGCCGTGTCGCCTGGCCTGGTGGCGGACGGCCGCGATATGGGTACCGTGGTTTTCCCCGACGCCATCGCCAAAGTCTTCCTGACAGCGAGCTCGGAAGAACGGGCGCAAAGACGTTATAAGCAGTTGATAGATAAGGGGGAAAGTGTTAGCCTTGCCGCCCTCGTAGAGCGGGTTCAAAAACGGGACGAACGGGACATGACACGCAAAGTGTCACCGATGGTTCCTGCGACCAACGCCGTTATGTTGGACAGTTCAACCTTGACCATCGAGGAAGTATTGCAAAAGGTGGTGGATGTCGTCGCGGCAAGTGGCATACAGCCACCGCAATAAATCGGGTTTGTGATGTTTGGCCAGTAACGCATCATATCTCCCTGAAACCAACAGCCCGCATAACTGGTAGTGCGGTTTGAGAGTCATGTGACTCGATTTTTACAGGTACATTTCAATGAGCGAAAGTTTCGCAGATCTGTTTGAAGAAAGTTTAAAAACTATCGAAATGAACGCCGGCGCAATCGTCACCGGTGTCATTATTGATATTGATAAGGACTGGGTAACCGTTCACGCCGGACTGAAGTCCGAAGGTGTGATCCCAAAGTCCCAGTTTATTGATGACAACGGTGAGTTGGACATCAATATTGGCGATGAAGTCCAGGTTGCTCTCGAAGCCGTAGAAGATGGTTTTGGTGCTACTCGCCTGTCCCGTGAAAAAGCGCGCCGCGCAGAATCTTGGATAGAGCTGGAAGCCGCTCACAAGGCGGATGAAGTGGTTACTGGCATAATCAGTGGCAAGGTCAAAGGTGGCTTCACGGTTGATGTCAATGGCCTGCGGGCTTTCCTTCCCGGTTCCCTGGTTGATGTTCGCCCGATTCGCGATACCGCTCATTTAGAAGACAAGCCTCTCGAATTCAAAGTCATCAAGCTTGACCAAAAACGTAACAACGTCGTGGTATCACGCCGTGCCGTAATGGAAAAAGTGAATTCTGAAGAGCGTGATGAACTGCTCGCGAAACTGGAAGAAGGCATTACCCTGAAAGGTATCGTCAAGAACCTCACCGATTACGGTGCTTTTGTCGATCTTGGCGGTATTGATGGCCTGCTTCATATCACGGATATGTCCTGGAAGCGTATCAAACACCCCAGTGAAATTGTCAATGTCGGTGATGAAATTGATGTCAAGGTGCTGAAGTTTGATCGTGAACGCAGCCGCGTGTCACTGGGCATGAAACAAATGGGTGAAGATCCCTGGGCCGATATTTCCGGTCGCTATCCCGAAGGTGCCCGTGTCAAAGCAGTCGTTACCAACCTCACTGACTACGGTTGCTTTGCCGAGCTGGAAGATGGTGTTGAGGGTCTGGTCCACGTTTCCGAAATGGATTGGACCAACAAAAACATTCATCCCTCCAAGGTTGTTCAGTTGGGTGATGAAGTTGAGGTCATGGTGCTGGATATTGACGAAGAGCGTCGTCGTATTTCACTGGGTATCAAGCAGTGTCATATGAATCCTTGGGACGAATTCGCCATGAATCACAGCAAGGGTGAAAAAATCTCAGGCAGTATCAAGTCAATTACCGACTTCGGTATCTTTATCGGTCTGAACGGTGGTATTGACGGACTGGTTCACCTCTCCGATATCTCCTGGCACGAAACCGGTGAAGAGGCGGTACGCAATTTCAAGAAAGGTGATGAAGTTGAAACAGTGATACTTTCCATTGATCCGGAAAGAGAGCGTATTTCCCTGGGTATGAAACAGTTGTCGGATGATCCCTTCTCTAACTACGTCACTGAGAATGACAAAGGTGCGATCGTCAATGGTGTTGTCAAGGACGTGGATGCCAAGGGTGCAGTGGTGACTTTGAGCGGTGATATCGAAGGTTATTTAAAGGCCTCTGAAATCTCCCGTGAAAAGGTCGAAGATGCCCGAAACGCTCTGAATGTTGGTGATGAGGTGGAGGTCAAAGTGATTAATGTGGATCGCAAGAACCGCTCTATCAACCTCTCTATCAAAGCCAAAGATGTCGCTGAGGAAAAGGCGGCTATCAAAGAACATCGCAAGTCTGAAACAGATAATATTGCACCGACTACTATCGGTGATCTGATCAAGGCCCAGATGGACACCAAAGAGAAGTAATGATTAGATTGGGGTAATGGCGACATTGCCCCTTTTCTTATGAAATCAGAACGTTATGACAAAATCAGAATTAATTGATTATATCGTTACCCAGCAGGATCAACTCCCCCCCAGGGATGTGGAAATTGCCGTGAAAATGATCCTTGAGCGTATGACCCATGCGCTTGTGAATAATGATCGCATTGAAATTCGCGGTTTTGGCAGCTTTTGTCTGCATTATCGTGCCCCCAGGGTTGGGCGTAACCCCAAAACTGGTGATTCGGTTAAGTTGTCGGGTAAATATGTTCCTTATTTCAAACCTGGCAAAGAGCTGCGTGAACGCGTTAACAGCAGTCTCGAGGCAGGTTGAGTCTGTGGGGCAGATGACACGATAAACAAGACCAACCATCGGTAGTTTGGTTACAATAAACGGCAAGTATTTTGACTTGCCGTTTTTTTATGGGGATTTTATGGCATTGCTAAAGAAGCTCTTTTTCCTGTTGATCGGTTTGGCGGCAATTCTGCTGGGTATTGGTCTGGTATTAACCAACCCGGACGCCATTACGATTGATTTCTTTGGTTATGAGTCTGGACCGTTACCCCGGGGCCTCTGGCTTTTGGCAGCACTTTTTACAGGCTGCCTGACTGGTATACTTGCCAGCCTGCCGATGCTGCTACGACTCCGGCGACGCGTCCATGTGCTAAATCAGCAGCTCATCAAATTGAGAGTGGCTCCCGCCCGCGCTAAAAACAAAACGGAGTAGCCCAATACCCTACATGGTAGATCACTTATTAATTATCGGGTTATTGCTGTCTTTTCCGCTTTTCTGGTTTGCCGGTTATACCCGTGGTAAGAGCAGACGTTTGGCGAACAGTGAGAGAGACCTTGCGCGCCATTATTTCCAGGGTATCAATTTCCTCCTTAACGAACAGCCGGATCAGGCTATCGATACCTTTATCCGTTCTGTCGAAGTCACACCCTACACCTTAGAAACGCATCTGGCGCTGGGGAATCTGATGCGGCAACGGGGTGAAATAGAACGGGCCATCCGGGTTCATCAAAATTTGCTTTCTCGACCCAATCTCAATAACGAACAGTCGCAACAGGCTCATTTGGAACTGGGTAGGGATTTTTTGAAGGCGGGTTTATTTGACCGTGCAGAACGCCTGTTTTTGGAGTTGGCGGAAGACCCGGGCAGTGATTTTCGGCAGGTATCGTTGCAACACCTTGTTCAAATATACCGTGGTGAGCAGGAATGGGATAAAGCTATCCGCGCTGCCGGTATGATGGATAAGAAGCGCTTTTCACGGTCTGTGGGCAAGCTCGACATTGAGCAGGCGCAGTTCTGTTGTGAACTGGCTGAACAAGCGATCGGCATGTCTGATTTGCTACAGGCCAGACGTCATGTTAAAGCAGCGCTCAAGTACAATAAGAATTCAGCCAGAGCGACTATGCTTTGGGGGCGTCTGGAAATGCACGCATCAAACAGCCTCGAGGCACTGAAACGCTTCAGCATGATTCCCCGGCAACAACCCGAATATTTGCCTGAGATTCTCCCACTTGTCAGGCAGTGCTACGAACAACTTGGTGATGAATCCGGACTTCTAGTGCAACTGCAGTCCTGGCTAAAATCCTATCCCGGCACCAGTTTGCTGCAAATGGTGGCAGATGTGATGGTGAAACAGTGTGGAGAGCACCGGGCAAGAGGTTTTTTAATGGACTATTTGCGAGAGTACCCGTCCATCAGGGGACTGCAAACCTTGCTCAGAATTTCCCCCAACAGAGGTGCCGGAGAAGAACAAGAGCAGCTTAATCTGCTGCAGGGGTTGTTGGACAGTTTACTGGCGCGCCGTTCGCAATACCGCTGCGTCCAGTGTGGTTTTAGCGGTGCTCAGCTCCACTGGCTCTGCCCCCAATGCCTGCGTTGGGAAACAGTTCAACCTGTTCGGGGTATCGATGGCGAGTGACCACTTGCCAAAGTCACTATTTTTAAAATGAGAATGACTCATGACACACGTTACTGACAGTAAGGTAATTGTCGCACTGGACTATAATACAGTGGCTGCAGCAGAGCGATTTGTGGCCGACGTGTCCCCCGATCTGTGCAAACTGAAGGTGGGGAAAGAGCTTTTTACCCGTTCGGGTCCACAGTTCGTTACCACCCTGGTCAACCGGGGATTTGATGTTTTCCTGGATTTAAAGTTTCACGACATACCGAACACGGTTGCAGCTGCAGTCAAGGTCGCTGCTGATCTCGGTGTATGGATGACCGATGTGCACGCCTCCGGTGGCCGTCGGATGATGGAGGATGCCCGGTTGGCCAGTGACCAATCCGGTACCAATATGCTGTTGATAGCAGTGACCGTATTAACCAGTTTCTCTGCAGAAGATCTCTCTGAATTGGGTATCGGGTGTACTCCGGAACAGCAGGTGCACAGATTGGCAGCCATGGCAAAGGCTTCGGGTATGGATGGTGTTGTCTGCTCTGCGATGGAAACCCGGGGCCTCCGCAATTTGCTCGGTAACGACTTTACCCTGGTGACACCGGGTATTCGTCCTGTGTCGGCAGTGGCTGATGACCAACGGCGGGTTGTCACTCCTGCACAGGCGATTGCCAACGGTAGCAGTTATCTGGTGATTGGCCGGCCAATTACCCAGTCACCGAATCCGGTGAAGGCGCTACTTGCCATCAATCGGGAAATTTTGCAAGATTGATCGGGCGGTACAAGATGTACCGTTTCTATGAAATGGAGTGCCTCTGGCACAAGGAGTTCGACATGAAAAATGTAAAAATACTTCCCGGCGTTCTACTGTTGTCCCTGCTTGCAGTGTTACCGTTCTGGCAGGCAGTTACAGCGGATGAGACGTCATCCCAGGAGATGATGCAGCAACCTGTGATGGTCAATATTAATACCGCCACAGCCGATGAGCTATCCAGTATGCTAAAGGGTATCGGTGAGAAGCGAGCTATGGCAATAGTGGCTTACCGGGAGGAAAACGGCCCATTTACGACGGTGGAACAGCTACAGTCGGTTAAGGGCGTGGGTGAAAAGGTTCTGGAGCAGAATCGTGCTAACCTTTCGGTGAAGTAGTCTATACCGAAAACCCCAGAGGCCAGCCTTTTGGCTGGCCTTTTTCGTTGATTGAAGAGACTCAGTATGAGCGGCCTGACTGACTATATACACCTGCTGGAAAGGTTGGATCGATCGAATCTTGGGCAGTTGAGAGCAGTCCTCAGCGAGGATGTGTTTTTTTCTGACCCGTTCAATCAAGTGAACGGTGCCGATGCTTATCTGGCACTTTTGAGTGAGATGTTTGAGCGGCTGGACAGTGTGAGTTTTACCGTTCACGACAGTCAGCAACAGGATGCTGTCGCCTATTTGTATTGGACGTTTTCTGGCCACAGTGGTGTGACCGGTTGGCTGAACTTTCAGGGCAGCAGTCGATTGACCTTTGATGTATCTGGCAAAATTGACCGCCACCAGGATTTCTGGGACAGCGCCGACCTCTACGAGAAAGTGCCTGTACTGGGTGCCCTGTTTCGCTGGTTGAGACGACAGGTTGCTTTTCGGGAGCAATGACGTTTTATCAGTTGAGCCCTATTGTCATTGCTAGTCACTCTGGTGTTCCAGTACGAACAGTCCCACATTAATGGCACCTTCTTTAAAACCCCCTTCGCAGTAACTCAGATAATAGCGCCACAAACGGTAGAAACGCTGATCAAAACCCAGGGTACTGATTTGCGCCCAGCGTTCCTCGAAACGTTCCCGCCAAAGTTCAATTGTCCTGGCATAGCACCCACCAAACATTTCCTGATCGACAAGACAAAAGCCATGCTGTGAGAACTTTTCTTGCAGGGCCATCACACTGGGCAACATCCCACCGGGGAAGATATGACGCTGAATGAAGTCAGCTTGCTTGCGGTAGACCTCAAAGCGCTTTTCATCGATGGTGATAATCTGCAGCACAGCCCTGCCACCGGGTTTTAATACGCCTTTAAGTTTTTTGAAGTAGCTGTCCCAGTGCGCTTCACCCACTGCCTCAAACATCTCAATCGAAACGACCCCATCGTACTGTCTCTTCAGGTCTCGATAATCGGTCAAACTGATTGTGACCCGGTCTGCCAGACTTGCTTTGGTGAGCTTGTCTTCCGCCCAGCGCTGCTGCTCCGAAGACAGGGTGATACCGTGAACCCGGACGTTAGCGGTTTCGACAGCCTGTAGGGCAAATTCACCCCAGCCACAACCAATTTCCAGCAGCTGATCCTGCTCTCTGGGTGACAGCAGCTGGAGAATACGTTGATATTTTTTCGTCTGAGCCTGTTGCAGGGATTGCCGATGATCATCACCAAACATTGCCGCAGAATACGTCATACCGGGGTCGAGCCATTCCCGATAAAAATTGTTTCCCAGATCATAATGCGCAGCAATATTCCGCCGGCTACCCCGGCGCGTATTGCGACGGCTCCAGTGATAGAGGTTATAGAGCAGGTCATTGACATAACCGGCTTTCGCCATGCTGTTCAGGGTCGGTTCATTCTGAATCGCCCAGCGGATCAGGGCGGTTAGATCGGCGCTGTCCCACTCACCGCCCAAATAACTGTCGGACCAGCCATTGGTGCCACCAAAGAATAACCGGAGGAGGGGAGCCATTGAGTAAAGTCTGACAGAGGCCACAGTGTCACCCTGACCAAACAGGTGCCTGTGGCCACTGGGGAACTGCATTGACAGTACCCCCTGACAGTGAGCCAGTTTTCTCCTCAACAGCCGGATAATTTGTGTTTCCAACCACGCTGGTGAACTCGTCGGTTGCCTTGGGGTGATACCGTCGGCATCGAGGTCAGAGCCGTTCATGGTGCAATACTCCATCTTTGTCCCGCCAGCTATAATCGCGGGTGTTCTTTGTAGTCTTTCTGGGCTGCAGGGGTAACCCCTTCAGCCACAGGCGCAATGCCTGCCAGTGAATGGCACCGATAATTTTCAGGGTCATTAGTGGATGGCTGAAAAAGAGCCATAGCAGGGTTGCATCGTTGAGTGTCCGATACTGGCCGTTGAAGGTAGCCAGCAGTACATGGTTGCCGGGCTTGTCTGCCCGGTCGTTGGATTGCCTTATGAAAATAGATACCTGATTTTGATCGGGTGGCTGAATCCGGAAGCGGTAATGGCTTTCCATCGGCATGAACGGGCTGACGTACATGGCTTTCTCGGCCCGCTGGTCTACCAGGGTGTCTTTCCGCTGTGGATCCACCGGAATCAGGTAGGTATGCTTTTGTTTGAAGGTGTTGCTGACTTCATAGAGCACAGCTGACAGCTGCTGTTGGTCGTTGTAGCAGAAGTAGATACTCAGTGGATTAAACACGTATCCCAGTATTCTCGGATAGCAAAGCAACCTGATATGAGCAGTGGCATGATCAAAACCGCACTCGGTCAATAGTCGGCCTATTTGTCCCTTCAGGCCTGATTCCCCATTGCCGTGATCTTTCTCGTGAAAGGAAAACAGATTGAAACGATTAAGGGAAAAGAGCCGAAGTCGGCCATCCAGTGTTTTCAGTTCATCGAGGTCAAGATACAGCGAGAAAACCCGATAGGTAAACCGGTGTTTTTTCGGGCGCAGACGCCGATGCTTGACCTGGCCACTGTACAGGGCCGATTTCAGTTCCTCAGACACAGTACAATTCCACAGCAGTGTTGGGCAGTGAGCCAGTGTGGATTTCAATCCGGGAATTCGGCTCTTCCAGTTGCCAGGGGCGGACAACACCACCCAGCGCTTCGGCGACAGCCAGCCCGGACTGCAAACCGTCCTCATGGAAACCGTAACCGAAATAGGCGCCACAGAACCAGGTATGCTGTTTGCCCTGCAGTGACCAGAGTTGTTTCTGGGCGGCCAGCGAGGATTGATCAAACGCGGGGTGGTCGTAAAAAAAACTTCTGATAATCGTGCCGGACCTGGGCATTTTCAGCGGGTTTAAAGAGACCATTACCGGTTGTTCGGTCGCGAGTGGCTGGAGTTGGTTCATCCAGTAGCTGACGGAAACTTTCCTTTTCTGGTCGCTGATCAGCTGCTCGTTTTTGGATGCAGGTTTGTTGCTGGTCAGATAATTCCAGCTGGACCAGACCTGCTTGCGTTTTGGCATCAAATCGGTGTCCAGATGAAGAAAAGCCCGGTTGCGCTGGTAGGGAAAACAGCTGAGCAGGGCCTGCTCTTCGGTTGTCGGGTCAGCCAACAGGGCAAGTGCCTGATCACTGTGGCAGGCAAAAACGACGTCATCGAATATTTCCCGGTTGCCGTGAATGTCGTCCAGAGCTACCTGTTCCCCCAGTCTTGTGACGGACTGAATACGGGTATTCAATCGAATGGAACCCTGCAGCGCGGCAGCAATTTTATCCACATATTGACGACTGCCACCGACTACCGTACGCCATTGTGGCCGGTTATTTACCTGGGTCAAACCGTGATTGCTGCAAAAACGCATAAAACTCAGGGCGGGATAATTCAGCATTTTGTCGACAGGTACTGACCAGATTGCCGCGCCCATGGGCAGCAGGTGGTTGTTGATAAAGGATTTGCCGTAACGGTGTTTTTCAAGCAATTCCCCGAGGGAAAGGTGCTCAAGCTCGGCCTTCTGGAGCAATTTTGGTGATTGCCGATAAAAGCGCAGCAGATCGGTCACCATTCCCCAGAAGGCTGGTCGGAACAGGTTCCGTTTTTGTGCCAGCAGCCCCGACAGACCACTGCCGGAATATTCGAGCTCTCCTCCGTTCACTGACACGGAAAACGACATGTCGGTTTCACAGGTTGTTACCCCCAACTGCTCAAAAAACTTTACCAGGTTGGGGTAGTTGACGGGGTTATAGACAATGAATCCGGTATCTACGCTGATGGCCCGTTTGTCCAGATCAAAGGTTACGGTATTGGAGTGTCCCCCGAGTCGATCATCCTTTTCAAATAGCGTCACATTCTGTGATCTGCTCAGTAGCCAGGCACAACTCAAACCCGAGATGCCCGAACCAATCACCGCAATATTCTTGCGGGGTGGGGCGTCTTGCACTGAATTTTTCGGGGTGGAGGTCTTCATTGTTCAGTCCGTACCAAATGGGTTGCTGATATTACGCAGGAAGTACGGAGAGGGATCACCCTTTTATTTGGCTTTATCGTGCGCGGGCGCTAATCTCTGTGATCTATCGAGACTGATCACACGTAAGGAGAGTCATGCAAGACCAACCGCCGGGAGATGAAGCGTTGAGTGTCGTGGCATTAAGAGCAGAAAAGACATCCGAGACACCGGCGAAAGACTGGTCTGCAATGTTGGCAGAACTAGCCATTTCCCGTGACCGACAGTTGTTTATCCGTCTGTTTCGTCACTTTTCGCCCAGAATCAAAGGTTACATCATGAAACTGGGCCTCACGGAAGCCACCGCTGAAGAATTGACTCAGGAAGCCATGTTGTCCGTCTGGCGAAAAACCCATCTGTACGATCCTGGCAAGGCCGCTGCCAGCACCTGGATTTACACCCTGGCGCGAAACCTGAGCATTGACTGGATGCGCAAACAGAAATATCCCGAATACGATCTGGATAGCTGGCATGAAGAGGCGGGTGAGCCCGCTGTGCTGGAGTTGGCTGAGCAGGCTGTCATGTCTGATCAGGTGGCCATGGCAATTCGTCAATTACCCGATAATCAGGCACAGGTCATTATTATGTCTTTTTACGAGGGGCGCTCCCATTCGGAGATTGCCGACAGGCTGTCGATTCCCCTGGGTAGCGTCAAATCCAGAATTCGTCTGGCATCGGAAAAGTTAAAACAGGCGTTGAGAGGTAATCATGACCATTAATCATCATCTCGATGAGGCGACTCTATTCAGTTATGTGGCTGGCGCTTTGGCTCAGGGTCCCGCCCTTGTGGTCGCCTCACACCTGGCGATGTGTGGCATCTGTCGTCGACGGTGCCGCGAACTTGAAGCAATCGGCGGCGCATTGCTGGAAAACATCTCCCTGGCGGCGGTCAGTGACAATACTCTGGCATCGGTGCTGAATCGACTGAATCAGGAGGATATACCCAAAATTGCTGCGCGGCCGGCCTCTGTGGCAAACAGTGAAATTCCGGCACCACTGGCCAGCTATGTGGGGGATTCACTGGAGGATCTGTCCTGGAAAAAGCTGGTGCCGGGCGTCTGGGTGCATGACTTGCCCGGCCAGGGCAAGGGCATGACCCGTCTGTTGCGTGTCGCACCGGGCAAAGCCGCCTTACCCCACAGTCACCGGGGCAGTGAGCTGACCCTGCTGCTGCGGGGCTCCTATTCCGACGAAGTGGGGCGGTTCAGTACGGGCGATGTTGCCGATCTGGACGATCAGATTACTCACCAGCCACTGGTGGATAGCGATCACGATTGTATATGTCTGATCGCCACGGAGTACCCACTCCGCTATACCACGCTATTTGGCAAAATTACCCAGCCGCTTTTTGGTTTCTAGGAATGGCTTGACTTGCCAGTCTTTACAAACTGTTCCACAGAATTGGCGACAAGGAAACCCTCAGTGAAACTCGTCTGGTTCCGCAACGACCTTCGCATAGTTGATAACCCTGCGCTGTTCCGGGCCTGTGACGATGCCGCCGGTCAGGGCGTACTCGCTGTGGCGACCATCTGCCCCTCGCAGTGGGCCAGTCACGATGAGTCCCCGGCGAAAGTGGAATTCTGGTTGGCCAACTTGCGGGATCTTCAGCAACAACTGACGGCGCTGGGGATTCCGCTCAAGTTGGTCCATGTGGATAGCTTTGCCGACCTGCCAGGAAAGTTGTTATCACTCGCCGAGCAACTTCACTGTGATGGCCTTTATCTCAATCGTGAGTATTGCCTGAATGAAAATCTTCGCGATAAACAGGTCGTCGCCAGATTTCGCGAAGCCGATATTCCGGTTTACGGCCTGCACGGTGATCTGGTATTTGCCCCGGGAAAAGTTATGAACGGCCAGGGCCTGCCATTTCGGGTATTCACACCTTTCAGCAAAGTCTGGCGAAGCCTTTTTACCGAGCAGCACCCTGTGCCACTGCCGGCACCTCCGGTACAATCTTCGCCGCCTTTACCGAACGGTTTGGTCGCCGATGTGATTCCCGACAGGGTGGATTATGCGATCAATAATGGCAGCCACTGGATTCCGTCGCTATGGCCAGCGGGCACAGAATCTGCTCATACTCGATTGACGGATTTTGTTTCGATTCGCGTAGAGGACTATGCCGCTGACCGGGATTTCCCCTCGCTGGACGGCACCTCGACACTATCCCCCTATCTCAGTTGTGGTGTGATTTCTCCGCGCCAGTGTCTGGCGGCACTGGCGGCCGCGTCAGAAAGCACGAGCTGGCTGGACAACCAGTGGGTGACCGAAATTATCTGGCGTGAGTTTTACCGCCATCTGCTGATGCATTTCCCGGACATGAATCGCTGGCAACCCTTCAGACCCGAGGTTGAATCCCGTATCCGCTGGCTGGACGATGATCGGTTATTTGCTGCCTGGTGTCAGGGCGAAACCGGTTTTCCAATTGTCGATGCGGGCATGAAACAGCTGCTGGCGACGGGCTGGATGCACAATCGCCTGCGCATGATCACCGCCTCTTTTCTGACCAAGCTGTTACGGCAGGATTGGCGGAAGGGCGCCTGTTTCTTTATGAATCACCTGATAGACGGGGACTTTGCTTCCAACCTGGGTGGTTGGCAATGGAGTGCATCGGTGGGAGCGGATGCCGCACCGTACTTCCGTATTTTCAGCCCCATGCGCCAGGCCGAGCGGTTCGATCCAAAAGGTGACTACGTGGCGCACTGGTTGCCTGAACTCAAGGAACTGAAGGGCATGCAGCGACACGACCCGGCATTTGCCGCTAAAGTCGGGCGACCCGCGCCCATCATCGATTACAGTAAGGCCAGGGCTGCCAGCCTTGCGGACTACCAACGGCAGTAGTTGTTCGGTCCTGTTCTACCAGCGTGTCCCGTTTTAACAGATTGGCAGCGCAGCCCATCAGGATTTTTTTGTGTCGATCGCGCAACTATTGCCGAACCCCCTTTGACAGGCACGGCGGTACCGTCTCCTTGCAAAATGTTCGTAGGCCCAACCCAGTAGCGGCGTCAGGTGAAGGTATTCAACGGTTCGGGCCAGATGCTGATAAACAGGTAGAGCGTGCCACAGGGCGAGGAATGCCTCGGCCCCCCGGGTCACGTTGCCGGCCCTGTCGATTACATGAAACCGGCGCATGGCTTCGTCCAGTGTGATGCCGAACTCATCGAGGAGCTCGGTGCCCTTTGAAATGTCATCCCAGACAAGCTGACCGGTATGATCCCGCCTGATGTAATGGTGTATTTCTTTTTGGCAGAGGGGGCAGTTGCCATCGTAGAAGACAATCACCTTGCCCGGTTTGTTCAGCGCCAAAGGGAAGGTATTCCCGATTTTTGTATCGGCCAAAGCTGCTTTATTCGTCATCCTGGTACGCCTAGAGATTGATGGAAACAGTTTTAAGGCTGGTGAGCAGTTTGTCGGCCAGATAATTGGCGCTCAGCCATGCCCCTTCGCTGCCGGTACTAGTAGCCAGCCAGTCCGAGCAGACACCAATCCTGTTTTTCGGGCACCACAGATAGTCGGCGGAGTCAGCAGACCCGTGCCTGGCGTATAGCCAACGGTGGGTGCGCAGTGCGGCAATCTCCAGAGGCTCCTCCATGATGGATTGGAAGGCTTTAATCAGCTCGGCGCCCACCTGTTTTGGAGCGAACGCTTGATGAACTTCGCTCCACTGTGGGTTGGCTTCCAGCAGCCAGGTTTCAGCAAATGGCCCGGCGCTACGCCCGGGTTTGCTGCTGTTGCAGATGGCCCTCGCCAACAGCGGGTGTCTGCCGCTGAAAAGATCAACCGATTTTTTGGTCTTCTGACGTAAACCCAGAGCCACCACCCATGTAGGTATCGATTCTGCAGATCTTGCCACTTCGGCAAAGCGGGGTATTGTGGCCAGTAGCGGTTCGGCCTGGGGTGCCGGTGTTGTGACAATCACAGCCTGATGGGTATTCAGCAGTTGGCCGGCATCGCTTTCGACGGCGACGCCTTCCGAGCCGGGATGCAATTTGCCCACCCGGGTTGAAGAACAGAATACTGCGCTACCCAGCAGGTTGCGTGTCAGGGTGGTCTGTTTTGGTGCTGCCAGATACACCGAAATAGGATCCAGCTCCAGACCGGTAAAGTCCTTGTGGGATGGAGAGAATCGCTGTATTTCGGGTCGATCTTCCAGCCAGTTCCTGAACTTGTCCGAAAGGGGTTCAAACCAGGGTGCGCCGAGGTCCACGATTGCTTCTGAAAGGCCACTACTGGCCTGACGGCCCCCTGTGCCACGACTTTTCTCGTAGACTGTAACCTGATAACCCACCTCCAGTAAGCGCTCGGTCAAGGTGGTTCCAGCCAGACCGGCACCGACCACGGCAATGCTCTGATGTCTCATTGGTATCGTCAACTTGACGTGCTCCGGTTCTGGTGAATGTTATCGGTTCAATTCAAAGAAGTGCCTTGACAGCTTTGCGAAACCGCCGGCTCTCCGGTGAGGTGACACTGCTGAACACATCGATTACTTCGCCTTCGCGGTTGATCAGGTACTTGTAGAAATTCCATTTCGGATAGGTGCCCGATGTGTCACCAAGGTAGGTCCAGAGAGGATCGGCATCACCCTTACGTACGCGGGTCTTGGCGAACATCGGAAATTGCACACCATAGGTGACACGGCAGAAATTCTGAATTTCCTCAGCTGTTCCCGGCTCCTGATTGCCAAACTGATTGGACGGAAAGCCCAGCACTACCAGGCCCTGATCGCCGAATTCACGATAAAGTGCTTCCAGTCCCTCATACTGTCCGGTAAACCCACACTTGCTGGCGGTATTCACAATGATCAGCACCTTGCCGGCGTAGGCCTTGCAAAAGTCCACTGGTTTTTCATCAATCAAATCCGGCACAGTAAACTGGTAAATATTCATGCAGTTGGCCTGTTGGGTGTCAGTGTCTATCGTTATTACTTCCTCCGCCACGGCGATATTGACGCAGAGGATTAACAGAAAAGTGGTCATTACCAGGACAAGTTTGTTCAAGGATGGATGCCTCCTAAAATATCAGCGACATAGTGGGTCCTGTCGCGACTGAACTGTCACCGGCGCAGGCTTCATCGTGGCTGACAATCTGCACCAGTTCAGCGCGGTGCACGCCAGCGGAGCGGCAAAGCTCATAGGCCTCACCCAAATGGCGGCAGGTCACCACCCCTCCCTCGCGGGTCCTGATCAGTTGCTTTCGCAATTGCCCATTATCAAAAAAGGCCACCTGAAGCACCATGGGGGCACAGGCGTTCCGGATAAACCGGACGGTATCCAATTGCCGCATTTTCCGTAATCGCTTCAAAAGCTTGATTGTCATTATTGCCACCTGTTGATGGTGCTGTTGTCTCTGATCAATACGCGCTGTCTGGTTGCCTGGATCAGTGACCGATGATCTGACTGTAGTGGTAAATCGTAACAGTTACATTACAGCGGGAGTTCAAACCTTGTTTTCTGGCATTTCCGAGTGTTTCTGGATCAATCTCACCGGTTTTCAGCTCATCTGGTGGTTGTCTGTGTTATTGGGCAATAGTGCAGTTCCAGTAGTTTTGTTACTACTGGTGCTGCATATCGCTTTTCACAGTCAGCCTCTACGGGAGATTCGTGTATTACTGGTGTGTGCGATATTGGGCTTTACGGTTGATGGTCTGCTTACCCTCGGCGGTGTGTTCGTTTTCAATCAGGGTAGCCCCTGGCCCCCGGTCTGGCTGGTGCTGCTGTGGCTGGGCTTTGCCGCCACCCTGCGTCAATGCCTGCGGTTTTTCTCCAGGCGCCACCTACTCTCCGCAGCCACCGGATCAGTGGCCGGGGCACTGACCTACTGGGCGGCGATTAATCTCGGGGCGGCAGATTTCGGTTTTGCTGTGGTTCCTTCCCTGATACTTCTGGCGGTTGTCTGGATGGCTTTGTTTCCCGCACTGATGTCGCTGGCAGACCGGCTGGGAGGTGATCGTGTACAGGTTTAGTAGGGCACTGCTATCGATATTTTTGTCGTTCTTTGTTGTTTCAGTACAGGCCGTGCCCGTGCCGGACCGGTTGCAGTCTGTCGGCCATGCAGAGCTTCGGGTCTTTTTTATGAAGGTCTACCGGGCCGAGCTATACAGTGTCACCGGACGCTACGAGAAATTACAGGGGCCTCTGATGCTGAGGCTCACCTACCGACGGGATATCAGTAACACCAGACTGGTGAGTGAAACCCGCAAACAGATCGGCGATTTGCCGGACGAGCAACTGGATCGATGGATGACGCACCTGGCCAATATGTGGCCAAACCTGGCAGAGGGCGATGAACTGACTTTTTATATGGATCCGGAGGACCGGGGTCATTTTCATCACAACGGTCAATACATCGGTTCCGTGGATGATCCTGTGTTTGTCAAAGCCTTTTTGAATATCTGGTTGGCAGACGACAGTGCCTACCCAAAACTGACCCGAAAACTTCGGGGAGAACGCTGAAAGAGGAGTTTTTAATGGTCCGCAATGTATCAAAAAGTATTTGTCTCGCTGGCCTGTTATTGGCAGGTTGCTCCTCCACGATCACGGATTACCAGCATGAAACGCCGGAGCTGCACCTGGACAAATTCTTCAACGGCCATCTGGTGGCCTATGGCATGGTTCAGGATTTTCGCGGCAAGGTAATTCGCCGTTTCAGGGCGGAAATCAATGCCTCCTGGCAGGATGGGGAAGGGGTTCTGGACGAACAATTTTTCTTCAATGACGGTGAACAGCAAACCCGCTGCTGGCGACTCACCAAAACCGGCAATCAATATACCGGTACGGCCGGTGATGTGGTGGGTCAGGCATCAGGCACTACCGAGGGCAATGCGATGAACTGGCAATATGTTCTGGAAATTCCTGTCAACGGCAAGGTGCGCCACATCAAGCTGAATGACTGGCTCTATCTGGTGGATGAGAACAATTTGATCAACCGCGCCACCATGAGCAAATTTGGTATCCCCGTGGGTGAGATCACGCTTTACATTCGCCGTGAATCTGATCAACCCGCCAATGATGCCTGGCCAGCCTGTCAGTCCTAGGGTGTCATTTTACTGGATTGTCATTTAGAGCATTATTTTTGAGACGGTAAAGACGATCATGAATGTTAAACAGGAAATGCAAATACCCTGGCACTGTATATGGATTACCGGTGCAGGGCGGGGTATCGGTGCGGCACTGGCACGCTTGCTCTGTGAGCGTGGCGCAACGGTCTATGGTTCTGCCCGGAATCTCGACGAGCTAAACCAGCTGCAGTCATCGCTGGTCTCTGCGCCCGGGAAATTTATTCCGGTTCCCCTGGATATCCGTCGCCCCGCCGAAATAGCCGCTCTGTTTGAACGCTGGGACAGAGAACAACGGTTTCCGGAACTGGTGGTATTGAACGCGGGGACCCACGACCCCGCCAGTGCAGAGGCCTTTTCTGCGCAGCGCTGTCGGAGACTGTTGGATATCAACCTTCAGGGTACGATCAACTGCCTTGATCCGGTACTGCATCGTTACCTTGCGGGCCGAAAAGGCCACATTGCTGTGATGGCCTCCGTCGCGGGCTACCGGGGCCTGCCGACGGCGGCGGCTTACTGTGCCAGCAAGGCGGCGCTGATCAGTCTGTGCGAATCGCTGTACATGGATTTACACGGCACCGGGGTGCGATTGCAGGTGATCAACCCCGGTTTTGTCCGAACACCGTTGACCGATAAAAACACCTTTCAGATGCCCGCACTGATGGAGGTGGACGATGCCGCTGAGGCCATTTATCGGGGGCTGCTGTCCAGTCGCTTCGAGATTGCTTTCCCACGGCGATTTGTGTTCTGGATGAAATTGCTGCGTCTGCTGCCCAATCGGTTTTACTTGTCACTGATGCGCCGGGCGACCCAAAAAACCCTATGAATCCTGTGTTGAAGCCCGCTTGATCGAGAGGCCTGGCTGACTTAAAGATCGTCCGGATTGCAGCCGCTGCAGGGCAGGCCGGCGGATCATGGCCGGCACTGAAACACTGCAGCTGTCACCATCGGTTGTTACTCTGGCTCTCAACCCCGTCTATAGCGCTTCAAAGTGATCTGTCAGCAGGCAGTCATAACGCTGTTTGTCGTAGGCTTTAATCGGCTCGATATCAGCAGCAACGATGATGCCCTGCTCAGCTGCGCTGGCCAGTGCCAGATCCAGATTATCAGGATGTTGCAGAAGCCCCTTGTTGCGTGCACGAACAAATGCCTGCCAGGGTTTGTCTATTTTGAGCAATGCCTGATAGGTGGATTCAACCCGCCCCACAGGATCCAGTGGATCTTCGTTGAGATACACGAATTGGCTCAGTGTCTGTCGCACGGAGTTTGGCTCCATGATCAGGCCGCCGAGTCGGCGAATCTGATGATCATCCGGGGCCCGGTGAATACGCCCCAAAGGAAAGCAGGTGAATGCCAGAATTTTGCCGAGCCACCGCAGAGGGAAGTTATCACAAAATGACAGCAACGCCTGTTGGGCCCTGAACAGGGAGCGCTGCACCGCATAACGGGCGTGTGCTTCTGTAGCATCGTTCTGTTGATTGGCATCGTGGTACTTGAGGACACTGCAGGCAATAAACAGCTCGCTGTGGACGTCGCCAAGGCGGGCGGACAATAGCTCTCGCCGCTTGATATCCCCGCCGAGTATACCCAGAGCTACGTCGGAGCAACTGGCCAGAGCTACGCTCAGATGGTTGATGCGCTGATACCAGCGACGACTGAAATCAGAGGCGTCGTCGGGCACCGGGCTGAAGCGTGCCGCGGTGACGCCATACAGCTTGAGCCGTGCGATATTGCTGAAAATGTGTCCCAGATGTTGCCTGAAAAGGGGATCAAACTCTGCCAGTCCCGCTTGCTCATCGCCATGTTGCAACGTTTTTAATTCGGCATAGAGATAAGGATGGCAACGCATGGCACCCTGGCCAAAAATCATCAGGGAGCGGGTCAGAATATTGGCGCCCTCCACAGTGATGGCCACCGGTACCGAGTGGTACATTGAGCCGAGAAAATTGCGCGGTCCCAATTGAATGGCTCGGCCACCCACCACGTCCATGGCCTGATTGACGATCTGCCGCATCCGCTCAGTGGCATGAAGTTTGGCCATGGCGGTCAGTACCGAGGGCGCGCCATCCGCCAGCCCCCGGGTTACCATCTGCCGCATTGCTTCCAGTGTATAAGCCCCTGCGGCAATTTCGGCGGTGGCCTCCTGAACGCCTTCGAATTTGCCGATTTCCATATTGAACTGGCGGCGGATCCGGGCAAAGGCCCCGACTGTGAGGTAGCACATTTCACCGCTGGCAGTCGCCAATGCCGGCAGGGATACGCCACGTCCTGCGCCCAGACATTCGATCAGCATCCGCCAGCCTTTACCGGCCATTTCAGCACCGCCGATAATCCAGTCGATGGGAATAAACACGTCAGTGCCGCTAATAGGCCCGTTCATGAACGGGGCCCCCGGATTGTGGCGGCGACCAATCTCGACTCCGGGGTGATCGGCGGGCAACAGGGCACAGGTAATGCCGTATTCCACGGTGTCCGGGTCGCCTAGCAAACCGTCCGGATCCCGCAGTTTGAAGGCGAGGCCAATTGCTGTCGCCACCGGTGCCAGAGTGATCCAGCGCTTGCTGAAAGTCAGGCTGAGACCGAGTACTTCCTCGCCGTTATGTTGCCCTTTGCAGACA
The DNA here is from genome assembly GCF_000744735.1 of Porticoccus hydrocarbonoclasticus MCTG13d. Classification (NCBI taxonomy): domain Bacteria; kingdom Pseudomonadati; phylum Pseudomonadota; class Gammaproteobacteria; order Cellvibrionales; family Porticoccaceae; genus Porticoccus; species Porticoccus hydrocarbonoclasticus. The sequence continues at coordinate 2,182,746 of NZ_JQMM01000001.1, read as the reverse complement.
ATACCGAGATCCGGAATCGAGCCCGCATCTGATCCGGCTTCCGGGCCCGTCAGGCCGAAGCAGGGGAGTTCTGTGCCGTTGGCAAGGCCTGGCAACCAGCGCTGTTTCTGTTCTTCTGTGCCGTATTTTACCAGCAGTTCGCCTGGCCCCAGTGAATTTGGCACCATGGCAGTGACCGCGGCCGTGGGCGAACAGCTGGCAATTTTGCTCATGATGCGGCTCTGGGCATAAGGGCTGAAATCCAGCCCGCCAAACTCCTCCGGGATGATCAGACCGAAAAAGCCGTGTTGCCTCAGATAGTCCCAGACTTCCGGCGAGAGATCCTGTCGCTGATGGACCTCCCACTCGTCGATAAGCTGGCAAAGCTCCACCACTTCATTGTCGAGGAATTGTTGTTCCCGCTCACTGAGCCGGGGCAGGGCGATCGCAGCAAACTGATGCCAGTCCGGCCTGCCACTGAACAGCTCTTTTTCCCACCAGGTGGTGCCAGCTTCCAGAGCTTCCTGCTCGGTTTTGCTGATGGTGGGCATGGACTTTCGCAGCATGTGATACATCGGTTTAATCAGCAATTGCTGACGCCACCGGGGATGATTGAGGAGGATGGATACACCGATCGTCACTAACAATATCAGCCACATACCACTGCAGTAGATTGTCAGCAAAATGGTGCCGACCACCATAAACAGGGAGCCGGTTTGCAATGGCGGGCGGTAATAAAATACAGCTGTGAGTAAACCGATAAACAGCAACAGTGATAACAACATAGTCTTTCCACCCTTTTCGGCAGGCTCATGAGGCCTTCTTGCATACCAATGATTGCAACCTTAGACGATTCCGTGCCTCTCGCCCAGTGGTTGTTGTATCATCATGATCGTCTAGGATAGTCTGGATTTTCTGACCTGCAGTGATTTGGCGCAGGTGAGAGAGCATCTCACAGCAATGGATCACCATTGAGTTCCGGCTCGAGCTCCCGGAGCTGACTGCGACCATCGATAAAACAGGATTTTTGTCACCCTTGTCTGCGATCAAACACACACACCTCGAACTCGATAAGAGAGCACTGGCCAATCGTTTTGGCTCCCGTGCGGAGAGTTATGAGGCCGCGACGCCCGTTCAGCAAGTCATGGGACAATGCCTGCTGGACAAAATCCGCAGTGAGCAGCCCAATGTGAATGTTCAGGAAATTCTTGAAGTGGGTTGCGGCACCGGTCGGTTGACCAGGGCGCTCAAAGCCCTGTTTCCCTCAGCGAATATAACAGCCATCGATATTTCACGGGAGATGATCGACCATGCTGCGAAACAGGTGTCGGGGCCTGACTACCTTGTTGTCGACGCTGAAGAGTATCTGCAATCACTGAACAGACGGTTTGATCTGATCGTCTCGAATGCAACGGTGCAATGGTTTGTTCACCTCGATAAGGCTATCGAGAGAATGTGTTCGGTACTTGCTCCAGGCGGATTCCTGGCGCTGGGCACCTTCGCGGAGCGCACCTTCTGTGAGTTGGCAGATGCATTTAACTGTGCCTATCAGAAAAACCAGCTCGCTGTTCAAAATCACGTAGTGCCGATGAAGTCTGTCGATTATCTCCGCCAGTTACTGCCGGAGGCCGAGTTGGTCGAGCGGGATATTCTTGCCCACTTTGCCGATGTCAGGACGTTTTTACAGTCCATTAAAGATGCCGGGGCAGTGAACTCCCAGGCGGGCCAGCGACCGATTCCGCGGACTGTGCTCAGGGATATGCCCCACTACTACGAAGCGCTCTATCAAAAACCCGGTAGTCGCGAAATTCAGGCGACCTATCACACCTGCTTTCTGTTCTATCGCCGGCCCATTGATTAGAGCCCGGCCACAATGTTGTTCAACTCCTATCTTTTCCTGCTGGTTTTCCTGCCACTGGTGTTGGCCGGTTTTTATGGCGTGGGGCAACTTGCCGGGCGTACTGGAGGGTTGCTCTGGCTGGTTGTCGCTTCGCTGATTTTTTATGCCAGCTGGGAGCTGTCCTACCTCTGGCTGTTGCTGGCGTCCCTGTTATTTAATTATCTTGCTGCGCTGCTCATCCGTAAACTGCCCCGTTACCGGCGACTGTGCCTATGGATTGCAGTACTGGCCAATGTGGCGCTACTGTTTTATTTCAAACTGGTCATTGCTGTTTTTGGTGGCAACGGCGCAGCTTTCAGTACGACCCACCATATTCTGATACCCCTTGGGATATCTTTTATTACCTTCCAGCAAATTGCTTTTCTGGTGGACACCTACAAAGGCAAACTTACGGAAGGCAGTGCACTCGAATACGTGCTTTTTATCACGTTTTTTCCGCAGTTAATCATGGGTCCGATTGTTCATTACCGCGAACTTCAGCCCCAGTTCAGAAAGGCCGGGTTGTTTCGCTGGAACCCGGATAACTTCTCTCTGGGAATGTGTATTTTTATTGTTGGCCTTTTCAAAAAAGTGGTGCTGGCAGACAGCATTGCGCCATTTGTCGATGGCGTATACGGGAGCATTGCCCAGGGTGAAAGCATTGCGCCGATCGATGCCTGGGTTGCGGCCCTGGGTTTTACGCTCCAGATTTACTTTGATTTTTCTGCCTATTCGGATATGGCGATTGGTCTTGCCCGGATGCTCAATATCAACCTGCCCATCAATTTCGATGCCCCGTACCGGGCAGTGAACCGTTTTGATTATTGGCGACGCTGGCATATTTCGTTTGGCGCTTTTATGCGCCAGTATGTGTTCTTCCCCCTGGCCCGGGCCAAGACGTTTAAGGTCGGGCATGTGGGTGCCCTGGCGGTGACGACACTGGTGTCGGGTTTCTGGCATGGTCTCGGTGCGACATTTATCGTCTGGGGTGCACTGCAAAGCCTGCTGATGCTGGGGGTACACTACCGTGGGGTCATTGCTGGAAAACTTGGATTATCTTACCGGAAAAGGGGGTTCCCATGGTTTTCGATGTTGCTGACATTCCTGGTGACGGTACTGCTCGGTGTGTTGTTTCGTTCGAGTGATCTGCAGGTGGCATTCGGTATGTATGAGCAGATGATGGTTGCTGTTCAAACCATTTTCGCCGGTGATATTACTGCGCTTTATCAGCATATTGATCGCACATTTGACCGCTGGGTTTTAATCAACCTAGTCCTGATGCTGCTGATTGTGTGGGGGATGCCCAGCACTCGACGCCTGTTTGCCCGGCACTGGACAGCGCTGGACCAGCGCGCCTCGAGTCCCGAAAAAACCGCACCGGATCTGTTGCCCTGGTTTCGGCATCAGGTGTTTGGCCTGAGTCGTCGATGGGCGATTATCATGGCAGCCTTGTTGTGTTCCGCACTGATTTTCATGAGCGGAACCAGTCGCTTTATCTACTACCAATTCTGACCATGAATACTTTCCTCCGTTATTTTTTCTGTTCGCTGGCGGCGATTTTTCTACTTGGTGCCGCACTCAACTTTGCGCTTGATCCATTGGGTTATTTTCGCAACCACGACGTGTATGTCGGCACTTTTTTGGGAGAGCGTGTCTGGGGAGATGATCGAACAGCATACGATTTATCGATCGACACCTATCGACCGGATACCCTCATAGCCGGAAACTCAAGAGTCAAACGTGGCTTCGCTGTAGATGATCGGCACCTATCAGAGCGGTTGGGCATGATACTGAATCTCGGTTTGCCCGGTGCGCGTTTTGACGAGCTGGATCGCTATATACGGATTGTTCTTGAAGACCATGCCGTGCGTCACCTGGTGATCGGTCTGGATTTGGGGCAATTCCTGCGCGGCAAAGAACCTGTTGGTAGCTCCACACCGGGGTACTGGCTCGATTCAGACGGTAATTTCCCGCTCTGGTTAAAAAAACTGGCAGCTGCACTCTGGTCAAAAAACGCTTTTCTCGCTTCTTCCAAAGTGATGCTCAGGGCCCACAATACGACCCTCAATGGTGGTGCAAATCCAGAGACCATGCTGGAGAAACTGGAGGCATCCGGCCATCGACGGATGACGCGCAAGGTCGAGGCACATTTGGCCCGCCGTTATTCAAGGTTTGATCCAGAGGTTTATGTGGAGAGGGTGGTGGCACTGGATGCACTGCTTGCCACTGGCTGCCTGAAAAATACCGAGGTCAGACTGTTCATTTCCCCCATACATATCCGGCAGCTTCTGCTGATCCGGGAAGTGGGCCATCTCGGTCTGTTTTTTAACTGGAAAACGCAGCTCACGGACATGGTCAGTCAGCATCAGAAAAAAGGCTGCCGGGTGACACTGACGGATTTTTCGACGATTTCCCCCTACACCAGTGAGCCATTTCCCGAGCCGGGCGATAAACAGCATCGAATGCAATGGTATTGGGAATCGAGTCATTACAATCATCAAATGGGGCGGATGGTCATCGACCGCCTGTGGAGCAACGACGACAGTCATGATGGATTTGGCAAAAATCTTACTGCTGAAAATATCGCCGGGTGGCTGGGCGAGGAGCGAAACAATCTGAACGCGCTGGTACGCAGTCAGCCGGGGTTGGTAAAGGAAATCAGCGATTTAATTCACTAGGGTCCACCCACAGCTTATTTGTTGCATCTGTTGTGACTAAAAACGCCAATCCAGGTGCGAGAAATGAATTTACCGCTTCTATATTGAGTGGCGATCAACGACGGCTGGCGTTTTGAGGGTCCCGACCAGAGGACCCAGTGCGGTTGAGTTACATTGAACGAGACCACAGAGGTGGCGGGCAGTATTTCCACCAATGGTTGCGGTTGGTTCACTCCGCCATGAAGAATGAGCGCACTATCCGGCCGTGATTAGTGCGCTTTTTGGTGGCTGCCGGCCAGTAGACAGTAGAAGGCTGGCAGTACAAACAGTGTCAGCAATGTCCCGATACCGAGCCCTGTGGCAATGGTCAGGCCAATCGCAAAGCGACTCTCTGCACCGGGTCCCGCCGCCATTAACAACGGCACCATAGCGACAACCAGTGCCACGGACGTCATCAGGATAGGGCGCAACCGGATGGCCGAGGCCTCTATCACGGCGTCGAGTTTGCTGAGTTGTCGGTCGGCCTGCAGCTGGTTGGCAAATTCCACGATCAGAATGCCGTTCTTACTGACCACGCCGATCAGTGTGATCAGGCCCACCTGGGTGTAAATATTCATGGTTGCCGCGCCCATCATGATAAATGCCATAGCCCCGGCCACTGACAGCGGCACTGTGACCAGGATGATGATCGGATCGCGCCAACTTTCAAACTGAGCGGCAAGCACCAGATAAATTACCAGCAGGGAGAGGAAAAAAGTCACCATCAGGGCACCGCCCTGTTGTTTGAACTGCCGCGACTGCCCTTTGTAGTCGTAATTGAAGCCCGCCGGAAACAGCTCGGCTGCTTTTCGCTCAAGAAATGTGATGGCATCACCCATGGCGACACCGGGTTGGGTGACACCCTCGAGCGCGATGGCATTAAGCTGGTTATGCTGGGTGCGGGACGAAGGTTCGACCTGCTGCTCGAAATCCACCAGATTACTAAGTGGAATCAGGTCACCCGAATCGGCCCGGATATAGTAGTTTTTCAGATCGTCTATTGACGCCCGGGCGCTGCGCTCCACCTGAGGAATCACCTCATAGGAACGGCCCTGCATGTTAAAGCGGTTGATGTAGCCGCCACCGAGCATATTGGATAGCGAGCGACCGATATCGCCCATAGAGAGCCCCAGGTCAGCGGCCCGGTCGCGGTCGATCACAATCTTGTTGATCGGGCGATTGATCTCAATGGACTTCTGCAGGAACATGAAGTTGCCGCTGGCCATGGCGCTTCCCAGCAGCTCATCGGCCAGCGTATCAATCTCCTCATAACTTTTGCCCGAGGTAATCACAAACTGCAGCGGCAGGCCATTGCCGGCTCCCGGTATCGGCGGGCGGGGAAACACAGAAATGCGCACGCCGGGGATTCTGGACATGGCCTGCTGCATCAGGGGTTCCACTTCGAACTGGGATATCTCCCGCTCGTCCCAGGGTTTCATCTTGAAGCCACCGAACATGGAGTTGGCACTGCCTCGGCCAATCAACAGAAAGGTCTCGTCGTAACCCGGCAGTTCTTCAAAAATCTCCTGCATCTGGTTGCCGTAACCTTCCATATATTCCAGTGTTGCCGTTTGGGGTGCCGTTCCCATAAACAGCAGAATGCCCTGATCCTCTGGCGGTGCCAGCTCATTCTGGCTCAGCTGCAACATGAAATAGATGGATGCGAGAAGTACCAGCGCGAAAAAAACCACGACCCATACCGACTGCAGTACAAAAGCCAGTGAACGCTGATAACCGCTGGCGAGCCGGTTGAAGCTGCGCTCGACAAATCCCTCGAAGCGGGACGGGTTGCCGTGGGGCTTGAGTATCTTGCCGGATATCATGGGGGAGAGCGTCAGGGCGACCACCCCGGATATCAATACGGCACCTGCCAGCGTGAAGGCAAACTCGGTGAACAGGGAGCCAACCAACCCGCCCATGAAGCCGATCGGTGCATAGACAGCTACCAGGGTGGTGGTCATGGCAATAATCGGAGTTGCCATTTCCCTAGCACCGTTCAGTGCTGCTTCAAAGCGACTTTCGCCGTTTTCGATATGGCGGTGAACGTTTTCTACAATAATAATGGCATCATCCACCACCAGCCCAATGGCCAGCACCATTGCCAGCAGTGTCAGCAGGTTGAGCGAAAAGCCCAGCATCAACATGATCAGTGCACCGCCAATCAGCGATAGCGGTACGGCTATGGATGGAACAATGGCTGCCCGCAGGGAGCCTAATGTCAGAAAGATCACCAGCAGGACGATAATCACCGCTTCGCCCAGCGTCTTGATGACCTCCTTGATGGAGCTGTCGATAAATTCCGAGGCATCGTAGGGCAGTTCCACCAGCATGCCTTCGGGCAGCTGTGATCGAATATCCGGCAATTCAGCGCGTACCAGTGCGGCAACATCCAGAGGGTTGGCGCCCGGTGCGATCTCGATGGCGATGTAGGTTGAGGGCTTGCCTTTGTAGTTATTGATGGAGTCGTAAGTCTGTGATCCCAGCTCGCTGCGGGCGATATCGCCGAGACGAATGATACTGTCGTCGGTCTGTTTAATGACCAGGTTGCGGAATTGCTCCGGATTGTTGACGTCGGTGTTGCTGGTCAGGTCGATACGCACCAGTTCGTCCCGGGTGCTGCCAATACCGGCGAGATAATTGTTGTTCAGTAGAATCTCGATCAGGTCGCGCGGGGTCATGTCGATTGCGGCCAGTCGCTGCGGATCAATCCAGACCCGCTGGGCAAAGGTTCTGCCCATCAATTCGGCCTTGCCAACCCCGGCCAGTGCCTGCAGTCTCGGCTGCACCTGTCGGGTAAGGTAGTCAGTGATCTGTGGAACCTTGATGGTGTCGCTGTAGAAAGCGATATACATCAGCGCGGTACTGTCCCCGGTGGTGGAGCTGATCACCGGGTCTCGCACGGCCTCCGGCAACACATCCCTCTTCGAGGCAACCTTGGCTTGAATTTCTGCCAGTGCATCATTGGCGTCGTAGTTCAGGACCATTCGGGCCTCAATGGTCGAGATGCCCTGCTGGCTGGTGGAAGATAGGTAATCTATCCCCTCGGCCTCAGCAATGGCCTGCTGCAACGGGATGGTCACGAAACCCTTGACCAGTTCTGAGTCCGCCCCGGGATAGGCCGTGGAGACCGTTACCGTTGTGCTCTCCAGCTCCGGGTACTGACGGACCTCCAGTTCAAGAATTGCGCGCAACCCCATCAGAAGAATGAGCAAGCTGACCACGGTGGCCAGCACCGGTCGGCGAACAAAAATATCCGTAAAACGCATCAGTTGGCAGCCTTGTCGGAGGTCACCGAGTCGACAATCTCAACGGCCTGGCCATTGCGCAGTCGCAGCAGGCCGGTGGCAACCACCTGTTCATCTTTCTTTACACCGCTGGTGACAGATACCCTGCCGTCCCGGACTTCACCAGTAGTGACACTGCGCCGCTGCACTGCTTTTCGCTGATCTTCTCCAGACTCGATGACAAACACAAAGTCGCCATAGGTGTTGTAGGAAATTGCCGTGCGCGGCAGGGTGAGTACCCGATCCTGCTGGCCGCGATAGGTACTGACATTGGCAAACATTCCCGGTCGCAGCCGATGTTCCGGGTTGGGTAATTCGGCGCGCACGGTAAGGGTTCTGCTTTCTGTGCTGACGGATGTCTCCAGGGCCAGCACTGCGCCAGTGAACAGTTGTCCTGGATGGGCGGCGACACGGACTTCAACCCTGTCCCCCACGCTGATGCGAGGAAGGTCCCGTTCGGGAATTGTAAAATCCACATAGATGGGATCGAGCATGCTGAGCTGGACGATGGGGGTGCCCACTTCAAGAAACTGACCGAGGTCGACCATGCGCAGCCCGATAATGCTGTCGAAAGGAGCACGGATACGCTTCTTGTTCAAAATAGCCTGTTGTTCGTGAACCCTGGCCTCAGCGGCTTCCAGGGTGGCTTTTGCTTCGTCAAAGGCTGACTGCGAAATGGTTTTCCCCCGGATCAGGTTGGAATAGCGCTCGAATTGCTGAAGGGCCAGCCGCTGTTCGGCTTTCAGGGTTTCCAAAGCGGCCTGATCAGTATCGGTGTTGAGTTTCAGAAGCAGATCACCGGCGCTGACCTGCTGGCCGGATTCAAATTCAATGTGCTCAACCACACCCGCCATTTCATTGGCAATCCGTATACCGTTGACTGCCCGAACGCTACCAATTGCCGAGAGCGACTGCGGCCAGGAATCTTCCACCACGCGGGTTGCCTCTACCACCGAGGGTGGCGGAGCCTGGCTCATCAGGGTTTGCTGCTGCTTTATCTGTTGCATTTTCCAGGCGAACAGGCTGCCCAGAATCAGGGTTAGCACGACAATAACAGTTATCAGTCTGGCGGTAGTTTTCATAGGATCAACGAACACTTTTGTAAGGCGGGTGTCGGGAAGGTTAGAACATCCGGCACCACGAAGGGTAAGCAAACATTTTACACAGATATGTACGCTTGGCGATAAACGCTCGTCCAATTGTTTTGTCTTATGCAAGATCAGTCAGATTCAACCATAATCAACCAGATACAACCATCAATAGAAGGATGTTTTATGTTATTCAGGCAGTTATTTGATAACACCTCCTCCACCTATACGTATCTGCTGGCCGATGAAACCACCCTGCGGGCGATTCTTATCGACCCCGTGTTCGAGCAGGCCCAGCGGGATATGGCACTTCTGCGGGAGCTTAATCTGTCACTGGCGCTGGTGGTGGATACCCATGCCCATGCCGACCATGTGACAGCAGCCTGGTTATTGCAGCAAAAGACTGGTTGCCAGATTGCTTCGGCAAAAGTGATCGGCGCGGAGCACGTCAATCTCGCTCTGGAAGATGGGCAGGTTTTTGGTGTTGACGGTATTCAGCTGAAAGCCCTGTCAACCCCCGGGCACACCAATGGCTGCATGAGCTATGTGCTGGAAGATCAGTCAATGGTTTTTACCGGCGATACGCTGTTGATACGCGGCTGTGGCCGCAGTGATTTTCAAGAGGGCAGTGCCCACAACCTGTTCCACTCGATCACGGAAAAGCTCTTTAGTCTGCCCGATCACTATATGGTCTATCCCGCACACGATTACAACGGCAGAACCCAGAGTACCATCGGTGAAGAAAAAGCCTTTAACGCCCGTGTCGGCGGGGGTGCCGACGAGCATGACTTTGTTGAATACATGCATGCCATGAAACTGCCGCACCCCAAGAAAATTGACGAGGCAGTTCCCGCCAATCATCGCAGTGGTTGTCCGGAAAATGGTTTGTTGCCGGAAGAGCCTGATTGGGGTGATATCAAAGTGACCTATGCCGGTGTCCCGGAGGTGGATATTGACTGGCTGCAGTCCCACCGTTCAGAGGTCACACTGCTGGATGTGCGGGATATCGATGAGGTTCGCTCGGATAATTCTCCAGTTCTCCAGTCTGACCTGCTAATCCCCCTGGACAAACTTCGGCAGCAGGTAGCAGATGTACCGAGCGAGAGGCCGGTAGTGGCCCTGTGTCGGTCCGGGCGACGTTCAGCGATGGCCGTATCGATTCTGACTGAGGCCGGCATTCAGCAGGTCGCCAGCCTTCGGGGTGGCATCATTGCCTCTCTGTAGGGTGTTCAGTCAAGTCTGCCCTTGCTAGACTACTTATTCTATTATGATATATGCATATAACTAAATTTAAGTGGCGTCTATCCCGTCATTCAAGTGAAAAGGTTTGGTATAAAAACAGGAGGCCCTTGTCATGAGTAATAAAGACCCACATCACGTGCAGCCCGAAAAAACCTATTCCGTCCTGATTGTCGGTGGCGGTGCCGGGGGTATTGCGGTGGCGGCCAGCCTCCACAAACGTGACCGAAAACTGGAAATAGCCATTATTGAACCGTCGGATACACACCATTATCAGCCCGGATGGACCATGGTGGGTGGAGGCGTCTTTAGCCCGGAAATCACGGCCAAGGCGATGGCCAAGGTGATGCCCGATTTTGTCACTTGGCATCAACAACAGGTTGTATCCCTGGAACCGGATCAGAATTGTGTAACGCTCTCGGATGGCACGGTTCTGGGGTACAAGGCTCTGGTGCTTGCTCCCGGGCTGGAACTGAACTGGGCTGGCATTGAGGGGTTGAAGGAAAGTCTGGGACAAAATGGTGTCACCTCCAATTATCAGGAGGGTATGGCTCAATACACCTGGGAAATGGTCCAGCGACTGAAAAAAGGCACTGCGTTGTTCAGCCAGCCGCCAATGCCTATTAAATGTGCCGGTGCCCCCCAGAAAGCCCTGTACCTGTCATCGGATCACTGGCGTCGCAATGATGCGCTGGATAACCTCTCGGTTCAGTTCCACAATGCTGGCGCAGTGTTATTTGGTGTGCCGGAATATGTGCCGGCATTGCAGTCGTATATCGACCATTACGGAATTGATGTCAATTACCAGAGTAACCTGGTCTCGGTTAACGGTCCTGCTCAGAAAGCGGTGTTTCGCATTTTGGATACCGAGGGTGTTAGCCAGGACCGGGAAATCAGCTTTGATATGCTTCACGCAGTCCCCCCCCAGCGGGCACCTGCTTTCATCCGCGAATCCAGCCTGGCTAACGAAGCCGGCTGGCTGGATCTAAAGAGCGATACGCTCCGTCATAGCCATCATGAAAATATTTTTGGCCTGGGGGACGTCAGCGGCACAACCAATGCCAAAACCGCCGCTGCCGTTCGCAAGCAGGCACCCGTGGTGGCCGAAAACCTGATCGCCCATCTCAATGGCCAGCCGCTGACGGCTGAATATCTCGGCTATGGATCTTGTCCGCTCACCGTCGAGCGGGGCCGGATTGTCCTCGCTGAATTCGGCTATGGCGGTGAGCTACAGCCGACTTTTCCGACCTGGGTGAATGACGGCACTAAAGCCACCCGGGCAGCCTGGTGGCTAAAGGCAAAACAACTGCCGATGCTCTACTGGCAAGTCATGTTGAAAGGCCATGAATGGCTGGCAAAACCGAAAAAACTGTCGCAATAAAAGTGGGCACAGGAGAGAAGGATACTAACCATGAATGCACTGTTTGACAGCCTTACCCCGGTTACGGATGAGGTGCTCACCGCCGTTGCCCATATGCCGACGGCAAGCTTGCCGGTGCTGATGGATGAAACGTTTTCCCGGCGACTGCGTGATGCCGATTTGATGCGCATTGCGGTATTGCTGGCGAAGAAAAGTGATGACGAGGGCGGCTGCCCCATCGGTGCGGTGATCGTCGATAATGTCACGCGCCGAATCGTTGGGAAGGGCCACAATACGCTGGTGCAGGAGAATCACCCCTACAACCACGGTGAAACTGCGGCGATTCGTGATGCCGGACGGCTGGATTTTAGCCGTACCACTCTGTTCACTTCACTGAGTCCCTGTGACGTTTGTGCCACTTTGCTCCACATGCGCGGTTTTGCCCGAGTGGTGGTGGGCGATGTCAGCAATGCCTCGGGTGCTGAGCGGCTGCTGCGCAGCAAGGGCGTACAGGTGGATATTCTGGAGGACCCGGTGGGTGTTGTACTGTATGCACGTTTTCGGGCCGAGCAACCTGTGCTGGAGTCGGAGGATTGGCTGGGGCTTGCCGCGACTCACAAATGTTGAGGCAGTCGGAACCGAAATAAAGGGGGGATAAAAAAACATCAGCCTCTCGTCCACGTCCTGTTATGTATGGAAGGTATTATTGCAAACAGCTGTGTCAGGTAATTTTACAATGTGGGTGCGAAGAATAACCATAGTGTACGATAACATGCTGTAAATTAAATATTTTTATCCGATTGGCATAATTTATGCATAAAAATACATCGACCACTTGTTTAGCTTTTTTTGGTTGAGCTTTTTGAAAGTACCGCAAGGATTAAAGTGGTGCGGATTAATTAATTGAAACATGGAGAATTAACATGTCATTAGCACTTAGAAGCAAGATTTCCTCTCTTTTGCTGGCGTCGAGCTTACTTTTCGTTGGTGGGAATGCCTCTGCCGCCTTGCTTGATGCCTTTGAGAACGGGGGGTTCGAAGGGTATACAGGAAATACAAATTCATTCAATTCCGATGTCCCGCCCGGCTGGACAACCACTGAAGGGACACCGGATGTGTTTAATGCCAGCACGAATTTCCGAGGCTTTACCTGGAAGGCCAGTAGCACTGGCGGTGATTTTCTACATGGCATTGGCTGGGACGGCAGGGCGGGATCGCCTTACGTCGAAAGTGCTCTGCAGGTTGGTCTGGGTGGATTGGTTATTGGGCAGCAATACGAGATCTCGTTTGAACAGAGTATCAGCCACAGTGATTTTTCTGAAGCCGGAGGCTACTGGGAAATTATCTTTGGAGCGGAATCGCAGAACGCTGCACCGATGGAGTTGCCCACCTTCGGTGAAGCTGCTGACTGGATCTGGCAGACGTTGATCTTTACTGCGACCAGTGAGATTCAGACGCTCGAAGTTGTTGCACACAGCACGTTTGGTGATCGGGCTGACCTGGGCATCGATAGCTTCTTTCTGGGTGACCCTGGAACCAATCCTGATAACCCGGATACGCCCACCGACCCCACTCCTCCAACCGCATTGCCAGTACCGGGTTCTCTTCCATTACTTGGCCTGGGACTGGGTGCACTGCTGTTGGTGGCAAGAAGGCAGCGCCAATCCTGATGGCTACGCTTTGGGTCAGCTATGAAGCGATGACAGCTGGCCCATCGCTGCTTTCTTTGCCGGTACGCTAATGAATACTGGGCTGAGCTTGGCACCTACTCCTTGAGCAAGTCAGGTTTTGCGAAAGGCAAGCGTATAGCAGGTATCTCCATTTATCCTCCCGGATTATCCGGGGGGATCCCTTAATATTATTCACCGACTCTTCGCAAACCTCTGTCCTTAATAAGTAACTGGCTTTTGCCGTATGCTGTTGCCCAGTGGCTAAGCGAGCAGGTCATGGGGTCATTGGCTGAATTCCAATATACTGGGCTTTCACCTGTAGAGAAATGTCCATGAGCGCGAACCCTTTGGTCGATGTGATCATTCCTACCTGCAATCACGGGCCGACGGTTTTGCGAGCCGTAGAAAGTGTTCTTGGTCAGACTTTTCAGAATTTTAGAATAGTGATTGTTGGTGACGGGGTTTCTTCTGAACATGCCGCGCTGATTACACAATTGTGTTCAGGTGATGCAAGGATACAGTTTGTCGCCAACCCGAAGGGGGCCGGCCATGGCGAGGTGCACCGTGCCAGAGTGCTGGAGGATTCCCACGCAACCTTTGTTTGTTATCTTGGCGACGATGACCTGTGGCTTCCGCATCATCTGGAAACGTTGGTGCCTCTTCTTGAAAAATACGATTTCGTGCACACGCTGCATACTGAGGTTGCCATTGACGGAACCATCAGTGCGAATGCAGGCCGCATTGATGACGTCGAGACCCGTAGACGCTTGCGGCTCATATGGAATTACTTCGGTCCGACCTGTGTGGGTCACAGGATGGATGCCTACCGCCGTCTCCCTTTTGGGTGGCGGCCCCGTCCCGACGGTATGCCCAGTGACCTCTATATGTGGCAGCAGTGGATCGCTTTACCTAATTGTCGTTTTTATGCCAGCCCGTATCCCACAACCCTCCATTTTGCGAGCCCATCCCGCCAAGATATGTCTTTGGGTGAGCGATGTGCAGAGCTCGATCAATGGAGTCAGCGGTTACGTGAAGAGAACTTTTCAGTATGGTTGCTGCGGGAAGTGATGGCGGATTGGCAGCGCAGATTTCTTCCGCCGGTTTCATGGCGGGCATGGATTCCACAGCCTCTCCGGAGGGTTTTAAAGCTGATAATTCGCGATTTGAGAAAATGGATTGAAAAGGAATAAAAATGACCATTGAAAGCATGTCGATAGGTATAGCCGGCGTGTCTAAGTTCACGCTGAAGACCCATGCGGATAACCGGGGTAGTCTGACGGAATACTTTCGAGGCTGCTGGTTGAGTGACTACCAGCCGCTTCAGTGGAGTGTCACGAAGTCCAACCGGTATGTGCTTAGAGGGATGCACGTTCATTTGTGGCGTTGTGATTATCTTTTTGTATTGAGTGGCGAAATGACGCTCGGTCTATGTGATGTCAGGCCTGAGTCTCCCACCTTTATGAAATCATGGCTCGGTTCTGTCAATTTTGAGCAGCCCCAAATCTGGCTTATTCCACCGGGCGTCGCCCATGGTTTTTATACCCCGGGAGATTGTATGTACCTCCTCGGGACATCCACATATTGGTCAATCGATGATGAGTTTAGTTGTTTATGGAATGACCCGGATCTGGATTTGTCCTGGGGTGTAAAGGCCCCCGAGCTATCGTCGAGAGATGCCAATGCGGGCTCTTTAGCGCAACTGGTGCGTGAGATCCGTGGTTTAAAATCGGCGTTTCTGAAAGCACCATGAGTTTGCGCACTGGATTGCGAATTGGCCTGGTTGGCTGTGGTCGTTGGGGAAAAAATATTTTACGCGATCTGCTCAGCCTTGATTGTGAGGTTCATGTGGTCGCGCAAGATCTGGAAAGTAAAGGCAATGCACAGGAAAACGGCGCTCACGAAATCGTGGAGAGGTTGTCGATGCTGGAGCACGATCTGGATGGCTATGTCGTTGCGGTTCCCACAACCTGCCATCGGGAGGTTGTTGAGCAGCTGATCCCCCGGGGTAAACCGGTGTATGTTGAAAAGCCCCTGACGAGCGATACAGCGGATGCAGCGAAACTGGTTGATTTGGGCCGGGGCAGGCTTTTTGTTATGGACAAATGGCGTTATCACCCAAGTGTTAACGCGATCAGGGATATTATAGGCTCGGGCCATCTAGGCCGACTCCGGGCTTTGAGCCTGCGGCGTAGCCAGTGGGGGAGTGTCCATTCGGACGTTGATCCGATCTGGATTCTTTTGCCGCATGACCTGAGTATCGTGCTTCACCTGCTCGGTGATATCCCTGAACCGCTCTTTGCCACTTGCCTGGGTGAAAAAGACTGGTTGAGTGCCTTGACGGTATATCTGGGAAAAGAGGTCCCCGTCAGTATTGAGGTCTCGAGCCTGAGCGCTCAGCATGAACGCATTCTGGAGGCTGTTTTTGATGAAGGGACTGTCACCATGAAAGATGACCAGCCCGGTCATCTTCTTATCCGACGCGTGGCCAAACCCGGTGGGGAAATCGAGTTGCAGGACGTTGATGGATCCTTACCACTCTTGTTGGAGCTTCAAGCTTTTCTTGATTTTCTGTGTGGAGGTGAGCCGCCCATGAGTAGTGTTGAAGAGGGGCAGTTGATTGTACAGCGGGTTGAGCAGTGCCGGAGGTTGGCCTTGGGGCGGATTGGCTCAGGAGAGTCTGAGTCGCCGGTCAATCGATTGAAGTAATAAAAAGGGCTGCATTTCTGCAGCCCTTTGTTTTATGTGACTCCTCCTGCTGGGCCAAAACCAGTGGCCCAATGATTATCGCCAATAGATATTATCCATAAAAGAGCTTTGTCATACGAGTTTCTAGCGTGATGCGCGTGGACGTACATAAAGATGGTACTTTGGCCTAAATTACTCATCTACACACTTCAAAGCCCCAGTAGGGCACTTGGCAACGGTCGCGCGAATGTTATCGTCTGGCTCTTGACTAGTATCGATCACCATGTTGCCGTCAATCACCTTAAAAACTTCTGGTGATCTTTTCACACATTCGCCTGTATGTTTACAGATATCGCCGTCAAAGGTGACTTTCATGCTGGTTAACCCCCTTATCAGTTTATTGTTATCCAAGGCTTGCCGGGCAACAAATGAGCTGCCACTAGTAAATATAGGGTTCTTGGCAATAAATTCCAGTCCTTGCCCATCACTCTTAAATCACGGATAAATAGGCGTTCGGTAGTCGGATGACGTTATCATCGGGCTAGGGCCTAACTGTGTGGGATTTTTTGTGCCTGCCGTATATATAATTACTACATAATTTCTGAGATTGATGTATAGATTTTTAAATGGGCTATTTCTTTTATTAACCTTGGCGCTGCCTGATCTAAAGGAGCTTGTCGTTAGATTTTCAAGGTACTTACAGCTTATCTCTTCTATGCTAAATCGTAACAATTCTTATCAGTGGTTTTATTCTGACAGTCAATGAGTCATGAGTAAGAAAAAGTGTGATCCCAGGAATTATAGAATTTTTTGTTTGTCATAATTCTGAAAACAAATTCATAAAAAAGGGTATATATAATGTATCGACTCATCTACAAGAGCCGGAGTACTACTCCTCTTAATTGGGCTTTAGTTGAGGATATCACCATGTCCAGTGAACCAAGTAACGATGCGGCTGGCATTTCAGGTGTTCTGCTGGCGAGTGAAACGCATTTTCTGCAAGTAATAGAGGGTAAGTTCGAGGATGTAAACACACTTTTTCGGCGTATCTTTCGTGATGACCGGCACAGCGAGATAAGTATTATTAGCTTTTCTGTGATTGACGCTCGGCTCTTCCATGGTTGGGGGATGCGTGGTATTGGTACTTTCAATCTTAACAAGGAGATCGAATCAAAACTGGTAGAAAAGTACGGTGCTGAAGAGGGTGGTATACGCTTCCCCCTGGAAGAGTGGAAAACGTTATCGCTGATCAATGATATCAAGTTGACGGGAGATTTGCCGCCTTGGAAAATATGAGCAACAAAATATCTAAATTGCTACGGTAGTATCCTTTTATCCCTGCTGGCCAGCTTATTGTAGCAACAGCACTCTCCCCAAAAAAAAGTATATCCCGGCCACTTTTCATGGTCAGGGATTGTTATGTCTGTTAAAAATGGACTTTTATTTGACCCAAAAAGTGCTCTAAGGGAGGAGGCTGGCATAAACAGGGGCTGTATTTCTGTAGCCCCATATTTTGGGTCTGCCTGCTGGGCTCGAACCAGCGCCTGCTTGACCGGGTGAATACTGACGAACATGAGGCTAACCGCTGTGACTAGCCAATGGTTGCAACTGACACGCCGCTTTGCATCGCGCACGGGAACGGCCAGCGTTAGGGTAAGGTGTTAGTTCGTCGGGATTCTTATGTCTGTTATCAATCAGCTTGAAGCAGCATTTAATGCGTTCGCCAATTTTATGTGGAGCACGCCTTTGGTTGTGCTTTTGGTGGGTGGTGGCATTGGCTTGATGCTGTATTCGCGTTTTCGTCCGTACTACCATCTGGGTCATTCGCTGGCCCTATTACGTGGGTGCTATAACGATGAGCACGACCCGGGGCATGTTTCCCATGCCCAGGCCTTGAGCACGGCTTTGTCGGGCACGCTCGGTCTCGGCAATGTTGCCGGGGTTGCGATCGCCATCAGTGCGGGTGGGCCCGGTGCGGTTTTCTGGATGTGGGTGACGGCCATTATCGGTGTAACAACCAAGTTCTATACTGCGTCGCTGGCGGTGATGTATCGAGGCAGGGATTCAAGCGGTGTACTTCGTGGGGGTCCAATGTACGTGATAAGGGAGGGGCTGGGTAAGTGCTGGTATCCCCTGGCTGTTTTATTTGCCGTAGCCGGCGTGCTTGGGACATTACCCTTGTTTCAGACAAATCAGTTGGTCAGCCTATTGCGTGAGGTCGTGGCAATACCGATAGGTCTTGCTACAGAAAGCCAGCATATGACGTTTGATATCACTGCGGGCGTCGTTCTGGCCATTTTGGCCCTGCTTGTCGTACTGGGGCGCATCGAACGCATTGGCAAGTTAACGGTGCGACTGGTACCAAGTATGTTACTGCTTTATATCGGCATGACACTGATTGTGTTAATACGATATTGGCGGGATATCCCCGAGGTATTTATGCTTATCGTCAACGACGCGTTCAACGGCGCCAGTGTAGCAGGTGGCGCTCTGGGAACCGTCATCATGATTGGTGTGCGTCGCGGAGCTTTTTCCAATGAGGCGGGTATTGGCACGGAATCTATGGCCCATGGTGAAGCTAAAACCGGCGAGCCAATACGCGAAGGTGTCGTAGCCATGACCGGCCCGATTATCGATACGCTGATTGTTTGCTCATGTACCGCATTTATGATTCTGCTGACAGGCGTTTGGCAAACCGGTGGCGACATGGAAGGTGTTGCACTCACTGCTGCAGCGTTAGAAAAGGTTTTCCCTCATAGTGGTATTTATTTGCTTTTGCTGATGGTTGCGTTACTGAGCTTTTCGACCATCGTCACTTTCTGGTTTTATGGCTCCAAGTGTGTTGGATTTTTACTGGGTGCAGACAAAGCGCGTTACTATACGCCGCTCTATTTGCTCATGATTGTCGTAGGCGCAGTCACCACGCTTGAATTGGTCAACGGTTTATTAATTGGTATGTATGCGATGATGGCTATACCAACGATGGTTTCTACCTTTTTGTTAGCGCCGCGGGTCAACGAAGCGGCGCATCATTACTTCCGTAAAATGGACAGTCTGGCTCAATAATGGCTACCCAGGTTACACGTCCTGATCACTTGATAGACTTGGCGGTAGGCCAGCCAGATCCGGATTTGTTACCGATTGATTTGTTTCGCTCACTGTCGGTTGAACAACAAAACCTGGCTTATGGCGAGCAGGCCGGTGACGAAACATTCCGGCAGGTGCTGTCTGCATGGCTGTCAGAAGATTACGAACAGCCGGTCAATGCTGAACAGCTATTGCTAACGAACGGATCGTCCAATGGGCTCGATATGATCTGTTCACAATTGAGTAAACCCGGGGCAACGATTCTGGTAGAAGACCCCAGCTATTTTATTGCACTTAAATTATTTAAAGAGCGCGGCTTCAACGTTGTTGCCTTGCCGATGGATGAAGACGGTGTCGAACTACAGGCGCTAGAACAGGCCATACAGAAATATAAGCCTGCATTTTTTTATACAATTCCCAGTTTTCATAATCCCTCAGGTATTACGCAGTCGCATAGTCGGCGGCAAGGTATAGTAAAACTGGCAGCCCAAACGCGATGCCCTGTTGTTGCCGATGACGTTTATCAGTCGCTTTACTTCGGTCAGAAACCCCCTGCACCCTTGGCGTGTTATGACGATAACGCGCCTGTTTTATCTGTAGGCTCTTTTTCAAAAATCCTTGCACCCGGATTGCGGCTTGGCTGGGTTCAGGGTTCCGGTGATATTTTTCACAGGCTCAAGAATTCGGCGTTACTGCAAAGTGGCGGCGGCTTGGCACCTGTCACTTCGGCATTGGTTGGACCTTTGATTGCCAATGGTGAGTTTCAGAAGAACCTTGAGTATTTGCGGCAAATCTATGCAGCCCGATCTGAATTGCTCTTTGATGGACTAATGTCGACTATTGGCGACAAGATAAGTATCAATAAGCCCAACGGCGGGTATTTTTTATGGGCAAGTTTTGTTGATAGGCGAGATGTCGCTGCAAAGCTTGGTGAGGCCAGGCAAGCTGGTGTTAGCTTTTTACCCGGTAAGATTTGTTCAGCCAATGCTCAATTCCTCTCGAGTATGCGCCTGTGCTTTGCATGGTATCCGCAACAGCAGCTCATGACTGCTTCCGAACGTCTGGGGTTGGTATTCTCTTAAGCTCTTAACTAGCGGCGCGTTTACCAATTGTTGCGTCGTCTAAGTGCTTAGGCGAATCACAAGAAGACTTATCGGCTTTGCCGTGAGGGGCTGGATTGGCCGTCCGCATTCATCCTTGAGATATCAATCAGACACCCTTGGCGTTTGCCTCTAACCCTCCGACTTGGAACCATTGATTCAACAGTAACGGACATTACCAGGTGGCAGTTGGATTAAATACTGGAGACGGGTCAGCCAGGGTAGCCACTTCAAGAGCAGAGAAACGGTTGTAGGTTAATAAATTGAAGCAATAAAAAAGGGCCGCATAGCTGCAACCCTTTGTTTTATATGGCTCCGCCTGCTGGGCTCGAACCAGCGACCCAATGATTAACAGTCATTTGCTCTACCAACTGAGCTAAGGCGGAACGGTCAAGAGGCGCGTATCTTATAGATCGACTTTGGGGTAGTCAACCCCTGCCGGGACCCCGCCGCCGGGGCCTTTTCTGGCGTATAATACGCGGTTTTCTGCACTGATTCGGAGCGATTCAAACGTGTCAAAACCCTTTACGGTCAAGAGCCCCTACCAGCCAGCGGGCGACCAGCCCGCAGCGATTGAGAAACTGGTGGCCGGGCTTGAAGCGGGACTGGCGGCACAGACGCTGCTGGGGGTCACCGGTTCGGGCAAGACATTTACTATTGCCAATGTGATTAGCCGGGTACAGCGTCCCACCATTGTGTTGGCGCACAATAAAACGCTGGCAGCTCAGCTCTACGGCGAACTTCGGGACTTTTTTCCCGACAATGCGGTGGAGTATTTTGTTTCCTACTACGATTACTATCAGCCCGAGGCGTATGTGCCTTCATCGGATACATTTATCGAGAAGGATGCCTCAATTAATCAGCATATCGAGCAGATGCGCCTGTCGGCTACCAAAGCACTGATGGAGCGCAAGGATGTGATTGTCGTCGCGACCGTGTCGGCAATTTACGGTTTGGGTGATCCGGAGTCCTACCTGAAGATGGTCCTGCATCTGGTGCGGGGTGACCGGGTGGATCAGCGCGCTATCCTGCGACGCCTCGCCGAGTTGCAGTACACTCGAAACGATGCTGTATTTCAGCGCGCCACCTATCGGGTGCGGGGCGATGTGATCGATATTTATCCAGCGGATTCGGACAGTGAGGCCGTCCGGGTCGAGTTATTTGACGATGAAGTGGAAAATCTGTCGACGTTCGATCCGCTGACCGGTGAGGTGTTTGGTCGGGTGCCCCGAGTCACCGTTTACCCGAAATCCCATTATGTGACACCGCGTCAGACCATACTCGATGCGATGGAACACATCAAAACCGAGCTGGCGGAGCGACTGGAGCAGTTGCGCTCGGTGAGCAAGCTGGTAGAGGAGCAACGCCTGCGCGAGCGCACCCGCTATGACTTGGAAATGATGCAGGAGCTCGGCTACTGCACCGGCATTGAAAATTACTCACGCTATCTCTCGGGCCGGGAACCCGGTGAAGCCCCACCCACGCTTTACGATTACCTGCCCGCAGATGCCCTTATGGTGATTGATGAGTCCCACGTGACGATTCCCCAGTTGGGCGGTATGTACCGGGGTGATCGCTCGCGAAAGGAAACCCTGGTGGAATATGGTTTCCGGTTGCCCTCGGCGCTGGATAACCGCCCGATGCGGTTTGATGAATGGGAGCGATTGGCGCCACAGATGATCTTTGTCTCCGCTACTCCGGCCAAGTATGAGGCGGAAAAAACTGGGCAGGTAGTGGAACAGGTGGTCAGGCCCACCGGGCTGGTGGATCCATTGATCGAGGTTCGTCCGGCAACGTCCCAGGTGGATGATGTGCTTTCGGAAATCAGCCGCTGTGTGGCCAATGAAGAGCGCGTGCTGATTACCGTGCTGACCAAGCGGATGGCGGAAGATCTCACCGAGTATCTCGCGGAAAACGGGGTTCGGGTCCGCTACCTGCACTCGGATATTGAAACGGTGGAGCGGGTGGAAATTATCCGCGACCTGCGGCTCGGTGAATTTGATGTGCTGGTGGGTATCAACCTGTTGCGGGAGGGGCTGGATATGCCGGAGGTGGCACTGGTGGCCATCTTTGATGCCGATAAGGAGGGATTTTTGCGCTCCGAGCAGTCGCTGATCCAGACCATTGGCCGGGCAGCGCGAAATGTGGCGGGCCGTGCCATTCTCTATGCGGACAAGGTTACCGGCTCCATGCAGCGGGCCATGGATGAAACCGAACGTCGTCGGGACAAGCAGATTGCTCACAATCTGGCCCATGGTATTTCACCCAAGGGCATCTATAAATCGGTGGCGGATATTATGGAAGGAGCCCGAATGATCCCCGGTAAAGGGGGACGCAAGGTGGCGGATGCGCAGACCACTTATCAGTCACCCAAGGACAGGCCGATAGTCAGCAGCGGTGATGTGTGGCGTCAGATAGCGGCACTGGAGGACAAGATGTTCGAACACGCCAAGAACCTGGAGTTTGAGGAGGCGGCCCGACTACGTGACGAAGTGGGCCAGCTCAAGCGATTGGCGGACGGTATTGCCTGACTATTGCCTGACGGACATTGCTGCCCATCGGTTCTTCCTCAGAAGTTTTTGACGCGTTCACACTTGCCGGCGTACCGCATCTGACGGCCTTTATGGCCCCCCTGGTTGACATTAAATCCGAATTCTCCGATGCCGGTGTTAAGCATGAAGTCACCGGTAAGCGGCTTCAGAATGAACATCATTGACTCATTTTTGGCAGTGATACTCCGGCCTGATCGTTCTGTTATTTTGAGATCAAAGGTCCCCGATGCATCTTTGTTATCACCATGAAGCCGGAAATTATCACCATCAATGGTTATTTCCAGGTCGCCACCATCCGTGCTGACACCTGAGCCGGTTGCTATCTGATAGATATGAACATACCTGCAGAGATGGAGTTCTTTATCGTTTGCGTACAGGTTGGCGCTCATCAGCAGTGACGCACACAAGGTAACGAATATACCTTTTTTCATAATGACCAAGCCTTTTATCAAGTTGATGGGCTCCCCGGTGTTTGGGGGCTCAGTTGCTAAACACACTAACATGTTAACGCACTGGATCAGGTCTGTATGCGGGTGTGGGCGTTTTGTTGATAAATGGCGCTGTCTGGGATCCTGGCTCCCCAGCTGGTTGGTGGGTGTGGTGGTGGACATTAAATATTAAATAATTAACATTAAGTAAATATTTTATCTATTTGATAATAAAGATTTATATTTTTATTTTCTTTTTGCAGGCAAATAAAAAAAGCCCACCGGTGTCGATGGGCTTTCTATTTGGTAGGCACGAGTGGATTCGAACCACCGACCCCCACCATGTCAAGGTGGTGCTCTAACCAACTGAGCTACGTGCCTGCTGACTTGCTGTGATCAGGAAGGCGCGTAATTTACCAGCGAGCATCTCTTCTGACAAGCTTTATGGGGCTCTGGCAAGCGTTATAACGCTTTTCCCACTGTTGAAGGCGGCTTGCTTATGCAGGTCAAGCCGGTAAAATGGCCGGCTCACGAATTGGCGCTGCCCATGCAGCATAAACCATGTGGCCTTTGGTAGGGGCCACCACTGGAAAGGATCTGAACATGCCCGTAGTAACCCTCCCTGACGGCAGTCAACGCGATTACCCGAACCCTGTGACTATTTATGACGTGGCCGCTGATATTGGCCCCGGACTGGCAAAAGCTGCGTTGGCTGGCAAAGTCGGCGGCGAACTGGTTGATACTTCTTATCTGATTGACTCAGATGCCGAGTTGGCCATTATCACCGAAAGGTCCGACGAGGGTTTGGAGGTGATTCGTCACTCCACCGCCCACCTGCTTGCCCAGGCGGTAAAACAGTTGTTTCCGGGTGCGCAGGTCACTATTGGCCCGGTGATTGATAACGGCTTCTATTATGACTTTGCCTATGAGCGGCCGTTTACCCCGGAAGATCTCGATGCCATCGAGCGAAAAATGGGTGAGCTTGCCCAGGCGGATACAACGGTGGTGCGCCGTGAATTGTCCCGCGACGAGGCTGTGGCCTATTTCCGCGGCATCGGTGAAGCCTACAAGGCGGAAATCATTGAAAGTATTCCGCCGGACCAGACGCTCTCCCTCTATAGACAGGGAGATTTTGAAGACCTCTGCCGCGGGCCGCACGTGCCCTCAACGGGAAAGCTCAAACACTTCAAGTTGATGAAAGTGGCTGGGGCCTACTGGCGGGGTGACTCCAATAATGAAATGCTGCAGCGCATCTATGGCACGGCCTGGTCGAGCAAGAAAGAATTGAATGCCTACCTGTTCAGGCTGGAAGAGGCGGAAAAGCGCGATCACCGTAAGCTGGCCAAGAAATTCGACCTGTTCCATATGCAGGAAGAAGCCCCGGGGATGGTGTTCTGGCATCCGAAGGGTTGGAGTATTTATACCCAGATTGAGAGCTACATGCGCGATGTGCAGCGTAGCAATGGCTATCGGGAAATCAAAACGCCCCAGGTGGTGGATCGATCCCTTTGGGAGCGGTCCGGCCACTGGGATATTTTCCGGGAACACATGTTTACCGTGGAATCCGAATCGCGAGATTACGCGGTAAAGCCGATGAACTGCCCCTGCCATATCCAGGTCTTCAATCAGGGACTGAAAAGCTATCGCGACCTGCCACTGCGCTTGGCGGAATTCGGTTCCTGCCACCGCAACGAGGCTTCCGGTACCTTGCAGGGCCTGATGCGTGTGCGGGGCTTTGTCCAGGACGATGCGCATATTTTCTGTGCCGAAGCGCAAATTCAGGACGAAGTCTCAACCTTTGTGGATCTGCTGTTTCAGGTCTATCGGGATTTCGGGTTTGAGGACGTGATCATCCGGCTCTCCACCCGCCCCGAGCAACGGGTCGGCAGTGATGCCGTCTGGGATAAAGCGGAGCAGGCACTGGCGGATGCGCTGTCTGCAAAAGGGCTGGATTATGAGTTGTTGCCGGGGGAGGGCGCTTTCTACGGTCCAAAAATTGAATTCTCTCTGAAGGATTGCCTCGAACGGGTCTGGCAGTGCGGTACGATTCAGGTGGATTTCTCCATGCCGGGACGGCTGGATGCCCAGTATGTAGCTGAAGATGGCTCCCGCCAGGTGCCGGTGATGCTGCACCGCGCTATCCTCGGTTCTTTCGAGCGATTTATCGGTATTCTGATTGAACATTTTGAGGGCGCTTTCCCGGTTTGGCTCGCACCCCAGCAAGCGGTGGTGATGAATATTACCGATGCGCAGGCAGATTATGTCCGTCAGGTGGCTGATACCTTGAAAAACAAGGGCTTCCGGGTGGAAAATGACTTGAGAAACGAAAAGATCGGCTTTAAAATCCGCGAGCACACAATTCAGAAGATTCCCTACCTGTTGGTAATCGGAGATAGGGAAGTAGAAACGCAGACCGTGGCAGTGCGCACGCGAGGCGGTGAAGATCTGGGCATCATGAAGGTTTCAGATTTTGCCGAACTTCTCGCACAAGACGTACAGCGCCGCGGTCGCGTTATTTAAAGACAATAGTCGGAGATTAAATTATCAAGAAAAATTATGGCAAGGGGGCAGCAAAACGGTCTCGAATGAATGAAGAGATCGACGTCCCCGAGGTTCGACTGGTTAACGCCGATGGCGAACAGGCTGGCATTGTCAGCATTGAAGATGCCCTGAGTGCAGCCCTGGCTGCCGGTTTGGATCTGGTGGAAATTGCTCCGGACGCCGAGCCGCCTGTCTGCAAGGTCATGGACTACGGCAAGAAGCTGTTTGAAGTGAAAAAGCAACAGGCTGCACAACGCAAGAAGCAGAAGCAGACTCAGGTCAAGGAAATGAAGTTTCGTCCGGGAACGGACATCGGAGACTACCAGATCAAGTTACGTAACCTGATCCGGTTTCTCGAAAATGGGGATAAGGCCAAAGTAACCCTCCGGTTTCGCGGCCGCGAGATGGCTCACCAGGAACTCGGTATGGAAATGCTCAAGCGTATTGAGCTGGACCTGGAGGAACTGGGTTCTGTCGAGCAATTCCCTAAAATGGAAGGGCGACAACTCACTATGGTGATCGCCCCCAAAAGCAGGAAGAAGTAACCCGACCCCATCTGGCCTCCGGCCATATCAGGATTCACCGGGCACTACCCGCGCGCAGCCCCTGGCAGACTGTCCGGGAGTGACTTCTTCATTATTTAACCCGTCTATAAACGGAGACACAAAATGCCAAAAGCAAAAGTACATAGCGGTGCCGCCAAGCGCTTCAAGAAAACCGGCGCTGGCTACAAGCACAAACATGCCAACAGAAGTCACATCCTCACAAAAATGTCGCAGAAGCGTAAGCGTCACCTGCGCGGCACCAGCACCATGAATGGTTCTGATTCGCCCCTGGTCGATCGTATGTTGCGCTCCTGATTAACCGATTATTTGAGAGGATATTGATATGTCACGTGTAAAAAGAGGTGTTGTCGCACACCGTCGCCACAAGAAAATTCTGAAGGCTGCAAAGGGTTACTACGGTGCTCGCAGTCGTATATTCCGCGTTGCCAAACAAGCTGTCACCAAGGCAGGTCAGTACGCCTACCGTGACCGCCGTGTCAAAAAGCGTACCTTCCGCGCTCTGTGGATTACCCGGATCAATGCGCAATCACGCGCTGAGGGTATCAGCTACAGCCGCCTGATCGCGGGACTGAAGAAAGCCAATATTGAGCTGGATCGCCGTGTGTTGGCCGACCTTGCTGTTCACGATAAAGCGGCATTTGCTGCTGTCGCAGAACAGGCGAAGGCTGCCCTGGCTTGATATATTTGTGCCGGGGTTTTCCCGGCATCAAATAATGCAGATTGAAAGGGGAAAGGGCCGCAGCTCTTTCCCTTTTTTGTTTTTGATATGAACCGGTTGATAAGGTTGTGAGCATGGAAACCCTTGATCTTCTGGCCCGTGAAGCGCAGCAGGCCATAGAGCAGGCACAGGATTTGGCAGCACTGGATCAGGTGCGGGTCGAATATCTCGGCAAGCGAGGCAGGCTGACGGATTTGTTAAAAGGGTTGGGCAAACTCTCGGCTGAAGAGCGCCCCGCAGCGGGTGCGAAAATTAATGAAGTAAAAGAGCAGCTCCAGAGTCAGATCAATCACTGCCGCAATGATTTGGAGAATGCGGATCTGGAGGCCAGGCTGGCCAGCGAAGCACTGGATGTGACACTACCCGGGCGGGGCGAAGACAGCGGCGGACTGCATCTGATTACCCATACCATGGAGCGGATTGAGGCCTTCTTCAGCCGGGTTGGTTACAGCGTGGAAGAGGGCCCCGAGATCGAAGACGATTATCACAACTTCGAAGCCCTGAATATTCCATCACACCATCCGGCCAGGGCCATGCACGATACTTTCTATGTGACGGAAAATACCGTGCTTCGCACCCACACCTCGCCGGTGCAGATTCGTACCATGAAGACCCAGGAACCCCCTATCCGCATTATCTGTCCCGGGCGCGTCTACCGCTGTGACTCCGATCTGACCCACACCCCGATGTTCCATCAGGTCGAAGGTCTGGTGGTGGATCGCGATGTCAGCATGGCCGACCTCAGAGGAACCATTGATCAGTTTCTGAAGGCGTTTTTTGAGGCAGACCTGCCGGTGCGCTTCCGCCCCTCTTATTTTCCGTTTACCGAACCCTCTGCCGAGGTGGATATCCAGTGCACCAACTGTCGCGGTGCCGGCTGTCGCATCTGCAAGAATACCGGGTGGTTGGAGGTGATGGGTTGCGGGATGGTGCACCCCAATGTATTCGGTCATTGTGGCATTGATGCCGAGAAATATTCGGGTTTTGCCTTTGGCATGGGCGTCGAGCGGCTGGCGATGCTGCGCTACGGGGTCAATGACCTCCGTCTGTTTTTTGATAACGAAGTTCAGTTTCTAAAACAGTTTTAAAACAAATAGATATATTATTTATCTAAAGTAAATAATTTGATTTGGTGAGCAATGAAATTCAGTGAATCCTGGTTGCGTGAGTGGGTTAGTCCGAGTATTGACACGGCAGAGCTGGTTGCTCAGCTGACCATGGCGGGTCTCGAAGTGGATGCGGTTGACGCCGTGGCCCCGGCGTTCGATGGCGTGGTGGTCGGTGAAATTGGCGCCGTGGACCCACACCCCAATGCCGACAAATTGCGAGTCTGTCAGGTAACCGGCGCTGCCGGTGAAACAGTGCAGGTGGTTTGTGGCGCACCCAATGCCCGCCAGGGACTGAAAGTGCCCTTCGCAACGGTGGGCGCCACGCTGCCCGGCGATATGAAAATCCGTAAAGCCAGGCTGAGGGACGTGGAGTCCTTCGGCATGCTCTGTGGTCAGGATGAAATTGGTCTGGGTGGTGATGGCTCCGGCCTTTGGGAGCTGCCCTCCGATGCGCCAACGGGTGCGGATCTGCGCGACTATCTGAGCCTGAATGACCAATTGATTGAAGTCGACTTAACCCCCAATCGCGGCGATTGTCTGAGTATTCGTGGCCTGGCCCGCGAGGTGGGTGTATTAAATACGGTTGCGGTAACCGGGCCTTCCCTTGATCCGGTATCGGCCACGGTCGACGATCATTTGCCTGTTGTATTGGATGCCCCCGCTGCCTGCCCCCGTTATGCGGGTCGGGTGATTCGCGATGTCAATCTGGCTGCGCCATCTCCCCTGTGGTTGCAGGAAAAACTACGCCGCAGCGGTATTCGCAGTATCGACCCGGTGGTCGATGTGACCAATTATGTGATGCTCGAGCTGGGTCAACCGATGCACGCCTTTGATCTCGCCACGCTGGACGGCGGTATTCGGGTGCGCATGGCAGAGCAGGGTGAGTCACTCGAGTTGCTGGACGGTTCCAAGGCCACATTGAACGAGGACACACTGGTCATTGCCGATCACCAAAAACCGTTGGCTATCGCCGGTATCATGGGTGGCAAACTGTCTGCCGTCACGGCGGATACCCGGGATATTTTTCTTGAAAGTGCCTATTTTGATCCGCTGGCGATTGCCGGTCGCCCACGCAATTACGGGCTCCATACGGATTCATCCCACCGCTTCGAGCGCGGTGTTGACTGGCAATTGCAGTCTCTCGCCATTGAGCGTGCCACCGCACTGTTGCTGGACATCGTCGGAGGGCAGGCCGGCCCGGTAACTGTAGCCGAGTCGGCAGCACATTTGCCCCGATCTGCAGAGGTGAGGCTGACCCGGCGCAAACTGCAACAGCAGTTGAGTCTGTCACTGGATGCCGGGCTGGTTAGCGGCATGTTGCAGCGTCTCGGTCTGGAAATTCTTGCCGAGGATGAAGACGGCTGGCGCTGCAGGGTTCCCAGCTGGCGCTTCGATATTGCGATTGAAGTGGACCTGATCGAGGAAGTGGCCCGCATCTACGGCTATAACCGCTTGCCGACCGCCACGATCAGCGCCAGTTTGCCGATTGAAGTATGTCGCGAAACCCGCACCGGCCTGTCATTGTTGCGACAGCAGTTGGTTGCCCGGGGTTACCGCGAAGCCATTACCTACTGTTTTGTCGATCCCGATGTCCAGAAACTCCTGCTGCCAGAGATAGAGGGTGTCGCACTGGCCAATCCCATCGCCAGTGATATGTCGGTGATGAGAACCACGCTCTGGTCCGGCCTGCTGCCGGCGATACGCCGCAACCTCAATCGCCAGCAATCCCGTGTCAGGATTTTTGAGTCCGGGTTGAGCTTCATGCCCGAGGAGGGTGGCGTGAAGCAGGAGCCCATGATTGCCGGTGCCGTCACCGGTACTCGTTTGCCGGAACGCTGGTCAAACCCGCGTGATCTGGTGGATTTTTTTGATATCAAGTCCGATGTGGAAGCGCTCCTCAAGCAGAACCATGTGTTTGATCAGTATCACTTTGTGCCTGCTGCACATCCCGCGCTGCACCCCGGTCAATGTGCCGCCATTGAGCGAAACGGTAAGCCGGTGGGTTATATTGGTCTGCTGCACCCGCGTGTTCAGAAGCTGCTGGATATCTCCCAGCCAGTGTACGTTTTTGAGCTTGCCCTGGGTGCTGTGGTCGAGGGTGAGCTGCCCGCTTTTCGGGGTGTCAGCCGGTTCCCGGAAGTCCGCCGCGACCTGGCGGTGATTGTGGATCGGGACCTTTCCGCCAGTACGCTCTGTGAAACCATTCGAGAGGCGGCAGGTCATTACCTCGTTGACTTAAAGATATTTGACGTCTACCAAGGGAAAGGTGTTGAAATCAATAGAAAAAGTATCGCGGTTGGCTTGACCTTTAGAGAGAGTTCGCGCACTCTTACCGAAGAAGAAATCACAGCGGCTGTCGACCGGGTGGTCAGCACCATAAAAGAACAACATTCAGCGAGTCTCAGGGGTTAAGCGAGTTATGTCAGCACTTACCAAAGCCGACCTTGCAGAAATGCTTTTCGAAGACCTGGGTTTGAACAAACGCGAGGCCAAGGAAATCGTCGAATCATTTTTTGAAGAGATCCGCACCGCCCTTGAGAAAAACGAACAGGTCAAATTATCAGGTTTTGGTAACTTTGAACTGCGCGACAAAAAAACCCGCCCCGGTCGCAATCCAAAAACCGGTGAAGAGATCCCCATTTCTGCCAGACGAGTAGTGACGTTCAAACCCGGACAAAAACTTA
Organism: Porticoccus hydrocarbonoclasticus MCTG13d; assembly: GCF_000744735.1. NCBI lineage: Bacteria > Pseudomonadati > Pseudomonadota > Gammaproteobacteria > Cellvibrionales > Porticoccaceae > Porticoccus > Porticoccus hydrocarbonoclasticus. The sequence continues at coordinate 2,152,081 of NZ_JQMM01000001.1, read as the reverse complement.
AAGCGAGAGTAGAAAGCTATGCTGGAACCGAGCAATAACGATCAGTTGCCGGCCATTCCCGGCAAGCGTTACTTCACCATCGGTGAAGTCAGTGAACTCTGCGATGTCAAACCCCATGTGCTTCGCTACTGGGAACAGGAGTTTCCCACTCTCAGCCCGGTAAAACGCCGTGGTAATCGCCGCTACTATCAGCGCCAGGATGTCATCCTGATCCGGCAGATTCGTTCATTGCTCTATGAGCAGGGTTTTACCATTGGTGGTGCCCGTCAGCGCATGACCGGTGAGGATGCCAAGGAAGAGGCCACGCAGGTCAGGCAGCTGATCGACCAGACAGTCGGCGAGCTGGAAGACCTGTTGCAGGTACTGAAGGGCTGATTTTATTCTTGAATTGTGGGGTGCATCCGGTATTATGTGCGCCTTCCTATTCGGGGCGTAGCGCAGTCTGGTAGCGCACTACACTGGGGGTGTAGTGGTCACAGGTTCAAATCCTGTCGTCCCGACCAAAAAATTGTTGAAATTCAACGTGTTAAAAGGCCCGCCAAAAAGCGGGCCTTTTTCATTTCTCAGTTTAAGTCCCTATTAAGTCCAGTTTTTGTTGATGATCGCGGACTTCTGGTCGGTGGCGGTCGAAAGATAAGCTGCACTGAAAATCCCCAGAAGGCTAACCTCTTTACTGGTTCGCCCCCGACTTTGGACGCCACCTATATCAAATGGGTATGCGCGCTCGATAGGCTGTTTTTTTATACAGGATATCGAGGTGTTATTAAATCCCTTTCTCGGTTTATACTCAGTCAATGCGCGTTATCATGCGAACCGGAAAAAATGATCCCAATAAAACAGGGTGTTGCAGGTTCGCGGGAAAAGATAACGAGGTCCTACTATTTTAGATAATAGGAAAAACTCGCTTTATTCTGAAAGGAATCGGAGATGCTCCAATTTTCTATTCTGTATCAATCCGTTATCAAAGTGGGCCGAATATTAGTTTTGGCAAAGCGCGAGTGCGCCATATACAAATGTTAAGCGCAAATAAGAGTATCGGCATTGAACGGAATACATCGTTACAAGAAAAACCAGCCTGTAAATTGGTTCCATAAGTCGAAATCGAAATCAAACCAGTACTGCCTTTACTGCGGCCGTCTTGTTGGGGCGGATTCTCGTCTGGAATCAAACAAAGAGCATCTTATCGGTAGAGAGTTTGTTCCTACTGGCGAGTTTGGGAATGGAAATCTATTCAATCTTATTTTCAGAGCATGTAAAGAATGCAATGATGAGAAGTCGGATGTAGAACGTCATCTGTCATCAATAACTTTATTTAATAGCCCTGCCAGAAAGGATTCACAAGCACATAACGAGATAGCTCAACGCAAAGCAGAAAAAGATTTTCACCCCAATAAACAGGGAACCTTAATCAAAGATTCTGGTGACAATTTTACGGTCTCTTCGAACTTTGGCCCAGCGAGCATATCTTTTAGTATAGATGGGCCACCTCAAGCCGACGAACGTCGTATTGAATTTCTTGCCTATAGGCACGTGCAAGGAATATTTTCACTGATAACTTCGCGCGACCCACTTACTGCTGAAGGTACATGTTTGCTCAGCCACAAATATTTCCATCTTCACGGTTCATATGTTCATTCAGATTGGGGCAACCCTCAATTACTAAATATTATGGAACGGGCTAGTGAAATTCCTTGCTATGCAAATATCGAGAGCGCAAATGGCTTTTTTAAGGCAATAATGCGTAGAGAAAAAGGTGAAACTGGCGAATGGTTTTGGGCATTAGAGTGGAACAAAAGCCTAAGAGTCGTTGGAGCAATTTCTCAGCCAGAACGCTACCCTGCAATATTTCAAGATTTACCCAGCTTGGAATGGAATGAAACTGGCTTGCAAGAAGGTGCAAGAACAAGAATTCGAAAAGAAATTCCCCTTGAGCCAGAGAAAGACATAATGTTTTCGGGAATGGTCGAAAATGCAGAAGGCGCTTAACAAAAAGTTCAACGACGCTCGTTCCTCGCTCGGACGCGCTAACGCACGCCGGTTAACTTGGCGTTAGCCGTACAACATAAGGAGGTCACGTGACAGAAAGAGTGAATCTTGGTAAGTCAGCACCTGAGCTGTATCTGACAGTCATTGAGCTTGACCGGCTTGCCTCAGATGCTTTAACCAAGGCGGGGGTTGCCGTAGGATTTTCGCATCTCTTACGCTTGCGCGCATCCCAGATAAATCAATGTGCTTTCTGCATCAGATTGCATGCGCGGGATGCACTTGCCAGCGGGGAGTCTTCTGATCGTGTAGCAGTCCTTTCTGCATGGAAAGAGACCGAATACTTCAGCTCAAAAGAGCGTGCCGCGTTAGAGCTTGTGGAGGCAATTACACTGATCTCTGACAGCCAGCTGCCTGACGCAATCTACGAACAGGCCGTAACCAGTCTTTCCAAAGAAGAAGTGTCGGCCATTGAGTGGCTTTCCGTTATCATCAATACATGGAATCGTATTGCTATCTCTAGCCGTTACCCTGTCAAGGCGTAGGTACGGCTAACAAGGCGCTGTTGTCGGACAAATTTTCTGCTACGCTCCAAATTTGTTGCAGAGCGCGGCGTTATGTGGTCACTGAATGAGCATTGAGATCGTTCTGGTAGTGTCAGCTTTCCTCCTAGTCATTCCTGTGTTGCTCACTCGCTGCTTGTGGTTTTGGGTATTTTCGCTGGTATTGGGCCTGCCGATGGTAGCAGTTTGGGCAGTGTATTTTTACCAAACGTCGCAGCCTGAACACTCCGGTTCTCCAGGGGATTTTTTCGGAGTTCTGATAATGGTGCTTGTATCTGGTTCACTAGCTTTAGGAATGTTCTTGCGGTACGTTCGGTGGTTAATCGAACTAAAATTGCAGGAAATTAGGGGCTCAAAATCAGCGTGCTCCGGCGACTCCATGAGCAACACATAACTAGTCATTGTAGTTCGTTTCGGGCCTGTGGCCCTCCACTGGACGCCCATTGCGCTGCGCTCCATGGGCGCCGTTAAAAATTGGCGTTAGGTGCCCGAGCCCCCCACGACTTGTAGACGCTCTGTATAGTCAGATTGACCTATATGGAGGTGCTTATCATGGCACATAAAAAAAGCAGGCTTATACCGAGGAGTTCCGTGAGGCGGTAGATAAATGGGGCCAGGTACAACTTTTTTATAAACTGTTCTAAGTTGAAATTGCCTGTGTGGTTTTTTATGAAAATTGTACCTGACCTTAGTTTTGTTTTTTCATTTCTGCACAAAAAAATGGGCTGCTTTACGCAGCCCATTGTTACCGTGGTCAGCACCCGTTAAAGATTGGGATCCGTCGAGAATTGTGGGGTCGTACGAGGCTTTGATCCGTCAAAAAAAGTAGTGACGGACGTGGCTTTCATGATTTTGTGGTCAAAAAAGCCACGCTGAATGGCGCCGGTAACCGATACGTAGTCGCCGACTTTGAGTTGCTGGTAACCCACGTTATCAAGCGGATCATAAGGCATGGTGTTTACCTTAACCGTGAGTTGTCTATCGTCAGTATCCAGGGTGAAACTGTCATCAGCTACGATAGTGATGCGTCCCTGTACTGTACCGCGGGAAACGACCACGGGCATGTTGCCCGCCAGGTACGAATCCTCTTCCTTCATGGCATCAGCGTGGAAGGTGGTACCAATATTTTCCACATAGACACTGCCGGCCTCAATTGTGGCACTTTCATACAGGTCATCATCCACCATGCCGGAGACGCGTACCTTGTCACCTTTTTTCAGTGCGTAGGCATCAGCATCTCTGTCGACATCGTCCATCTCGACAGTGATATTGCCTTCACCGTAGTCGAGGACAAACATGTTCGGACCGACACGATCAACGGTCCCGTCAATGTTAAGCCATGTGCCATCCGGGTAGCTCTTTGGTTTTTCAGTTGGTTTTTCCATTGGTTTTTCAGCGTAAGCACCGATGGAAAACGCCATGACCAACATCATCAGCAGGGTATTAAAAGTACGGCAAATCATATTGATACCTCCGTATCGTTTGAGTGATTAAAAGTTACACGAAAGACGTTGACAGGGCAGGCCGCTGGGACCTTCAGCCTGTCACAAAAAAATCTGATTAGAGTTTTACAGGGGACTTATCGGATATAGGGTGCTCGGAAGCCCACCTGTATTTGGTGGCATCCATGGAGTTAAGGAGTTGGTTAGATGCTTCGAGCAATGGTGCTGCTATATATTGGCATCGATTGCTTGGCATAGGTCGTTTAAAAATTCCTCCGTCGATTAAACAGTGTGGTTAAGTCTCTCGACATTTTCTGATTTATTTTGTTCCCGACAGCTTTTTTTAATCTGCTGGACATACTTGCAAACGTAGTTCAAGCGACTGGGCCTTGCAAACTTCAAGCGTGATAACGCAGAGGACGACCAGCCCTGTTCTAACCGCACAGTATCGGTATCTCCACCCCGGAAAAGTATTCACTAATTCTCGGATAGTGGCGTGGTCGCCACAACCGTTACATTGGCTCGACTACGCGCAGAATACTAGAATGTTCCAAACTCAGACTTTGGACCGTTTCGACAACCAGATGCTGGTTTGTCACCTGAATAGCGGATAAAAATCACAGGCGGGACAAAGTAGCCGGGGTAGATGGCGACTTGTTCGGGAGCAGAGCCTGGACGACTGGCCGGGGTATTTCCATTGGTCATATAAACAGTGCTAGTCTGACATCAGGTTTGAGGCGCATGTTGAGGGTGGTTCCGGGTTGGTTGGTGTCGGCCCAGTTTTGACACAGGCGGCTGTATTTCAACAGGCAGATTGAATCTGACAAAGGGGCTTTCCATGCTCGAATCAATCCAGCAACAAATTCTGGATGTTTTAACTTCAGTGATTGTTCATATTCCCAATCTGGTGGGTGGATTACTGTTACTGCTGGCCGGTTGGCTGCTGGCCCGGTTTTTACATCTGCTGGTTACCCGTTTTATCCGTACTCTCAATCATCTGCTGGATCGCCAGTTACAAAACTTAAATCTTCACTTTGTGCGCATACCGCCCGCCACAGAAAGGTTGATTGGTTTTGTGGTGTTCTGGGCCACTATTCTGATATTTGCAATTGTCGCCATTAGGGTGGTGGGCGTTGCCGGGGCGACTGTCTGGCTCGATCGTTTAATGGTGTATCTGCCCTCTCTGATGGCGGGTGGCCTGATTATTATCAGCGGCTTTATTCTCGGCAGTGTGGTACGCCATCTGATCACCCATGCGGCGGCCTCAGCCGATATTGCCCAGGCAGCGCTGCTAGGTCAAATTGCGCAGATCTCCTTTGTTATTGTCGGCGTGGTTATGGGGCTTGGCCAGGTGGGCGTCGATGTCAGTTTCCTGGTCATTCTGTTTGGTATTGGTTTTGCTGCCGTTTTGACGGGGTTTTCTCTGGCCTTTGGCCTCGGAGCCAGACCGCTGGTGGAAAACCTCATCGCAACACGTCATCTCAAGGAATTTGTCCGGCCCGGACAGATTGTCGAGACCGGCAATGAGCGGGGCAGGGTATTGGAGTTCACTGCTACTGGAATGGTGGTGGAAACGGCTGAAGGTCGAAAACTGATTCCGGCGCGGCTCTGTATGCAGCAGTCTTTCAGTGTGATTACCCGGGAGTCGATGGATGACAAGCTCTAATCCCCTGAGTCTGGATTTTCTTATCAATAAGCCCGAGGCCGCAGCCCGGGTGTTGCAGTCGCTGGAGGATCAAGAGGCGGCGTTGTACCTGCAGGAGGTGCCGGTCCGGATTGTTGCTCCTGTACTGCAGGAAATGCAGGTGTGGCCAGCCTCGCGTATTCTCGACCAGTTGTCGCTGGAACAGAACGCGGCTATTGTTGCCCGGCTCCCCTACCAGACAGTCGCTGCGCTGTTGCGTTTGCAGCAGCGCACACGGCGCACCGAGCTGCTGGCAGTAGTGCCCGCCAAGCTTTCCCGGTCTTTGAGTGTGTCGCTGATTTATCAGGAAAACACGGTTGGTGCCTGGATGGATATGTCCACGCCGGGCTTTTATCCTGAGCTCACGGTCGGTGATTGTCTGGCATTACTGAAAAAGTCTGCGGACTCATTTGGTACCAGTCTGGTGATTATCAACCAATCCCACCAAGTGATTGGCATGGTAGGTCTGGATAAGCTGCTGGCCAGCCCCGATGAGCAAATACTGGGTCAATTGGTGGATTCGGCTCAGCAACCGCTGGCTGCAGAGATGAGCATCCAGATGGCTGTCAATCTGTCTGATTGGCATTGTTACCCTGTGTTGCCGGTCCGCAATTCGAGTGGTGTTTACCTCGGGACAGTGACACGTTCAGTATTGCGCACGGCACTGGAGAAGACCCCTTCGGCGAATGTCTCACTGGGCGATTCACTGTTGTCCCATCTTGCCCGCGCCATGATTGTCACTGCGACCGGTATGGTGCAAATGGCTCCGGGCAGTCATGCGTCCTGGTTGGCTGATAAAGGAGGGTCATACCATGACGACTAATGCTTCCCCGGATCCCCGCGCGGTTGACATGGCGTTGACCCGCAAATTTCTGCTGGATTATCCCAGAGATGCAGCCCTGAAAATTGAAGCGCTGGCTCCCCGGGAGGTGGCCGCAGTGCTGAGCCTGCAGCCCGTATATGTGCTTTTATCCCTATGGCGGTATTTGACGCCCAATGTCGCTGCCGAGATTCTGGTTTGTTTACCAGAAGGGCACAGCCGTCAACTGCTTAGCGAATTACCACCTCTGGATTCGGTGCGGATGATCGGGCAGCTGGATGACGAATCACGGGATGCTCTGCTGAAGACCCTGGACGAATCAATCCGCAGGGAGTTGGCGGAACTGATGAGCTACCCGGAAAGCAGTGCCGGACGTTTGATGGATACCCGTGCCCTAGTATTTCGCGACAGCATGACCATCTCAGAGACGCTGGAAATTCTCCGCAAGCGCCAACTGAAGACGGCGCGCAGTGTCTTTCTGGTTGATACCGAAGGCCGCCTGAGCGCCAAGGTTCACTTGCAGGACATCGCTATCGCCGATCCCGGCACATCCCTGGGTGCGATAGCCAAACCGGTTACGGCAGTGGTTGCCGGTACCGCAGGAAAAGAGGAAATTTCCGAGTTGTTTGAAAAACATCAACTGCTCGACTTGCCAGTGGTTGATATTGATCGTCGTCTGCTGGGTATTATCCATCACAGCAGTCTGGTTCAGGTTTCCCAGGAGGACATGTCATCCGATGTGCTGGCCATGGTGGGTGCCAGCCGTGAAGAACGCGCCCTGTCGAAGCCACTGTTTGCCGTGAAAAAGCGGATGCCCTGGTTACAGGTCAATTTGCTGACGGCTTTTTTGGCCGCCTCCGTAGTGGGAATATTCGAAAGCACGATTGCCAGTTTTACGGCTCTGGCCGTGCTGCTGCCGGTGGTTGCCGGTCAATCGGGCAATGCCGGGGCCCAGGCTCTTGCGGTTACTATGCGCGGCCTGGCATTGCGAGAAATCACGGTTCGCCACTGGTTCAGGGTGATGTTCAAGGAAGTACGGGTGGGCCTGATAAATGGTATTGGTATTGCAGTGACCTGCGGTATTGGCGTATTTGTATGGAGCCAGTCAATAGGGCTGGTGCTGGTGATCTGTTCAGCGATGGTGCTGGCGATGATCGCGGCGGGTTTTGCCGGTGCGGTGGTGCCGATTGTACTGGTGCGGCTAGGTCAGGACCCGGCGCAGGCATCTTCCATTATTCTTACCACAGTCACTGATATTATCGGCTTTTTTGCCTTTCTGGGAATCGCGGCACTGCTGTCGGGGCTGCTGTAGCAACTTACCCGGTAAAGCGGGAGGATAGTAATCTTCTGGTGGGGCCGATCGTCGTTGATAACCAGGTTGGGTTTCGCGGTCCTGTTGCCTGCAAAGGCGGGACTAGTGAGGCATAATAGCCACCGATTGCTTCTGTCAGGTACTGACACTTGGCTCAATATGGTGTATGCAACGGTGCAGCACTTTTTATTACCCAAAAATGGATTTCCCCCGATATGACCCTAACTGTACGCAAAGCTGTTATTCCTGTCGCCGGGCTGGGCACTCGTATGTTGCCGGCCACCAAGGCTATTCCAAAAGAAATGTTGCCGGTGGTGGACAAGCCGCTTATTCAGTACGTCGTCAATGAGGCTATTGCGGCGGGAATTACCGAGATCGTACTGGTCACCCATGCCAGTAAGAACTCCATTGAGAACCACTTCGACACCAGTTTTGAGCTGGAGGCGCAGCTGGAAAAGCGGGTCAAGCGTCAGCTACTTGATGATGTCCGCTCGATCGTGCCCCAGGAGGTGACCATCATTTCGGTCAGGCAGCCCTATGCAAAGGGTCTTGGGCATGCAATCAGTTGTGCGAGGCCGGTGGTAGGTGATCAGCCTTTTGCCATTCTGTTGCCGGATGTTTTGGTGGACAAGTATCGGGCAGACTCGAAAAAAGACAATTTATCGTCCATGGTGAAAAACTTTACTGCCACAGGTCACAGCCAGATTATGGTGGAGGCGGTTCCATGGGAAGACGTTAATAAATATGGCGTTGTCGATTGTCAGGGCGTTGAGTTGATGGCCGGCAGCGTGGCGAGAATCCACAGCATGGTCGAAAAACCGAAACCGGAGAATGCTCCGTCCAACATGGCTGTTGTGGGGCGTTACGTGGTGTCACCAACTATTTGGGAGCTGCTGGAAAAAACGCCACTCGGGGTAGGTGGTGAAGTCCAGTTAACGGATGCTCTGGAAGAACTGCTCAAGCAGGAAGTGGTCGAGGCCTATCGGATCGTAGGTTGTAGTCATGATTGCGGCAGTAAACTTGGTTACCTACAGGCCAATATTGCCTATGCCCTGCAGCACGATGAAATTGGTGAAGGGATTAAAGACTATCTCAAAAACAATCGCCATGTTGACGCTGCAGCCATATTGGAAAAACCTTGCCGATAGCCTGCCCCTTTGTGATGACCCATACCGGTTTGGGGTGGGTGTCCCTGTGATGTGAGTACTATGAAAATTACCTGCTTTAAGGCATATGACATTCGGGGCAGGCTCGGTTCCGAGCTGTCCGTAGAGATTGCCTACCGTATTGGCCGGGCCTATGCCCGCTGGTTGAAACCTGAAACCGTGGTGGTTGGCGGCGATATCCGTACCTCCAGCCCGACGTTGAAAAGTGCGCTGGCCTCGGGGTTGCGCGATGAAGGGGTCGATGTGCTGGACATTGGACTGTGCGGCACTGAGGAAATCTACTTTGCGACGGCGTACCTCAATCTGTCTGGTGGCATCATGGTGACAGCCAGCCACAACCCCATTGATTATAACGGCATGAAAATGGTGCGGGAGGGCTCCAGGCCGATCAGTGCCGACACCGGCCTGAAGGTGATCCAGGCATTGGCCGAAGAAACAGATTTTTCTCCGGTAGAGCCCAGTCAACGTGGGACTTATCGCCGTATCAGTTGTTCCGATGCCTATATTGAACACGTGCTCTCGTATGTGGAGCGAAGCAAGCTTCGGCCGTTGAAAATCGTCGTCAATGCCGGCAATGGTGCTGCCGGTCCTGTGCTCGATGCGCTGGAAAGCTTTTTGCCCTTTGAGCTGATCAAGGTGAATCATGATCCGGACGGGGAGTTTCCCAACGGTATTCCAAACCCGTTGTTGCCGGAGAGTCGCCATCACACCAGTGATCTGGTGAAGTCCTCTGGTGCCGATTTTGGCCTAGCCTGGGATGGGGATTTTGACCGTTGTTTTCTGTTCGATGAGCAGGGCGAATTTATTGAGGGCTACTATATTGTCGGGTTGCTGGCAAAAGCATTTCTGCGCAAGCATCCGGGAGAAAAGATTGTCCACGACCCTCGTTTGATCTGGAACACCCAGGCGGTCTGCCGGGAATTTGGTGGTGAGGCGGTGCAAAGTAAATGTGGTCACGCCTTTATCAAGCAGGTCATGCGTGAGCAGGATGCTATCTATGGCGGTGAGATGAGTGCCCACCATTATTTCCGGGATTTCTTTTATTGCGACAGCGGCATGGTTCCCTGGCTTTTAGTGGCCGAGCTGCTGAGTGTGACCGGTCAGCCTTTGTCAGACATGATCCAGTCGATGGTGGAAGACTACCCCTGTTCCGGTGAACTGAACCGCCGTATTGATGATCCCCAGCGGGTGATGACACTACTTGAAGAACACTACGCCAATGGCGCAGTGAGTATTGAGCGGGTGGACGGATTGAGTGTGGCCTATACTGACTGGCGGTTTAATCTGCGCAGCAGTAATACCGAACCAGTTGTCAGGCTCAATGTGGAAGCCAATGACCGGACCTTGATGGAACAAAAAACCCTCGAGCTGCTCGGCCTGATGGGTGCCGATTGATGTAGGCGGTATGGCTCACTGAGGCTGTTGCCCGTTCGGAATCAGTAAATCAACCAACCACTTCCGGGAGCGTGTCATGCAGGATAAAACAGTATTGGTGACTGGTGCCACCGGATTTATCGGCAGCCGGTTCTGCCGTGAGGCCCTCTCCAGGGGTGCCCGGGTAATCGGTCTGAGCCGGTATGCGCAACAGGCACAGAAAAAACTCCCCGGCGTCGAGTTTGTTGAAAACCTTGACGCCCTGTCTCCGGAACGCCCCATTGACTATATCGTCAATCTGGCCGGTGAACCGCTGGTTGCCGGTCGCTGGAATGACCGGCGCAAACAGGCCTTCATGGACAGCAGGGTTGGCACTACCAACCGGTTATTTGAGCATTTCCAGAAAGCATCTGCACCACCTTCGGTATTGGTCAGTGGTTCCGCCGTAGGCTATTACGGCCCTCACCAGGACGAGCCGCTGGGGGAGGATGGCGCTCAGCACGATTGTTTTGCCAGCCGTCTTTGTCTGGAATGGGAAAAAAGTGCCTCGCAATTTGCTTCGCTGGGAACCCGGATATGCTACCTGCGTACCGGTATTGTGCTGGGGGCTGGTGGTGGCGCACTGAGTCGAATGCTGTTGCCTTTCCGCATGGGGCTGGGCGGCCGCCTGGGTTCTGGCAAGCAGTGGATGCCCTGGATTCATATAGCCGATGAAGTGGCGATCATTTTTTATTGTCTGGAACAATCTGCGCTGCAGGGGGCGGTCAACGCCACGGCTCCGAATCCGGTGACGAATCGTCAATTTACCAAGGCGCTCGGTTCTGCACTGCACCGTCCGACCATCTTCCCCATGCCGGAGCCCGTGGCAGTACTGCTGTTCGGTGAGATGGCCAAGGAATTATTGTTGACGGGCCAGCGGGCGTGCCCACGAAAACTGCTCGAGTCCGGCTATTCATTCCGTTTTGCCAAACTGGATGAAGCGCTTGGGGATATTGTCTAGCGCAGATTTGTCGTTGCCAGGGGGCTGTACAAAGGTCCGCTGGCCGTCAATTGACTCTGAAACAGGACTATCTGCCTAACAGATAAACAGACGTCGATTTCCAGGTCGATTTTTGCACTTGGTATTGCGGGGGCTTTTCCCAGCGTGATATGTGGCCTGAATTCCCGCTGAAGCGGTTCAAAGCCACTGGCAGCAAGGGACGCAGAAAGCTGCTGGTACAGTGCCATCAATGCCGTCGAATATTCGGGAATGGCGGCGATAGCCCTGTTCCCCGTGGCGGGAAACCGCTCGACAGTCTTCAGCAATAAATCAAATTTTTTAACGCTGAGGTCCTGGATGATCTGAACGGCAACGGCGGTCTGCTCACCTGTTTGTTCCCCGAGAAACCTCAGTGTCAGGTGGCGGCGCTGTGCAGGCACCCAGTGGTTGCCGGCATCGTTCAACCGTTGTCGGCAAATATCATCCAGAAGTTGATTTACTGTTTCAGGCAGTGTCAGGGCAATAAACAGTCGCACGGGATTACCAACTCAGTCGCCGCAGTATATGCAGCCGGAGGTGCATGTTTCCCGAACCTCGATTTTGCTGAGCAGGGGGAGCGTCGGTTTTAACCGTGCCCAGATCCACCTGGCTATATTTTCACTGGTAGGGTTTTCCAGTCCGTCGATTTCGTTGAGATAATGATGATCGAGTTGGTCATAGACCGGTTTGAAGTAATCTTTCAGGTCGCCAAAATCCATCACCCAACCGGTTTTGTCGCCGACGGTGCCGCCTAGGTAAAGCCTGATATGGTAGGAGTGCCCGTGCAGCCGACCACATTTATGTCCCTCTGCCACATTGGGTAGAAGGTGTGCCGCCTCAAAGGTAAATTCCTTGAAAATTTCCATGGGTGTACCGGTCATTTGAAAAGTTGGCCTATGGTAATTTGCAGATCTTTCCTTGTACACAAACCTGCAACTGAAATGTTTGACACCGACCGATATTTCGGTAGAATGCGCCTCTCTCTGAGGAGGGTGGTTAGCTCAGTTGGTAGAGCGACGGCCTTACAAGCCGTAGGTCACAGGTTCGACCCCTGTACCACCCACCAGTGTAAAAGTAGCATTTTGCGGACCGGTAGTTCAGCTGGTTAGAATGCCGGCCTGTCACGCCGGAGGTCGCGGGTTCGAGTCCCGTCCGGTCCGCCATATTTTAAAAAGCCACCCACCCGGGTGGTTTTTTTATGGGAAGAGCTTTTAGGGACGAGAACCCGCGAAGCGGTTCGACCGATTGGCGCAGCCAATCAAGCCGCCAGAGGAGTGGCGGCGGGGTTTACCCCTAGTGCCCCCTGGGCGCTAGTCAATCCGGTCCGCCATCACTTATCGGGTTTTGTGCCAGTTTGTTGTCCTATAGTACAGTTCCCAGTGGTTCTGGTGTTTTACCTGTTGACTGTTACCGTTACCATGCTTGGCTCGGCCATGATAATCAGGGTAACGGCAATAGCTGTGCGGGTTTTTATCCTGTTGCTGCTAAATTATCAGGTTAGTCCGGCTGCGTTTTTTAAACTGGCGTGGGTAAATGATCCCTTTCATTTCAGCGTCTTTTGCTCTACCTTGAGGCCAATTGTTTCTTTGATTTAACCCAGTTGATCTGGAAAGGTATATTCATGAAAGACCTTGATACAAAAATGGAAGCGACCACTTCGACCCCTTGGGATCAGTGGTTTGAAATGCTGACGGCTTTTAAAGCGGAAAAGGGCCACTGTCTGGTACCTCATAATTACAAGACCCCGGAGGGTTACTTTCTTTGGTACTGGGTGCAGAAAATGTGCCGGGACAAAGCTAGGGGCGAACTTTCGGAAGATCAAATTGAACGACTGAACAGTCTGGAGTTCGTCTGGGACTTGCACGACTTGCCTTGGGAAAAAGGGTTTGCTGCATTGCAGGCCTACAAGGCAGAGTACGGCAATTGCCTGGTTCCCGACGGTTACGTGACCAAGGATAACTATCCCCTTGGCCTGTGGGCATGGAAACAACGTTATTTTGATGGCAACTATCCCCGAGATAAGTACCATCGTCTCGCCGAGCTCGGGTATGTCTGGGATTTGCGTGAATACGCATGGGACTGTATGTACGCTGCGCTTGAGGCCTATCAGAAAGAGTACGGTGATTGCCTTGTGCCAGAGGGTTATATGGTTGAAGGGGGCGTTGATCTCAGTATGTGGGTAACCAAGCAGCGTTTAGATTTGGCACATAATTATCTTACACAGGCAAAGCTGTCAAAATTGAACAGGCTGGGATTCTGCTGGGCGACGGCTGATGATCTGCCGCACGTGCTGTTTGTGCCGGGAGACAACAGTAAAAAAAGTAATGTTTCAACTTCAAGCGGCCCGCTTTAATAGGAGCTGGTAGGATATTACTGGTCTGGTGGCGCTGAGAATCATTGTGACCCTGTTCCCAATGATTCTCGGTCGCCAGCTTATATCCAATAGCATACGTTGCTGTATGGACTCCCGTGTCGGCCTTGTCTCCCGCCATGGATGTACCCTCATTAAATCCGTTTGGCCTGGGTTTCGGTATAACTGGATCTTGCCGGATTGCTCATAACAAGTTTCTCCCTCGAGTGTTTGCATTGGCGCTTCAGCGGCTTCTGGCGATAACGGGCTCTATTTCCACAACGGAGCTTTATCACCCTTTTTGGGCGAAACCGATAAGATTCTGGGTATATAATCCAACGGTATTCCTAAAGGGACTCTTCCGGTTACTCCATGACTGACTTCAAACACATCGCGCTTGTGGCCAATATCCAGTTGCCCGAGATTGTAGACTCGCTGAAGCGACTGATCACTTTTCTGACAGAATCCGGCTATCAGGTGTTGCTTGAGCAAAAAACGGCGGAGCTGGTCGGCGACAGCCAATTACCGGTATTTGATAGTGACAGTCTAGAGACGTCGGTGGATCTTATCATTGTAGTTGGGGGCGATGGCAGTATGCTGAGCGCTGTGCGCAGCTTGGTGAGATATGATATTCCTTTGTTGGGTGTCAATCGGGGTCGACTGGGTTTTCTTACCGATATCCTGCCGGATGAAATGGAATCACAGATGAAACGGGTGCTGGCCGGGGAGTTTATTCTCTCCAGCCGTTTTCTGCTGGATGTTTCCATTAGCAGAAAAGGGACTGTGATCGGAACCGGTGCAGCACTGAATGATGTGGTGCTTCACCCAGGGAAATCCGTCCGGATGATGGAGTTTGAGCTGTATATTGATGGGCAATTTGTCTACAGCCAGTGTTCCGATGGTCTGATTGTTTCTACCCCGACGGGATCTACAGCCTATGCGCTCTCTGGGGGTGGGCCGATCATGCATCCCAATCTGGATGCAATTGTTCTGGTGCCGATGAATCCCCATACGTTGTCCAGTCGACCCATTGTCGTGGGCGGCAAGAGTGATATCGAGATCAGGGTGGGGTCCCGCAACGAGCTGCATCCGCTGGTCACCTGTGACGGTCAGACTGACCTGCAGTCCGAGCCCGGTGATATCATTCAGATCCACAAGAAAGCCCGCCAGGTGCAGTTGATTCATCCGGTCGCACACAATTTTTATGAGACCTGTCGTACCAAGCTTGGGTGGGGCAGCCGACTGGGTATCGATGAACGCACCAGTGATCGCATCAATAGGCTGGTCAACTAATTGCCATGAGTGAACTGGATTCAACCTGGACACATGTGGCAGACATCCCCGCTCAGCTTGATATGGACGATCTCTATGCCCGGTTAAACAGTTTGGGTATATCCCATCAGCTCAAACTCCATGGTGAGTGGGTTCAACTGTGGATAGAATATCCTGAGCAGTTGCCGCAGGTTATCAGTCTGCTGGAGGAGGCGAGGTCAACATTTTCTCCCGCCATATCGGGTCCCCCCGCCTTGAGTTTTCAGCAACAGTTACAAAAAGCCCCGGTAGTCTTGATCCTGCTGTTGCTCAGTGTCATCGGTGCTTCTTTGGTCAGTCATGCGTTTCCACTGGTGCACTGGTTGACCTTCCAGGACTACCTTTTGGTCGGTGAAAGTATCCGCTTCGAGTATGCGGAGATCGCTCTGGGTCGGGGCGAATACTGGCGGTTGGTGACGCCGGTTTTCTTGCACTTTGGTATTTTTCATCTGGCATTTAATGGCCTCTGGCTGTGGGAGTTGGGGCGGCGAATCGAAACCCTTGCAGGCAGTCTGCACATGTTGATGATTGTTTTGTTGATGGCGATTGCCTCTAACCTGGGGCAATACCTGTGGAGCGGTCCCGCGCTGTTTGGCGGTATGTCCGGTGTGGTTTATGGTCTGCTCGGCTATATCTGGATAAGAAACCGGGTATATCCCAGTCCAATACTCTCTCTTCCCGGGGGGTTGCTGGGCTTCATGTTGATCTGGCTATTGGCAGGGATGAGCGGTTTTATGGAGCTATTGATGGGAGTCAATATCGCCAATGCCGCCCATGCGATCGGTCTGGTTAGCGGCATGGTGCTGGGCGGCTGGGCTGGAGCTATCGATACCGGCGGGCACCGTCAGTAGCTGGTATAATTTTGCACAGACATAAGTCCTTAAGGTAGTGGTTGGGTGACAGCTGCTACCGAGTTGTCACTGAGGTAAACCATGGATTTTCAGCAACTGATCGATTCCATCACCCCCGATATTTACGAAAGTCTCAAGCTGGCTGTGGAACGGGGCAAATGGCCCGATGGCAAAAAGCTTACCGCAGCTCAGCGGGAACACAGTATGCAGGCAATTATTGCCTATGATCTCCGCCACATACCTGAAGATCAGCGCGTTGGCTATATTCCGCCCAAGAAAAAAACTGAACCCTGTGACACCAATAAGCGGTCTGATCACAGCGATGGCCCGCAGCCCCTCAAATGGCAGTCGTAATTAATGCCTGATTATTCGGGACACCTCAAGAAAATGCGGGTAGCTCTGGCGGACGGCCCGGTGCAGTACGGTTTGCCGCTGGACGACGAGTGCCTGCCGTTGAACGATCTGCTTGGTAAAACCCTGCGTATTCAGTACAGCGGTAAAATTCACTGTATTCATTGTGGCCGGCGCAGTAACAAGAGTTTCAGTCAGGGCTACTGCTATCCGTGTTTCACGAAACTGGCGCAGTGTGACACCTGCATTGTCAGCCCGGAAAAATGCCATTATTTCGAGGGCACCTGCCGGGAGCCGGAATGGGGTGAACAACATTGTATGGTGGATCATATTGTCTACCTGGCCAATTCATCCGGGGTGAAAGTTGGCATTACCCGCGAGAGCCAGCTGCCGACCCGCTGGATTGATCAGGGAGCCTTACAGGCACTGCCCATCATGCGAGTGAAAACCCGTCAGCAATCCGGCCTGGTGGAGGATGTTTTACGCCAGTATGTGGCAGACAAGACGAATTGGCGAACCATGCTGAAGGGCGAGATTGTTCCCGCCGATCTGCCGGCTATTCGGGATGCACTGTTTGACCGGACCGAAACACAGCTGACTGCTCTGGAAGACCGTTTCGGTCTTCAGGCCCTCCAGCGGCTTGATGATGCAGCCCCCATGAATATTGATTACCCGGTGCTGGAATACCCAACAAAGGTGACCAGCTTCAATCTGGATAAGGTGCCTTCGTTAGAGGGAACCCTGCTGGGTATAAAAGGCCAGTATCTGATTTTTGACAGCGGGGTCATCAATATTCGCAAATACACAGCCTACCATGTAGAAGTGGCCCATTAATTATGATGATGAGAGATGCCCAGCCGGGCAATATTTACCTGAAAGACTACTCTGCCCCACGCTATCTGATCGATAAAACGGCATTGCGTGTGGATATCCGTCAGGATGACACTGTTGTTCTGGCCACCCTGGACGTGAGGCGCAACCCCGATGCCAATGACCGGGAAACCAGCCTAGTGCTGGATGGTCAGGGGCTGTCGCTGCAATCCCTGAGTATCGACGGAAAGCCGTTGACGCCCGAGCAGTTCAGCGCGACGGCAGATGAGCTGTTGATCCACAACGTCCCTGAGCAATTCACTCTGACATCGGAAGTGATTATTCGTCCGAAGGAAAATTCGTCCCTGGAAGGATTATTCAAATCCCGCACCATTTACTGCACCCAGTGTGAAGCCGAAGGTTTCCGGGGTATCACTTACTATCTGGATCGCCCCGATGTGATGTCGGAATTTACCACGACGGTAGTGGCCGACCAGGCTGAGTGTCCGGTCTTGTTGTCTAATGGCAACCTGTTGGAAACGGGCGAGTTACCGGATGGCCGCCACTGGGCAACCTGGCACGATCCCTTTCTCAAGCCCGCCTACCTGTTTGCGCTGGTGGCCGGTGAATTGTCTGTGGTAGAAGACAATTTCACCACCTGCAGTGGCCGTAAAGTGGTGCTACAGCTCTATGTGGAATCCAAGGATCTGGAGAAATGTGATCACGCCATGACCTCCCTGAAAAATGCCATGCGCTGGGATGAAGAGGTCTATGGTCGTGAGTACGATCTCGATCTCTATATGATCGTGGCGGTGGACGACTTCAATATGGGGGCCATGGAAAACAAGGGCCTCAATATCTTCAATACTTCCTGTGTGCTGGCCCATCAGGCCACCACCACCGACGATGGTTTCAATCGGGTAGAGGCTGTGGTGGCCCACGAGTACTTTCACAACTGGTCCGGTAACCGTGTTACCTGCCGGGACTGGTTTCAGCTGAGCCTGAAAGAGGGCTTTACCGTGTTCCGCGATTCACAGTTCTCTGCGGACATGGGTTCCCCGGTGGTCAAGCGGGTCGAAAATGTCACTATGCTGCGCACGGTGCAATTTGCCGAAGATGGCGGCCCGACGGCCCACCCGGTGCAGCCTGCATCCTATATGGAGATCTCCAACTTCTACACGGCCACCATTTATGAGAAAGGGGCAGAGGTGGTGCGTATGATTCATACGCTGCTGGGTCCGGAATTGTTCCGTCGCGGCTCTGATCTCTACTTTGAGCGCCACGATGGCCAGGCTGTCACCATCGAAGATTTTGTGGCCGCCATGGCCGAGGTCAGTGGTAGGGATTTCAGTCAATTCATGAATTGGTACCGCCAGGCCGGCACACCTCGCCTGACTGTCACCAGTGGTTACGATGAACAGCAGCGACAGTTCAAATTACACTTTTCGCAGAGTTGTCCGCCCACTCCCGAGAGCCAGAACAAACAGCCCTTTCATATTCCAGTAACGGTGGGGTTAGTGACAGACGCAGGGGATTTGCCACTGAGTCCGGCAGGTGAAACCAGCCGGGTTGTGGAAATTACCGAAACCGAGCAGACAGTAGTTTTTGAGCACATCGATTGTCGACCAGTACCATCTCTGCTGCGCAATTTTTCGGCGCCTGTAAAACTGAATTATCCCTATAGTTTTGATGAGTTGGGTTTTTTAATGGCCCATGATAGCGATGGCTTCAACCGCTGGGATGCCGGTCAGCGGCTCTCCATCGCGTTAATGCAGTCGTTGATTAAAGATTTTCGTACCGGTGAACCACTGCAACTGGATAGCCGTTTGCCAGAGGTTTTTGCCAAGGTGCTGGATGAAATCGAGGCCGACCAGGCCATGCAGGCACTGGTGTTGACCCTGCCTACCGAGTTTCTGCTGGCAGAGTTGTCCGACGTGATTGATATAGAAGCTATCCATCAGGTTCGTCGCTTTGTCTGTGGTGAGTTGGGAAAAACCCTGGTGACCGCTTGGCGTAAAGCCTATCTGGATAACGTGCAGCCACAATATGCGCTTTCCGGTGTTGCCATGGCGCGGCGGAGTCTAAAAAACCTTTCCCTGCGCTATCTGTTGAACAGCGGCGTCGAGGATTCCCTGTCACTGGCTCATGAGCAGTTTATGACCGCAGACAACATGACCGATCGGTTAGCTGCATTATCCGGGTTGGTTAATGACCCGCGGGACGCGGCGGTGACGCTGGCAGAGAAGGCGCTGGACAAATTCTACCAGGATTGGCAACAGGAGCCGCTGGTGCTGAACCAGTGGTTTCAGGTACAGGCGTCCTGTATGCGTCCGGGTGGCCTGGAGCGGGTGAAAAAACTCATGCAGCACACTGCATTTGACTTCCATAACCCCAACAAGGTGCGTGCGCTGGTGGGTGTATTCTGCAACAGTAATCCGGTTAACTTTCATCGGCAGGATGGCGCTGGCTACCAGTTCCTGGCTGATAATGTGCTGGCATTAGACAAGCTGAACCCGCAGATTGCCTCCCGTCAACTGACGCCGCTAACCAAATGGCGACGCTATGACCTGTCGGCACAGTCACTGATGCAGGAGCAACTTTCACGTGTGCTGGCAGCGCCTGGTTTGTCTCGGGATACGTATGAGATCGCTTCGAAGAGTCTTTGAGGGATTACCGCTGCACTCTGTTGACTTGATGCGTGTCAATGACAACGGTGATGAATAAGCAGACACTGGTCTAGGTAGATGTGCCAAACAGGTGTATCTCCAAAGTGACAGCAACCCCTCTTGAAGGGGTTTTTCATCGTTAATATTTAGGAGAGCCTCTGGCTCTCCTTTTTTTGCCCGCTGTTCTGGACGACCCCTTTGCGTTGATTATCGGGCAGTGGTTTTTTTTGTCCGTTTTTTATTGTTCAGGTGATCATGAAGTGCCAGGAATTGTAGGGTCAGCGGATGACTGGGCGCAAAGTGAATCAGCGGTTTCCCCGCCTGATGTGATTCGCGCATTTTTACCGACTGGTTCAGATAAATTGGCAGTACCGGGTGCTTCTCTGCAATCAGCTCATTGATGATTTGTGTCGGCAAATTGGCTCTCGGCTGAAACTGATTGGCGATAATTCCTTCGATCAGCAGGTCTTCATTGTGATCATCCCGTATTTCGCCAATGACATGCAGAATGTTGTACAGGGCATGTCGTGAAAATGCGTCGCAATCGAAGGGAATCAATACCCGGTCGGCGCTCACCAGTGCTGAGGTGGTGTAGAAGTTCATCGCCGGTGCTGTGTCAATAAACACCTCATCAAAGTGCGGTTCCAGCTTGTTTAGCAAGTCACGCAACTTGTAGATTTTGTGGCGTGATTCCAGCTTTTGTTCGATCTCTTCCAGTTGGGGGGCCGACGCCATGATAGACAGATTGGCAAAGGGGGTTTCAGTGATAAATTCAGCCGGTTTCTTCGGCGAGAGGTTAAAAGACAGGGTCTGACAAAAGTAATCGGCAATGGTGTTGGTCGTATCAGGGTTTTCACCCAGCAGATACTGGGTAGAGTTGCCCTGTGGATCTAGATCGAGTAACAGTGTCCGTTTCCCACTGTTGGCAGCGATAGCCGCCAGATTGCAGGTGATACTGGACTTGCCTACACCGCCTTTTTGATTGAAAACAACTCGACGCATACTCTGGATCCTTGCCTGGCGTTGAAATGGATGGCTTTTCGGTAAAGCATCCTGCATGAAAAATGCCAGATTGTCATTTTATGGAATCCCTTGATCGACGCGAAGCTTCTAAGCCCTAGCCGTGGGTAAGCGCCAATCAACGGGTGGGAAAGTGCACAAAATAGCAGCATTTTGTGCTTTTGAATGCACTTTTTACAGGCGTGACCCCCAGCAGCAGTAACCCACTGCCGGTTTACTTGCCATACAGTGGCGCCAGCGGCGTCCCTTTTTGATGTTTGCCCAGGCCTTTTCGGTTTTTTCTGAGCTGTTTCAACTGCTGAAAGATTGTCGGCAGGCTGACATTCTCCGGGGTGGCGCCGCTGTAGAGCGAACGATCCAGTGCATCCAGTGTTTCGGCAAGTTCGTCACCATTTGCCGTGTCGGCCACATCCTGCAGTGACAATAAGGGCTTGTCCCAGTATACCCTTGCCCAGCGCAGCAGAGCATGGCGGAATGCCCGCGGGTTATCGCTTTTGGATTGTCGTTCGAGTTCGGCAAACAATGTACTTTCTTTGGGCTCATCCTCCGTTTCTACCGGGGTGACGTTCAATGCCGGTTGACGACTGCTATTGCGCCACAGCAGAAACAATACTGCGACGGCGATCAGGAGCACAAGATTCACACTGACCAACATCCATATCAGCAGGTTGGATTCCTGAGCTACAACGGGCGTCACTATCGGCTCGGCTGCATTGGTTCTGTCAGTTTTATCAGTTTCACTCACATCCGGCACCTGGCCTGCAGCAGCCTTCACTGTCAGTGTACGTTGTTCAAGGATCGCTTGCCTCGGTTGCTGGCTGACGGTGTCCCACCATTGGACGGTTACCGGGGGCAGTGTGATAGTTCCTGCCCTGGATGGGACAATGGCCATCGATTCCACCCGTGAACCGATCACACCACTGCTATCGCCACTGTTATCCATTTGAGGCTGGTCGGGGTAGGTTTTGTAACCATCGCCATCGGGGATGTGCAGAGGCGGCAGTTGGGTCGCCGCCAACTCCTGGGCGGTCAGTGTGATGGTACGGGTGATCGGTTCCCCCGCCACCAGTTCATCGGGCGGACGGCTCCAGCGTTCGGTGAGACTGAGACCCTTGGCGGGAAGCCAGGCACCATCGCCCGAGTTGGCGGGGCGGGGCAGAACAGTCACTTTTTGCTCGTCCGAATAGAGTAGGACACGCTTGCCCCGGTTTCCGAAAAGGGAGCCCGAGAAAGGATCGCGGCGATCTGGAATAGCCGTATTCAGACGAATCTGGGGTATGACCAGTTCGCCACTGGCCTCCGGGAACAACACGTATTTGATTTCGTTGACCTGATAAACCACACCATTTTCGCGGGTCTGGTACTGGTTTTCAGCCAGTTGCAGTATGGAGGTGTTGTTTATTGATAAACCGTCGCTGCTGAGGCCAAGCAGGGGTTCTGACGTGAAAATCCGCAAAGTCAGTAACAGCTGTTCCTGAACATAGCTGGTGGTTTTATCCAGCTCGGTTTCAACAAATATCGGTTCCCTGTTTTTCGCTGCTGGACGGCTATCTTCCACCTGAAGGGTGATTGCCTCGCTGTTTACGCCTTTAAAATCAAGCTCCGGGATCAGTATTTCCCCCGTTTCTCTGGGCACAAGCTCCAGTAACCATTCAGTGTAGGAGACCGCTGTGCCATTGATCAGTGAAAACTGGTTTTGCTGGCGGCGGGAGAGGATATCAAAGTCCTCCTCCAGGACAGAAAAGTCCGGCTCGCCAGATGTCTGGCTGTCGAATCGAACCCGCAACTCGACAGTTTCACCGCGATTGAGCTGGTTGCGGTCCACTGTCGCCGACAAGTTGTCAGCAGTGGCCCCGGTGCTGCCCAGCAACAGAAATAGCGGAACAAAAACGTAACATAGCAGTGATCTACCCCAATCAGTGTTTATCAACTTTTACCACCTCTGTTCCTGATCGCCGGGCGGGTTAATACCACGGCGCTCCTCGAATTCACGCTTTCTTGATTCATAGCGAAATTTTTCTCTCAGCAAGCCACCGGGATCATCCGGGATTTTTCTCAGCCACTGCTCCATGGCCTGTTTTTCCTCCTCACTCATTTCCGGTAGTGACCCCTGTGATGGTTGTTCACTTTGCTTGCCATCACCGGGAGAGGATTGCGGATCGGTCGATTGTTCGGAGGGTTCTGACTGGTTTTCCGGCTGCGATTGTTCGCCTTCCTGTTGTCCATCTTCTGCTTCAGAGTCAGGTGGCTCGGCACTGTTCTGGTTATTGCTTCCGGACGGATTGTCAGAACCGTCATTGGCATCTTCGGGGTCCTGTTCGCCGGGCTGTTGCTGATTTTGCTGATCTTCAGGTTTTTCCGGAGGATCTTCTTTCGGCTGATCCTGCCGCTGATTCTGTTGCTGCTGCTTGAGTTGTTCCACCAGTTCGCGATTAAACTGGGCGTCCTCCATTTCCGGTGCAAGCGCCAGGGCCTGGTTGTAGCTGGCAATGGCTTCTTCAAGCTTGCCGTCTTTTGCCAGTGCATTGCCGCGATTGTAGTGATTGATGGCTGAATCACCCTGATACAGTTCGGTCGCGCGGTCGTATTGGCCATTGCGGTAAGCGGCGGCCGCTTTCCATTGCGTGTGATTGAATTTTTCCTGGGCGGTGGCGGTATCGCCTTCCTGCAAGGCCCGTAATGCCTGCTGGTCAGGTGTCAGCCAGAGGTCGTCCCAGCTCAGGGCCTGGGCGGGTACGGGTAGACCAAACAGTGGTGTCAGTATCAAACAGGCAAGGACTATGCCGCGGCGTGAAGCCAGCACCAGTATCGGTAATAGTAGTAGCACCAGCCAATAGCCCGTGTCATGCCAGCTATCGAAGTTGCGCTCAAGCTGACGGGTGGAAGCGTTCGGTCCGATTTCGAAGCCCTCCAGCAGATAGTTGATATCGGTGTTGTCTGCCGTGATGGCGCTGTAGCGGCCGCCATGCCGGTTTGCCAGCTGTGTGAGCCTCTGTTCATCCAGACGTGGCACAATGATGGAACCACTGCTGTCCTTGGCAAATCCGCCGCCGCCAATGGGGATGGGTGCCCCCTCTGCTGTACCAATACCGAACACCGAGAGGCGGAAGTCGCCCATACCGCGAAAGATATTACTCAGTTCATCCCGGGCGCGCTCGGCAACACCATCGGTCATTAACAATATGTCCGCTCGGGTGGCCCCGGCATTGAGCGCCAGTTCCATGGCTTTTTGTACGGCAGATTCAACATGGCTGCCGGGGCCGGGCATGATATTGGGGTCCAGAGCCGGAACCAGTGCCACAAGCGTGTTGGCGTCATCGGTGAGCGGGCTGACCACAAATGCATCGTCAGCGTAGGCGATCAACCCGGTTGTCCCCTCCTTACGTTGCTGCAGCAACTCGATCAGTTTCAGCCGTGCACGGGTAAGCCGGTTGGGTTTCTGATCCTGGGACAACATGGAAGGTGAGAGATCAAACAGGATGATCAGCGCACTTTCCTGCTTGTGGATTGGAAGGGGTGTCCGGTCCCAGGTGGGGCCTGCTATGGCGAGCGTGGCGATGGTCCAGCCGAGAAGTGAAACCACCACCAGTGAACGCCGTTTTTGATGGGTGGATTCATCCAGTAGCAGCGGTAACAGTTCCGGTGCAATGACCCGGTGCCAGTTGCCCCGCCTGATCTGGGAGCGGTGTAACCACCAGCTGGTGAGTAGCGCAGGCAGAATGATCAGCAACCAGGCCGGCCGGAGAAAATGAAATTCAGACAGGGCCTGCAGCATGCTCATCAGCGGTTATCTCCGCGATTTGTCAGGGCTGCCATTGCAAAGCTGCAAAACAGTGCAAATCCCAGTGGC
Organism: Porticoccus hydrocarbonoclasticus MCTG13d; assembly: GCF_000744735.1. Classification (NCBI taxonomy): domain Bacteria; kingdom Pseudomonadati; phylum Pseudomonadota; class Gammaproteobacteria; order Cellvibrionales; family Porticoccaceae; genus Porticoccus; species Porticoccus hydrocarbonoclasticus. Next base: position 2,127,510 of record NZ_JQMM01000001.1, on the reverse strand, counting down.
CAGTAAAATAATGCCTTGGTCGGTCTCAGGGTTTCAGCCTCCTGGGCAACGGGTTCCAACTGATCAAGCCGCCTGTAAATCGCTTCAAGCTCCTCCGGGTTGCGAGCGCGAAAATATTGGCCACCGGTTTTCCCGGCGATGGCAGTCAGGGTCCCTTCATCCAGGTCACTGGAGGGATTGATCTGTCGCGTGCCAAAGAGACTGCGCTCAAGCTTTACTTCTGCACCAATGCCAATGGTGTGGATCACAATGCCTTCCCTGGCAGCGATGTCGGCCGCTTCCAGCGGTTTAACCCGGCCGGCAGAATTGGCACCATCCGTCAGCAAAATCAGGACCCGATGATTTTTGGGACGAGGCTGCAAACGTTTCACCGCCAGACCAATGGCATCACCAATGGCAGTGCGGTCGCCCGCAAAGCCAATTTGAGCTTCATTGAGTAGCACATTCAGGGTCCTTCGATCAAATGTCAGTGGTGTCTGCAGGTAGGGGCGTGTACCGAACAGAATCAGTCCCATGCGGTCGCCCTGTCGACGTTCGACAAATTCTCCGATCACCTGTTTGACGGCAGTGAGCCGGTCCACGGTATTGCCACCTATCTGCATATCGGTCTCTTGCATGCTGCCGGAGATGTCCACTGCCATCAACAGATCCCGACCAGTGCTGGGTATGGCAATGGGATCGCCAACCCAGGTGGGGCGGGCAGCCGCTGCGAGCAGGGCAATCCATGTGACCGTCAGCAGTGCCAGTGCCAACCAGTGCCAACCGCCGCCGCTTTTCAGCACCGGTATATTCCTGGACAGGGCCGAGTAGACAGGCACCTTCAGGGCCGGTGTTGTCGGTTCGGCCCGGCTGCGCAGCATCCTGTAAATTATCGGCACCGGCAACAGGATAAACAGCCAGGGCCATTCAAACGTCAGCATGATGAACTCCGCCGATGCTGTTCGAGCCATTGCTTTATGGCGGTGTGCAGGGAAATAACCAGATGGTCAATATTTTCCGGATCAGCCCGATAGGGCAGGACTGCCAACTGTTGCTGCAGTGTTTCGCCAAACAGTGCTCGCCGGCATTGCTGGTTAAGCCGCTGCAATAACGCTGGTGTCAGTTCCGACTCGAGGGACTGATCCGGATAGGCTGTTTTCGCGGTGCGACGCAGGAGCGCCAGCATGGCATGGCAATATTCGAGCGGTTGTTCCGCCAGGGATTGCTCCAGCTCGGCCAGGCAATGCAGTGCCTCCCGTCGATAGCGATTGTCCTGGTGCCGCTTTTTCAGCCACCAGAGACAGTAAGTCATTGCGCTCAATAGCAGAAGTGCCAGCAACCACCAGCCCGGGGCAGGGGGCCACCAGCCGACAGGGTCGGGCAGGTGAATGTCGCGCAGCTGTGAGAGTGGATCCTGGGAGTTCATGGGTGTCGGCCGCTTTTTTTTCTGCTATAGGTCTGTTGCAGTATCGGTATAACAGAGGTTCCTGTTTCAAAAGCCATCAGCCCCATGCGCAATTGTGTACACAGTTGTCGCAGCCGTGCCTGGTGACGCAGAAAGTGCTGCTCAAACTCCTCGCGCAATTCTCGACTTCGTGTATTCAGTGAAAATTGCTGATTACCGTCATTTACCTGGTAGAGGGCTGGGGGTGGCAACTGTTTTTCCAGTGGGTCATGGATCTGGCACAGGTTGACGTCACAGTGTCTGGCCAATTCGAAAAGGTGCTGTTCGCAGTCTTTGTTCAGATCATGGAAATCGCTGATCAGAAAAAGTGTTGAGCCGGGCAGTGCTACCCGCCGACTGTCCCGCATGATGTCGACCATGCTGTATTTGCCGGGCACTGAGCGGGTCAGCAGTTCACTGAAGTCCCTTAACTGGTGGATTAGCTGCAAGACGCTATGGCTGCTGCGACGAGCCCGGATTTCACGATGCTGCTCTGCGCCTATAATCAGCCCGCCAACCCGATCATTGGCGTTCAGGCCGGCCCAGCCGAGCGCCGCAGCCAGCTGACAGGCAGTGATGGATTTCAGCATTTTTGAGCCAAAGAACATGTTGGGGCGCAAATCGGTGATTACCAGGATGGGCCGTTCCCGCTCTTCCCGAAACAGCTTGGTGTGGGGGGTCAGTGTTCGTGCAGTGACGCGCCAGTCGATTGAGCGAATATCGTCACCGGGCTGGTATTGCCGGACTTCTTCAAAATCCATACCCCGGCCCCGCGTCCGCGAGTGGTGTCCTCCCATCAGTGAGGTTCTCGCCATTCGCCGGGGGAAAAATTTCAGGTCGCGCGTACCAAATCGCATGCCTACCAGTGTGGTGACATCGGCGATGGCGGGGTTGTTGAGGTCGGGATCGTCCATTGATCAGGCAGAGGGTACGTTGCTGATCAGGGTATCGATTGCCCGGTCCGGAGTAATGCCGCTGGCCTCTGCCTCAAAACTCAGAATAAGACGATGGCGCAATACATCGTGAATCACGCTGCGCACATCATCCGGTGAAACGTAGTCGTGACCCTTGAGCCATGCGCAGGCCCGGGCACAGCGGTCCAGCGATATGGTGGCTCTTGGGCTGGCACCAAAATCAAGCCAGCTACCCAGTTTTTCGCAATAATCGGTAGGATTGCGGGTAGCGAGGATCAACTGGACGATATATTCCTCCACAGGTTCTGCCATGTGGACTGACAAAACTTCCTTGCGGGCTTCCAGCAAAGTTTCCTCTGTGACTTTGTCGACGGCCGCTATCGGTTCGTTCAATGCTTCATTGCGAGCCAGGCGCAAAATCTGTCGCTCCGCCTCTGCCTCGGGGTAGTCTACGTTGACGTGCATCAGAAAGCGGTCCATTTGTGCTTCCGGCAGCGGGTATGTACCTTCCTGTTCGATAGGGTTCTGAGTGGCCATGACCAGGAAAAGTTTGGGCAGTGGGTAGGTGCTGCGGCCGACACTGATCTGGCGCTCTGCCATGGCTTCCAGTAGCGCTGACTGGACTTTGGCCGGTGCCCGGTTTATTTCGTCTGCCAGTACCAGGTTGTGAAAAATCGGGCCTGGCTGGAATTGAAAACTACCGTCTTCCGGGCGGTAGATATCACTGCCGGTGATGTCGGAGGGCAACAGGTCGGGCGTGAACTGGACGCGGTGAAAATCACCAGTAATGCCATCCGCCAGGGTTTTGATGGCTTTGGTTTTCGCCAGCCCGGGGGCGCCTTCCACCAACAGGTGTCCATCGGCCAGAATGGCAATGATCAGCCGGTCTATCAGGTGGGGCTGGCCGACAATCTGGGTATTGAGATAATCGCGGAGCTGCAAAATTTTTTGCTGATGAGTCATGCTGATGCTTACTTCTTGTTATAACGGAGATCAGAGATTGTAATGCCTGCTGGCCGCTAACCCAAACAGGGCAATCATATGAGGTTAATCTAGACTGTAGGTAGCAGATGAAGTTCAGTTACGGCGTATGCTGCCGTACTGGGCACAGGGAATCAGCAAGTAAGGGTTTACACAAAAAAATACGGGAAAGAGGTAATCATGCAGCGAGTTTTTGAAGGTGATTTTTTTGCCTCCCTTGAAGCGCAGATAATCGAAAAATATCCGACGGAACTGGCAGAGCAGTTAGTGCCATTTTCGAGAAAAGTCTTCGAACTGTTTCCTTTGCACGAACTGGCCCATGAGCAGTTGGATGATATCCAGGGCTTTGTATTCAGTCTGTACAACTTTACCCGCAGGGTGGCGCCGGATCATCCAGCCGTTCGTGTGTTCAACCCGGTCCTGGAGGAGGATGGCTGGGTCAGTGATGCTACTGCACTGTTCATATTGCAGCGTGATATGCCGTTTCTGGTGGATTCTGTGCGCATCCAGATTAACCGTGCAGGACTCAATATTCAGCTGATCAAGAGTACGGTCTTTCAGGTTGTTCGCGATCAGAACGGTGTTCTGGTCGATCTGTTTGCCGACCCGTCAACGCCCGACAGTCGTGCTGAAGCGCTGATCTATATCGATGTGGATCTGCGCACGTCGAGTGAGGAACATCAGTCACTGGAGCACGACATATTGGATGTATTGCGCGATGTCGAGGCGGTAACCGACGATTTTCTCCCGATGGCCGAACGACTCAATCACGCAATAGCCGGTGTCAGGGAAAACCATGCAAACCTACCGGCGTGTGAGGCGGATGAACTGGCTGCCTTTCTCGAGTGGCTGCGTGACGGTGCTTTTATCTTTCAGGGTTGCTCCGAGTTTCGTCTTTTAAAAGACCGTGGTTCCCCCGCATTGAAACATCTTCCGGAAAGGCAGCTAGGTATTTTCCGCCGTCATCAGATCAATATTGAAAAACAGGCGCTTAGCGAACTCAGTCCTGGTATCCAGGCATTCTACAAGGGCGATGCCCCGATGGCTTTTACCAAGTCATCTCTGCGTTCGAGGGTTCATCGCCAAGCTTACCCGGATTTTATTGTACTGAAGCACTATGACAAAAAGGGCGTTGTCATGGGCGAATACCTGTTTATGGGGCTATATACCTCAGCAGTTTATAACGTCAGCCCGTTCAAGATTCCATTGATTCGCCAGCGGGTTCAAAACGTGCTGGATCGCACCGGTTTCAGTGCGGGCAGCCACGACTTCAAAGCGATTTCCCAATTGATTGAAGTACATCCGAGGGACGAGCTTTTTCATTCCTCCGCCGATGAGTTGTACGAGACGTTGGTCGGTATCTGGCAGATTAGTGAAAGGCGTCTGGTACGGCTCTTTATTCGGGTTGATCCTTTCGAAAAATTCATCAACTGTCTGGTGTACATGCCGCGAGATATCTACCGCACTTCCATTCGCACCGCGATTGAGCACATGCTCAAAAACGAATTTGATGCCACCGAGTGCGAGTTCAATACCAGTTTCTCCGAGTCGCTGCTGGCTCGTACCCAGTTTGTCCTGAGGCTCAATTCCAGTCGTTATCGGGAAGTTGACCGGGATGAACTGATCGGTCGGATTGTTGAGTTGACCCTCGACTGGAATGATGAGCTCGAGCGTGCGGCACTGGATCAGTGGGGTGAGTCGCTGGGCAGGGACATGGCCCACCTTTACCGGGATGCCTTTTCCGCCAGCTATATGGATCACTTTGACCACCGTTCGGCCATTCATGATATTCAGTTGTTTCACGATCTTGGCAGCGATGAGGAAATTGCCACCGGTTTCTATCAGCAGGCGGGTGCTGATCAGAATGTCATGCGTTTCAAGCTGTTCCATCGCCATCACCAGCTAGAACTCTCCAATCTTGTGCCGATGCTGGAAAACCTCGGTTTCAGGGTGTTGGGAGAGCATCCCTACCAGATTACGCCTCGGCGGGGCGGCGAGGTCTGGCTACATGATTTCACGCTGCGCTTCGGGTTGGACGTGGATGTGGATGTATCACTGGTCAGGAACACTTTCCAGGAGGCATTCAAAGCCGTCTGGTCCCAGCAAACAGAAAATGATCGTTTCAACCATCTTGTGGTCGGTGCCCGGCTGGATTGGCGAATGGTTTCCCTGTTGCGGTTGTATGCCCGCTACATGAAGCAACTGGGCAGTAACTTCAGTCAGGATTTTATTGCAGATACGTTCGCTGCCAACCTCGACATTACCCGAAATCTGGTAGCGCTGTTTCGCTGCTTGTTTGATCCCAAAGTGGTGACTCCGCAAAGTGATGAATACGGTCGCGCCGAACGACTCAATCAAAAAATTCTCGATGCGCTGGAGCAGGTGAGCAACCTCAACGAGGACAAGGTGTTGAGCAGCTACCAGCAATTGATCAATGCCACCAAGCGTACCAATTACTTCCAGCTCGGGACTGATGATCAACAAAAGCCCTGTATTGCAGTGAAACTGGCCCCCGGGGAACTCACCGATGCGCCGGAACCTCGGCCGCTTTACGAAATTTTTGTCTATTCTCCCCGGATGGAGGGCGTTCACCTGCGAATGGGCAAGGTGGCGAGGGGTGGGCTGCGTTGGTCTGACCGCTTGGAGGATTATCGCACCGAGGTGCTGGGTCTGGTGAAAGCCCAGCAGGTTAAAAACGCAGTGATTGTCCCGACCGGTGCCAAAGGTGGCTTTGTGGCGAAGCAGATGCCGCGCAATCCGGGTCGGGAAGCGCTATTGCAGGAGGGTATCGCCTGTTACCGCTTGTTTGTTTCAGGACTCCTAGATCTTACCGATAACGTGGTTGGCGATGACATTGTTCCGCCGCCCTGTGTGGTCAGACGCGATGAGGATGACCCCTATTTGGTGGTTGCTGCAGACAAGGGAACAGCCACTTTTTCTGACTATGCCAATGAGCTATCGCTGGCCTACGGTCACTGGCTGGGTGATGCCTTTGCCTCCGGTGGCAGCCACGGCTACGATCACAAAAAGATGGGTATTACTGCCAGGGGCGCCTGGGTTTCAGTACAGCGTCATTTTCGTGAATTGGGACTCAATACCCAGACGGAGGATTTCTCTGTTATTGGTATCGGTGACATGGCGGGAGATGTGTTTGGCAATGGTTTGTTGATGTCGCGGCATATCAAGTTGGTGGCAGCGTTCAACCATCAACATATCTTTATCGATCCAAACCCCGATCCCGAGGCGAGTTTTGCAGAGCGGGAGCGGTTGTTTCATCTTCCACGTTCAAGTTGGGAAGATTATGACCAGACGTTGATATCACCCGGTGGTGGGGTTTTTTCCCGCAGCGCAAAGTTACTCAAGTTGACCCCGGAAATTCGAGCATCGCTGGATATCAGCCAGGCTGCACTGAAACCCAACGAGCTGATCAATGCCCTATTGAAAGCACCGGTTGATTTGATCTGGAACGGTGGTATAGGCAGCTATGTGAAGGCGTCGGGGGAGAGTCACCAGGATGTTGGCGATCGTGCCAACGACAGTGTTCGTATCGATGGCCGTGAATTGCGTTGCCGTGTATTCGGCGAGGGGGGCAATCTCGGTATGACCCAACGTGGCCGCATTGAATATGCGCTGAAGGGGGGTGCCTGCAATACCGACTTTATCGATAACTCGGGAGGTGTGGACTGCTCTGACCATGAGGTCAATATCAAAATTCTGCTGAATGGCCTGGTGCAAAGCGAGGATCTCACCACCAAGCAGCGCAACCAGGTGTTGGTGGACATGACGGAGGAAGTGACCGAGCTGGTGTTGGCCAATAATTATCGCCAGACCCTGGCCATCAGTCTTGCGCACTACCGTTGTAAAACCAATTTTTCAGAGTATTGGCGGGCGATAGTGGATTGGGAAGCCAGTGGCCTGATCAACCGTTCACTGGAATATTTGCCCGATGACGAGACGCTCAAGGACCGCGAGAAACGTCAACTTGGTCTGACACATCCCGAGTTGGCGATTCTGGTGTCCTACGCCAAAATCCTGATCAAGGATCAGGTGCTAAAATCCGATGCGCCAGAAGATCCCTATCTGACCAAAATGATTGCCGGAGCATTCCCCAGGAGCATCTCGCAGAATTACCCCGACAGACTGTTACAGCACAGTTTGAAGCGGGAAATTATTGCCAATCAGCTGGTCAATGAGATGGTTAACCTGATGGGGGTCCCCTATTTTCAGCGACAGATTGCCTCCACCGGTGCCAGTGTCAGTGATGTGATGCGGGCATTTGCTGTCGCCAGGGACCTGTTGCGCATCGACCATTTCTGGAGGCGGGTTGAATCCCTGGATTACCTGGTTCCGGCAGAGGTGCAGTTCGAACTGTTCCACGCCCTGATGCGGATGGGACGGCGTGCCTCGCGGTGGGTACTGCGAAATCGCCGATCCTGCCTCAATCCACAACAGGAGGTACAGACGCTCAGGCCGAAACTGGTGGAGTTGCAACTCCTGTTGCCGACGCTGTTTCATCGGGAAGAAGCCAATGACTGGCAGGAAGAGGTGCAGCGCCTGATTGAACTTGGGGTGCAGGAGGATGTGGCGATGCTGGTGGCCAGTGCCAATTTTCTGTTTTTCGGCTTTGGTATAGCTGATCTGGCAGCCACCGATAGGAAACCTGTTGGGTTGGTATTGGAGCTCTATTTTAAACTGGGTACGGAACTGGATCTCGATTGGTTTGGCGAACAGATTATTCAGCTCGAACCGGACAATCGCTGGCAGGATTTCGCCCGTGAATCTTATGTAGATGATCTGGAGGGACAGCGCCGAGCGTTGTGTGCTGCCTTGCTGGCCGGGGTTAACGGTGTCAGGGATATCGATGGGGCGATCCAGGCCTGGAAAGCCACACACCCGCACCTGATTGCCCGCTGGATGGATATGATGAATGAGCTGCACACTACGCCAGGTCGGGATTTTGCCATGTTCTCAGTGGCCCTGCGGGAGTTGCTGGATCTTGTTCAGGCCACCATCAACCACCGTGATACAGTGCCTTTTTGCGCGATTTGAAGGCTGCTTGGGGATATGGAGGCACCGGGTCTGGTTGGAAGCGGCGGGAGGTTGTGCACCTCCACAAGCCGCTTCCTGAGTCCGGTCAGGACTTTTCAGGGGGACAGTGCCCCGTTAGGGAAAATGGATAGAAATATTTACAGGTTGCTGACTTTCTGCTGAACGGCCTGTTCCTTGTAGCCGCTCCAGTTATCTTCACGACCTTCCCGCCAACCGTTGCACCAGTCCTGAGCAAGTGTGGTTTCTTCTGAATGAGGACATAGTGTCTTGTTTCGGCCATGGTAGCCTGCCTGGTAACCTTTGATGAAAGCGCGGTGGGAGGAATCTCGTTTTTGTCTTTTCATATGACATGAACTCCTGATTTCTAGGGCCACTTTCTGTGATTAAAGTGGTTTGCTGGTTTTTTATGGTCTAGCCCTTCCATCACATCAAATGTTGTCAGCGCTGTCGAAGATTTTATTTGTCTATAAGTAGTGGTTTTTAATTCCCTTATGTAATCAATCGATTTTGTGTTTCCATTGCTCTCCTGATATGACGGCTTGATGCGTGGGTTGGAACATTTTTTATGAGTATGTGGTTTGCCAGTTGTCCGAAAGGACTTGAATCCCTGTTGGCCAGTGAACTGACCTCACTGGGTGCGGGAAAAACCCGGGAGACAGTGGCGGGTGTCTATGTGGAGGGCACACTGGCTTTTGCCTACCGGGCCTGTTTGTGGTCGCGCCTGGCCAATCGGGTGCTCCTGCCCCTGGAGAAGTTTGACGTCAGCAGTGCCGATGATCTGTATCGTGGCGTCAGATCGATTCCCTGGGAAACACACCTGACTCCCCGGCAATCCATTGCGGTTGACTTTATTGGTACCAACGATGCCATCAGGCACACCAAATTTGGTGCCCAGCAGGTCAAGGATGCGATCGTCGACCAGCTTCAGGATTATTTCGGTGAACGGCCGGATGTGGATCTGCAAAACCCGGATTTGCGAATCAATGTGCGATTGGCGAAGGATGCTGTCACCGTCAGCCTCGACATGTCCGGTGGCAGTCTGCACAAGCGGGGCTACCGTGTGGCCATGGTGCCGGCACCACTGAAGGAAAATCTGGCCGCTGCCCTGTTGTTGCGGGCGGGTTGGCCGGAGATTGCAGCACGGGGTGGCGCTTTGATTGATCCCTTGTGCGGCAGTGGCACGTTTTTGATTGAAGGTGCGATGATGGTTGCCGATATGGCCCCCGGGCTGATTCGGGAACGATTTGGTTTCCACGGCTGGGCGAAGCACGATGACACATTGTGGCAAGACATCCGGCAGGAGGCGCTGGCCCGCTGCGAGGCAGGCCTGTCCCGCGAGATACCTGAAATCCGTGGCTATGACAAGGATACCCGGGCCGTAAGTGCAGCCCAGGAAAATATTGCCTGTGCGGGGTTGGAAAAGTGGGTGCGGGTCATGGCGAAACCCATCGAGGCGTTCAAAAAGCCCACACACCGTGAAACGGGGGATGGATTGATTATTTGCAATCCCCCCTACGGTGAACGCTGGGGCGAGATGGAAGAATTAAAACCGCTCTACCAGACATTGGGTGAAGTGGCTAAAAGGGAATGCCCCGGCTGGCGTATGGCGGTGATTACCGGCAATGCCGAGTTGGCCGGTGAGTTGCGTTTGCGAGCCGACAAGAAGTACCAGTTTTTTAACGGCACGATTCCCAGTCAGCTATTGCTCTTTCAGCTTCGGGAGGCTGATGACCGGAACCCGCAGCCGCGCTCCGATGAGTCTGCAGCGGCGCTTGGTGAAGGCGCGCAGATGTTTGCCAATCGGCTGAAAAAAAATGCCCGAAAACTGGCGGGCTGGCTGAAGGCTTCAGGGGTGAGCTGTTACCGTCTGTACGATGCGGATATGCCGGAGTATGCCGTGGCTATCGATGTCTATCAGGACGCCATCCATGTGCAGGAGTACGCCCCGCCCATCACTGTCGATGAGGCGAGCGCCAACCGTCACCTCACCGAGATCCGTCAGGCGCTGCTATCGCTTTATCCGGAAAGCCGCGGTAAATTATTTTTTAAAGAGCGTCGCCGCCAGAAGGGTGATAGCCAGTACCAGCGCCAGCCGAGCGGCTCCAGTCATAATGCGTTGCAGGTAGTCACAGAGGGTGCTGCCCGCTTTGAGGTGAATCTGTCAGATTATCTCGATACCGGCCTGTTTCTCGATCACCGACCGGTGCGCCGGATGATCGGTGCCATGGCCAGGGGCAAACGGGTGCTCAATCTGTTTTGCTACACCGCAGCCGCCAGTGTTCATGCGGCGCTTGGCGGGGCGACAAGCAGCCTCAGCATCGACATGTCAAACAGCTATCTGGAGTGGGCCGGACGCAATTTTGCCCTGAACGGACTGGACCTGAAGCAACATCAGTTGCTGCGGGCAGATTGTCTGGAGTGGCTGGAGAGAGAGCAGGGTGCCTTTGATCTTGTGTTTCTCGATCCACCGACCTTTTCCAACTCCAAGAAAATGGAACAGGTACTGGATATTCAGCGAGACCATGGGGCATTGATCGGGCATGCCATGGCTGTGCTGGCGCCGGGCGGTACCCTGGTGTTTTCCAATAACTTCCGTAAATTTTCCATGGATGAGGCGGTGCTGCAGAACTGGCAGGTGGAGGCGATCACCGAGCAAACCTTTGATCCGGATTTTCAGCGCGATCAGAAGCTTCACAATTGTTGGTTGATCAGGCATCCACAATGAGTGACATTCTGACGCTATACAGCGGTACCCACTGTCCTCTCTGTGATCAGGCCAAGGCGCTGCTCTATCCGGTTCTCCAGGAGAAGGGTTGGCGTCTGCATGTGGTCAATATCAATGAGGATGAGGTGCTGACGGCGAAATACGGTATTCGCATCCCGGTGATTGTCACTCCGGATGGGCGTGAGAAAGGCTGGCCCTTTACTGCCGGTCAGGTGCGGCGCCTGATTTCAGGTCCCTAGACCGGGCGACAAATCCTGGCCACTGCTGTCAGTGGCGGCATCTCTGGAGTATGTTGTCATTTCAGACACCGGTTAGAGGCTGTCATGCGCGGGATTACGTTTTTCAATTCTCTTTCCACTCGTCACTTACCCAGGGATTTTGCCGGTGGGCTAACCACCGCTGTGGTTGCCTTGCCGCTTGCGTTGGCGTTTGGGGTGGCATCCGGCGCGGGTCCTGCTGCGGGTGTTTACGGTGCCATTTTTGTCGGTTTTTTTGCCGCGCTGTTTGGTGGTACGCCCGCCCAGGTATCCGGCCCTACCGGCCCCATGACGGTGGTGATGGCCAGTGTGTTTACCTCAATTCAGGCGAAACACCCGGAAGCGGGCCTGTTGATGGGCTTCAGCGCCGTGATTCTTGCCGGCATTCTCCAGATCGGCTTTGGGTTGCTGAAGTTGGGCAAGTATTTCATTCTGGTTCCCTATTCGGTTATTTCAGGTTTTATGACCGGGATAGGCGTCATCATCATCGTGCTGCAACTGGGTCCCATACTTGGGCACACGGGCACCCCTTCACTGCTGGCAACGCTGGACTATTTTCCCGAATGGCTAACAGCGATCAGCTGGAACGACCTGACATTGGGTTTGCTGGCGATCGCGGGTGTCTGTTTATGGCCCCATCGCTGGAATGTCTGGCTGCCATCGCCTCTGTTGGTGCTGTTGCTCGGAACGTTTTGTGTGCTTTGGCTCCCCGAGGGGACCGTGGCGACAATCGGTGCAATTCCCTCGGCATTTCCGTCGCTGCAATGGCCAATGTTCTCATTGGATATGTTGGATGATCTTTTGTATGCCGCAGTATTACTGGCTGTACTAGGTTCCATCGATTCTTTACTCACGTCACTAGTGGCAGACAACCTTACCAAACAGCAGCACGACTCCGATCGTGAATTGATCGGGCAGGGTATCGGTAATACGGTGGCCGGCTTTTTCGGCGGGTTGCCCGGTGCCGGTGCCACCATGCGCACAGTGGTCAATATACGCACAGGTGGCAAGACCGGCTACTCCGGAATGATTCACTCGCTGGTGTTGCTGGCGGTGATGCTTGGCGCGGGTCAGTACGCGGGACATATACCCTTGGCGGTGCTGGCGGGTATTCTGATCAAGGTGGGTATCGATATCATCGATTGGCCCTACCTGCGGCGGCTTGGCAGGCTGCCGGTGGATACTGCAGCGCTGATGGTGTTGGTGCTGTTCCTGACGGTTTTTGTCGATTTGATTACTGCTGTCCTGGTGGGGGTGTTTTTATCCAACATGATTACTGTTGAGCGTCTGACGACCATTCAGTTGGATAATGTCCATTTTAAACACGGTCAAGGGACAGAAAGTGATCAGAGCCCTGTTGACGAATGGCTGGCGGCCCAGCAAGGCCGGGTTGCTCTGCTGAGTCTCGCCGGCCCCCTCAGTTTTGGGGTGGGTCGGGGGCTGCGCCGCCGCCTCGCGGGTCATGTTTCTCACGAAATTATTATTGTGGATCTGACTGGTGCCCAGCTGGTGGGTACTTCGACCGCAATGATTCTAGATGAGCTGATTCGCAACGAACAGCATCACCAGCGCTATGTGTTGCTGGTAGGTATTTCCGAACAAACCAGCGCCGACCTGAAAAGACTGGGTGCGCTGCAGTTTCTCGATGATAGGCACAGATTTGCTTCATTGCGCGATGCAATGGACTACATTGAGCGGGACGGGCTACATTGACCGGAGGCTATTGCCCTGTGGTCAGATAAAACACATCGAGAACGGTATTTGTTGCATCCATGACTCTGAAAATACGATCATCAATTTGTCGCAGCGACGTGCCATCCAGTGATCTGGGTAGCCGTCCCAGTAGATCCTCTGGCAGGTCCCGGCTCATCAAATAAAGTTCGCGATCGAGAACTTCACCCCGTGCAACCTTCTTCTGCCAACCCGGTGGCAGTTCACCACCGTGTTCCAGTTTTTTGCGCAAACCGGGGGGCAGACTTTTCTTCTTCACGCCGCCCTTGTCCTCGTCGCCAGAATAATCGCGGCGCAGGTACTCGCCGAATACCCGCTTTTCGGTGTCGTTAAACAGCGCATTGGCCATTACCCGGGTAGCCAGACCGACCGACTCTGGGGTGTCGCTGTAACTGACGGGGGGCATTGCCAGCAGTCCGCCGAGCAGAATAATTGATAATTTATTGATTCTCATGAATTTTTCCTTGATGGAAGTTCTGGTCAATCATTTAATGCCGGACTCGGTAAGACGATTGTCCTCACAGCGGTGCACTTCGATGGTCAGATGTGAGAGCCAGTTAAAGTCGGCCAGTAGTGATCTGTAATAATCCGTGGGTCTGGGGTGGTGGGTGACAAGGGATATAATCGCCGCGTAGTCGTGCTCACTGATCTTCCAGATATGCAGATCCGTGATTTGATTGTCGGCATCCTCTTCAATGGCCCGGGTAATTTTTTCCTGATAGTAATCGCTCATGCCGCCGTCCAGTAAAATCGGACTGGATTGCCGGATCAGGCCGATTGCCCAGTAGGTGATAATCGCTGCACCGACAATTCCCATCACGGGGTCCAATGCATACCAGCCGAAATACTTGGCCGACAATAACGCGAAAATGGCCAATAACGAGGTGAGAGCATCCGCCAGTACATGCATATAGGCGGCATAAAGGTTTTGGTCGCGATGACCTTCGCCAGTCTGCTGATGCGTATCGTCACCGTCCTGGTGCTGGTGTGAATGATGATCTTTTAACAACAGGGCGCTGATGATATTGACCGCCAGTCCCAACACAGCCACCGCGATAGCGGCATCGAGTTGAATCAGCTGTGGAGATGCCAGTCGCTGTAGCGACTCGACCAGCATCATCAGGGCGACAACTGCCAGCGCCACTGCACTGGCAAAGCCCCCCAGCACACCGACTTTGCCGGTACCGAAACTGAAGGCCGGATTGTCGGCATGTTTCCGAGCATAGCGGTAGGCAAAAATCGTAATCATAAAGGCGGCCACATGGGTGCCCATGTGCCAGCCGTCTGCAAGCAGGGCCATTGAACCAAATACCGTACCGGCAGTGATTTCCGCTACCATCGTGACGGCAGTCAGTATCAATACATATTTGGTGCGGCGCTCGCCATGGGCGTTTGCCGTGGAAAAGTCGTGCTGGTGTTGCCAGCGATGTAAGTGTTCCTGGTGCATAGGAGAAATCAATTCGTCAGATTGGCTAGATTACTGCGGAGCCGACAGGCTGAATGCCCCTCGGATTTCACCCAGTTGATAGCCTGTCGCAGCGTCGTCCGGGTAATGATTTTTCAGTGCTTGTGCAACGTCTGGATCGAGCGCGCTGCCATGGCAGTTGAGGCAGAGTGGTTGAACAATCTGAGCCTTCATGTAGCGGAATCGCCCATCGACTTGTTCGGCCTGGGTCAGTTGTGCAGGCATCTCTCCTGCGGCGAGGCGAGATTCAAAGTGCAAAAGGGTATTCCGTTCCCAGTGGTCGGGTTCAGCGGATTTGTTGCGGGCCTTGAGACTGACCCGCTTGACGGACCAACCGGTTTCCCGGTTCAGTCGGTTGGCTATTTCCGGTGCCGCTGTGGCGCAGACGCTGATGGCCTCCACCGGGCCACCGGTCTGGATTGCCTCCAGCAGGCGTGGCTGCAATGAGCCGGCAAACTGTTTGACGATGTTTTCCGCTTGCTGTTCGAGTGTTGATGCAGAGTCTCCGCCCGCATTTATCAGCGCGGGCATCGTGATAAGGGCACAAAAAAATACACTCCGGTATATTGCCTTGCAAGCCATGGGTGTGCTCCATTCAAAGACACAGTTATCCGTCCCAGTTTAGCTTAACTGATCTGGTCGTCCAGAGGCGCGGGTAAATGTGTTGACCGTTATTTAAAAAAGGTGAGGGGCTCTAGCTTAATCTGAAAAAACGTTTAGCTGTCACCGTGGTTTGCTCGGCGATAATGGTAGCCGGTTGCTGTCGGCATCTGGCAACTTGCTCCAGTACCCAGGGCAGAAAAGCTGGCTCATTGCGACGTTTTTTTGGTCGCGGTTGCAGGGTTCTGGGCAGTAGAAAAGGAGCATCAGTTTCCAGCATCAGCCGGTTGAGTGGGATGCTGCTCACCAGTGCCTGAAGTTGCTCACCGCGTCGCTCATCACAGATCCATCCCGTGATGCCGATATGCAGGTCCAGATCAAGATAGTTGAACAGCGCCTGCCGATCGCCGGTAAAGCAGTGGATCACGCCGTCCGGCAGCTCATCGCGGTAGTTCTTGAGGATCTCAAATTGTCGCTGGTGGGCATCCCGCTCGTGCATGAAAACCGGCAGTTGTAATTCGATAGCCAGTTCCAGTTGTGCTTCAAAGACCCTTTCCTGGTCGCTGGGTGGGGAATAGTTGCGATTGAAGTCGAGCCCGGTTTCCCCAATAGCCACGACCTGGGGTGCCTCAGCCAGCGAGCGCAGCTGAGTGCCTGTCTCGGCGGAGTACTGCTTTGCCTCATGGGGGTGGACGCCGCAGGTGCTGTAGAGCATGTCGGGGAAGTCGTCGCCGGATTGTTGGCAAAGGCTGAGCACTTGCTCACTCTCAGCCAGATTTGTGCCAGTCAGAATCAGCTGGGTAACATGGGCATCCAATGCTCGCTGCAGCACACTCTGCCAGTCATCCTGAAAGCAGGGGTTGCTCAGGTTTACCCCGATATCGATCAGTGGTGTGCTGTTTGGTGTGTCATTCATAGCCGGTGTTGTTTTTCTTTTTCCGAGAGGATGCGCGCTTCACTTTCCAGGTGATAGGCATAGATCATGGAAAAGGCCAGCACGTTTTGAACGTAGTTGCGTGTTTCCAGAAAGGGAATTGTTTCAATCCATGCATCGAAGGGCAGTGACCCCTGGCTTTTTTTCAACCAGCTGCTGACCCGATGGGGACCAGCGTTGTAGGCGGCTGTGGCAAGAATTCGGTTGTTTTCAAAGCGCTCTAACATTTCCCGGTAATAGCGACTGCCCAGAGTAATATTGATCTCCGGCTCAAACAGCTGGTGGCTGCCACGGTAGCTGATGCCGTGTTTGCGAGCCGTTTCCCTGGCCGTTGCCGGCATCAGTTGCATTAGCCCCTTTGCCCCCGCACGGGATTGTACATCCTGTGCGAGTGCACTTTCCTGGCGTGCTACGGCAAACAGCAAATGTACGGGAACGCCGGTCTTGTCGGCATGACTGTAGAACGCGTCCTTGAAAGCAAGAGGGAATCTCAGGTTGATATCATCCCAGAATCCGGCGCTGATCATGCTGGTGATAGCTCCGTTGTGCCACTGCCAGCTGCTGGCAATATGGGCTGCGGTAATCCACTGCTGTTCAGTGAAGTTGCGTGTGGTGTGATACCACTCCCGACGGGCGGCGAGGTAATCTTCGTGAAAGACGAATTCCCGTGTTCTGAGAATTCCTGGTTGTTTTTCCAGTTCAGCGATGACTGTCGGAGAAACGCGTGCTTTTTTGAACGCCATTGAATAGCCATTGGCAGCCCATTCACTGGCAAGAAAACCGTAGAAACTGCGACTGCGGGACAGTACCTGATAGGCGCTGTTTTGCTCCGGTGGTTGTTTGGCAGTGTGGTTGAGATCTGCCGCCCGGGCCCGCCAGTATAGCCAACGATCAGTCTCACGGAGCTGGAGCGGCATACGCTCTATCCAGGTGAGAACACTTTGCCAGTCCGCCTGACTGATAAATTCCCGGGTCCGCCATTCCAGTAGGGATGGATCAACAATGTCGAGATAATCAATCAGATAGTTGTCTGCAATATCAGGGTGTTCCTGGTTATAAAGGCCCTTGATCAGGTCGGTTACGACCTGTTTTCTTTGCTCGCTGGTAAAGGGGTGGATCTGCTGGTAATAACTCCAGTGTTTGAGAGCAGTGGTCGCATCAGTTCTTGCCAGATGAGTCAGTCCATGGGCAATGATGGCGTGTATTTCATCGCCGCTCAGTGCGTCGTTAAAATCACTGAACAATGAATAGTTGCCTATGAGTTCGTGCTCAAGATCTACCTTCAGGAAATTCTTGGCCAACAGCTGGTAGCGATCCGTCGTGAAAAAACGCTGGAGATATCTTGCCAGCCGGTGCTGGTGATTTAGAACAGCGGCCGAGTAACGATTCCAGGCAATTTCATCAGTGATATGTTGGTTGGCAATGAGATAGTCAAAAAGCGCATCACAGCCATTGGGCTGGGATTTCCCCACGCTCCAGAGTGATATGGCGTCTGACAGAAAAGGTTCCTTTTTCCCTTTGCTCAGGTGTATGAAATGGAAATAACACTGCTGTTCTGTGCTGGCACTGGCTGGTCGGTAGTAGGCGAGAAAATCCTGCTCACGCCGCTGATGATGCAAGGTGTCGAGCCAGCGGTAACGCAGTCGGTTGGCCAGGGAGCTATCGTCGTAGTTGTTGAGAAAGGTCGAAACCTCAATGGTTTTCGCGTGTCTCAATCGATCGCTTAACCATAAATATTCGATGTGTGGTTTGAGAGGGTAGTCTCCGAGGGCATTGACAAGTCTGTGAACATTGCCTTCGCTACCTCTTGCCACTGCAATTTTGGCTTCGCGGTAGAGCGCGCGCTGTTCGTCCAGGGTCGGGTTTCTGGCAAAAGAGGTACCCGGTAATAGCACGCATACTGCCAGTAAAAGGGTGCCGACGACGCTGCCATGACATTTTTTCATAAAGGTTTGGTTTGTATTCCTTGAAAGGCAAATGGGTTGAACCGCAAACATGTTAGACAGGTCTTGCGAAATTAGATACCCGGATCAATAAAAGCCTGAATGCACAGCTTATACCCGGACCGCCAGCACATCGCATTGGGAACCATGCAGCACACCGGTCGCCGTTGAGCCCAGTATCAGACTGATACCATGGCGACCGTGGCTGCCGACTACAATCAGGTCCACATGGTTGTCATTGGCAAACCGGTGCATTTCCTGGGCGGGCTGGCCGATGATCACATGTTGGCTCTCAATGGGAACTCCGAGATCTTTGCCGATGACGGCCAAACGCTGCTTCGCCTGCTCCTCCAGTTGGTATTGGACCTCGGTAAGGTCCATCGGGATGTCACCGCCGTAGGCAAACGACAATGGCTCCTGTACATGAACAAGGCTCAATTGGCAGTCACTGTTGTGAAACAGGGACTTGACTCTCTCGACCACTTGCTGTGATTCTGGAGATAGGTCCAGACCGATCAAAATGTGTTTATAGGCGGACATGAAGTATCTCCTGTAACTGGTTTATCAACGCTTTCTCAAGTATATAAGGTTGTAGCAGATAATGACCTATTTGTTAATTCTACTGATACTGGCGCTTATCATTTCACCGCTGCTCTGGTTTCGCCAGAGCCCTCGTCAGAAAATGATCACGGAGATGCGACGTCTGGCTTCGTCCCGTGGACTTCGGGTTCGACTCGTGCATGCCCCGGATGCCAGAGAGGGAGAAGGCCGCCTTGAATACGCAGGTTATACCCTGCTCTGGGTGCCAGACTCCAGTCCATCGCCATTTTCCCGGATGGAAAAGTGGCTGTTGGTTCGGGGTACCCGCCGTGGCGATCACTCACCCTGGGAGGGCTGGCAATGGTTGGGCCATGAAGCCAATGACCGGTTGCAACCCGTTATTGGGGCAGTGCTGGCGGCCCTGCCAGCTGACGCGATCGCTGTTGAGGTCAACCGTGAGGGTGTGGCCATTGTCTGGCAGGAACGCGGTGAACTGGCGGATATTGACCGGATCGATACCCAGTTGAAGCACCTCAGAAGTGCGATCCGACCCGAAGAATCTCTCAATAGATTGGCTGCCGAGTGAAAAATTACCTTGACCAAACCACCGGCGGCACATGTATATTCGCTCCCTTTCAGGCTTTCGTGGTGCCATCTGGTAGCACTTTGGGCTATCAATCTACAGGATAAACGGCTGCTTCATGGGTAAATCACTGGTTATCGTCGAGTCGCCGGCCAAGGCGAAAACGATCAACAAGTATCTCGGCAACGATTTCATTGTGAAGTCGAGTATCGGGCATATTCGCGACCTGCCTACGGGTGGTGGTAAAACGGTTGACCCAAAAGAACGGGCCAGGACTGCTGCGGCCACCCGCAAGCTGTCGGACGATGAAAAAGCAAAGCAGCGCTCCAGAAGAGCCAGAGAGCAGCTGGTCAATCGCATGGGAATAGACCCCGAGCATGGCTGGAAAGCGCGCTATGAGATTCTGCCCGGCAAGGAAAAAGTTGTCGCTGAGTTGAAAAAGCTGGCTAAGGATGCGGATCATATCTATCTCGCCACGGACCTTGACCGGGAGGGGGAAGCAATTGCCTGGCACCTCATGGAAGCCATCGGCGGTGACCCCGATCTTTATCAGCGCGTTGTCTTTAATGAAATCACCAAAAAAGCGATCAAAGCGGCTTTTGAAAAACCGGGCAAGCTTGATACCAACCGGGTAAGCGCCCAGCAGGCTCGCCGTTTTCTCGACAGGGTCGTTGGCTTTATGGTGTCGCCACTGCTCTGGAGTAAGGTGGCCAGAGGACTTTCTGCAGGTCGTGTGCAGTCGGTAGCCGTTAAATTGATCGTTGAGCGCGAACGTGAAATTCGTGCTTTTGAACCGGAAGAGTACTGGACAGTGCACGCCGATCTGGAGACCTCTGAGGAAGATCTGGTCCGCTTTGAGGTGAAGAAACAAGGCTCTGATCAGTTCAGGCCTGTCAGTCAGGACCAGACAGATGCCGCGCTGACCGGGTTGAAAAATGCTTCCTACGAGGTGATTGCCCGTGAGGACAAGCCCACTTCCAGTAAACCGTCGCCACCGTTTATCACCTCAACCCTGCAACAGGCCTCCAGCACGCGGCTTGGTTATGGGGTGAAAAAAACCATGATGCTTGCCCAGCGCCTTTACGAAGGTGGTTATATCACCTACATGCGAACAGACTCCACCAACCTCAGTGCTGATGCGGTGAGCGTCTGTCGTGACTTTATCAAAACGCGGTATGGTGCTGAGTACCTGCCTGAAAAGCCCACTATTTATGGTAGTAAAGCTGGTGCCCAGGAAGCGCATGAAGCGATAAGGCCTTCCAATATTGATATCAAGCCAGGTGATCTGGATGCGATGGAAGAGGACGCCAAAAAACTGTATCGGTTGATCTGGCAGCAATTTGTCGCTTGCCAGATGGTGCCGGCACGATTTACCAGTACTACGGTGACAGTGAAGGCAGAGGACTTCGAACTTCGAGCAAAAGGTCGGGTGACACTGTTTGACGGCTATCTGAAAGTGTTGCCTGCGATGTCCAAAAAAGGGGACGACATTGAGTTGCCTGAGATGTCCGTTGGCGCCCGGCTGCTGCTGAACAAATTGATCCCGATGCAGCACTTTACCAAGCCCCCGGCCCGTTACTCTGAGGCCTCTCTGGTCAAAGAGCTGGAAAAGCGTGGCATTGGTCGCCCATCGACTTACGCATCTATCATTTCCACGATCCAGGATCGTGGGTATGTGCGGGTCGACAATCGCCGTTTCTATGCGGAGAAAATTGGTGATGTTGTTACGGACCGTCTGAACGAAAATTTTACCGACCTGATGGACTATGGTTTTACGGCCACAATGGAAGCCTATCTGGATGAAATTGCCCAAGGCAAGTTGGAATGGAAGCAGGTGCTTGATCAATTCTATTCGGATTTCTCAGCGAAGTTGACCCGGGCTGAAGCTGACGGTGGTATGCGTCCCAATGAGCCATCGCTCACGGATATTCCCTGCCCTCAATGTGGTCGACCGATGATGATTCGCACAGGCACGACGGGGGTTTTCCTCGGCTGTTCCGGTTACAACCTGCCGCCTAAAGAGCGCTGCAAAGGCACGCTGAACCTTATCCCCGGAGATGAGGCAGTTAATGTCGACGAAGACGATGAGGCCGAATCGAGGCAGTTGATGCATCGTCACCGTTGCCCCCTCTGCAATACGGCAATGGATGCCTATTTGATTGATGAGGGGCGAAAGCTGCATGTTTGTGGCAACAACCCCGACTGCGATGGCTTTGAAGTGGAAACCGGCGTTTTCAAGCTCAAGGGGTATGAAGGTCCGCTGATTGAGTGTGATAAATGCGGTAGTGACATGCAGCTCAAGTCGGGGCGTTTTGGCAAATATTTCGGTTGTACCAACGATGCCTGTAAAAACACCCGCAAGTTGCTCCGGAGTGGTCAGCCCGCTCCCCCCAAGATGGATCCTGTCCCCATGCCAGAGCTCACCTGCGAAAAAGTAACGGATCATTATATCCTCAGGGACGGCGCATCCGGCCTGTTTCTAGCGGCGAGCCAGTTTCCCCGGCATCGTGAAACCCGGGCGCCCTTGGTTGCTGAACTGCTGCCCCATGTGAAAGAAATTGATCCCAAGTATCAGTTTCTCTTTGATGCTCCCGTCGCCGATCCCGATGGTATCCTCACCGTGATTCGCTTCAGTCGGAAAACTGGTGAGCAGTATGTCCAGTCTGAGCAAGAGGGTAAGCCCACTGGATGGAAGGCGTTTTATGACCAGGGTGTCTGGCAGGAAAAGGATGACCGCAAGGGTAAGAAGTAAAGGAGACTGCCAGTGAATCCCTTTCTGCCGGCTGTCAATCAAAAGCTCTACTTCTGTGGCTTGTTATTGCAACAGACTGACCGGGAGCTGACGTGTGTTGTCGGGCCAGCGGCAAACCTGCAGTTGGCGCTCTGCCAGTCAGCACTGTTCCAGCTCGAAGTCGCCTATCGTCTCTATCTGCGGGAGGTGGCGACTACTTATCGACATAGAGCTGCCGAGTCAATTTCATCTGTTGAGGGGCTGATTGCGGCGATGGAGTCCATTGGTCAATCACCGTCTGAGGCCGAGGAGT
This sequence comes from Porticoccus hydrocarbonoclasticus MCTG13d, assembly GCF_000744735.1. Classification (NCBI taxonomy): domain Bacteria; kingdom Pseudomonadati; phylum Pseudomonadota; class Gammaproteobacteria; order Cellvibrionales; family Porticoccaceae; genus Porticoccus; species Porticoccus hydrocarbonoclasticus. The sequence goes on along the minus strand of NZ_JQMM01000001.1, from coordinate 2,105,321 downwards.
TGGCTAACCTGGAGGCGGATAAAGGGAGCTGGCTTGCCAACTTGCTGAATGCCCGAGATCGTCTGCTTGAGGTTCAGCCACAGGAGGTGGTCAATGCTGCGTCACCCATTGCTGTGGTGCAAATTGAGCAGGGTGAAGACAGGCATGAGTTGAGTGTTGATTTGCTCAACGAATGGCTGGAAGCTTTCCGGAGCCTGATTGAGCGTCATCGAGAGCACATGATTGAATGCTGACTGGTATTGCTTGAGCCAGACTGGGAGCTAATTTTTGTTCTCGGGTTATTAATGCCGTACCCCTCTGGTACAATGCAGGGATGTTGTTTTTGAAAACCCGATGGAATATTCAATGGCTATCTCCCTGTTTGAAATCGTAATTTTGCCCGATGGAGATGTCGCTCTGCAGCGTACTGATGAGGAGGATGCACCATTGATCAGAATCAGTTTTTCGGGAGAGGCCAAGGCGTTTCTTCAGGAGGCCAAGGTTGATGTCGCCAAAGCCATGATCGATGCCGGAATTGAAGTCTTTGAAGAGTTGGGTGCAGACAATTTTCAGATGGAAGAGGGCACCATGATCAAAAACCGGGTGCTTCACTGAGGTCAGCCTGCCCATGATGGCTCTTTATCTCGTACAGTCGGTTCGAGGCACTCTCAGGGCCTGTAGCTGGACAAATACTATTGGGGATTCGTCCGAATAACCCCGACCCCCAAGCCTTCAATAACAAAACTTTTTTCCCGCAAGTCGACCACAATGGGGAGCATCTCTTCGTTTTCCGGTTCGAGCAGGACCTCGTGGCGTTTCAGGCTTTTACCCAGGCGCTTGACGGTCACATCATCTTCAATGCGCGCGACCACAATCTGACCTTTCTGCGCATGCCCCGTTTTGTGAACAGCCAGTAAATCACCGTCCATGATGCCGGCATTTTTCATGCTCATACCATGAACACGCAATAGGTAATCCGCTCTAGGGTTAAACAGGTTGGCTCCGATGTCGAGATAGTCCTCAATGTTTTCTGCTGCAAGAACAGGATCCCCGGCGGCGACACGGCCAATCAACGGAAGGCCGGCGGGCTGCTCATCCAGCAGACGAATACCGCGGGATGCGCCCGAAATCATCTCGATCATGCCCTTGCGCGCCAGTGCCCTGAGATGCTCTTCAGCAGCGTTAGGTGATCTGAAGCCCAGCTCGGTGGCAATCTCCGCCCTGGTGGGGGGGTAGCCTGTTTCATCAATATGTTGTTTGATCAGGTTCAGGATTTGCTGTTGTCGGGCAGTCAGTGATGTACTCGCCATTCTCTAACCTCGGGATTCATCGGGATGAATTGCAGCAATTGCGACGTTGTTGTCCATATTGCTGTAAATAAATATAGCCTGTAATTATTTACAGTATAAAGTTAAATTGGTGGTGGGAAAAACTTTTTTCAACGGTATATTCTCAGGGTATCAGTATGATTGCTGCCAAAGTGAATCATGGAATCACAATGACGGCGCTTTCTCGGACATTGGAGTAGCTTATGGAAGAAATCAAAATCCCCGAAGCCTGGCGTGTTCTGCGTATTCAGTCTGAACTGGTGGATGGCATCGAGTCACTGTCAGGCATGGGCGGTGCGGTGTCTGTGTTCGGTAGTGCGCGTCTTCAGCCCGACTCCCGCTACTATCAGGAAGCCGTGGTACTTGGTGAGATTCTGGGAAAAGAGGGAGTGCCCATCATCACTGGTGGTGGACCCGGGGTGATGGAGGCAGCAAACAAGGGTTGTTATGGCACAGGTGCGACTTCCGTGGGTTTGAATATTTCCCTGCCGTTGGAGCAGAATCACAATACCTTTCAGGACGTATCGCTGGATTTCCGCTATTTTTTCGTGCGCAAATTTATGTTTGTTAAGCATGCCGTCGGGTTTGTCATATTTCCGGGAGGCTATGGCACCCTTGATGAATTATTTGAGGCTTTGACCTTGGTACAGACTAATAAAGTGCGGCCCTTTCCCATCGTTCTATTGGGGACCAGTTATTGGCAGGGCCTACTCGATTGGCTGAGGGAGACGATGTTGGAAAACGGCTGTGTCTCGGAAAGAGACTTACATTTATTTAGTCTGGTAGACGATGCTGAGAGTGCGGCAAAGATAATCCTGCAACATGCTCGCATGTTGCAGGCACAGGAGATCGCCGAATAATCCGGGCATCGAACAGTACCGTTGGTACCCTAAAAATCATCGAGCCCGTAAACAGTATCGGCATCAATGTCCGTCAATGGGTCATTCCAGTTATCAGGGATAAAGATGTCATCTGGAAAGTGACTGTCTTCGTTGCTCAATTCATATGATGCCCGCCAATCTTCGGGTTGCTCAGCCGGTAGCAGTATCAATTGCTGCCAGGTTTCGAAGTCAATTTCACTGACCTCTCCGCCAACGTGCTGGATTTCTATGGAACCGCTGTGCTCGTCCAGAGCAACAACTTCGAAAATGTCATCCTGGGAGGCGTCCTCGTACCAGGCGCCAATGACTGGAACTTGTGAAGCCATGATTTAATCCTCCTCATTAGTTCATTGAACGTATCACCAACGGGAAAAAAGTGCACTGGCTACCGGGTGTATTTCTGACGAGTGGAATAGCCGGTAAACAGGGTGAAAGTTACTTTTTTATGAGCTTTTATTTAAATAAATGATGTAACTGCCTTTCCCAGAAGGAGATAATTTCTCTCATTGATCTGAAGTGATGATTCTTTAAGTGCTGAATGTCATAACAGGTTGTTTTTAAAATGAAAAATTCGTCTAATTTGTCAGAAGGTTGACAAGTCTCCGCAGCCTTCTTATTTTGCCCCCTGCTAACAAAGGTTTAAGACATGACGCTTGGTCCATTGATGCTCGACCTGGAAGGACTGGTGCTGACCCCGGAAGAACGAGTTCTGATTCTCAATCCATCAGTGGGCGGTATTATCTTTTTTTCCCGAAATTTTGTGAGTTACAGTCAACTGGTTGAGCTGGTGGCAGACATTCGTGCAATAAGGGGTGACTTGTTGCTCTGCGTCGATCAGGAAGGTGGGCGAGTGCAACGCTTTCGCGATGGGTTTACCCATTTGCCGCCGATGCAGATGCTGGGTGATTTATTGTTGAAAGAAGAGGGTGGTGAGTCACTGCTTCAGGATGCCGGTTGGCTGATGGCCTCTGAATTACTTGCCTGTGGGCTGGACTTCAGCTTTGCCCCGGTGCTGGACTTGGACCGTGAAAGTTGTGCGGTAATTGGCGATAGGTCGTTTGCTGATAATCCGGAGGAAGCCATCCGGGCCGCCCATCATTTTATTACCGGTATGCATCAGGCCGGCATGGCGGCAACAGGAAAGCACTTCCCGGGCCACGGAGGAGTCGTCGCCGACAGTCATTACGAAACTCCCTATGACAACCGCTCTCTTCAGCAATTGCGTGATCGGGACTTGCAACCGTTTGCGCGGCTTGCCGATGAGCTGGATGCGATCATGCCCGCCCATATTGTTTACCCTTGTGTTGAATCTGTACCGGTGGGGTTTTCTCCTATCTGGTTGCAGAAAATACTGCGAAACGAATTACAGTTTCAGGGTGTCATTTTCAGCGATGACCTGTCCATGAAAGGGGCTGACCTGGTGGGTGGTTACCCGGAAAAAGCCAGCCGTGCGCTGCAGGCCGGCTGTGATATGGTGCTGGTCTGTAACAATCGTAAAGGCGCGTTGGAAGTGATTGATTTTCTATCTGAAAATCCTGTGGAGCCGTCAGGAAGATTAGCTAAAATGGCGGCCAGGAAGCATCCGGAGTGGGATGCATTGCGAGCCTCTGAGCGCTGGCAGATCACTTCTCAAAAACTTGCCAAACAGCTGAAGTAAGTAGTGAACAGGAATCCATAGTATGCAGCAATTGGAAGCGTGGTTAGTCAATATTACCGGGGAAAGCTATCTGTTGATTGCCGAAATTTTTCTGATTGTCCTGGCCGCTATGACAGCAGGATTTCTGGCGACGCGGATACTGAACTTTCTGCAAAAACGGGCACTCAAGACATCAAATTTCTGGGACGATGCCTTGATTGAGGCGTGCCGCCGCCCTGTAGTCTGGGCAATATGGATACTGGGGGTTAACTATGCGGCGGCTGTCGCTGCCAGACAGGCTGGGTCCGAATGGTACGATTTGCTGGCACCCATTAACCGGGTTGTCATCATTTTTTTGGCTGCGCTATTTTTACTCAATCTGATTAAGCGCGCTGAACTGAATCTGGTGCATCCTGAATATACCAGTGATCCCATGGATGAGACCACGGTCAAGGCCATTGGCAAACTGCTGCGCGCTTCGGTCATCATCACCGCCACGCTCATTGCCATGCAGGCTTTTGGCTACAGTATTTCTGGGTTGCTCGCTTTTGGCGGTATCGGTGGTCTCGCAGTGGGTTTTGCAGCCAAGGACCTGCTGGCAAATTTCTTTGGTGGTTTGATGATTTATCTGGACCAGCCCTTCAAGGTGGGAGACTGGGTGCGATCCCCTGATAAGGAAATCGAGGGCACTGTCGAAGATATCGGCTGGCGACTGACACGTATTCGCACCTTCGATAAGCGCCCACTCTATGTACCGAACTCGGTGTTTAACAGTATTGCCGTGGAAAACCCCTCGCGTATGTTTAACCGGCGGATCTACGAGACGGTGGGTATTCGCTATCAGGATGTCGATAAAATGGCGGGAATTGTCGCCGATGTGAAACAGATGCTGTGTGATCATCCGGAAATTGATCAGAATCAGACCATGATCGTCAATTTTGTCTCTTTTGGTGCCTCATCGGTTAACTTTTTTGTTTATACCTTTACCAAAACCACCAAGTGGGTGGTTTTTCACGAGGTAAAACAGGATGTGCTGTTAAAGGTAAGCGATATCGTAGCCGATCACGGTGCCGAGATTGCTTTCCCAACCTCCACTGTCCATATTCCCGACCAGCTGCGATTGTTGCAAGCTTCGGAAGTCGAATGAGTATCGGCATTATCGGTGGCAGTGGGCTGGACAGCTTTTCCGATTTGAGCGTTCAGGAGCAGCGTGTGGTCACCACAGAGTGGGGCGAGCCGTCTGCTCCCCTCTGTTTTGGCACGTTGGGCAATACGGAGGTTGTATTCCTGGCGCGACACGGTGTGACTCATCGGCTGCCGCCTCACCGGGTCAATTACAGGGCAAATATTGCTGCATTGCGTGCGGAGGGCGTGAAGGCTATCTATGCCGTCAATGTGGTGGGTGGTATTAATGGCGAAATGGGCCCGGGGGATCTGGTTATTCCCGATCAGATTATTGATTATACGTTTGGACGGGGCCACACCTACTCGGATAGCCCGGATCAGGTATTACAGCACATTGACTTTACTTTTCCCTATGACGACAGCCTGCGGGACAGACTGTTGCAGGCGGCTATTGCCTGTGGAACTGCCTGTGAGACAAGGATTCATGCAGAGGCTGTTTATGGCGCCACGCAGGGCCCCAGGCTGGAAACCGCTGCCGAGATTGCGCGAATGGCCAATGACGGCTGTGACATCGTCGGTATGACCGGTATGCCGGAGGCGGCACTGGCTCGGGAGTTACAGATTCCCTATGCCTGTCTGGCGTTGGTGGTGAATATGGCAGCTGGTTTGAGTGAGGAGCGGATCTCTTTTGGGCAGATGGAAACTGTGATGGCGAACAATATGCCACTGGTACGCAAAGTTTTGACTCAGGCCGTGGCGAGTCGACAGCATTGATGGCATTTTTCCGGCTCACGCCTTATCACCGTCAGAATTGTTGAGTGTTGACGTCAATCAGCCGCGGTCGAAGTATGGCGTGTTACCAGAACCAGTACCCCCATTTCAGGGTGATCCAGATAGGTCGGTTTATTCAGGTCCACCTGTTCCGACTGATTGAGAACAACTATCTTTTTAATCGGCGGGTGGCGTTGATCGACGGGACTGTTTGTATCGATGGTGGTCACTGGTGAGGCGTCGTCAGACACCGGAAGAGCAGATAACCAGGGTTTCACCGGCAATCGTGGCCAGTTGTCTGGTCGGACAGGATTGCCGGGCAAGGCGCCACCAGTCCCCGGTGTACTGGCAAAGCTGGTTTTCCAAATATCTGCCTGAATGTGTAGATAGCGGGTCACTACCAGCCGAATACTGCCTTCCAGCTCATGGTGGTTGCCATGGCGATGGCCTCCCGAAACAATAATCCAGGGGCTCTGTGCCTGCCCCAGTCCGGGTTGGCGCCATCCTATGTGGGTGAGTACTCGATAGCCTGCAGCGCGGCTCAATGTGTATTCATCGGGTCCCAGGCTGAAGTCTTTTGTCTCAAGAGGAATCAACGATTGTTCCGCAGGTCGGGGGTTGTCCGCCGATGTGGAGGTATCGCTCTCAAGCCGTTGCCAGTTTTGAGGGTATTCCAATGTGATGTTGGTGGGGTGTCGTTCATTCTGATAAAGATCCTGCTGGCTGAATACGATCAGCTCAACCTGATACCAGTCTTCGTTTTGATCCGCTCGGGTCTGTTCGGAGAGGCTTGTACTTAAGGTGACTGCCAAAAACAGTAAATACCTGAAAGGCATGCCAGCGGTTCTGAGTGGTCTCATTTAATGTCCATTGTTTGCAGGGGTTAACCGAGTCAATAACGCCTGGATCTGTTCAATTCGCTGTTCTTTCGTTTCCATCGGTAGAGTATATTTCAAGGTTGACGCCCCTTGAAGTCGAAAAACAGTGGGCTCTTTTTGGACCATTTGTACAATGACCAGGGGTTCAACCAACGTATCACTGCCAAATTCAATCCGCCCGCCGGTTGGTCCGGCTTCCACCTTGCAGATACCGAGTTGTCTGGCCTGAAGTTTCAGTGACGTGACTTGAAAAAGGTTTTTCAGATAATCGGGAAGTAAACCGAAACGATCGATCATTTCTACCTGAAGCTCCCATAAATCAACTTCTGTTGTGGCGTTGGCAATGCGCTTGTACATCATCAGACGCATGTGAACATCCGGTAAATAATCTTCGGGTATCAGCGCCGGCAGGTTCAGATTGATTTCGATATCTTCGGCCAGAGGCACATTCAACTCTACCGCCTTGCCTTTGCGCAGGGCATCAACGGCTCGATCCAGCAGTTCCATGTAAAGCGTGAAACCAATCGATTGAATCTGGCCACTTTGATTTTCGCCGAGTAGTTCGCCGGCACCGCGAATTTCCAGATCATGGGTGGCCAGTGTAAACCCGGATCCCAGGTGATCGGCATGGGTGATGGCCTCGAGTCGCTTGATGGCCTCAGCCGTCATGGTTTTTGGCTGGGGAGTGAGCAGATAGGCATAGGCCTGGTGGTGAGAGCGTCCCACTCGGCCCCGCAATTGGTGCAACTGGGCCAGCCCCAGTTTGTCGGCGCGGTCAATGATGATGGTGTTGGCACTGGGGATATCGATTCCGGTCTCGATAATGGTGGAACAGACCAGCACATTGAAACGCTGGTGGTAAAAGTCGGACATGACTTTTTCCAGTTCGCGTTCGCGCATCTGGCCGTGTGCGATATTAACCCGTGCCTCCGGTACCAGTTCTTCTATCACCTGCGCCGTTTTGCCAATGCTCTTGACCTCATTGTGCAAATAATAGACCTGCCCGCCACGTAGAATTTCCCGCAGTATCGCCTCCCGGGTCACTCGGGGATCGTTCTGGCGGACAAACGATTTTACCGAGAGCCTTCTCGCCGGGGGGGTAGCGATAATCGACAGATCCCGAATACCTGACATTGACATGTTCAGGGTGCGTGGAATGGGGGTGGCCGTCAGTGTCAGGATGTCCACTTCGGCTCGTAGCGCCTTGATCTGTTCTTTTTGACGGACGCCGAAGCGGTGCTCTTCATCAATAATAAGCAGCCCCAGGTTTTTATAGTTCACTTTGGCATGAAGTAGCTTATGGGTGCCAATCAGAATATCGACTTTTCCCAGACCGGCACGGTGAAGGACCTCCTGTTGTTCTTTGTCAGAGCGGAACCGCGACAGCTCCTCGATGGTGACTGGCCAGTTGGCAAAGCGGTCGCGAAAATTTTCCAGATGTTGATGGGCCAGAAGGGTGGTCGGCACCAGCATCACCACCTGTTTTCCGCTGGCCACTGCAATAAAGGCAGCGCGCATGGCGACTTCCGTTTTTCCGAAGCCAACATCCCCACAGACAAGCCGATCCATGGGCTGCTCAGCCAGCATGTCGCGTCTGACGGCTTCGATGGTGTCCAGCTGATCGGGCGTTTCCTCGAAGGGGAAGTCCGCACAGAAAGCGCGGTAGTCCGCTGCCGGGTCGCGGCAGGCAAACCCCTTGCGTGCTGCGCGAGTGGCATAGATGTCCAGCAACTCGGTGGCGGTATCGCGGATCTGTCGCAGGGCCTTGTCTCTGGCCTTTTGCCACTGATCTGTACCCAGTCGGTGTAAGGGCGCGAGGCTGTCTTCTGCACCACTGTAACGGCTGATTAAGTGCAACGATGATACCGGGACGTAGAGTTTTGCCTGGTCGGCATAGGATAACGTCAGAAATTCCTGCGGTTCGCCACTGGCGTTGATGGTCTGCAATCCCAGGTAACGACCGACACCGTGATCAATATGGACCACGGGCGCCCCAACGCTCAGTTCAGTCAGGTTTTTGATGACCTGGTCGGCATCGGTACGTTCTTTGTTGCGTCGGCGACGTTGCATGACCTGCTGACCAAACAGTTCTGTCTCGGTGATCAAGCTGATATTTGCCGGCGTTACAACAAAGCCGCGGGTCAGCGGGTAGGCGATTATGGCGAGGCGTTGTGTTCCTTCGGCAAAAGATTCCCAGTTGGTTACATCTTCTGGGCGAATGGACTGGCGGCCGAGTAGTTCCAGCAGGGTTTCCCTGCGGCCCGCTGATTCCGCGCAGATTAGTACCCGCTGGCTGGCGTTGGCCAGATGCCCCTGGAGTTTTTTCAGGGGATTGTCTGCCTTGGCATCAATCGCCACCGGTGGCGGAGCGGATATGTGCAGGGAAAAATGATTTTTCTGCGGATCGGATTCACTGTTGATTCGTGTGCAGGGGTATTTTTTCAGATGGCCGAACAGTTCTTCGACCGGGACAAATAAGGCTGCCGGGGGGAGCAGGGGCCTGGTTGGATCAACACCGTATTCCTGGTAGCGCTGGCTGGCATCCTGCCAGAATTTTTCGGCGGCCTGCTCCACAGCTCCTTCGGTAAAGATAAGGCTGTGATCGGGCAGGTAATCAAACAGGGTGGCGGTTTCTTCAAAAAACAGGGGCAGAAAATACTCGATTCCCTGGGGTGGAATACCCTCACTGACATCCCTGAAGACCGGGCAGCGTCGCTCATCGACATCAAAGCGGGACAGCCAGTTGTCCTGAAAGCGCCGGATAGCCGGTTTGTCCAATGGGACTTCCCGTGCGGGCAGGAGGTGTATGTGATCGGTTTGTTCCAGCGTGCGCTGGGTGTCCGGGTCGAAGGTGCGAAGCGTTTCAATTTCATCGTCGAACAGATCGATCCGAAAAGGTAGCGTGGCGCCCATTGGGAAAATATCAATCAGAGCGCCGCGAACAGCGTACTCACCGTGTTCGGCCACGGTATCAACACAGCGATAGCCAGCGGATTCCAGTTGGGTGCGCAGCGTATCGAGGTTCAGTTTGTCACCACGTCGGTAATCGAAAGCGCGCTGGTTGACGAACTCGGTTGGTGGCAAACGGTGCATCAGGGTGCCAACAGGCACTATCACGACACCGGTGCGGGTTTGCGGTAAGCGAGACAGGGTTCGCAATCGCTCGGAGACAATATCCTGATGCGGCGAGAAAATATCGTAGGGGAGTGTTTCCCAGTCAGGGAAATGGAGCACAGCGGCCTCTTCGCCGAGGAAGAATCGCAGTTCAGATTCCAGCTCAGCTGCAGTTTTTGCCGAGTCTGCAATGACGACGGTCAGCCCGGGTGCTTGTTGGCTTGCCTCGGCAATGACCAGGGCGCTGCCGCCGTTTACATCCTGCCAAACGCGCTTGTCGCCAGCTGTGTTGACTGGCGGTAGTGACAAAATCGACATACTGGAATGGCACTTCTGTGGGTTAACCTTGAAGGTATGCTATTTTAGCGGGGCAATAGAGAGATTGATATGCTGTACCCGTGTTTTCCATTCAGAGGCAGATTGCTGATAGGGTTTTGTTTGCTGTGTCTGCTGGTGATGACCGGCTGCAGTGGCTCCTCCTTTCGGGTCCAGGATCTGGCGAAAACGGATATCGACATGGTGGCGGACTTGCACTATCAGCAGGTTGAACTGTTGCTCAAAGAGCTGACGGTGAAGCTATATAAGCGAAACCCGAGAGAGTTGCAGAAGGTCCCCGGCAAGACGATAGATTCCCGTGTTACACAAATTTTCACCCATCCGGGGAAACCCCTGTTTGCTGAGCTGGGAGGCAGCGGTATCGATGCCATTGAACTGTCTGTAGACCCGGCTTTTACGGGCGACCGTGTGTTTGCACTGATAGTGGGAATGACGGGGATGATCAGGGAGTCCTACGGCCTGAAAACCGAGTTTTTCATGCTGAGCAAACTTGATCACCAGAAGCTTTATCACAGTGCCCGCAATATTGAAATTGCCATGTGGCGGATCAGAACGCACCTGGACGAGCAGGGAAATGCCTTGATTCTTACCAATAGTCGCAAGGGGGAGGGTTATAACCTCAGTTACGAGCGCTTATTCGGTAAATTGATTGCCCATCAGGATATGCTCGCTTTGATCATTGCCCAAAAAAACCAGCGAGTCATCAAAACAGTTGCCCTGAATGTGGCCAGCATGGCATTTATCCCCCTCTAAAAACTCCCCTGACCAGTGATTATCGTTACGGTGTCGGGTTTTTTGACCACATCGCTGTTTGCTGATCCAGATCAACCATCGTCGAACCGCAGTACCGGTTATTCACCGCACTTTGTTGCCCTTAAAAGGCTGAATACCGATAATAGCGCCCCAACCCGTGATGGGAGTGCCGCCCATCGTGTTAGACCAACAAAATGAGAGGTTTACCTGTGACCGAACAACATCGCCCCATTCCTGCCGACTTTTTTGCTGACTGGAAAGAGCGCGAGTCGCTGGCCGAAGCCATGATCCCTCTGATCGGAAAGCTTTACAGGCAAAATAACGTCTCTCTCTATATGTATGGCAAGAACATGGTCAATCGTTCAGTGATTGACCTGATGAAGGTTCATCGTTTTGTTCGCCAGATTGAACAAAATGAGTTATCGGAATTTGAAACCTTCCCTCTGATTCTGGCGTTGTCGGAAATGGATTTGGGGCCTGCCCATATCGACGTGGGCAAGCTGACTGTAAAATACCAGGACTCAGGTAATGGTGAGAACCTGACTGCGTTCCTGCAGCGGGAGGTGGGTGATGACATCGGTCGCGTACGCAAGCCGCTGCCACAACCCCAGGACGTGGTGCTTTACGGTTTTGGCCGTATCGGCCGGTTGCTGGCCAGATTGTTGATTGAAAAGACAGGTAGCGGTGATCTGTTGCGATTGCGTGCCATTGTGGTTCGCAAGGGGGGCAGTGCGGATGATTTGGCCAAACGAGCCAGCCTGCTACGACGTGATTCTGTTCACGGTGCGTTTGACGGCACCATCAGGGTCATTGAGGATAAAAATATTCTAGTTTGTAACGGCAACCCGATTCAGGTGATCTACGCCGACTCTCCTGCGGAGGTAGATTACACCCGCTACGGTATCAGCAATGCAATTGTGATTGACAATACCGGTGTATGGCGTGATGAAGAAGGTCTATCCAGGCACCTGCAATGCCCTGGTGCCAGCAAGGTGATTCTCACCGCGCCTGGCAAGGGCAATATTCCGAATATTGTTTATGGTATCAACCAAAATGAGATTGCTGCAGATACCAAAATAATTTCTGCCGCGTCCTGTACCACCAATGCCATTGTGCCCGTGCTGAAAGCCCTGATGGACGAATTCGGCATAGACCGTGGACATGTGGAAACCGTACATTCCTACACTAACGATCAGAACCTGATTGATAACTATCACAAAGGGTCACGTCGAGGTCGTAGTGCTGCGCTCAATATGGTGATTACCGAGACAGGTGCTGCCAAGGCGGTGGCAAAGGCATTGCCGGAGCTGGCTGGCAAACTGACTGGTAATGCGATACGGGTTCCGACTCCCAACGTATCCATGGCGATTCTCAATTTGCAGCTGGGTCGTGAGACGACCAGAGAAGAGCTCAATGAATACATGAGAAAAACCGCACTCTATTCGCCTTTGCAGCAACAGATTGACTATACAATTTCTTCCGAGGCGGTTTCGACCGATTTTGTCGGTTCACGGCATGCCTGTGTTTATGATTCAGAGGCGACGATTGTAAGTGGCGACAGTGTTGTGCTGTATTGTTGGTACGACAATGAGTTTGGCTATAGCTGTCAAGTGGTGCGATGTCTGGAAAATCTGGCTGGCGTATCCTGGCCGATGTACCCGACAGCGTGATGGGTAGCCTGTCTCGCCGCACTGTTAACTTGTGATTCGAGTAAAGTGGTTGGTGGTGGGTGCTTTGTCGAGAATCAATTACCACAATGTCTGTACTGGTAATGGGAAGCCTCCGCCTTTATAATCGCGCCGATTTATTTGCCGGTGTCGGTGCGCTTCCAGCAAGCCACCTTGCACGAAAAGCACTGGTGCTGCCGTAGGATGACCATGATGATTTCGGCTGCATTTTTGGGGCTCGAGAAGAGCAATAATTAATGACATTTCGTAATAGGCATTACCTATGATTAAGATCCGTCGGGGATTGGACTTACCTGTTTCGGGCTCGCCCGAGCAAGTCATTCACGATGGTCCCACAGTGAAATCTGTTGCTGTTGTTGGCCCTGATTACGTTGGTATGAAGCCAACTATGGAAGTCAAAGAAGGCGACAGGGTCAAACTGGGCCAATTACTTTTTACTGACAAAAAAACCGAGGGCGTCCGTTATACCGCCCCGGCTGCCGGGGTGGTCACTGCCATCAACCGCGGTGAGCGGAGAGTGCTCCAGTCAGTGGTGATCGATGTGGAGGGTGATGAAGAGGAAACCTTTGCTGCATACAGCAACGATGAGCTGAGTCACCTCGACCGCGCGGCAGTGGTAGAGAATCTGGTCAATTCAGGCCTGTGGACTTCACTGCGCACGCGTCCCTATTCAAAAGTGCCGTCGCCATCTGCGACGTCGCCCAATTCCATTTTTGTCACTGCGATGGATACCAACCCGCTCTCAGCGGATCCGGCGCTGGTCATTGCCGAGCGAGCAGCTGACTTTGAGAACGGGTTGACCGTAATAAGCCGTCTGACGGACGGGGCAGTGCATCTTTGCACTTCCAGTGATTCCGTTATTAAAAGCGGAGGAGCGGCCAGTGTTCAGCTTCACAGTTTTTCAGGGCCGCACCCCGCTGGACTCGCCGGTACTCATATTCACTTTATCGATCCGGTGAGTGATCACAAAATGGTCTGGACAGTGGGTTACCAGGATGTGCTGGCGATAGGTGCATTGTTCACAACAGGCCATATCGATACCCGCAGAGTCATTTCGCTGGCGGGCCCCCAGGTTGTCAAGCCACGACTGGTTCGCACAAGACTGGGTGCCAATCTCTCCGACCTGACTGCCGGTGAACTAAAGGATGGCCAGAATCGACTGGTGTCCGGGTCAGTGCTCTCCGGTAGAGCGGCTAGTGGACCTTTTGATTTCCTGGGTCGTTACCATGTCCAGGTGTCTGTTTTGCTGGAAGGTCGGCAACGGGAGTTTTTCCGTTATCTTTCCCCAGGCAGTGGTCGGCACTCAGCGATGCCCATTTATCTGTCATCGCTGAATAAGAGTAAAAAGTTTGATTTCACGACCAACACCAATGGCAGTGAGCGGGCAATGGTGCCGCTGGGTAACTATGAGAAAGTAATGCCACTGGATATATTGCCCACCCAGTTATTGCGGGCACTGATTGTCGGTGATACAGAGACAGCTCAGAAACTGGGCTGCCTGGAGTTGGATGAGGAAGACCTGGCACTGTGTACCTATGTCTGCGTAGGAAAGTATGAATACGGTCCGATTCTTCGGGATAATCTGGCCCGCATTGAGAAGGAGGGCTGATAATGAAAGTATTGCGTAATTATCTCGATAAAATTGAGCCTCACTTCGAGCATGGCGGCAAATTGCACAAGTGGTATGCCCTCTATGAAGCGGTAGATACGATTTTCTACTCTCCGGGAACAGTGACCAAAAACGGTTCACACATCCGCGATGGCATTGATCTGAAGCGTGTCATGATCACCGTCTGGCTGGCAGCCTTTCCGGCTATGTTTTATGGTATGTACAACCTCGGTTTCCAGGCCAACACGATCTTGGCAGGTATGGATGCCACATCCATCGAAGGCTGGAGGGGACCTTTAATCACCCTATTCGCCGGACATGATCCGAATAGTATCTGGGATTGCCTTTGGTATGGCGCCGTTTATTTCATTCCCATCTATGTGGTGACCTTTGTTGTGGGTGGCTTCTGGGAGGTTATGTTTGCCACCGTTCGGGGGCACGAAATCAATGAAGGTTTTTTTGTCACTTCAATCCTTTTCGCCCTTGTTTGCCCCCCGGACATGCCGCTGTGGATGGTGGCTCTGGGTATCAGTTTTGGTGTGGTGATTGGCAAGGAAGTCTTTGGTGGTACCGGCAAAAATTTCCTCAATCCAGCACTCGCCGGTCGAGCCTTCCTGTATTTTGCCTATCCTGCCGAAATGTCTGGCGATGCGGTATGGACCGCTGTCGATGGTTATACTGGCGCGACAGCCTTGTCTGTTGCCGCTAGTGAGGGAATGGCAGCACTGCAGAATCAGGTGACCTGGCTGGATGCGTTCTTTGGCAACCTGCATGGATCGGTCGGTGAGGTTTCCACGCTGGCCATCTTTATCGGCGGTGCCCTGTTGTTGATTACCAGGATTGCCTCTTGGCGCATTGTCGCCGGTGTAATGATCGGTATGATTGCATTGTCCACTCTGTTTAATTTTATCGGCTCTGAAACCAATCCCATGTTTGCCATGCCCTGGTATTGGCACATGGTGGTAGGCGGATTTGCTTTTGGCATGATATTTATGGCCACTGAGCCTGTTTCTGCCTCGATGACCAATACGGGCAAACTGTGGTACGGCTTATTGATTGGTGTTATGGCGGTGTTGATCCGCGTTGTAAATCCGGCCTTCCCGGAGGGAATCATGTTGGCGATACTATTTGCCAATCTGTTCGCGCCTCTGATCGACCACTTCGTGGTGCAATCCAATATCAAAAGGAGACTTGCACGTGGCTAGTAATGAAGGGATAGGTAAAGTTCTGACAGTTGCTGTCGCGTTGTGTCTGGTCTGTTCCGTGGTGGTGTCGTCAGCAGCCGTGCTGTTGCGTGATGCCCAGCAGGCCAACAAGGCGCTGGACAAGAAATCCAATATTCTTTCTGCCGCCGGATTGCTTGAACCCGGTATGAGTGTTGAAGAACAGTTTAAAAAGATCGAGGTCAAAATGGTGAATATCGACACCGGTAAGTTTACCGATGACGTTTCTCCAGACACTTACGATCAGCGCAAAGCAGCAAAGAACCCGGAGCTCTCGGTGAATCTTTCGAAAGAGGCAGATGTGGCCGGCATATCCCGTCGCGCAAAATATGCGGTCGTATATTTGGTGCGCGATGGTGATGACCTTGAAAAGGTGGTGTTGCCGGTCAGGGGCCCCGGGCTTTGGTCCACGCTTTATGGTTTTATTGCCATTGAGGGTGATCTCAATACAGTTGCCGGTCTGGGCTTCTACGAGCACGGCGAGACCCCTGGCCTGGGTGGCGAAGTTGATAACCCACTTTGGAAGGGTAATTGGCCGGGCAAGAAAATTTACGGGGATGATGGGGATGTTCAGCTGACAGTGATCAAGGGTTCTGTTGATAAATCCCGTCCGGAGGCTATTTATCAGGTGGATGGTTTGTCCGGTGCTACCCTGACAACACGTGGCGTTGATAACCTCATTGAATTCTGGATGGGTGAAAATGGCTTCGGTAAATTTCTCTCCAACCTGAAAGCCGGGGAGGCGTAATCAGTATGAAAATCAAAGACATTATTGTCAGACCTATTTTCGATAACAATCCGATTGCCTTGCAGATATTGGGTATATGTTCTGCGCTCGCAGTGACATCCAGTATGAAAGTATCACTGGTTATGTGTATTGCATTGACAGTTGTGGTGGCATTTTCCAACCTGTTTGTTTCAATGCTTCGCAATCATATTCCCGGTAGCATTCGTATTATCGTACAGATGACGATCATTGCTTCTCTGGTGATTGTTGTTGATCAGATCATCAAGGCAGTGGCTTACGATATCAGTAAACAATTGTCAGTTTTTGTGGGGCTGATTATCACCAACTGTATCGTGATGGGTCGTGCAGAGGCTTTTGCCATGAAAAACCCACCGATCCCCAGCTTTCTGGATGGTATTGGCAATGGTCTTGGTTACAGCATGATTCTGATTGTAGTGGCCTTCTTCCGTGAATTGTTGGGCACGGGGAAACTGATGGGTGTCGAAATCATGGCAGCTACCAATGTCGGGGGCTGGTATGTGCCGAATGGCCTGATGCTTCTACCCCCAAGCGCCTTCTTTATCATTGGTTTTATTATCTGGGCAATTCGCGCCAGGAAGAAAGATCAGGTAGAACCGGCGGACTTTACAATTTCAGCCAATAGCGGCACCAAGGAGGCGATGTAATGGAACATTATCTTGGTCTTCTGATTCGAGCAATATTTATCGAAAATATGGCCCTGGCTTTTTTCCTGGGTATGTGTACGTTTATTGCCATTTCGAAGAAAGTCGAAGCCGCTATCGGGCTAGGGATAGCGGTTATCGTGGTGTTGACGATCACCGTACCGGTTAACAATATCATCTACACAGCCCTTCTGGCTGAAGGTGCGCTTTCCTGGACAGGTATTGAGGCCTTGGCCAATGTTGACCTGAGCTTCCTGGGTTTGTTGAGCTATATTGGCGTGATTGCTGCCATCGTTCAGATTATGGAGATGTTTCTGGACAAGTATGTTCCAGCCCTCTACAACGCGCTGGGCGTTTTCCTGCCATTGATTACCGTGAACTGTGCCATTCTCGGTGCTGCATTGTTCATGGTGGAGCGCGACTACAATCTGGCCGAAAGTACTGTGTACGGGTTTGGTGCTGGCACTGGCTGGGCGCTTGCCATCATGGCTCTGGCAGGTATTCGGGAAAAGCTCAAATACAGTGATGTACCAGAGGGCCTACGTGGCCTGGGTATTACATTTATCACGGTTGGCCTGATGTCGTTGGGTTTTATGTCCTTCGGCGGCATATCCCTGTAATCGACGAAGAGAGGATAGATAATGAATCTGGAAATCATACTCGGCGTCGTCATGTTTACCGTTGTCGTACTGGCATTGGTGGCTTTCATTCTGGCAGCGAGGTCCCAGCTGGTCAGTTCCGGCGATGTGACCATTGATATCAATGGTGAGAAGAAAATTACCGTAGCTGCTGGTAATAAGCTCTTGCAAACCCTGTCCAACGCTGGACTTTTCCTGCCCTCTGCCTGCGGTGGTGGTGGCACATGTGCTCAATGTAAATGCATTGTCCTTGATGGTGGTGGTGCCATGCTGCCAACCGAGGAGTCTCACTTTACCCGCCGTGAAGCCAAAGAGGGCTGGCGCCTTTCCTGTCAAACACCCGTTAAACAGGATATGCGTGTAGAGGTGCCAGAGGATGTCTTCGGGGTAAAGCAGTGGGAATGCACGGTTGAGAGCAATCCGAATGTGGCGACTTTTATCAAGGAGCTGACGTTACGTTTACCTGAGGGTGAAAATGTCAACTTCCGTGCGGGCGGTTATGTCCAGCTCGAATGCCCTCCCCATCATGTCAAATACAAAGATTTTGATATTGAACCAGAATACCGGGCAGACTGGGAGCGGTTTGGATTTCTGGATCTTGAGTCGAAAGTCGATGAAACCGTTATCCGCGCCTACTCAATGGCCAATTACCCGGAGGAAAAGGGTGTAGTAAAGTTTAATATTCGTTGTGCGACGCCACCACCTGGATCCAAGGGCATTCCTCCGGGTCAGATGTCCTCTTATACCTTTAGTCTGAAGCCTGGGGATACAATCAAGGTTTATGGCCCATTTGGTGAGTTCTTTGCCAAGGACACCAATGCGGAAATGGTGTTTGTCGGTGGTGGTGCCGGTATGGCGCCCATGCGCTCGCATATCTTTGACCAGCTTCGCCGGATAAAAACTGATCGCAAAATGACCTTCTGGTATGGCGCTCGCAGCCTCAAGGAGTGTTTCTACAGCGAGGAATATGACGAGCTGGCTGAACAAAACCCCAATTTTGAGTGGCACCTCGCTCTTTCGGATCCTCAGCCCGAAGATAACTGGGAAGGGCTCACTGGTTTTATCCACCAGGTACTTTATGAAAATTATCTGAAAGATCATCCTGCTCCGGAAGATTGTGAGTATTACATGTGTGGTCCGCCCATGATGAATGCCGCAATGATTAAAATGCTGGTCGACTTGGGTGTAGAGCAAGAAAACATTCTTCTAGACGACTTTGGTGGTTAATGAACCATTTGATCAATCGACTAAAAATAAAAGCGGGGCCTATGGCCTCGTTTTTATTTGTCGCTGTAGTGGTTTCTCTATTGTCTGCCTGCGATCGACAGTCCCAATTGGTCTTCGATGGTCGGACGATGGGAACTACCTATCAGGTCAAGTTGGTACCAAGTGAGCAATCAGTCAGTGGTGACCTTGGACAAAAAATTCAATCCAGATTGGATAGCCTGAACAATACCTTCACGACTTACCAGCAGGATTCGGAATTGATGTTGCTGAATCGCGCACCCGTGGGTCAGATCTATGCGGTTTCACAGGACATGTTGCATGTGTTGAACACTGCCAAGGAAGTACACCAACTGACGTCTGGGGCATTTGATCCCACCGTGGGCGCATTGGTAAATCTATGGGGATTTGGTCCGGAAAACACAGGCAACCGGATTCCTTCGGAGACAGATATAGCCGCTGAACTGGGATTGGTGGGTTTCAATGAGCTGCAGATCACCCCGGATGCTACCAGTATTATCAGAACCAGCGATATCGCTCTGGACATGTCTGCGGTTGCAAAGGGCTACGCAGTCGATGCTGTTGCAGAATTACTGGAGCAAGAGGGGTTCAACAATTACCTGGTTGAAGTGGGTGGTGAACTTCGTCTGAAAGGTGTAAAAGCGAACAAGGATCCCTGGCGTATTGCCATTGAAGTACCTTCCCTTGAAAGAGGCTTGGTTCAGAAAGTCCTGATTCCGGGAGATGCGGCAGTGGCAACTTCTGGAGATTATCGCAATTATTTTGAAAAAGATGGTAAGCGTTATTCGCATACCATTGACCCGCGCACCGGTCATCCACTCGATCATCAATTGGCTTCTGTTACCATTATTGCTGAAAAAGCTGTATTTGCAGATGCATTGGCCACTGGATTTATGGTGCTGGGGACTGATGCCAGTCTTAAGGTAGCTGAAGAAAATAAACTGGCGGTTTATTTGTTGGTCAAAGAAGGGGAAGCTTTTAAAAGCTACTATTCATCCGCTTTTGCCCCTTTTTTGTCAGGAGATTAGATGATGTTGTTGTTCGTGCTTGTATTTGTGGTGCTGATGTTGATTATTGCAGCCATGGCTGTTGGCGTGATGATGGGAAGGAAACCATTAAAAGGATCCTGTGGCGGTGTTGGTGCTGCTTTGGGTGAAAAAAACTACAGCTGTGACATTTGTGGGGATGATCCGAACAAGTGCGATGAGGTAAATCAGACCAATTCAGGTGCTGAGATTCAACGTACTGATTTGGCCTACGATGCTGTCAGGCGATAACATAGCTTTATGATTATGGTTTGAGTCCAGTGGATCAAATACGCAACGGATTAATAAATAAAGTCAGCTGTTGTCCCGGTTTTAGATAATTCTCAGGGTTCAGTTTATTCCAGCTCAAAATGTCGTCGATTTTCAGGTCAAACTTGCTGGCGATGCGGTATAGAGAATCGCCCCGGCGAACCTGGTAATTGACCTTTTTTTCTCCTTTTACCGATGTTGATGAGCCTGAGTTTGCTTTCACATTAAGCAATTGTCCCGGCCTTAAGGGTGCATTGATGTCCAGTCGACTCCATGTTGCGATATCTTGAACGCTGACCTTATGCTCCCTGGCAATCTGCCAAAGCGTATCCCCGGTTTGCACTCGGTATGAGGCTAGAGAGACCGTCTTTGGGTGGTGATCGAGGCCAGTACCGGGAATCTTCAGGCGCTGGCCGAGTTTTAGTAAATCACCCCGCAGGTCATTCTGAACGCGTAACTGATGAACACTTATTCCATATTCAGCAGCAATGCCTGACAGTGTGTCCCCTGATCTGACTTGGTACTCCTTGATCGGTGCCCATTGCGCTACAGGTGTATTGTTAAGCACCAGTTTAAACCCTTCTACGCTTTCTACCGGCAGGACGATACGGTGGGGACCTTCGGGATGTGTGACCCATCGACTGTAGCCGGCATTGAGCTGATGCAGTGTGTCACTGTCAATACTGGCCATCTCCGCCGCTTTAACCAGATCGAGTTGTTCCGGTAAATCGACGACATCAAAATAGGGCGAATCCGGAATGGAAGGCAATACGATGCCATGGGATTCAGGGTCTGCAACTACCCGGGATATCGCCAGCAATTGCGGTACATAGGCCCTGGTTTCACGGGGTAATTTCAATGACCAGAAGTCTGTTGGTTTGCCGTCGCGCTTGTTGCGTTCAATAGCTCTTCTGACAGTGCCTTCACCACTGTTATAGGCCGCCAGAGCCAAAAGCCAGTCGCCTTCAAAATAGTTGTTCAGGTATGTCAGGTAACTGATTGCCGCTTCGGTTGCCGCCAGAGGATCACGGCGGCCGTCGTACCACCAGTCCTGTTTAAGACCGAATCGATCGCCAGTCATCGGGATGAACTGCCAGAGTCCTGATGCATGGCTGCCAGAGTAAGCAAAAGGGTCGTAGGCGCTTTCAACGATCGGCAGCAGTGTCAACTCCAGAGGCAGATTGTTGTGTTCCAGCTCCTCAACAATATGGTAGAGATACAGCTCGCCGCGGCTCATGACGCGGTCAATATAACTCTGGTTATTGCTGAACCACTCGACCTGTTTAACTATGCGAGGATCATCGTAGTGTCCTTGCAGGGTCATTCCGTTGCGCACTCGCCGCCACAAGTCATCGGTAGAGTCGGGCGTGAAGTTGACCTGTTCAGTTTTGTCAGTATTTTTTCCGGAGAAGATGATCCACCGTTTTTCCCGAGGCACAGTGGAAACCTGTGTATTGGATTTCTTCGCTTTGTTGGGATGGGTGGCTGCACCGTGTGGGTAATTATGACTTGATTGTTGCGCGCAACCGGATATTAAGGCAATAAAAACAATAAGATACGCTCGAAAAAAAATCTGCATGGTATTATGTTCTTTTTGCCAGTATCAGCTTAAGGATTCTAACTATCTGCGCCATCAAGATCAATTTATCTCTGATACTTCGGGATGTGTTGTGAACAAACGCCCAGTTTGGAATGCTTGGTCTACTCATCGGATATTGAGCCGAGTTGTGGCGAAGGACCGGACTAAAACTGATCCTTCCAGTGACGAATGATAGCGAATACATCTTCAACGGTTCCTCCGGAAGGAAGCCCCCTGGCACTGGCCGCTTGCCTCACGGAACCCTGAGTTACGCGAAGAAAGGGGTTGGTTGCCAGTTCCTCTGCCAAACTTGAAGGGACTGTGGCCTGTGCCCGATTGCGTAGTTGAATGACCTGTTTTAAGCGTTTCTGCACTGCATGATTTTCTGGCTCCACAGCTTGGGCAAACAGGAGGTTGGCCTTGGTGTATTCATGGGCACAATAGATTTTCGTTGCCGGCGGCAAGGCGGCAAGCCGCGATAGTGATCGCCACATTTGTTCGGGAGAGCCTTCAAATAGTCGACCGCAGCCACCTGCAAACAGTGTGTCTCCACAAAATACCAAGGGAGTTTCCGCCTCAAAAAAAGCTATGTGATCCAGGGTGTGACCAGGTACACCAAGGATCTTAAAGTGGGTGCCGTCGAGAGTCAGCTGGTCGCCATCGACCAGGCTATGCGTTGTCTGGTGTATGTCCGGTGGCCCGTAGACCGGAACTGCCGTATGGTGAAGCAGTGAGTCGACCCCACCCACGTGATCGGGATGATGGTGCGTGATCAGAATACCCGAAAGATCCAGGTCAAGGCTTGCCAGTGCCTGCAGAACGGGTTCCGCGGCTCCCGGATCGACGACAAAGGCCAACCGACTGCCCGGTTGGTGAAATAGCCATAGGTAGTTGTCTGAAAATGCAGGCAACCTGTGCACGATAAGAGGCATGATAGGTTCCAGTGGTTTTAAAAATTGATCTTTCCCATAATAACGAACTTCGTCTTGTGGGTGAAAACCGGAAATCAGAATGAAACGGCATAACTGGTTGCTAGCAGCAAGAGAGTTTCTTGAGCAACGGCATGTTGTCCGTCCCCTGGCCGACTCGCAGGGTTCGCTGGACAGCTGGTTTCAGTCCCGCTATGGGCAAGTGTTGTTGCATCGCGAAAGATCCATGCTTGAGCATATGATGCCTGGATCGGGTGCCCACCGTCTGATGTATCTGGGTGCCAGTTCAAACCGCTTGTTGGTTGGTGATTTTAATCATTTGCAGAGTTTTTCTATTGGTGCCTCTGCGGCGTTGCCAGGCTACGCGTCGGCAATTGCGGATTTCGACGCCCTGCCGTTACCATCGGAAACCATTGATACCGTGGTACTGCACCATGCACTGGAATTTTCTGCTTATCCCCATGAAGTGCTCAATGAAGTGGCAAGGGTTTTGACTCCCTGTGGCCATGTGGTGATCGTAGTGGTGAATCCACTCAGTCTGTTTGGTTTAAGTAAATGGGTCGCACGATATTTCTCTTCCCGTGCGATATGGTCATACCATAGTCTCCGTTACAGCCGTCTTCTCGATTGGTTGCGGTTGCTCAATCTGCAACCCATTCAGGCCGTTTCCGGTTGCTTTGGCTGGCCATTGCAACATCCGGCTAGGTTGGACCGAAGAAGCTTCCTGGAATCTATCGGCCAAAAGAGTAAGTTGCCCTGGGGTGCCTTTTATATTGTGGTGGCCAGAAAATACACCGCCCGGCTAACCCCGGTTAAACCCGGATTGTGGCGCTCAATCAGCCTTCCGGTTTTGCCGGTCACAAAGAAAAATGGTGCTATAAAAAAACCATTTGATGGAGAGTAGTAATTGAAGGATGTAGAAATTTTTACTGATGGTGCCTGCCGGGGAAATCCCGGCCCAGGTGGCTGGGGCGCACTGCTGCGGTACGGGGATCTTGAAAAAAAACTTTACGGTGGTTCCCTGGATACAACC
Source organism: Porticoccus hydrocarbonoclasticus MCTG13d (assembly GCF_000744735.1). Classification (NCBI taxonomy): domain Bacteria; kingdom Pseudomonadati; phylum Pseudomonadota; class Gammaproteobacteria; order Cellvibrionales; family Porticoccaceae; genus Porticoccus; species Porticoccus hydrocarbonoclasticus. The sequence continues at coordinate 2,081,871 of NZ_JQMM01000001.1, read as the reverse complement.
AATAATCGTATGGAACTGACGGCTGCTATTGAGGCGCTCTCTGCATTAAAGAAACCCTGTCGAGTCGTTTTGACCACTGACTCCGAATATGTGCGGCAGGGGATTACCACCTGGTTGTCCAACTGGAAACAGAAAGGCTGGAAGACTTCGGCAAAAAAACCTGTGAAAAATATTGATCTCTGGCAGCAGCTGGATCAGCAGGTGGCCAGACATGAGGTTCAATGGCACTGGGTAAAGGGTCACAGTGGTCACCGCGAAAACGAGATTGCCGATCAGCTGGCAAATCTTGGTATTGATGAACTTTTATCAAACAACAGATAACAAATAACACAGCATAACAAGGTATTACCATGCGACAGATTGTCCTCGATACAGAAACCACGGGACTGGAAACGAGCCAGGATCACCGGATTATAGAAATCGGCTGTGTTGAGCTCGTTAATCGCCGCCTCACCGGTCGACATTTTCACCAATACATTAACCCTCTGCGGGAGGTGGACGATGGGGCGATGGAGGTGCACGGGATCAGTAATGAGTTTCTTGCCGATAAACCACTATTTGCCAACGTTGCCGAGCAATTCCTGGCCTTTATTGAAGGTGCTGAGCTGGTGATTCACAACGCCCCTTTTGATGTGGGATTCATTGACCATGAGTTCAGAAAGCTGGACGGCTTTGGCCGGGTGATGGATTACTGCACTATCGTCGATACCCTGGTGATGGCCAGGCAGCGTCATCCCGGCCAGAAAAATAATCTCGATGCCCTTTGCAAGCGGTATGACGTGGATAATGCCCAGCGTGATTTACACGGCGCATTGCTGGACGCTGAAATTCTTGCAGACGTTTACTTGATGATGACAGGTGGCCAGGTGGATCTTGTTCTGGGCGGGCAGAGTCATACCACCGGTGATCTCGGAACACAGGAGATACGCCGTCTGCCACCTGACCGGCCGCAACTGCCTGTCATCAAGGCCACGGCAGAAGAGGTCGCCGTTCACTGTGGCCAGCTGACCCGTATTCAACAAATCAGCGGTGGCCAGTGTGTCTGGCTTGCCGCGGCTGATGCCGTTGATGAACCTCTTGTTAGTGAATAGACATGGCTCATCCCCCGATAAGCACGTCTCCTGTTTGCTGTGACATAGATCGTCTTTACAAACACCTGAATTTGAAAGCACGCCATTGGTATCACTGTGTGCAGAAATGTTTCTAAGCGCTAAAGATAAACCTCTGCGATCAGCAAGCTTGCAGTAAAGGCGCGAGATGTAATAGCGAGATGAGGATCGACAACCGGGTAAGCAGTAATGGTGTGCTTTTACCTGAGAGGAAAGTCACCCGAACTGGTTGATAAACATCTTATAAATTGGCTGAGATGTGTGATAGCCATTAAATCGCTGGTCTGTCGATTCAGCCTCAAACCACGGTAACTAATAATGTTATTATCAAAATATCTAAGTATGTTACACAGTATAGCTGGCTTTTGTTTTTGTAATGGTCGGTGATCTGAAATAGGCATTTGATGGTATGTATCAAATAAATACACAGGCATTAAAGCTGGTCAGGGAAGAGATCGATAAGGAAGTCGGTATCCTGGTTGATCTACTTGAGCAGCCGGTGGAGTCCATTGACTGGTCTGAATGCAGCCGGGGCTTATCTCAGCTTCATGGGGTGTTTTCGCTACTGGAAATGGCCGGCGGAAAAATGCTTCTGGACGAAATGCAGGAGACCGTCAGAAAAGCGGAGGATGGCTCTCCTGGCTCACCGGTGGTGAATACTGTCAAACACTCACTGGAACTGATGCCCGGTTATGTCTGCCAGCTGCAAATGCACGGTAAGGACAGTCCCCTGTTGTTGTTGCCAGAGATCAATCAGTTACGGGCAGCCCGTAAGCAGCCTCAGCTCAATGAATACCAGCTTCTGAATGGTTTAATGCCGGATGTACCAACGATTTCCTCGGTGGCACAGAAGGATCATCACTCAATCGAGGCGATCCGGGTCGCCCGACAGCTTTACCAACAGGGTTTGGCCCATGTTCTCAAGGGGAGTACTCGTCCCACCGCGATAAAAGTGATGGCCCATGGTATACAGCGTTTGCGCAATTCACTTAGCGAAGAAAAAGAGGCCATCTACTGGGCATTGGTATTCGATGTGTTAGGTGCACTTTATCGCGGTGCGCTTGGTTTTGAGCAGAGTCGTTTGCGAAGTCTTATGGCTATTGAGCGGCAGCTGCGCATGCTGTCTGACAACGCACCCGCTGAACAAAGTTACCCCATATCGCTGCAACAGAATATGTTGGCCAACTTTCTGTTGTCCGGCATGAATACCGAGGGTGCTGCCAAACTGGCGGCCCGCCTTGGCATCTCACCACTGGATTTTACCGCTACCGATATCCGCAATGTGCGGGCTATGTTTGTGGAAGAGGGCAATCAGTCTTTTGTCGAGCGCCTTGCCGTGATCGCTACCCAGATTGAGCAATTGCGGAGCTTGCTGGATGATCAGGTGAAACAGGAAAGTATCGGGAGCGGACCCCTCAAGGAAGCCGCTGTACTTTTTTCTGCACTATCTGAAGAGTTGAAAAACTGTGGGCTGGGTTTGGCTAAAGAGCGTTGTTCTCAGCATGCTCTTGCCATTGCGAACCTGACGGACAGTACATTGCCCTCTGGGATTATGGAGGAGATGGCAGATACGCTGCTATATCTGGACTCAATTATTCTGGAGCTCCAGTCGCGGCCGCACTCTGAAAGTGAGCGCATTAAAATTAATGCGTTGAGCATTAAAGAAGTTGTTGAAGAAAATATAATCAGTCATGCGCAGCGGCGAGTGTTGCAGGAAGCGTCGAGTCATCTGGCCAGTATTATGCAACTGACCTCGGATTATTGTGATGGTATTGCCGGCGATGAGCTGGCCAAACCGCTGGCCGATAACTTCAAAATGATATTGGGTGCGGTTGGCATACTCGGCTTGACGCGTGCTGAGAACGTAACAGTCCGCTGTCTCGATATTATCAATCACAGCTTGGGCCCGGCCAGTCAGCTGCCACTGTCATCCATCATCGAGGTATTTGCCGATGCCGTGGTGAGCCTGGAGTACTACCTGGATAATCGCCGCTGGAATCCCGATTTCGAGGATACCGTTCTCGGTGTGGCTGAAGAGTGTCTTGAGAAACTGGAAAGCTAGTTTTATACCCTCCAGAGAAGCAGCAGCCAATGTCCGATTGTCACTTTGAGCCCTGTATACGTATTCCCGAGCATAATAGCCGTCAACCGCTATTTCTGCTGGTGCGTGGTCAGCAATTGCTCTGCCGAACGAACTCGGATCCCGGCATCCTGTTTGATGGCGATGAAGTCGACACCTCAGGTTTCCCGGTGCATTTGCTCGGACTGTTTCACTGTTGCCCCTGTTATGTGGTGGATATGACGCATGCCCAGGTACTGCCGGCGAGAACTGAATGGCGTGATCTCCGTGCGTTGTTACAGAATCTCTCCGCTGACCTTTTCAATCTGGCCGGTCGTGCCTGTCAGGTTGCTCAATGGGATCTCCAGCATCGTTACTGTGGTTTCTGTGGCAGTCAGACAGTGGTTTCTGCGGGTGACCGGTCGCGGCGTTGCAATGATTGCCATGCGTTTTTTTACCCCAAAATATCGCCTTGCGTGATTGTCCTGATAACCTGGGGCGACCATTGTTTACTGGCCAGCAGTGCTCGTAACCAGGGAAAGCTTTACAGTGCGTTGGCGGGTTTCATTGAGCCGGGGGAGTCGGCAGAACAGACAATCCACCGTGAGGTGATGGAGGAAGTGGGTATTCGGGTAGATAACCTGCGCTATTTCGGAAGTCAGCCCTGGCCGTTTCCAGGGCAGCTGATGATTGGCTTCCATGCAGATTATCACTCCGGGGTTATCCAGGTGGACGGTATCGAAATCACCCAGGCGGACTGGTGGCGATTTGATCGTTTGCCGCCCTGTCCGAGCTCGCGAACCCTCTCGGGTCAACTGATCCAGCATTTTGTTGATAGCTGTCTGGGCATAGGCCCACTACCATGACTGCTTCCACGCTAGTGCCGATCATTGTAGGCATCATTTTTTTGCTGCTGGCACTCAGGTTGCTGTTCAGCGGGGGCATGCTCAAGGCAATCGTACGAGCCTTGCTGGGGTTATCGTTTCTGGCAGTCAGCGCCACGTTTTTTCTCGGTGGCTACGATCTGCTGACCTATAAACGATTGCTGGCGGAGCAACCCGTGGCCACCTTGCGGTTTGTCAAACTGGCGCCACAGAGCTACCGTGTGTTAATTGTTCAGGTTGATGGAGAAGAACACCACCTGCAATTGCTGGGGGATCAGTGGCAACTGGATGCCCGGACCTTGCGCTGGCATCCTTCCCTGGCCAGTATCGGCTTTAAATCCCAGTACCGGTTGGACAGAATCAGTGGCCGTTATGAGGATATAATTGAACAACAACATGGCGAGCAGACGGTACACCCGCTGCAAGTCAGCCCCTATGGTTTTGATGCCTGGCAATTACTCGGACAGGTACCCTGGTTGCAGGAGTGGGTTAGCGCTAAGCAGGGCACTGCAACTTACCAGCCGATGGCAGATGGTGCAGTTTACGAGGTGACGCTGGCCTATGGCGGGTTGTTTGCCCGTCCGATCAATAGCGAAGCCAAGCGAGCTGTATCCGGTTGGCGGTGACCTTCACGAACAAATGCACGTTATTTCTTGAGAGTAGACGGATAAGGGAGTCACACATTGGATTTTTTACTGGAATACGGACTTTTTCTGGCCAAAGTCATTACGGTTGCTTTGTCTTTGGTGGTAGTACTGGGATTGCTCATCAATCTTGGTGGCCGCATCCGCAAGCAGGAGGGTGTTCTGGAAGTTGAGAAAATCAACGATACCATCGAGCAGTTGGGGAATGCTGTACAGACAGCCATGCTCGGGAGCACCGAAAGAAAAAAACTGGCAAAGCAGAAAAAGAAAGAAGCAAAAGATCGGCTCAAGCAGGTATCAGAAAAGACACGGGTGTTTCTGCTTGCCTTCAAGGGTGATCTTCGTGCCTCCGCGGTGGCAAGCCTGAGAGAGGAGATCACCGCCGTTTTAAGTCAAGCCAAACCGGAAGACGAAGTGGTTGTGCTGTTGGAAAGTGCTGGAGGTATGGTGCATAGCTATGGTCTGGCCGCCAGCCAGCTTGATCGCATCAAGAAAAGGGGTATTCCGCTCACGGTTTGTGTTGACAAAATAGCTGCCAGTGGCGGTTACATGATGGCTTGCGTGGCAGACAAGATTCTCGCGGCTCCTTTTTCCATGATTGGCTCTATCGGTGTGGTTGCCCAGCTACCCAACTTTAACCGATTGCTTAAAAAACACGATGTCGATGTGGAATTACACACCGCCGGTGAATTCAAGCGGACACTGACGATGTTTGGCGAGAACACCGATGAGGGACGGGAAAAATTTATTGAGGATATTCAGGAAATCCATGATCTGTTCAAAAATTTTGTTGGTAGCCACAGAAAAGATCTGGATATCGACAAAATTGCTACGGGGCAGGTCTGGCTGGGCACCCGAGCGCTTGAGGAATCGTTGGTGGACGAGCTCATGACCAGTGATGAGTACCTGGTTGATCGTTCAAATCAGGCGGATATTTATCAGGTCAGTTACCTGCATCACAAGTCTTTGCCTGAAAAATTGGGGCTTGCCGCGGAAAATAGGGTGGACAATCTGTTACTCAGGTGGTGGAACCGGTTGTGTAACAGTCGTTACTCCGTTTGATCAATGCAACTCTTTTAAGCCTGGTCAATTGCGTCGGAGTTTTTCGCTCACCGCGATCGGGTTGGGGAAGTTGAATGTGACAATGTAACTGGAGACCAGGAAGGTCAATATGGCTGCAGCCTGAATCAGGTGTGACGCCATGACGCCTATCAGTGAAGCATTAAAGGCGACGTAGGCGATCAACAGGGAAAACTCGCTGATTTGCCCAAGCCGAAAACCGAGATCCCAGGCCAGTACCTTCTTCTCGCTCTGGCGTTCGAGTAGGACTCGGAATATCAAGGGTTTTAGAATCAGCATGGTTACCCCAAGTGTCGCCGCTGCGAGAGCGATTTCCGGTAATAAGCCGAGATTAAAGCCGGCACCCAGGGAAAAGAAAAACATGATTAGAAAGAAGTCCCGCAGAGGTTTCAGTGTTAGCGCAATGTGCTGAGAGATTGGGCTTGAAGCGATCGTGATACCTGCCAGAAAGGCACCGATTTCCCGCGACAGGCCAAGTACCTCTGCCAGTTCAGATAATCCCATGCACCAGCCGATGGCCAGCAGGAAAATATACTCACCCATCTGATCGAACTTGGCGATTAGCTTGAGCAATACCCAACGTACGAACCCCCAGGCAAGCAGTATCAACAGGGGGAGAGCGAGCAGGGTAATACCGATTTGTGTGATATTAATCTGCCCGCCATCGCCACTCAGCAGCACCAATAATACAAAAATGGCGAGAAAATCCTGCATTAGAAGCAGACCGATCATCATCTCGCCGATATGGCGATGATGAAGGATTGTCGTGGGTAACAACTTGATACCAATGATGGTACTGGAAAACATCATCGCAGCACCGATGATCAGAGATTCGGTCGTTGTGAAGTCAAACAGTCGGGCAATCAGGTAGCCGGCACAGGCGAAGATTAACGAACTGATCAGCGTTACCACTGTAACTTTCCTGAAGGCTCGGAGCAGAGATTTGGGTTGCAAGTCGAGGCCCAGTAGAAACAGCAGGAAAATAATGCCGATTTCTGAGATCTCGGACAGCAGATGCACGTCCTGTACCCAGCCAAGACCGTAGGGGCCAATCAATGCCCCCAGTGTGATATAGGCGACCAGTAGTGGCTGCCGGCCAAAGATCGCCATGGAGGCGATAATGGCAGAGCCAGTGAAGATCAGAAAGAACGATTGAAAAACCGTTTCGGACATAGAACCACTCCAGAATCCGTATTGTGCGTGATGGATTCTGGAGCGACAAGCCTGTCTGACGGTTACGTAATGTCAGGGAGGCTGTTTAACACGTCAGGATTAATGTCTACTGCCGTGTTGAGGCCAGACATAAAGCTTACTCGTTGCGACGGAATAGTGGGTTGGGGTCGTCCGCATCACCCTGATAGGTAACGCTGAAATCATTCAGGGATTTCAGTGCTTCTTCCAGGTCAGTGCCTTCTCTGAGCTGAAAAGCATCGAAGCCACAGCGCTTCAGATAGAATAACTGATCGCGGATGACATGGCCTATAGCGCGCAGCTGCCCATTGTAGCCATAGCGCTCGCGTAGCAGCCGGCCGGCAGTAAAACCACGTCCATCAGTAAATGAGGGAAAATTAATGGCAATGACCGGAAACATATTCGCTTTCTCGCCGATGTCTTCCACTTCTTCATCACTGTCTATCCAGATACCGAGTACGGGTAAACGGAGATTCTCTGAGTGTTCCAGCCAGTACTTCATGGGCAGTAAAAGGAGTTTGTTGACCGGGGGTTCGCCCAGAAATACTTTGGGGAGAACCTCCCATTTGTCATCGACAATTTTGTCCTTAATGATGATTTTTGGCATAGACGCTCTCCTTGAAGGGATCGAGACCAATGCGGCGACAGGTGTCTATAAACAGTTCATCCCCGCGGCGGTTTTGTAAATACACATTGAGAATTTTCTCAATGACGTCGGGCATTTCTTCACGGCCGAAAGAAGGCCCCAGCACGTTGGCTAGTTCGGCATCTGTGCCAGCCCTGCCTCCCAGTTGAATCTGGTAGAACTCCTCGCCTTTTTTATCGACGCCGAGTACCCCGATATTGCCAACATGGTGGTGGCCACAGGCGTTCATGCAGCCTGATATGTTCAGTGTCAGGTCGCCGAGATCATAGAGGTAGTCCAGATCATCGAAGCGGCGCTGGATAGCTTCAGCCACAGGGATGGATTTAGCATTGGCCAGTGAGCAAAAATCCCCTCCAGGGCAGCAGATCAGGTCGGTCAGGGTGCCGATATTGGGTGTGGCAAAACCGGCCACTTTGGCTTTTTGCCAGAGGGCAAACAAATCCGATTTTTTGACGTCTGCCAAGACAAGGTTCTGATTATGGGTGGCACGAATTTCACTGAAGGAATACTGATCTGCCAGATCGGCGATTGCTTCCAGCTGACTGTCCGTTACATCGCCGGGGGCAACACCAGTGGGTTTTAGTGACAGGGTGACAATTCGATAACCCGGTATCCGATGAGGGTGGGTGTTGCGCTCCAGCCAGCGACTGAAGGCTTTGTGTTCCTGCGCCTGGCTACTGAGTGAGGCTTCTGCAGTGGCATCGTCCAGTGACTCATAAGCGGGTTCGGTAAAGTAGGCTTTTACCCGTTTTACTTCTTCCTCGGTGAGTGTTTCTGGGCTGTCTTTGATGTGGGCCCACTCCGCCTCGACTTTTTCAGCAAAGACTTCGGGCGTCCAGGCGCGAACCAGAATCTTGATTCTGGCTTTGTACTTGTTGGCGCGGTTACCGTAGCGATTGTAGACACGCACAATGGCTTCCAGATAGGTCAGCAGATGCTGCCAGGGCAGAAATTCACGGATAACACTGCCTATTACCGGTGTGCGTCCAAGACCGCCACCGACCAGTACCTGAAAACCGATCTCCCCGACATCATTTCTGACTATCTGCAGGCCGATATCGTGAACCAGAATGGCCGCACGGTCCCCTTCGGTGCCGCTGACGGCAATTTTGAATTTACGCGGCAGAAAGGCGAACTCGGGGTGGAAGGTTGACCACTGACGAAGAATTTCACACCAGGGACGTGGGTCTTCAATTTCGTCAGCAGCAACACCTGCAAACTGGTCCGACGTGATATTGCGAATACAGTTACCGCTGGTTTGGACAGCATGCATCTGTACTTCTGCCAGTTGCGCCAGGATTTCCGGCACTTCTTCCAGTTGTGGCCAGTTCAGCTGGATATTCTGCCGGGTAGTGATATGGCAATAGCCTTTATCATAGGTTCTGACAATATCTGCGAGCTTGCGCAGTCGTGTTGAATTGAGCAGACCGTAGGGCACTGCAATTCTAAGCATGGGTGCCAGGCGCTGAATGTAGAGGCCATTCTGCAGGCGTAGGGGCAGAAATTCTTCATCGGTCAGTTCGCCGGCCAGATAACGGCTGGTCTGACCGCGAAACTGGGCGACTCGCTCTTCAATGATTTTTTGATCGTTTTCAGTATATTGGTACATAAATTGTCAGGTTTTCAGCAGCTGGACAAAGAAAGGCGCGAATTCTACAGGTATTCCCGCGGACTGTCAGTGGGATGTGGATGATAGCGCCCACGTCAGCATTTTTGAAAAACTTTTTCTCTCTAAGTACCGGCCGTTGGGGAATAACGGGGCTGTGGTGACTGTCATGGCTGGGACAATGGCCATCGATGTTGCTACAATGCCGGGCGCCGTTTTTATGAAGCCATAGAGGGTTAAAAAATGTCTGATCAAGCGGAAGTTGCCCAACCTGAAGAGTCCAGGAATGATGACAGTAGCGTCGATGCTATTGCCACCGTCGCAGCTGTGACGATTGTTGTGTTGGCCGTTGTTTTCTGGCTGACCACTTTGTAGGTTCGAAGCACAAAGAAGATTAAAAAGGCGGCCTATGGGCCGCCTTTTTAATCCTTGCACTGTCCATGTGTGAGCTCTGAAAGAATTTTCTTACATGCCAGCACTTTTGAGTACCAGTTTTACGACCACTACCACACAGAAAATAAATAGGGCGGTAAAGATCAGACCCGAAGCGATGTAAGCGTAAATATTGCCGTGTTTAAAGTCCCGCTCCCGGTTTTTGTTGCTCTGTACGCCAAAAAAGGCCGCGAGGGTGCTGAATACAATCTGCCAGAAGCCAGGTTTTTGGTCGTTGTCATCGTTCATGCTCAATCGTCCAGCACCGGACTCAACCAGCGCTCCATTTGGGCGATGGGAACACCCTTTCTCTCGGCCAGGCTCTCAAGTTGGTCCCGCTGCATTTTCCCTGTATTGAAGTATTTCGCCTGCGGGTGTGAGAAATAAAAGCCACTCACTGAGGCCGCGGGCAACATGGCAAAGCTTTCAGTCAGTGAAATCCCGGTTGTGGCGGTGGCATCAAGCAACCTGAAAAGCGTCTCTTTTTCACTGTGGTCAGGGCAGGCGGGATAACCCGGCGCGGGCCGGATACCGCGATAGGCCTCTTTTATCAGTGCCTCCGTGTCCAGTGTTTCATCAGCGGCATAGCCCCAAAATTCGGTTCGGACGCGCTGGTGAAGCCGCTCTGCGAAGGCTTCTGCGAACCGGTCTGCCAGTGCTTTTACCATGATGCTGTTGTAGTCATCGCCGTTAGCTTCGTATTCCCGGGCCAATTCATCGGCACCGATGCCAGCAGTGACCGCAAAGGCGCCGATATAATCCTGAATAGCAGTTTCCTTTGGCGCCACATAATCTGCAAGTGACATCATCTGTGGCGGGGCGCCCGGCTTTCTGGTTTGTTGACGAATCTGGTGCAGTGTGCCGATGACATCCTTGCGCGACTCATCGGCATAGACTTCAATGTCGTCCGCATTGACGGTATTGGCCGGCCAAAGTCCGAAGACACCTCTGGCTTTGATCAGTTTGCCGTCTATCAATTTTCGCAACATGCCTTTTGCATCAGAAAACAGATTCCGTGCCGCTTCACCGACTTTATCGTCGTCAAGAATCTTCGGGTATTTGCCCGACAGGCCCCAGGTAATGAAGAAGGGTGTCCAGTCAATCATTTCCACCAGTTCTTCCAGTGGGTAGTCCTCCATGACCTGTACCCCCAGTTTGGCGGGGACCGATGGTTGATATTTGCTCCAATCGGTTTTCAGGCCGGCTTTTCGGGCTTCGTTATAGGTGAGAATGGTTCCGCGGGGTTTGCGGTTGGCCGTACGGTGCCGAACCTGTTCGTATTCCAGCTGGAGGTCTGCCACAAAGGCATCGCGGAGATCCTTGCTGAGAAGTTTGCTGGCAACGCCAACGGCTCGGGATGCATCGGGTACGTAAACCGTCTGATTGCGTTGATATTTCGGATCAATTTTAACTGCAGTGTGGGCCTTGGATGTAGTGGCACCGCCTATCAGTAGCGGAAAGCTCAGCTGGCGTCGCTCGAGTTCGCTGGCGATATGGACCATTTCATCGAGTGAGGGTGTAATCAACCCTGAGAGACCAATAATGTCTACAGATTCTCTGAGTGCTGTATCGATGATTTTGTCAGCGGGCACCATGACGCCCAGATCAATCACCTCATAATTATTGCAGCGCAGGACAACACCGACAATGTTCTTACCGATATCGTGGACATCGCCCTTGACCGTAGCCATCAGAATCTTGCCGTTGGCCTGGGCATCTTCCTCTTTCTCAGCCTCTATGAATGGCTGAAGGTAGGCGACTGCCTGCTTCATGACACGGGCAGATTTTACTACCTGTGGGAGGAACATTTTGCCCTCGCTGAACAGGTCGCCAACCACGTTCATCCCATCCATCAGTGGGCCTTCAATTACATGCAGAGGGCGTTCAGCTTCCTGTCTCGCTGCTTCGGTATCCTCTTCGATATAGCTGGTTATCCCTTTTACCAGTGAATGCTCCAGGCGTTTTTTTACTGGCCAGCAACGCCATTCCAGATCTTCTTTGCGTTCTGTGCCACTGCCATCGCCGCGATATTTTTCGGCGATGTTGAGCAGATTTTCCGTGGCCTCGGCATGACGGTTGAGGATCACATCCTCAACCCGGTCTCGCAGCTCATCGGGTAAGTCGCTGTACACGGCCAGCTGCCCTGCATTGACGATGCCCATCCGCAGCCCGGCCTTAATGGCGTGGTAGAGAAAAACAGAGTGAATTGCCTCCCTCACAGGATTATTGCCTCGGAAGGAGAAAGACACATTGCTGATCCCCCCGGAGATCAGTGTGTGGGGCAGGTTCCGGGTGATCCAGCTTGAGGCTTCGATGAAGTCCATGGCGTAGTTGTTGTGTTCATCAATCCCGGTGGCCACGGCAAACACATTGGGATCAAAGATAATGTCCTGGGGCGGGAACCCTACCTGATTGACCAGGATGTCATAACAGCGCTGGCAAATCTTCTTGCGTCTTTCCAGGTTGTCTGCCTGACCGTCTTCGTCAAAGGCCATGACGACTACTGCTGCACCATAGCGCAGGCATAGCTTGGCCTGTTCGATAAAAGACGCTTCACCTTCCTTGAGGCTGATCGAGTTGACCACGCATTTGCCTTGGGCCCACTTTAAACCGGCTTCGATCACATGCCATTTCGATGAGTCAATCATCAGTGGTATGCGTGAAATATCCGGTTCCGATGCCACCAGTTTTAGAAACTTTGTCATGGCTTCCACGGCATCGAGCATGCCCTCATCCATATTGACATCGATGATCTGTGCGCCATCTTCCACCTGTTGCCGCGCCACTTGCAGCGCCGTGTCGTAGTCGCCGTTCATGACCAGCGATTTGAAACGGGCAGAGCCGGTGACATTGCAGCGCTCCCCCACATTAACGAACAGCGATTCGTCAGTAATGTTGAATGCTTCGAGACCGGAAAGCCGACAGGCGGGGGCAATCTCTGGCACCTGTCGAATGGCCTTGGTGGCCACAGCTTCGGCAATTGCCCGGATATGGTCAGGTGTGGTACCGCAGCACCCGCCGAGAATATTGATCAGACCACTCTGGGCGAACTCTTCGACAATTTCGGCCATCTCGGCTGCGCTTTCATCGTATTCACCAAACTCATTTGGCAGTCCCGCATTGGGATGGGCGCTGACCAGGGTGTTGGCAACCCGTGATAGTTCTTCAATGTGTGGTCGGAGTTCCTTGGCGCCCAGAGCACAGTTGAGACCGATCGAAAATGGTCTGGCGTGAGCCAGCGAGTTCCAGAAGGCTTCGGGAGTTTGTCCTGACAGGGTGCGGCCACTGGCATCTGTAATCGTACCGGAAATCATCAGGGGCAGTTCGGTGTCGAGTTTTTCAAAAACAGCCTGTACTGCAAAAACTGCCGCTTTGGCATTCAATGTATCGAATACAGTCTCAATCAGGATAATGTCAGAACCACCGGCAATGAGCCCTTCCGTGGCTTCCATATAGGCAGCTACCAGCTCATCAAAGTTGGTGTTTCTCGCGCCGGGATCGTTGACATCCGGCGATATTGAGCAAGTGCGGCTGGTGGGGCCGATAACGCCGGCTACCCAACGGGGTTTGTCCGGTGTGGCGATGGCATCACAGGCCTCTCGGGCAATCCTGGCACCTGCTTCGTTCAGCTCCCGGGCCAGAGACTCCATACCGTAGTCCGTCATGGATACGGCGGTGGAGTTAAAGGTGTTGGTCTCGATAATATCCGCACCGGCTTCGAGGTAGGCCTCGTGAAGCGCACGAATCACCCCGGGTTGTGTCAGTGAGAGCAGGTCATTGTTGCCAGCTACATCCTGTGACCAGTCGACAAAACGTTCACCCCGGTAATCGGATTCGGTAAAACGATGAGACTGGATCATGGTGCCCATGCCGCCATCCAGAATCAGAATGCGTTGTGTTGCTGCCCGGTGAAGAGCGTCGATGCGAGTTTGCCGATTATTCAAGGTGTGTTTCTCTGTAACTGGGGGTAAACAAGGGGCTGCATTCTAGCAGATTTATCCATTGGTTCTCAGCTTGCCGACACCAGGTTCCCCCGGTGGGCTGTAGCTGGGTAAAAAATCCGGTGTTTGATTGTCGCGTTCAAACAAGGCTGCTAGAATACATGACTAAATTAGTCAGGTATATCTATCAGGTCGTTCTTATGCTCAGTATTACTATCACCGAATCCGCTGAACAGTATCTGGCGGGGCTGTTGGCCAAACAGGATTGCGAAGGCATCGGTATTCGTATGTTTGTCACCGATCCAGGGACGCCGAAGGCAGAAACCTGTATAGCCTATTGCCGTCCAGGTGAAGAGCAGGAGAAGGATGAGGTGATGGAGCTGGCCAGCTTCAAGGCGTATTTTGACCACCGCAGTCTGCCGTTTCTTGAAGACGCGAAGGTGGATTATGCCGACGAGAAGTTTGGAGGGCAATTGACTATCAGGGCACCCAATTCACGCATGCCCAGGGTCAGTGACGACAGCCCGCTTGAAGACAGAATTAACTACCTGCTTTACAACGAAATCAATCCTGGACTGGCAGCCCACGGCGGGGTCATCAGCCTTGAAGAAATTGTAGACAATGTTGCTGTACTGCGGTTCGGTGGCGGATGCCAGGGTTGCGGCATGGCCGATGTGACTCTCAAGGAAGGTGTGGAGAAAACCATGCTGGAGAAAATTCCTGAGCTAAAGGGCATCAGGGATGTCACGGATCACTCTGATCGGAGCCAAGCTTATATCTAGAGCCGCACCTTAAGCGCTTTTTATATATACTGATACTGTGAACTTGAAATACTAATCCAGCTGGCTTTCAGTAAGTGGGCCGGTAAGGAGCATTGGATGCCCAGGCTGCCAGAGTTTGATCGGGAAGAGGTCCTTGATAATGCCCTGTCTCTGTTTTGGTCTGATGGATATGAGGCCAGTTCCATCAGTAAACTTCTTAGCGTGATGAACCTCAATAGAGGTAGCCTCTACAGCTCTTTCGGTAGTAAGGCCGCATTGTTCAGTACAGTGCTTGATCACTATATGGCTTATCTTCAATGCCATTTATTCAGCTGCACACTGGTAAGTATCGAAGATCCATGTGAAGCAATCACCTCTTTTTTTGACAAGGCTTTTTTTGAACCCGAACAGAGCCAGTTAGCCAATGGCTGCCTGTTTTTCAACGCGATTTCCGAACTAAGCAATAATAAGCCTGAGCTGGCCGGGAAAGCCCGGGAATCGATCAACTGGATTCGTCAATTATTCTATACCCGGTTATTGGAAGCGAAGCGGTTGGGTATGATCGGTGCCGGGCAGGATATTGAAGGATTGGCTGATTACCTGATTGCACTTGTGGCTGGCTTGCGGACACTGTGTAAATCCGGTGCCAATACAGATGTATTAAGGCGTGTCATTGATGCCGGACTGAGTACGGTTTTTACTGAATAGATAATTAAAAGAATTAAAAAACAGGCAGTTATGCCTGTTTTTTAATGTTAAATAGGGAATCATTTTGCTTGTCGATGTGGTAAAATCGCTTTGAGCTTGTTGTGCATACCGCGCAATGCTTCTTCCGTAGTGTCCCAGTCTATACAGGCATCGGTGATTGATACCCCGTATTCGAGATCATTCAGGTCGGCAGGTATTTTCTGGTTGCCTGATTTCAGGTTGCTTTCGATCATCAGACCTATAATCGATTGATTTCCCTCCAGGATCTGATTGGTTACGTTTTCTATGACCAGAGTCTGCAGGTCATGATTTTTGTTCGAGTTGGCGTGACTGCAATCTACCATGATATTCGGGGTAATACCTGATTTCCTGAGTTCCTGTTCTGCAAGGTTGACGCTGACGGAATCATAATTGGGCTTCCCGTCACCTCCCCTCAATACCACATGAGCGTAAGGATTACCCGCGGTGGTAACAATGGCCACTCTGCCTTCGGCGTTGATACCGAGAAAGCGGTGCGGGCTGGCAACGGATTTTAGTGCATTGATGGCGACACTCAGGCTACCGTCAGTGCCGTTTTTGAAACCAACGGCGCATGACAGCCCGGAAGCCATTTCCCGGTGGGTCTGGGATTCAGTTGTTCTTGCGCCGATGGCAGACCAGGAGATCAGATCCTGAATGTATTGTGGAGAAATAGGGTCGAGCGCCTCGGTGGCAGTAGGCAAACCCATCTCGGCAATATCCAGTAACAGCTTGCGCCCCACATGTAGCCCCTCGGATATCTTGAAGGAGTCATTGAGGTAGGGGTCGTTGATAAGTCCCTTCCAGCCAGTAGTGGTTCGGGGTTTTTCAAAATACACACGCATGACAATAAATAGCGAATCACTGACCGCATCGGCCAGTTTTTTCAGTCGTGCCGCATAATCCAACGCAGCTTTGGTGTCATGAATAGAGCAGGGTCCAACTACCACAAGGATTCTGTGGTCGTTGTGGTTCAGAATATTCTGAATGACTTGGCGGCCCTCTGTAATGGTTTTTCGGGCGGCATCGGACAGGGGCAATTCCTGTTTTAAATCTCTTGGTGTGACCAGCACATCCTGAGAGAGAATATTAATGTTATCAACAGCGTTGGTCATTGGCTTCTCGAATCGATAAGGGTTCAGTCAGCGGGCTATTCTACATGAAACTCCGGGCGCTTTGGCACTCTGCAGGCCTTGTTGAGGTGAAGATGGTGTCTCCGGGAGCGGCAAGTCACTGAAAAATACTCAGGGAATGGTCTCTATTGTCTGCAGTAAGGGAAAATATAACGCTTTCTTGATGGGTATGGTCGCGGGTTCCTCGAACAATCGGGCGTAGCGCTGAAGTTGCTCCTGATATTGTGCTACTTGTTGCTTGAGAAACTGCTGGTCAGATTGTCCGACTGATGGGGTGGCAGTTTTGTAATCGATTATCCAGCGGATACCCCTGTCGACAAAACTGCGGTCGATGACAGCGGTTTTCGGCTCACCGTTTGGTGAAATGTAGCCAATAGCTAGTTCGGTGGCGCTATCTTGATGCCGATTGTCCAGAATCCACCTGGCTGTTGGATCACTAAGGCAGTTTTCTACAGCCTTAGCCAATATTGCCAAGGGTGCTGAAGTATCGCATAGACCGAGCTGTCGTAGCTGAATCTTCCAGAAAGGCATGCGTTGCTGAATAGTCGCTGCGGACCATTGATCAATACCTTCAATAACTATCTGCTGCAGAATACGGTGTAATACGGTACCGGTATGGCGAGCTTCCGGAGCCGTCTTGCCACCGCCCAGCTCATTTTGTGTCAAGGACTCCTTTACTGCAGTTGGTGGAGTCTGTATAGCTCCGGTTGTTGGTGGTGTGCCCCAGTCAGCCGGTAGACGGCGCAGAGAACTGAGCGCCGTATCATGGGCACGCACAGGTGTGTTTTCTCCGGGTGGGTAATCATGCCACTGAATCCACGTGGCTCTGGATTCAAAGTCGGCGTTCAGCGCTGGCCAAAGGCTATCCAGCAGGCTGCCTGCTGCCGGATTGTCACCAGACATGGTGCAGAGCAGGTGTAGATGACCAATGGCGCGTGTGGTCGCAACATAAAGGATTCGTGCGGTTTCGAGTTTAATTTTCAGTTTTCGCTCGCGGTTCAGGAACTGATAAAGCGGATCATTCTGTTGGTCTGCGCGGAACAGTGGGCTGATAAGCAGTTGATTCTCCCCGTTGCTACTGGTGCGCTCCTGCCACAATAGCAATTGTTTGTCTTCTCCCCGGGGTTTACGGTTCAGGCCGGGCAGGATGACGGTATCAAACTCCAGTCCCTTGGCTTTATGAATGGTCATCACATGGAGGGTGCTGTCCGATCCGACATCGGCTTTGGCGTAGAGTGATTTAACTGCTTTTTCAAAGGTGGGCCAATGCTCGAGAGTTCCTGCAGACTCGTGTTTTTCTAGCAAATCCAAATACTGCTCACAGTGTTGCTGGTCCGTGATTGAGTTCAGTGCAACGGTACCCCCAAGGGCACGCCAGGTCCCCTCAATCCAGCAGCGCAGGGGGAGTCGCTGGCGTTGTTGCCAGGCTTCAATCAGTATTTCCCCAACCCGTTGGAGAATTTGTCGACCGTCTGGCGATAAACCTGGTATTGCTGTTATGCGAGCCAGTTGGTTCAGCATTAGTGGAAAACGCTCCTGAGTTGTTTCGCAGTCGTCTCCAGCGGGTTCCGCCGTACTGATCGTCAGGAGATCAGCCATGTCCAGCCCGCACCAGGGTGCCCTGAGCACAGCCAGCCAGGCAATCCGGTCAGCAGGTGACAGGAGTGCGCGAGTCAGGGACATCAGATCGACCACGGGCATGCGGTTGCCGAGGGGGTCAATATCGGTTGCCTGCCAGTGATGCCCCGCCTCCCGGAGGGCTGCAAGAATGTCGGGCAGCTGGGTTCGGGTGCGAACCAGTATGGCTATCGAACCCTGAGGATTGCGTTTTTTAGCGGCATTGACCAGTGCCACTACCCGCGAGGCTTCAGCACTGTTGTCAGGTGCATCGATGAAGGCATCCAGGGTGACCGACTGCTCCGGTAGAGCGCCATGAAAAGCAGTGGCGGGGCTGTAACTGACGGCGCCACGACCGATCTCGTCGCGTGCCGGAAAAATATGGGGGAAGGCGTCGTTCACCCAGTGGATGAGGTTTTCCTGGGAACGAAAGTTGACCTGTAAATTCAGTGCTTCAAGTTGCAGTTGGCCGATGGGCAGTGTTCGAGCCTCCAGAAACAAACCCACATTGGCGTTGCGGAAACTGTACAGCGATTGCATGGCATCGCCGACGATGAACAGCGTGCGGCCATCATTCTGCTCCCAGCCTGCAACAAGACGGCGCAAAATATCAAACTGTACCGATGAGGTATCCTGAAATTCATCGGTGAGAATATGTTTGATCTGATAGTCCAGCCGTAGTGCCAGATCGGTTGGTTCATCTTCGGGGCCCAATGCGCGGAGGGCGGCCAGGGTGATTTCGGTAAAATCACACACCCGATGCTGCTGGAAATGCAGGCTCAGCGCCGCCGCCAGGGTGGGGAGTAAATAGGTCAGTGCATTGAGTGCCAACCACTGATTTTCTTCATAGCGGGGTGCGGGCAGCGCGCGAATATCTTCAAGCAGGTCTTTCAGCCCGCTGATGATCTTCAGTTGATCGATCAGCTCGGCATGGCTTGCCTTTCGTTGTTTGGCCAGGGTCTTGTCGCCGTCGACCTCGGTTGGAAAGCCCGTGTTTTTGTCCACGCGGCTCCGCCATTTTAGATCCCTGGTCAGCAAGAGCTCACAAATGCCCAGCCATATGGGTAGCTCTTCCACAGAGTGACCGGGTAATCCGATCATTCCCTTGCATAGCCTGAGCGGCAGATCTTTTTTCTCCGACGGCAGTTGACTACCGGCAAAATCAGCCAGTAGGGCCAGTTCGCTGGCGAAAGGTGTCAGGAGCTCGGCTGTTGCGGCCAATGTTTCTTCAATCACATTGCTCAGGAATGATTCCAGGTAATCCCGGGCATCCCTGCTACTGAACATATGAGACAGCCACTGCTCGCGCTTTTTTAGTAATGCGATCAGCAACTGCTCCAGCTTGTCGAAGTCGTTATCCAGATGCCGGAGGAGGGTTTCCACTGCCTGTCCTAGGGATGTTTGCTGTTCCAGTTCGCGGAGCAACCATTCGGCAATGACCCGGCGAAAGTGAGGTTCCGCATCTTCCAGGGGCTCGGCATAGTCGCCGATACCACTTTCCAGGCCCAGTTGCTGGGCGAGGTTGAGGCAAAAGCCATCAATGGTCTGGATCCGCAAACGGTTGGGGGACTGGAGAAGCTGCCAGTTTTTTTCCCGGTCTCTGGCAAGGGCTGCGCTAGCAAGTTCCAGGGTGGACTGCTGGTGGTCGCTCTCCGGCAGAAAATGACTATCTGCCAGTGTTAGTGCCTGAATAATGCGGTGTCGCATTTCACCTGCCGCTTTCCGGGTAAAGGTCATACAGAGGATTTCTTCCGGTGCATCCACCGTTGCCAGTAACCCTAATACCCGCTGTGCAAGCAGTTCTGTCTTGCCGGAACCAGCCGGTGCGGCAACCGCAAAGGACCGTCTGGGGTCCAGTGCCCGCTGGCGCTGTGCTGTATCTGCTACAGTCATGTCTCGTCCCCGCCTGCAAATAGCTGCCGTCTTTCAGCGACCCGGTTCAGTGGTTCCAGCTCGGTCTGATACCGCTTGGCATAATCGCCATGGAAAGAGACAGCGGCATAGCCGGACTTGAACTCATCCACTAGGGTAGCCGCGGTCTGTTGCCAATGATCCATCAGGGCCTGCCAGCTTTCCGGCTCGTTTTTTTTGCCACTGGGGGGCGCTACCCCGGGCAGCAGACCGTCGGTTTCGGAATAGCCGGTAAACAGAGGTTCCGATGGGTTGATACGGGCAAAGCAAATAGCCGATGCGGGTGTTTCGCTGCACAATAAATAAAGCGGTAGCTGGAGATCATCCGGGCGATCACCCAGCCACTGGTTGGTCGTTGCCTTGCCGGTTTTGTAATCAATGATGACCGTCTGGCCATCAGCTAACTGATCAATCCGGTCGATGACTAGATGTAAAGGTAAGCCAAAAAACTGCGTGTTTGCATGCTTTTCGAGTGCGGCCACGCTGAAGGGTGGCCGCTGTTTCTCAACAGTTAGCCATTGTCTCAGTAAGCCGCCCAACCGTTGTTGTTCAATGCGGGTAAATGCCTTGCCGAACAGGTCCGCCCGTCGCATCTGCCAGGGTTTCAGGACAGTATTGACGGTCGACTCAATCAATGACGTCAGCTCCGGTTCGGGCAGTGCCAGCAACTGTTGCTGATTTTCCAGGTAGTGCCATAGTTGCCTCAGGCATTCATGAATCAATGAACCTCGATCCCCTGCATTGAGACCGATGGAGGGTTCCCGGGGTTGCTCCGCCCCCAATCGATGAATGGCAAAGGCATTGAAGGGGCAACTGGCCTGATTTTTCAGGATACGGGTGCCACCTCTAACAGCTTCTTTTGCTGTATCGAGTGGTGGAGCAAACTCACAGGAAACTGATTCCAGCGCGACGAAATCCGTAACCTGACCGGTTTTCCGGGGCAGTTTGTCCGGTTCGATTTTCGCCACGCCAGCAATCAGGTTGGTGGCTTGCAGCTGTTGGTCACCGTCAAACTGGCTGTAGCTCAGGATGACTTTGGGGGCCGCTTTCATCAGATTGGCCAGTTGCCGTTCTGCCAATTCGCGTTCTCGTCCGGGGTCTGTTCTTGGCATACCGAATTCTCGCTGCAGACCAACCGGTAAAAGCGGATTGAGTGATGTGGGCTGTGGCCAGCGGCGGTTGTCCAGGCCCATGACCCAGAGATGATCAAAATGCAGCCCCGCACCTTCGAGAAACCCCAGAACCTGAATACTGCTATCGGGCGTTTCTGCCTGAAAAACAGTGCTATAAGCCAGTTGTTGGAGCTGTTGTAATGCTTCGTTAAGGCTTACCTTGCAATTCAGCTGATCCAGTGATTGGTATTGTTCCAGTATGTCCAGCCAATGCTGTCGCTGCTGATATTCCTCGCTGTCCAGTGTGCGCTCGCCGGGCCACCCCAGCGTGGTCAACTGTTGCTGAAACAGTGCCAGCCATCCAGAAAACCCGGCAGTCGACGGCAATGACCGACGGAGGACTTCCATTTTTGACAATCGTTGGCTGATGCCGGAGTCGGTGATTTTCTCCACCTCATTGACCAGATGGCGGAACTCGCTACTTCGGAGAGAAACTCTGCCCTGTTTGCGCAGCAATAGTTCTACTTTGGCTCTCAGTTCGGGAGACAAGTCGCCCCAAAAAGGCGTGTGGAGCATATGGCAAAAATCCGTCAGCGATAATTCGGCCCGATTGAGCGTCAACAGTAGCAAGGCTGAAGCGATCAGTGGTGTTTCAGCGAGCGGTATGCCCGCCGACAAGTTGAAAGACGCGCTGGCTCTTACCTGTCCCGGCTCACTGTAATCCGGTTGCAGGCGGGTTTGCAGAAGCCGCACAATTTTGTTGCGCAGTTTTGGCAGCTCCGGAACAAGGATACCAATGCGGGCTTCAGGTGCGGCCAGATAATGGGCCACTGCCCAGTCGGCAGCGGCAGTCAGCTCGGCTTGTTGATCGTATAACGCGACCTGTTGCGGCTGTGGCAGAATCGGCTTTGGCTCGGCAAAGGCGAGATTATTGCTGATTCCTTCAAGCAGTTTACGGTGCAAAGGGGGCAGGGTATCAAACCCGCAGAGTGTTATGGTTGGAATGGCGGGCAGGATCCCGCAGCTATAGGCCCGCTGGAGTATGCTTACCTTGTCGGCGGACGTAATGAGACCATGTTGACTCAGCTTCTCCCGAAAATGACTGATCCACCGCCACAGTAGAGGTGCTTCCTGTTGTAGGCGGGTATCCGGTACCAGGTGGTTTTGGATGTTGGCATAACTGTTACTCGCCAATCTGGCAAAGTTTGCCGGCAATATTGTGGCGGGTCGCTCGCGGTCTTCAGCCACGACCTGCTCCCAGAGGAACAACTCCATGGCAGTGCCCAGTCCGGAACCCGCCGCTGCCTCGATGAAACCGGCGTCACAGCAGCAAAGCCACTGTTCATGGATCCATTGTTCCAGGGCATACACTTCGGGTGCCGACCAGTGCAGGGCGCCTGAATGTTGCGAAAGGCCCCAGGCCTGACGGATTTTGCTGGCCAGTCGATTGTTGGGCGTAAGAATCAGTGCGCCCTTGCCGAGCTCTTCCCTGAGTGGGTCAATATCAAAAAGCGGGCGCATCATGGTGGGTTTCTTTGTTATCCTTGAATCATCTTTCATGATCGCACAACCCTCAATGTTTACCAAAACAGTACCGTGATGGTGTTGTTTGCCAGCACTAAAATTTTTGTACCCGGGAAACACCATGCTTCTGACCCTGAATACGTTTTTATTGATCGCAGCTGGCTTTGTTGCCGGCGTGCTGCTGACTTCTCTGCTGACCCGCCAGCTGTCTGAAAAACAGCGTGCAGTGTCCGATGTGACCATTTCCCGTTTGTCAGAAGAGCTGGAAAACCAAGGCAACAGACTTCATCAGCGCGAGACAGAGCTTGGTGCGCTCAACCGTGACAAAGCCTCACTCGAGGCCCGTCTCGAAGGTGAGCGGACCCGTTACGAAGAGCAATTGCAGTTGCTCAGGCAGGCCCGTGAGTCCCTAGTTCAGGAGTTCGAAAACCTTGCCAATCGCATCTTTGATGCAAAACAGCAAAAATTTTCAGAGCAGAGCAGTCGGACACTCAACAGCAGTATTGATCCGCTGAGAAAGGAGATCCACGATTTCCGAAAGAAAGTTGAGGATGCCTATGACAAGGAAAACGCCGAGCGCAACAAACTGGTGGGTCAGATCGTAGAGCTGCAGAAACAGGCCCAGAAGGTTGGGGAAGACGCCGTTTTGCTGGCCAATGCATTGAAGGGTGAGAGCAAGTTCCAGGGCAACTGGGGTGAGGTTATTCTGGAGCGGATTCTGGAACAGTCCGGGCTGACCAAGGGGCGTGAATATGAAACCCAGGTGGCTCTAAAGAACGAGGAGGGCGATCGTCGAAACCCTGATGTCATTATTCACCTGCCGGACCAGCGGGACATTGTGGTGGATGCGAAAGTGTCATTAACGGACTACGAACGCTATTGCCGCGCAGAATTGCCCGACGAGAAACAGCGCTTCCTGAAACAGCATATTCTTTCCATGCGCGCCCACATTAATGGACTGAGTCGCAAAGCGTACGAGCAACTCGAAGGTGTGAATAGTCTGGACTTTGTGCTGATTTTCGTGCCTGTGGAGGCCGCCTTTATGCTGGCGCTGGAGCATGACCATACACTTTTCCGGGATGCCTATGACAAGGGCATTATTCTGGTGAGTCCCTCCACCCTGCTGGCAACCTTGCGAACGATCCACAATATCTGGCGTTATGAAGACCAGAACCGCAACGCCCAGCAGATTGCTGCTGAAGCGGGCAAACTGTATGACCAATTGGTGCTGGTTGTGGAGTCCCTGGACGACCTGGGTCGGCACATCGACAGGAGTCAGGAGGCCTGGCAACAAACCCGTAAACGCCTCGTCGATGGCCGAGGCAACCTGATCAAAAAATTTGAAGACATCAAAAAACTGGGTGCCCGTACCAAGCGTTCACTACCCGATAATCTGGTCGAGGAAGCTACTGAGCAGGATGATGCTTCATTGCGGACCAGCCTTCATCAGCAGGAATAATTGCCCGTTAGCGGTACAGGCCGATCGGGAACCGGTATCTGGTCGGACATCTTTCAGAGGAGTATGTAATGACACTGATCACGAGTCTGGCACTGGTTGTTTTAATCGGCTTGAGTGGCTATGCCTTATACCTTTACCTGCAACTGCGTAAGCTGAAAAATACACGGAACGCCAGGGAAGAGGCGCTGGCAGTAGAGCAGGAGGATCGTAAAGCCCACTACCGCAAGAGTATACATGTGATTGCCTCGGCCATTGTGGCTGATCAAGTCACGCTCACAGAAGGGGCCATTCGCATCAGTATGATGGCTGCGCAATTGGATCTTCCCGAGCACGAGCGGGAGCATTATCAGGTATTTTTTCAATTGACGGAGGCTACAGCCCACATCCCGATTCTGGATGAATGGCAGAAACTCAGTACCCGCGACAAACTGCGCTATGACAGCGAACGGGAAGACATTGAGAAAAAGTACCGGGAGTTCGCGGTGAATGCTGCCAGCAGGGTGTTGCAGAAACCTCCTCAGTCCGAGCAAGGTGCAGAACCGTTATTCTATCCGGTTGGCCGCCATTAGCCGTCGGGCGCCATTTCCTGGTTTTTACATGAATGTCATTTGTATAGGGGCAAAAAAGCCCTTATATTCCCCGAGCTGCGTTGTTGCAATCCACATTGGGAATGAATGCATATTGTGCTCGTCGGTGATATCAGCTAGGAGCAGGAGTTTCTGCTTGAGATTTTGGAGGTCATTTGGGTGATAAGCTCCCGCCTGGAATCAAAATCAAAATGAAATAAGCCTGCAACAAGGGAAGACCTATACTTTTTAAAGAGAATTTTGTGCGCCAGTTATCAGAACTGTGGCGAAGCTCTTCATACCATTGAGTTTCGTTATTTTGCCATCCTCTTCGGCTAGGTCAGATTTGAAAAGGAGTTTTAGGTTATGAGTGAATTTTATGAGAAACGTCCGTTGTCTTACAGAACGATCCAGCAGGGTCTGAAGCAGCAAAATTGGCCTGTGTGTCGAATTATCCCCCAATCCGATGGTCAACCTGCCACAGTTTCAAACGCTGTCGAATCACAGAAGCCGTCAAAAAATGATGACCTAAAGCAGGTATCAAGCCAGCAGCCTGGCTGAGACGCTGCAAACCCGACAGGTTGCGGATGCTGGCAGATACGGAGTAGCCTGTTCCGGGCGAGTGGGCTGAATGATTAGCCTTTTGGCAAATAGGGAATGGTTTTTGCCGCGTCAGAGTCATCGATCACATGCAAATTGCTGATACTGCCTTTTATTCTTGACTCCCGGAATGCCTTGTATTCGGGATCATTGATAAACGCGTGTAAAGCAGCCATATCAGGGAACTCAACCAGGGCGATCATGTCCGCTTTGCACGGTTCTCCCTCAACGGTACTGATGTTGGCACTACGGGATAGGTACTTGCCGCCGTGTTTGTGGGCGATGTCGTGCACGTTGGTGGCGTATTCCGCTATCCATGCTTCATCGGTCACAGTGACATCAGCGATTAAATAAACAGCCATAATTCATACTCCGATATTGTCTGGTGTTTTGACGGTTCTTTTCAGCTTATTTTGGCAGCCAACAGGCACACGCCGAGCCATGTGAAATAGAAAGGTATACAGAATAACAGTACGCGCCAGTTTGAATGAAAACAGTAACGAATGGAGTGTGTTATAGCGTCCTTTCGCAGTTGCCAGGTAACGGCCATTTGCAATGCCACCAGTGAGTAGATGAACTGGACTGCGATAGCTGGCAGCTCACCGGGCAGCATCGGCGTGAAAACCAGTAATGCCACGATAAATAAAAAACCAAACGCCAGTGTATTTCTGGCGGCCGGCATCTTATCCAGGGTGCGAAAGTTGTCCCACAAAAAATACGTCATGGCGATGGGTCCACCGAAAAATGATCCTAATCCTATCTGCAGAGGGGAGTAAACTGCCGGTTTCTTTATCACGATATCATTCACCGCATCTTCTCCGGTGGGACATGGAAATGAAGTCCTGACGTCATTGCTGGGATAGGAATATCGACCATACTATTGTTTGTTTCCAGAGCGGGCCATACGAAACAGATAAATGGCAGCAACGCCCAAAAAACCTGCGCAGAGGGTAATGAATGCGGCTGTACACCAGAAAATGAAAGGTCCGCTTTTGCCGTGTAGCACCAGATCACCCACTGTCAGAGCTGAAAAAACGGCCATTGGCGCACTATAGGCGAGGGCCGTCAGCATGCCATCTCGCAGGTGATACAGAGCGCTAAACCCGGAAAGGAATGTATTTGTCAACAAACCGATAATACCCGCTGCCAACATCCATGGCAGTTGTATGCTAAGCATGGACAGGTAAAAGATAAAGAAGGTTGCCAGTCCGATGAGAGATGCTTTGATGGGCTGCATAAGCGTGACTAACTATCCAGAAAATTGGTTATATAGAATGGATTCTAAACGGGTTGAATAGGCTTTCCCGGTAAAACAGCCGCAATAAAACACGAGATTTGCCAGAAGTGCAAATCTCGTGAACAGCGGTAGTGGCGGTAAAAAGCCTACTCCCTAATTGGATCCACCAGTATTTGCCACTGGAAAATGGTCCGCATGGCACCATTATCAACAATCAGTGCCCCCGAGGGGTCCGTAGGCCTAGATTTTTGTTGAGCAGCCCATTAGACTGCCTATCCTCAGGCAGATTTGCCCGTTTTTTTCAATACCCAGAGGGAGTCGATATGAATTTTGTAAAGTTACTTGGTATTTCGGTATTAATCTTGGGTCTGGCTGCTTGTGGCGGTTCTGACAACGGTACTAGCGAAGAGCAGGCTGCAGCAGAAGCAGAAGCAGCGTTGTCCCCTGAAGAAAAAGCCGCAGCAGAAGCCAAGGCCAAAGAAGAAGAGTTAAAAGCAATTGAAGAAGCAAGAATTGCTAATGAAGAAGCAAGAAAGAAAGCTGCTGAAGAAGCGGTTCCGCTTCCCAAGGAAAAGATTCTGCCTGAAGGCATGGTGGAAGGCAGTGTTGAGCACTCCATCTGGTTGAACAATCAGCAATAATTAAAAATAGCAGGTCTGTTCTGGCGCACAGCCGGTTAGTTCCGGTACCAAAACAGACCTGCTTTTTTTACCTCTTCTCAGATACCTCTACTTATCTTTTTCTCTACTTTCGGTAGTGTGTCTATAATCTCAGCCGCTACCAATCAATTGAGCTGTTATCATCCGTCGCCGCTCCAGTTTTACTGGTTGAGCTCAGGCTGTTTTACTTCCTCGGCGGGTATACAGGGTCGTCCACTTTGCTTCCTGACAGGACACCCTTTTTTGACATGTTGACGCGTTTCGATGATTGATTCGATCGCCGCTCTCGGGTTGCTGTTGATATTTTTCTGGCAGTAGCTGTCCATCCATTCAGCCACCTCGCTACCCTTTTTTGTGCCCAATACCCCCTGAGGGTGTTTTCCTGCATATTTGTATTCGTTATAACCCGCCACAAAACCCTGTAACCAGTTGAGAGACGGACCGTGGCTATTCTGCTTGCGGGCGTCTAGCCATTCAGAGCAGTTTTCAGCGATTTTATCGGGTGAGGCATAGAGAAGTGGAGTGATTAAGAGCCCTAGTGCGAGCAGACAGTATTTCATTTATAGGTTCCTTAGAGTAGAGAGAGTCGGGTAATGCTTATACTCTGGCGAATGTCTTGTGCAGAATCCAGAGATTCAAACAACTTTAGCAGTTAAGCGCAACAGGGCTTGCCAACATGGGTTTTTGATTTCCGCTGATGGTTTCTGCGCACTTACAAACTGGCCTTCTTTAGTAAAACCCCACATTCGAGATGATGGGTATAGGGAAATTGATCAAAAACCGCAAAATGTTCAATTCGATGGCTGTTGCCGATGACTTTCAGGTTTTCTCTCAGAGTTAGTGGGTTGCAGGAGATATAGAGAATATTGTCGAACTTCATGGCCAGTTGAAGCGTCAGGTCATCCAGCCCGGCCCTTGGTGGGTCCAGAAAGAGGGTGCTGAAACTATAGCTGTCCAGGTCGATATGCTGCAATCTGCGAAACGGGCGAACACCATCCAGGGCCTGACAAAAGTCCTCGCTGGACATTCTTACTATGATGACATTATCAATTTTGTTGTTGTATAGATTGGTCGTTGCCGATCGTACTGAGATTTTAGATATCTCTGTTGCCAGCACACGATTAAAGTTTTGTGCCAGGACACAGGTAAAATTACCGTTTCCACAGTACAGTTCCAGGAGATCACCACCACAGTCGCTGGTCTTGTCCAGTGACCAGGCCAGCATGTTCTGATTGATGCCGGCATTGGGTTGGGTAAAGCCGCCTTCAATCTGCTGATATTGATAATATTTGTTATCGACGTGTAATTTTTCCAGGACATAGTCCCGCCCAAGGGTGATTTTCTGTTTACGGCTTCTGCCGATAATAGCTACGCCGAGACGTTGTTGCAGTGCCTCAGCGGCCGATTGCCACTCGTCATCCAGTTTCCTGTGATAGAGCAGCGTGATCAGCGCATCGCCACTTAACGTGGTTAAAAATTCCACCGAAAACAAACGCCTGCTCAATATCGAAGAGGCGTTGATTTCTTTAGTCAGAGAAGTCATGAGACGGTTGATCAACACAGAACCAATCGGAAACTCCGTGATGATATAGGGCGTTTTCTGACCCGGCTCATTCATGGCAAAATGTGCCCGGCCGTTTTCGTGCCAGATACGAAATTCGGCACGCATCCGAAAGTGCAGTGGCTCTGATGGATAGACTTCTATTTTTTCAGGAAGAGGGATATCCCGGAAGGTGGCATGTAGCTCCGTGAGCTTTTCGTCAAGTTGTTGCTGGTAATTATCGGGATTAATGGTTTGCACTGATTACCTCACCATCGGGGGAGATTCAACTGGATACTAACGCTGCCCAATGAAGAGACCTATGCATTAAAGGGTGAGGTGTACAGTCAAACTTGCGATACCACTGGTTCTGGAAGAGAGGGTATGCCTGTTTGCTACTTGCTCGCATCTCTCAATCGGCGCTGTGCTTCCAGGTAGCGCGGCATTGGGCCGACATCTTCATACACCTCGCTACCCTCTTCAACACGGATGACCTTGGGGCCAGGTATATAGGGCATTTCAGCTTCCAATGTTTCCAGTGCGACACTCAGTAGATGTGCTGCTATCTCATTGGAGGACAGCTGGTACATTTCGGAAAGAGCCTGAAGTTTGATCTGGTCTGATTCGTGTACGCTGATTGACGTGGGCAGTAAATCAGCATTTTCGGCTGAGCGTTTCTCCCAGTCCTGGAGAAGTTGGGAAAAAGCCATAGGGCCTCCCTGATAGTTCATTGTTACCTCGACTACTGCGGCTTATCAAAATGTTTCAACTAAATGTAAAACATTCAGCTCAAAAAAGGTACGGTTTTTCAGCAGGAAAAACAGATTGAAGTTATAGATCTCTGGGCTGAATGTGGCCCAATACGAGGGGTATTGTACAAAATTTTTGATAAGAATGGGGTGAGTGGTGACCTGAATCGAGGAGAAGGCTTCTTCACCTCCTCTTACACCGATCCGTCTAGGGGGGGGCAATTCAAAATCGGCATGGCCCTGTGGCACGTTGTTAGCGTGAGGCTGGACCACTGTTGATAAATTTTTCGGAAATCATCCCTGGGCCTGTATAGAGCGTCCTTTAGATGAAAATGGTGGCCCATTCATGGGCATGATATAGCCTTTTGATATTAATTATTCTTCTCTTGCGATCATAGAAAAAGGATTCGTGTCTATACTTCAAGTAGCAGTTAACCCCAACGAGCCTGTTGCGGTAAACAGGCCGGGTGACTGGATGGTTTTTTGCTCATCTGGAGGGGAATGTATGAGACGCTATTACTTTATCAGCGATGAGCTGAACGATTTGAGTCTTATTGAACGTGAGCTGGAAGGCCATGGCATGACCAGGCCACAAATCCATGTTTTGAGCCTCGATGATGACGGGTTGGCACAGCATCACCTGAATGATGTTGCTCCGCTATTTCGTAAAGATGTGATTCGAGCAACAGCAGTTGCTGGTATATTCGGTTTTCTTAGCGCTGTTCTGGTGATGTCCTTTGCCGTTTTTTCTGGCGCCACTGCGTCAATAGGCTGGATCCCATTTGTCATGCTGGCATTTGTGGTTATGGGCCTGATTACCTGGGAAGGTGGTATGTGGGGTATTCAACAGCCAAATTCCCGCTTCCGGCGTTTTCAGAAGGCTTTGGCAGAGGGCAAGCACATTCTTTATGTGGATGTAACGGCTGGGCAGCGTTCAATATTGATGGGTGTTATCGAGCGGCACCCCGGGTTGGAAAACGCTGGCAGCGAGGAGTCGCCCAATGGATTGCTGATCAGCGCTGAAAACGGCGTGCAGCGTTTTGCGAAATGGGCACCCTGATGAGCGACTCAGTGAGCCGGGATAATCGTCAGATGATCTGAAGAAACCCGGTACCCATGCAGGGCGCTGAGATCCATCGCAGATTGATCTGGGCAGGTAGTCTCCCGTTTATTTTGCCCGGGGGACTACACTGTATCTGGTGAGTCAGTCGTCTCCAACTCGCTGGTTTTGGCTGCAAGGATAAAATCGTTGCGGTGCAGTCCGCGGATTTTGTGGCTCCACCAGGTAACCGTTACCTTGCCCCACTCGAGCAGGATAGCAGGGTGGTGCTGAACTTCTTCGGCCAACTCACCAACGTGATTGGCAAAGTTGAGTGCTTGCCTAAAGTTGCTGAAGTGGAAGCTCTTTTCAAGTTGTTTGATACCATCTCTATCCAGCACAGCCCAGCCGGGGATCTGTTCCATCAGAGAGTTTATTTGTGCATCGTCAACCTTGGGGGCGTCAGCTCTACAGGCCTCGCAGTGCTCTTTGGCTAGTGTCATGATGAATGCTCCATGGTTGCTTGTAAGGTGTTACAGACAGTTTTTCGGAGGTGGCAAGCCAGCCAGTCTGGCAACTTGTTTAGCCGGACTTGGCGGGAATAACTGCATCAGGTAAATACTTCGTGCCTTACTGATCTCCAGATACTCGGCCATGAACTTTATCAGCGGTCGCATGGACGGCGAAAAGCCGTATGTGGCATAGAATTGTCGTGCCAGCAGAATCACTTCAAGGTGAGCATCGGTCAGTTGTATTTCAGCTTTGGCAGCTTCCTGCTTGGCCTGGTTTTCAGACCACGCAGGAAGTTTTGTCAGATGGTTGTGTGTCGTGGTCTCAGTCACCCGAGAAGGATCAATCGTTGCTCATGCCGAGCAGGTGCAGAAGGCTGGTGAACACGTTATAAATCATCACATACAGTGTGACTGTGGCTGAGATGTAGTTTCGTTCACCGCCATGAATAATGGCGCTGGTCTGCCACATGATGACTCCGGAAGAAATCAGCAGGAAGATACACGACAGGGCCAGGGCCAGCCCTTGAATCTGAAGAAAAAAATTGGCGATGGCGGCAACGAACGCCATCAGAATGCCGACCATGAGGAATCCTCCCATGAAAGACAGTTCCTTACGGGTTACCAATACGTAACCGGAGCAGGCAAGGAAGATCAACGCAGTACCACCGAGCGCGGTTATTACCGGTTCGGTACCGGAGGTCGCCAGATAAAAGCTGATAATGGGCCCTAATGTAAAACCCATCCATCCTGTCAGGGCAAAAACCCAGATCAGTCCGGCAGAACTGTTTTTGTTCTTTTCAACCATCCACAGGCAGATAAAGAACGGTAACAGTGTCCACAGTCCCATGTAAGGTGCATTGATCGCCATTGCTACGCCACACATGATGGCGCTAAATGCCAGTGTCATGGCCAGAAGCGCGTAAGTATTGCGCAGAACCTTGATGACTGAGGGGTCTAGCGTTGTTGTTGTCGAAGCAACTGATTTTTCGTATGCCATGGCTTTTTGAGCCTCCTGATGCTGAATTCTTATGTTGGACATATCTTACAAGCTGTAAGTTTCAAAGCAATGATTACCGTACGTGATATTGACAATCATTCGCTGGACGTCATTTTTCCTCGAAAAAGCGCAAAATTTCCTGTCGTTGCGCCAACCCGTCCTGATAGCCCAGCTCCAGAAGCTTGCGGCAGAAGCCTTTTGAAAAGAGCAGGTAACTGGCCGTGCTCACACCGCCTCCGCGTGCCGTGGCTCCGGTGAGCCGAAGAAACATGCGAATACTGCCGGGTAATTCATCCAGATAATCGCAGGCAATCTTGTCGATGGGTTGGGAGGGCAGGATGGCCAGAAATTTTACGGGTTTCAGGTCAGTCAGGCCATATTTTTCCCGCTCGCTTTCAGATAGGTGTTCGGTGAGACGATTGATATTTTTCAATGTTTCCAGATCGCTTTCTATGCTGTCGATAAAGGCGCTGCTGAGCATGTGCCCGACGATCTGGGCGATGGAAGGCGAGTGATTAATGGGTGGCGGTTGATTTTTGCCGTTGGGTGAATCACTGACCCCGATAACAAACACCTTGTCTGCGCCGAGGTTCAATGCGGGACTGATCGGTTTGAGTTGTCTGACAGCACCATCACCAAAAAACTGGTCTTTGATTTGAATCGCCGGGAACAGGAAGGGAATCGCCGAGGAAGCCATGAGGTGGTCAATGGACAGCTCTGTGCGCAGGCCCAGTTGCCGGGAAACAGACCAGGGTTCGTGAATGTCGGAACCTTCAAAAAAGGTTACCGATTTGCCCGTGCTGTAACTCATGGCCGTAATGCTGACAGCGTCGAGCTCTCCACTGTTAATGGCTTCCCGGATATGGCGAAACCGGACATAATTATCCAGTAACTCCCGCAACGGGGTATTGTCCAGTAGTGCTTTTGGTTTGCCTAGGGCGTAGCCACTGTGAAAAAAAGACACCAACATGTGAAAGCTGTTTTTGAGCACACCAAAAAGGTCCGTGCGATAAACCTTGGCCGCATCCAGTTGGTGCCAGATGGCTTCCAGTTTTTTGATTCTGAGGCTGAACGGTCCTGCCCGACCGGCAATTGCCAGCGTATTGATAGCCCCGGCTGAGGTGCCACAGATAATTGGAAAGGGGTTTTTGACGTCTTTCGGCAAGGTCTCGGCGACGGCTTTCAGAACGCCGACATGATAGGCAGCCCTTGCTCCCCCGCCGGACAGCACCAGGCCCACTTTGACCGGCTTGTCGTGTTTACCCATGATTTGTGCCAAAAATGGTTAGTAGATTGGTTTCCGCTATTTTTTTGTTATCCGCCCATCAATCCCAAACTGACTGGCGAAACACCAGCCTGAACCCAAATCTGTCAAGGATCACCGGTAAGGGGAATGCTGGCAATGGTTCAGCGGGTAACTATACTGGGCAAATATTCTGCTACCCGCAAGGTGGCTGGCGACAAGGATGTCCCGAATGTTATCTCCCTACCTGTTTGCCACTGGTATCTTCAGCGTCGCTTTCTGGTCTCAGCTGCCGCCCCTTTGGGTGATTTTGCTGTTTGTACCGGCCGGTTTTCTGCTGCGCCGGTTCTGGGCGCCGCCCAGTTTCCTGTTATTGGGTATGGTGTATGGATGTCTTTGGGGCTATGACACATTGGGGCATCAGCTGCC
Source organism: Porticoccus hydrocarbonoclasticus MCTG13d (assembly GCF_000744735.1). Classification (NCBI taxonomy): domain Bacteria; kingdom Pseudomonadati; phylum Pseudomonadota; class Gammaproteobacteria; order Cellvibrionales; family Porticoccaceae; genus Porticoccus; species Porticoccus hydrocarbonoclasticus. The sequence continues at coordinate 2,048,465 of NZ_JQMM01000001.1, read as the reverse complement.
CGATGAGTTCATCGCCACGGATTTCACTGTGATTGGCGAAGTTTACGGGATCCCGGTGCGCGATGGGCGTCGGGTGCAGTTTAATCTGCGTCTGGATGAGGCTTCGACCAACCTCAAGTTACGGAAACTCCGGCTCAGTTGGTATGGCGATCAGGTGTCTCCACAACCCGGGCAAGTCTGGCAGCTACAAGTCCGCTTGCGGCGTCCCAGGGGTTATGTCAATCCCGGTGGTTTTGATTATCAGGCATGGTTGATTCAACAGGGGTTTTCAGCCACGGGGTATGTCAGGGCATCCCCGCAGAACCGGTTGATTGAGCAGCGGTGGTCCCTTGACCGATTGCGTTATCAGTTGCAACAAAAGATTGCCGAGAGCCATGTCAACGACGACGCACAGGCACTGATGTCGGCCTTGACGATTGGTGACCGGTCGCTTATCTCAAAGGATTTGTGGTATCGCCTCTCATTGCTGGGCGTAATTCATCTGCTAGTGGTTTCGGGTCTGCACATCGGTTTCGTGGCGGCGATGGGCTACGGCACCGGTTCGTTGCTGGCCAGGTGTTTTACCCTGATCTGTCAACCGGTCAATGCCCCTTACACGGGGGCCGTCTTTTCCCTCGTTTTTGCGCTTTCCTACAGTGCGCTGGCCGGGTTCAGTCTGCCAACCCAGCGCGCATTGATTATGGTGATGGCCGCACTGGTTGCCCTTTTGGCAAATCGCTACATTGGCAGGACCATGATATTTGGTCTGGCGCTGGCTGGTGTCGCGCTGCTCGATCCTCTGGCCATCATGGGTGCAGGTTTCTGGTTATCCTTCGGTGCGGTGGCGGGGTTGTTGTGGTTGGTTCCGTCTGTGAATCAGCTCCCGAAATGGCGGCTGTTTTTTCAGGTGCAGTGGCTGATGTTCCTCCTGTTGATTTTGCCGTTGGCCTTCTGGCAGCTACCGGTGGCCTGGTTCTCGCCATTGGTCAACAGCGTGGCTATTCCTTGGGTCAGTTTTCTGGTTGTGCCGCTCTGCCTGCTGGGTGTGGTGATTATCCCCATCAGCCCGGCTGTGGCTGAATGGCTGTGGTGGTTGGCGGGAAAGCAGTTGGAATGGTTTGTCCTTCTGACAGGCGGGCTCACAGTCCCGGCGTGGTTGCCGCTTTATTCGCCATGGCCCCTGACTGGCCTGTCATTATTTCTGATGAGCTGTATCGCGGGGCTTATTTTGTTGCCCAGAGGCATTCCCGGTCGCTATCTGGCGATTCCCCTGGCGGTTGCACTGTTTTATCTACCGACAGGTCGTCAGGTGCCTTTGACTGTCACTGTTCTCGATGTGGGTCAGGGTTTGTCGATAGTGGTTCAGACCAGGCGGCACACACTGGTCTATGACACGGGGCCGGGTTATGCCGGGGGTTACGATGCAGGCAGTGCCTTGGTCGCGCCGTTTTTGCGGAGGCAGGGAGTGACCGGGCTGGATACGCTGGTAGTCAGTCACAGTGATAACGATCACGCCGGTGGTGTCGCCGGATTGCTGCGCCATTACAGCCCGACCGTGTGGCTGGCTGGCAGTCCTGCCGTTGAAGAGACAGCTCCTGTACCTGAGCAGTGCCGTGCAGGGCAGTCCTGGAGGTGGGACGACGTAGACTTCCGCATCCTCCATCCCGCCGATTCACGGCAAAAAAACAACAACAATCATTCCTGTGTACTGGCGATCAGCTATCTCGATCAGGTGATACTGTTGCCCGGCGATATCGATGCATCCGTGGAGCATCGATTGCTGCCACAATTAGAGCAGATGACGGCCGATAAAAAACAGTTTGCCCTGCTGATAGCACCTCATCACGGCAGTAAAACCTCATCTTCGAAACAGTTCCTGGCGGTGATCAGACCACAGCAGGTTGTTTTTTCCGCAGCCTATCGACACCATTTTGGGCATCCTGCCGAGTCGGTGGTACAACGCTATCTGATGCAGGGCTCAACGGTGTTGAATACCGCAGAGCAGGGTGCGCTGATCTTTCGTTGGCAGGACAGCGGCCAATTTTCCATGACGGCTCAGCGCACGCAGGCGCGTCGCTATTGGTTTTGACGTTGGCTTATCCCGTCGTTTTTATGAACGGAGTCCCGTAAATAACAAAATGGCAGCCTGATTGGGTGTATCCATGGCTTAACAGTTACTGTGCCATTCACTGATTATGGTAAAGTTTTGGCCGACATTAAGGTCTGGGGATAAATGTGTACGAACTGATCATTGCTGGCGGCTGGTTGATGTTGCCAATTCTACTCTCCTCTATCGTAGTGATAGCCATTGCCTTTGAACGCTACTGGACCCTGCGCCGCAACAAGGTGGTACCGCCAACATTGCTTGGCCAGGTATGGCACTGGATGAAACAGAACCAACTGAGCAAGGAGAACCTTCACCAGTTGCGCAGTTCATCACCACTCGGCACCATTCTGGCGGCGGGTATCAGCAATTCTGGCCACGGTCGTGAGGTCATGAAGGACAGTATCGAGGAAGCCGCGAACCAGGTGATTCACAATCTGGAGAAGAATCTCTCCCCGTTGGGAACCGTCGCCGCCATTGCGCCATTGCTCGGTCTGCTGGGCACCGTTATCGGTATGATCAAGGTGTTTACAGCGATCATGATCGAAGGTACCGGCAATGCCGGGGTGCTTGCCGGTGGTATTTCCGAGGCACTGATTACCACGGCAGCTGGTTTGACGGTAGCTATTCCGGCCCTGGTGTTTCACCGTTTCTTTGAGCGGCGGGTCGATAGCCTGGTTGTGGAAATGGAAGACCAGGCCATTAAACTGGTGGATGCAATTCATGGCGACCGGGTGATGCGCAATGATGAGGCCAGCGCCGGGTGAAGTTCCGCAGGCAGCGAAAACTCGAGAATGGCGTCAACCTGACACCCTTGATTGATGTGGTTTTTCTGCTGCTGATTTTTTTTATGGTGTCCACGACGTTTACCCGGGAATCTCACCTGGTGCTTGACTTGCCGAAGGCGGATGGTTCTCTGGCAGAGTTGCCGCCCGACCAGATCGAAGTACTGATCGATCGGAATGGCGCCTATAGCGTCAATGGACAGTTATTGATCAACCGCCAGACTGATACTCTGATGAAGGCGTTGCAGGATGTTTCTGCCGGTAATACCGATTTACCACTGATTATTACCGCTGATGCCAATGCAACCCACCAGGCGGTGGTTACAGCGATGGATGCTGCAGGTAGAATGGGCTTTGTTCATCTGAAAATCACCACCATACAGCCCGACGGCGAATCCTGAGGAGTCATAGTGGCCACCACCATTCCCGATACCGAACACCCTGAGATGTCCGGTCTCCAGGTCTATTTGCGATTACTTTCCTATCTGAAGAACTACTGGGGTATTTTCCTGCTTAGTATTGTAGGGCTGGTGTTGTTCTCTGCCATGGAAGTGGCGTTTATAGACCTGTTCGGTTATACCGTTAATGTTATCAACACCATTTCCGGCGAATCAGCTGCCCTGCCTGGTCAGATGACCGATATGGGAAAGGGCTCGACGTCCTGGCTGGCCGGTTTGCTGGGTGGAGATGACGCTCTCGCCGAGAGCCGCTGGATTATCCCTGTGATCATGTTCATGATTGCGGTGACCCGCGGCATCGGGTTTTTTGTGGGCGGTTACTGCATGACCTATGTGACCCAGATTCTGGTTCACAATCTGCGCACCCATTTATTCAACAAATACACCACGTTGCCCAGCCGTTTCTTTGATACCAACATGTCAGGCCACCTGATTTCCCGTATTACCTTCCATGTGGCCCAGGTGACTCACGCTGCTACCAATTCGCTCAAAGTCATCATCCGTGAGGGTGCACTGGTGATTGGCCTGATTTCATACCTGTTTTATCTTAACTGGCGACTGGCGGCCATTTTTGTCGTCGTACTGCCACTCATCGGTGCGGTGGTGGGTTATATCAGCAATCGGTTCAGGTTGCTCAGTCGCCGCATTCAGTCATCGGTTGGCAACGTGACCCATGTGACCCAGGAGGCGGTCAGTGGCTATCGTGAAATGCACCTTTTTGGTGGCGTCGAATACGAACGTGAGCGCATGCACAACGCCAGTAACTACAACCGTCGTCAGCAAATGAAAATGGCCGTGGCGGAGGGCATTAGCACGCCAGTCATCCAGTTGTTGGTTGCGATGGCGTTGTCACTACTGATGTGGCTGGCATTGGATCCCAGTGTGCTGGCCAACATGAGCGGTGGCGAATTTGTCCAGTTTCTTGGTTCAGCTGCACTGCTGGCCAAACCGATCCGCCAGTTATCAGAGGTAAACAGCAACGTTCAGAAGGGCATCGCGGCTGCAGGCACCATTTTTTCGACTCTTGATGAACCGGATGAGCCGGATCTCGGCACGGTCGAGAAGGCGCGAGTAGATGGGCATTTTCAGTTCAAAAACGTCAGTTTTGCCTACTCGGAACAAGCGGGTAACGTGCTGAACGGAATTGATCTGGAGGTCAGGCCGGGCGAGGTGATTGCGCTGGTAGGACAGTCCGGCAGTGGCAAAACCACGTTGGTGAATCTCATTCCCCGTTTTTACAACCACCGTGAAGGAACGATTTTGTTGGACGGGATTGATATACGGGACTACACCCTCGATAACCTGCGCAGCCATATCGCCCTGGTGTCCCAGAATGTAACGCTCTTCAATGACACGATTTACAACAATATTGCCTACGGTGCGCTGGGTGAAAACCCCTCGTCGTCGGTGCGCGAGGCGGCCAGTGCCGCACACGCACTGGAATTTATCGAGCGGCTTCCGGACGGTTTTGATACCCAGATCGGTGATGAGGGCATCATGCTGTCCGGTGGCCAGCGGCAGCGGTTGGCGATTGCCCGCGCATTGCTGAAAAATGCCCCGGTGCTGATCCTGGATGAGGCGACCTCGGCTCTCGACACTGAATCCGAACACCACATCCAGAAAGCCCTTGAGCAGGTGATGAAAGGGCGCACCACGTTTGTCATTGCCCACCGTCTCAGTACCATCGAGAACGCCGATCGTATTATGGTGATGGATCAGGGACGGATCGTCGAACAGGGCACTCACAGTGAATTACTGGCCATGAACGGTCGCTATGCACAGCTGCATAAAAAGCAATTTAATGACGAACCCCATCAGGCTATCTGACTGGGCGCCGCGACCATGAATATCCGACTGTCACTGGAAAGGGCCTGGTACAGGCCGATGAGCTGGGCCCTGTTTCTGTTGCCTTTATCCTGGTTATTCCGGGCTGTCAGCAGTGGTCGACGTTTTTATTACCAGCGGGTTAGCCCCCCTTGTCCCTTGCCGATCCCCGTGATTGTGGTGGGTAATATCAGTGTTGGCGGTACTGGAAAAACCCCGCTACTGGCGGCACTGGTGGTTATTTTTCAGGCGCAGGGTTACCGGCCGGGTATTATCAGCCGCGGTTATGGCGGTTCAGCAACCCATTATCCGCAGCGGGTTACCGACTCGTCTACAGCGGAGGCCGTCGGTGACGAACCCCTGCTGCTGTCATCACTGTGTCCGGTGGTGGTGGACCCGGACCGTTATCGGGCGGCCCGATACCTGCTGGAAAATACCGGCTGCAATCTGATTTTCAGCGACGACGGCTTGCAGCATTACCGATTGCCCCGGGATGTTGAAATTGTGGTGATGGACGGCGAGCGCGGCACGGGCAATGGCCATTGCCTGCCTGCGGGGCCATTGCGGGAACCACTTTCACGGCTGCAGACGGCAGACTTTGTGGTGGTAAACGAAACGGTAGCCAGTCTGGGGATTCCCCACCAGGGAACCTTCAAGTTGTCACCCGTGCATTTCCGGCAACTGGCCACTGGCACATCGGTGGCTGTCGGCAGTTGGTCCCTTGGCCGCAGGGTACATGCTGTTGCCGGGATTGGAAATCCTGCCAGATTTGCCCATACCCTGACATCACTGGGGTTCGAGCCGATTCTCCATCCGCTACCAGACCACCACCGGTTTACGGGAGAGGAATTGTGTTTTGACGATGGACTGCCGGTTATTATCACAGCAAAAGATGCGGTAAAGTGCGTAGCCGATAGCAGTGATAATGTCTGGGTGCTGGATGTTCAGGCTGAGCCCGATCCACCATTTATCGAGCGATTGATGCGGGATGTCGGCTGCCTGGCCGTAGCGGCCAGTGCCGCCCCATAACGACCCCATAGAACGTACTTACAGAAAAAGTACTCGCGAAAAAGTGCCCTCTGAAAATGATTGAGTTGCTATGACCTTTACTGTTGTGATTCCCGCCCGTTTTTCTTCCACTCGCCTGCCGGGCAAACCGCTGCAGGATATCGCCGGCAAAACCATGATCCAGCGGGTTTACGAGCAGGCACGGCAGAGCAGCGCTGACCGGGTGATTGTTGCCACGGATCATCAGCAGATTGCCGATGAGGTGATCCGGTTTGGCGGTGAGGTCTGCATGACATCTCCGGATCATCCGTCCGGGACTGACCGTTTGCAGGAAGTGGTGGCCCAGCACGGTTTTGCCGAGGATCATGTGCTGGTCAACGTTCAGGGTGATGAACCGTTGATTCCCCCCGCAGTCATCGACCAGGTGGCCGGAAACCTCATCAATAACCCCGGCGCCGGTATCGCAACGCTTTGCGAACCGATCGCGGACGAAGCGAGTTTCGCCAACCCCAATGTGGTCAAGGTTGTTACGGACCGTCAGGGCATGTCGCTGTATTTCAGTCGCGCACCGGTGCCCTGGCCACGGGATTTTTCTGATGACCGGGTGGCGGCCATGTCTGCTGTCCTGCAACCAATGCGACATATCGGTATTTACGCCTACCAGGTCGGCTTGCTGAACCGGTTTGTACAATGGCCGGTGGCACCCATTGAGGCGCTGGAATGCCTAGAACAGTTGCGCTTCATGTGGAATGGTGAGCGGATTCACGTGGCCAGAGCCGTGGCCGATGTGCCCGGTGGCGTTGATACCGAGCAGGACCTGCAGCGGGTCGTCGCGATATTCAGGGGTATGTCAGAATGAAACAGCTGCGTGTGTTATTTGTCTGTCTGGGTAATATCTGTCGATCGCCGACCGCCCACGGAATTTTTGAGAGACGGGTGGCCGAGGCGGGCTTGCAGGACCGGATTCTGATTGATTCCGCCGGTACCGGTGATTGGCACGTAGGACGCTCGCCAGACTCAAGAGCCAGTGCGGCTGCACTGAAGCGCGGTTATGACCTGAGCCACCTGCGGGCCCGTCAGGTGCGGCCTGAGGATTTCCTGGAGTTCGATTATCTGCTCGCCATGGATCAGCAGAACCTCTGGGATTTGCAGGCACTGGCCCTGCCTGAGTTTGCCGGTCATCTCGGCCTGTTTCTCGATTTCGGCAGCAGCCCCCTGAAAGAGGTGCCTGACCCTTACACCGGTGGCGAAGAGGGATTTGAAGCAGTGCTGGATCTGGTGGAGGATGCCACCAGTGATTTACTGGCTCATCTGTGCGGGCAACTGGATTAATGCTCGATATTCAGGCCGCCGTTTCCCTGCAACCCTGCAACACGCTGTCCCTGCCTGCCACGGCGGAGTTTTTCTGCCGGATAAACACCCGTGAAGACCTGTTCGAAGCACTGGAGTGGGCTCGCCAGAAAAATATTCCGGTAACGCCATTGGGTGGTGGCAGCAATCTGGTACTGGTCGATGATCTACCGGGTCTGGTACTGCAAATAGCCATTCCGGGCATCGCCCTGGCTCCCGGTTCAGAGCTGGGCGAGCAGCGCAATATTCACATCGGTGCTGGTGAAAACTGGCATCAACTGGTGTTGTACACTCTTGAAAAGGGCTGGTACGGCCTGGAGAACCTGTCCCTTATTCCGGGCCTGGCCGGTGCGGCACCGATTCAGAATATCGGTGCCTATGGCATTGAATTGAGCGAACTGTTTCACTCTCTGGAGGCGGTCCATCTGCCCACCGGTGAGTTGCATACCATGCAGGCCGATGACTGCCATTTTGGTTATCGGGACAGTCTGTTCAAACAGGCGGGCCGCAACCAATATGTGATTACTGCCATCACGCTATCCTTGTCTACCCGTCCGCATTTGCGCCTGAGCTATCCAGCCCTGCTACAGGCCCTGGAAGGCTGCGATGCAGCATCGCTGACGCCCGCCATGGTCTCAGCGGCGGTCTGTGAGGTACGGCGCAGCAAACTGCCTGCCCCCGCCAGTCTGCCGAATACCGGAAGTTTTTTTAAAAACCCGGTCGTGACGGAGGATCAGGCAGCTGCACTGCGTCAGCAGTTTCCCGATATCGTGTGCTACCCCCAGACTGATGGTACCGTCAAACTGGCCGCTGGCTGGCTGGTTGAACAGGCTGGCTGGCGCGGTGTGATGCGCGGCAGGGTGGGCGTTCACGACCGCCAGTCGTTGGTGTTGGTCAATTTTGGTGGTGGCACCGGTGCCGAGTTGCTGGCACTGGCAGAAGAAATCAGTGACTCGGTACAGCAAAAGTTTGCCGTGGCGCTGGAAATCGAGCCGACGATATACCCGGCCCCAGTGAAGAAACCCCTTTGAATGTTTAGCCATGAATCAATCCGACCTGTTTGCCGCCAATCCCGATCCGCTCGATATCGAGCTGCCCGGTGGCGCCCTGCGTTACTGGCCGCGGTTGATAGCTGCGCCGTCGGCGGAGCAGTGGCTGGCGGTACTGATGGAGCAGGTGGCCTGGGAGCAGAGCGAGATTGTCATCGCCGGTCGCAGGCTGAAAATTCCCCGTCTCAATGCCTGGTATGGCGACGCCGGTGCCGATTACCAGTATTCCGGGCGCCAGTTCAAAGCCATTTCCTGGCTGCCGGTACTGCTTGAAATCAGGAAGGTGGTTGAGGCGGCGGTGGGGCACAATTTCAACAGTGCTCTGCTCAATTTGTATCGGGATGGCCGCGACAGCGTTGATTGGCACAGTGATGACGAACCGGAGTTGGGAGAAAACCCGCTGATAGCCTCATTGAGTCTGGGCGCAGTGCGGCCTTTTCAGTTGCGGCACAAAACACGAAAGGAATTGTCGATGCGAACACTGGAACTGGAGCAGGGCTCATTGCTGTTGATGAGCGGGGCATTACAACACCACTGGCGGCACCGACTGCCGAAACTCGCCACAGTTGTGGGCCCGCGAGTGAACGTGACTTTTCGCAACGTGGTTTATAGTCAACCGAAAAGCGCGGTGGTAGGCTAGATGGAATTTCAGGGCTTCCGCAATGACCACTAACGAGACATGCAAGACCGTTCTGGTTGTGGATGACCACGACCTTATTCGCATGGGAATCTGCAAGTTGCTGGCAGAAGTGCCGGGTATCACCGTGATTGGTCAGGCCGCCAGCGGTGAAGAGGCCATTACCCGGGTTCGAGAGTTATCCCCCGATATTGTCTTCATGGACGTGCGGATGCCGGGTATCGGTGGACTGGAAGCCACCGAGCGCATTCTGTCTCACTACCCGAAAACCCGGGTTATCGTGGTCAGCGCCTTCAATGATGACTTTTACCCTGCCTCGCTTTTAAAGGCCGGTGCCTGCGGTTATATCACCAAAAAAGCTGACTGTGATCAGATCAAGGCAGCGGTGGAAACCGCCCTGAGCGGTGGCATTTATGTCAACCCGGAGTTGGCCCAGATAATGGTGGCCAACGGCATGAAATCCGGTGGCAAATCCTCACCGCTGTCGCGCCTCTCGCAGCGTGAACTGCAGATCGCCGCGCTGATTACCAGCGGTATCCGCGCCAAGGATGTGGCAAAAACCCTCTTTGTCAGCCCCAAGACCATCAATACCTACAAATATCGTATTTATGAAAAGCTCGGTGTCAGCAACGATGTTGAGCTTACCCTGGCAGCGGTAAAATACGGTCTGGTAGATCCGTCCGAACTGATCTGATCCGCTGTACAATAGCCCCATGCCTTTTGATCATCAGCCGTTTCTCAAGCAACTGACCCAGCGTCCCGGCATCTATCAGATGATGGGTGAGGACGGGGCTGTGCTCTATGTCGGCAAGGCAAAAAACCTCCGCAAAAGGCTTGCGAGCTATTTCAGAACCACCGGGCTGACCCCGAAAACGGCTGCTCTGGTGAGCCGTATCGCCAACATCGATGTCACTATTACCCAGACGGAAATAGAGGCGTTGTTGCTCGAACAAAATCTGATCAAGCAAAACCGGCCACCATTCAATATCCTGCTGCGGGATGACAAATCCTACCCCTACCTGTTTTTGTCCGACCGGGATACCTACCCCCGGCTGGCCTTTCACCGGGGCAGCAAGCGACAGGCTGGCCGGTACTTCGGGCCATTCCCCAGTGTTCAGGCCGTTCGGGACAGCCTTAATTTTTTGCAGAAAACCTTTCGAGTACGCCAGTGCGACGATAATTTCTTTCGCAATCGCTCCCGACCCTGCCTGCAATACCAGATCAATCGCTGCACCGCCCCCTGCGTGGAGCTGATTTCTGAGGAGGATTATCAGCGCGATGTACGACACACCCAGATGTTCCTCGAGGGCAAGAACGACAACCTGATCCGTGAGCTGGAGGCCGACATGGACGTGGCCGCAGAGGCACTGGCATTTGAGCGGGCCGCATTGCTGCGCGATCAGATGGTGGCACTGCGTACCATTCAGGCCGAACAGGTGGTGGAGTCCGGCAGCAGCCATATTGACGTGGTGGCCGCCATGCTGGTGGGAGACCAGTGCTGTGTGCACGTACTCTATATCCGTCAGGGGCGAATCCTCGGCAGCCGAAGCTATTACCCAAAGGTACCGCTGGCAGCGGATGCCACCGAAGTGTTGACAGATTTCCTGCCGCAGTTCTATCTGCGCGACAGCGGCCGGGGTGATTTCCCGCGCGAGATTGTCGTCAATCAAGCGCTGCCTGACAGTACTCTGCTGGCCTCGGCGATTTCCGAGGTGGCCGGCCACCGGGTGCTTCTCAAGCACCGGGGTCGCAGCACCCGGGCCCAATGGGTCGAACTGGCCGAGCGCACCGCCAGCCAGAACCTGAACGGTCGCATCGCCTCACGCAAAACCACCCAGCAGCGACTGGAGGCATTACAGCAACTGCTGCAACTGGCGGCGCCGCCTGAGCGGATCGAATGTTTCGATATCAGCCACAGCAGTGGGGAAGATACGGTCGCTTCCTGCGTGGTATTTGATAGTGGCGGGGCGCTGAAATCGGATTATCGGCGAATGAACATCAAGGATGTCGCTGCCGGGGACGACTATGCCGCAATGGAGCAGGCGTTGGTGCGCCGCTATACCCGCATTCAGAAAGAGGAGGGCAAGCTGCCCGATATTCTGCTGATTGACGGCGGCAAGGGGCAGATGCGCAGAGCGGTTGCCGTGCTGGCCGAGCTGGGCGTGATTGATGTGCAGGTAGTTGGCGTCGCCAAGGGACCCACCCGCAAAGCGGGTTTTGAAACCCTGTTGCTGTCGCAGGATGGCCTCGAACGGGAACTGGAAGCACAGTCCTCGGCTCTGCTGCTTATCCAGCAAATTCGCGATGAAGCCCACCGTTTCGCCATTACCGGTCACCGTCAGCGCCGCGATCGCAAGCGTCGCACCTCGACGCTGGAGGGGATTGACGGGGTTGGCCCAAAACGGCGCAAGGAATTACTGCGGTTTTTCGGAGGCTCCCAGGAAGTTGTTCGGGCCAGTGTCGCCGAACTGATGCGCGTGCCCGGTATCAGCAGGAAAGTGGCCGAAACTATTTACAGCACCCTCCACAATGAGTAACTTGGGCGGGTCTTCAGCGCCCGGACTGCAGTAAAACCTATCATGTGGAATCTCCCGAATATCCTCACCCTGTTACGTATCGCGCTTATCCCTATTTTTATCGGTGTGTACTACCTGCCCTGGGAAGGTCGCCACCTAGCCAGCGCCGCCATTTTTGGTATCGCCGCCGGTACCGACTGGCTCGATGGCTATCTGGCCAGAAAGCTTGATCAATTCACTCCATTCGGCGCGTTTCTCGATCCTGTGGCGGACAAACTGATTGTGGCCTCGGCCCTGATCATGCTGCTGGAATCCCACGCCAATGTGCTATTTGCACTGCCCACCCTGGTGATAATAGGCCGTGAAATCGTGATTTCTGCACTGCGTGAGTGGATGGCGGAACTGGGTAACCGCACCAGCGTTGCCGTGTCCTACATGGGGAAAGTGAAAACGACCCTGCAAATGATCGCCATTGCCATATTGCTGGCGATTAATCCGGTGCTGTACCCGAAGCTGGATCTGATGGGCATCGCCCTGTTGTACGTGGCGGCACTGCTGACCCTGTGGTCCATGCTGATCTATCTCAAAGCAGCCTGGCCTGAATTGTCGAAAGTCTCCTGAGGGTGAGTGGTGATCCAACACTGGCGTAATTTCCCGCACAGCGAAAAAGAGGTTGCTTCTCGACGATCAATCCATAGAATACCCGCCTTCTTTACTGTTCTTTGAAAATCCCGTCGGGTACAATCCCGCATCCAAAAGGCGCGGTGGCAGAGTGGTCATGCAGCGGACTGCAACTCCGTTAACGCCGGTTCGATTCCGACCCGCGCCTCCATTTTTAACCGTTAAACGCAACACCGCCGTTTGATTGTCCAGCCCGATAATCCTCCAGACCATCAATCGTCAATTGCGTAACCGAAAGCAGTAACAGCCGGAACAAGCCCATCCCCGAACATGCCCGGATGGCGAAATTGGTAGACGATGAGCAGGATGCTCGAGTGTCGCGAAAGGCAGGAGCCGAGAGCGACCGCAAGGACCAGCACAACGTGCTGGCAACCTTCAGACAACATCAGCAATAAAGCCCATCCCCGAACATGCCCGGATGGCGAAATTGGTAGACGCAAGGGACTTAAAATCCCTCGGAGGGTAACCTCCGTGCCGGTTCGACCCCGGCTCCGGGCACCATTAAAATCAATAAGTTATCCAAACTTTTCTGTGCTGGAGAGACTCATGATTCTCCTTTATTTTTCAAAAGTAGACACATAGTAGACGGGCGCGTGCATCATTGGCTGATGTGCTACAGCCGGTCCAATGGGTTTGAAGTTCCAGCGTAATGTTGGCCCAATACATGTGTATATATCTGAGTGGTTTTTAAGTCATTGTGTCCAAGGAGCTCCTGGATCGTTCGAAGATCCGTACCTGATTTAAGAAGGTGGGTGGCGATAGAGTGCCGAAACGTATGGCAATTGACCTTTTTGTTAATGGTGTCTTCGATGTTAACCGCTTGCTTCAGCGCTTTTCGGATTACGGTTTGGTGGAGGTGATGGCGGCAAATGACCCCGGTGACAGGATGTTGTCAAATTCCACTCTCGGTTTATACTCAGTTGATGCGCGTTATCATGCCAACCGAAAAAAATAATATAAATAAAACAGGTTGTTACAGGTTAGCGAGAAAAAATAATGAGGTCCTATTATTTTAGATAATAGGAAAAACTCGCTTTATTCTGAAAGGAATCGGATATGCCTCAATTTTCTATTCTTTATCAATCCGTTATCAAAAAGTGCCGAATATCAGCTTTGGCAAAGCGCGCGTGCGCGATATACAAATGTTATAACTCAAAATGAATCGAGAAATTGCAATAGTTTTGGCACCATTAGCGGGAGGCATTCTTGCTGTTTTAACTGGGTATCTAAATAATGGGTTTTATCCAAAAGATACCAGCGATATCTCATTTGCTGTGGTTGCGCTAGGGTTTCCAGTAGCGCTAGTGCTGTCATTGTTATCTGGGCTATTTATTCAGCCACAGCTAGTTAAACGCAACATTTTTACAGTGCCTGTAGTCGGTATCATTGGTGGTTTACTGGGATTATTTGTCTTAGCAATATTTGGGCTACCTTATATTTTTTTAATAGCTGGCACGCTTTGGGGTGCTGCATCGGGGGTTTTCTATCGTGTTTTCGTTGGCCAACCAAAGTTATAACAAGCGCAGTCAGTCGGAACATTTTTCCGTTCGCCGGTTTGTGCTTTACGCTACGCTAGCACAAACCAACTCACTGCAAAATGTCCGCTGCTGCGGGCGTTAGCTTCTTAGAATGATCAAGAAAATATTACTAACCATCATCGCTATCCCTGTTCTTCTACTGCTTGTAAAGTGCACTTCGGAGAGCATGCGAACTCACAGTGTTGTAGAGGTGGGTGACACAAAGCTATGTATTCCTAAAGAATACGAGTTAAGTGTAAATATACCGTATCTCTGGTTCGTAAGCGGACTTGATGAAGATGCTGCTGGAGGCCTTTACATTCTTTCAGCAGGCGAAATATCGGAGTCTGTTGAAGGGTATACGAAAAGCCATATAAACCAATACAACGTAGATCTTGCACATGACATCACAGGTATTATTTGGGCTCAAAGCCAAATAGGAAGTCCTGATGGTATGGCCGAGAAAGCATGGAATCTTGCTAGTACCGAAAAACAGCCCCATCATATTTACAATGCAATTTTAGGTTTATATGAACTGGGGGATAAACGTTTCATTGATACATGGTGGCATCTAGCTCGTACTGTGCCGGGAGGCAAAGATAAAGAGCGCCCTAGAGATTGGTATTTTGGCTACTGTTCTGGCAAAAAACCGGAAAACTACGATTGTACCCAAGACCTACGCTACAAAGATCTCTATTTCGACTACAAAGTAAAATCTCAAGACATTCATGTCGCTAGCGGCGTAAAAGAATTTATAGGCAATAAATTTAAACAATGGGAGTTGGCGTGTGAAAGCTAACAAGGGCCTGTTGTCACCCCTGCGGGGCTGGGACAGTCAAAAACGCTGCGCTAATTTTGCCTGCCCCAAAGGCGGGCGTTAAATGGAATCAATATGATGCAAGCAGTAATTTTTGACATGGATGGAACTCTTATTGATTCAGAACCCATGTGGAAAGAGGCAGAGAAGCAAGTTTTCTCCTCTGTCGGAGTTGAAGTAAGTGAGGAACTGTCTGCTAATACCGCTTCCATGACTACCCGAGAGGTAACTGAATTTTGGTATGGCCATTTTCCTTGGTCAGGTAAAAGTTTAGAGCAAGTCGAAAATGAAGTGGTTAACCGCGTAGCAACACTTATTTCTGAAAAGGGTCAGCCTATGGAAGGAGTGGAAGAGGTTTTAAGTTTTTTTCAAAAGAAAAAATTTAAAATAGGCCTGTCAACTAACGCGCCTTCTAGATTGATTCCTGTAGTTCTAAACAAGCTAGGTATCTCTAAATATTTTCACAGCATATCCTCTTCGGAGCATGAAATCGAAGGAAAGCCCCATCCAGCAGTATATTTGGCCACTGCAAAAAAATTAAAAGTTGATCCGTCAAAATGCATTGCATTCGAAGACTCCCTATCTGGGATTATCTCTGCGAGTAAGGCAAATATTAAAACTGTCGCGATTCTACCACGGTCAGATTTTACAGATAAAAAATACGAAATATCACATATAAAACTTAGGCGGTTATCAGACTTCACCGATTTTCACTTAGAAAAAATAACAAATGGTGTATAGCTATGTATTGTGCCAAGACTCCATTTAACAAACTGCTCAAACACCGTTTCGGCCCAAAAGCGGCCTGCACTGGACTCGCTAACGCTCGCCGTTTATCAGAGCATTAGGTATTTTAGATGGAAGCATTGATACGAGCACGACCGATTCTTTTAGCAGTATTTTTATGTGCATTGGCACTAACTGCTATTGGATCTAGTTTAGAAATTAATTTCTTGTATCTATCAAGTGGGGTTGCTGCACACATTGCATTGCTATTATTTATATTGACTGAGTCATTTGGAACTCTTGCGAAGCAAAGGCATATTATTGTAAAAGTTATGGCGCGGTTGTTTCTCGTCATATTAATTCTGGCTGTTGGCAATATGCTTTTCTATATTGTTGTCGGGTTTTTATCGTGATATTTGCGATACCTATTCAGGTGACGCCTCTGGCGCACTTGATCTGAGCGTTATAAGACTACGAGATGAACTGTGACATCTGAAAAGATCAACTATATCGAATTGCCGGCGAGTAACCTCGAAGGCACAAAGAAGTTCTTCTCGGATGCTTTCGGGTGGCAATTCGTAGATTATGGTCCTGACTATGCTGCGATCCAGAATGCCGGTCTTGATGGGGGTTTTTACCGATCACCTCTAGTGGCTGAGGTTGGGAAGGGTAGTGCCCTTGTTGTTCTTTACAGTTCTGACCTTGAGGCGTCTCTTAATAGAGTGGAGCAAGCCGGGGGTAAAATCGTGAAATCAATTTTTAGCTTCCCCGGTGGTCGCAGATTTCATTTCAGCGATCCAAGTGGTAATGAGTATGCCGTCTGGTCAGAGTGATAAAGAAATAAGTAGGGTCAGATACAACTTTTCAACTTTTATAGAATGTGCCGCAAAGGTAGTTGTTGGGATAATGCACGAATGAAGTCGTTCTTCTGGGCTACGTTTGTATTTTCCCCAATTTTCACTACACCTCAACCCGGTTTCTGCCAAGCTCTTTTGCCCGATAGAGTGCTTCATCAACCCGTTGGGCTAAGGATTTCGCCTTCTCATGGGGGGCAAACTCTACCACCCCGAAACTGGCAGTGATGCTGCCGAGCTTGTTGAATTGATGGCTGGCAATGGTTTGTCGTAACTTTTCGGCGACGTCTTTCGCCGTGTTTAACCCGGTTTGCGGCAGCAATACCATAAACTCCTCGCCACCCCAGCGCCCATGGATATCAATGTTGCGGATGTTGTCGTTGACCAGGCTGGTAACTGTTTTCAATGCCGTGTCACCGGTATTGTGGCCGAAACGATCGTTGACCTGCTTGAAGTGATCGAGGTCATACATGAGCAGTGAAAGCGGGGTATGGTAGCGGTTGGCACGTTCTATTTCGTGTTCCAGCAGGCGGTCGAACTCCTGCCGGTTATTAATGCCGGTGAGGCCGTCTGTAATGGCCATAATTCGTACCTGCTCTTCGGCCTGGATGCGTTGAGTAATATCCAGAAGTATTCCAGTCCAGATAATAGAGCCGTCCGCTTCCTTCTCCGGTGCGGCGCGGCACTCGATCCAGCGAATAGAGCCATCATTATGTCGGATGCGGAACTCTGCATGGTAATGCGACAGGTTTTGTGCAGATACCTGGGCTTTACTCTCGATATCGGCGGCATCCTCAGGAAGAATGCGGGACATGATGTTGTCCTCGTCTGTACCGGACAATTCCTCGTGCTTCAGACCGCCCAGTTCGGCGAGCCCCTCACTGAAATAGGGGAAGCTGCGCGTACCATCCGGGGCCATACGGTATTGGTACAGTGCGCCGGGTACCTGGGCGGCGACCCGCTCAAGCAATTCTTTATTCTGTCGAAGCCGCTCCTCGGTGTATTTGCGTTCCGTGGTGTCCCTGACAATGCAGAAAATCAGCTTTTCGCCCTTATAGAGGGCGCCATTGGTACTGACCTCTGCATCCGTAATAGTGCCGTCCTTGCGGCGGTGCTGGGTATCAAAATGCGCACTGGTATTATCAGCGGCCAGCAGCATTTCCTTGAGTTTCTGTTTGCTGAAATGGATATCCCAGTCCCACACGTGAAGGCGGCTCAACTCTTCGGGGGAATAGCCAAGCATATCGACATAACGCTGGTTGGCCCGATACACACTGCCATCTTGCCTGAATACCACCATGGCATCTCCGGATTGCTCGAACAGGGCGGTCCAGAGTATGGTTTCTATCGTTTTGTCGTCTGTCAGTGGTTTCAAGTTCCGGTCCCGGTTGTCCAAAATCCAACTCTGTAGGGTTGGTTCCAGGCGAATTTTGTCATTCGATCAGGATACAGAGCAAAAGTACAGGAACAAAGTGCTTCGTCTGTTGGTGGCCCGACCCTGCGGTTTTCTACCGGGGTTGTAAAGATACTGTGTGGATATGGCCTATGAGCGGCCGGGTCGCCCTTGGAATGTCCCGTTTTTATCAGGTCAGGAGGGACAGTATGTGGACTATAACCTCCGACAGCCCCTATGCGTTACTTCGCTTGAAATAAAGCATAGGTCGGTGAGGAGTGTGGTGAGATTCAGTCTACTATGTTTCTGTTGTCATGTTGCAACGGGGTAAGTTAGGACGACACTGCAAGCCTATTGTCTTGCGCTTGCTGCCGATAAATGATGATAATTGGAACGCCGCTGTAGGTTTTTTGGAAAAAACTGGTGGCTCAAGTTCTCAAATTATATAGTTAATCAATGAATAGATATCATTCTCCGGGTGCTTTTATTCAATATATAAGTGCTGAAGCATTGGGTTCTGCTGCGGTAAATCATCCCTATTTGTGCGCGTTGCGTGAGGGGGATCTCCCAAACGTTGATCTGGCGTTTAAAGACTTTGCTTTTCAGTACGGCTTTTATAGCACTGCTTTTATTCGCTATGTATCGGCAGTAATTCAAAACCTCAGTAACGCCGAACACAAGCAAATTCTGTTGTGTAACCTGGCCGAAGAACAGGGCAACAATCACGATTTAGATCTGCCGCCAGATGTGTTGGCTGGTGTCATCGGACAACCACATGCCAGCTTGTATCGCCGTTTCCAGGAGGCTTTGGGAATTGATGCCAATTACCTTAAAACTACGCAGCCGAGCCAAACAAGCCTGTCGTGGAGTCGACAGTTTTTGCAAATCTGTCAAGTTAACGCGTGTGCTGGCATAGGTGCTATTGGTATTGGCACTGAACTTATCGTGTCCCGCATTTACGACCAGATTCTGGAAGGACTTGATGCTCATTCCCACCTGACAATGACACAACGGGTGTTCTTTGATTTGCACAGTAAATGTGACGATCAGCACGCTGCTAAGTTGTTATTGATTGCTGAAGAGTTGGCTCAGAGCCCTACAGCGTGTGAACAAATTGAATATGGCACCAGAAAAGCCATTGATATGCGGGTCGCCTTTTGGGACAAGATGCTGGAGCGTGCCCATGGTTTTCCCGTCTCAACCTCGCCATCTATTGAGAAGTTATCTGCCTTTGAATACTGAAGAGATCTACAACGACAATGCCGATAAGTGGCTGCGATTAACACCAAGTTCACTGTCTGATTTTACCGCACGCCCTCTGGTTTTTGAGGCTTGTGGTGAGTTGAATGCTCGTTCTGTACTGGACATTGGCTGCGGCGAAGGCTATTGCGCGCGGGAGCTGAAACGTCGAGGTGCTGGTGACTATCTGGGTGTGGATCTGTCCGAGCAGATGGTTAAAGCTGCTCAGGCGCAGGAAGCAAAAGATCAATATGGCATTGAGTACCGGGCCTGCAATGTAGTTGAGTTCAACCCCGATCGACAGTTCGATCTTTGTATAGCCGTGTTCTTGTTTAACTATCTTCGGGTTGAAGAAATGCAGCGCGTGTTTTCAATGGTCTATGATGCCTTGCATCCCCAGGGCCAATTTATATTTAGCGTACCCCATCCGTTCTTTCCCTTTATACATGGTAGTCAGACGCCGCCGTTTTACTTTGGCTCCAGGGGGAAGAACTACTTTGCAGATGTAAACCAAAAATTTGAGGGGGAAATCTGGAAACGTAGCGGGGAGCCCCTGCCCGTGCAGTGCGTACACAAAACGTTTGGAAATTATTTTGATTGTTTACGACGTGCGGGTTTTTCCAGCATGCCCGAGGTGAAGGAGTTAACCGTAACGCCTGAGTTGGTAGCAATAGACAAAGCGTTTTTTTCACCGCTGTTGAATGAGCCATTGCACCTGTTGTTTACAATCTCAAAATGATGGTTGTCGCCCCACAGTTCAATACAATGGCAACGCAAATGCCTGCATCATTGATTGGGCGACTCTTTTATTACGCGGACAATCACCCCGATCATGATGCGGTTGTAACTCCGAGATACACCCTGTCTTATGCCCAGCTCGCCCAACTTGTATGTGCACAGATAACCGAATTTAACAATGCGGGCATTTCGGGCAATTCTACTATCGGGATCCAGTGCGCCGAAGACATAAGACATTTACTTCTATGTCTTGCCGCTACTCATATCGGCGCGACATCTTTCACAATTCCCTCGCACGAATCAGGTGAGACGCAAAAGACCATCATCAGTCGATGCGGCGCTACTCATGTAGTTGATGAGAGTATGGCGGTAGATCCAATGGCACCGGATAGATACGCCGGGGCAATCGAAGCGCATGTTCCTGTTCCTGAAGCACTCCTTTTGTTTTCCACCTCGGGTACAACGGGTGAGCCCAAGTTGGTGATTCATCGTGACAGCGATCTCGTAGCGCAAGCTCACCGCCACGTCGACTCCAAACAGGAACGCTTCGTCTGTCTGGCCTCCATGGATCACAATTTTGCCAAGCGTCACCGCCTGTATTGCGTAGCAGCAGGCGCAACTAATGTATTTTTGGGTACTGAGCGCGAATCGCTGGTTACCCAATGTGAACGGCTGAACGTTAACGTTGTGCACATATCAGCTTTTCAGGCACAGGAGTTATTGGGCGTGCCTGACACCAACAAGCTAGCGAGCATTCGCTTGAAGCTCGGCGGCTCACATGTTCCCCTGGCACTCAGGCAGCAACTGCGTGACCACATCACTGGGAATCTACAAGCTGGCTACGGTACCACCGAAACAGGCGCCATTGCGTTTACTGATCCAAACGATTTCAACGCTGGCGAAAGTGTCGGCAAACCATTGCCCGGAATTGAAATATGCGTGGTTTCACCAGAGAGAAAACCCCTCAAAACAGGCGAACATGGAGAACTGGCTATTCGCTGTGAAGGTATGTTTCGCGGGTATCTGGGCAACCCCGACCTGACAGTGGCCCGGTTAGCGGATGGCTGGTTTTTTACGGGCGATATCGGTTATCTGGACAGCCAACAGCGTATTCATCTGCGTGGCCGCATTGACGATATGTTTGTGTTTAACAGCATGAATATCTATCCCCAGGATATCGAATCGGTCATTCGAAGCTTCCCGGGGGTTGCTGATACTGCCGTACTACCAAAAAAATCCCCTGTGCACGGTAATATTCCAGTGGCATTGGTTGTTTTTACCAAGAACGTAAAACAAAAACTGCCCACGTTAAAAAAGTTTGTAAAGAGGCAGGTCGGTGTTCGTAGCCCAAGACAGTACATCATCGTCGACAAGATTCCGACCAACGCCTCTGGAAAAATATCTCGTCGGGAAGCGATGGATCTGCAAATAAGGAGCGATCAAATACGAGGTGATATTTTTGATCTATTGGGTCCACGTATTAAAAGCCGCTTAAAGGACTCATTGATCACAGCGTTTAAAAATGGTGACACGGATATCGCTTTTCAAGACATCGGAATGGATTCACTGTCGCGCATGGAATTCTTGATCGCACTGGAAACTGAGTACGATACGATCATTACACCGCGAGAGTATGCTACATATCGCTATCTCGGAAACATAGTCTCTCATGTTTTATCGCAACGACAACACGAACTGGAAGACGCTATTGTTTATTCGTCAAACGGATCAGGTGATACTGAAACTTCATCGAACATTCCTCCCTACGTAGTACGTTTTTTCCAACGTATTATCAGTTTCTGCCACACATCTGTGCAATTGAACAAGGCGCTCAACACGTTGGAAAACCGATTGACGCCGACAGAAGTGGAACACTTGTATGAATGGCACACTAGCGGCCAACTTGTGCCGACAGGGGTAGCTAAAAAGCTCAAAATAACTGCTTTTTATTGGCTGGAGGAAATAAAAAACCTGATGCTGAGAAGCGGAAAAGAGCAGCCAGAACCTTTTGTTTGGCGCCGGGTCGCGCCTAGTGTGGCCCATTTTTCGGGGCCGGGATCGCCGGCTGAAAAAACCCTGTTGATCTGTTTCCCACCCAGTGGCGTTCGCAATATGATGATGCCCAACGCCGTATTTATGCAGCATACAAACTCGGCTTATTATGACCTGTTGGTTATCTCTGGAACGTTTAATGAAAGTTACCGGTATGGTATTCCCCACAATAGGGATAGCCTCACTGGAATTATCGAATGGTTGACCGCACAGGACTTGATCGGTAAGTACGGCTATATTCGCACTTTGGGTTTCAGTGCGGGGAGCTACCCGGCTCTACTGGCGGCATCTACTTTAAAAGCCGAAATAGCTGTTAGCGTGAGTGGCCGATTCCAAAAAAAACGATACCTGCTCAGAAATCTGGTTAAGTTAATTGCAATCTGGAGAGCAGGGCGCAGGAGCCCCGGTACACGCGTGCTAATAAGCTATGCTGCAGATAACTCCCGTGACCGTAAATACGCGCGAATCATTGCCGCAGTCTCGGGAATCAACAGCGTGGCAGTCGAATTTGCCGATGATAAAATTGGACACTTGATCCTTCAGCGATTGCTGGATCGTGGCGAATTGAAACTGTACTTGTCGCGCACAATTTTTGCCGATAGAAATGATGATCTTATTGTGGCAAAAAGAAAAAATGTGGTGATGAACTTTCCAGGCGGCCAGATACGGTCTCAGTAAGGTGCAATGGACGGCGTACCTAGTAACTGCCATTACTCTCTGTGTAATTCACTCAAATCCTGAACGTTGAAATGATATTACATCGCAGGTACAACTTCCTTAAACTGCTTCAAGTTGATCCCTGGCGTTTTTTTAGAGGAAAGATGTGATGATCCCGGTTTTCGGCTTATGCTTGTGGCCAAGCGGGTCCATGGCTCAAGATGTTGACTTACATCGGTCACTTACATCTCCCCTGGAGCTTGCTAATGCGTGTTTTTGCCAATCCAGTTGGTGCCGGCTCTCTCTGGTTCGACAACCTTGCCACGGCTGATGGAACCCCCGTTGCCTATGATCCCCAGGCGCGTGCCTTTCTGCCGATGCCACCTTTCTGTGCCAATCGGGACAAAATAGGCTGTAACTGGATAGCGCCGAACGAGGGGGCATTCTGCCGGTCCTGTAGCATGACGGCGCTGGCACCTGATCCTTCGATCGCCAATGCCGTCCCCAACTGGGCGCAAACCGAGGCGGCCAAGCGGTGGGTGCTGGATAATCTGGGGCGCTGGCATTGGTTTCGTCCCGAAGATCCGGGGGCGCGGCCCGTATTTCATTTGCTCGCTGAGGGCCCCACCCCTGTTGCGATGGGGCACGTTGAAGGTGTGGTGACCATCAGTGTGGCAGAGGTGGACCCCGTACTACTTACCACCCGTCGTGAAGCGCTGGAAGAGCCTTATCGGACCATGATCGGCCACATGCGTCACGAGATTGCCCACATGCTCTGGTGGCGGCTGAGTCTTCGCGAGGATTTTCTCGATGCATTCCGGAACATGTTTGGCGATGAGCGGGTGGACTATGTCGGGGCGCTTCAATACCACTACGAGAATGGCCCGCCACCGAACTGGAGGCAACACTACCTGACCAGTTACGCCTCCACACACCCCCATGAAGACTGGGCAGAAACGGTGGCACACCTGCTACATCTGACGGATATTGCCGACAGCTTTGTGGCCACCAGTCTGTCATCGCCGCAGATACCTCACGCTGGCTGGGACCCGTATTCGGAGCCCGATGCCGAGCGGCTGATCCAGATCGCGGCAGCGCTTACTGTGGGCATCAACCACGTTAATCGTTCCATGGGCCTATCGGATATTTATCCGTTTGTGTTGTCGGATCATGCCCGTTACAAGCTGGCATTTGTTCATAACTGGTTGCGACGGGGTGCCCAGGGCCTTTGATCGCAACGATCGCGAGGGAAGGTTGTAGCGACATCCGGTTTCACCAACCTGCTCGGCGTGTGTTTGTTCAAAGGTTGCCAGTATTAACCTAACCTGCGGACTTTCCGAGTGCCTGGTCGATGTCTGTCATCAGGTCGTCAACGTGTTCGATACCAATTGACAGACGAACCATGTCGGCGCTGACACCGGCCGCTTTCAGCTCGTCGTCATTCAACTGACGGTGGGTGGTTGATGCCGGGATGGCGGCGCAGCTTTT
Organism: Porticoccus hydrocarbonoclasticus MCTG13d; assembly: GCF_000744735.1. Classification (NCBI taxonomy): domain Bacteria; kingdom Pseudomonadati; phylum Pseudomonadota; class Gammaproteobacteria; order Cellvibrionales; family Porticoccaceae; genus Porticoccus; species Porticoccus hydrocarbonoclasticus. Next base: position 2,024,593 of record NZ_JQMM01000001.1, on the reverse strand, counting down.
TGCATCGCCGATGTTCACCAACCGCAGTATCAGCGACAGGGCATCGTAGAAGCGGGCCCCGGCTTCGCGGCCACCCTCGATGCCAAAGCTGAGAATCCCCGAAGCTTTACCATGCATGTACTTTTGTGCCAGTGCATGGTCTTTATGGTTAGGCAAACCCGCATAGTTGACCCAACTGACTCGAGGGTGCTTCTGCAGGTATTCGGCTATTTTCTGGGTGTTTTCGCACACGCGCTCGATCCGTAGTGCCAGAGTTTCAAGCCCCTGTAGCAGGTTCCAGGCGGCCTGAGCCGACAGAACCGCACCCATATTCCGAAGGGGTACAACCCGGGCCCGGGTAATGAAGGCGGCTTCCCCTACATCGCGGGTGTAGCTGACACCGTGGTAAGACACATCCGGCTCATTCAGCAGTGCAAAGCGCTTAGGCTGGTCAGCCCAGGGGAAAGTGCCAGAATCAACGATTACACCACCCATCGTGGTGCCGTGCCCACCCATGTATTTGGTGGCTGAGTGCACGACAATATCGGCACCCTGTTCAATCGGTCGCCACAGGAAGGGGGTGGCTACAGTGTTATCGACGACCAGTGGAATACCTGCAGCGTGAGCGATGTCAGCCAGTCGTCTTATATTCACAACACTGCCCGAAGGGTTGCCGATTGATTCGCAGAAAAGCGCCTTGGTTCGCCCATCGATCAGGGCTTCGATACCCGCAAAATCGTCTTTATCGGCAAAACGGGTTTCAATGCCCTGGCGGGGCAGGGTATGGGCGAGCAGGTTGTAAGTGCCACCGTATAGTTCGCTGATCGAGACAAGGTTGTCACCCGCTTCGGCGATTGTCTGAATGGCGTAGGTGATAGCCGCCATGCCAGAGGCGACTGCCAGAGCTCCGATGCCACCCTCGAGCGCTGCGACTCTCTGTTCGAGGACGGCACAGGTCGGGTTCATCATGCGTGAGTAGATGTTGCCGGCGACTTTAAGGTCAAATAAATCTGCACCGTGTTGCGCATTGTCGAAGGAGAAAGAAGTTGTTTGATGAATGGGTACAGCAACCGCGTGTTGGTTGTCGGCCTCGTAGCCGTGGTGCAGGGCAATGGTTTCGGGTTTCATGGGCGAGTCCTTTTTCGTCGAATGAATGCATGTTACCTCGGGCAGGCAGGATGACAAGCGAACACAGGGAGCAATAAACGGAATCGTTCATTATTGTAGTGCCAGGGCCCGTGAGTAATGTCGTGTGGAATGTCCTCGGTATTCCCGGGTTGAGGGTGTGTTAGATGGCCACAGCCGTTAGAGGCCGCGAATGTTATCGTCCAGTAATATCGGTTTTGGCCTCGCTGCTGGGGATGGCATTACGATAGATCTATGGCATTGGTCATATCGGTTTTGAAAGTACGCTGATCCTGGTTGTCTACGCTATTGCGATGGGCATCGTTGTGGTGAGTGGCTGAGCTTAGATGGGGGTTTCTATACTTGTATGAGAAGCATGAGGACATGATGGTAACCATGAACAATTCCGATAACTTCACGATTCGCAAGGCGATGCAGGCCGACGTGCCTGTACTTGTCGACTTCCTTGCGAAACTGGCACTGCATGTTGCGGGGGAGCCGCCTCATACGCTTAAGAAAGCGGAGCGAAGTCGACTTATGGCGACGCTGCGCTCATCCCTCTCGGATCCGAATAAGCGGCTCGTTGTGGCAGAAACGGACGATGGCAGATTGGTGGGGATGGGTTATTTATATGTGTGGCGCAATCAGGGTATTTGGGAGCAGTCCGGAGACATTGAATTCAAGTCCGGGATTATTGATGATGTTTGGGTAGAGCCAGATTTTCGCAAGCTTGGTATTTTTAGTGCCATACTGAAAGAGTTGCTGGCATTCGCGGAAAGTCATGCCATTAATGAGCTGATTCTCGAATACGCCGCTTCCAATAAAGAGGCGGCAGTGACTTGGAGCAAGCTTGGGTTTAAACCCACGGGAATCCGTGCTGCAGCCTTCACAAAAGATGTGCATGAAGCCCTGGCAAAACGACGATGACTTCGCCACTGGTAAACAGGCGGTTTCGAACAGTCAGAGGGGAGTTGAGTGATAGGTGATCGCAAGGTAAATGTTTTTTTTGACGAGGTAATGTTGGGTCACGACCCACAAGTCGATCTTCCTTTTGTTCCCAGTCGAGTAGAGAAACATGTCAGGACTATCTTGCAGGGGCTAGATTTCAAGTGGAGCTATCCCGAACACCCCGGACGGCTGACTGCCATCAGGAGATACCTTGATGAAAACCCTATTCCGGGCATCCACTTCACGTCAGGTCCCACTGCCACCTACGAACAGTTAAGCCGTGTGCACACGACCTCCTACCTTGATCATATATTCTCACTGGCAGGGGAAAGCGCCTGGCTGGACAGAGACACCACCGCCGTTTCACCCGGCAGCATCGAAGCCGCCACTGCGGCGGCCGGCAATGCCATCGCCGCAGTGGAAAGCGTGATCAACAAGGAATCACAAAGTGCCTTCGCTCTGGTGCGACCTCCGGGCCACCACGCCGAGCCAGTACGAGCCAGGGGTTTCTGTCTGTTGAATAATGTTGCGGTGGCGGCGGCCCATGCCCAGGCCAAGCTCGGTTGCGAGCGCATTCTGATCATTGACTGGGATGCACACCACGGCAATGGCACCCAGGATATATTCTGGGCGGATCCCGATGTGCTGTTCTTCGATACCCATTGTGCTGCGCCATTTTATCCGGGTTCCGGTCATCTCGATGAAGTGGGTGCCGGGCTCGGTGAAGGCTATACGATCAATGTGCCGCTTCCGGAAACCACCGGCGATATTGCTGTCGAGAAAGCCTTTCGTGAAATCCTGTGTCCGGCCGCCGAGCGGTTTAAACCCGATCTGGTGCTGGTCTCCGCCGGCTTTGATCCGCACCATAACGATATGGCCATGAACCTGACCTATAACGGTTTCAAGGTCCTCACGCGTATCGTTCAGGATATTGCTGACCGGCACTGTGATGGCAGGCTCGTGTTTGTGCTGGAAGGCGGCTACAACCTGACATCGCTTTCACACGGCGTTCACGCAGTGCTGGAGGTGCTGGCGGGAGGTGATGCACCAGAAATTCTGGAGTGTGGTGTGAAGGAAGTGATGGACGCGGCGGAATTCCATCGCACGGCGTTTATTGATGATGATTAAAAGCCGCGCTTGAATAAGCGAGTATAGGGACAGCCTTTCAGGTTTAAATTTTTCAAGATTTTCTGCTTCTTCAATTTGTAGCACTTTGAAGAAAGTTGTGTCTGACCCCAGTTCATTCAGGTTATTAGGGGCAGTTAAAGAGAGCGGTCAGCTGTGATCCGTGGCAGAGACCGCTTCTTGAAGTCCCCTGAGTTGCGTTATCTATAATTCTTCCAGTGGCCCAAAAAATTCATAACGAATTCGGTCGAGAGGAATTTTCAGTTCATTGAGCGCACGATAACAGGCCTGCATAAACGGTTTTGGTCCGAGGAAGTACACGTCGATTTCACGATCAGCGGGTATCAGTTCCGCCAGACGCGCGCGATCAAAAAATCCGCTGTGCTGGTCTTTGTCCTGGGGCAGGGGGTCGCTGTAACAGTAGTAGCTGTGGAGGTTTTCGTAGGTTTGGCCCATCTCCTCGATAAGATCCCGAAACGCGTGGCATTCGCTATTCAGGGCGCCATGCAGAAAATGCACCTGGCGACCACTGTCCAGTGCAGGTTGCAGCATGCTGACGGTGGGTGTTATACCGACGCCGCCACTCAGTAATACCAGTGGACGCTGGGCATCGTTGAGGACGAAGTCGCCACAGGGCGCGGTCAGTTTAATCTGATCGTTGACGCTGAGCTGATCGTGCAGGTAGTTGGAGACCAGCCCGCCCGGTTCGCGCTTTACACTGATCCGGTAATACGGCTTGCCGGGGCTGTTCGATAGCGAGTAGTTGCGACGGACAGTCTGTCCGTCAATGTCGAGTATCAGCGTGATGTACTGGCCGGGCTGGAAGTCGGCAATGGGCTTGCCGTCGACCGGGGTAAAGTAAAATGATGTGATCACGTCGCTTTCACGAATTTTCTTCGTTAGCACGAAACCGCGTTCACCACGCCAGCCACCGGGTTTCTCCTGGTTGGCCCGATAAACCTGCTCTTCGGCGTTAATCAGAATTTCTGCCAATTGGCCATAGGCTTCACCCCAGGCTGAGAGCACCTCTTCGGTGGCCGCATCGCCCAGTGTCTCCTTGATGGCGGCCAGTAGGCATTCGCCGACAATGGGGTAATGTTCCGGCAGAATATTCAGCGAGACGTGTTTTTGCACTATGAGTCCGACGGCATCGCCGAGAACTTCCAGGCGATCCAGATTACTGGCATAGGCAACCACGGCGTTGGCCAGTGCCCGTGGCTGTGTGCCCGTTGCCTGGTGTGCCCGGTTGAAATAGTCCTTGACCGCCGGGTAGCGCTCGAACATCAACGGGTAAAAAACCTCGGTGATCTGATTAACGTGCGCGCCCACGGTGGGCAGGGTGGTATCAATAATGTCTCTGGATTTTTGTGAAAGCATAGCGTACTCCGTTCTCTGGTATGAGCGCTGTTCAAATATAGAAAACTGCTCAGGTACAAGAGGTAACGCATTTATTATGCCAATATGTAACTCGATGAATATTATGAAAATAATTTTTATGATGTTAAAGTGACATCACTTATAAAGATGTCAAAAAGACAATATTGGTGTATTTATGACAGCACATGATGTGCCTGAGGTCATGCTTGAGATCCTTGCGGATCTATGCCGGGAAATGTCACCGGAACAGCGCTATGCCCGCTTGCTGACGGCGCTGAAACAGGTTTTTCCCTGCGATGCTGCCGCTCTGTTGAAACTGCAGGGCTCCAGCCTGCAACCCATGGCAGTGAAGGGGCTCAGCGACGATGCCCTGGGGCGTATCTTCGTGGTGGATGAGCAGCCCAGGCTGGCGAAAATTTTATTGAGTCGTGAGCCGGTGCGGTTTCTGGCGGATTCGGAGTTGTCCGATCCCTATGATGGGCTTATTGATGGCACCAGTGACAGTCTGCATGTGCATGATTGTCTCGGTGTGTCTCTCTACATCGATGACATTCCCTGGGGGGTTTTGACCCTGGATGCTTTGCAGCCCGGCGTATTCGACGATATTGATACGCTGGCATTGCGCACGTTCATTCGTCTCACTGAGGCAACCATCAGGATTATTAATCTGATTGGTGGCCTACAGGCTCGCGCCGAGCGGGAGCATCTTGTGGCGCAGGCTGTGGTAGCCGATCAGGGCCAATCACAGCTGATTGGTGACAGCAAAGCAATGAAACTGCTTTACCAGGATATTGATGTGGTCGCGCGATCTGATCTGGCGGTGCTGATCACCGGAGAAACCGGTGTGGGCAAAGAGTTGGTGGCCCGTCATCTTCACCTCAGTTCGGCGCGTGCTGATTTCCCGCTGGTATATGTGAATTGTGCTGCACTCCCGGAAAACCTGGTGGAGAGTGAGCTGTTTGGCCACACTCAGGGAGCTTTTTCCGGTGCGTCGCAGGCCCGTGCCGGTAAGTTTGAGTTGGCCCATGGCGGTACATTGTTTCTTGATGAGGTGGGTGAGTTGCCACTGGCTGTTCAGCCAAAGCTTTTGCGCGCTCTGCAAAGTGGCGAAATACAGCGTCCGGGTAGCGATGCCGTGCACCGGGTGGATGTAAGAATTATTGCTGCCACCAATCGCGATCTGAGTCGTGAGGTGGCGACCGGTCATTTTCGCGCGGATCTGTATCACCGTTTGGGTGTGTACCCCATCCAGGTCCCCGCATTGCGTGAACGTCATCGCGATGTGCTGGTGCTGGCCGGGCACTTTCTCGAACTGAACCGGCGTCGTCTTGGCCTGCGGGGTATAAGGCTGGACAGCAGCGCGCGGGAAGCCCTGCTGCATTATGACTGGCCGGGAAATGTCCGGGAGCTGGAGCATCTGATCAGCCGGGCTGTGCTGCGGGCGCGGGCGCGTTTTCCACAGGAGGTAGGCTCGCGTAAATTGCTCAGTATCGGCCTGCAGGTGCTGGATCTGTCGGCACCCGAAACCTGCTCAAGTCCTGCTGACGATCTCGCACTGACACCCTCTGATGCCGTCAGCCCGCCGAGCTTGCGGGATGCCACTGCGAATTTCCAGCGGCGCCTGGTCAGTGATACATTGCACCGCTGTGATGGTAACCAGTCCCGGGCTGCGCGGGAGTTGGGGCTGGATCGTGGTAATTTCAGCCGCCTGATTAAACGGTTGGGAGTAAACGGCCAGCGGCTTTAGTGATAAGCTCTGGTTCAGCCGAAGACAACATCGCCAATGACCTACCAGGGAAGCATCATGATGAAATGGGCCATTCTGTTCCTCGTTGTAGTATTTACACCTTACAGTGCGCTGGCCAACGATATTTGCGATTGCGAAGGATCCAAAAAACCGGGCGGACCCTGCTATGCGGGAAAAGGTGGCCCCGCTTATGCCGGTCCCGGCGGGCCTGCCAATGCGGGCATCGGTGGGCCCTGTTACACCGGCAAAGGCGGTGCTCGCTATGAGGGACTGGGCGGTCCAGCTTACAAAGGTTACGGTGGCGCCAGGTATGATGGTCTCGGTGGACCGGCCTATAAAGGTGTGGGTGGTGCCTGCTATGCGGGCAAGGGCGGTCCGTGTAATCCTGCGAACAAGGGTGGCGAGCACTGCCCGGCAGTCTGTGAGGACTAGCGGCTGAGCACCTGCGATCTTTTGGTGTTATGACGTGAAACTTAAGCAATATCAGGTCGATGCGTTTACCGACCGAATTTTTGGCGGCAACCCCGCTGCGGTGGTGCCACTGGCTTCATGGCTGGACGACAGCCTGCTGCAGGCCATTGCAGAGGAGAACAACCTCTCCGAAACGGCTTTTTTTGTCCCTTCCCACAATGGCTTTTCGCTGCGCTGGTTTACTCCGCTGGCTGAAGTCGAGTTGTGTGGTCATGCCACATTGGCGGCAGCCCACGTGATTTTTGTGCACAGTGACTACCGGCAAAACCGGATCACGTTTGCCACGCGCAGTGGTGAGCTGACAGTTGAGCGATCGGGTGATTGGTTGCAAATGGATTTTCCGGCCTGCGTACCAAAACCCTGTGAACTACCTGATTTGCTCTACCAGGCCCTGGGACAAAAACCGGTTCAGTTGTTGGCAGCTGATGACTATCTGGCGGTGTTCGATAACGAAGCAGTGATTCGTGCTGTCAAACCCGACCAGGTGCTACTCAGCAAGGTGGGTTTGCGCGGTGTTATCATCACTGCGCCCGGTGATACCGTTGATTTTGTCAGCCGTTTCTTTGCGCCCAAATTGGGTATACCGGAGGATCCGGTGACAGGCTCTGCATACTGTGCGCTGGCACCTTTCTGGGCCGAGAGGTTTCGCAAGTCCTCACTGACGGCGAAACAGCTGTCTCGCCGTGGCGGTGATATCCGCTGCGAGGTGCGTGGTGACAGGGTGATGCTAACGGGTTCAGCCGTCACTTTTATGGAAGCAGAAATCCATCTCTAGCAAGCCACGATGCAGCGCAATTTTCGATACATTTTGGTCTGACTTTTTTCTGGCTTAGAATCGGTTGCGATAGCGAATGTAATCTCGGGCTGTGCGACGGGGCGCCTCCAGCATGGGTAGATGACCAATGTTGGCCATCATTCGAACTTCGCTATTCGGCAGCAGGGATTGCAGAGCAGCCGCCCCGGCAGGGTGCAGAATCTGATCCTCGTTTCCCCAGACAATCAGTGTCGGCGTGTCGATGGTTTTAAACTGTGTTTCCAGCATGGGTGATGCAGTGACTTGCCGCATGATTTCGCTGTGCAAATCGAAATCGGCAACGCTGCGCCGGGCCAGTGTGCTTCTTATGGAGTAGGGCAGAAAAGGCGGTTTATGTGTGGTCATTTGCATGAGTTTTTTGAAATCACCCGCCGAGTGCAACAGCATGGGGAGCTCACCAGTGGCGAGATAGTGTTTCAGCAGGTCTGACTCGTAGGCGGGCTCGGTACCGGCAGCATTCAGTAGCCACAGGCTGGCAACCCGTTCGGGCTGTTCGGCGGCAAATTGACAGGCAATGAAGCCGCCCATGGAGTTACCCCCCAGATGAACCCGCTTGAGACCGAGTACATTCAGAAATTCGCACAGGTTCTTCACCTGATCGGTGACCTGATAGCTGGCCTCCGGGTCCCGACTGGCGTCACCAAAGCCTGGCAGGTCCGGGATGATCAGGTGATAATGGGGGGTGAGAAAGCGTGCGATACGGGTGAAATTGTCCTTGTCTCCGCCAAAGCCGTGAATCAGTACCAACGGCTCACCGCAACCTCCTTCCAGATAGGGCATGGTGGCACCCGGAATAGTGGCTATTTTGCTGTCGAGGCATGAACGCCAGCGTTCCAGGCCAATACCAGCTTTTGCCGCCTGACGGGGGAATACCCGGTTCAACATGACCCAGGCAATGACCAGGGCAAAGATCGCGAGCAGAAAGGCAAATACCGGGTTCATTGACAAATCACCTCAACGGGTTTGTGGGGATGGGCTGTATTCATCTGGCAGTAAACTCCAGTAATTGGTCGTTAATCGGTTCGCTGAGCAACATGGTCCGGTCAGTTTCAAGGCTATGTGAGACTCGCCATGGAGCATGTCTGCCCTGGCGTGGGAGATGATCCATACCCCGTTGTATATAGCCCGAACTCAATACGTTCATGACATTCTCTTCAGTTGCTTCGTTGTCGGGTGCACGGGGTGTCACAGTGGCGATGTTGTTGCTGTCCATGTATTCAAACAGGCGACAGATGTAACGGGACGCGATATCGGATTTGAGTGTCCAGGAGGCGTTGGTATAGCCAAGGATAAAGGCTATGTTGGGCATATTTTGCAGAAGAACAGATTTATAACTCAGCAGTCTGTTTGCCGGTATGACCCTGTTGTCGATGCTCAGGGCCATGCCGCCAAAGGTCTGTAACTGTAAACCGGTAGCGGTAATCACAATATCCGCATCCAGCCTCTGCCCGGATTTGAGTTGAATACCCCGCTCGGTAAAGTGATCTATCTGGTCGGTTATTATCCGGGCTTTACCGGATTTGATGGCTTTGAAAAGGTCCCCGCCGGGCACCACGCAAAGTCGTTCCTGCCAGGGTGGATAATGCGGCGTGAAGTGCCGCATGTCGGCATCACTACCAATCGATTTTTTGACTTTCCACAGCAGGTATTTGCGCATTTGCTCAGGCCAGCGCATGGCACTTTTGTACAGCAGGCGTTGGAGAAAGGTGTTGGCAGAGCGCAGAACGCGGTAGAGCCACTGCCGGGGGAGTATTTTTTCGAGCAGTCTGATCAGGTTGTCGTAGCGGGGGGTGCTGAGATAGTAGCTCGGCGACCGCTGCAGCAGGGTGATCTGGGCGACATCTTGAGCCATTGCTGGCACGATTGTGGCTGCGGTCGCTCCGCTGCCGATAACCACCACTTTTTTGTCGCGATAATTCAGGGATTCTGGCCAAAATTGGGGATGGATACACTGCCCCTTGAAAGACCTGATGCCGGGAAATTCCGGTGAATAGCCAGCATCGTAGTTGTAGTAACCGGCGCAACTGATCAGGAAATGGCAGCAGTAGGTTGCGATGTCACCGGTGGTTTCATTGAGCGCCGTAACAGTCCACTGGGATCGGCTGCTGGACCAGTCGGCGGCGGTGACTTTGAGTCCAAAGTGGATGTGTTGATCAACGCCGTATTGCTCGGCCGTCCGCCTGATGTAATCGCGGATCAGTGAGCCCCCGGCGAGGATTTCAGGTTTCATCCATGGCTGAAAATCGTAGCCCATGGTGAACATGTCGGAGTCAGAGCGTACGCCGGGATAGCGAAACAGATCCCAGGTGCCGCCAATCGCATCGCGGCGTTCCAGAAGTCTGACGCGCCTGGTCGGCAGCTGCCGGGCGAGATGGCAGGCCATGCCGATACCGGACAGTCCGGCCCCGATAATCAATACATCAATGTCTTGTTCTGGCACGGTGGTTTCTCACTGTCGGCCGGACAACGCTCCGGCAATGACATTACAATGGCCATTCCACAATATTGTCGAATGACCTCAACATCGTTCCGGATGTCGACTGCATGTTGGTCGGTTGCCAGCCTCAGGACGAAAATTTCTTCATGATATCGACGGGCAGTGGAAACACGATAGTGGAACTCTTGTCACCGGCAATTTCCACCAGGGTTTGCAGATAGCGCAATTGAATGGCGGATTCCTCTGTGGCCAGTATCTTTGCTGCTTCTGCGAGTTTCTCTGCTGCTTCGGCTTCACCCATGGCGTGAATGACTTTTGCGCGACGCTCTCTCTCGGCCTCCGCCTGTTTGGCTATGGCGCGAATCATGGATTCGTTCAGATCCACATGCTTGATTTCCACGTTGGCCACTTTGACGCCCCAGGCCTCGGTCTGTTTGTCGAGAATGGTCTGCACGTCGGCATTGAGGCGGTCGCGCTCGGCCAGCATATCATCGAGCTCGTGCTGCCCCAGCACCGAGCGAAGGGTGGTCTGCGACAGTTGACTGGTGGCTTCAAGGTAATTTTCCACCTGGATGATGGCGCGCTCGGGGTCCATAACCCGGAAATAAATGACCGCATTGACCTGGACAGAGACATTATCCCTGGAGATAACGTCCTGAGTGGGTACATCCATCACCAGAGTGCGCAAATCCACCCGTACCATTTGTTGCAGTACAGGGATGATGATGACAAGACCGGGGCCCTTCACTTTGTAGAAGCGGCCCAGCATAAACACCACGCCGCGTTCATATTCCCGCAAGATACGGAACATGGACGCCAGTAATACGACCACTAATACCAGCAGTATCCCAAAAAATGTTTGCATTTCGAACATCAGTATTCTCCTTCAGTGGGTTTGCTGACCACAGCGGTCAGCCCGTCAATAGCCGTTACCCGTACCTGTTCATTCAATTGCAGGGGCGATTCTGACCGGGCATGCCAGAGTTCTCCCTCGAGCCAGACCCAGGCATTTACACCATCGACCCGTCCCACCGTTGCCATGCTTCCGATCAGATGCTCCGTGCCCGTGACCACTTTGCGATGTCGTGCCTTAACCAGCATGCTCAGGGCAAACACTAACAGGCCGATACTGAAGACTGTCAATGCAATGATCATCGGTAGGGCAATCTGGTAGGCTGGCAAGTTGGTGTCCATCAGCATGATTGAGCCGGTCAAAAAGGTGATTGCCCCACTGATCCCCATGAGACCGAAACTGGGGGCAAATGCCTCTGCTGTCATCAGGGCGATGCCCAGCAGAATCAAGCCCATCCCCGCATAGCTGATTGGTAACATTTGCAGGGCATACATGGCAATCAGCAGGCTAGCTGCTCCGACAATGCCCGGTAGGCCAATACCCGGATTGTAAAATTCTATAATCAGGCCATAGATACCGACCATGAGCAGGATATAGGCGATATTGGGGTTGGTGATAACTGCCAGGAATTCGCTGCGCCAGTCCACAGATTGGTAGTGGACGGTTTCCCCGGCAGTGGACAGTGTCACGGATTTTTTATCCAGCGTCACTTGACGGCCATCCAGTTGCGTCAGCAGGTTTTCAATGGAGTCTGCAACCAACTCGATAACGCCCTGTTCAAGGGCATCGTTTGCCGAGAGACTGACCCCTTTCCGCACTGCGCGTTCCGCCCAGTCACCGTTGCGGCCTCTGAGTTGTGCCAGGCTGCGGATATAGGCCACGGCATCATTCACCACCTTTCGTTCCATGGCATCGCCCGGCGGGGCAGCTTCTGTGTGTTCCTTGCTTTCTCCCTCAGATTTGCCATCGTTGGCATCATCGTTACCCGGCATGCTCGGCAATCCCGGTGATCCACCGCCCAACTGAACTGGCGTTGCCGCTCCGAGGTTGGTGCCGGGTGCCATGGCTGCCAAATGTGTGGCATACAACAGGTAGGTACCAGCACTGGCGGCCCTTGCCCCACTGGGAGACACATAACCAATGACTGGCAGAGGAGAAGCCAGGATGACCTTGATCATCTCCCGCATGGCCATATCCAGGCCGCCCGGCGTATCAATACGCAGTACGATCAGGCCGGCCTCAGCTGTGACGGCTTTCTCCATAGACCGTTCCATATGGTCAGCTGTTGCTGGCCCTATGGCTCCTTCGATATCAATCACCCATATTTCTGCCCGGAGAACCGCAGAGAAGAGCAAAAGGCATATAAGCAGACAACTGCGAGGGAGGTAACTCGGGCAACATGACAAAAGTTTCATGATGCCAGTATAGGACAGACAATCGGCACTGTTCATGTTTAACGGAACCGATTGACAGGTAAACAGCGCTGCCAATTGTCTTTGCCGGCGGGTAGACTAAATCAAAAGGACATAATCGGATAAGTATGGCCCGATGATGTGAAAACACAGTGAAGAATATTGATGAAGACTTTTGTCGGAAAAGTCGTGATTGTCACTGGTGCAACTTCCGGGTTGGGGGAAGCTACTATCCTGAAGCTTACCCTTGAGGGGGCAAGTTTTGTGAGCAGTGCCGTACCGATAGACGGTGGTGACACCTCGCGACTTTAATTGACAAAACGTTATTAACTGGCGCAGAAACGGCAGTGGACTGCCGAAACTGGAAAGTTGTTATCACACTCTGAACAGGTTGTTTTTATGAAAACGGTATTTCGCAAAATCTTTTGGCCTATCCTGCGTATTTTCGAGCGCAATGCACCTTCGCAGGGCTACCGCCCATTGAATCGAAAAATCCTGCTTTTTGTGGGCATTCTTTTTTTGATGTTGACCGGCATATCCCTCTATTTTGTGATTGCAGCAGCAGTCATGGGTGGGCTGATTCCTGTAATAGGCTTTTTGGTTGCTGGCACTGTTTGTCTTGTGGTTGCCCTGCTGGGCAGCGATGGGGCCGTGGTGAAAATCTGGGGAAGCAGATAGTGTCATTCAAACAGCAATAGGGATAAAAAAGGGGCATACAGCCCCTTTTTTATGATATTTGAGTCAGTATTACATCAGATTTTCTGACCTTTCGGGAGATTCTCATAGACCTCGTCATCGGGCGCGGCATTCAGGATTGCCTTGAAGTAGCTGCTGGGCAGTTTGATCTGGTAAGTGCGATTGCCCGTGATCGTAAGATCCATTCCCATATTGGCGCTGTCAAAGAAATTGATAAACGAGATCGGCAGGGCGATTCGCTCTTCGTAACGGCAATTGGCTGCCTCGCAGACATTTTCATCTTTCGACATGGGTACCAGGCGAAGCTCGCCATCCTTGGTGGTTGCCTTGCTGTAGGAACGCCAGCCTTCATCATTGTACTGAGCTGTGACGTAGAGAATGTACTGGTCTTCACCCTCGAGATCTACAGCGCGCACCAGATAGATCTCGGAAAAATTCTCGGACAGCTTTTTTTCCGAGAGGGCAAAGTTCGGACCGTAGGTGATTTCACCGTTCACCGGATCCATTTTGTATTCGATCAGGGTGCTGATTTCCTCCGGGGACTGCCAATTGATTTTGGCTTCTTTGGAAGATTCCTGGGAGACAGGTTCACTGTTTGAGCCGGCGTGTACCTGCAGGGAAGCCAGTGCCAGCAGGGCAAGGATCTGTGGAATTATTTTCATGTGTGACTCCATGGTATTGATGAGTACTTGACGCGTTGATTTTTTAGTGGTCGGTATGCTTGCGCTTTTGCCCATGCATTTCAACCTGTTTATTACTGTAAAACGTTTCAACATGGTCTTTATGGCCGTTCTGCTAGTCGTACGATTAAGCACGTTTGTTATCGACGCATTGGCAACTATGATTACTTCAGCTATCGATGGTTCCTGAACAGGGCAATTTTCATTGCGGCTGGTGCAAGAACTTTTCGTGGATAATTATTACGTGGGGGATGGCTATCTGGATCAACGAAAACCGAGCAGTGTCCGAGTGGGCTCTGTTTTTTCAGGATTGCCGTGTTCTCAATGAATAGTGCCAACTATGCTAAGATGCGGGGTTTGCGATTGATGAATACAGCCTGTTATGAGCCAAGCGACACCCTATATCGTTCGAACCTTTCCAGTGGGGCCGTTGCAGTGTAACTGCACGGTCATAGGTGACCCGGCCACCCGTCGGGCTCTGGTGATTGATCCCGGTGGCAATGCCGCAGATATTCAGGCCATTCTGGCAGAACTGCAATTGGTGGTTGTGGCAATTATTCATACCCACGCGCATCTGGATCATATCCTCGCCGCCGGTGAGATCAAAAAGACCACTGGTGCACCCATTTATCTGCACCGTCAGGACATGTTTCTGTGGCGTGGTGTCGCGGAACAATGTGCCATGTTTGGCGTGCCGCTGGTGACCCTTCCCGATCCTGATCATTATTTTGAGGATGACCATGATCTGGGATGTTGTGGCGGGGTGGCAATGCATACGCCGGGGCACACACCGGGTTCTACCAGTTTCTGGTTCGAGCCGGCCGCTTTGTTGATCGCCGGAGATACCCTGTTTCGCAGTGGTATCGGCCGCACCGATTTGCCCGGTGGCAATCACGGTCAGATCGTCAAATCCATTCGCGAGCGGCTCTATACCCTGGATGACAATGTGGCCGTGGTCACCGGGCACGGGCCGGGTACCACGATTGGTGATGAGAAGTACCACAACAGGTTCGTGCGGGCCTGAATGCCTGCTTCCCCCAACAGAGACGGAGTGCTTATGAAGCAACAGATACTGGCGATGCTGGAGTTGCAGAATGCGATGAATAGCAGGGTGAATGAGAACTGGGCCGAGCAGCATTTTGCATGGTATCGGGCGATATGGGTGGAATGTGCCGAATTGCTTGATCACTATGGTTGGAAGTGGTGGAAAAAACAGACGCCGGATGCAAACCAGGTAAAACTGGAGCTGGTGGATATCTGGCATTTCGGCCTCAGTATTCTGCTGCTGGAATCCCGGAACCACCATGGAGATATAGCCCGGTTGGTGGAGCGGCAGCTGGCGGATGCCAAGCCTTCCGGTGATTTTCGTGAAGACCTCGAGGCATTTACCCTGAGCACCCTGCAAACTAAAAAGTTTGATGTGGCCGGGTTCGGTGCCTTGATGGCGGGGGTGGGGTTGAGTTTTGATGAGCTTTACACCCGCTATGTCGGTAAAAATGTGCTGAACTTTTTTCGCCAGGACCACGGTTACCAGGATGGTAGCTACCGCAAGCAGTGGGGTAGCAAGGAAGATAATGAGCACTTGGTGGAAGCGGTTGCGGAACTTGATCATCGTTGCCCTGAATTCAAGGATGATCTCTATCAGGCCCTGCAGAACCGCTATGCCGACAGCGCCTGACCAGTTTGGGCGTCTGTGCTAAAACCGATAGAATGGCCTCTTCTCTGAGTGGTTCCACAACCCAAAAAACTTTTACAAGACAATCATGATCGATTTCGATACTCGCAAACAGCGACTGGAATTCAACAAGCTGCAAAAACGCCTGCGCCGCAATGTGGGCAAGGCCATTGCCGACTTCAATATGATTGAAGAGGGTGACAAGGTGATGGTCTGCCTGTCCGGCGGGAAAGATTCCTACGGTATGCTGGATATTTTGCTCGGCCTGCAGAAAACCGCACCGGTCAGCTTTGAGCTGGTCGCCGTCAATCTCGACCAGAAACAACCCGGCTTTCCGCCGGAGGTGTTGCCCCGCTATTTGACCGAACTGGGGGTTCCCTTTCATATTCTTGAAAAGGACACCTACAGTGTTGTCACCGAGTTGATCCCGGAAGGCAAGACGTACTGCAGTCTATGTTCGCGGTTGCGGCGCGGCACCCTATACGGCTTTGCCGAACAGATTGGTGCCACTAGAATTGCCCTTGGCCACCACCGCGATGACATGATTGAAACCCTGTTTCTGAATATGTTCTACGGTGGAAAACTGAAGTCCATGCCGCCAAAACTGCTCAGCGATGACAAGCAGAATATGGTGATACGCCCACTTGCCTACTGCAAGGAAAGCGACCTGGAGCGCTATGCCATAGCCAAGCAGTTTCCGATTATTCCCTGTAACCTGTGTGGTTCTCAGGATGGCTTGCAGCGCAAGGTCATCAAGGACATGCTGCAAACTTGGGAGAAAGAGCATCCCGGACGTCTGGAAACGATTTTTAGTGCCATTCAGTCCGTTGAGCCCTCACAGCTGGCCGATGCCTCCCTGTTTGATTTCGCAGATTTGAAGCTGGATCGGTCGCCGCGCATTGGAGCGGTCAATCTCTGGGATGCCGACAGCGATGCTGTCCGCGAGCCTGCCTGATGCGCTACAGCTTTCGGTGCCGGAGTGATCACCCTATAATCATTCCTTTCAGCAAGGCGGATACTGCCCCATGAGTTATCAGGTTCTGGCCCGCAAGTGGCGCCCTCGCAATTTCAGCGAGATGGTTGGGCAGGAGCATGTGTTGCGGGCCCTGATCAATGCCCTCGATAACAATCGGCTACACCATGCCTACCTGTTTACCGGTACCCGGGGTGTGGGGAAAACCACCATCGCCCGGATTCTGGCCAAATGCCTCAATTGTGATACGGGCATCAGCTCAAATCCTTGTGGTACATGCAGTGCCTGTGTGTCGATCGCAGAGAATCGATTCGTTGATCTGATAGAAGTGGATGCAGCTTCGCGTACCAAGGTCGAGGACACCCGGGAGCTGCTGGATAACGTTCAATACGCACCGACGGCGGGGCGCTTTAAAGTCTACCTGATTGATGAAGTGCATATGCTCTCCGGTCACAGCTTTAACGCACTGCTGAAAACCCTTGAAGAACCACCACCTCACGTGAAATTTCTGCTGGCCACCACGGATCCGCAAAAACTGCCGGTGACGATTCTGTCGCGCTGCCTGCAATTCAACCTCAAGCATCTGAGTCCTGAACGAATTGTGGAGCATCTGCAGTTTGTATTGGGTGAGGAAAAAGTCCCTTGTGAAGAGGCTGGTCTCTGGGCTCTAGCCCGCTCTGCCGACGGCAGTATGCGCGATGCCCTGAGTCTAACTGATCAGGCCATTGCTCATGGTGGTGGCAAAATCACCGAGGCGGAAGTCTATGACATGCTTGGCACCATCGACCTTGGGGCCATTGCCGATATCGCCAGAGCGCTGGCCAACGGGGATGCGGTGGATCTCCTTGCGGTGGTAGGGCGTATGGCGGAGCATGCTCCGGATTTTGGTGTCGCATTGGCCGATCTGCTTTCAGTCTGGCACCGGGTTGCCATCGCTCAAACCGTTCCCGATGCACTGGATAATCGACATGGTGATGACCCATTGGTGCGTGAGTTGGCAAAAGCGCTCAGCCCCGAAGATGTTCAGTTATTTTACCAGATAGCCCTGTTGGGGCGACGGGATCTGCCATTGGCACCGGAACCCCGAATCGGCTTTGAAATGGCTCTGCTGAGAATGCTGGCATTTCAGCCGGTGGCAGACAGTGCTGTACATCCCCCTCCGGCACCAGCGGGTTTGTCTAATGTGTCTGTCGCTCCGACCGCAGAGGGGGCGGAGGAGTCGCCAAAAAAGTCCCTATCCAGTGATCGCGACAGCACGCTGTCAGCAACTGTGCGGGCGGGTTCTGTCGAAACATTCAAGCCAGCTGTGGATCGATCATCAGTTGAATCGGTCCCCGAGATTGAGGTGGCGCCTGAGGCTGCTGAACGTGCGAATCCTCCAATGGCGGTGAATGCGTTGCCCTTGGCTGAGGTTGTGCCGGATCGCTGGATTGAAATTTACCAGGGGCTTCAGGTGGCTGGTTTGTTGCAAAATATTGCCGCCAATTTGTGCCTGGTGGATATCGATGGTCCAGTGCTGCACTTTGTGCTGGATATCGCCAGTAGCTCCCTGTACGAGGAATCGCATCAGCAGCGCCTCGCCGATGTCCTCACAGAATACTTTGGCGAGCCGGTGACTGTGCAGATTGAAGTGGGTGCAGTCGCTACTGAAACACCTTTGGCTCGCACTGAAAGACTGCGCCGTGAACGCCAGTCGCAGGCGGTGGAGCAGCTGCGACTGGATCCCAATGTCCGGCGAATCACCGAGCTGTTCAATGGGGTTTTGCTGGAAAACACAATTAAACCAATAGATTAATAAATTTCGGTAACTTTATGAATATAAATGAATTAATGAAGCAAGCCCAGGACATGCAAGCAAAGATGCAGCAACTGCAGGCCGAGGCAGCCAAAACAGAGGTCACCGGGGAAGCGGGTGCCGGTCTGGTTCAGGTGGTGATGAATGGTCGCCACGATGTGCGCAAGGTCAATCTGGATTCATCCCTGCTCAGTGAAGAAAAGGGGTTCCTGGAAGATCTGTTGGCCGCAGCTGTCAATGATGCCGTCAGGAAGGTCGAGGAAGACCAGCGCAAACAGATGGAAAAACTTACCGGTGGCATGCAGATGCCGCCGGGTTTCCAGATGCCTTTTTGAGCCGTTGCTCAGGTAGCAAGACAGGACGCACCTTGATTGAAGGGTGCGTTCGAATGATTCCCCGGAGATTGGAAACAGATTGTGTTCAGCCCTTTGATAGACGAATTGATTGATGCCTTGCGCTGCCTGCCCGGTGTGGGCCCAAAGTCCGCCCAGCGGATGGCGCTGCAACTGCTGGAGCGCAATCGTGATGGGGCAGTGCGTCTCTCCAGTGCTCTGAATCAGGCCGCAGAACACGTGCGGCGTTGCCGAATGTGCCGGACCCTGACGGAAGCCGACCTGTGTGAGATATGCAGTAATGGACGTCGCGATATTCATCAGTTATGCGTGGTGGAAACACCTGCCGACATGTTTGCTATTGAGCACAGTGGCAGTTATCGGGGCCGTTATTTTGTCCTGCTTGGCCATCTTTCGCCAATTGATGGTATCGGGCCGGATGCCATCGGTGTAGATCATCTGATGTCCCGGTTGGCTGAAGAAGAGATCAATGAATTGATTCTGGCTACGAATCTCACCGTCGAGGGTGAAACCACGGCCCATTACATCAGTGAAAGAGCCAGAATGCTCAATGTGACAGTGAGCCGTATCGCCCACGGCGTGCCGATGGGTGGCGAGCTTGAATATGTGGATGGCGGAACTCTGTCCCATGCCTTTACCAGCCGCAAACAATTATAGTGGGTCTGCCAATCCATGCCGTAGATTTCTTAATGACCTTTGTAACGGGAAGCACTGATGTCTGAACAAATGCCGTCACCAATTCTGGTGGCTGATAGTGCCGCTTTGAGCCACTGCGTCGAAGCGCTGCAAAAATCCGATGTGCTGGCCGTTGACACCGAGTTTATGCGGACCGATACGTTTTACCCGATATTGGGTTTGATCCAGATATTTGACGGACAGCAATGCTGGCTAATTGATCCCGTGGCACTGGATTCACTCGATGAGCTGGGCAGTGTTTTTAAAAACCCGGCAATCATCAAGGTATTCCACTCCTGTTCTGAGGATCTGGAGGTGTTGCAGCATGTGATGGGTACTCTGCCTCAACCCCTGTTTGATACCCAGGTTGCAGCGGCGTTGTCCGGTTTTGGGTTTTCCCGGGGCTATGCTGCCTTGGTGGATGACATGCTGGGTCATCACGTGCCCAAGGGCGAGACCCGCTCAGACTGGCTGCAGCGGCCTCTCAGTGAAGCGCAACTGGGTTATGCGGCTTCCGATGTTTATTTCCTGCTGCCTGTCTACCATTTGTTGGTGGCGGCCCTGGAAAAACTCGATCGGACGGCATGGATGGAAGAGGAAATGACGACATTGGTCGGTCGTTCGCTTCAGACTGATGACACCGCAGACTATTATCGCAAGGTTAAGGGTGCCTGGAAGCTGGAAGCGAAAGCGCTGCAGGTATTGCAGGCAATTTGCCAGTGGCGGGAAGTTGAAGCGCGGCAGCGCAATCGTCCGCGCAACCGCCTGATAGCTGATCGGACCCTGCTGGATATCGCCATCGCGCAACCGGCCAGCAAGCAGTCACTGGCCGGTATCGAAGGCATTTTTCCGGGTTTTTTACGTCGTTATGGCGACGATCTTCTGTCACTGGTTCATCGGGCGCAGAGTGATCATGTATCAAACCCCAAGCCATTGCCGCCGCTGGATGCGCCTTTGCCAAAAGCGGCCAGGGATATGGCGAAGGAGCTTAAGGCGGTGGCCAGCGAATGCGCAGAATCCCGGAACCTGTCGGTTGAAATGCTGGTCAGAAAGCGCGATATCGAGGAGTTGGTGCGTTCGGCGGTCGATACGGGCAAGCCCAGTCTCTCCGTAGCATTGCGGGAAGGCTGGCGCTATGACCTGATCGGGCAGGCGCTTCTTGCAGAAGTCAGTCGTCTTTTGTCATCCAATCCGAGTGCCGTCAATGAGTAAACAAATCTGCAAAATCTATCGCAGCTCGAAAAACGAAGCCATGTATCTCTATGTTGATCATCAGGAGGATCTGGATCGAATTCCCGAACCGTTAATGCAGCGATTCGGCAAACCCAAACTGGCAATGACCCTGGCACTCTCTTTGGATAAAAAGCTGGCCAGAGCTGATATAGCCAAGGTACTCGAAGCGATCAGAGAGCAGGGTTATTATCTCCAGTTGCCACCAGGTCCCGAGGCGTATATGCAGGAATTGCGTAATAAAAACGATAAGCTTTAAAGGGTAAGTGATTGAGCAAAAAACCTTTTTGGGAAGAAAAGTCACTGGCAGAGATGAGTCGGGATGAATGGGAGCAGCTCTGTGATGGTTGCGCCCGATGTTGTCTCCACAAGCTGGAAGATGAGGAGAATGGCGATATCTTTTATACAGATGTTGCCTGTCAGTTGCTCGACCAGACCAGCTGCCGTTGCGTCGATTACCGGCATCGGCTGGCAAAAGTGCCGGATTGCCTAGCCCTGTCACCCAAAAAAATAGATCAATTTCACTGGTTGCCAGATACCTGCGCCTATCGCCTACTGGCTGCTGGCCGTCGATTGAAAGCCTGGCATCCGCTGGTTTCCGGCGATCCTGAATCAGTACACCGGGCAGGCATTTCAGTCCGGGGCAGGGTGGTTGAAGAATTTGCAGTCGCAGAGCAGGATATGGAGGACCATGTGATCCACTGGGTGAGCAGTTGATCCGGTTTTTTTGAGTTCTCTTTGACATCTTCTGCCAACTGGTTTTTAGTGGCGGCCTCTGCTTCTCAGAGGGTGAGTCAAAACATCCTGGGCAATAGGTTATACTCGCCGATCACGGATTGAATAACGGACGTATCAAAGGGAAAGGAGCGTATTTATGTATTCAGACGAAAACTATCTTTGGGGACTGGTCGCCTATTATGTCGGTAGTGGGCTGGTGTTGCTGTTTTTATGGCGGTTCCGCGAGCTGTTACCCGGTAGGCATTTTCGCAATGTGCTGCTGCTGTTGATCAGTGCCACTTTGCTGGTGCCTATCAAGGCCTACCCCGACCTCCATTATCTGGCCCCGGCCTGGTTTGTCAGCTTGTATGAGGGGCTAACGAGTGCTTCGGATCAGGGTTATTTGCGTGGCGCGCTGCCCATCTTCGTCTGCTTTTTTGCAGCATTGCTGGTTTATACGGGTGGGCAGCTGATTGCCGGTCAGTTTGTTCGATCCTCCAGGACTGCAGACCACGAAGTGAATTCCTAGAGAGTCAAAGCGGCTTCAAGTGTTTCCAGCTGCTCGGCCAGTTCCAGCCATTGAATCTCAACTGCCTCTCGCTGCTGTTTGAGCTGACTCTGTTCAAACAGCAGTGACTGCAACGCCTCTTTGTGCTCGGGTTGATAAATTGCCGGGTCGGCAAGACGATTTTCAACATCATTGACCGCCACATCCAGCTTGTTCATGCGAAGTTCTGCTTCACTCAGGGCCTTCTTGAGCGGACGCAGCTGTTGCCGGATTTCAGCCCCTTCACGGCGTTGCTGTTTTCGGTGTATAGCAGGCCCGGGTGCGGAGGATGTTTGTTCGCCTTTGTCGCGCAGTCGTGACAGCAGCCAGTGGGTGTAGCTGTCGAGATCGCCAGCAAAAGGCGCCACTTCCCCAGCGTTTACCAGCAATAGTTCATCAACGGTATTCCGGATCAAATGCCGATCATGGGATATCAGTACCACAGCACCGGCAAAGTCCTGTAACGCCATGGTCAGCGCATGGCGCATTTCGAGATCCAGGTGGTTGGTGGGTTCGTCGAGTAACAGAAGGTTGGGCTTTAGCCAGACGATGATCGCCAGAGCCAGTCGTGCCTTTTCACCACCTGAGAAATGCTCGATCACATCCAGTGCCATGTCGCCACGAAAATCAAAGCGACCCAGAAAATTGCGCATGCTCTGCTCTGTGGCGCTCGGCGTCAGTCGCTGTAAATGCAGCAGGGGACTGGCGGATATATCGAGAGCATCGAGTTGGTGTTGGGTGAAATAGCCGATGGAGAGGTGTTCCCCCGCAACGCGCTCACCACCGAGAGGCCGTAAATCACCGGCTAGGGTTTTAATCAGCGTCGATTTGCCGGCGCCGTTGGCGCCGAGCAGTGCGATTCGGCTACCCGGATGCAAGGTCATGTTGACTTCGCTGAGGATAGGTTTGTCGGGATAACCCGACACAGTTTTACTGAGTGATAGCAGCGGATCGCTGATTCGTTCCGGAGGGAAAAATTCAAAGTCGAACGGTGAATCAATATGCGCGGGCGCGACGGTTGCCATTCGCTCCAGCTCCTTAAGGCGACTCTGGGCCTGTCGGGCCTTGGTGGCCTGAGCCCTGAAGCGAGCGACGAATCGATTGATTTCTCCGATACGGCGTTGCTGCTTTTCATAAACAGCCTGCTGTTGGGTGAGTCGCTCGCTGCGCTGGCGCTCAAATGCCGAGTAGTTGCCGCGATAGCTGAGCAGGCTGGCGTGTTCGATATGAAAAATTTCTTCGCAGACGTTGTCGATAAAATCTCGATCGTGGGAAATCAACAAAACGGTACCCGGGTAATTCTGCAGCCATCGTTCCAACCAGAGAGTCGTATCCATATCCAGGTGGTTGGTAGGCTCGTCGAGCATCAGAAAATCGGATGGGCACATCAATGCTCTGGCCAGATTCAGGCGAATCCGCCAGCCACCTGAAAAACGGCTCACTGGGGAAGCTCTTTCCTCTGCAGAAAAGCCCAGCCCCTCCAGCAATTGTTCCGCCCGTAGCGGAGCGGTATAACCATCGATCTCGTCCAGTGCCTGATGCAGGTTGGCCAGCCGGTCGTTGGCCTGATCGGTTTCGGCCCGGGCGATGTCTGCCTCCAGCTTGCGCAGGGCCTGGTCACCATCAATGACAAAGTCCAGCGCAGCCCGGTCGGTTGTCTGAACCTCCTGTGCCATATGGGCCATGCGCCATTGGCCGGGGATTTGTAGAGTGCCTTCCTCTACCGTCAACTCCCCCAGAAGCAGGCTGAAAAGGCTCGATTTACCAGCGCCATTGGCGCCAATCAACGCTATTTTCCGACCTGGGTGGATGGTTGCGCTGGTTTTTTCCAGTAGCCGTTTGGTGCCCCGCTGCAGGGTAATGTTTTCCATAATGATCATGGTCGGCATTATGACGGATTTGTGGTCTTTAAGCCGCATTGGCGGACGTCGTTTGTCGTGCTTGTGGCAATTAATTCAGTGATGGTCAGCAAACTGCCACAAGTTCTGTTGTACGTCTGCCAGCCATTTGGTTAGCATTGGTTATCGGGCTAAAACCATTGCAGAATGACCCGTGCGGTAAAAAACATAAAAATCCCGGGGGTGAGCAGTGTCTGAGAATCAGCAGCCAATGGATGTGAACGAAGCAGTACGAAAATCGTGGGAACACTTTGGATTGCCTGCGGAGTTGCCGCCCTGTGATTTTCAGTCACTTCTGGATGTGCTGGAGGATGCGGTATCGCACTTTCCGGATAACCCGGCAGCAACATCTCTGGGTGGCACGTTAAGCTTTGCTGAGCTGGATACCTTTTCTACCCGGTTTGCCGCCTATTTGCAGCAACACACCCAGCTAAGGCCCGGTGACCGTCTGGCCATTCAGATGCCCAGCCTGATCCAGTACCTGGTGGTGGCCTACGGTGCTTTTAAAGCCGGATTGGTGGTGGTGAATATCAACCCAATGTATACCGAGGTGGAGCTCGACTATCAACTCAATCACGCCGGGGTGAAGGCCGTGGTGGTGTTTGACCGTTTCCTGGGTATCGTGGAAGCTGTACGTGATCAGACACCGGTGGAAACCGTGTTTGTCACCAGTCCCTTCGATCTTCATCCACCCTTTAAACGTCGGCTGATGAGCGTGGTGCTTAAACTGATGGGTAAAGCGGTGAAACCCGGCCGTGCAATCCCTTTGCAGCAGGTATTTACGGAGGCGTCCGATACCGGATATCAACCCGTTGAGCTGACACTGGATAATATGGCGCTGTTACAATACACCGGCGGAACAACCGGTGTTTCCAAGCCCGCCATCATCAGTCATGGCAATATGGTCAATGTCACTCGCCAGGCCTGGGCATTGCTTGAGATGTCGGGTCTGGAGCGGGGTAAGGAACGGATTGTTTCACCATTGCCGCTCTATCATATCTATGCCTTCGCGCTTTCAGTAACCACGGGTGTGTATATCGGGGCCCACTCCCTGTTGGTGCCCAACCCGAGAGATATCAAGGGGTTTGTCAAGCTGTTGAGGCGCTGGCCCGCGACACTGTTTTCCGGTCTGAACACCCTGTTTGTGGCCTTGCTCAAACATCCCGATTTTACCCGCATCGATTTTTCAGGCCTGAAAATTACCCTGTCAGGCGGTTCCGCTCTGGCCAGTGGCACCGGCAAAGCCTGGCAGGACAAGACCGGCTGCGAGATCAGCGAAGCTTATGGGCTAACTGAGGCTTCGCCGATTGTGTCATTTTCTCCACGGGGTTCAGGCAAGGCCGGCTCTGTAGGTATTGCCGTTCCTGAGACAGAGTTACGAATTGTCGATGACGAGGGAAAGGCATTAACCGTTGATGAACACGGCGAACTCTGGGTGCGGGGTCCGCAGGTGATGTCCGGCTACCTGGATTTCCCTGAAGAGACAGCCAAAACCATTACTGACGACGGTTGGCTGAAAACCGGTGACATCGCATCAGTGGATCGGGATGGATTTCTCCGCATTCACGACCGTAAAAAAGACATGATCAGTGTGTCGGGTTTTAATGTCTATCCCAATGAGATTGAAAACGTGGTGTCGCACCATCCCGACATCAGTTACTGCGCGGTCGTTGGCGTGCCAGACGAACACTCGGGTGAAGCGGTCAAACTGTATCTGGTCAGTACCAACCCCAAGCTGACTGCGGACGATATGCACGATTACTGTGCGAAGCAGCTGGCACGCTATAAATTACCAAAGTACATTGAGTTCCGGGATGAGCTGCCGCTCTCCAATGTGGGTAAGGTTTTGCGTCGAGAGTTGCGTGACAGCTGACCGGATAGCACGAACGCAACGATGACGGATGATGTTTCACAATGGCGGGACAGGATTGAGCTGTGCCTCGGGGCTGATCGTGAGCCGCTGAACCGGCAACTGGACAAGATTGCCCAGCGGGCTGCGCAGGGCAAGCCGTTTGACCGGGAGCTGAAGATTTTTTTGGCGCGGCTGGAAAAATCCAGCCAACGGTATCAAGCACGTCTGTCCAGTGTGCCGTCGCTGACATATCCGGACGATCTGCCCATTGCGGCCCGTCGGGAAGACCTTCGCAAGGCGATTGCCGATCACCAGGTGGTGATTGTGGCTGGGGAAACCGGTTCCGGTAAAACCACCCAATTACCCAAAATCTGTCTTGAGCTCGGTCGGGGCGTCGCCGGCATGATCGGCCACACCCAGCCGCGCCGTATCGCGGCCCGGACGGTGGCCAACCGTATCGCCGAGGAGTTGCAGCAACCACTTGGCGAAACGGTCGGTTATCAGGTTCGTTTCAGTGAGCAAAGCAGTGATAACACGCTGGTTAAACTGATGACGGACGGTATTCTGCTCGCCGATATTCAGCATGACCGACTGCTGCACCGCTACGATACCCTGATTATTGATGAGGCCCATGAGCGGAGCCTGAATATCGACTTCCTGCTCGGCTATCTGAAAAATATTCTCCCCCAGCGTCCCGACCTGAAAGTGGTTATCACCTCTGCGACTATTGATGTGGAGCGCTTCTCCCGGCATTTTGATGATGCGCCGATTATCGAGGTATCCGGCCGCACCTATCCCGTGGACGTTGAATATCGTCCCGCCGAGGAAGACCGGGACCTGTCGCTGCAGGTGCTGGATACGGTAGAAGAGATTCTGACGTTGCCAAAGCGGGGTGACATCCTAGTGTTCCTCAGCGGCGAGCGCGAGATTCGCGAAACGGCCAATCTGTTGCGCAAGGCGCAACTGCCTCACCTCGAGGTGGTGCCACTCTATGCCCGTTTGAGTCTGGCGGAGCAGGGCCGGGTATTCTTGCCTCACAAGGGTGTGCGGGTGGTACTGGCCACCAATGTGGCGGAAACCTCCCTGACAGTGCCCGGCATCCGTTATGTGATTGACCCGGGCACGGCCAGAATCAGTCGCTACAGTTATCGCACCAAGGTACAACGACTGCCAATAGAACCGGTTTCCCAGGCCAGTGCCAACCAGCGCAAGGGACGCTGTGGCCGGGTTAGTGAAGGGGTTTGCTTCCGCCTGTACAGCGAAGCGGACTTCAATAACCGTCCGGCCTATACAGATCCCGAAATTGTCCGCACCAACCTGGCTTCAGTCATTTTACAAATGTTGCAATTGAAAATTGGTGATATTCGTGACTTTCCGTTTGTGGAGGCACCGGACCAGCGGCTGATCAACGACGGTTTCAGCCTGTTACAGGAGCTGCACGCGGTCACCCCGCAAGGTGAGTTGACCGAGACAGGGCGGCAACTCTCCCGTATCCCGGCTGACCCCAGGTTGGGCAGGATGTTGCTTGCAGCCGGAAAAGAAGGGGCCCTGCGTGAATTGTTGGTTATCGTCTCCGCACTCAGTGTTCAGGATCCCCGGGAGCGGCCCGCCGACAAGCAGCAGGCTGCCGACGAAAAGCATCGCCAGTGGCAGGATAAACACTCGGATTTCACGGCGCTGTTAAACCTCTGGAATACGATGGAAGCCCAGCGTCAGGAGTTGGGTCGCAACCCGTTTGACAGATATTGCCGACAGCAGTTTGTATCACCACTGCGAATCAGGGAATGGCGGGATTTGCATCACCAGCTGCACCGTTATTGTCGTGAGCTGAAGTTACCTGAAAACCGTGATCCAGCGGACTATCCAGCGATCCACCGAGCCCTGTTAACCGGTTTGCTGGGACAAGTAGGATTCCGCCACGATGATCGGGAATTTCTCGGCCCGCGCAATCGCAAGTTTCATGTTTTTCCCGCCTCGGGACTGTTTAAAAAACCGCCCAAGTGGCTAATGGCAGCAGAAATTATTGAGACGTCAAAACTGTACAGCCATGTCAACGCCGCGATTGAACCTGAATGGCTGCAGGAGCTGGCGGCACACTTGGTTAAGAAAAGTTACAGCGAGCCTCATTACAGTGCCCGGCGAGGGCAGGTGATGGCCTTTGAGCAGCAGACATTGTATGGACTGCCGATTCTCAGTAGAAAACCCTGTAACTACAGTGCCATTGATCCACCCGCGTGCCGCGACATCTTCATTCGTGCCGCACTGGTGGAGGGCGAGTATCGGGGGAAGGGTGCATTTTTCGACCACAATCAATCAATGCAGGAAAATCTCGAGGATATGGAATCACGAATCCGTCGTCGCGATGTGCTGGTGGACGACGAGGTGATGTACCAGTTTTATCAGGAGCGGTTGCCCGCCCATATTGTTAATCTGAAAGGTTTTGAAAAATGGCGCACCGAGGCCGAAAAGCAGGACCCCAGATTATTGTGGATGGACGAGTCTCTGTTGATCCAGCGGGAGCTTGACGAAGACCTTGAGGCTCAGTACCCGAATCATCTGGAGTGGCAGGGTACAGTCTATCCACTGAGTTACCATTTCGAGCCGGGACATCCCGAAGACGGGGTGAGTGTGACGGTTCCTGTCAGTATCCTCCACCAGTTGCCAAACTACCGTTTTGAGTGGCTGGTGCCGGGTATGCTGCGGGATAAATGTATTGCTTTAATCAAGGGGTTGCCGAAATCACTGCGTCGCCATTTTGTGCCGGTTCCCGGTTTTGTGGACAAGGCACTGGCGGGCTTGAAGGTGGGTGATGTCCCGCTTGCCGACTCCCTTGGACATCAGCTGAAAAGGCTCTCCGGTGTGACGGTTGCCGATGAGCAGTGGCAACAGGTTGAGCTGGAGCCCATCTATTCCATTAATATCCGCCTGATCGATGAACAGGGCGAGCTTTTGGCGATGGGCCGCAACCTGACCGAGCTTAAAGCGACCTACCGGGGGCGGGTCTCCCGAACGATCAATGAATCCTCGGTCGACAGCATTGAGCAAACAGACCTTACCGGTTGGACATTTGATGAATTGCCGACGAGTTTCACCATCCGGCAGCAGGGGCTGGCTATTCGCACCTACCCGGCGCTGGTTTGTGATGGAAACCGGGTGGATTTGAAGTTACTGGATAATCCGGCGAGAGCTGCCAATGAAACGGTCAGGGGGTTGTTGAAGCTCTATCAGCTGAGTTATCCACAGGGGGTGAAAGACCTGCGTAAAACGTTACTGAAGGGGTGCGACTTGTCGTTGAAAGCTGCCCACTTCCAAAGTCGCGAGCAACTGCTCAATTCACTAATCGATGCAGCCTATTATCACTCACTGGTTGAACATCATGCCGTGCCGCGAAACCGCGAAGACTTTGAACAGCAGCTTCTGGAGGGCAAAGCAGAGATTGCCAGTGCCGCCCTGCAACTCGAACAGCTGGTTCTCAGCTGTTTGCCCCTGCGGGCAGGTGTGTATCGAGTCATTAAAAAACTCGGGTTCGTTGTTTTGCCCGCGGTGTCAGATATAAATCGGCAGATTGATGGTCTGTTCCGCGACGGTTTTTTGCTGGATGTGCCTGCGGAATGGTTGCAGCAATACCCGCGCTATTTAAAGGCAATCCTGGCTCGACTGGAAAAACTGCCGGGCCAGCCGGAAAAAGATCGACAGACACTACAGCAGCTGACAAAACTGGAGGATCGTCTCTATCCCTGCTTTGGCAAATGGGACGATCTCGCCGATGACGTTCGCAAAGAGATGTGGCAACACTACTTTATGTTGCAGGAATACCGTGTTTCACTATTTGCTCAGCAACTGGGTACGCGTATGCCTGTTTCAGAGAAACGGATAACTGCCCACTGGTTCGAGTTGGAGTCAATGCTGGCAGGGACCTGATTTGGTGTGGTTTTTTGAATAATCCTGTATTAAAAATAGATCGGGAAACTTATTCTGTGGCATCCAGTCTGATTTTAGAGCCTTTCGTTTACGGCCGGATATTTTTTCGGCCAACTAACCCAAATGGAGATTAATGATGAGTAAACGTAATCTGAATCCACTGGCAGCGGCGGTGGGTGCTGCATTTATGGCATCTGTCACGCTTTCCCCAATGGCATCCGCCACCGAGAATCCCTTTCAGGCCACTGAGCTGGGTGCAGGCTATAAATTGGCCGGTGACCACGGTGAGGGCAAGTGCGGAGAAGCCAAATGTGGTGAGGGCAAGTGTGGCGAAGCCGAAAAAGGTGATAAAGGCGATAAAGGCGACAAAGAAGGGAAGTGCGGTGAAGGCAAATGCGGTGGCCAAGGCTAAGTTGAGTAGCCTGTACGACCATGTCTAATCGCCAATACCCCGTTCAAGGGGCAGGGCTGGGATTGCGGCGAGCACTGATGGGCTCGCTGTGGTCCCAATCACCTGAAAATATCGATTTTATGGAGGTGGCCCCGGAAAACTGGATCGGAGTGGGTGGTCGCCTTGGCCATCAGTTCCGCGCCTATACGGAGCGCTACCCTTTTGTTTGTCATGGTCTCTCTCTGTCAATCGGTTCCCCCGCGCCGCTTGATTTTGAACTGCTGTCGAGAGTTAAAACCTTCCTAGATCAACATCAGGTGCGTTACTACACTGAACATTTGAGTTATTGCAGTGATCACGGGCATCTCTATGACCTGATGCCCATTCCCTTCACTGAATCGGCTGTTCACTACGTGTCTGGAAGGATTCGTCAGGTTCAGGATTTTCTCGGTCGGCGTATCGCAGTGGAGAATGTTTCCTACTACGCGGCACCCCAACAGGAAATGTCAGAAATTGACTTTATCAATGCGGTAATTGCAGAGGCCGACTGTGATCTGTTGCTGGATGTGAACAACATCTACGTGAACAGTATCAATCATCGCTACAACGCGGAGGAGTTCCTCGCGCAATTACCGGGTGAGCGGGTGGTCTATGCCCATATCGCGGGTCACTATGAAGAAGCGGAGGATTTACGGGTCGATACCCATGGCGCGGATGTTATTGACCCTGTCTGGCATCTCCTCGATATGGCCTACCAACAGTTTGGCGTTGTGCCAACTCTGCTGGAGCGGGACTTCAACATGCCACCTGTGCCTGTTTTACTTGAGGAGGTGACGCGTATCCGGCAGTCGCAGCAGTCAGCCCTGCAGACCGGTGAGCGTGGAAAAATAGCCAATGTCTGAATCATCCCTCGATTCATCAACTCTGCCGACATTCCAGCGAACCCAATATGCCTTTGCTGCGCACCTGCGGGACCCGGATGCCAATCCGGCTCCTCCGGATATTGAAGACCGGCGTATGAAGATCTATCGGGAGCTGGTTTACAACAACATAGAATCTTTCATCGCAACCGGTTTTCCCGTATTGCGACAGCTGATCGCCGACCAGCACTGGCATGCTCTGGTTCGCGACTTTGTCAGCCGACACTGCAGTCATTCACCCTATTTTCTGGAGATCAGTCAGGAGTTCCTCAAGTACCTTCAGGAAGAGCGCCAGTTTCTGGTATCGGATCCGCCATTCATGCTAGAGCTTGCCCATTATGAATGGGTAGAGCTGGCACTTGATGTCGCCGAGGGTGATCTACCGGAGTTGCCCCCTGTTCCTGTTGACGTGATGGCTGAGTCGCTGCAGGTTTCGCCACTGGCGTGGCGGCTATCCTATGAATATCCGGTTCATTTGATTGGACAGGAATACCAGCCAACAGAACCGCCCGAGCAGCCAACGTTTCTGGTGGTGTACCGCAACCGGGAACAGAGCGTGAAGTTTCTTGAGAGCAACGCCGTGACAATCCGACTATTGCAGTTGCTGGAGCCCCCCCATTGTACAGGCTTGGATGCACTACAAACTGTTGCCGAGGAGCTGGAGCATGACAATCCCGAGGTCATTATCGCCCATGGTGCTGAGTTGCTTGAGCGGCTTTATCAACTGGACATCATTGTTTCCACCCCGGCACCATAAAAAAACGGCCCTGCGGGGCCGTTTAGAGTGAGAGATTTTGTGGGTTGGCCGACAGACATCGGCTAACCCGTGTGCAACAAATTAAAACTTGGTGCTCAGGTCCAGCTGGATGCGGTCATAGTCAAATTCTTCGCCGCGGGTGAAATCCCCATATTCATTTTTGAAGTAGGTGAGGCCGAGTTTGGTATTTTTGCTCAGACCGAGGCCCGCACTGAATTTATGGCCTTTGACATCCGTGCCACCGCCACCAAAGTCAGAATCGGTGAAGGCTGCAAATACGGCATCTGCTTCCAGGTCCTGATAAGCGTAGCCGAAGTCCCAGTCACCTTTGTTTTTGACTTTACCCAGCTTAACACCCAGCGCGTAACCGGTATCTTCATCGGCATCGCTGTCGGTATTTTGTACGAAGTCAGCGAACAGGGTGGTTGGAATGCCGCCCAGATTGGTGTTCAGTTCGGCGAACACCTCAGCGATTTCATAGTCAAGTGCGTGTAAGCCGCCAACGCTGGAGTTACCAAAGAAGTCGCCGTCGACGAAAGAAGCACTGCCTTCAACCGGGATGTAAAAGTAGCTGGCGCCAATTTTGTAGGACGTTGTATCGGAGATGCTGCCGTTAAACCCGAGTTGGGCACCGAACATTTCTTCAACATCATTGGTGCCGTTGCTGCCATTATCACTGTTGAGGAAATGATAGGCGGCTATGGCCCAGATAGTGCCGTTATCGTAAGAGAGGTGGCCGCCTTCAGGGCGGTAATCGCCATCCCATACCAGGCCGTGTTTGGCAGGAGCGTAGAAAGGGTTTTTGGTTTTACCGGCCACCAGATTCATATTTTGGGCAAAATTCCAGTCAATCCAGCCCATGTCCAGGTTGATGCCTTTGGAGCTGCCGCCGCCGCCCAGTGTCTGGTTGGATGAAACGGGGTCATCGCTACCGCTGGCCAGTGCTACACCGGCTTTGACCGTGTCGGTCACCTGAGCGGTAACACCAATGCGAGCACGGAGGCGGTTGCGATTGCGTTCGTCGTCGCGGCGATCATCGTCGATGCCTTCGTAGCGGTAACGAACATCACCTGACCATACTACCGTGTCGGCCCAGGAAGCTGCTGGTTTGGCAGTGGCGACCATCTTGTCCATTTTTTCTTCTTGAGCTTTGGCCGCATCAGCGATGGTGTTGTAGTCTTCGGCGCTGATGGTGCCTTTATCCCGCAACACTTTCAGCAGATCCAGCATTGGGTCCGCCTGAACAGGCAAAACAGCGGCACTCAGCATGGCGCCGGTGATTAAAATTGCAGATGTTTTTGATTTCATCGAATCGTTCTCCTCAAATAACTAAACGCGTTTAGCCTGATTGCTTCAGACAGGAGAACCTTATGTCGCGATTGTTTCAGCGCCGTGATAGTTTCGTGACAATTTGGTGACAGTCAGGGTTTTGGATAATTTGTTCTCTGAGCGAGATTGGCCCAGTTGGAGGGTGTGAAGGCTATTGGAGGTAACCAGAAAAATGGCCCGGTAGGGCCATTTTTTTGATGCCTGGCGGGACGATCGGTTAGAATTTTGCCTCTACGTTAAGCTTGATGGCGTCGTAGTCACTCTTTTTGCCATCACCTCTGACTTTGCCGATTTCGGTGTCGTAGTAGGACAGGCTTGCGGTGGTGTTCTTGCTGAGGCCCAGGTAGGCGCCGTATTTGTGTCCTTTCACATCGGTGCCACCACCGGCGAAATCCGAGTCAGCGAAAGCGGCGAAGACTGCATCAGCCTCCAGGTCCTGATACAGATAGCTGAAGGCGAAGTCGCCCCTGCCCTTGATCTTGCCAAGCTTGAATCCTGTTGAGTAGCCCGTGTCTTCATCGGCGTCGCTATCGGTATTTTTGACGTAATCGGCAAACAACATGGTTGATATCCCGGCGAGCTTGGTATTCAACTCGGCAAAAACTTCGGCAACTTCATAATCCAGTGCATGGGATCCGCCAATCCCTGTGTTACCGAAGAACTCGGCATTATCATCACTATCCTCAAAAAAAGCGGCACTGCCGGCAACCGGTATATAAAGGTAGCTGGTACCCACCTTTAGAGATGTTTTGTCGGAAACTGTTGCGTTATAGCCTAGCTGGGCACCAAACATCTCCTCGATATCGTCTGTCCCTTTGCTGCCATCGTAGCTATTCAGAAAGTGATAGGCGGCGATGGCCCAAACCGAGCCATTGTCATAGGACAGGTGCCCGCCCTCAGGGCGATAATCGCTATCCCATACCAGGCCGCTACCGCCAGGGGTATAGAAAGGATTTTTGGTCTTGCCGGCCACCAGGTTCAGGTTTTCGGCAAAATTCCAGTCAATCCAGGCCATGTCCAGGTTGATTTGTTTCGAGCTGCCGCCACCTCCGAGGGTCTGGTTGGCGGATGTTGGAGACTCACTACCGCTGGCCAGTGCTACGCCTGCCTTGAAGTCATCGGAAACCTGGGCAGTGAGACCAATACGCGCACGTATCCGGTTGCGGTTGATATCATCATAGGCGCTGTCTTTATCAGTCTGTTCGATGCGGTACCGGACATCGCCGTGCCACTGGATTCTGTCGGCCCAGGAGGTGGCTGGTTTTGCGGTGGCAACCACCTGATTGGTTTTTTCCTCCATTACTTTGGTTTTTGCCTCCATTTCATTGAGGCGCTCAGTCAGGACGGCAACCTGAGCTCTCAATTCCTGCAGGGTTGCTTCGTCTGCATTTGCGAACAGGGCAGGGCACAGGGTAAAGCCGCTAACAGCTAGGAAAATGGCAGTTCGTTTCATAGTTATGATTCCACTCTTGTTTATTTAATACTTGATATCTCGATATCGTCGATGCTTGCTTTATAGTTGCTGTTTTTTCCGAAACAGACATAAACGGGTGTTGGTATCTTAATATGTCAGTTTTATGACACAAGGTTGTTATCTGCTGAGCGGTAGGGTCGGGAGACTTGTGGCGGGTAGTTTTGGATGATTACGGTATACCTGAAAAAATTCAGCGTGTAGAATTGCGAGAATTTGTTGTTATCAGATTATAAAAAGCAGGGAGAACACCCCAGATGAAAAAAATAGTGCTGTTGCTGACTGGCGTTATGTTATCTACCCATGTATTTGCTGCGGGGAACCCCGACGATCCTTGGGAAGGCTTCAACCGCAAGATGTTTGCGTTCAACGATACCGTGGATACTTATACGCTGAAGCCTATCGCCAAGGGTTACCGGGCAGTCACGCCTGATCCGGTTGAGCGTGGAGTCAGCAGGATGTTCTCCAATGTTGGTGAAGTGGTGAACGTTTTCAACGATCTGTTGCAGGGGAAATTCCGTCAGGCAGGGAATGACACTGGACGCTTTGTCATCAACACCACTATCGGTCTGGTGGGTTTTTTTGATGTGGCCGATCATTTTGGCCTGCCAAAAAATGATGGGGAAGATTTCGGCCAGACACTGGGTGTCTGGGGTGTAGATAGTGGCCCTTATCTGGTGTTGCCGTTGATCGGTCCCAGCACTGTTCGTGACGGCCCGGCCCGGATCGTCGATCGGTTTATCAACCCTATTAACGAAATAGACCATGTCCCAACCCGAAATCAGATCTACGGCGCCGAGGTGATTTCTACCCGTGCCGATCTCCTCGAGGCTGAAAAGTTCGTGCGCGGCGAGCGCTACAGCTTTATCCGCGATGCATACTTACAGCGTCGTAAATTTTTGCTGACGGATGGCGGTGTGGAAGATGACTTCGGGGACTATAAGGATTTTTAACCCCAGTTCATTTTTCTTTGCTAATCGACAGTTGCCCGGGAAAGCAACTATCGAAGAGGGCATGGAGCTTATACCTGATCAACTGGATATCAGTTCCGAGTAACCTATGGATAAGAACGGCAAACTGTTTATTGTTGCCGACAGTCAGGAAAAATGTCATGCCTTGAACGCGCATCTGGTCGACACCAGTTGGCGCGTTTCAATTTTTGATAATCCTGAAAATGCTCTCGCAGCAATCAAAATCGACCACCCCGGTGTCGTGGTGATCGATTTCCCTCTCTCGGTGATTCGAGAAAAGTTTGCCTGTCTTCCCTCTCAGGATGTGGATATTGCCTATGTTGTTGTGCTCCCGGAAACGGATCCCCGGGATGTGGTTGCACTTTTCCATAACTATGCGGCGGACGTGGTTATCAAACCATTTGATGGCGACCGGTTTCGAGAGGCTGTTGAACGCGCGTCACATTGTAAAAGCCTGATGGTGCAAAACCGCCAGTACCGTGAGCAGCTGGAAAAAGCAAACCGTGAGTTGGAAGAGAGTCTCCGGATACTGGAAGTTGATCAAATGGCAGGTCGGCAGGTGCAGAGCAGCCTGTTGCCGGTGACCCCGCTCTATCATGGCGACTACGAAATTGCTCATCGGATTGTCCCGTCGCTGTTTCTGAGCGGAGATTTTGTCGGCTACAACGTCATTTTTGATCGTTATATGGTGCTTTATGTCGCGGATGTGTCGGGGCACGGTGCCTCTTCTGCATTTTTAACTGTCCTGTTGAAATTCATTCTTAATCGTATTTTGCGAAGGCATATCAGTCGCAATGATTATGGGGCCATGACCAGAGCTCCAGAGGGCTTTATTGAGCACATCAATAAACAGATTATGGCACTGGGGCTCGATAAACATTTGACCATGTTCTCTGCATCTATTGATATGGAGCAGAATATTTTGCGGTATTCAGTTGCTGCCCATATGCCGATGCCGGTGCTGGTTACCGATGACCAGGTTTCACTGTTGCCGGGCAAAGGTAAACCGATTGGTATTTTTCCTGAAGGTCATTGGGCAGTAGAGGAAATCAAGTTGCCAGAAAAGTTTGTTCTGACTGTGGTGTCGGATGGTGTACTGGAATTTTTACCGGGAAACTCCTACAGTGAAAAACAGCAGTTTATTGCAGATGCGGTGGCCAAATCAGACGGATCCATAGAGGCGATTTGTGAAGGTTTGTGTATCAACCAGCTGAAAGATGCGCCCGACGATGTCACTGTTTTGACCGTGCGCAGGGGGTATTAGTGCAACCGGGTAAAATTCTGGTTTCTCATGACGATGATGTTTACCTTATCAAGCTGGTTGGTGATGTACGCGTTACTCTGTGCACTTCGCTGAACAATTATATTGAAGCCATTTTTCAGACCGGTAATGTCGCTGAGGTGGTGATCGACATGCTTGATACTATTGCCGTCGATAGCACGACATTGGGTTTGTTGGCCAAGCTCGCTATCTACAGCCATGACCATTTTGGTATCAAACCTACTGTGTTCTGTAATGATGAAAGCCTTTATCAGGTGCTTGCTGTGATGGGGTTGGATGAGATATTCAATATCATCCAGGAATCATCGTCATCTGCGGCGGACTATCAGGAGTTGCCTGATATTAGCCCAGATGTGGAAGTGGAAGAGGTTCGGGATCGTGTGCTTGAAGCACACCGGTTGTTGTCTGTGTTAAATGAGAGAAATCAGCAGGAATTCATCGATTTGATACGCTCTCTCGAGCAGACCCGTTAATTTCCGTAGTTCTGGTTGGCGCGGTGTTTTGCCTGAATGAAATCTGTGTGGGAGACGTACAGTAACTCTGAAATTCGCCGAATCAGCGCTTCTTCGTGCTTGTCCAATTGATTGTCAGCAAAGGCAACTCGCCATAGGTTTTCGACCAGCTCCCTTTTTTCGTGCACGGCAAAATGATCATTGATCAATCGAGTGAACTGAAACAGTGATGTGGCATCGTTAACTTCGCTGTGAGCGAGACGGACTAACGTCTCGATTTCTTCGTGTGACAGGGAAAACTGGTTTTCCAGTAGTTGTCGGATAATCTTTTGTTCGTCTTCGCTCAGAGTCCTGTCAATGACCATGATTTCGACCATTAGCGCGGCTGCCGCAAGCTGCCTCTGATGAACAGGTTCGCCGTCGGGCTCATCAATTCTGGTAGAAAAAAACTGTTTGATCTGGTCTATCATCGAGTTGTTTCTCCCATCAGCCGTTTCTCCAGTTTGTCCTGATCAGCTATGAAATTGCGTATTCCCTCGGCGAGTTTTTCGGTGGCCATTGCATTGTTGTTTAATTGATAACGAAAGCTTGCTTCATTTAACTGATCGCAATCAATTGGTTCCCCAGTGTTGTCCGGATGGAGCTGGCGTGCCAGGTGGCCGCTATCATTGTTTAATGCTTCCAGTAGTTGTGGGCTTATGGTTAAGCGATCACAGCCTGCAAGTGCTTCGATTTGATCCGTATTTCGAAAACTGGCACCCATGACAATAGTGTCGTAACCGTACTGCTTGTAAAAATTGTAGATTGATTTCACTGAGAGAACACCGGGATCCTCTTCAGGCAGATAATCTGTCTTGCCGCTGTGACGTTTATGCCAGTCGAGAATACGACCCACAAAAGGGGAAATCAAAAAGGCGCCTGCATCTGCTGCTGCCGCTGCCTGTTCAAAACTGAACAGGAGCGTCAAATTACATTGGACGCCAGATTTTTCCAGTTGTTCGGCGGCGCGTATACCCTCCCAGGTTGCTGCTATCTTCAGCAGAATCCTGTCGCTAGCAATACCGGCATTCTGGTATTTCTCTACTAGGCTCATACCTCGGGCGATGGTTGCTTCCGTGTCGAACGAGAGGCGGGCATCAATTTCTGTTGAGACCCGACCGGGAATCAGCTGAAGTATTTCCCGGCCAATGCCTACCGCCAGCATGTCCATGCATTCCGGCAACCAGTCCGGATGTGACTGCCTGGCGCGGTTGACTGATTGTTCCAGCAGGGGGCGATAACTTTCCAGTTCGGCAGCTTTCAGGATCAGGGATGGGTTTGTGGTGGCATCAATGGGCTGATAGTGGTTAATGGCGTCGATGTCACCAGTATCCGCAACAACGACAGTCATTTCGCGCAATTGATCCAGTTTGCTGATCATATTAAATAGGCTCGGTTAGTTGTATATGGGTTTGAGTGCTTTGCATTGCCGCCATGGCACCGTAAAGAACCTCTATACCGGCGTCTGGCCGGTGAGCATGTTCACTGATATAACGCCGAAATTTTCTCGCGCCAGGCATACCCTGATAGAGGCCAAGAATATGTCTGGTCATATGACTGAGTCTGGTGCCTTTAGCCAGTTCCTCTGTCATAAAAACAGCGAAGTTCTCCAGAATTTGCTCCCTGTTAGGCGATGAACGGTTATCGTGGTAGAGCTCTCGATCGACCCCAGCGAGTAAATAAGGGTTTTGGTAAGCCTCGCGGCCCATCATCACACCATCTACGTGGTTAAGATGTGCCTTGGTATCATTTAGTGTTGTGACGCCACCATTTAGAATAATTTCCAGTTGTGGAAAGTCCTTTTTCAGGCGATAAACCTTCTCGTATTCCAGCGGCGGAATATCACGATTCTGTTTCGGACTTAATCCCTTTAACCAGGCTTTGCGTGCATGGACAATAAAGGTCTGACAGCCTGCTTCTGCAACAGTGCCGATAAAGTCACATAAGAAGGCATAACTGTCCTGTTCATCAATCCCGGTGCGGTGTTTAATCGTGACAGGAACGGCACTCACTTCCTGCATGGCCTGAAAACACTGTGCAACCAGCCTAGGGTCTTTCATTAAAATTGCGCCGAATTTTCCTGATTGTACCCGGTCGCTGGGACAGCCGCAGTTCAGGTTGATTTCGTCGTAACAGTAACTACTGGCAATATTAACGGCCGTGGCCAGCTCAGCGGGATCACTACCGCCAAGCTGCAAAGCCACGGGGTGTTCCGCTGAGTGAAATTGTAAATGTCTTGGCCGGTCGCCGTAAATCAATGCTCCGCTAGTGACCATTTCTGTATAGAGGACACTTTGCCTGCTCAGCAACCGGTGAAAATAACGACAGTATTGATCGGTTAAGTCCATCATGGGTGCGATAGAGAACCGACGGTTTACCGGGTTGGTTAAAAGACTGCTGCTGGTTGGCATGGGTGCAACTGATTTGTCTGTAAAGTAAGTGTGTGGGCTGGAATTATATCGGCAAAAACCACCGAAATAACCCCGCTGGGTGTTCAGTCACCGGCATGTTAGCATTGCCCAGCCATTGATACTGACCATTCACGAAGAATAATATTTATGACTACGCCTGAGCAAAAAGCAGCATATCATCAGGATACGGCAGAGATTAACAGCCATGAGCTTATGGATTGCCTGTTGTTGTTGGCTGGACTGGAAGGTCGCCCGACCTCACTTTCTGCCCTGTCATCCGGCTTGCCGCTGGTAGATGGAAAACTGACGCCGGAGTTGTTTAACCGGGCGGCAAACCGGGCGGGCCTGGCCTCGATTCTGCTTGCTCGACAATTGGATAATATTCCGCAGGAAGTTTTACCCTGTGTGCTGCTACTTAACAGTGGTCAGGCCGTGGTTTTGTCCAGCCTGGATGCTGAGTTGCAGTTGGCCGTATTAACCGATCCTCAAAACAATACTTCAGAGCAAGTGGATTATGAAACACTGAAAGAACTCCACAGTGGCCATGTCTTCTATGTCAGGCCGATGCAGCAATTTGATTCCCGCACACCAAAAATTTATCAGAAAACTGGAGACCATTGGTTCTGGGGCGTCATGCGCAGTTCCTGGAAGATTTATCGCGATGTCCTGCTGGCGTCCTTCCTGATTAATTTCTTTGTTTTGGCCCAACCCCTGTTTGTCATGAATGTCTACGACCGGGTGGTGCCTAACAATGCAGTAGAGACTCTCTGGGCACTGGCTGTCGGCGTGCTCATTGTCTACACATTTGATCTGCTCTTAAAACTGCTGCGTGCCTACCTGGTAGAGCTGGCCGCAAAGCGTTCAGATGTGGTGCTCTCTGCACAACTGCTCGAAAAGGTACTTAACCTGAAGATGTCTGCTAGGCCCAATTCCACCGGTGCCTTTGCGTCCCGTCTACACGATTTCGATATGCTGCGAAATTTTGTCACCTCTTCCACCATACTGACCTTGATCGACCTGCCCTTTGTTATTCTTTTCATGGTGTTTATCTGGTACCTGGGTGGCTGGCTGATTTTTGTCCCGTTAACGGTCTTCCCGATAGCGCTGTATCTCGGCCTTCGAGCCCAGAAAAAGCTTCGTCCCACTATTGAAAATGTCATGCGGGGCAGTGCCAAGAAAAATGCCACATTAATCGAAAGTCTGGTAGGTATCGAGACCATCAAGACACTGGGTGCCGAAAGTCAAATCCAGCGAGGCTGGGAACAGGCGGTGGGTTATGTCTCCCAATGGAGTCTGCAATCGCGTTTGACATCCAACAGTGCACTTCAGGCTGTCCAGTTTCTGCAGCAGGTAGCCATGGTCGCCATTGTGGTGTGGGGTGTTTATTTGATTGCTGATCAGAACCTCACACTCGGGGGGCTGATTGCCTGTGTGATTTTGAATGGACGTGCACTGGCGCCGCTTAGTCAGATTGCTAATTTGCTGGTCAGTTATGATCATGCGGAGGCGACCCTGAAGTCCTTGAATGAGGTGATGGCCCTGCCGGTTGAGCGCGAACCGGAAAAACGTTATCTGACGCGCCCTGTCTTTCACGGGGATATCCGTATCAAGCAAGTGACGTTTAGTTACCCTGAGCAACCCAGGCCGGCACTTGAAAATGTCAATATCACGATCAACTCCGGTGAGAAAGTGGCGATCATCGGTCGAATTGGCTCTGGTAAATCGACCCTTGCCAAGCTTCTGATACGTTTGTATGAGCCCACCAGCGGGTCTGTGCTGATGGACGGTTTCGATATCAATCAGCTTGATCCGGCAGATTTGCGTCATAACGTGGCCTATGTGGCACAGGATGCAAAACTGTATTTTGGCACGCTGAGAGACAATATAACGTTTGGCCTGAATGGTATTACAGATCAGCAGGTGGTCGATGCCGCAGAGCAGGCTGGTATATTGGAGCTGGTCAATAGCCATCCATTGGGCTTTGAAATGCCGGTGGGCGAGCGGGGAGAAACACTTTCCGGGGGTCAGCGCAGCGCCATTGCGATGGCTCGGGTATTTCTTCGCAAACCCCGTGTGCTGGTGATGGATGAACCGACATCGGCCATGGATCAGGGGACAGAAGAGCGCCTGACCCAGCAGATAAAAACCCGTTTTTCGGACAGTACGTTGCTGATCATTACCCATAAGATGAGCATGTTGACTCTGGTTGACCGCCTGATTGTGGTCGATAGGGGTGTGATCATTAGCGACGGCCCAAAGTCGGAAGTGCTGGCGGCCCTCAAGGAAGGCAAAATCAGAGGGAAAAGCTGATGCCGAAGAAACAATTGGAAAAATTGCGCCGTCAACTGGACAAGACCTCTGCTGTCGACCTGAAGTACATGTCGTACTCCTCAGAGGCGGTACTGAAGCAGTCACCGTTTGTTTCTCAGGTGTTGTTATGGGTGATCGCAGCATTTCTGGTCATCATGATGATTTGGGCGAGCCTGGCCAGAATTGATGAGTTTGCCCGCGGGGAGGGTAAAATTGTCCCTTCCAGTAATATCCAGGTAGTGCAGAACCTGGAGGGTGGCATACTGGAGATGCTGTTTGTCACTGAGGGCGAGGTTGTTGATCGCGGCCAACCACTTTTACAGATTGACGACACCATTTTTGCATCGACTTACCGGGAGCGCTCGCTACAAGTCGAACAGTTGACGGTCAAAGCTGCCCGGTTGCGGGCTGAGGCCAATAGCACGGAGTTTGATGAAGAGCTGGAAAAGCTGGGCGATGTTCACAATGAAATATTGGTTGCCAGCGAGCGGGCATTATACGAATCCCGCAAACAGGCTCATCATTCGCAGCTGGATAGCCTCAATCAGAAGGTTTCACAAAAGAAGCAGGAGCTGTCCTCAATGCGGGTCAATCGACAAAGCCTGTCTGACAGCTACCGTCTGCTTCGCCAGGAGCTCGAGTTTACCCGTCCACTGGTTTCCCAGGGTGCCGTTTCCCAAGTGGAATTACTTCGCTTGGAGCGTCAGGCCAACGATCTTAAAGGTGAGCTGGATAGGGCGACAATATCTATTCCCCAGCTGGAATCTGCTTACCAGGAGGCAATTAAAAATGTCGAAAGCTATTCACAAACCTTTGCCAGCGAGTCCCGGGCAGAACTGAATGAGGTAATGGCTGAACTTGGTCGTATCGGCCAAAGTAACCAGGCGTTGGAAGATCGGGTGACCCGGACACTGGTTCGTTCGCCCATGAAGGGCATCGTCAAGCAGATTAAAGTTAAAACGATCGGCGGCGTCATTCAGCCTGGGGAGGATCTGGTTGAGATTGTGCCGTTTGATGATTCATTATTGGTGGATGCCCGTGTATCGCCTTCCGATATTGCTTTTATTCATCCCGGGCAGCAGGCAACGGTCAAGTTTACGGCTTACGATTTTTCGATTCACGGTGGTTTGCCGGCCAAGGTGATTAGGATCAGTCCGGACACGATTGTGGATGAGGAGGGCGTCAGCTACTACCAAGTCAGGTTGCGAACGGACAACAGCCATTTGGGCAACGAAAATGATCCTTTGCCAATTATTCCGGGGATGATTGTTCAGGTCGATATCCTGACCGGTCAAAAAACGATTCTGGACTATCTGCTCAAACCCATTCTGAAAACCAAAGAGTTGGCATTCAGGGAACGCTAGTTGCCGTAATTGAAATAGATCACTACTTAAGTGGTCATTTTACAGATCCAAACGGTAACTGGTTCACTCAAATTCTGTGTTATAAATCTAACTATATATAATCACTATGATTTTATATTCTTAAGGCAATACAAGAAGGACAGGAAGTAATAATGTTTTTTAACCGATATCTGACATTTTTTTCTATTGCCGGGGCTGCCTGCTTCTCGATGCAATTGAATGCACAAACAATAAATATGCGGGATGCTATTGCCGAAACGTTGCAATCCAATCCGGAGGTTCAAGCCGAACTTCGTGAAGTTGATGCACGGGAAAGACAAATAAGGGAAGCGTTGGGTGGCTATTATCCCTCTGTTGACCTATTGGCCGGGTTTGGATATCAGGAGAGAGACCCCACATCGCGTCAGTTTTCTGACCCTGACCGCACACGAAATGAACTGGAGAGGCATGAGGCTCAGTTAAACGTCAAACAACTGGTGTTTGACGGATTTAGCACTCCAAATGAACACAAAAATCAGATGGCCAGGCACGAAAGTGCTGAGCATCGTGCCTATTCGGTGGGCGAGAATATTGCTCTAGAGGTAGTCAGGTCCTATCTGGAGGTCATCAAGCAGCAAGACATCCTTGCGTTGGCTAAGCAAACATTGGCTACACATGAAAATATTTATGACAAGATGAAAAAACGTGCCGATTCCGGGGTGGGCAGTACCGCTGATTTTGATCAGATATCCGGTCGTTTGGCCTTAGCAAAAACGAACGTGATTAATCAGACAGCAAATCTACTGGATGCTAAAACAAATTTTCAGCGGGTAGTTGGACGTTATCCCCAGGAAGGTGAGTTGGTTGCGCCCGGCACCTACAGTAAATATTTGCCTGCTACAGTTGATGAAGCTATTGCCAGAGCTATCGAGGCACATCCGTTGCTGAAATCCGCTGCATCAGATGTCAAAGCTGTGAACTTTCAGTACGAACAGACAAAAAGTACCTTTTACCCCCAGTTTCATGTGGAGCTGGAGCGTGACCTGAATAAGAATATCGATGGCGTGGACGAGCAGGTTGATGATCTGACGGTCATGTTGCGTATGCGCTATAACCTTTATCGAGGTCGTTCCGATGAAGCAAAGAAACAGCAATTTGCCCACCTGGTGGAAAAGGCAAAAGAAGTACGTAACAACACCTATCGTCAAGTAGAACAGGAAACACGCTTGGCGTGGGTTGCCTATGAGGCCGTTCGCGATCAAATCCCGGTGCTTGAGGATTATGTTCGGGATTCTGAATCAACAAAAGCAGCGTATATTCAGCAGTTCGATCTTGGTCGCCGCACGCTCCTT
This sequence comes from Porticoccus hydrocarbonoclasticus MCTG13d, assembly GCF_000744735.1. Taxonomy (NCBI): domain Bacteria; kingdom Pseudomonadati; phylum Pseudomonadota; class Gammaproteobacteria; order Cellvibrionales; family Porticoccaceae; genus Porticoccus; species Porticoccus hydrocarbonoclasticus. Next base: position 1,980,265 of record NZ_JQMM01000001.1, on the reverse strand, counting down.
GATCTTTTGAATACTGAAAATGAAATGATCACTGCTAAACAGTCTCTGGTCACTGCCAGGCAGGATCTTCTCTACAATGAATACAGGATATTTCGCGCCATTGGAGAACTGCTCTACACCGTTGGTGTAGAACTCTAATAGCAGGACGCATATCAAAATAAGAGATGCGACCAAGTTTGAGCCGAGAGGGTTAAAATCATGAACGAGAAAACTTCACAAGCAAGCACCGTCGAGTCCGGTCAAGACCAGCAAATTCTCGGGTTTGTTGCATCGACTGAAGGCGCCACAGTGGTAGTTGTTTCTCCAGACGGTACCCTCCGCGAGCTCAAAATGGGTGATCCCATTCATGAGGGCGATATCCTCCAGGTAACTGATGGTAGCCATGTCGCGATTAATTTTGCCGATGGCTCTGTTCGCCAGTTAAATAGTGGTGATTCTTTTGTTGTCGGCCTAGACAGTTATCAACAGCTGGCAGCTATCGAGTCTGCAGAAGAGGAAAACCCCGAATTCCAGGACTTGCTGGCTACACTCGCCGCTGGTGAGGATATATCGGAAGAACAGGAAGCAACAGCCGCTGGTGCTGAGGACGGTGCTTCTGGAACGGGTGATGAAATCGGTCAGGGCCTCCAGTTCTCCTTGCTCGGCGGAGAAGTGACTCCGACGGCGGGTATTGACCCCGACTATGTGCCGCCTCCATTGCCTGATCCTACTGCTAATGCGGATATCAGTGAAAATGGGAATAATAATGGAGAGGCCAATAACAATGTAGCGGTGGTCACGAATGATGCGCGTTCGGTAACGGAGGATCAGGATCTGAATCCGGTGGACAGTGTTCCGGATACGGTGCTGAGTGTGGCCGGCGCGATCAGTGTGTCGGATGACGACCCGGGCGAAGGGGCTTTTGATCTGGCGACGCTGTCGTTTGGGGGTCGGACGAACTCGAACGCATTGGACACCGACACGACTGAGCTGGGGACACTGACGCTGCTGGATGACCAGGGCAACTACAGTTTTGCGGTGGACAATGCGGCGGTGCAGTATCTGGCGGCGGGCGACACGGTGGTTCAGACCTGGACGGTTGACTCTGTGGACGGCAGTGGCACGAGCACCATCACGATTACCATCAATGGCGTAGATGATGGCGGCACTAATAACAATGTAGCGGTGGTCACGAATGATGCGCGTTCGGTAACGGAGGATCAGGATCTGAATCCGGTGGACAGTGTTCCGGATACGGTGCTGAGTGTGGCCGGCGCGATCAGTGTGTCGGATGACGACCCGGGCGAAGGGGCTTTTGATCTGGCGACGCTGTCGTTTGGGGGTCGGACGAACTCGAACGCATTGGACACCGACACGACTGAGCTGGGGACACTGACGCTGCTGGATGACCAGGGCAACTACAGTTTTGCGGTGGACAATGCGGCGGTGCAGTATCTGGCGGCGGGCGACACGGTGGTTCAGACCTGGACGGTTGACTCTGTGGACGGCAGTGGCACGAGCACCATCACGATTACCATCAATGGCGTAGATGATGGCGGCACTAATAACAATGTAGCGGTGGTCACGAATGATGCGCGTTCGGTAACGGAGGATCAGGATCTGAATCCGGTGGACAGTGTTCCGGATACGGTGCTGAGTGTGGCCGGCGCGATCAGTGTGTCGGATGACGACCCGGGCGAAGGGGCTTTTGATCTGGCGACGCTGTCGTTTGGGGGTCGGACGAACTCGAACGCATTGGACACCGACACGACTGAGCTGGGGACACTGACGCTGCTGGATGACCAGGGCAACTACAGTTTTGCGGTGGACAATGCGGCGGTGCAGTATCTGGCGGCGGGCGACACGGTGGTTCAGACCTGGACGGTTGACTCTGTGGACGGCAGTGGCACGAGCACCATCACGATTACCATCAATGGCGTAGATGATGGCGGCACTAATAACAATGTAGCGGTGGTCACGAATGATGCGCGTTCGGTAACGGAGGATCAGGATCTGAATCCGGTGGACAGTGTTCCGGATACGGTGCTGAGTGTGGCCGGCGCGATCAGTGTGTCGGATGACGACCCGGGCGAAGGGGCTTTTGATCTGGCGACGCTGTCGTTTGGGGGTCGGACGAACTCGAACGCATTGGACACCGACACGACTGAGCTGGGGACACTGACGCTGCTGGATGACCAGGGCAACTACAGTTTTGCGGTGGACAATGCGGCGGTGCAGTATCTGGCGGCGGGCGACACGGTGGTTCAGACCTGGACGGTTGACTCTGTGGACGGCAGTGGCACGAGCACCATCACGATTACCATCAATGGCGTAGATGATGGCGGCACTAATAACAATGTAGCGGTGGTCACGAATGATGCGCGTTCGGTAACGGAGGATCAGGATCTGAATCCGGTGGACAGTGTTCCGGATACGGTGCTGAGTGTGGCCGGCGCGATCAGTGTGTCGGATGACGACCCGGGCGAAGGGGCTTTTGATCTGGCGACGCTGTCGTTTGGGGGTCGGACGAACTCGAACGCATTGGACACCGACACGACTGAGCTGGGGACACTGACGCTGCTGGATGACCAGGGCAACTACAGTTTTGCGGTGGACAATGCGGCGGTGCAGTATCTGGCGGCGGGCGACACGGTGGTTCAGACCTGGACGGTTGACTCTGTGGACGGCAGTGGCACGAGCACCATCACGATTACCATCAATGGCGTAGATGATGGCGGCACTAATAACAATGTAGCGGTGGTCACGAATGATGCGCGTTCGGTAACGGAGGATCAGGATCTGAATCCGGTGGACAGTGTTCCGGATACGGTGCTGAGTGTGGCCGGCGCGATCAGTGTGTCGGATGACGACCCGGGCGAAGGGGCTTTTGATCTGGCGACGCTGTCGTTTGGGGGTCGGACGAACTCGAACGCATTGGACACCGACACGACTGAGCTGGGGACACTGACGCTGCTGGATGACCAGGGCAACTACAGTTTTGCGGTGGACAATGCGGCGGTGCAGTATCTGGCGGCGGGCGACACGGTGGTTCAGACCTGGACGGTTGACTCTGTGGACGGCAGTGGCACGAGCACCATCACGATTACCATCAATGGTACAGACGATGGACCCGTGGCGAATCCTGATACCAATTTTGTAAATAAAAGTATTGTTGAATCAGACGCTCCAATAATTTATGGGAATGTCATAGCAGGTGGTGATAACGGCATAGATTCGGCAGATTCATTTGCTGGTGCCGAGCAATATGCCGATGTCGCTGACACAGATATAGATCTTGGCGATACTCTGAGGATAGTCAGTATAAATAACCAGTCAGTCAGTTTGGGAACAACGGCGGCTAATGGAACTCAACTTGCCGGCCTATATGGTGTTTTGACCATTGGCGCTGATGGTTCATATGCATACGATCTGGATGACAGTAACCCTCTGTTAGCCAGCCTGAATACCGGAGAAGAGTTGAATGAGGTGTTCGACTATACGGTTTCTGATTCAAGCGGTGCAGAGAGTTCATCAACATTGACGATTACAGTGAATGGTCAGAACCAGGATCAACCTCCGCCTCCGCCTCCATTAGAACTTGGTGTTATAAAAAATTTATACGTTGGTCTTGATGAGCTGGTTATCAAAAATCTTCAAGTCGGTTTTGTAGATGCTACTTTTAGAAATGGCACGGCAGATACTTCAGAATATAATACCGATTCCGATCCATATATTGACCAGTTGGGCTGGGGCAGGCCTGTCAGTAGTACCGGCCAGTCGGGTTACACTTTGGTTGACAACAGCCTTTTCAGTTCAGAAACCGGGTCAACAGTAGACGTTGGCTCAACTTTCAAGATCGCGGACTTCCAGCATTTAAATTTTCCTATTGCTGTCAATTCGTCAATCCTCCAGGAAGTCTACCTGGTCCTTAATATGGATATAGTGATCAATGGGGTCCACCTGGAAAAACCGATAGACTTGAAACTGCTGATGAGTCACGACGAAACCCCTAATGATAGTGGTGATCCACGGGATATTATTTCACTTCCGCCACAGATGATCACTGTCAACATGGATGGCTTCGATTATGATTTCCATGTATTGGGATTCCGGGATGTTGATGGCAATTTGGTTGATGCAATTTACACGAATGAAAATGCAGTAAATGACTTTGAGATTGTCGGCAGCTTCACTTCGTCATCTGAAAACCCTCAGGTACTGGATAGTGTTTCCGGAACCGTCGGGGTGGGGAATGATGATGTCGTCACTTGGGCTGATACGTCCAGTGAATACGGCACTCTGACCGTCAGCGAAGATGGCAGTTATGAATATATACTGAATGGTGATATCAAGAACGTGCTAGACGTTGGTGAGAATCTGGTGGATAGCTTCGAATATACGGTTACCAATCAGAATGGTAGCACTATCAGTACACTGGAAATTAATATTTCCGGCTATCAGAATATATACGGCTCTTCTGGAGACGATTCCCTGACGGGTACATCAGCGAATGAATATTTGACCGGTGCAGCCGGTGATGATGTTCTCAATGGCGCCGGGGGCGAAGATGTTCTTGTAGGTGGTCCCGGCAACGATATACTGACGGGCGGTCTCGGGGCAGATGTGTTCAAGTGGGTAGCCGGCGATGAAGGAGTAGGTGCGACGACCGATACTGTTACTGATTTTAACCAGTCTAGTGGCAGCTATGATCCATCAGAGGGCGATATTCTTGATCTCTCAGATCTTCTTGTGGGCCTGGATTCATCAGGCATGACTTTAGCCGAAGCCCTGGATGCATCCTTTCTGACGATCACATCAGATGGAACTGATACGAGTATTGTCGCCGATGTTGATGGTGCCGCGGCGGGGACTACGACCCAAACAATTGTGCTGCAAGGTGTGGATTTAACAAATGGTGGTGAGTTTTCTTCGGCAGAAGTCATCGAAAGCCTCATTAGTAATAATAATCTCGTTGTAGATTGATCGTTTGAAAATTAAAAAACCCGGTCAAATGGCCGGGTTTTTTTACAATAACGTCCATGCTGGATTGGTCGTTATTATTCTTTACTCTAACTCCTTCGCCATTCTTGCATTCAGGTCCCGCCAAAGATTGAGCTGGTCTGATTTGCCTGCGTTGAGTTGTTCATTACGTGTTCTGGCCAGCCATAAATTATCGGCGTTAAAACTGTAAATCGGTCGAAGGTCATTTCGCTCATTGGCCGGTTTGATGTGTTTATTGATATTGTCGAGAATCAGGGGTACAGAAGTTGGGGTGGCATAGTAGGCCAGTACCATGTGTGCCTGATTCAGCAAAGTCGCCTTGACATAGGTGATCCGCAATTTTGAAACATCCATTCCAATTTCTTTGAGCGTGAAATACTTGGCAATAGAGAAATCCTCACAGTCACCGGCATCTCTGGCAAGAAATTCGATAGGAGTCGCCCAGTAATCATTCTTGCCCCATAGCTCAATGTCGCTGACAAAACGGGCGCCATTAAAAAAATCATTCACTGCCGTGAGTTGCTCGATATCCGCTTTGCCGCGATATTCGTGAGTCATATTTTGCCAATATTCAATGCGCAGCTGAGCAGGTGCTCCATATTTTTTATGGATGCTGGTGAGCATTTTGTCACTGATTCCGGAGTGATCAGCGTTGCCTGTAAATATGACGAAAAACAGAGAAGCCAGCAGTCCAATGCGACCGAAAAAAATTGCTTGTAGAGCTGATGAAGACTTCAATTTCTTTCCGTTTTTTGCGACGTTATTGGCCTATTTACAGCGACTTTGATCTTATCATAGAGATTGCCTGGCAAGGCTATGATGCGAGTCGATGTAGCGTGATCCAGTGCTCAATTGGCAAGTGGGCCAGTTTGGATTAGACTCGATCAATTGAACACAAAAGGAATGTTGCGTGACTCTGTTCCGCCAGCTGATTATCGCTATTGTCTTGTTATTTGTCTGTCTGTACGCAGGCAATACGCTTGTCAGTCTTTATAACAACCAGCAACTGGTTGCTGAACAGATGCAAGTCCATGCGCAGGACACTGCTACTTCACTTGGGCTTTCCATGACCCAAGCGGCGCAGGAAAAGGATATTGCCACCATGGATACCATGTTCAATGCGGTATCTGACAGCGGTTATTTTCAGCGTATTTATTTTTCCGATCTCGACGGGAATACCCTGATCGACAGAGAATTTCCGGTTTCTCTTGAGGGTGTTCCAGACTGGTTTTTGTCATTCATCGACCTGCCCATTAACGAGGGGAGGGCAGAAGTAACGTCTGACTGGATGCAACTGGGGGAGGTGGTCGTTGTCAGTCATCCCGGTCAGGCTTACCTGAAACTTTGGCGGGTTACCACGACACAGTTAATCTGGTTTGCTGCTATTACACTGTCTGTCTGTTTGTTGGCCTATATTGCGCTCAAATGGTTGCTCGTGCCACTTGCCCGGGTTGAGCAGCAAGCCAATGATATTTTCAATAAAAAATTTGTTGTTCTGGAGCCCCTGCCGAAAACTCGTGAGCTTGGCAGCGTCGTCCGGGCCATGAATAGGATGGCACTTCACCTCAAGGCCGTTTTTGAAGATCAGCTGTCGCTCATCGACCGACTGCAAAAACAGTCTTTTCAGGATGCGGTTACCGGCCTGTCCAATCGAAATGATTTTGACAATCGCCTGCGAAGCTATGTCGACGATCAAGAGGAGGGCATGCATACCGGCGCTCTGGCTATTGTCGCATTGCACGATATTTCATGCGTTAACGAGTATGCCGGGCGTGGAGAGGGAAACGCGATTCTCAAATCTGTCGGCCAGCGTTTGCAAAGCGCAGTGATTGATCATCCCCGGGCTATTGTAGCCAGACGGCAGGGCCCGGAGTTCTCCCTGTTTATCCCCGATATCACCCCTGGAGAAGGCGACGTTTTGGCAGAAAAGATATTTGGGGCCGTCCAGGATATCAGTTGGCTACATAACGAGAAGTGTCCATTGTCTTTCCACATGGGATATACCTTTCATACGAATATCACCAGTGGTCCCGAAATGCTGGGTGAAGCCGATATTGCACTGCGGCAGGCCAAGCTGGGTAGTACCAGCCGTTGGACCAAGTTTGCCGATGTGCAAAATGGTGATGTTCCCGTACTGGGAAAACCCCTCAATGAGTGGGAAGTATTTCTCCATCAAGCCATTCAAAACCGGCTTGTGGCGCTTCACTACCAGCCTATAGTCAGTATTCAGGATAAAGCGCTAATGGCCCAGGAAGTGTATGTGCGCTTCCTCAATGGCAAGGATTTACTGGCGGCTGCTGTGGTGGTTCCCATCGCAGAAAGACTGGGGCTGATGCCTGGCCTTGACAGGCTGATTCTGGAGTCTCTGGCCTCGGCTGAGCGCGAAAAAGAGACCTCCACTAAACTGTGTGTCAATCTGTCGATAGTATCGGTGAAAACCTCTGGTTTTCTGAGGTGGCTTGATAACTTCCTGGCATCTCAGCGGAGGCTGGCAGCGAAGTTGGTATTTGAGGTTCCTGAATATGCCATGAAAGCAAACGGTGCGTCTCTCAGGACTTTTAGTCAGCTTTTGCAAAAGCACGGTACTTCACTCGGCATCGACCATTTTGGCCTGGAGTCTGCGGCTTTTGGCTATCTGAGTAGTCTGCCATTGAATCATCTCAAGGTTCACCGCAGTTTTCTGCGCGAGCTGGACACGAATCTGGACAACCAGTTTTATATCAAGTCACTCGCTGGGCTTGCCCATAACAGTGGCTTGCAGCTGTGGGTGGAAGGTGTTGAAAACGAACAGGAATGGGGTCAGCTTGCCGAGTTGGATGTGGATGCTGCCCAGGGTTATTTTTTGGGCCCGCCAGCCTTGAGAACTGTTGATTAGTCCTGTTCTGCGTATAATCACGCTCTTTCCCTTTTGACCCAATTCACCCCAAACGGAATGTTTATTTGATGTCTGTTCGCACACGCATTGCTCCATCCCCCACTGGCGACCCCCACGTTGGGACTGCCTATGTAGCCCTTTTTAATCTCTGTTTCGCCCGAAGCCAGGGTGGTGAGTTTATCCTGCGTATTGAAGATACTGACCAGGTTCGTAGTACCCCGGAATCTGAAAAAATGATTTTGGACTCCTTGCGCTGGCTAGGTCTCGAGTGGTCCGAGGGGCCCGATGTTGGTGGACCTTATGGTCCTTATCGACAGAGCGAGCGAACAGATATTTATCAACAACACGCTATGGAACTGGTTGATAAAGGCCATGCATTTTACTGCTTTGCCACGTCTGAAGAGCTTGACGAGATGCGTCGTGAGCAGGTGGCGAGAGGGGAAACCGCAAAATATGATGGCCGTGGTTTATCGTTGTCGGCCGAGGACGTTAAAAAGCGTCTGGCAGCGGGAGAACCTTACGTTATCCGTATGAAAATTCCCGATGAGGGCAGTTGTGTTTTTCACGACCTGTTGCGCGGGCAGATTGAAATTCCCTGGTCACAGGTTGATATGCAGGTACTACTGAAGGCAGACGGTATGCCAACCTACCACCTTGCCAATGTGGTAGACGATCATCTGATGAAAATCACCCATGTCATTCGTGGTGAGGAATGGATCAACTCAGCACCAAAGCACCTTCTCCTCTATCAATATTTTGGCTGGGAGATGCCTGAGCTCTGTCATATGCCATTGCTGCGAAATCCCGACAAAAGTAAGCTCAGCAAGCGAAAAAATCCCACCAGCATCAACTATTACCGGCATATGGGTTATATGCCCGAAGCTGTGGTCAATTATCTCGGGCGTATGGGATGGTCCATGCCGGACGAGAGTGAGAAGTTTGGCCTTCAGGACATGCTTGATCAGTTTGACTTGCGTGCTGTGCATCTGGGTGGGCCGGTTTTTGACACTGAAAAGCTGGACTGGCTAAATGGTCGCTGGATCCGTGAAAACCTGGATGAGCAGGCATTTGCCAATCGTGTTGCCGAATGGGCGATAAACCGTGACAACCTCGCCAGAATGATTCCACTGATCAAGGAAAGAGTGGAAAAGTTTTCCGATATTGCGCCGTTACTTGGATTTATGTTTTCGGGCATGCCGAAACTCGATACTTCCCACTTCGAGCATAAAAAACTGGACAACGAAACGGTGCGGAGAATTCTGCAATACAGTTCCTGGCGCCTGGATGGATTGCGCCATTGGAGCCGGGATGGCTTGTATGAGGAGCTGAATCAGTTGGCACAGGGGATGGAATTAAAGTTGAAGGATTTTTTATCCCCCTTGTTTGTTGCTGTCGCCGGATCTTCCTCGGCTCCGCCCCTGTTTGATGCCATGGCTATCCTTGGGCCTGACATGGTCAGGGCGCGTATCAGGAGCGCTCTGGAGGCCTCTGGCGGGGTTTCTAAAAAGCAGCTAAAGGCCTGGGATAAAGATTACCGTCTTCTCTCTGCAGCCCGTACTGAACACCCTGAAGAACAGGCTTGACACTCCGTGGGGCTGTGCCTAAAATTGCGCCCTCTTTTACGGGGCTATAGCTCAGCTGGGAGAGCGCAACACTGGCAGTGTTGAGGTCAGCGGTTCGATCCCGCTTAGCTCCACCAATAAATCGTTGTAATTTAACGTCATAAAAGGCCCGCTTTTGAGCGGGCCTTTTTCGTTTCTCAGTTTAAGTCCCTATTAAGTCCAAATTTTTTTGATCTTGGAATACTTTTGGCAAGTGGCGGCCAAAAGATAAGCTGCACTGCAAATCCCTAGAAAAGTAACCTTGGTGCTGGTTTGGCCCTCGGCTTCGGGACACCATCTATGTCAAATAGGTATACGCGCCCGATAGGCTGTTTTTTTATACAGAATATCGAGTTGCTGTTAAATCGCCTTCTCGGTTTATACTCAGTCAATACGCGTTATCCTGCCACTCAGAAAAAATGATCCAAATAAAACAGAGTGTTGCAGGTTTACGAGGAAAGATAACGAGGTTCTATTATTTTACATAACAAAGCGCACCAGTCACGACCGCCGTACCGGCGGTCGCCGTGCTAAGCGTTAAAATCATTCTAGCTCCGAGCAAATATTATGGAAACAAAGAAATACGAAGCAGAGTGGTGTTTGCTTCAAAACCAATTTGAAAGCTACGAAAAGCACTCATTGTATATAAAGCTAAGCAGCATCCTGATGTTATTCTTATCAGAAATATTTAGTGTCAGTATGACATCAATATTCTTAATCTTATTGGTTCTATGGTTACAAGATGCAATCTGGAAAACCTTTCAATCACGAATAGAGCCTAGATTATTAAAAATTGAAAAGAACATTAGAGAAAAAACTGAAGGAAGTGAGTTTCAATTCAACAGAGAATATCAATTAGTAGAAACCAGTGGTCTATCAAAAATCCTAGAATATTCCAAACAAGCTATACGGCCAACGCTAGCGTTTCCACACATTGTATTGATGATTATTCTTGTTGGCTGCTCTGTTGTTGGGTGAGAAATTTAACAGGTAAAGGCAGCGGAAAATTAAAAGCGGTGCTTTTTATTTTCCGCTACTTAAAGCGTTAGGCGTCACACGCTCGGAGGAATAATGTCTAGCAATACTCGCCTTAGTTCAGATCTTCCGACGCGCCTACTCGGCACCTGGCGCATGCTGTCTTGGAAACGCGTGCTGGTGTTATCCGGAGAAGAGTCAGACGCGCTTGGGCCCAACCCGTTCGGTTATATCAACTACGCGCCAGATGGAAGGTTGATGGTCTTCGTTCTCAAGAGCGGACGCCCCAAGCCGAAATCGAGTCCACCTTCACCGGAGGAGAAGATCGCGCTGTTCGATTCGTTCTTCGCCTATGTCGGTTCGTACGAAGTACTGGCTGACAGAGTTATCCACACACTGGATGGTAGCTGGAATGAGCTGTGGACCGGAACCAAACAGACAAGACTGCTCTCGTTTTCAGGTGAGAACCTCATCTACTCCACACCGGAAACCGTCGATCCAATGGACGGCCGGCTTTGCACCTACAGGGTTGAGTTTGAGAGAGCCTGAGCTGAGCGACGAAAGTGACAAGCGGACCTCCACCGGCAAGCGGCTCAGCTCAAACGTTAACCTATGTGGTCCAAGAGTGAGGAATATAGAAATGGCCTGATCGCAGCAGAAAAAAGTCCCAAGATGATTGCGATATGACCATAGTTTTACTCTCAGGGGGCGCACCGGGTATTTCTATTCTGGACTGGGCGAGACATGACCGTCTCATGCCGATGTGTCGGGTGGCCTCTATTTCGGATATTGCTCGGGAGAGGAGGATTTGCGGTACGAAGGAGTCAGGCGCTACGTTTCGGTTCATTCAATCGAAAGGCTGGGATGCGACTGTGTTAATCGGAGAAGCGGCTCATTCTTCCAGTTTTCCAGCGGAGCAATGCATAGCCGACCGTGGCACACCCGAGGGAAGTGAAGAAGGCAATGCCGTAAACCAGGCCGGTTGTCTGATATACGGGGCCATACATAAAAAACTCCAGCACCATATAAGAACATATCCCCAGTAACATTCCCCATGCATATTGTGGTAGAGCGGTGCCGTAGATATACCCGGCGAGAAGCGATGGGATCGAAAGTATGGCGATGACAGAGGATACATTCTCTGCGTAGATGGCTGCCCATGTGGCAGAACCGAACATCAGAAGTGCACCAACGATGTAGGCCTGAATTTTTTGCATTATCTGACTGCCTTCTGTTTCCACATATTCCTCAGCTGAGTCTTCCATGAATTGGTGCAGTGCACTATTGGACGTTAGTCGTGCCGATGTCATTCAATAGACACAAAAAAACCGCCCAAAAGGGCGGTTTCATTGACAGGGTTAATACTACATATCGACCGCTTCCATACTGACTTCTGTTGCATCCAGTTTCCAGACGCCGTCTGTCAGGATCAGATGATCAACTTCTTTTTCAATAATGCCATCGGTGTTAAAGACGTCACTGGCTCTGGTCCAGGCATTGACCTTGGCCGTTTCACCGTCAATTTCGACTGACGATATGCCGTATTCGTGCAGAATGACAGATGCCATATCCACGATATTCTTCCAGTCAGCTGCATATTCTTTTTTTGTACGACCATCGATCATTCTTGGTGTCAGGAGGTCGTAAGCATCTTCGTATTTCCGTGCTTTTAATGCAGCGTAGTAACCGTTGACGACGCCTTCAGGTGTATTCTCCGCTGCATATGCGGTCGCTGTGAATAATAATGACAGTACTATGGTGATGGGAAGAAGTAGTTTGCTCGCTGGTTTAATGCTCATTTGTAGCCTCCGGATGTACCTTTTTACTGAGACTCGATTTTTCAGATCAAGTTCAGGTTAGCTTTTTTCTGATGTTACTACAGAATAATCGAATTAGCTGTAGCTGTAAGCTCCTTGCGTTTTAACTGGATAGAATTAAAAAAGCCACTCAAAGAGTGGCTTTTTGGGTATGCAGAGATTGGTAGTGTATCTGACCTTACTCGGGATAGTCCCGTTTTGGTGATCCAGTGTAGAGTTGTCTTGGACGACCGATACGGTAAGGGTTGCTCAGCATTTCATTCCAGTGAGAGATCCAGCCAACAGTGCGCCCGGTAGCGAAGATGACAGTGAACATCTCAGTGGGTATGCCAATGGCTTTCATGATGATGCCCGAGTAGAAATCCACATTGGGGTAGAGTTTTTTCTCAACAAAATACTCGTCTTCCAGTGCAATCTGTTCCAGTCGTTTGGCGATTTTAAGCAATGGGTCATTTTCAATGCCGAGCTCAGCCAGTACTGCGTCGCAGGCTTCTTTCATGACCTTGGCGCGAGGATCGAAGTTTTTATAGACCCGGTGACCGAAGCCCATCAGCCGGAAGGGGTCGTCCTTGTCTTTGGCGCGTACTACGTACTTGTCGATGTGTTTTTCATCGCCGATTTGCTCGAGCATCTCCAAGACAGCCTGATTGGCCCCGCCGTGGGCGGGCCCCCACAGTGCTGCGATGCCAGCAGCTATACAGGAATAGGGGTTGGCGCCGGAAGAGCCAGCGAGACGGACGGTTGAAGTGGAGGCATTTTGTTCGTGGTCGGCGTGAAGGAGGAACAACAGATCCATTGCCTTCGCAATAACGGGGTTGATGTTGCTCTCTTCACAGGGAGTGCCAAACATCATGTGTAGGAAGTTCTCTGCGTAACCCAGTTTGTTATCGGGGTACATATAAGGTTGACCAATAAAATGTTTGTGACACATGGCTGCCAGTGTTGGCATTTTGGCAATCAGCCGATGTGCGGTAATAAGCCGGTGCTCAGGATCATTGATATCCATGGAGTCGTGGTAAAACGATGACAGGCCGCCTACCGCGCCACAGAGCATAGCCATAGGGTGTGCATCGTAACGAAAGCCGGACATGAACTGCTCAATGGAGCGATTCACCATGGTGTGCATTCTTATAATCTGCTCAAAATCCTTTTTTCCCTCGGGAGAGGGGAGTTCCCCATTTAGCAGCAGATAACAGGTCTCAAGGTAATCGGATTTTTTTGCGAGTTGTTCTATAGGGTAGCCGCGATGGAGCAATACGCCCTTGTCGCCATCAATAAAAGTGATTTTTGATTCACAGGCAGCAGTGGCGCCAAAGCCGGGGTCGAACGTAAAACAACCTGTTTCGGGCACTTTCGAAATATCGATGACATCCTGTCCGAGAGTACTTTTAAGTATCGGTAATTCAAGATGAATATCCGTGCCCTCTACAGAAAGATGGACCTTCTTATTGCTCATTGGGTTCTCCTACGAATCAGGGAGCGAGATGCAAGCATCAAGCGTGCAAACTATTTCTGAGGCGCAAAACTATAGCCTTCTCTCTGGATTTGTCAATTTTACTACAAATACAGCGAGTGAATAGCGGCTATCTTTTGTAGATATAACTCTATCAATGCTGAATGTCGGGCTGGTTTAATTGTAATCCTGTTACAATACTTCTATAATTTTTCCCCGATTTTTAGCCCGGTATGCCGGCGACGGTTTAGCCGATTTTCCCTGCGTTATATTTCTGCATTCTGCCCAATCTGCGGACTTAAGGTGTGTATATCGTGAACAAGAAAAGACCTGTAAATCTCGATATCGGAACAATAGAGCTTCCGATAACCTCTTATGTATCTATTTTACATCGTGTTTCCGGTGTTGCGCTGTTCGGTGCAATCGCTGTGTTCTTGTGGTTGCTGGATACCAGCTTGTCCTCTGAAGAGGGATTTAATGCTATCAGGGAAACGATGGGCAGCCCGATTTGCCAGTTGATTGTCTGGGCAGCGTTAGCGGGCCTGGCCTACCATATTGTTGCGGGTGTCCGGCACTTGATTATGGATTTTGGTGTGGGCGAAACCCTTGAAGGTGGTCGCCTGGGCGCAAAAATTGTCCTGTTTGTTGCTGTTGTTCTAATTATTCTCGCGGGGGTATGGGTATGGGTATGATTACCAATGTTACAAGCTTCAGTCGCAGTGGTCTTTCAGACTGGCTGCTGCAACGTATTACCGCCGTGGTTATGGCTGCCTACACAGTATTCATCACGGCCTACCTGCTGTTTAATTCCGGTCTTGAATACAGTCAGTGGCTCGGGTTGCACAGCCATATCGCCATGAAAATCTTTAATGTCCTGACAGTGCTGTCTATCGCTGTCCACGCCTGGATCGGTTTGTGGGCGGTCTTGACCGATTACGTCACAGAGCGTCTGCTTGGTCCAAAGGCCACAGCGCTGCGTATTTTTCTTCAGCTGGGGATGATTACAGTCACTCTGGTTTATGTCATATGGGCTCTTGATATCGTATGGGGAATCTAAATCCATGAGTAGTGTAAGAACCATTTCGTTTGACGGCGTAATCGTCGGTGGTGGTGGTGCTGGTATGCGAGCCGCACTCCAACTGGCCCAGTCTGGCTATAAGACAGCGGTGATTTCCAAGGTCTTTCCGACGCGCTCACACACAGTTTCAGCGCAAGGTGGGATTACCTGTGCGATTGCCAGCGACGATCCCAACGATGACTGGCGCTGGCATATGTATGACACGGTGAAAGGTTCAGATTATATCGGTGACCAAGAGGCCATTGAATATATGTGTTCTGTCGGGCCTGAAGCAGTATTTGAGCTGGAGCATATGGGCCTTCCCTTTTCTCGTACCGAAGAGGGCCGTATTTATCAGCGGCCCTTCGGTGGACAGTCCAAAAATTTTGGTGAAGGTGGGCAGGCGGCAAGAACCTGTGCTGCTGCCGACCGCACAGGTCATGCGCTGTTACACACGCTCTACCAAAATAATATTAAAAACAATACGGTGTTCTTTAATGAGTGGTTTGCAGTCGACCTCGTGAAAAATGCCGATAATGCAGTTGTAGGCGTTATTGCCATCAATATTGAAACGGGCGAAACCGTTTACGTGAAATCTAAGGCCACGGTGCTCGCCACCGGCGGTGCAGGAAGGATTTATGCGTCGACTACCAATGCGCACATCAATACCGGTGACGGTGTCGGTATGGCCCTCCGGGCTGGTTTCCCGGTTCAGGATATTGAAATGTGGCAATTCCACCCGACCGGTATCGCTGGTGCCGGTACGCTGGTGACAGAGGGCTGTCGCGGTGAGGGCGGTTATCTGATCAATAAAGATGGTGAGCGTTTTATGGAACGCTATGCCCCCAATGCTAAAGACCTGGCAGGTCGGGATGTGGTTGCCCGGTCCATGGTTCTGGAGATTCTGGAAGGCCGTGGTTGTGGTGAAAAAGGCGATCACGTGTTGCTGAAGTTGGATCATCTCGGTGAAGAGATTCTCGAGAGTCGTCTGCCCGGTATCTGTGAGTTGTCTCGTACGTTTGCTCATGTGGATCCGGTTAAAGAGCCCATCCCTGTAGTGCCCACTTGTCATTATATGATGGGAGGTGTTCCCACTAATGTTTCTGGTCAGGCGCTTACCCTTGATGCCGATGGTAACGATCGGGTTATTGATGGCTTGTATGCCTGCGGGGAGGTTGCCTGTGTGTCTGTTCATGGGGCAAACCGCTTAGGTGGCAACTCGTTGCTGGATCTGGTGGTGTTTGGTCGCTCATCAGGTCTGTTTATCGAGCAGGCTCTGCGTGAGGGGATTGACCTTAAAGAGGCCACTGATGCAGATATTGATGCTGCTATGTCTGGCATAAATCGAATCAATAATTCGACTGAAGGTGAGACCACCGCAGAGTTGCGGGCTGAGCTGCAAGGTATCATGCAGAACTATTTTGGTGTGTTCCGCCGTGGCGATTACATGCAGGAGGGTATTGAGAAACTTAAGGCCCTTCGTCCCCGGATAGAAAACGTTCGTCTCGATGATAAAAGCAATGCTTTTAATACAGCTCGTATTGAGGCGCTGGAACTGCAGAATCTTCTGGAGGTTGCGGAGGCTACTGCCATCACCGCCGAGGTCAGAACAGAAAGCCGCGGCGCTCACGCCCGTGAGGACTTTACAGAGCGCGACGATGCAAATTGGTTGTGCCACTCTGTCTATTTTCCCGAGACTAAAGAAGTTGGTAAGCGAGGTGTGAACTTTGCACCCAAAACCATGGAAGCCTTCGCGCCCAAGGCGCGTACCTACTGATAAGGGTTTGAACCATGTTGAAAGTTAGTATTTATCGCTACAATCCTGAAACGGACGAAGCCCCATACATGCAGGACTATGAAGTGGATACTGCCGGCAAGGATGTGATGGTGCTAGATGTTTTAGAGCAGCTCAAAGCGCAGGATTCAACGTTGTCTTACCGCCGTTCCTGCCGTGAGGGTGTCTGCGGTTCAGACGGCGTAAATATCAATGGTAAGAATGGCTTGGCTTGTATTACGCCGCTCTCGGCAGCAGTGAAAAATGACAAGTTGGTACTTCGCCCGCTGCCTGGCTTGCCAGTTATTCGGGATCTGGTAATCGATATGGGCCAGTTCTATGCCCAGTATGAAAAGATTCAACCGTATCTGGTAAACAACCAGCCGGCGCCCGCAATTGAACGCCTGCAGTCTCCGGAAGATCGAGCCAAGCTTGATGGTCTCTATGAATGTATCCTGTGTGCATGCTGTTCTACCAGTTGTCCCTCTTTCTGGTGGAATCCGGACAAGTTTATCGGGCCTGCAGGCTTGCTACAGGCCTATCGTTTTCTGGTGGATAGCCGTGACACGGATACTGAGCAACGACTTGCCAATCTGGACGATCCGTTTAGTGTTTTCCGTTGTCACGGAATTCAAAACTGTGTGGCGGTTTGTCCCAAAGGGTTGAACCCAACTAAAGCAATTGGTCATATCAGAAATATGCTACTGAGAAGTGCTACTTAAAGTACATTACAGTACAATCTGCCAAGGCTTCCCTGGGGGGGAGTCTTGGTGATTTTGTGATCTGACTGACTACAGGAAACATTTCGATGCCTGAAAGCATCATGCAGCAATTTTTGCGCACTTCTCATCTTTCCGGTGGGAATGCTGCATATATCGAAGGTTTGTACGAAACCTATCTACACGACCCGAATGCAGTGCCTGACGAGTGGCGCTCTTTCTTCAGCTCACTTCCCGGTGTTAACGGACATAATGGGCTTGATGTATCCCATGCGACTATTCAGGAGCACTTTGAGTTGCTCGGTCGTCGCAGGGCAAGGCCTGTTCCCGCACCTGGTTCCGGTGGCGTCAATATAGAACATGAGCGGAAGCAGGTTAAAGTACTCCATCTCATTAGTTCCTACCGCAACCGCGGTCATCAGCAAGCAAGCCTTGATCCTTTGGGCATAATGAAGCGGGAGACGGTTCCAGATCTGCAACTTTCTTACCATGGTTTGACGGAAGCCGATCTTGATACGACCTTTCAATGTGGCACGTTGTTCATCGGTAAGCAGGAAGCCACGCTGAAGGAGATTATCTCTGCTTTGGAGGAGACTTACTGTCGCCACGTTGGTGTTGAGCTGATGCACATCACTGATTTGGCCGAAAAGCAGTGGTTTCAGCAACGTCTTGAGAGCGTCCGTTCGAAGCCCGTTTATGATACTGAAACGCGGAAACACGTATTGCAGCGACTGACAGCCGCAGAAGGGCTGGAGCGGCATCTGGACTCCAAGTATCCCGGTACCAAGCGATTTGGTCTGGAGGGCGCAGAATCACTGATTCCCATGCTGGATGGCCTGATTGAAAGGGTCGGGGAGTACGGTGCCAAAGAAATTGTACTGGCCATGGCCCATCGCGGACGACTTAATGTTCTGGTGAACGTATTGGGCAAAAGCCCGGCTGATCTGTTTGCTGAATTTGAGGGCAAGCGGCATGTTGATACCTCGGGGGACGTGAAGTACCACCAGGGTTTTTCTTCGAATGTCATGACGCCGGGCGGAGAAGTGCATCTGGCGCTAGCTTTCAACCCCTCCCACCTGGAAATTGCCTCTCCGGTAGTCGTGGGCTCGGCCAGAGCGCGTCAGGACCGTAGGGAAGATCCAGAGGGCGACCAGGTCGTCCCTGTCATTGTCCACGGCGATGCGTCTTTTGCTGGCCAGGGTGTGGTGATGGAAACGTTCCAGATGTCTCAGACCCGCGCCTACAAAACGGGTGGAAGCATTCATCTCGTAATTAATAATCAGGTAGGTTTTACGACTAGCCGCAAGGAAGATGCCCGTTCGACGGAATACTGTACCGATGTGGCAAAAATGGTTCAGGCCCCGATCATTCATGTTAATGCAGATGATCCAGATGCGGTAATGTTCGCTACCTCACTAGCTGCAGATTACCGTTATCAGTTCAAGAGGGATATTGTTATTGACCTGTTCTGCTACCGTCGCAGAGGCCATAACGAAACTGATGAGCCATCTTCTACCCAGCCCCTGATGTACAAGGTTATCAAGAAGCACAAAACCACCAGGGCCCTTTATGCTGACAGGCTTGCAAGTGAAGGTGTGCTTGATGAGTCTGCTGCAGACAATCTGCTTGCAGATTACCGGAACATTCTGGACAAGGGACATAACGTCGTGAACAAGCTGGTCTCAGAGCCAGATGATGCACTGTTTGTCGACTGGTCTCCCTATTTGGGGCACGAATGGGTAACACCAGCGGATACGTCTTACCCATTGGCCAAGCTGAAAGATCTGGCAACCAGAATGTGTCGGGTGCCGGAAGGTATTGTGTTGCAGCGACAGGTGGAAAAAATTTACGACGACCGGCTGAAAATGGCGGCTGGGGCTTTGGAGCTGAATTGGGGCATGGCGGAACTTCTGGCTTATGCAACACTATTAGAGCAGGGATACCCTATTCGTATGACTGGCCAGGATATCGGCCGCGGTACATTCTCTCACCGTCACGCAGTGCTTTATAACCAGAAAGATGCCGAAACCTACACGCCGCTCAAGCATCTTTCAGAAAATCAACCCCAGTTCGATATCTATGATTCATTTCTGTCAGAAGAGGCTGTTCTGGCATTTGAGTACGGCTATTCTACAACGGCACCCTCTGGTCTGGTGATATGGGAAGCGCAGTTTGGGGATTTTGCGAACGGTGCCCAGGTCGTCATCGATCAGTTTATCACCAGTGGTGAACACAAGTGGGGACGTTTGTGTGGCCTCACCATGTTGTTGCCACACGGTTATGAAGGGCAGGGCCCGGAACACTCATCAGCCAGGCTCGAGCGTTTTCTACAGCTCTGTGCCGAGCACAATATTCAGGTTTGCATTCCGACGACCCCTGCTCAGGTCTACCATATGCTTCGACGTCAGGCGATCAGGCCAATGCGTCGTCCACTGGTAGTCATGAGTCCAAAATGGATACTTCGGCACAAGCTTGCAACTTCCTCTCTGGAAGATCTTGCCGATGGGCATTTTATGCCAGTGATTCCCGAGCGAGAGGTGGCGCCGAAGAAGGCGCGCCGTCTAATCTTGTGTTCAGGAAAAGTTTATTACCATCTGCTGGAGGAGCGGATGGAGCGCAAAATTGACGATATTGCCATGGTGCGTATCGAGCAGCTCTATCCATTTCCCGATGAAGACTTGTTAAATGTGCTCAGTGAGTACACCAGTTTAGAAGAGGTGGTCTGGTGTCAGGAAGAGCCCATCAATCAGGGCGCCTGGTACAGCAGTCAACATCATATGCGCAGTGTACTCGATCGTTATAATGGGGATTTAGCCCTTCGTTATGTCGGTCGTCCTGCCTCAGCAGCGCCGGCTGCGGGTTACATGTCGGCACACCTTGAGGAACAGGCAAAATTTGTTAATGAAGCGTTGAGCTTTTAGCCGCCAAAAACCATCCTTGACCAAGGAAATGATAAAAAATGAGCATTGAAATTAAGGCACCTACTTTCCCTGAATCCGTTCAGGAGGGAAATATTGCTACATGGCATAAAAAACCTGGGGATTCCGTTACCCGGGACGAGTTGCTGGTTGATATTGAAACGGACAAAGTGGTTCTCGAAGTGGTTGCTCCCGCAGATGGAACACTGGATGAGGTCTTGAAAGCTGAGGGAGATGTTGTTCAGAGCAACGAGGTCATTGCACGCGTCACTGCCGGGGGCAGCTCTGCGAAACCAGCAGCGGAAAAGGAGTCTGAGCCAGAAGCGAAGGCAGAGTCAGGAGCAAAGCCTGATGATAGCAGTAAAGAGTCAAGTGACGAAAAAATTGCCAGCCCTGCAGCTAGGAAGCTAGCTGAAGAAAAGGGTGTGGATCTGCAAAAAGTCAGCGGAAGCGGGAAAGATGGCAGAATAACCAAAGAGGATATTGTCGCCATTCAACCAACAGCTTCTCCTGAGCAGCCAGCACCTGCCAGTGCACCAGCACCTGCTGCGAGCCTGCCCCCTCTGGCGGATGGGGATCGGGTCGAGAAGCGCGTACCTATGACACGTATGCGTTCACGCATTGCTGAGCGTCTGGTTCAGGTGACTCAAACGACCGCAATGTTGACGACCTTCAATGAAGTCGACATGCACCGAATCATGAATTTGCGTACAGAGTTCAAGGATTCATTCTCCAAAATTCACAATGGTACCCGGCTCGGATTTATGGGTTTCTTTGTCCGCGCGGCGACTGAAGCCCTGAAACGTTTCCCTGCCGTAAATGCCTCTATTGATGGCACCGATGTTGTTTATCACGGTTATCAGGATGTAGGTGTGGCGGTTTCCACCGATAAGGGCCTGGTAGTGCCAGTACTCCGTAATGCCGACACAATGAGCATTGCAGATGTTGAGAGCACAATTGCTGAGTTTGGTGGAAAGGCTCGTGATGGCAAGCTATCGATTGAAGAAATGACAGGTGGCACGTTCACGATTACGAATGGAGGCGTTTTTGGTTCACTGTTGTCTACTCCAATCCTGAACCCTCCGCAAACGGCAATATTGGGTATGCACAAAATTCAGGAGCGCCCAGTGGCTGAAAACGGTCAGGTGGTTATTCGCCCAATGATGTATCTTGCTTTGTCTTATGACCACCGTTTGGTCGATGGCAAGGAAGCGGTACAGTTTCTTGTGGCGATAAAGGAAATGATCGAAAATCCAGCTAAGATATTACTTGAGATATAGTTCTTAGTTAATTGAATTTAATAGGATTTGTAATGACAGAAAAATATGATGTCATCGTGATTGGGGCTGGTCCCGCCGGCTATGTTGCGGCTATTCGCTGCGCCCAGCTGGGTCTTAAGACTGCGTGTATTGAAAAGTGGCAAAATGCCAAGGGCGAAGGCGTTAATGGAGGTACCTGCCTGAATGTTGGGTGCATTCCATCTAAAGCATTGCTGGATAGCTCTTATAAATACCATGAGGCAAAAAGTGAATTGTCTGTTCATGGTATCAGCACCACGAGCGTAAAAATCGATGTAAAAGCGATGATTGAGCGCAAAACCAAAATTGTGGAGCAGCTCACGGGTGGTATTGCAGGTTTATTGAAAAGTAATGGCGTTACTTCGCTGTTCGGCACAGGTAAGTTGTTGTCTGGGAAAGAAGTTGAGTTGACGGATCACAAAGGCGGTAAACAAATACTCGCTGCTGATAACGTGATTATTGCAACAGGTTCTCAGCCCATCAACATACCAGTGGCTCCCATTGACGGCAAAATTATTCTCGATTCCACTGGTGCCCTCGAATTGACGGCAGTACCAAAGCGATTGGGCGTGATTGGCGCTGGAGTAATTGGGCTGGAGTTGGGGAGTGTGTGGAATCGCCTGGGTAGCAAGGTTGTGCTCCTCGAAGCAATGACGGATTTCCTCTCTATCATGGATCAGCAAATTGCTAAAGAATCACTGAAGATATTTACCAAGCAGGGGCTGGATATCCGTTTGGGTTGCCGGGTTACTGGCAGCGATGTGAAAACAAAAGAGGTTGTTGTCACCTATCAGAACAGTGACGGTGAAGAAGTCAAAGAGACCTTTGACAAATTGATAGTCTGTGTCGGTCGTCGACCCTTCACTGAAGGGCTTTTGGCGCCCGATTGCGGAGTCAACCTCGATGAGCGTGGCTTTATCTTTGTCAACGAAAAATGTGCCACCAATGCGCCTGGGGTATGGGCTGTAGGTGATGTGGTACGAGGACCGATGCTGGCCCACAAGGGTTCAGAGGAAGGTATCATGGTCGCCGAGCGTATTGCGGGTCAAAAAACCCAGATGAATTACGATATCGTACCCAATGTCATCTATACGCACCCGGAGATTGCCTCTGTTGGCAAAACTGAAGAACAGCTGAAGCAAGCGGGCGAGCCATACAATATTGGTGTATTTCCCTTCGTTGCCAGCGGTCGCGCGCTGGCAGCAAATGACAGCGAAGGGATGGTAAAACTGATTGCTCACGCTGAAACAGATCGTATCCTCGGTTGCCATATCGTCGGTCCAAGTGCAGCGGATCTTGTGCAGCAAGTGGCGATTGCGATGGAATTTGGATCGAGTGCAGAAGATATCGGTATGACGGTCTTTGCACACCCGACGCTATCAGAGTCGGTGCACGAGGCGGCACTGGCAGTTAATGGTCACGCCATTCATATACCGAACCGCAAGAAACGGAAATAGTTTTTGTCTTATAACTCCGCAGTTCTCTACGATCTGCGGAGTTTTCTTATTTATTATCCTTAACCGACTGAACGGGAATGACAATGAACCTTCACGAATATCAGGCAAAGCAGCTATTTGCTGAGTATGGTCTGCCAGTATCCGAGGGCATCGCAGCAGAAACGGTCAAGGAAGCCGTTGCCGCTGCTGATGTGATTGGCGGTGACCGCTGGGTGGTAAAAGCCCAGGTACATGCTGGTGGCAGGGGTAAAGCGGGGGGTGTCAAACTGGTGACATCCAGAGCAGAAATTGAAGCCTTTGCCCGGGAGTGGCTGGGTAATCGTCTGGTGACGTACCAGACAGACAGTAGTGGACAACCTGTAAGCCGGGTTCTCGTTGAGTCTGTCACAAACATTGCCCAGGAGTTATACCTTGGTGCCGTCATCGACCGATCAACCCGTCGCGTGGTTTTTATGGCCTCGACAGAAGGCGGCGTTGAAATCGAGAAGGTTGCGGAAGAAACCCCAGAGAAAATTCTCAAGGCGATAATTGATCCGCTCACAGGAGCACAGCCCTACCAGGCTCGTGAACTGGGTTTTAAGCTGGGCCTCAACGCTGAGCAGATTAAACAGTTCACCAAGCTATTTCTTGGCCTGTCAAAATTGTTCCATGATTATGATCTTGCATTGCTGGAGATTAATCCCCTGGTCATCACTGACGAAGGCAGTCTGCATTGTCTCGACGGCAAGATTAATATCGACAGCAATGCCATGTATCGTCAGAAAAAACTGCAGGGTATGCACGATCCCTCTCAGGAAGATGCCCGCGAGGCCCACGCCGCCAGATGGGATCTCAACTATGTGGCCCTGGACGGAAATATCGGCTGTATGGTGAATGGTGCCGGTCTCGCCATGGGGACGATGGATATTGTCAAATTGCACGGAGGTCAACCAGCTAACTTTCTTGATGTAGGTGGTGGTGCGACCAAAGAACGCGTGGTTGAGGCCTTTAAAATTATCCTCTCTGACGACAAGGTCGAAGCGGTTTTGATCAATATTTTCGGTGGCATTGTTCGCTGTGATCTGATTGCGGAGGGCGTTATCGGTGCCGTTGAAGAAGTGGGCGTGAAGGTTCCTGTAGTGGTGCGCTTGGAAGGCAATAATGCCGAGCTTGGCTCCAAGCTTCTTGCTGACAGCGGATTGAATATTATTGCGGCCACCAGCCTTACTGATGCGGCGGAGCAAGTGGTAAAAGCAGCGGAGGGTAACCAGTAATGGCAATTTTGATCAATAAATCGACCAGGGTGATCTGTCAGGGTATTACCGGTGGTCAGGGAACCTTTCACTCCGAGCAGGCGATTGCCTACGGCACCAATATGGTGGGTGGCGTTACACCGGGTAAAGGTGGCTCAACCCACCTCGGTTTGCCAGTGTTTAACACAGTGGCTGACGCCGTTGCCCAGACGGCTGCCGAGGCATCAGTTATCTATGTACCGGCACCTTTTTGCAAGGATTCCATTCTTGAGGCTGCCAATGCGGGAATCAAATTGATTGTCTGTATTACAGAAGGTATTCCCACGCTGGATATGCTCGATTGCAAAGTTAAGTGTGATGAATTGGGTGTGCGATTGATCGGGCCAAACTGCCCCGGTGTGATCACGCCAGGTGAATCCAAAATTGGCATCATGCCCGGTCACATTCATCTGCCGGGTAGGGTGGGGATTGTATCCCGCTCTGGCACCCTGACCTATGAAGCGGTCAAGCAGACGACAGACTCCGGATTTGGTCAGTCCACCTGTGTGGGTATCGGTGGAGATCCGATACCGGGTTCCAACTTTATAGACATTCTGGCTCTGTTTGAAAAAGACCCGGCCACTGAAGCGATTGTCATGATTGGCGAGATTGGTGGTACTGCTGAAGAAGAAGCTGCCCTGTACATCAAACATAACGTTACCAAACCGGTTGTATCCTACATTGCTGGTGTGACCGCCCCGGCTGGGAAACGAATGGGCCACGCGGGCGCTATTATTGCGGGTGGCAAGGGTACGGCGGATGAAAAGTTTGCTGCTCTGGAAGATGCGGGCGTCAAAACAGTGCGCAGTTTGGCGGAGATCGGTAATGGCCTGAAGGACGTCACAGGCTGGTAGTATTGGTTTGCTTGGTTATTCAAAAAGGCGGTCTGGATGGGCCGCCTTTTTTGTTGGCCCCATCAAACCCAGTCATATTGGTTTTCCCGGGAATAAACGTTGATGTATGCCCGAAATTTGAGCGTTGTGTGCTTGATTTTTGATTTAGTGCCCCCATTTCTGCACCAGCCAAAAAACATTTCGCTTTTAACTTTGTAACAAGGAGACAATGGCAGCCATGACTGTTGAAACCCACGGTTTTCAAACAGAGGCCAAACAGCTTCTGCACCTGATGATTCACTCCCTCTACAGTAATCGGGAAATCTTTCTCAGGGAGTTGATTTCAAATGCTTCAGACGCCGCAGACAAATTGCGATTCGAGGCTCTGTCCGATAATGAACTTTACGATGGCGATAGTGACCTGCAGATCAAAATAGATCTGGATCCCGACGCGGGTATCATCACCCTGCATGATAATGGTGTCGGTATGTCGAAGGAGGAGGTGATTGAGAACCTTGGTACGATTGCCAAATCCGGTACAGCTCAATTTTTAAACACGCTCTCGGGAGATCAGCGCAAAGATGCCCAGTTGATCGGCCAGTTTGGTGTCGGTTTTTATTCTGCGTTTATTGTCGCTGACAAAGTTGTTGTAGAAACGCGTCGCGCAGGTGCTAACCTGAATCAGGCTGTGCGCTGGACCTGTGAAGGGGAAGCTGAATACACCATCGAAGATATAGAAAAGCCGTCCAGAGGCACCTCCATTACCTTGCATTTAAAAGATGATGCACTGGAATTTGCCAGTCAGCTTCGGGTGCACAATATCGTCAAAAAATATTCAGACCACATCGGTATTCCCGTAGCTGTCAGAAAACCGGACCCTGATGCAGATGAAAATGCGGAAGCGCCGGTTTATAAATATGAAGTGATTAATAAAGCGTCTGCCCTGTGGACGTGCCCGCGCAATGAGATAACCGACGAGGAATATAAAGAGTTCTATAAGCACATCACTCATGATTTTGTAGAGCCGCTGGTCTGGTCTCACAACCGGGTCGAGGGCAAGCTGGATTACACAAGTCTGCTCTATGTGCCGGGACATGCACCTTTTGATCTCTATAATCGTGACGTTGCCCGGGGGCTGAAACTGTACATTCAGCGCACCTTTATAATGGATGATGCTTCGCAGTTCCTACCCTCATACTTGCGTTTTATTCGAGGGGTCCTGGATTCCAACGATCTGCCACTGAATGTCTCGCGGGAAATTCTACAACACAGTCCCGCTGTGGACTCCATTCGTTCCGCACTGGTAAAGCGCGTGCTGGATATGCTGGACAAGATGGCCAAAGAGTCACCGGATGACTATGACAAAATGTGGAAGGAGTTCGGTACCGTTTTGAAGGAGGGGCCGGCAGAGGATTATGCGAACCGTGAGCGGATTGCGGGACTCCTTCGTTTTGCTACGACCAAGACAGAAGATGAAAAGGAAACCACTTCATTGGCAGATTATCTGTCCCGCATGAAGGAAGGGCAGGAAAAAATATACTATCTTGTGGCAGATAATATGATTGCAGCCCGTAACAGTGCCTACCTTGAGGTTTTCCGCAAGCGGAATGTAGAAGTGCTTTTGTTGACCGAGCGCCTCGATGAATGGACGATTTCCCATATTCATGAGTTTGAGGGTAAGGTACTGCAGGATATTGCGAAAGGAGAGCTGGAAGATACCATTCTTACTGACGACTCGGAGAATAAAGATAGTAACGGTGAGAAAAAACAGGCCTCATCAGAGCTTATCGACAAAATTGCCAGTTGCCTGAGTGACAAGGTCGAAACTGTCAGGGAAACCAGACGATTGACGGACTCTCCTGCCTGTCTGGTGTATGCTGAGGATGCATTGAGTCCGCAAATGAGAAAATTGATGGAGGCAGCCGGGCAGCCAGTTCCTACAGATAAACCGACACTCGAGATCAATGTCCATCATCCGCTTATCAATCAGCTGAGCAAGGAAGAAGATACAGAACGATGTGCTGATCTGGTGTCACTGCTTTACGATCAGGCTGTGCTGTCTGCCGGTGATCAACTGGACAATCCCAGCCTCTTCGTTCGCCGACTCAACCAGCTGTTGTTTGAGGGAGCATCATAGCCGTGCTCCCCAGCTTCAACCTATAATCCCGAAAACAACGATAATCAGAAGTTGAAAGCATGGTGGCACCACAAAAAATTGCAGTTCTGGGTGGCGGTACATTTGGTACCGCCATTGCCAATATGATTGCGACCAATGGTCGCAATGTGGTTTTGTGGATGCGGGATGAAGAGAATGTTGAACGCTGCCGCCAAACACGTGAAAACCACCTCTATCTTCCTGGCTATCAGTTACACGAGAATCTACAAGTATCCAGTGACCTTCATGGAAGCCTAAAGGGGGCTGAGGTTATATTTTTTTCTGTCCCCAGTTCCGCCTTTCGCACTTTAGCGAAAGACGCCAGACAGTATATTGCTCCCGAGGCCATGGTTATCAGCACTGCCAAAGGGATTGAAGCCAACACATTCAAGCTGATGAGTGAAATCCTTGAAGAGGAACTTCCAGAGACTAGGGTTGGGGTCATCAGTGGACCCAATCTTGCCAAGGAAATCGTTAACAGAGCCATCACAGCTACAGTTATTGCCAGCGACGATGAGCGCTTATGTAAGGAAGTGCAAGTCTTGCTGGGCTCTCCCTATTTTCGCGTTTATGCCAACCGCGATCGATTTGGTGTGGAGTTGGCCGGTGCTTTAAAAAATATCTATGGGATCGCTGCCGGTATGGGTGCAGCCATGAAAATGGGACAAAATACCACCAGTGTATTAATTACCCGCAGTCTTGCAGAAATGAGCCGGTTTGCCGCCAAGCTGGGAGCGAACCCGATGACTTTTCTGGGGCTGAGCGGGGTTGGTGATTTATTCGTTACCTGTACTTCCCCGCTGAGCCGGAATTATCAGATAGGCTTTGCACTGGGTGAGGGCTTGACACTCGATCAAGCAGTTGCAAAAGTAGGGCAAGTTGCGGAGGGCGTCAACACCACCAAAATCATCAAACAGGAGGCTGAAGAATTGGGTATTTATATGCCTCTGGTCAGCGCTCTCTATGAAACCATGTTCAATAAAAAGCCGGTCAGTGAGGTGCTCAGTAGTCTGATGCTCGCTGAGCAAAGTACCGATGTTGAGTTTACTGCAGGGGAATGTCATGAAAGAGACGTTTAAGGTCAATGTATTAAATGTCGATACTTGGATTCGGCTGCTTTATATGATTCTGTTTGTCATGTTGTTAGTAGTCGCACGTTTTGTTGTACTGATCGTTACTATCATCCAGTTTTTGGTGGTATTGGTTAGTGGGGAGGACAACCGTAATCTCAGAACATTGGGGCAGGGCACTGCTCAATGGGTCTGTCAGACGGTTCTTTTTCTCACCTACAATTCTGAGGAAAAACCCTATCCCTTTACAGATTGGCCTGAAACTCAGGCCTCTGTGGTGGATTACTGGGCGGACGCAGAAGTGGACGAAATACCTGCTGAGGAGTATTCCTCTGCTTCAGATGAGGATGTGCCCTCTTTTGTCAGTCAGAAATCTGGAGCGGAAGCTGCATCAGTTGATGATGCTCAAAAGGAAAAAAGCGAGTAGTAAAAGCCGGTGCTGATTTACCTATTGCGACACGGTGATGCACCCTATAGTGGCATGGCCGGTGAAAGGTCATTGTCGGCTGGGGGCAAAAAAGACCTCGAATCTGTGTTGTCGCAGCACTGGACGGAACTGTCCGGGCTTGCTTTAGTGCTCTGTAGCCCGGTTCTTCGTGCCCAGCAAACGATGACAGTTTTGGCGGAAACACTGAATTATCAGGGACCACTGTTGTTTGATGATGTGCTACGTCCCGAAAGCAGTGTGGCTGCCGTTGAAAGCCGTGTGGGTTCCATGTTGGAAGAAGCGGTACTGTTGCTTGGTCACCAGCCTCTAATTGGCAAAATTCTTGAGTATTTGACAGATCAGACTGGTTTGGGGTGGTCAATGACCACCAGTTCACTGGCTTGTCTTGATGTTACGGCTTTCAGCCGAGGTTGTGCTGAACTGAAGTGGTTGACCACCCCGGAGCCGGGCTGAATCCTCGAATACTATCCTCTGGGAATTTGATCCGATACAACGGGTAAATTAACAGTTGATCAGTGAGAGGAACTCATTCCGGGTGGCTTGATTGTCTCTGAATGAGCCGAGCATGGCAGACGTTTTCATTACCGAGTTTTGCTTCTCTACACCCCGCATCATCATACACATGTGTTTGGCTTCAATAATGACGGCAACACCATTTGCTCCGGTGACCGACTCAATGGTATTCGCTATCTGGGCAACCAGTGTCTCCTGAATCTGAAGGCGGCGAGCATACATGTCGACAATTCTGGCAACCTTTGAAAGGCCCAGTACCTTTCCGTCGGGAATATAAGCAACATGACATTTGCCGATAAATGGCAGTAAGTGATGTTCGCAAAGTGAATAGAGCTCGATGTCCTTGACGATAACCATTTCATTGGCATCGGAAGGAAACAGGGCCCCATTGATTACGTCGTCGAGATTCTGGTGATAGCCGCGGGTCATAAACTCAAATGCTTTGGCTGCCCGCTTGGGTGTATCCTTCAGTCCTGCCCGGGTAACCTTTTCCCCGGTAGACTCAATGATATGGGTGTAGCAATCGGTAATTTTCACAAATATTCTCGGCCATTAGCTGTAGAGTCCGGAGCATAACCTTACGTCGGCGATAGGTAAACCTAAAGCCATTTGTTGACAGCAAAAGTACAATGCCTGCATGAAAAATCAAAGAATCATACCGGCCAGGGTTGGCGATTTGATCAACTGGGGTGCAGAGCGCTTTGAAGCTGAAGGGCTGTGTTTTGGTCACGGCACTGACAATGCTTGGGACGAGGCCCTCAGCCTGGTGTTGTTTGTTTTGAGTCTGCCCTGGGATAGCGATGTCAGTACCCTGCAGCGGTCACTTTCCACTGACGAGCAATCGCGTATCACCAGCCTGTTTGATCGGCGGATTAACGAGCGTATTCCGGCAGCTTATATCATTGGTGAAGCTTGGTTTGCCGGGTTGTCGTTCGCTGTAGA
The DNA here is from genome assembly GCF_000744735.1 of Porticoccus hydrocarbonoclasticus MCTG13d. Classification (NCBI taxonomy): domain Bacteria; kingdom Pseudomonadati; phylum Pseudomonadota; class Gammaproteobacteria; order Cellvibrionales; family Porticoccaceae; genus Porticoccus; species Porticoccus hydrocarbonoclasticus. The sequence goes on along the minus strand of NZ_JQMM01000001.1, from coordinate 1,950,109 downwards.
CCAGCGAGTATTGGTGCCGCGGTCACCTATAGCCGAACTGGTTGAATCTGAGTTTTCCCCCTGGTTAAAAACCTCGCCGGCGACTGTTCTGGATCTCTGTACCGGCAGTGGCTGTATTGGCATTGCCTGCGCCCATTACTTCCCGGAGTCTCGCGTGGTACTGAGTGATATCTCGGCTGAGGCACTGGAGGTGGCCGAGAAAAATATTCAACGCTATCAGCTCAGTGAACGCGTTATCACTGCAGAATCAGATCTGTTTGCCGGTCTCTGCGGTCAACGTTTTGACCTGATCGTTGCGAACCCTCCCTATGTGGATGCAGAGGATCTCGCAGACATGCCCAGTGAGTTTCTACACGAACCGGCTATCGGGCTAGCTTCAGGGATTGATGGCCTGGATTTTACTCGCCGTCTGATTAATGAGGCACTGGATTATCTCTCGGAGGAAGGTTCTCTTATCGTTGAGGTGGGCAATTCATGGCTGGCTCTCGAGGATGCATTTCCGGCCATATCATTCCTCTGGATAGACTTTGAGCGCGGTGGTCATGGGGTTTTTTTGCTGACCGCACAACAACTGCGCGCACATCGTTTGTCGTTGGATATCGACTAACCACGACAGAGTAGAGCTGATCGTATAAAATTCCTTTCTTACTGCCTTTGTATCTCTTGTCCTCTGGAGAGTTGATGCGGGCATTCTTGCGAACCGATAACCTGGAAAATCCTATGTCTGGCAATACCATTGGCAAGCTGTTTACCGTGACCACCTTCGGTGAAAGCCATGGTGCTGCCCTGGGTTGCATCGTCGATGGCTGTCCCCCCGGACTGTGTTTAACCGAACAGGACATGCAGCGTGACCTGGACCGGCGCAAACCGGGTCAGTCACGCTATACCACGCAACGACGTGAAGGTGACCAAGTGAAAATCCTGTCGGGCACATTTGAGGGCAGGACGACAGGAACCCCGATCGGATTAATCATTGAGAATACTGACCAACGCTCTAAGGATTATTCGAATATCAAGGATCAGTTTCGGCCAGCGCACGCTGATTACACCTATTTTCAAAAATATGGTATTCGAGATTACCGTGGCGGTGGTCGGTCGTCTGCACGCGAAACCGCCATGCGTGTTGCGGCTGGCGCTATTGCCAAAAAATACCTACTAGAAGTTGCCGGCATAACGATTCGTGGATACCTCTCACAACTGGGGCCGATCCAAGCCGAGAAGGTTCTCTTTGACGAGATAGAAAATAACCCCTTCTTTTGCCCCGATCCCGACAAGGTTCCGGAAATGGAGGCTTACATGCAGCAGTTGCTCAAGGACGGTGACTCTGTCGGCGCAAAAATCACCGTCATTGCCACGGGTGTCCCCCCGGGCCTGGGTGAGCCAGTGTTTGACCGGCTTGATGCGGAGATCGCTCATGGTCTGATGAGTATCAATGCCGTTAAGGGTGTTGAAATCGGTGCCGGATTTGATGCGGTTGCCCAGCGAGGTACCGAACATCGCGATGAAATCATCCCCGAGGGCTTTTTGTCCAACCATGCGGGAGGTGTGCTGGGTGGTATTTCCTCGGGTCAGAATATCGTTGCTCATCTGGCGTTAAAGCCGACCAGTAGCTTGCGGGTTCCCGGTCGTTCAGTCGATATCCATGGCCATGCGATTGAGGTTGTAACCACTGGAAGACATGATCCCTGCGTAGGTATTCGTGCCACGCCGATTGCTGAAGCTATGCTCGCAATTACTCTGATGGATCACCTCTTGCGTCATCGTGCCCAGAATATTCATGTGAGTAGCGGTCTGCCGCCAATACCTGCCAGCACTGGCAGTTAGACAGCTGTTTTTTTGTGACTCACGAGACAGTTCCATACTGGCGGTTGTCTGCGTTCTATTTTTGTTTCTTTGGCCTGTTGGGAGCGCTGTTTCCCTATTGGTCTCTATATTTGCAGTCACTTGGCTACACGGCTACCGAGATAGGCTTTTTACTGGCTATTCCCATGGCCACCAAGGTGATTGCGCCAAATATCTGGGCATGGATTGCCGATTATACCGGTGAGCGGTTGGCCATTATTCGTTTGGGCGCATTGCTGGCCTGTCTGTGTTTTGCCGGTATTTTTATTGACCAGGGCTTTTTGGCCATTACATTGGTGATGACTGGATACAGTTTTTTCTGGAATGCAGTGTTGCCCCAGCAAGAGGTGGTAACCACCAGTTTTTTACATCAACGACCAGAAAACTACAGCCGTATCCGGGTGTGGGGCTCTATTGGCTTTATCGTGTTTGTGTTGGGCAGTGGTGCCTGGTTCGATAGATACAGCATCAATACATTGCCCGTCATAGGCCTGCTGTTGCTGGTGGGAATTTTTCTGTCCAGCCTCGCCGTGCCCACGCCTGACTATCGACAGTTCGAAGTCGTCTCGCAGACATTTGCTTCAGTTCTGAAACAACCCGTTGTGGTAGCTTTTTTTGTAGCAGGCATGCTGATGCAGCTGTCCCATGGTATCTATTACAGTTTTTTCAGTATTTACATGGAGTCTCACGATTACAGTAGGAGTGAGATAGGTGTCTTGTGGTCGGTGGGAGTCGTTGCCGAGGTGTTTCTGTTTGTCATCATGCACCGCCTCTTGCCACATTTTGGTGTGCGAATAATTATGATCAGTTGTCTGTTGGTGGCTACATTGCGCTGGTTACTGATAGGCTACTTCCCTGAGCAACCGGTAATATTGGTACTTGCCCAGGTGTGTCACGCGTTGACCTTTGGGGCCTATCATGCAGCTGGTATCGATTGCATACGTCGCCTGTTTGAAGCAGGTAATCAGGGTAAGGCCCAGGCCCTGTACAGTGCATTTTGTCTGGGGTTTGGTGGTGCTGTTGGCTCCGGGGCAGGGGGGCTAATATGGGATTTCAGCCCGCTGATGGCTTTCCAGTTGGGTTCTTTGTCCTGTTTTCTGGCCAGCTTTGTGATTTGGTTCCGTCTTAAGGATACCCGTCTTTGATATTTTCAGGGCTATCATGTCTTTGTATGCAGGGGCTCGGGAGAGACGCCAATGAAATCCGTTATAGTGATTATGATCCTGGTTGGTGTTTATCTGTTTTATCCTACCTATGATCTGCTGGTCAAGGACAGCCTGTTTGATGAAACCTTTACATTACAGGGTAGCCAGTTCCTGACAGCTGACCGGTGTCGCAAAGCGGCAATGGCGAAGAAACTGCGCTACTTCCATTGTGCAGGTAGCAGTATCTGGGGCGATTTGTTAAGCACCTATGGCAGCTATCAACCTGAAAAACGTTACAGCGACCCTGAATTATTTAAAGAAGACAGGAGTTGATGACTGAACGCCGAGAGCAATAAAAAACCCACGAGAACGTGGGTTTAATAATTGGTCGGTGTGAGAGGATTCGAACCTCCGACCCCTTCCTCCCGAAGGAAGTGCGCTACCAGGCTGCGCTACACACCGGCGGCGCGCATTATATCATCCTCCATTGAAGAGTCCACGACTCGCCGGGCTACTGCTCCGGGTTCACTTATGTGACCATTGACAGTATTTGAGTTTTCATCGGACAATCATCGTCCGCTGGCAAATCCCCCTAGAGTATCTGATGCCACGATCAATCTCGGATAGCACTGAAAAAATTCGCGCAAAGAAAAAGCGTTTCCTGGAACGCGAGGAAACGATTATTGAGAAGGCACTGTGCCTGCTGATCAGGGACGGCGTTGACAAGGTGACTGTGTCCGCCATTTCCCGTGAGGCTGGTGTCGGTAAAGGGACTATTTACAAACACTTTCTCACCAAAACAGAAATTCTGATGCGTATCGTGCTCGATTACGAGCGCCATATCACTGAAAACCTTCGCCAAGGGATTGAGGCCGCAGAGGCGGGTGATCCCGGAGCTGCTGCTCGCTCCTATTTTCAGGCCCGTCTCGCTGACCCATCACTGGATCGTCTGGTGCAATTGCTGGAAGTCCGGCTCCATGACAATCATGAAGTGGTTGATAAAATGGATGAACTGCATGCATTGCGACGCTCCAATGTGGATGCGCTGCATTCGATGCTTGCCAAGCTTATAGAGAAGGGTGTGCTCGAAGATGTCCCGCCCCATTATCATTACATGGCCTGCTGGGCTCTCGCTCAGGGTGCGGTTGAGGCGTATTTCAATATCAGTTATGGCGTGGCGGTAGAAGACAAGGAAGACTTTTTGAAGTTCATAGGTAATATCGGTATCACCATGGGTAATCGCGGGCAATTGCGCGACGACAAAATTGCCAGTTCAAGCGCCAATGCCAGTCGGGCCGAGATCCATCATTCTACATAGGTGCGGCATAATTCTACTCAGCTCTGGGGTCACGACTGCCCCATGTGGTCATTAAAACCTAGATAAGCAATTATTTTAAATAGATAACTATTTGATTTATAACTACATGTTTGGGTAGTTTGGTCCGCCACCGCCCTCGGGCGCAACCCATATAATATTCTGGCTGGGATCCTTGATATCACAGGTTTTACAGTGCACACAGTTCTGTGCATTGATCTGAAAACGCTTTTCTCCCCCTGTCTCCTGAACAACTTCATAAACCCCAGCGGGACAATAGCGCTGAGCAGGTTCATCATAGAGAGGCAGATTGTGGCTGATCGGTACCTCAGGATTTACCAATTTCAAGTGGCAGGGTTGTGCCTCCTCGTGATTGGTGTTGGATATGAAAACCGAGGACAGTTTGTCGAAGGTGAGTCTGTTATCCGGTTTTGGGTAGTCGATGGTTTTTGACTCTGAGGCAGGCTTGAGTCTGGCATGATCCGGTCTGGGATCGGTGAGTGTCCAGGGCAGGTGACCATTGAAAATATTGATATCGATAAAAGCATAGGCCGAGCCGATAATATTGCCCCATTTGTGTTGTGCGGGACCAAAATTGCGGTGCCTGTGCAGTTCCTGATAAGCCCAGCTGGACTGATAGTTGCTGTTGAAGGCTGTCAGTTCATCCTGTTGCCTGTTGCTCGCAATGGCCTCTGCTGCACTTTCGGCAGCTATCATGCCGGTTTTCATCGCACAATGGATACCCTTGATTTTTGCAAAATTGAGTGTGCCGGCGTTATCTCCCAACAAAACTCCACCACGGAAGGTCATTTTTGGCAGAGATTGCATGCCACCTTTAACCAGAGCTCGCGCACCGTAGGATACTCTTTCTCCTCCTTCTAGATATTGTTTGATGACGGGGTGTTGTTTGTAGCGTTGGAATTCATCAAATGGGCTGAGATGTGGGTTGGAATAGGAGAGGTCTATCGTTAGCCCCACTGATACCAGATTGTCTTCCATATGGTAGAGAAAGCCGCCACCGGAAGAACCTGTTTCAGTCAGTGGCCAGCCAGCACTGTGAACCACAAGGCCTTGATGGTGTTTTTCTGGGTGTATTTGCCAGAGCTCCTTGATGCCTATGCCGTAGTGCTGTGGCTGCAAGGCGTTGTCATCGAGTGAAAAGCACTCAATCAGCTGTTTCCCTAGGTGTCCCCGGCATCCTTCGGCAAAAAATGTGTATTTGCCCCGGAGTTCCATGCCGGGGGTATAGTCTGTTTTATGGCTGCCATCGGCTGCGAGGCCCATATCGCCGGTTGCAACGCCCCGAACGTTATTTTTGTCGTCGTAGAGCACTTCTGTAGCAGCGAAACCGGGGAAAATTTCTACACCAAGCTGTTCGGCCTGTTCAGCCAGCCAGCGACAGAAATTGCCAAGACTGATAATGTAATTACCGGCATTGTGCATGGTTTTAGGAACAAACAGGGATGGAACCTTTATTCCCCGGGTTTTGTTGAATACATAGATATTGTCCTGGCGAACCTCTGTGATGAGCGGTGCGCCGAGCGTTTTCCAGTCGGGGAATAGTTCATCCAGGGCGGTTGGCTCCATGACGGCACCCGAGAGAATATGGGCGCCGACTTCCGAGCCTTTTTCAAGAACCACAACAGACAGATCGGGGTTGATCTGTTTCAAGCGGCAGGCCGCTGATAAGCCCGCTGGCCCGGCCCCGACAATAACGATGTCGTAATCCATATATTCACGTTCCACAGCATTCTCCATAGGGTTTCAGTCTGTCATGTCCGGTGTGCGGAGGGTGTGAATTTTAGCCTGTATAGACCCACGGTGCCATGCGGATTTGGGACCCGCCAGTCAGTACCATGAAGTCAGTAATTGATTGTCTGAAAACCGCCCTTTGCCTTGATTTGGCTTGATGGTGGCGGCATGATTAGCACCCCTCAATGCTAACCAATGAATTTCAAAGGGTATTCCATGAAAGTACTTGTCGCTATCAAGCGCGTGGTGGACTACAACGTCAAGGTGAGACCCCGAGCCGATGCTGCCGACGTTGATCTCAATAATGTCAAAATGTCGATTAATCCTTTCTGCGAAATTGCTGTGGAAGAGGCAGTACGTCTTAAGGAGCAGGGCCTTGCCAATGAAATTGTTGTCGTTTCAATAGGGCCTCAACAGGCTCAGGAACAGTTGCGTACGGCACTGGCGCTGGGTGCAGACAGGGCTTTGTTGGTGGTTACAGAAGATGTGCTCGAACCGTTGGCAATTGCCAAGTGTCTGAAAGTGTTGTGTGATCGCGAACAACCGGACCTTGTCCTGATGGGTAAACAGTCCATTGACGGCGATAATAATCAGACGGGGCAAATGCTTGCGGCCCTGACTGGGTACCCTCAGGGCACCTTTGCATCAAAACTTGAGCTGACTGGCGATAAGAAGGCTACGGTTACTCGTGAGATTGATGGCGGGTTGCAAACACTGGCGCTTAACTTGCCGGCAATTGTGACTGCCGATCTGCGCTTGAATGAACCGCGCTATGCCTCACTGCCCAATATTATGAAGGCCAAAAAGAAACCACTGGATACATCAACCCCGGATGATCTGGGTGTTTCCATTACACCACGCGTCAAACTGTTGAAGGTTGAGTTGCCTGCTCAGCGGGCGGCCGGTATTAAAGTAGCCGATGTTGAGGAGTTGATGGACAAACTGAAAAATGAAGCGAAGGTGATCTGATGAGCATTTTGATTATTGCTGAACACGATAACCGCGATCTTAGGCCTTCGACGCTGAACAGTATCAGCGCAGCGCAGGCGATTGGTGGTGATATTGCCGTATTGGTGGCGGGCTCCGATTGTGGTGGCGTGGCTGACAAGCTGTCAAGGGTGCCTGGTATCAAAAAAGTACTTCTGGCTGATAATCCTGTCTATAACCATCATCTGGCCGAGAACGTGGCGCCTCTGGTTGCCGAGATTGCTGAAGGTTTCAGTCATGTCCTGGCGCCGGCCAGCACGACTGGAAAAAATCTCATGCCGCGAGTGGCTGCTCTGCTCGATATGCAGGCTATTTCAGATATCAGCGAGGTAATAAGCCCGGACACCTTCAAGCGGCCAGTGTACGCGGGCAATGTCATTGCGACAGTGCAAAGCAGCGACGAAGTTAAGGTGCTCACTGTGCGCTCTACGGCATTTGAGGCGGCTGCGACAGAGGGTGGTAGTGCTACCATTGAACAGATTTCCAGTGTACACAAGCAGGACAACTGCACCTTCATAGGCCAGGAGTTGGCCGTTTCCGAGCGCCCGGAATTGACCTCTGCCCGGGTCGTGGTTGCGGGTGGTCGTGGCATGGGTAGCAGCGAGGGTTTCGCTATGCTGGAAAAACTGGTCGATAAGCTTGGTGCGGCAATGGGAGCATCCCGTGCAGCTGTGGACGCGGGCTTTGTACCCAATGATATGCAGGTGGGCCAGACAGGTAAAATTGTTGCTCCGGAACTGTATATTGCCGTAGGTATTTCAGGTGCGATTCAGCATCTGGCAGGAATGAAAGATAGCAAAGTCATTGTAGCGATTAACAAGGATCCGGAAGCGCCTATTTTTCAGGTAGCAGATTATGGTCTGGTCGGTGATCTGTTTGAGCTGATTCCAGCCATTGAAGCGCAGCTCTGAGTGATAGGCAAACCGTAAAAAAACCGGTCTTTTGACCGGTTTTTTTTAGTCCCTGTTTTTTTCTGAGAAGCTGCCATCCCGACCAATTTTCTTGTGGAACTCCTTCCGCTGTTCAGGCGACATACTGCGCCATCGTTCTTTTAACGCTTCCCGTTTCTCGGCGGGCAGGTTGTGAAATTTTTCACGTGCCTGATGGATACGTTGGCGTTCTTCAGGCGAGAGTGATTTAAAATACTCGCGTCGTTTCTCCAGTTTGTCCCTCTCTGCTGGTGTCATTGATTCATAACGTTGTTTCCAGTCCTTCTTGTGGTGTTTGGAGGGGTGCACTTTGTCTTTTTCAGCATAATGACGATGGTTTCCGGCAGCCTCGAAGGGGTTTATGACCTGGCTGAGATGGCTATTGCCCGGAACAAAAAATTCTCCCTGGTAAGCCTGTCCCGGCAGTGAGAAGGCCCCAGCCAGGACAAAAGTGAGCACAGCTCGTAAAAAATAACCGCGATAGAATATGCTTTTATACATGTATCAGCCCTTCAGATTGGAGGTGTCACTGGCCAGCCAGGAATAGAATTCCATATCTTCGTAAAGATCGATTTCTTCACTGAGCATGAACTCTTCTTGAGGGGAGCTATTTTGCTGCAGATTTTGTGTGGGTGGTAAAAACACCAGTATAACTGCTAGCAGAGAGATTGCCGCCATGCTGACAACCGGGATAAAAAAACCTGGCCATCTGTGCTGATTGACTGCATTGAGAGCCATGTTTCTTGCTGCCACAAGGCGATGTGCTGTTGCAGAATCAATCTCGTTTTCAGAGTGACGCAAGGTGTCCTGTAGTTGTTTCTCTAGATCAGTCATACCAATAATCTCCCAGTGTGTCCCGAAGCTTGATTAATGCGCGGGAATAATGGGTTTTAACGCTGCCCTCAGTGCACTTCATGGCTATTGCTGTTTCTTTTGTATTGAGGCCTTCCCAGCAGCGCAACATAAAAACCTGTTGTTGGCGGGGAGGGAGATGGATCAGTGCCTCTTTCAAAACACTGATCTGTCGTTCGCGCTCATGCCGTGTATGTGGTGTTGTGCTGTCAGGCCCCGCAATGGTTTCGATAGGGTCTTCTTCAGTCTTGTTACCCTGTTTGTCCCTGAAGTGGGGAAGCCATCCTTTAAACTGCCTGTGAAATTTTCTTTTACGGTGCAAGTCATTGATCTTGCTTTGCAATATTCGATAAAACAACGGGCGCCATTCGTCGCATGGCTTATGTGCATAGCTGACCACCAGCTGGGTCATGGCCTCCTGCACAATATCCAGCGCATCCTCCCTGTCGCTAAGGGAGGTTACTGCGATGGCGTAGGCCCTGCGCTCTACAGACGACAAAAAATTTTCCATAGATTGCTGCGTCAGGGTCCTATTCCTTTTGTCATTTGCCGGGTTATCCAATAAGGTCAGCAACATGGAAAGCTGGCGCTCTGTCAACGATGGTGATGCAAAATTTCATTTATCAGTATCGCCCCACCAATGATGTAGATGTAATCATCCGAGGCACTTCTCCTATAGTAATCATGTTTTTTTTGTCTGCCGGGATGACCGTAATGTTTTCTGTACTTGTTGTGCCTGTGGTAGTGCGAATGAAACCTTTGATCACGGTATTGGCCTCGCCTTTCGTCATATCTATAATCATCCCGATAGTTCCGGCGATAGTCGTGGTGGTAGTCGTGGCGGTATTCAGCACGAAAATTCGGTTTATGGTCGCGATCCCCGGCCAGAGCCGGCGCCATGCCGAATATGATTGATGTGGTCAGCAGACAGAGAACAGGAAGTTTTTGCATGCCGGGTACTCCATTTCTTCAGTAGTGCTCATTAGAACGTACTGGTGAGATATCGGTTGACAAAATCTGTTGATCAAGGCTCGAGAGACAACCAGATTGGGCAGTGGTCGGAGGGTTTTTCCATGGCTCTGATCTGGTAATCAACGCCGGCATCAGTGGCGACAGGCAGGAGGTTTTCGGAGGCGAGAATAAGGTCGATTCGAAGACCGCGCTTGGGGTCTGCCTCAAATCCCCGGCTTCGGTAGTCGAACCAACTGAATCGATTGGGTTCATCCGGGTGAAAATAATCAAAACTGTCTTTCAGTGTCAGCTTCTGGAGGCTGGATAGCCATGTCCTCTCTTCGGGCAGAAAACAGCATTTACCAGTGCGTAGCCAGCGTTTGCGGTTTTCGTCCCCAATACCAATATCCCGGTCGAAGGGAGCTATGTTCATGTCACCCATCACAATGATGTGGTCGCCATTGGCGTGAACGCTCGATATGTGGTGTATTAGATCTTCGTAGAACTGTTTTTTACAGGGGAATTTCTGTGGATGGCTTCGGTTTTCGCCCTGGGGGAAATACCCGTTATAGATATGGACCGTACGGTTGTTAAGAGCGAACTTTCCATAAATCAGCCTTCTCTGGTGATCTTCCGGGTTGTCAGGTAGCCCCTTCATGTGGTTAGCGATGGGTGTTCGGTAGAGCAGGGCAACACCATAGTGACCTTTCTGGCCGTGATAAATCGCATCGTAACCCATTCCCTGTATTTCCTTAATGGGAAAGGCTGCATCTTCAACCTTGGTTTCCTGCAGGCCAATCACGTCCGGGGAATATTTGTCGATAACGGCTTTCAGCTGGTGAAGACGGGCACGCAACCCGTTTACGTTAAAAGAAACGATATACATGTCTTGTTCCAGCGGTCACAGCAGGTGTTCCGAGCATACTTTTTAGTTGGTCATCCGGCTACTTTGATTGACTTCAAGCTGATGGATAATATCGGATCACAGCTGGTCAGGCTGTGCATCGGCTCAAGCTGTCTACCGGCTCAGGGCTGTTATTGGTTCAAGGCTGTTGTACCAACATGGATCTGGCATCACTCATTATCAGTACATCGGCAAAGATATTGCCGGTCTCATAGAGTAGTGGATCGCGTTCCGGTAGCGGTATTGTGTTCTCCCCGTCCGGGTCGGCGTCGACAGAATTTTCTGCCTGCCATTCCTCGACGGTTTCATAGGGCGATAACCCCTTTGCGGACCGGCGTTTGTTTTCAATGGCCAACCTTGTTAAATCGTAGTCTTTTGCTTCCTGGCGACGTTGTTTTTCATTCAGCGATATCGATTGCTGTGCTCTGCGCTCTCTCATCAGTATCAGCTCATCACTGAGGTAGCGCAGGTCGGGATCCTGACTGAGTCGGGACTTGTGACGTTCAATCAACCTGTCAACGGGCAGGTCTGTCAGGTTATAACGGCGATGGGGGACGGCATTTATTTTGTCCCAGGGGAGTGCATTTTTTTCACTGCTTTCACCAACGATTTCAGCATCATAAAATGCAGGCAGCTCGATATCGGGAACTACGCCCAGATGCTGGGTGCTTTCGCCTGAAACACGGTAAAATTTCGATTCAGTCAACTTTAGCTGCCCCTCGCGAACCGGCAATTGTATCTGGACAGTTCCCTTGCCGAAAGTCTGCTCGCCAACAACAAAGCCTCTTTCATAGTCCTGAATCGCTCCGGCAAAAATTTCTGAGGCAGAAGCGCTGAGCCGGTTGGTCATCACCATCAGGGGGCCCCTATAGTAGGCGTTGTAGCGCGAACGATGATTGCGTGACACCACCTCATTAGCATCACGAACCTGCACAATCGGACCCGGATCAATGAACAAGTCTGTCAACGTGGTGGCTTCCTGTAGAAAGCCGCCGCCGTTATTGCGCAGGTCCAGAATGACACCGTCGATATTCTGATCGGCCATTTCGCCCAGCAGGCGTTGAACATCTTTGGTGGTACTCTTGAATTCAGGATCCCTATTGTAAAATGCCTCGACATCAAGATAAAAAGTTGGAATGGTGATGACGCCGAAACGGTAATTACCTGAATCGTTTTGAACCTCAATAATTTCAGATTTTGCAGCTTGTTCCTCAAGTTGGATCTTGTCTCTGACAATGGCAACTTCTCGAGTGCTACCAGCGGCTTCACCTACTGCAGGCATAATTTCAAGCTTGACGATTGTATCCTTGGCACCGCGAATCATGTCTACGACATCATCCAGTCGCCAGCCGATGACATCGACTGCTTCCTCCTCGCCCTGTCCAACACTGATAATTTTATCCCCTGCTTTGAGTATTCCCTGTTTGTCTGCCGGTCCACCTGGAATGATTCTTACCACTTTGGTGTGTTCATCTTCCCGTTGGAGCACTGCGCCTATACCGGTCAGAGACAGTGACATGGCAATGCGGAAGTTTTCCATGGAACGAGGCGACATATAACTGGTATGCGGATCGTACAATTCAGCCAGAGAGTTCATGAAAATCTGGAAAATATCCTCACTGTCACGCTGTGATAGCTGATTTTGCAGGTTGGTATAACGTTTTACCAGTAGGGAGCGGGCAGCATCGGGCTCTTTGTCGCTGAGAATCAGCCGTAGATACGACTCCTTGATCCGTTTTTTCCAGAAGGCATCAGCAGCCTGGGCTGACGCTGGCCATTGGGCCTGCTCAAGATCCATATTCAGGCTGTCATCTTCGGTGAGATCAAATTCAAAGCCACTTTCCAGCAAGTCGATATTGGCTTGCAAGCGTGCTTCGGCACGTTCCTGATAACGATTGAAAATATAAAAACCGGCGCTCAGGTCTCCTTTCTTGAGCATATTGTCCAGCTCGTTTTCCCAGCGACTGAACTCATCGATATCACTCTGGAGAAGATAACTTTTGGCTGGATCTAGATTGTTGACATATTGAGAAAGAAAGCGGTTGGATAAGCCATCATCCAGAACCTGCTTGCTATAGTGCTTGCTGGCCAGTTCATTGACAATTTCAATGGCGGTTTTGGGTTGCTCGGGACTGTAGCTGACCTTGGCAAGGGCTATTGATGTCAGTGTTAACAGCAGTAGACAGAAGGTGTTGCGAATAAAATGAGGCATCAGATGAAATTGTCTCTTGATCAGTAAAGGGTTTAGTTTATCAAAGTTGACCCTTCATAGACCCCAGTCAGCTGAAAATGTTTGATGCAATCTGCAATTACTCGGTAAAGCTTGCCCGATTGAGGTCACTGGTTGATCCCGGCTACCTTCAATGAAATGATTGGAGCTTGGACTGGAGATCACCATGACCGATAAAGAACAGCAGCGTCCTGCAGCGCTGGTGACCGGTGCCGCTACCCGACTTGGCCTGGCATTCGCGACCGCATTGGCAGATCGTGGTTGCGATATTGCGCTTCATTATCACCATTCCTCCGAGCAGGCGCAGCAACAGGCTGAATTGATCCGGTGTAGAGGAGTTCGCTGTGAAACGTTCCCGTTTGATCTCGCTGATGATGACCCCGGATGCTTGGTGGAACAGGTTTATCATTGCTTTCCACGCCTTCAGGTATTAATTAACAGCGCCTCGGCTTACCATGCCGGGACGATAGCGAATACAGATCGCGCATTACTGCAGAAGCAGTTCTCAGTAAATTTTTTTGCTCCCTACCTGTTATCCGGGAGCTTCGCAAAGCAAGTGGCGAGTGGCTCCATCATTAATATTCTGGATAACAAGATCGCCTTTCAACAATATCAGTATGGTGCTTACCTGATGTCAAAAAAAGCACTCGCCGAGTTTACAAAGCTGGCAGCAATGGAGTTCTCGCCCCGAATCCGGGTCAATGGTATAGCCCCTGGTGTAGTGTTACCGGGGGAAACCCGTACCGGCGATTATATTGATTGGCGAATTCAGGGTATTCCGCTACAGCGTCAGGGCAGAGTGGAAGACCTGATCCGGGCTATGAACTATTTACTGGATAGTGACTTCGTCACAGGTCAAATACTATTTGTTGACGGAGGTGAAGGTATGAACCACCTGGGTCTCAACGCTGAAGAGTATGAATCTGGTGATAAAGTTGAATGAGTCAGGGGGTGATCATCTGCATCGCGTTATTATTTCCGTCGGTTCCAATATCGAGGCAGCCAGGAATATTGCACGTTGTTATGAGATTCTGGCTGCTGAAACGATTCTGTTGGCGGCAGCCGACGTTATCCAGACATCACCCGTGGGTTATCAGTTTCAGCCCGATTTCCTCAACACGGCATATCTGATTGAAACACCCCTGGATAGAGTACCCTTTAATCATTATCTGAAGGCCGTGGAGGACAGGATGGGCCGGCTGAAGGGGCCGATAAAATCTGGCCCCAGAACCATTGATCTGGATATTGTCATTTGGGACGGTGTGATTCTGACCGATGATTTTTATCGTTACGACTACGTGAGAGTGCCGGTTCAGGAGCTACTGGATACTTGCGCCATGGTTGCTCGCCGCCCCTGAGAACTCACTTATTCACTCAATCGATGCTCATCATCTGTCTGAACAAGTGAAATTCTTAGCCATTTCCTTATAATGTCGTCCCCATCTGATTATCAATTTGTTTTGGAGATCTATTGTGAAAGCACCTGTACGTGTTGCCGTCACCGGCGCCGCCGGCCAAATTAGCTATTCCCTACTGTTCCGTATCGCTGCGGGTCAAATGCTCGGTGAAGACCAACCGGTCATTCTGCAATTACTGGAAATTACGCCAGCACTGGAGGCGCTCAAGGGCGTGGCCATGGAGCTGGATGATTGTGCTTTCCCGCTGCTGACGGGGATTGTTCAGACAGACGATCCGAATATTGCTTTCAAGGATGCAGACTACGCACTTTTGGTCGGTGCTCGACCCCGTGGACCGGGTATGGAGCGCAAGGATTTGCTGGAAGCCAATGCGGCTATTTTCTCTGTGCAGGGTAAAGCGATCAATGACAACGCATCGCCCGGCATTAAAGTGTTGGTGGTGGGCAATCCAGCCAACACCAATGCCCTGATCGCCCAACGCAATGCACCGAACATTAACCCCCGCCAGTTTACCGCCATGACGCGGCTTGATCATAACCGTGCCATGACCCAGCTGGCCCAGAAGACCGGCACCAGCATTAACGATATTACAAAAATGACGATTTGGGGCAATCACTCTTCGACCCAATATCCTGATCTTCACCACGCTACTGTTCAGGGCAAGGCAGCGATTGACCTGATCGATCAGGCTTGGTACGAATCGACTTATATTCCTGAAGTTCAACAGCGCGGTGCAGCGATTATCAAGGCCCGTGGTGCCTCTTCCGCAGCTTCAGCTGCAAATGCTGCTATCGACCACATGCGCAGTTGGGCGCTTGGCTCAAACTCGGGCGATTGGGTTAGTATGGGTGTCTACAGCGATGGTAGTTACGATATTGCTGAAGGCCTGATCTACTCTTTCCCCTGTGTCTGTAAAAATGGTGATTGGGAGATTGTGCAGGGCTTGGAAATCAATGATTTCTCCCGCAGCAGAATGTCCGCCACTGAAAAAGAACTCGCCGAGGAACGCGATGCTGTGAGCCATTTGCTGCCCTGAGGCCAGCATGTCTCAAGCTTGTTATTCTGGAAAAGGCGCTCTTAAGAGCGCCTTTTTTCATGTCTCAGAGAACGTTTTCGTGATCGGTGAATCTGTATTAAAACGGTCTATACTGAGTGCAGGAGCAATTATGGTTACCCTCCATGCGTTGACAGATCATGCCAGGCAGCTGGTACTCAGCCCCAATCGTTCGATGGATGGGAAGGGTAATCTTTATGTTCTGCTTGCTGCTTCTGTCGTATTGCTGATTCTGGCGACCGGGATGGCGCTCAACGGTGCATGGCTAGTCCTGCCTTTTGCCGGCATTGAGATTGTTGCATTGGGCACAGCGATGCGTCTGACTCTCCGCAAGCTGGATTTTCGTGAGGTCATCACTGTGCAGAATGGTGTGCTGAGGCTTGAACGTGGTAGAGACACTCCTGACTTTAACCTGACGTTTCCTCAGCAGTCTGTGAGATTTCTCGTAGATGGCCCAGATCGGCCCATGGGATTGCCGTTGATCGATCTGGTGGCTTTGGGGCACTGCTACCGGTTAGGCGAATTCCTAAACCGTGCCGACCGATTCAAGCTGGCCAGAGTGCTCAAGGAACAACTTAACCTGCAAGTCAGCAAGTACAATACATTTCAGCGCACCTGTTTCTAAAATTTTTGTTAAAGTAAGCTCCCTAAATACCTTCCAATGACTAAAAAACCGCAGTAAGGAGACATTATTCATGCCATTTCCTAAAGTGGGAAGCGCAGCGCCAGCGTTCAGCCTAAAAAATCAGCGTGGTGAGACGATTAAACTGACAGACTTTAAGGGCAATAAAAATGTCGTGTTGTACTTCTATCCCAAAGCCATGACGCCGGGTTGTACCGTCCAAGCCTGTGGCATCCGTGATACCAAGTCTGAATTTGCCAAACTTGATACGGTTGTTTTGGGCATTAGCCCTGACCCTTATCCACGGTTGGCCCGGTTTGAAGAAAAACAGCAACTGAATTTTGATCTCCTTTCAGATGAGGATCATGCAGTTACGGAGACTTATGGCTGCTGGGGCATGAAGAAGTTCATGGGCCGTGAATTTATGGGCGTGTTGCGCACCTCGATTGTTATCGACAAGCAGGGCAAGATCAGGTTGGTAATGGACAAGGTCAAAACAAAGACCCACCACGATGATATTCTGGGGTGGGTGAAGGAAAATCTGGTTTGAGGTGGAGCCAGTATCGCGCTAAAGTCCCGCTTCTGTTTTATAACACACTGTTCAAATAAATAATGAGGTAACCGAATGTCATTTGATTTATCACAGGTTGTAATGGCGGCGCCTGCTCCGTCCGGCTCCGAACCAAACCCGATCTTCACACTACTGATGTTCGGTGGGCTGTTTCTTTTTATGTATTTTCTGATTATCCGTCCACAGCGCAAACGTCAGAAGGAACACCGTGAACTGACTGGTTCACTGGGCAAGGGAGATGAGGTGGTAATGAATAGCGGGTTGCTCGGCAAGATCACCAAACTTGATGATGACTATATGACCATACAGGTGGCCAATAATGTGGAATTAAAGTTCCAGAGGGCGGCTGTTCACGCTGTTTTGCCCAAAGGCACCATCAAGGATATCTGAGAGAAGGCCGCATATGCGGCCTTTTTTTTGCCCATGATTCCGGACAAGCTCAATCTTGCGCAGCTGCCTACGCCGCTCCAGTTTTTGCCGCGGTTATCCACTGAATTGGCCGGTCCGAGAATCTGGGTTAAACGCGATGACCTCACTGGTTGTGCCGTCAGTGGCAACAAAGTCAGAAAACTCGAATTTGTTCTGGCCCGGGCAATAGCAGAGGGCGCTGATACGCTGCTTACCAGTGGCGGTCTACAGTCCAATCATTGCAGAGCGACGGCTGTTTTGGGTGCACAGCTGGGTTTAAAGGTGCACCTGATTCTCAGGGGTGAGCTGCCCGAGCGGCCACCCGATGGCAATTTACTACTGGACAGTCTGGTCGGGGCAGAAATCAGCTGTTATCCACAGAAACAATATCAACACTTGCCTGAATTGATTGACCACTGGCTTGATTTTTATCGTAGTCGGGGTCGCAAGCCATATGTCATCCCCACGGGTGCCAGTGACGGCATTGGCATTTGGGGTTATCTGCACTCTGTCAGTGAGCTGGCATGCCAATTCAGGGAGCTCGAGATCAAGCCGGACGCTATTGTCTGTGCAACAGGGTCTGGAGGTACACAGGCAGGCCTGACACTTGGTTGCCACCTATCCCAGTTGGATATACCTGTGGTGGGATTTGCCGTTTGTGATGATGCCGCGTATTTTCATAACAAGATCAGAGAAGATATCAGTGACTGGACGAGACGTTACGGTACATCTGTGGACATGACGCAAGTGGCTATTCAGGTCAACGATCGTTATATCGGTCCCGGCTATGGCCGGGCAAGGGCAGAGGTCTTCTCCACTATCCGTCACATGGCCTCTCTCGAGGGACTGATACTCGACCCGGTCTATACCGGTAAGGCGTTTTACGGCCTGGTTGAGGAAATCAAGGCAGGGGTGTTTCAGGACGCCTCCGATATTGTATTTATTCATACTGGTGGTCTGTTTGGTCTGTATGCCCAGCGCGATGAACTGGGCATTCAGCTTAAATCTTCAGCGTCAGGTTTGATTGAGTGACATTAGGTGAATCCATGACTCTGCAATCTGTGGTCAATAGCATCAACGGGTTTGTGTGGGGACCAGTGATGCTGTGCCTTATCCTCGGCACAGGCCTCTATTTGACGGTTGGTCTGGGCGGGCTGCCCATACGAAAAATAGGCTACGGTTTCAGGCAATTATTCATTGGGAGAAATGGTAGTGGCGATGGGGATATCAGTCCCTTCAATGCGCTGATGACATCGCTATCGGCTACGATTGGAACTGGCAATATTGTCGGTGTTGCCACGGCTGTCAGTATCGGTGGCCCCGGGGCACTCTTCTGGATGTGGTGTACTGCCTTGCTGGGAATGGCCACCAAGTACGGTGAAGCTGTATTGGCGGTGCACTATCGTGAAACGGACAAGCGAGGCAGGAAAGTCGGTGGGCCAATGTACTATATCCGCAATGGATTGGGTCCAAAATGGGCATGGTTGGGGTTGTTGTTTGCGGTTTTTGGCACCCTCGCCGGGTTTGGGATTGGCAATACTGTTCAAGCGAACTCGGTGGCGGATGCATTGCACAGCAGCTTTGCGGTGCCCGAACAGCTTACCGGTGCAGTAATGACTGCCCTGGTGGGCCTGGTATTACTCGGTGGTATTCAACGAATTGCGCAAGTAGCCGGAAAACTGGTGCCTTTCATGACGATCCTTTATCTTCTGGTTACAGGGATCATATTGATGATTAACATTGGTGAGGTCCCCGAAACCTTGGTGCTGGTGGTAAAAAGCGCTTTTTCGCCGGTGGCTGCAGGGGGTGGTTTTGCCGGGGCGACCATTATGCTGGCACTTCGTATGGGGGTGGCTCGTGGCATATTTTCTAACGAGGCGGGTTTGGGGAGCGCCCCCATTGCCCATGCAGCTGCCGAAACCAACAGTCCGGTTCGCCAGGGTACCATTGCTATGTTGGGTACCTTTATTGACACTATCGTGATTTGCACGATGACAGGTTTGGTGTTGATCCTGACGGGTGCCTGGAACAGTGGTGAGCAGGGTGCTGCACTCACTGCATTCGCTTTTAATAGCGTGCTGCCCCATGGCGACAAAGTGGTTGCCGTCAGTTTGGCCTTGTTTGCTTTTACCACGATCCTGGGCTGGAGCTATTATGGCGAACGCTGTGCCGAGTACCTCTTTGGCATCAATGTTATTGTGCCGTTTCGCATAGTATGGGTTGTCGCTGTATTTGTGGGTGCGACATCGCAGTTGAGCCTGGTGTGGAGTCTTGCCGATACGCTTAACGGTATGATGGCCGTGCCTAATCTCATCGGCCTGCTATTGCTAAGTCCGGTCATTTTCAGGCTGACCCGTGAGTATTTTGATCAATAGACAGTTTGCTGCCCCTCTTAACGTGTGATCATTGCTGGTCGGCACTCTCCACAGAGGCATAAACCTCAGTGCTGCCATCCTTTTTCAGTAAATAGATGTTATAGGGTCTAAACCGACCTTCCATTTCCATACCGGGGCTGCCGACAGGCATACCCGGCACCGCCAGACCAAGCGCACCATCGGGGGGATTGTTCATGAATTGTGTCACAAATTTAGCCGGCACATGACCCTCCATGACATAGCCGTTTTCAAAGACTGCGGTGTGGCAGGACTGATGCTCTGAATCGATACCCAGGCTACTTTTTACCGCCGTCAGATTTTCAGGATGGTGAATAAGTGCGTGATAACCCCTGTCGGACATATATTCCATCCACTCTTCACAGCATCCACAGGATTCACTTTTGTAGAGGTTGTAAGAGGATGAAGTCAATGGTTTCGACATACTGCTTGAGACTCGATCAGATTCGGTATTTTCTTCGCTTGTACATCCGGTCACCATGAGAAAAGTCAGTAAAAACCCTGTTAAAACGTATTTTTTTATACTAGTCATGGATATCTCCAAGGTGTGAGTGCCAAGTATCCGTTAAAATGGGAGTATCGTTGTTTCAATTTGCTATTGCTGAAGAGCATGAGTGAAATTATTCTCATGGTAAAGTTTATCCAGCAATCAGCCACTCATTGTCCCGGTTAGTTGTCACCATGATTGTGGCAATCTTCTATACGAGTGTACAAGATTGGGTAGATCAATTGACAAAAAGGACTCTGTCTCGATACGAGCTAACGTGTGGTGTTTTTATTTAATGGGTTGTTTTTACTTTTACTAGGGTGTAACGGGTAAGTCCCCTGAGGAATAGTCTGTGTCAAAAAACTTTGGTGACAAACTGGTGATTGCCATTTCTTCCAGGGCCCTGTTTGACTTGGATGAAAGCCATCGGGTCTATGAGCAGGAGGGGTTGGATGCCTATTCCCGTTACCAAGTGGCGCACGAAGATGAGGTTCTTGCGCCGGGTGAGGCCTTTCCCATGGTAAAAAAACTGCTGAGAATCAATGAAAAGTTGGATGGGGATCCAAGGGTAGAGGTGATTTTACTCTCCCGGAATTCGGCTGACACCGGGTTGCGAGTGTTTAATTCCATTGAGCACTATGGATTGAATATCAGCCGTGCCGCCTTTTGTGGCGGAGCAAGCCCCTACCGGTATGTCTCCGCTTTTGGTTGCCATTTGTTTCTTTCGACCAATGCAGAAGATGTCTGTAATGCCCTGAATAACGGGATTGCAGCGGCAACGTTAATATCATCGGGGTCCAGAGATCGCAATGACGATGAGCTTCGCTTTGCCTTTGATGGTGATGCTGTATTGTTTTCCGATGAATCGGAACGTGTGTATAAGGAAAGCGGGCTGGCGGCATTCACCCAAAGTGAGAAAGCCGCAGCAAGGCAGCCGATGAGCGGTGGCCCCTTCAAACATTTCCTTCAGGTTTTGCATACCCTGCAGTCAGAATTTCCACCTGAGAGCTGCCCTATTCGGACAGCTCTCGTCACGGCACGCTCTGCACCGGCCCATGAACGGGTCGTGCGAACACTCCGAACATGGGATATCCGGATAGACGAGTCCCTGTTTCTTGGTGGTCTGGAGAAGGGCGCCTTCCTTAAATCCTACGGAGCGGATGTGTTTTTTGACGATCAGCAGGCTCATTGTGAGTCGGCAAAGTCCCATGTGGCTACCGGACATGTGCCCCATGGCATAGCTAACAAACAGGACTGACCAGTTTAGAACAGGGCGAATTTGATGCCCATACCGAGCAACAGACAGGCTAAAATCGGTTGCAATACCCTGCTTGGGAGCCGGGCTGCCAGTCTGGTGCCTAGGTGGATGGCTGGCAGTGATCCTATCAACAGTGATCCAAGCAGCACCAAATCGACATTGCCCAGCAAGAATAAATGACCAAGTCCGGCAATCAGGGTCAGTGGCACTGCGTGGGCAATGTCAGTTCCTACCACGTGCAGTGCCGGCAGTCGGGGATAGAGAACCATCAGTAGTGCTGCACAAAAGGCCCCTGCGCCCACCGATGAGAGTGTGACAAAGATACCCAGAAAAATGCCCGACACAAAGGTCACCTTCGTGGCGTGTAGCTGAAAAAAGGCCCCTGTGGCACCGTGCGGACGATCGGAAGCATTACGAAGAAAGCGTTTCAGTAAAATTACGGCAGCGGTAATGATCAGCATGATACCGAGACTGGTCGTCAGGATTTCCCGATACTCTTCTGCATCTGTAAACACGTGATAGAGGAGCTGGGATGTGATAAGGGATGCCGGTATGCTACCAGCAGCGAGATAGGCAACCAGTCGCCACTGAATACTTTTCTGTCTGGTGTGGGCCACAACACCACTGGCCTTTGTGATGGCGGCATAGAGGAGGTCAGTGCCGATAGCAACATTGTAGGGGATGCCGAACATAATCAGCATAGGTGTCATCAATGATCCGCCACCCACACCGGTGAGCCCGACGACTAGCCCCACGAAAGCACCGGACCCAACGTACAACAAAAAATCCAGCACAATTAATCCACTTCTATCCCCAAAATAACCTGGAAACTCTAGCAATTTGTACCTATTCTTCAAAGGAATAATTTCTTATATTTTTATATCATTGTCGTCTATCCGGGTGAATGCATGAAATTACAACAGCTTCGATATATCTGGGCAGTGGCACACCATGAGTTGAATGTTTCTGCCACGGCCCAAAGCCTTTACACCTCACAACCAGGTATCAGTAAGCAGATACGCCTGCTAGAAGATGAACTCGGTGTGGAAATCTTTTCGCGCAGTGGTAAACATCTCACGCGTGTTACTCCGGCGGGCGATGAGATTCTGCGTGTAGCCGGGGATATTTTGCGGAAAGTTGATAGCATCAAGCAATTGGCCCAGGAGCATAATGACCCCAGGCGCGGCAGCCTTACTATCGCGACAACCCATACCCAGGCGCGTTATGCGCTACCGCCGGTTATTGAAGCCTTTATTGATAAATATCCCGAGGTTTCATTACATATGCATCAGGGTACACCGATGCAGATCTCTGAGCAGGCTGTAGATGGCTCGGTGGATTTCGCAATTGCCACTGAGGCGTTGGAGTTGTTTCACGATCTGCTGATGATGCCTTGTTATCGCTGGAATCGCTGTATTCTGGTTCCCAGGGACCATCCGCTGGCTCAGGTATCAAAATTGACACTGGAGGAGGTGTCGACTTACCCATTGGTCACCTACGTGTTTGGCTTTACAGGACGTTCACGTCTTGATGAGGCCTTCAATGACCGGGGGCTCATTCCAAAAGTGGTATTCACCGCCACAGACTCTGATGTGATCAAGACTTATGTGCGATTGGGTTTGGGTATTGGCATTGTTGCGCACATGGCCTACGACCCGCTCAAGGACAGTGATCTGGTGGCATTGGATGCATCTCATCTGTTTAAGCCCAGTATCACCAGTATCGGATTTCGGCGAGGCACGTATTTACGGGGATATATGTATGATTTTATCGAGTTGTTTGCCCCTCATCTGACGCGGGATAGAATCACTGAAGCCAGTGCTATTCATGCGAAAGATGATCTGGAGAAATTTTTCAATGCGGTAGAGCTGCCAGAGCTTTAGTCCATTTGGTTTACCCGTCAACCGGACACCCGGGGCTGAACAAGAGTGAACCAAAGAATGGCTTCAAGCCTTATAGAAAGTCGAGATCGGGGTTGTCGTTAAGAATTTCCTTAAGCTCGTCCTCTTCACGGGTTTTCTGGTTAAGCACCTCTTTGACAAACTTGAAATAGACGGTGTAAGTCTCCGGTTGCTGGCCTTCCCGCTCAACCACAAAAAAAGGTGCCTGCTCCACATTGTAACGTCTCGCCAGCACCATTCCCGGTGAGCTGGTGTCCCGTTCATCAGCCAGTAAAACCTCGTCTATTAGAGACATCTGGTCAGCAGCTTCCATTTTTTGCTGCACGTCTTCGCACTTTCTGCAGAGACTGCCGTCCAGCTTGATCTTTTTGACGAGTGTGATTTTCATGTGTCTGTCCCGGTTTATTTTTGCGTATTGACGGCGTGCAGACCGCATTCTTTCATTGTAGCTTCTTCCCACCACCAACGACCCTCGCGCTCATGCTGGCCGGGGCCGGTGGCACGTGTGCAGGGTTCGCAGCCGATACTGATATAGCCACGGTCGTGTAATTCGTTATAGGGCACGTTATTGGAGCGAATGTATGCCCAGACCTGATTTGATGACCAGTTGGCCAGTGGGTTGAATTTGGTCAGGGTGTCATCGGGCCGGGCAAATGCCTTGTCGTCCTGAATCACAGGGATAGCTGTGCGAGTGCCGGGGCTCTGGTCACGACGCTGACCGGTTACCCAGGCGTCCACTGTCAGCAATTTACGGCGCAGGGGACCAATCTTACGGATACTGCAGCACTCTTTGTGACCGTCGCGGTAAAAACTGAAAAGTCCTTTCTCTCGCACCATATTATTGACGGCGTAGGCATCGGGAAAAACCACATCGATTTGGATACCGTAATGTTCCCGGACCTTTTCGATAAAGCGATAGGTTTCGGCATGCAGGCGACCCGTGTCTAGGGAAAAGACCTGTAATTTTTCCGGGTTGATCCTGTGCGCCATATCAATCAGTACAACATCCTCTGCACCACTGAATGAGATGGCAATATTGTCAAATTGCTCAAGGGCGTAGGCAATAATCTCCTGTGGAGACTGATTGGATAATTCCCGATCGAGATCAAGAGTGTTCAGAAGGTTTGCAGTCATGGGAGTTACTCAATATTCTCAATAAGTTAGAGGGGTTGTCCTCAAAGTCGCGCATCATACCAAAGCCACCACTAAAGCAAAAATAATCAGAAACTATAACCTTCATCAATATGGCTATTAAAAATCTGTAAAAAGGGTATTTCCTCTGCCTGTGCAGCCATCAAAAGCATTGCAACTTTATTGCGCAATATCCCTGAAATCGTTAGAGTGGCGCGGTCTTATTTTGGTCTCGCACGATTAAGGGTGACATTGTGGAAATCGCTTGTTTGGATCTTGAAGGCGTACTGATTCCTGAAATATGGATTGCCTTTGCCGAGAAAACCGGTATTGATGCGCTCAAGCGTACTACCCGGGATGAACCGGATTACGATGTGCTGATGCGTTACCGCCTGGATATTCTGGACCGACACGGTCTGGGGCTTAAGGAGATTCAAGAGGTGATAGCTACGCTATCGCCTCTTGAAGGAGCGCGAGAGTTTGTTGACTGGCTGCGGGAACGCTTCCAGGTGGTGATTCTCTCCGATACTTTTTATGAGTTCGCCCAGCCCTTGATGCGTCAGTTGGGATTTCCCGCGTTGCTATGTCACAAACTGGAAACAGACCAGGACGGTCGTGTGGTTAATTACCACTTGCGGCAGGCCAACCCAAAGCGCCAGGCGATTGTCGGCTTTAAAAGCATGTACTACCGGACTATTGCTGCCGGCGACTCCTATAACGATACGACCATGCTGGCAGAGGCCGATGTCGGTATCCTGTTTCATGCACCTCAGAATGTTATTGAGCAATTTCCACAATTTCCGGCTGTCCATACATTTGAGGCGCTCAAACAGGAATTCATCAAGGCGAGTGTTAGGGATCTTAGCTTGTAGGGGGTCGGGGTTTATCCAGTGGGGCTATCCGGCTCGATAAGTACTCGGATCTTGTCCAGAATTTCCTGGAATTCACTTTCGGCATTTGAGTCGGCCACGATGCCGCCACCTCCCCAACAGTGCAGTTTGTCACCATCAGCCAGGATCGTGCGGATGGCGATGTTGGTATCCATTCGCCCTGTGCTGCTTATATAGCCAATGCTGCCGCAGTACACCGAACGGCGACAGGTTTCCAGTGTTTCAATGATTTCCATGGCGCGTTTTTTTGGTGCCCCGGTGATAGAGCCTCCGGGGAAACAACCCCGCAACAGTGACAACGGTGATTCGTCTTCACGAAGCTTTCCGGTCACCGTGCTGACCAGGTGATGTACGTTGGGAAAGCTTTCAAGCGCAAAGAGCTTCGGTACCCGAATCGAGCCTGGCTGACAGGTTTTCCCGAGATCATTGCGCAGCAAATCGACAATCATCAGATTTTCAGCCCGATTTTTGGTGCTGTTCATCAACTCAATAGCATTTTGTTGATCCTCTTCCACCGTTCTGCCCCGCCTGGCAGTACCCTTGATAGGCTTGGTTTCCACCTGCCCGGCAGAGAGTTTCAGAAACCGCTCGGGGGAGAAGCTTAATACGGCCTGATTGCGCTTTCCGAACTGATAATAGCAACTGTAGGGTGAAGGCAATATCCGTCGTAATGCTCTGTATAGATGCCAGCTATCACCTTGGTATTTCGCTGAAAAATGTCGGGCGAGATTGACCTGATAGCAATCGCCCTCACTAATATACTCCTTGATGTGGCTGACAGCATTCAGATAAGCATCTCTGCTCATTGAGGGCTCAAACGGATTTGTTCCTTCGCCATCGCTGCCCGGGAGGCTTTCTCTATTGTCGGCCTGCTTCAGTCGTTTCGTGACGGTTTCGCGAAGGTCCCCCGGGCAATCGTTGCGAAAAATCAGCCAGGCTTTTCTCGATGAGTGGTTGAGAACAAGGGCCCAGTTGTAAAGCCCCAATCGCAGATCTGGCAGTGAGTCCACTTTGCCCAACAGGTTCGGGAGCACTTCGATGCGGTGGCCAAGGTCGTAGCCAAAATAGCCGGCCAGCCCCCCCAGAAAAGGATACTGGCTCAAGCCGTGATCGACTGTTCCAAGGGTGTCGAGGAGTTGCTGTGCCAGCGCGAACGGGTCTTCAGAGGACTCAGAGATAGCCTGAGATGTTGTGATTTGTGTGATCTTGCCCACTGTCTCGAGAATCGTGGTCGGTTGGGCTGAAATGATGTCAAACCGACCAGAGAGGCTGCGAGGCTTGCCGCTGTCCATCCAGATGGGGTCATCAAAATCCCGTATTGCTGCAAAGAGCGCTTCGGCATCGGGGCGGTAGGGAAAATCGGTGATATCCACGTTAGGCATGGTCGGTAGTCTACGGTAGAAGCGAGTCTGTTTCAGACTAATTCGGCGTTGTTGTTGTATTTTACAGCACTTTATTCATGCCTTATTTTTGAATTGTGCAGGAAGCGCAGTATTTCTGTTATTGCTCCATGTCTCTGATCATGGCAATCTCAGCGCCCATAAGCGTTCATAGACCAGACGACAACTTGCCTATCCCAAATATCAGGTTGGTGTGCGGGGTTGTTTGCATGCACGCAGAGAGAGTATCGATTGCTGGCGTCGCTCTGATCAATTCGGGCCGCTGGGAATGAATATTGGATGAACAACAGGCTGGAGTCATGATGTTTTTTGCAACCCCTGATCTTTGCGATGATTATCCCGAGCTGGTGCAGGTAATGGAACCAATGATGACTAATTATGGTGGGAGGGATACGTTTGGCGGTGAAATTGTTACTGTTAAATGTCATGAGGACAATTCGCTGGTGAAAGAGAGTGCCGGTAAGCCCGGTCATGGAAAAGTGCTCGTGGTGGACGGTGGTGGCTCGCTGCGGCGTGCGCTGCTGGGCGATATGATTGCCGAAAATGCGGTCAGGAATGGGTGGGAAGGGTTGATTATTTACGGTTGTGTCCGCGATGTTGATGCGTTGGCAGAGCTGGATCTGGGTGTGCAGGCACTGGCATCGATCCCTTTGAAAACCGACAAGCGTGGAATTGGTGATCTGAATGTGCCAGTGACATTTGGCGGTATTACCTTCCACCCCGGTGGGTATGTGTATGCTGATAACAATGGCGTCATCGTATCGCCCAGCCCATTGGTTGGAGAGGGGTGAGTTGGAGCGGTTTGGCTTGATGCATATCACAAATCAATTGGTGCAGTAGGTTAAGCTCAAACGCATAACAGTTTTTTATCAGGAGTTATCGTGGATTGGCGTAATACGAGAGAGCATTATGGTTGGGTGTCGGTGTCTTTACACTGGCTGATGTTACTGTTGTTGATCGCGGTTTATGGCTGTATTGAATTGCGCGAACTCTATCCAAAGGGCAGTGACCCTCGCGAAGCCTTTAAAGCTTGGCATTTTATGCTGGGGTTGACTGTTTTTATTCTTGTCTGGATCCGGTTGGTTGCCCAGCTTTTACAAGTGAGGCCGGAGATTTTGCCGGCGCCACCTCGCTGGCAGGTGCTGGTGGGAAGGTCGATGCATGCCATTTTATACCTATTTATGATTGCCATGCCGCTGATGGGTTGGCTGGTACTCAGTGGCAGCGGTAAGCCTGTGCCTTTTTTCGGGGCGACTTTTCCGGCATTGATGGCGGAAAACGAAACGCTGGCCAAAGCCATTAAAGAGGTTCATGAAATGGTTGGCAGCGCAGGGTATTTTTTGATAGGTATTCACGCACTGGCGGGACTTTTTCACCATTACATATTGCGCGATAACACGTTGCTTCGAATATCTCCAAAAAAGTTTAAATAGCACTTATAGTTCTTTGTTTTTTATTATATTTGCGGAGGTTTTTTTCCTGTAAATCGCAGCTAACTTCCACCGTGAGAGCTGCTAATAAACCACAGTAAAATTCTATTTTATCAACGCTGGTTTCATAGCCCACTGGCTGTAGCGACAGACAGGAAGCGCTTGAGAATCCAGCAAGTAGTTTACCTTGTTTTGGAAAAGCCGGTGGCCGGTCTGTCATCCCCGAACGGACTGTGGTGATTGACTCAAATGAATGCCGGTAGTGTTGATGTGATCCATTCAGGGAAAATCCTAACATTGAGGCATACGGCCTTCGAGAATCGTGTCGAGCTGGTTACATGGCGTGATGCTGAAACAGCAGTGTAACGAGCAAGGCAAAAAAAAGGAGCTGCGAAGCAGCTCCCAAACTTTTACTCTTAGGGGAATAGGTGATCAATGAACTCTAGAACTGGTTCATTGTATTGTCTTTACCGCCGGCCTTGAGAGCGGCTTCACCAGCAAAATATTCTTTGTGGTTATCACCGATATCGGAACCAGCCATGTTCTGGTGTTTTACGCAGGCGATGCCCTGACGGATTTCCTGGCGTTGAACGCCTTTCACATAAGCCAGCATACCCTGATCTGCAAAGTAGCCTTTTGCCAGATTGTCAGTGGACAGGGCAGCCGTGTGGTAGGTCGGCAGGGTGATCAGGTGGTGGAAGATACCCGCCTCGCGAGCCGCGTCCGCCTGGAAGGTGCGGATTTTCTCGTCAGCCAGCTTCGCCAGCTCGGTTTCATCGTAGTCTACGCTCATCAGTTTTTCGCGATCATATGCAGAAACATCTTTGCCTTCAGCCTGCATGGCATCAAAGACCTGCTGGCGGAAGTTCAACGTCCAGTTGAAGGAAGGACTGTTGTTGTAGACCAGTTTGGCATTGGGCACTGCTTCGCGAATTCGGTTAACCATTTCAGCGATCTGACCAACGTGGGGTTTTTCGGTTTCGATCCACAGCAGGTCGGCGCCATTTTGCAGGCTGGTGATACAGTCCAGAACGACGCGGTCAATACCGGTGTCCTTGCGGAACTGGAACAGACCTGAGGCCAGACGTTTTGGTTTGAGTAGCTTGCCATTGGCCTTGATTACTACATCACCGTTCTGGATGTCTTCTGCACTCTGTACGTAATCACCATCGAGGAAGCTGTTGTACTGGTCACCCAAATCGCCGGGTTCGTTGGTCACAGCAATCTGCTTGGTCAGGCCAGCGCCGAGGGAGTCGGTACGTGCAACGATAACGCCGTCGTCGACACCCAGCTCCAGGAACGCGTAGCGAACAGCATTGATTTTGGCCAGGAAGTCGGAGTGGGGGACAGTGACTTTACCGTCCTGGTGACCGCATTGCTTTTCGTCCGATACCTGGTTCTCAATCTGGATACAGCATGCGCCCGCTTCGATCATTTTCTTCGCCAACAGGTAGGTCGCTTCGGGGTTGCCAAAACCGGCATCGATATCGGCGACGATCGGTACCACGTGGGTCTCAAAATTCTCGATCTGGTTTAACAGGTCGGCTTCTTTTGCTTTATCTCCGGCTTCGCGGGCAGCATCCAGGTCCATGAACAGCTGATCCAGCTCGCGGGCATCGGCCTGGCGAAGAAATGTATAAAGCTCTTCGATCAGCGAAGAAACAGAGGTTTTTTCGTGCATTGACTGATCGGGCAGGGGGCCGAACTCAGAACGCAGTGCGGCAACCATCCAGCCTGACAGGTACAGGTAGCGTTTCTTGGTGGTTTTGAGGTGTTTTTTGATGGCGATCAGTTTTTGTTGACCGATAAAGCCATGCCAGCAACCCAGGGATTGGGTGTATTGAGAGCTGTCGGCATCATAAGCTGCCATATCATCACGCATGATTTTGGCAGTATAGCGGGCAATATCCAGACCAGTGCGGAAACGGTTCTGAATACGCATGCGGGCTGCCGACTCGGGGTTGATGGCGCTCCAGGTGCTGTTGGCATTGCGCACTTTGGCTACAGCATCAATCTCTTTGGTGTAGTTTGACATGGTGTGTCCTTCCAGTTTGGATAAGAGAAAAGGAAAATTTGTGGATACGGATTCTAGCCATCGACCTAAAATTTAGCTAATCTATAGTTATTATTTTCGGTATTTTTAAAATGAATATAAGAAACGTCGATCTGAATCTGCTGGTGTATCTGGATGTGCTGCTGAAAGAGCGCAATGTTACCAGAGCTGCGGAGAATATGGGTATCAGTCAGCCAGCCATGAGTAATGGTCTGAGGCGACTTCGGGACTTATTCAATGATCCATTACTGGTGAGAACCAGTGATGGCATGACACCCACTGAGCGGGCCGAACAGCTACAGCCCATAGTCCGGGAAGTTTTGGCGTCTGTTGAAAAAGCGGTTGTTCCCCGGCGCGAGTTCAATGCAGCTGAGGCTGACCGGGTCTTCCGGATCTCTGTCAGCGACTATACCGAGTCGACATTGTTGCCGCATCTGATGCGTCGTTTACGCTCTGAAGCTCCAAACATAACACTTGATGTATTGACGCCCAGCGATATCAGTTATCAGGATGTCGAGCAGGGCAGTATTGATCTGGTGATCAACCGTTTCGACGTGTTGCCGCAGTCGTTTCATCAGATGACCATTTGGCGGGATACGTTTTCCTGTGTGGCGAGTATCCACAATCCGATTATTCACGACTTTACTCTGGACAATTATCTGGATAGCGGCCATGTCTGGGTCAGTAAAACAGGGATGGGCGTCGGGGTCGGTATGGAACCCGGGGCTGAGCAGCGCCTTGGTTGGGTCGATGAGGCCTTGACCAGGATTGGCAAGAAACGTCGTATCCGGGTGTTCACCCGCCATTATCAGGCTGCCATGAGGTTGGCTGAGTTGCATGATCTGGTGATTACTTTGCCTACCAAGGCTGCCTCATTACTGGTGGATAATCCGCATGTGGCGATTCTCGAGCCACCCTTTGATATTCCGGAAATCGAGCTGAAAATGGCCTGGAGTCCACTGTTGCAGCACAATCCTGCACATCAGTGGATACGGCGAACCATTGCAGACGTGGCGAAAACACTGGATTGATACGGCTAACGTCATTCGTTGAGTAAATAGCGAAAATAATACCTATAAAATTGCTAAATCCCCACCGGGTTCCCTACAATTCTCGCTCGTCTTCCCTATCGTAACCACAGGGCTCAATCATGACTGAACGTATTCAAGTGAGTGGACTTCAGGTGTCCCAAGCCATTCACGACCTCGTCAAACACGACATTATCCCCGGCACTGGAATTGATCTGGCGGCTTTCTGGCAGTCATTCAGCGCAATTATCGATGAATTTGCGCCCAAAAATCGTCAACTGCTTAAAAAGCGTGATCAGCTGCAGGCACAAATTGATGCCTGGCATCAGCAGCATAGCGGTCGGGCTCACAACCTTGCCGATTACAAGGCCTTCCTGACAGAAATTGATTATCTGGTTCCAGAGGGTGAAGGTTTCTCGATCACGACGGAGAAAGTTGACCCCGAAATTGCCCAACAGGCAGGACCGCAATTGGTGGTGCCCGTCATGAATGCCCGCTTTGCCCTGAATGCGGCCAATGCTCGCTGGGGTAGTCTATACGATGCACTTTATGGTACCGATGTCCTTCCGGAAACCGATGGTGCCGAGAAGACGGCGAAGTACAACCCGGCTCGCGGTGCCCTAGTAATCGCGTATGCCCGAAAACTCCTTGATGACACAGTACCTCTTGCTGGTCATTCCCACAAAAATGCCACTCAATACCGTGTTATTGATGGCCGGTTGCAGGTGATGCTGGATGACGGTAGTCAGGTTGGTCTCGCTGATCCGGGAAAATTTGTCGGATACCAGGGAGATGCTGAAAATCCTAGAGCTATTCTTTTTGAAAACAACAAGATACATATGGAAATTCAAATTGATCGAAATAGTCAAATTGGCTCTTCAGACGCGGCGGGCGTCAAAGACATCCTGATGGAAGCAGCCTTGACCACCATCATGGACTGTGAAGACTCCGTGGCCGCTGTCGATGCCGAAGACAAGGCGCTGGTTTACCGCAACTGGCTTGGCCTGATGAAAGGCGATCTTGAGGAAACCCTCAACAAGGCTGGCAAGACCATTGTGCGCCGCATGAACCCGGACCGCGAATACACCAGCCCGAATGGCGGTGATCTGGTCTTACCCGGCCGCAGCTTGCTGTTTGTCCGCAATGTGGGTCACCTGATGACCAACCCTGCGATCCTTGACGCTGGGTGTAATGAAATTCCGGAAGGGATTATGGATGCCATGATCACCAGTCTGATCGCCATTCATGACCTGAAAGGCAACAGCACCGTCCGCAACAGTAAAACCGGCAGTGTTTATATCGTAAAGCCGAAAATGCACGGTCCGGAAGAGGTGGCATTTACCAACAGCCTGTTCAATGCGGTGGAAGATGCCCTTGCTTTGCCCAGAAATACCCTAAAAGTGGGCATTATGGATGAGGAGCGCCGTACCTCTGTAAACCTGAAAGAGTGTATTCGCGCCGCCAGTGAGCGTGTGGTCTTTATTAATACAGGTTTTCTCGACCGCACAGGTGACGAGATTCATACCAGTATGGAAGCAGGTCCGTTTGCGCCAAAGGGCCAGTTGAAGACCCTGAAGTGGATCACCGCCTACGAAGACCAGAACGTGGATGTGGGGCTGGCTTGTGGACTGAAAGGACGTGCCCAGATTGGCAAGGGCATGTGGCCGATTCCAGACCATATGGCCGATATGATGGTGGCCAAGATAGGCCACCCAAAAGCAGGTGCCAATACTGCCTGGGTACCCTCACCCACTGCGGCAACATTGCACGCGATTCACTATCACCAGGTAGACGTTTTTGCCCTGCAAAATGAACTGGCGAATCGGGTTCCCGCCAGTGTGGATGATATTTTGACCATCCCACTGCTGGATGGTGAACTGACCGCAGAGGACATTCAGAAAGAACTGGACAACAATGCTCAAGGCATTCTTGGTTATGTGGTTCGGTGGGTGGAGCAGGGCATTGGTTGCTCCAAGGTACCTGATATCAATAATGTTGGTCTTATGGAAGACCGCGCGACTTTGCGTATTTCTAGCCAGCACATAGCCAACTGGTTGCGCCATGGGATTTGTGGCGAAGAGCAGGTGATGGAAACCATGAAGCGCATGGCTAAAATTGTCGATGCCCAAAATGCTGACGATCCGGATTACCGTCCCATGGCGTCAAACTTTGATACCAGTGTGGCGTTTGCTGCGGCATGTGATCTGGTGTTCAAGGGCTGTGCTCAGCCCAGTGGTTATACTGAACCTCTGTTGCATGCCTATCGGCAGAAGGCGAAGTTACAGTAATCGTCGATATTGCCCGAGAAAAACGCTGTTCCTGGGAACGGCGTTTTTTTTCTCGTCGGTTTAAGAGTAGTGTCCACCTAGATGTGCAGGCGTCGTAACTCCGGGTCCACTTCTCCCTGCTCCCAATGGTTATCAAATTCCTCCACAAGTTCAACTGCTTCCAGTGGGGCATATGACACGGCATAACCGATAAACCGTTCGGGCTCTTGTTTGTAGAGTATGCCGCTCTTGTCGATCAATAAAAATTCACGGTGCAGACAGGGTTCCAGTGAATTGAATTTTCGCATCTGGATGCGGCTGGGCAGGCGGTGACAGAGTTCCTTGAGCTGGTTGGTTTGGTGTCTGATCTGATAAAGATCCCTGACCAGAATGTTCACCCTGGCCAGCGGGTGGCTGGTCGCAAATGTGTAAATTGCATCGCAAAACTCAGTATTGCTGTAGATAGCCGCTTCCAGTCGCTCTGAAAAAATACGAACCTCCCGATGGGCCAGCTGTACCAGTGAAACAGCCTGATCACGGAATTGATCCAGTCCTTCAACGGAAATTCGTTGGCGATCTTCTTCGGTAATTTCTTTCAGAACCGGTTTTGGTGTGTGATCTGTAAATTGGTGCAGGTCCAGTACCATTTTTCTGTGTGGGATACCCGCATCGAGAAAATTTTCGCCCTGTACAGTAAAACCGAAGCCCTCGTAAAAAGGTAATGCCGTGATTTGTGCATTCAGCGTCAGCTCCTGGTGCCCCTCACGGACGGCGTATTTGATCATTTTGCGCATCAGTGCCGATCCGACACCCAACTGCCGATAGTCCTTTAATACAGCCATCCTGCCAATCTGGCCATCTGGCAGCATTCTGGCTGTCGCCATAGGAATATCGTCAGGTCCATACGCGAGCCAATGCATGGCAACTGGATCGTGTTCATCAATCTCTTCTTCAATGGGTACATGTTGTTCATCGACGAACACTTGATGACGTATCGCCTTGAGCTGCACATTTGAGTTTTGCCAACTGGTTTGTTCAACCTCAATAGGAAAAAAGTCAACCGTTTCCACAGAGCACCCCCTCTTTTTGCTTATCTTAGCTGTGGGATGGCCATATAAACAGTGGTGGATGTTACGCTAAGATCAGTACTGGAAGACAACAGGGAATAAATGTGGGTGCTTTAATCATAAGATCGATACTAATGGCAATGTTATTGCCGGCGATGCTTTATGCCGATGAGGCACCGATAATTTTTGAATACGACGACCGCTTTCATCCGGTTTATTCTGATGGCGGTATGGTTGTATCCCAGGAGTATCTGGCCAGTCAGGTGGGCGCCGATATTTTGAAACGGGGGGGCAATGCGGTGGATGCAGCTGTCGCCACTGGTTTTGCGCTGGCTGTTACCCTGCCTCAGGCCGGTAATCTCGGTGGCGGCGGGTTCATGATGGTGTATCTGGCCGAGAAAGATAAAACACTGGCTATCGACTACCGTGAAATGGCTCCGGCTGCTGCCCGAAAGGATCAATTTCTTGACCACAATGGGAAAGTTGATAAATCACTCTCCCGATTCAGCCATCAGGCTGTCGGTGTCCCCGGGACAGTGGCCGGCCTGGTTCACGCGCTTGAACGTTACGGCACGATGAGCCTGTCAAAAGTCATGGCGCCGGCTATCGCACTGGCCAGAAAGGGCTTTGTTGTGAACCATGAACTGGCTGCTTCACTCAATAAGGCTGCCCCCCGGTTACAGTCCCATCCGGCATCTTCCAGCTATTTTTTTCGCTCAGATGGTAAGCCGCTAAAGGTTGGCAGCCTATGGCGCCAGGCTGACCTGGCGACCACGTTGGAGCTTATTGCCACCAGAGGTACCGATGGATTCTATCGTGGTCCGGTTGCCAAACTGATTACCGATGAAATGGCGAGGGGGAAGGGGCTTATTACAGCCCGTGATCTGGTTAAATATCGGGTTGTTGAGCGCCGGCCCATATCTGGGATCTATCGTGGTTATCGAATTGATTCCATGCCACCGCCATCCTCTGGCGGTGTTCATCTCATCCAGATGCTCAATATACTGGAGGGCTGGGATTTGGTGCCCCATGGTCACAACAGTGCCGCTTACCTGCATCGCCTGATAGAGTCCATGCGGCGTGCTTATGCTGACCGCAGCAGACACCTTGGTGACCCGGACTATTACCCGGTTCCGGTAGACCGTCTCATTGATAAGCAGTATGCAGCACAGTTGCGCAAGGACATTGATCTGAGCAGGGCCAGTCGGTCGGAGGACGTCCAGCCGCACCTGGCTGTGCCTGAAGAAAGCCCCCAAACAACCCATTTTGTCGTCTGGGACGAGCAGGGCAATGTAGTGAGCAATACCTATACACTGAATTTTTCATACGGTAGTGGTATTGCTGTGACGGGCGGCGGTTTTCTGCTCAATAATGAAATGGATGATTTCTCGGCAAAGGCCGGGGTGCCCAATGCCTACGGGCTGACCGGTGAAGAAGCCAATGCTATCGGTCCGGGAAAACGGCCGCTGTCTTCAATGACACCTACGATAGTATTCCGGGACGGAAAACCGATTATGGCAACGGGCAGCCCGGGGGGCAGTACCATTATTACGGTGGTGTTGCAGCATATTCTTAATCACCTCGATTTTGATATGAATATTGCCGAAGCTGCTGCGGTACCCCGTATTCATCATCAATGGCTGCCTGACCAGGTTGTGTTTGAGCGAGGTATTAGCCCCGATACCATCCAAATACTTGAGGAAATGGGGCATGAAACATCTCCTCACGCCCGTGTGCTGGGCAAAGTTCAGGCTATTGCTGAAAAGAGTGGTCGTCGTTCAGGTGTGACCGATACCCGTTGGCCCGGAGGCGGCGTTGCTATCGATAAGTAATGCAGGTGACTGTCAGTAAGCCGAAGGTGATGCACTATTTATCGACCTGCTCTCCGTTTAAATAATGTCTGCCATCAATCGTGGCGCGTCGATCAACGTCCGCTTCATCGACCAATTCCGGGTACTTCGGTGCGGTCATGTAGCGGGCAAACCAGTCCCCTAGTAACGTTTTATCTTCCGCTATCTCCCTGAGCATGGCTTGCACCTGCTTGATGAAGGCAGGATTAATCACTTCAGTTGCCATGCCAGGCGTTAGGGGTGGGTCCCGGTAGTAGCAGCTGTTCCCCTGGGTCATCAGTTCTGTGGTGAGGTCGTCAAGCATATCGGTGAGCGATGGTGATCTGAAACCAATTGAGTAGGTGAGGCAATCATTTTCTGCGATCCCCCAATGGGAAATCCCCGGCGGCAGATAAAGCATGTCGCCTGGCTGAAGAACCCATTCATCCACTACATCAAAGGTCTGCAGGATCCGGAGTGGTGTGCCGGCTACAAGCGGTGATTGCTGATCGCAGAACTGGCCAACCTGCCAGCGACGCTGTCCCAGACCCTGCAGAAGAAACACATCGTAATAGTCGAAGTGGGGGCCGACGCTACCGCCGACCGGGGCATAACTGACCATGACGTCATCGACTCGCCAGGGTGGCAGAAAATTGAAGTGGGGCAGCAAAGCCTTGACTTCGGGCACCCACAGATCGGCGCCCTGGACCAAAAGACTCCAGCAGCTTTCAGGCAGTTGAGCGAAAATACTCTCATCAAAAGGGCCGTGCTGAAGTTCCCAGGGGCCGGACTCACCTTTTTCAAAGACTATTCGTGATTCCACCTCTTCTTCCAGAGACAGGCCTGCCAGTTCATCGGGTGTTAGAGGCGACTCAAAATTGGGGAAGGCATTCCGGATCAACAGCGGTTTTTTCTGCCAGTATTCAGCGAGAAACTCCTCAATCGACAGGTTTCCCAGAATGGATTGAATGGTCATGGCTGTCCTCACTGAAACCCGGCGGTATTCATCAAAAGTTGGGCTACCTGAAAAAACTGGACAAAAATTAGATCGCTTTCGCCTGAGTGGGGGCGTTGCCAATGTAATTGGAAGGTGTCAAAGCGAGCAGTTCGGTTTTGGCTGTTTCAGGGATATCCAGTGTGTCGACAAAGGCCTGAATGGCTTCCCGCGTGATTGCCTGCCCGCGTGTCAGGGCTTTCAGTTTTTCGTAGGGCTCCGGAATATTGTAACGCCGCATTACGGTTTGTACCGGTTCGGCAAGAACTTCCCATGCCCCATCGAGATCAGCCTCTAATCGAAGCTGATTCAGTTCCAGTTTGCCAATACCCTTTAATGTCGCCTGATAGGCAATCAGACTGTATCCGAACCCCACACCCATATTGCGCAGTACGGTGGAATCGGTGAGATCCCTTTGCCAGCGGGAAATCGGCAGCTTTTGTGCCAGATGGGTAAAGATGGCGTTGGCAATGCCCAGATTGCCCTCGGCATTCTCGAAATCTATCGGGTTTACCTTATGTGGCATGGTGGAAGAACCCACTTCTCCTGCAATGGTTTTCTGTTTGAAGTAGCCGAGAGAAATATAGCCCCAGATATCGCGGTTGAAGTCGATCAGAATAGTATTGAGCCGGGCTATCGCATCAAACAGCTCTGCAATGTAGTCGTGTGGTTCAATTTGAGTGGTATAGGGATTCCACTCCAGACCCAGGCCTGTAATGAATGTCTCTGCATTGCTTGCCCAGTCCACGGTTGGGTAAGCGGACAGATGCGCATTGTAATTGCCAACGGCACCGTTAATTTTTGCCATCAACGTTACCTGCCGAATCTGCGAGAGTTGTCGCGTTATCCGGTAGACAACATTAGCGATCTCCTTACCAATAGTCGTCGGGGAGGCGGTCTGTCCATGGGTGCGAGCCAGCATGGGGACATCGGCATAACGATGGGCCAATTCGCTCAGTTGGTGCACAATCTGACCAACCTGTGGTAGCAGGATTTGGTCGCGACCTTCTTTCAGCATCAGCGCATGGGCGATGTTGTTGATATCCTCGGACGTACAGGCAAAGTGGACAAATTCTGATACCGCCAGCAACTCCGGATTTGTTGCGATGGATTCCTTGATAAAGTACTCGACCGCTTTTACATCATGGTTGGTGGTGCGCTCTATCTCTTTGATTCTTTGAGCCTTCTGCTCATCAAAATTTTCCACCAACTGATTCAGTACTTCGTTGGCGCTATCTGAAAATGGCGGGATTTCCTTCAGGTCCGGATGGGATGCCAGCTGTTGTAACCAGCGAACTTCCACAGTCACACGGTGTTTGATTAAACCAAATTCACTGAACGCCACCCGTAGTGGCTCAGTTTTGCTGCTGTAGCGACCATCAATAGGGGAGATGGCAGTAAGTTCGGAAAGGTTCATGAGATTATCTTGTGTCCGGGTCAGAAAATCCGTAAATTTTACCCGATATGGTTGGGGTTTTCAGGGAAAGTTGCTGAGCCTCTTAAAGTTAGGTGTGCAGGGTATGAAGTTGACTGAGAAGCTGTTTGCGACTGAATATCAAGTGATAGCGTTTGCCGCCCAGTTGATGCCACAGAATGGCTGCCCTGATGCCGGCAAAAAGCAGGCAGCGTATACGTTGAGCAATAGAGTCCTGTTGCAGGTATCCCGCATAACCATTTACCTGAATGCGGTAGCGAAATGTACTGATGCTGTCCTGATAGATCTGCGCCAGATTCGCAATGACGTTGGTATGGCTGACTGAAGAGAAGTGGGCCGCCTGGCGATTGGCCTGTTCCAGCCGTTCTCCGATCATGTTGATCATGGTTTTATTGTTCAGTAGTTTTCTGGATAGGTGGATGACGCCCACGGCGTAACGTAGCGTGTCGGACTGCTTGGCGGTTGTTTGTAATGTCAGTAGTTCCTGCAGGGTTTCCATGCCCAGCTGGAGATTATCCACTGAGCCGAATACCTGTTCGGTGCTGTCCGGGTTTTGCTGAAAAAGGCTCTCGATACAGACTTGAAAACGATCTGCGGGGATTGAACCGCTTTTTGCCAGCGTTTCGACGAGCTGGCAAGCCTGAAACACGCCACTGAGTGCAATAATCTGATCTTTTGTGGGTTTTTTTAGCAGCATAACGGCTCAGTTGAGTTCCATGTGTGATTGATGACTCCACCGCCCATACAAATCTCTCCATCATAAAACACAATGGATTGTCCGGGGGTTACAGCCCGTTGTCGCACATCAAACAGGACCTGATAGCTTTCGTCATTCTTCGTGACGGTACACTCCTGATCTGATTGCCGGTAACGAACTTTGGCTTTGCATCGGAATTGGTTGTGGGCGGGTAATCCGTTGATCCAGTGGACTTCAGTAGTACTCAAGCTGTCACTGTACAGGAGTGGGTGTTCCGCCCCCTGGGCGACAATCAGTACATTCCTGGGGAGGTCTTTGCCCACCACATACCAGGGGTCATCGCTGGCACCTCGAAGACCACCAATGCCCAACCCCTGACGTTGTCCCAGTGTATGGTACATCAAGCCCTGATGAATACCGACAACAATGCCCTCCGGATTTTCGATATCGCCGGGTTGTGCTGGTATGTATTGCTCGAGAAAGTCCTTGAAACGACGTTCGCCGATAAAGCAGATGCCGGTGGAATCACGTTTCTTTGCTGTAGCCAGGCCATATTGTTCCGCAAGAGTTCGCACAGCGGGCTTTTCAAGTTCACCGAGGGGAAACAGCGATTGACAAAAAGCGGCCTCATCAACAGCGTGCAGGAAATAGCTTTGATCCTTGTTGTTGTCCAGCCCTTTCAGTAGAAAGGTTTGTCCATTGCTGTCAAGACGCCTTGCGTAGTGGCCTGTGGCGATAGAATCGGCGCCGAGAATGCGGGCGTAGTCGAGAAATGTCTTAAACTTGATCTCGCGGTTACAGAGGACATCGGGGTTTGGCGTACGACCGGCTTTGTACTCGGCCAAAAAGTACTCAAAAACGTTGTCCCAGTATTCCGCAGCGAAATTGGCGGTATGAAGGTGGATGTTCAGTGAATCTGCAACGGCCTGGGCGTCATTGAGATCTTGGCGGGCAGTGCAGTAATCGGTGCCATCATCCTCATCCCAGTTCTTCATGAACAGACCTTCCACATCAAACCCCTGCTTTTGTAACAACAAAGCAGTAACAGAAGAGTCTACGCCGCCGGACATGCCGACAATGACTTTTTTGGGTGAGTTCATAGGGGAGCGGATTTTACCGATGAGTTTTCAGTAAATCCAATGAATAGAAGATGCCTCTCCGGTAATCTTCGATTGCTTCGAGAACCATGGGGCTTCGCAGTTGTTGTCTTTTTTGTAGTATTTCTTCATAAGTCAGCCACATCGCTTCCTCTATATCCGGATCGATAACCTGTAGAGGGTCTAGTTGATCAGCATCTGCCGCAAAAGCCAGACGGTAGTAGGTTATGTCGTTTGCGGGTGCCCGAAAGGTAGTAAAGCTGATGATGGCGGTGGGTACAACATGCCAAGTAGTTTCTTCCAACGTTTCTCTGATGGCTGCTTCAATGGGTGTCTCTCCGGGTTCAACATGCCCTGCGGGCTGGTTGTATAGCTCGAGTCCATTGCGAATTTCCCTGACCATGAGAAAACGGCCCTTACGTTCAACAACGACAGCCACCGTCAGATGAATTTGATTCACCATTTTGCCCTCTTTGGGCGAAACCTGTGGTGCTTTGTGTCAGGTATGTGGATGGTTTCCCAGCGATATTGTTCAGGCAGTAGGTTTCCAAGTGTCCAGCTCCCAATTGCAACCCTGATCAGTCTCAGTGTGGGAAAGCCGGTTGCCGCAGTCATCCTGCGCACCTGTCTGTTTTTACCTTCTGAAATTTGCAATTCTATCCAACTGGTAGGCTGATTTGGTCGTTGCCTTATGGGCGGATTTCGTGTCCAGAGCTGCGGTGGCTCGATCAGCTTGGCTGAGGCGGGCTGAGTGATGCCGTCTCTCAGCTTCACGCCCCGTATCAGTTGAGCTAATGCCGGTTGCGTTATTTCACCCTCGACCTGTGCCCAGTAGGTCTTTTTCAGTTTGTGTCTCGGATTGCTGATGATTGCTTGTAGTTTGCCGTCATCTGTTAACAGGAGCAGACCTTCCGAGTCATGGTCCAACCGTCCAGCAGCATAAATGTTTGGCTGCTGCAGGTAATGCCCCAGTCCCGGGTGCCCGTCACAATCAGAGAACTGGCTCAAGACACCGAAGGGTTTATTGAAGAGCAGGAGATTAGCCATGGATTGGATGCATATTTTTTGAGACTAAAATGCCCTGAAGCTATGTAAATCAACTACAAGAGCATATGTGTTTGTGATAACATCTTATGCGTTTCTAAAGTTATACAACAATAAAACCAAGAATTATTTGTTTCAAACCCTACAATAACGCACTAGTAACCTACCCAACATATGGAGCCAACAATGGGATATCAGCACATCCAGATACCAACTGATGGTGAAAAAATTACAGTCAATTCCGATTATTCTCTCAATGTTCCCAGCAACCCCATTATTCCGTTCATCGAAGGTGACGGTATCGGTGTAGACATCACGCCAGTGATGGTAAAAGTTGTAGATGCTGCCGTTGAAAAGGCTTACGCGGGGAGCAAGAAAATTTCCTGGATGGAAGTTTATTGCGGCGAGAAAGCTGCAGAAATTTATGATGGTGACTGGTTTCCCGCCGAGACGCTGGATGCCATCAGAGAGTTTAGTGTTTCAATCAAAGGTCCATTGACAACACCGGTGGGTGGAGGTTTTCGCTCATTGAATGTGGCTCTGCGCCAAGAGCTCGACTTGTATGTATGTCAGCGCCCGGTTCGCTGGTTCCAGGGTGTTCCTTCACCGGTCAAAAAACCAGGTGAAGTAGACATGTGTATCTTCCGTGAAAATTCGGAAGATATTTATGCAGGCATTGAGTGGCGTGCAGGCACTGATGAAGCCAAAAAAGTCATTAACTTCCTCCGCAATGAAATGGGCGTGACCAAAATCCGCTTCCCGGAAAATTGTGGTATCGGTGTCAAACCTGTTTCAGAACAGGGCACCAAGCGCCTGGTCAGTAAAGCCATTCAATATGCGATTGATCAGGATAAATCTTCTGTCACCCTGGTTCACAAGGGTAATATCATGAAATTCACCGAAGGTGCTTTTTGTGATTGGGGCTTTGAAGTGGCCAGAGATGAATTTGGCGCGAAACCACTGGATGGAGGGCCCTGGCAGGTCATGAAGAACCCGAATACGGGTAAAGAAATTGTTATCAAGGAAGTGATTGCAGATGCGATGTTGCAACAGGTTCTTTTGCGTCCGGCTGAATATGATGTCATTGCCACACTTAATTTGAATGGTGACTATCTATCGGACGCGCTTGCTGCTCAGGTGGGTGGTATCGGTATAGCCCCGGGTGCCAACCTCTCTGATAATATTGCGATTTTTGAGGCTACCCATGGTACTGCACCCAAATACGCTGGCCAGGATAAAGTTAACCCCGGCTCACTGATTCTCTCTGCTGAAATGATGCTTCGGCACATGGGCTGGAATGAAGCCGCTGATTTGATAATCAAAGGGATCGAGGGCGCGATTTCCGAGAAAAAGGTCACATACGACTTTGAGCGTCTCATGGATGGCGCAACCTTGTTGTCGTCATCGCAATTTGGCGATGCGCTGATCGCCAGAATGTAAGCTTTGTTATTAAAAACCCCCGGCTCAGGAATGAGCCGGGGGTTTTTTTATGACCAGGAAGGCATTAATCATTTCCATTTTCTGAGTGTTCACCGGATTCAGGTTCTGTCGGGGTAACCTCTTTGTCGTTGATCAAAGGCATAATATTGGAGGCATGCAGGCCTTTTTGGCCCTCTGCGAGATCAAATGACACTTCTTGGCCAGCTTTTAAGGTTTTATAGCCTTCCATGTTGATTGCTGAGTAGTGGGCAAAGACATCACTCACGCCATCTGATGACAGAATAAACCCGTAGCCCTTAGCATTATTAAACCACTTGACTGTTCCTGACGGCATACTCAACCTCTCATCGGGTTTTCTATTGTAAGCATGGCTGTTATACAGCCGCAGGTTATAACCCTGCTAATTCAATAGCATTTATAGTGTTTATTTTTTGCTCAAGGGCGTTTTCTATAATGAAAAACTGATCAAGTCAAGTCTCCCATAATCGCAAAAAATCGACATAAACTTATTCTTAACACTAGAATAGGGCCGCAGATAGCGTATTAATATGTAAGATAGAAGCTGTTGATTCCGACAAGATTTATGAAAATGAGCTTAAAGATTTATTTTGGTGAAAAAGACGATGAGCAACAGGAGTGGCAACACAATACCGCTGCTGTTGTCGAAGCAGCATCACCTGAACTCAAACGCCCAAAGAGATACAAGGTGGTTCTGTTTAATGATGATTATACTCCGATGGAGTTTGTTGTAGGGTTACTGGAAATCTTCTTTGGCATGAATCGTGAGGTGGCGACGCGGGTAATGCTGAAGGTCCATTTGGACGGCAAGGCCGTATGTGGTGTATACACAAAGGATGTTGCAGAAACCAAAGTTGCACAAGTGAATGATTATGCCAGGAAGAATGAACATCCATTACTTTGCGAAGTAGAACCCTCGGAAGATGATGATCTCTAAAGTAGAGTTTAAAGGTATCGATATATGTTAAGCAGAGAGCTTGAGCTCAGTCTGAATAAGGCTTTTAAAGGGGCCCGTCACAAACGCCATGAATTCATGACGGTAGAACATCTACTGCTCGCGTTGCTGGACAACGAGTCAGCACTCAAGGTATTGAGAGCCTGTGGTGTTGACATCAATGTGCTTCGCCACGACCTAGATGAGTTTATTGAGTCTACAACACCGATAATCCCCGATGAGCTTGATGAAAGGGACACTCAGCCAACACTCGGTTTTCAACGTGTTCTTCAGCGCGCCGTATTTCATGTGCAATCCTCCGGTAAAAACGAGGTGCAGGGCGATAATGTACTGGTTGCGTTATTCAGCGAACAGGAAAGTCAGGCCGTGTACTTCCTCCGTCTGCAAAATGTAGCCAGAATCGATGTGGTTAACTATCTCTCCCACGGAATTTCCAAATACGCAGACCAGTCGGAGCAGCACGATGGTGAGTCTCCTCAGGAAGAAAGTACCGCGGATGCAGAAAACAACAGCAGTAGTCTGTTGGAGCAATTCACCACTAATTTAAATGCCCAGGCCAGTAAAGGCTATATCGATC
The DNA here is from genome assembly GCF_000744735.1 of Porticoccus hydrocarbonoclasticus MCTG13d. NCBI lineage: Bacteria > Pseudomonadati > Pseudomonadota > Gammaproteobacteria > Cellvibrionales > Porticoccaceae > Porticoccus > Porticoccus hydrocarbonoclasticus. The sequence continues at coordinate 1,905,738 of NZ_JQMM01000001.1, read as the reverse complement.
CCCTCGTGGGGCGTGTTGAGGAAGTGGAGCGTGTCTGCCAGGTGCTGGCTCGTCGCCGCAAGAATAATCCGCTACTGGTCGGTGAAGCCGGTGTCGGTAAAACGGCTATTGCTGAAGGCCTCGCTAAAATGATCGTCGAAGAGAAGGTGGCAGATACACTTCGTAATAGCGTTGTCTATGCCCTTGATCTTGGGGATTTGTTAGCCGGCACAAAATACCGTGGTGACTTTGAGAAGCGTTTCAAAGGCGTGCTTGCTGAACTTCGCGAAAAAGAAGGTGCTATCCTCTTCATTGATGAGATTCATACCATTATCGGTGCTGGTGCCGCTTCCGGTGGTGTTATGGATGCCTCAAATTTGTTAAAGCCACTTTTGACCTCCGGAAAAATCCGTTGTATCGGTTCTACTACATTCCAGGAATACCGCGGCATTTTTGAGAAAGACAGGGCTCTGTCTCGTCGCTTCCAGAAAATTGATGTGTCTGAACCCACTGTTGAAGAGACTGTGGGTATTCTTAAGGGGCTCAAGTCCCGTTTTGAAGAGCATCACAAGCTGAAGTTTACCCAGGCTGCCCTGAAAGCCGCAGCAGAACTGTCTGCACGCCACATTAATGATCGTTTTTTGCCAGACAAGGCAATAGACATTATTGATGAAGCAGGTGCCTATCAGCAGTTACAACCGCCTTCGAAACGAAAAAAAGTTGTCGGTGTTGGTGATGTTGAGGCGATTGTCGCGAAGATGGCAAGAATTCCGCCAAAAAGTGTCTCTGCCTCAGACAAGGAGCAACTGAAAGGCCTCACAGACAAGCTGAAAATGGTAGTTTTTGGCCAGGATGAAGCGATTTCTGCACTTTCTACGTCGATCAAACTGGCCCGTGCAGGTCTTCGGGAAGGTGAAAAGCCTATTGGGTCTTTTCTGTTTTCCGGGCCGACAGGGGTGGGTAAAACCGAGGTGTCGAAGCAATTGGCTGAAGTGCTGGGTATCGAATTACTGCGTTTTGACATGTCAGAGTATATGGAGCGGCATACTGTCTCCAGGCTGATAGGTGCGCCCCCGGGGTATGTGGGTTTTGACCAGGGCGGGCTGTTAACAGATGCTGTGACTAAAAATCCTCATGCTGTTGTTTTGCTTGATGAAATTGAAAAGGCCCACCCGGAGGTTTTCAATCTTTTATTACAAGTGATGGACCACGGAACACTTACTGATAACAATGGGCGAAAGGCCGATTTCAGAAATATCATTCTGATTATGACGACCAACGCCGGTGCCGAAGAGATGAGTCGCAGCTCGATTGGTTTTACCACACAGGACCATACAACAGATGGCATGGCTGCGATTACCAAACTGTTTACACCGGAGTTCAGGAATCGCCTTGATGCGATTATTCAGTTCAAGTCTCTGGACAGTAGCGTGATTCATACCGTGGTTGACAAGTTCCTCAGTCAGTTGCAACAACAACTGGATGACAAACGCGTGTTGCTCGAAGTTGATGACGAGGCGAGAGACTGGTTAGCGAAACGTGGCTATGATGAGAAAATGGGTGCTCGCCCCATGGCTCGTTTGATACAGGAAAAAATCAAGAAGCCACTGGCAGAAGAAGTGTTGTTCGGCAATTTATCTTCTGGAGGCGTTGTACACGTTTCTGTATCGGAAGACGGTGAGTTGCTGATTGAGACAGAGGTTGAAGAGGCTTGATTATGGGGTCAAAAGGGTCGGATTAGCGAGCACGATAGGTGATACGACCCTTGCTCAGGTCATAGGGTGTGAGTTCGACCTTGACTTTGTCTCCGGTCAGGATGCGTATGTAATTTTTGCGCATTTTTCCGGAAATATGTGCTGTAACAATGTGCCCATTCTCCAGTTTTACGCGAAAGGTTGTATTGGGAAGTGTGTCTACCACTTCTCCTTCCATTTCAATATGATCTTCTTTCGACATGCTGCCTGTATTCTCCGCGAACGGTTTCTTCTGGAAGTGGCGCATTCTGCCTGAAAATCGAGTAATGTCAATTCATTGGTGCCCATTCACCATCCCTGAGCAACTCTAACGGTTGATATCTGTCCTTGTAAGCCATTTTTGGACTGTCTTTTATCCAGTATCCCAAGTAAAGGTAGGGAAGCCCCAGCTCTCTTGCCAACATGAGTTCTGCCAAAATCGAGAAAGTGCCAAGGCTGCGCTTCGATAACCCTGATGAGTAGTAAGTGTAGATGGCGGATAGGCCGTCATTTAGAATGTCCACTAGACCTGCCGCGACCAGCTCACCCTTTAAGCGAATCTCCATCATGGCGCTATAGTCATGAATATTGCTGATGAAGTCACGATATTGACCAACAGTCGGCGGATACATATCACCGTCAGCATGGCGGCTGTCGAGGTACTGTCGGTAAAGAGGGTAGTGTTCGCTTTCGTTGACCATACGGGTCAGCCAAATACTGAGGTCACCATTCTGCTTACGGCACCGACGCTGTTGGCGGTTGGGCTTAAATTGCGCCACCGGGATCCTTGCAGGAATACAGGCGTTACAATGCTTACAGCGAGGAGCATAGATATACCGTCCACTGCGACGAAAACCCATGCCAGACAGGTAACTGTAGAGATTTTTGTCAACCCTTAGACCGGGATCTACAAACGCTGTTGTCGCTTGTTGATTTTGAAGATAACTACAGGCATGTGGCTCAGTCAGGAAAAGTCTGATGGCCTTGACATCTGGCGAAATATCCCTGGACATAATAATACTGCTTAACTTGGTGAGTGTTGTCTTGTCAGTTTAAACCCACAGGGGAGTTATGCCCAAAATTTCCGTCGAAAGGTTTGTCCTTCAATATCTGTAGCTGATCTAGGAAGGCTGCTCGCGGAATGCTTGTTGCACCCATCGAACGCAGGTGGTCATTACTGATCTGGCAATCGATCAAAGAAGTTCCCCCTTGGCGGCACATCATTTCAGCTAGTGTCACAAGGGCGATTTTGGACGTGTCCTTAATCAGGCTGAACATCGACTCGCCGCAAAACACACGTCCTATCAGGACGCCATATAATCCTCCTATAAGTATATTGTTTTGCCAGATTTCGACCGAATGTGCATGACCTTCTCGATGAAGTGCATTGTAGGCGTTCTTAATTTCGTGGGTAATCCAGGTTCCCCTGAGGCTGTTAGACCTGAGGGCGGCACAGAGCTCAATAACTGACGAAAAAGCCGTGTTAGTACGTACTTGGTAGTTACTGCGTTTTATTGACTTCTTTAATGATCGTGAAATGTGTATCTGTTCCGGGTAAATAACTGCCCGGGGGTCGGGAGACCACCATAATATAGGTTGTCCATGCTCGTACCAGGGGAAAATACCCTGACGATAGGCGGACAAAAGGGTCGTTGTTGTAAGGTTCCCGCCAATAGCCAGTAGCCCTGCTGGTTCTTTCAAAGCCTTTTCAGGGCTTGGAAAAACCGGGTTCCTGTTATCAAGCGGGGTTAACTTTTTTTGCATTATCAAGCTGACGTGTCAAGATATTTTTCGGCATCCAGCGCCGCCATGCAACCGGAACCGGCAGAAGTGACGGCCTGACGATACACATGATCGGCAACATCGCCAGCGGCAAAGACGCCGTCTATGCTGGTGGCTGTGGCATTTCCATCACTACCTCCGTGAACAATGATATAGCCATTTTTCATCTCGAGTTGGTCTTTAAATATATCCGTATTCGGTTTGTGGCCAATGGCAATAAATACACCCGATAAGGCAATGTTTGTAGCCTTGCCATCAAGCGTGCTCACCGCGCGCAACCCTGTAACCCCTGTCTCATCACCCAGTACTTCGTCCAGAGTGTGATTCCAAAGGAGTTTGATATTACCGTTCTTGGCGCGCTCAAAGAGCTTATCCTGTAATATTTTTTCGGAGCGCAGGGTCTCTCGCCGATGAATCAGTGTGACCTCACTGCAGATATTTGACAGGTAAAGCGCTTCCTCGACAGCTGTATTCCCACCGCCGATAACAGCGACTTTTTGTCCGCGGTAGAAAAAGCCGTCACAAGTGGCACAGGCGCTTACGCCTTTGCCCATGAACGCTTCCTCCGATGGCAATCCGAGGTACTGTGCGGAAGCCCCTGTGGCAATAATCAGTGCATCGCAACTGAAGGCTTGACTGCCCCTTAGCAAAAACGGGCGCTGTTTCAAGTCAACATGCTCAATATGATCAAAAATGATGCGTGTATCAAAGCGCTCAGCGTGAGCCTGCATACGCATCATCAAGTCAGGCCCCTGCACACCCTCGGCATCGCCAGGCCAGTTATCCACATCCGTGGTCGTGGTCAGCTGGCCCCCTTGCTGCATGCCGGTAATAATGACCGGGTTGAGATTCGCGCGGGCAGCATAGACAGCAGCAGTATAACCGGCGGGTCCGGAGCCGAGGATGATCAGTTTATGGTGTTGTACAGCCGACATATATAAAGGTTTCCTGCAGAATTGGGTTTCAGTTAGGCCCAAAGAGCCATTGGTTATCATAAAGAATGGAACACAGCATACAAAATAGCATTTCTCTATGGGCGAAATATACCGGGATTATGCGGTCTCGCATCGCTGGTATTTCAACTTGCTGCCATTACAATAGCGAACAGCAATGAAAAACCTGGAAGGCCCAGTTGAGTAGAGAGAAGCAGCAACCAAAAACCCGAGATTCTAGTGGTGAGCAGTCACCCTCCAGGGGGCAGCTCATTCTGAGAGAGGGTGCGCTCATTGGCTGGCTGTCTGTTTGTGCATATCTGTTGCTGGCGTTTATCAGTTATACCCCGAGCGATCCTGGTTGGTCGCATACCGGTGTTGAGAACCGGGTCGAAAATGCTGCAGGGCCAATGGGAGCCTGGCTGTCGGATGTATTTTTTTCCCTGTTTGGCTATATTTCCTATCTTTTTCCGATTTTGCTGGCCGTGCGGGCATGGGGTGTATTCCGCGCCTATCGTCAGCAGCGGGGCGGTTTTGACGGCGTCGTCTTTGCATTGCGTATTCTGGGGCTGATCCTCGTGATGTCCTGTGCCACCTCGCTCGTTGCCTTGCACTATGGCAGTGTGCCAACTTCGCTACCCTTTGGGGTCGGCGGTATACTGGGAGCATCTGTTTCTGCTGCAGCGTCTACAGCCTTCAGTTTTGTCGGCAGCACATTAATCCTTTTGGCTATATTTCTATTTGGTCTTACGGTATTTACAGACTTGTCATGGATGGCATTAATTGATGGCGCGGGACGGCTTACCCTGCGAGGACTTGAGTTGGTGCGTCATAGCATTGCCGATTACAAGGCTCGTCGGGAAGAAGCCCGGCATGCGGAAGTCGCCCAATCTCACCGGCGCGAGGTGAAAGCCAAAAGGGCGGCAAAAGAGGCAATGCGCATTCCTCCCACTATTCAGACACCGGTGAAGCAGGAATCCGTTAGTGTCCGCGTGCAAAAAGAGCGACAAAGCCCACTTTTTGACGAACCAGTCAGTGGCAGCTTACCCCCTATCAATTTGTTGGATAAAGTGGATAAAAGTGGTGATAAGGGCTATTCGAGAGAATCCCTTGAAGCGATGTCCCGACAACTGGAGGTGAAACTTCAGGATTTTGGTATCAGTGCCGAAGTGGTTGAAGTATTGCCGGGACCGGTAGTCACCCGTTTTGAACTGCAGCCTGCAGCTGGCGTAAAAGCAAGCAGAATCAGTAATTTGGCAAGGGACTTGGCCCGTTCTCTGGCGGTTGTCAGCGTCAGGGTTGTAGAGGTGATTCCCGGCAAATCAGTAGTTGGCATTGAGATACCCAACGAGCACCGTGAAATTGTCCGCCTTGCAGAGGTGTTGTCTTCGGAGACCTACGAACACGCCAAATCTCCGCTAACACTGGCTTTGGGAAATGATATTTCAGGCTTTCCCATCGTCGCCGACCTGGGGAAAATGCCTCACCTGCTGGTGGCGGGTACCACGGGCTCAGGGAAGTCGGTTGGCATTAATGTGATGTTGCTGAGTCTTCTCTACAAGGCTGGTCCGGAAGATGTACGGCTGATCCTGGTAGACCCAAAAATGTTGGAGCTATCGGTTTACGAGGGGATCCCCCATTTGCTGACGCCGGTGATCACCGATATGAAGGATGCTGCCAGTGGTCTGCGCTGGTGCGTCGGAGAGATGGAACGCCGCTATAAATTGATGTCTGCCATGGGTGTGCGGAATCTGGCCGGGTTTAACCGGAAAGTCGCTGACGCCGCTGCCGCAGGAAAATCCATTCCTGACCCATTGTGGCGCCCCGATGAAAATGCCAGTTTGTTTTCGGAAGAGGGGGGGCAGACACCGCCGGATCTCGAAAAACTGCCCTATATCGTAGTGGTCATTGACGAATTTGCAGACATGATGATGATTGTCGGCAAGAAAGTGGAACAGTTAATCGCCCGTATTGCGCAGAAGGCGAGGGCAGCTGGGATTCACTTGATTCTTGCCACGCAACGTCCATCAGTCGATGTTATAACAGGACTGATCAAGGCCAATATCCCGACCCGCATCGCATTCCAGGTCTCTTCCAAAATTGATTCAAGAACTATCCTCGATCAGGGTGGCGCAGAACAGCTACTGGGGCACGGGGATATGCTATATCTACCCCCGGGCACCAGCGTGCCAATCCGGGTACATGGTGCATTCGTGGATGACCATGAAGTTCATAAAGTGGTTGCAGACTGGAAGCGCAGGGGGGAACCCCAGTATCTTGACGACATTACGGATGAGGGAGCGACCAGCTCAATTATGGTTCCTGGATTTTCTTCAGAGAGTGGTGATGCAGACAGTGATGGCGAGTCTGATCCGCTGTATGACGAGGCGGTAGCTATCGTTCTGAAAACACGCAAGGCGTCCATCTCATCCGTGCAGAGAAAATTGCGTATTGGCTATAATCGTGCTGCACGATTGATAGAACAAATGGAAGTTTCTGGTGTGGTGAGTGAAATGGGGACCAACGGTAATCGGGAGGTCCTGGCACCCGGGGCAGGGAGAGACTAGTGGACATCATTGATGAGGCTGGCACAGTTGAATAGAGTTTGGCAGTCGCTTTTCCTGCTTTTCATGTTGTTGATCAGCACTGCGCTCTTTGCTGAAGGTGCGGCAGATGCCGCCCAAAAGCTGCGTGCACAACTGATTGATCTGAATACGCTGGATACAGCGTTTATTCAGACCGTTTATGCCACTGAAGGTGATCTCCTGCAGCAAACCTCAGGCCAACTTCAGGCTGCCAGGCCAGGCCAGGTGCGATGGGAAACAGCCCCACCCATGGAGCAATTGATTGTTTCTGATGGCACAACGCTCTGGCTGTTTGATCCCGATCTTGAGCAGGTAACTGTTCGGTCTTTTAGTAATGATCTTAGCCGAACGCCGGCAGTCCTTTTTATTGGTGATCTGGCTGCGCTTGAACAGACTTATCAGGTGTCTGTGGAGCACGGCCAGCTGTCGGTTTTCACCTTGATTCCACTGACGGATGACAATCTCTATGAAAAGCTGACGCTCAGTTTTGCTGGCAAGAAACCCACTGGCATGAAACTCTGGGATGGTCTGGGCCAACGCACTGAAATCGAGTTCTCTAATACTGAATTGAATTGCCAGCTATCTCCCGAGTTGTTTACATTTATACCACCGGAGGGGGTTGATATTCTCCGCGATGACTAGTGATCTGTTCGCCCGGAATATCGTCCAGCCACTGGCAGCCCGAATGCGCCCGCGTTCGCTTGAGGAGTTTGCCGGGCAAGCACATTTGATAGGTGAAGGGCGGTCTCTTCGTGAGGCAATCCAATGTGGCCAACTACATTCAATGGTCTTTTGGGGTCCTCCAGGGGTGGGCAAAACCACTCTCGCACGCCTAGTGGCCAATTCTGTGGATGCCCACCTGGAAGCGGTTTCTGCCGTTTTGGTCGGGGTAAAAGAGATCAGGGCTGCGATTGCTCAGGCCCAAGCGATTCGTGATCAACAATCCCGCCGGACGATACTTTTTGTTGACGAAGTACACCGTTTCAATAAATCACAACAGGATGCTTTTTTACCCTATGTGGAAGATGGCACTATCGCACTGATCGGCGCAACCACGGAAAACCCATCTTTTGAGCTGAACAATGCATTGCTTTCGCGTTGCCGCGTATACGTTTTGCGCAGTCTTGATACTGTGCAACTGACACGCATCATTCAACATGCCCTGAGTGATACTGAAAGAGGCTTGGGCGCAGGAAAGTTCGATATTGCAGAGGATGCCGTACAGTTACTGGTGGCTGCTGCGGATGGCGATGCCAGAAAAGCCCTGAATCTGCTGGAAATTGCCAGTGATCTCGGGAACGACGGACAGATCACTCGGGAAACGGTAGAAGAAGTATTGCTGGGTGATACCCGTCGCTACGACAAGGGTGGGGAATACTTTTATGATCAGATTTCCGCACTACACAAGGCGGTAAGAGGCTCATCACCGGATGCTGCACTCTATTGGTATACACGCATGCTGGATGGTGGCTGTGACCCTCTTTACATCGCCCGCCGTGTGGTAAGAATGGCCAGTGAGGATATTGGCAATGCTGATCCGCGAGCTTTGAGTATTGCCCTTGATGCCTGGCAAACCCAGGAGCGTTTGGGTAGTCCCGAGGGCGAGTTGACTATTGCCCAAGCTGTTCTCTATCTTGCGGCAGCCCCCAAGAGCAATGCTGTTTATCAGGCCTTTAATCAGGCCAAAGATGATGTGCGCAGAATGCCAAGCCATGATGTTCCCCTGCATTTGCGAAATGCACCCACAGCGCTGATGAAATCCCTTGATTATGGCGCAGAATATCGTTATTCGCACAATGAGCCAGGGGCCTACTCACCCGGAGAAAATTATTTTCCCGAGGCGCTCAAAAACAAGCAGTACTACTTCCCTTCAGACCGGGGGTTAGAGAAACAGATTGCCGAAAAACTACGCCATCTTCGTACTCTTGATGGAGCGAGCACTGTCAAACGTTATCAGGGGAATGATTGATGCAATGGCTAGTGGTTGCGGCTGGCGGTGCGCTGGGGGCAATGGCCCGCTTTGGTGTGAATCTGCTGGTCTTTCCCCTACTGGGCAATCGTTTTCCTCTTGGTACTTTGCTTGTTAATGTGGCAGGTTCTGTATTAATGGGTGTTTTTTATGTGCTCATCATAGAGCGTGGCATACTGCCCGCCGCATTAAGGGATCTGTTGATGGTGGGTTTTATTGGCGCATTTACGACATTTTCAGCCTTCTCGCTTGATACGCTTGCTTTGTGGCAAAATGGCCACCTTGCGCTCGCTGGCGCCTATGTTTTTCTGAGCATCGTCTTATGCTTGGCTGGAACCCTGGTTGCCATTGTGCTGACTCGTTTGCTTTAGGACTTTCCCTCCTCATGCTGGATCCCAAATACGTTCGTTCTCAACCAGAAACTGTGGCCGCTGCACTGGCAGTAAAGGGTTTCACTCTGGATGTCGAAAAACTCAATCAACTGGGGGCACTGCGTCGTGACCTTCTGGAAAAAGCTCAATCACTGCAGGCCGAAAGAAATGCCTACGCAAAAATTATGGGTAAGGCGATTGCCGAGGCTAAGGCGCGAGGCGAGGATATTGCACCTCTTAAAGCGAAGGGTGAGTCGTTAAAAATTGCTGCTTTGAAAGCTGACGATGCGCTCGACGCTGTTCAGGAACAACTGGATGATTATTTGCGCAATGTACCCAATATCCCCGATCAGGAAGTGCCGTCAGGCAGGTCAGAGGAGGACAATGTAGAGATTCGTCGCTGGGGCGAACCCAGAACTTTTGATTTTGACGTGCGGGATCATGTGGATCTTGGTGAACGTTGTGGTCTGCTCGATTTTGAAACAGCCACCAAGATCACCGGTTCCCGTTTCTCCGTTATGCGCGGGGATATTGCCCGGTTACATCGCGCACTGATCCAGTTCATGCTGGACACACATACGCTCGAGCACGGTTACCAGGAAATCAATGTGCCGTATATCGTCAACAGCGAGTCCTTGTTTGGTACTGGCCAGTTGCCGAAATTTGAGGAAGATCTCTTTAAGTTAACCGATGATCGCGACCTCTATCTGATCCCGACGGCCGAAGTTCCGGTGACCAATGTCTTTCGCGACACGATTCTCGATGCGGCTCAATTGCCAATAAAGTTTGCCTGTCACAGTCCCTGTTTTCGCAGCGAAGCTGGCAGCTACGGCAAGGATACGCGTGGCATGATACGACAGCATCAATTTGAAAAAGTGGAGTTGGTTCAGTTTGTCCACCCGGAAAAATCTACCGAAACACTGGAGCAGTTGACCGGCCACGCAGAACTGGTCTTGCAGAAGCTGGAGCTTCCATACCGAACTATTATCCTCTGTGGTGGCGACCTGGGCTTTTCAGCCGCTCGAACCTATGACATTGAGGTGTGGCTGCCATCTCAGCAGCGTTACCGGGAAATTTCATCCTGTAGTAACTTTCGTGATTTTCAAGCCCGCCGGATGCAGGCCCGCTGGCGCAATCCGGAGACCGGCAAACCAGAATTGCTGCATACCCTGAACGGCTCTGCACTGGCTGTGGGCCGTACGCTGTTGGCTGTGATGGAAAATTACCAGCAGTCAGATGGCACCATCATCATTCCCCAGATATTGCGGCCCTATATGGGTGGTCAGACCAGTATTGGCTGATTGGGCGTCTTAGAGCCAGAGTTTAACCATGGACCTGTTACCGTTATTTCATAATCTCCGCGATAGGCGCTGTGTCATGGTTGGTGGCGGCGAAATAGCCCTGCGAAAGCTTCGTCAGCTAATTGCTGTTGGCGCTGCTATTGAGGTAATTGCACCAGAGATTAATTCATCCATTCAAAAACTGGCCCGTGAATTTTGCCTGACACTTGTAAACCGTGAGTTTGAGGATGCTGACCTCAATGGAGCGGTCTTGGTGGTTGCGGCCACGAATGACACAGCGGTTAACAGGCGTATCTCAGCGCTCGCCCAGACCAAGAACATTCCTGTCAACGTGGTAGACAGCCCTGAACTGTGTAGCGTCATTTTTCCCTCTATTGTTGACCGGTCACCAGTACAAATTGCCATCAGCAGTGCGGGTACCGCGCCGGTGTTAGCGAGAATGCTTCGTACCCGGCTGGAATCATCAATCCCGTCTGGTTATGGCAAGCTTGCTGCATTGGCGGGAAAATATCGTGATCTGGTTAAGCGTAAAATAGCTGATGGTCTTTCTCGTAAAGCTTTCTGGGAAGATGTTTTTGAAGGTGACATTGCTGAATTGGTTTACGCAGAAAAACTGGATGAAGCCGAGAGTCGCATTCAGCAGAAATTAGCTAATCCCGCTTCGAAAAAACTCGGAGAGGTGTATCTGGTTGGAGGCGGGCCGGGCGATCCGGATCTTCTGACATTTCGTGCACTGCGCTTGATGCAGAAGGCAGATATCGTCCTTTATGACCGGTTGGTTTCAAAGGAAGTGTTGGCGCTGGTGCGCCGTGATGCAGAGTTGGTCTATGTGGGAAAAACTGCTGGAGACCATCCGGTTACGCAGGATAATATCAATGAAAAGCTTGCTGAATATGCCCTGCAGGGCAAACGTGTTTTGCGCCTGAAGGGAGGCGACCCTTTTATTTTTGGCCGTGGTGGCGAAGAAATTTCACACCTGGCGGAATATGGAATTCCTTTTCAGGTTGTACCGGGTATAACAGCCGCCTCAGGTTGTGCCAGCTATGCGGGCATACCCCTGACCCACCGGGATTATGCACAGTCGGTGCGCTTCATAACAGGCCACCTGAAAGACAATTCACTGGATTTGAACTGGCAGGATCTTGTTTCACCCAACCAGACCCTGGTGTTTTATATGGGGCTCAGTGGACTGGAAAGTATTTGCCGAGAGCTGATTCGACGCGGAAAGGCAGCCGGGACACCGGCAGCTCTGATAGAGAAGGGCACAACTGCCAATCAACGGGTCTTTATTGGCGACTTAAAAACTTTGCCAGATAAAGTTCGTGAAGCCAATGCCAAAGCCCCCACCTTGATCATTGTGGGTGATGTGGTCAAACTTCACGAGAAACTGTCCTGGTTTAAACAATAAACCTGAAATTGAGGAGAAATCATGGCTGACCATGATGTTGACCTGTTTGTGATTGGTGCTGGTTCTGGCGGAGTAAGAACAGCACGCATGTGCGCCCAGCAGGGGCTGCGAGTCGTGGTAGCCGAATCCCAGTATCTTGGTGGGACCTGCGTCAATGTCGGCTGTGTTCCCAAAAAACTTTTTGTATATGCATCGTCGTTCCGCGAGGAGTTTCGTACTGCCAAGGGCTTCGGTTGGCATGTGGGTGAGTCAAGTTTCGATTGGCCCACCCTTCGGGATAATAAAAATCGTGAAATCCAGCGGCTCAATGATATCTACGGCAATTTACTTGATAAGGCCGGTGTGGAGCTGGTTGAAGGTTGGGCCAAAATCCTCGGACCAGACAGTGTTGAAGTAAATGACCAGGTATACCGGTGCAAAAAAATATTGATTGCCACGGGGGGTACACCCTTTGTGCCGGACTTACCCGGTAAAGAATACGCCATTACATCTAATGAAGCTTTTTATCTGGATAGCCTCCCTGAGCGCATAGTGATCGTGGGTGGCGGCTATATCGCCATTGAATTTGCCGGGATATTCAATGGGCTCGGCGTTGACACTCACTTATTGTATCGCGGTGACCTGTTTCTTCGTGGTTTTGATCAGGATGTGCGTGAAGTGCTAAAGGAGGAAGTTGAAAAACAAGGTGTTACACTTCATTTCTCAACTGAAATCGAGAATATAGAAAAAATGGATAACGGTCTTTTCAGGGCAGTCCTCAATAGTGGTGACAGTATTGAAGCAGGCCTTGTGATGTATGCGACAGGTCGCCACCCAAACATTGACGGACTTGGCCTTGAGAATACAAGCATTGAAACCCGCTCCAATGGTGCGATCATTGTAGATGACTATTTCCAAACGGCAGAACCATCAATTTATGCCATTGGTGATGTCATTGGTCGAGTTGAATTAACGCCCGTCGCCATTAACGAGGGTATGGCACTGACTAAAACTCTTGTCACCGGTGTCCCCACGACGATTGATTATACAAATATTCCCACAGCCGTATTCAGTCAACCCAATACGGCATCTGTCGGATTGACGGAAGAGCAGGCCAGAGGGCAATACGGCGATAACATACGTATTTATCGCAGTAGATTCAGAGCGATGAAAGAGACACTGGGCGGCGGAGACGGGAAAGTCTTTATGAAACTGATAGTTGTCAATGACAACGACAGGGTGGTTGGTTGCCACATGGTGGGTGAGGGTGCCGGTGAAATCATCCAGGGAATCGCGATTGCTGTAAAAATGGGTGCTACCAAAGCGGATTTTGATGCCACTATAGGTATTCATCCCACTGCAGCTGAAGAATTTGTGACCATGCGTGATGCAAGGTAGGAAATAATACATCCCCATTGGATCGACGACCTGTTCGCTTGTTCAAAAAATCAGCCTAGATTCTCCCTTTTTGTAAAGAGGGTTGGTGAGCGTGCGGGTCTTCTGCCCCTCAGGGGAAGAAAATCTACTAACCTAGTATACCCAGCATTATATTCATTTATGCTCTTTGCCTATTTCAGAAAATCTATTTTTTCATGGCATCGGCAGCACCGAAGATATCCGTATTAGCTTTAGCTTGAATCGCCACTAATTTTCTAGACACCTTTCGGTTAGATAAACTAACCCAAAGAGAGGGGAATATGAGTGGTAAACGCTATCCCGAAGAATGTCACGTCCCTCGGTGACACGCTTGAGTTCTTTTTACAGGCGTCTAATCTCGGCCGTTTCCTCCAGCACTTTACGATGCTGTAAGTCAGGCCCATGGAGCTTAATCCAGGTATAGAGACTGTGGGTGGTAGTGCCAACTTGCTTTACGACATCCGCCACTGCCCAGCCACCGTGACCTGTTTGACCGCTTCAATCTTAACTGCTAAAAAAGGCGTGGCGTTTTTCGCAAGCCATCCCGAGTGGGTACTATGCCTGGATAAGCAGCCCTCAGTTCAACTGACAAAAAGTGGATGATCGTCTTACAGGGTTGATTGAGCAATATTGGCTTGAGTCCGGTTGTGTCTATGGTTACCGCAAGGGACACGGGTGAGTATTGCGGCATTAATCGTGTGCATCGACTGATAACGCTTTCTTGCCTTGAGGCTCAAGTGGGGTATCGCAAACCCTGATCACGAGGCGGCGAACAACATGTGGTCACGTCCAATGTGCTGGAAAGGCGATTTAACCCGACACAACCCGATCAGGCGTTGGTAACGGACATCGCCTACATCAAAACCCTTGAAGGGTGGCTGTACTAGGTACGGTCATGGACTTGTTCTTCCGACGTATCATTGGCTGGTCCATGACCAAACGGATAATAAAGGAACTGGTTTGGGATGCACTGCTGATGGCAGTATGAGTCGGCGTGGTAATTGTCATGACAATGCTGTAGATGAAAGCTTCTTCCAACTATTGAAGCGTGAACGAATCAAATGGAAAATCTATCCCTCTCGAGAAGCAGCAAAAATGGATGTGTTCAACTATATTGAGATGTTTTATAACCCTAAAAGGCGCCATGGTTCCAATGATGGATTGTCGTCTGTAGAGTACGAACGTCGGTATTTTAATGAGGCAGAGAAGTGTCTATCTAGTTAACCAGTGGCGATTCAAACCACTGTTACTTACACTTAATCATGGGGATATACGAAGCTTTAATTTTTGCTCTAAAGCTCTGGTGTTCACGGCATGAAAGTCAAAAACTATTTAAAAATATCACCCATGTTATCAAGCTCCGGCCAGCCAGCTCGAGAGGACTTCAGTCTCATAGCAAAACAAGGGTTCCAGGTAGTCATAAACCTGTCGATGCCTGATTCAAAGAGTGCCCTGTCAGATGAGGGCTATCTGGTCACCTCAACGGGTATGACTTACATTCATATCCCTGTACCATTTGATGCGCCGGAGTTATCACACTTGCACGCCTTCTACGATGCAATGGAAGCTTTTTCAGCAAAGAAAGTCTGGGTTCATTGTGCATTGAATTACAGGGCGTCTGCTTTTCTTTACCTCTACAACCGCCTCGTTAAAAAGAAAACCAAAGAGGATGCCAGGAGATACATATTCCCTGACTGGGAGCCAAACGACACCTGGTCGGCTTTTATAAAAAGATGTGAAGTCGGAATTTCCACAGGTTCTCAATAATGCTCTGGACATCCTTTTCCAAAGCGCATTCAATAAATTAAAGATTTAAATCACTCAGGCTAGGGTGATTATCGGGCCTTCTTCCAAGAGGCCAATGAAATAAACGCTCAGACTCTTTAATAGGTAAGTCATTAATACAGGCGAAACGTCGCTGCATCAGACCATCCGAATTAAATTCCCAGTTTTCGTTGCCATACGAACGGAACCAGTTACCGCTGTCATCATGCCATTCGTAGGCAAATCGAACTGCAATACGGTTATTCTCAAAAGCCCAAAGCTCTTTAATCAGTCGATAGTCCAGCTCTTTTACCCATTTACTTTGCAAAAAGCCTTTCACTTCTTTACGACCACGAGGAAAATCTGCTCTGTTACGCCAGATGGTGTCTTCTGTATACACTTGAGATACACGCTCAGGGTCTCGACTATTCCAGGCATCTTCTGCGAGTCTTACCTTTTTGATTGCGGATTCTTCAGTAAAGGGAGGAAGTGGGGGTTTAGTGTCGGTTGTCATTGTTTGCTCCAGAATATAGTTATTCAAAAATGCCTGGCATTGCCAGATAATCAGATAGACCTTCAAACCTTGTTCTCCAGGTCTGAATATGTCGATAAGGGGTCATATCAATATGACCTTCGTGCATTAAAGCAAGATAGGGGTATAGTGCTATGTCAGCGATGGTGGGAGTATCTCCGACCAGCCAATGTCTCCCTGAGAGGTGACTATCAATAATTTTCAGCACTTTGTTACTGGTATCAGTCGCGTGCTTGAAATCAATCTGACGACCAAACTTATAATGGACACGAAGCCGGGCCGGTCCATTCTGAACCTCATTGGCTGCCGTGGATAACCAGGCCACGATTTGAGCCAACTCATCATGATTCTCTGGCCACCAATTTTCTGCACCATACTTTTTTGCCAGGTAAATCAAAATCGCCTGACTGTCTCGAACAAGCGTGCCGTTGTCATTCAGTACCGGTGCCTGCCCAAACGGATTCAATGCCAGATAGTCATCACTGGTTTGTTCAGAAGCGCCTAAATCCAGATCGTGCAATTTATAATCGATGCCTAAAAAACTTAACATCAGTCGTACTTTATGGCAGTTGCCAGACAATGCGATGTTATAAAGAACCATGTCTAATTGCCTCATTCAATTGAAATTTTCCGTATGGATTGTGGTTCTGTCTATCCCCATTTCGGCTCCAGCTTGTAGTGCGGCTCTCATAAAAAGTTGAGGCCCACAGATGTAATACTCTGCGTCAGGACCTGCCTGACAAAACAAGGTAGAAAACACGAGCTTATTGATGTGAGGCTTCTGACTGAAATAGAAATGCACTTTGTCTGGAAACAATTCTGATAGCTCATCATAGAACGGCATGGCCTGACGAGACTTGGCTGAGTAATGTATTTCAAATGAAGAGCCACGTTGTTCTAGCTCTTCAGCCATTGACTTGATGGGGGTAATGCCTATTCCACCAGCGACAAGCACGGTATGCCGTTCATCGTTGTGAAGACGGAAGAAATTTTCAGGCGCCTCAATGTTGATTTCAGTACCAACTTGCCACTGCTTGTGTATTAAATGAGAGCCGCCGTCTCCAGTGTTTTCATTTTTCACCGCGATCTGATAAAAGTGATGTCGATTTTTTATCGTTGTCAGTGAATAGGCATGCGTTGAGTTTGAGCCATCACTAAGCTGGACAGGCACACTGATATGAGCACCTGCTTCATACCCAGGGAGGTCTGCCCCTTTTGCATGTTGCAGTTCATAAATTCTCACTTCTTTTGTGAGCTGTCGGACTGCTGAAATAATCATTGGCAAACTGCCTTTGCCTGAGTAGGGCAGCATTTTTAATTGCCTGCTGTTTTTTGTGTGCTCTTGACTAAAAATCTTCTCAATTTCATCTCTTGTGTAACGTGGAGTGATGTATTTAGGGCAGTTCCAATCAAAAGCCTCAACATTAATAACAATGCCACGCTCTACAGACGCACGGAAATCTGACATTTCAAGTTTGGCTACCACTGAAGGTTTGTCCATTTCTTCAACCACTTGAGCACGTCCCCAAATCTTGAGCCTGCGCCGTTCACCATAGCTCATCAGAAAAAGACATACTCTGTTGTTTCCATGAAGGTTTCCTACTGAAAGATATTGACGGTTGCCGCTGAAGTCAGCAAAACCAATGGTTTTCTCTCCAATCACTTTCAGAAATCCCCTGGGGCCACCTCGATGTTGTATGTACGGCCAACCATCCTGATTAGTCGTCGCCATATAAAAGCTGTCACGTTCGGCAATAAAATTTTTCGTCGTCAAGTCAATGGCAGTGAAATCGTCGGCACCCTGCTCAAAGGCTTGATAGATCTGTCGGCTACCCATTTCCGATTGCACTTTTCTAACATTCGGTGTGAAGCCTATTTGTGCAAATGCTCTGGCCATAGGAGATCTCTCTGAATGAATGCCCGACCTGAGGCCGGGCACTGCTTTGCTTTATGCTGCCTGGTTCAGATTAACTTTAGGGAAGTCAATATCAACGCGACTGGCTTTACTCAAAATATTGGTCAGTAAGTTGATGCCAGTGTGAGTAATGATTTCTACAATATCGGCATCAGTGAAACCAGCATCACGTAATTCCTGAACTTCTGCTGTGGTGACATCACCGAGATGCTCAACCAGTGAGCGTGAAAACTTAACAGCGACCGCTGCTTTGGCATCCTGGCTGTCTCCTTGACGGTTACTGTTGATTTCAGCGGTATTCAAACCGGTCTTGCGACCAATCGCGGTGTGTGCTGAGAGGCAGTATTCGCATTCATTTTTCTGAGCTAATGTCAGTGCAATACGCTCACGAGTTTCTGCATCCAGTGAGCCATTACCCGCAATATGGTGAAAACCGAGAAAGGCTTTCAGCGCATCAGGTGAATTCGCAAAGACGCGAAGGAAATTAGGCACAATGCCCAAGTTGGATTTGATGGCGGTGAACAGTTCGGCCTGTTCGTGGTTAGCCAGATCGTCTGTTACTGTTGTGATTCTGCTCATGTCTTGTTCTCCTGTTAAATGAAACTGGCATTGAAGTATCCAGTGAGAATATTATTGGGTATTATCGATAATAAAATAATAGAGCAAATGGCTAATTCACTATTTCACAAAATGGAATAATTAATGGACCGATTACATTTAATGACGGTTTTTGTTTCAGTGGTCGAAAATGAGGGCTTTGCCAGTGCCGCTCGAAAGTTAAGGCTGAGCCCCCCTGCAGTGAGTCGTGCTATTTCAGAACTGGAAACACGATTGGGGGTGAAGCTTTTGCATCGCACCACCAGACATCTGCAGATCACCGAGGCGGGCCAGCGTTATTACAAAGATGCCAAGCATATCGTAACCCTCTCAGAAGAGGCCGATGACGCTGTGAGAGGGAAAAATGCGGTTCCCAGAGGGCTTGTGAGAATAACCGCGTCCGTTCTGTTCGGTCGTTTATATGTGATGGACGGCATTGTTAGCTACCTGAAGCAATACCCTGAAATGCAACTTGATGCGCTTTTTGTCGATCGGGTGGTCAATATGCTGGAAGAGGGGATTGATGTTGCTGTCAGAATTGGTGAGTTGCAGGACTCGACTTATAAGGCCATCAGAGTAGGGGCCGTAAGGCGAGTGTTCTGTGCCTCAACGCAATACCTTAAAGAGCATGGATATCCTAAAAAACCTGAAGATCTCAGTGAACACAGAATGATACTGGCGAGAGGTTTGAGCCCGACGAATGAACTTAGATTTTCTAAACAGGGAAAAAATACCAGTGTTAGAGTGAATCCATTTCTGACAGTCAGTGATAACTTTTCAGCGGAAAAAGCGGTTTTATCGGATATGGGAATAACACGACTACTCTCTTATCAGGTAGCAGAGAGCCTGGCCGGTGGTGCTTTGAAAGTTATTTTGAGTGACTATGAGTCTCGTCCTGTGCCTGTTCATGTTGTTCACAGAGAAGGACGATATTCTTCGGCAAGAACAAGAACATTAATCGACTGGATGGTAGAACATCTCAGGGCTCAGCCCTCCCTGAATTGATGGGTGATGCCCGTTGCGCTAAGCCAACGGGCATCTGGCTTACTAATTGTAATATTTAAATAAATGTAATGAAGAGTACGCCATCACCGGCTGTTTAGTCGGTTTCTCCACATCAAGCTCTATACTGATAGATGTGCATAATAAATCCTTAAAAGGTTGTACTGCACTGCCCAATGCAGTGTTGCCATGTTATTAGGATTCACTTCTTGCCAGATCTCCAAAAGTAAAGAGGATGTGTCCATTCATCCATACCTGTGTGACCTCATTACGAATGAGTAGCTAACGGAGAATAAATGTCGAGTGATAAACAAAAAAGGGGTAGCAATAAGCACTATGGCTACCCCTGAGCTGAATTAAAATCTGAAGTTGATTTAGGTTGAGCCTTTGGCGCTGAGAAGCACGCTATCAAGTGATACCCTGCCAGCTCCCCAGACAATCAGACTGAAAATCATTCCTCCCCAAATGACATGCAACAAGAAGGCAGCCGGGGCCATTTCAGCCAGGCTCAGCACCGCCACGATATTGAAAACAAACAAGCCCAGAGCGGCAAGTGGCGTCGAAAAACCTAACAATAACAGCGATGGCAGAATAATTTCGCTGGCCGTTCCAAGGTAAGCGGCAAAATCATGTCTTAACACAGGAACGGCATACTCATACTCAAACAGGAACAGGGTAGATTCCCAGTTTTTCAGCTTGTTAAACCCCGCGAAAAAGAACGTGGTAAAAAGGTAAACCCTGACACCCAGTAGCGTGAGCGACTCCAATATTGAACGAGCCAGCATGACATAGTCAGAATAGGGGATACGATAATTGAAATAAGTCATTGTGTTGTCTCCAAGTAATAACCAGTGACAAGACCTTCACTGGTTGATTGATAAAGCCAGTCATCAAATATAAATGGCTGTTTCATCTGCTCCAGCGCAGCAGATATTGATAGCCCACCAATGGTCAGTGCTAACCATTCCGATTCACTGTGGCTTGTCTCCCGAACAAGCGCCTTCCATGAAGGCCGCCATATCAATGCGCTTTGTCCTGAACCCTGTGAAATCTTGTCTTTAGCCTGCGCCAGGAACTGTTGTCGCTTATTGGGATTTTTCGTTTGATGTGCCGTCCAGATGTCAACGATTGGGTATCTTGAATTCAAAAGATAGGTACCGGCACAATAGCGAATACGTAACAGGCTTAAATCAATACCCAGTTGAGGTTGTTCAACTGAGGAAATGGGGGTTTGTTCTCTCTCTGCCACGTGACATAACCAGTCCAGCTTGGCGCTGTCTGCAATGAATGGAAAACTGGAGAGATTCTCAAGTTGTCCCAACCAGTATGGAAACGTCTCCCCCCACATGCCCCAATCACCCGCAAACAGTTTTTCCTTGCACACAAAAGTTTTTGCCAGCATGGAAAAGAATTCCTCACCAACAAGTTCCACCACCGTTGGGTAGCTTATTGATAGAGCACGCTCTGCATTCATCAAAAGGTTTTGTCTGTATATAGCAAGACCAGCTTGACTGAATGAGTCGTCTTTCCCGTCCCATATCGCTTCGAAAAGACTTACCTGATAATTACGCATTGTCGAGCACCTTTGTGGCAAAGGAAGCTGCGGTGCTGGCCTCGCCGATGAGTGTTGGCCAGGCAGGCAAGCGCGTGTCCCATTCGACTAATGTTGGTACAGCGCCAAACCGCCTGATGGCTTCCGCATAAGCAATCCAGGTAGCCGAGCTGACCGGACCGCTGTGGTCATCGATCCAGGTTTCTTGAGTCATATCATGGATGCCAGCAAGGTGAATTTCCTTGACAATATGTGTGTCCAGCGCGGTTAGCGTTTCCAGAACAACATTTAATGGTTGCTCCGTGCCAATGTTGTGGGCATTGACATAAAGGTTATGAATATCTAGCAACAGACCACAGCCGGTGGCGTCACAGAGCCTGTTGAAAAATTCAGTTTCCGGTATGACTGAACCATCAAAGGCAAGATATGATGAAATGTTTTCGATCAAAATTTGACGGCCAAATAAATCCTGCACTCGCTGAATGTTATTGGTCATTGCCTGCAATGTTTCTTTATCAAAACGGATTGGCAGCAAATCACCAGCATGAACTGTCGATTTGCCATCGACAGACCAACTGAAACAAGCATGATCTGAAGTGAGAAAAGGGGAGCACCTGTCTATCAGACGCTTCATTTTTTTTAAATGTGAAGGGGGAGGGGGTTGCAAAGAACCGAGCCCCAGTGAAGTACCGTGCAAACTGATCTTGTAATGTTCAGATAGTGACATTAACAAGTCATGCGTCACGCCACCCTCAGCGAAAAAGTTTTCTGCATGCACTTCAACGAAGTCTATGGGGGCAGGAGTCATCGCTGCCTCGTAGTGTGCTGATCGTAAACCTACGCCAACTTGAATCATCTCCGCCCCCATAGCTTCGTTAATGAACATCAGTGCATTTCCATTCAGAAGATCAAAATGCAGATGGCGAATTGCTCAACAGCGCTTTGGCTTGCTCTTTTGAGTAACCACCCAGGTCAATGCAGGTACCGGCTGGCACCAGTTTCCATTCACCCGGATCGTTGTCGACTTTGGATTGCGCCGCACAGGAATGCGTACCTGCCAGGTTGGCACAATCGTTTTGACCGGCTTCAGCCACGCCATAGCATTTTTCCTTACCAGCGGCGTGGGTAGTCATGGGAACTGTCACACTCAGTGACAATGTGGCTGCGATAGCAGCAGCGATAATGGCATTATTTTTCATCATTTATTCCTCTTAGGCTTGAATAGCGTGGTCAATCCACGCGTTAACGTTGGCAGTGGGTTGTGAACCAACCAGCGTGTCAATTGGTGAGCCATCTTTGAGCATGATCAGCGTGGGCACTGATCGCACGTTGAACCCTTCACGGACATTAGGAAGTGCATCAACATCGATCTCTGCAACAGATATGTCATTACGCTCAGCTGAGACGGACTCATTCACCGGGGCAAAACGCCGGCATGGATCACACCACGAGGCTGATATTTTCAACAACAAATATTCGTGCTGCTGTTTCTCAGTCTCAAAATCATCTAGGGTTGTTATCTGTTTCATTGAGTTTCTCCAGAATGAGCACCGGCAACAAAGTTGCCGGGACAGTCTGATTTAGAATGTTTCCAAGGCCGAATCGGTGAACGATTTAATGGTTGGCCAGGTTTGATTTGCATTGGTGATATAGCCCGGCACGTTTTCCAGCCAGACTTTCTGAACATCTTTATTCAGGTTCAGATAAAGCTTGCCATCGACAACACGCCAGGCAGTTGGGTCGGTGTCAAACTTTCTACCTTTGGTCACACCGTAGGCACAAAAACCACCAAACTGAGGGGCATACTTGGCAGGACTGGCACGGAATAAATCTCGGTTCTGTTCGCTGCTGAAGAGGTAAATCGCGTTTTTGTACGTTGCAGTGAAGTCATTAGAGCCTATGGTCGGCTTTTCCTGAGTGAAATAAGCAACCGGATCATAGCCCTGAATGGCAAGGTCATTACCGTTTGCATTTATGTCAATATCAGCTGCGAAGCTCGCTGCTGAAAGACTTAATGCTAGAGTGGCTGCAGAGGTCGTGATAATTTTCTTTAACATTTGTTTATCTCCAGGTTTGTGTTTGTCATTACTGAATGGTTGCTGTGTTTAACAGGCGAGATTATTATTTCTTATTGTGTTTAAAAAAATAATAAGTCGTCTGATTAATAAACTATTGTTCAAAATGAAATAATCATTGAGTACAGCTTTAAAACCGCATAACTATTCAGGCGATTAGTCCAAAGGCATGATGCATAGTTTAATGATGGAGAGGGCTTGGGTGAGCTATGATCGTCTAGGTTGCTTATCCAACAAGCATCCAGAAACGCTATATGGACAAGTGGTCAGTAATACTCAATCGATTATCTATTTCCCCCTGGCGTGTTTTGCTCTGGTGAAATGTGTGGACTTTCCCATTTTGATGGTAGCGCTCGAAACCAAGAGCATGGTTTTGCTAATAGCGACAACACTGTGATCAACACCGCGAAGCGGTCCAGCCCTGGTTAAGTGCTCCTTTGCCGGTTTTACGCCGTTAAAGATGACTTCTTTTCCTGAGTGATTTTTATACTCTATACAACACTTACGGGTACAGACTGCCAATGTGGCATGGCTGATTTCGCTGCACAAGGCTGCATTGGCGCTATAAGTCTGGTTTTAGCGGGTTTTCTGTCCGATCCATATATGCGCATAATGTATATTATGTTAAATATAATAACTCGGCATACGCTTGGTCCCTTTTCTTTTGGTTGTTGGGGAATAACCTGCCCGGAATACGCCTGATTGAATGGAATCTCAGCTGATGTTCTGGCAAAATTTCCGCAGCTTGTTTTTTGGTAAGTCTAACCACTAACCGTATTTTTCCCTTCTCTTCTCGCGATTCGTTATACAGGTGAAATGATGTCGTTCAATAGCTTTCCTGACCCCAAATTGATTGCTCAATTATCTGCAAAGATGCTGATTGAAATTGGTGCAATCAATTTTCGCCCAGATGATCCCTTTCAGTTAACGTCAGGAAAAATTAGCCCTGTATATATTGATTGCAGAAAAATTATTTCATTTCCCCGAGTGAGATCGACATTGATGGATTTTGGTGCCTCGACGATTCTTCGCAATATAGGCTTTGAGTCTATTGACGGAATTGCTGGCGGCGAAACAGCTGGGATACCCTTTGCGGCCTGGCTTGCAGAGCGTTTATCCCTACCCATGCAGTACGTTCGAAAAAAACCCAAGGGTTTTGGCCGCGATGCGCAGATCGAAGGTGATTTAAAGGAAGGTTCGAGGGTTCTATTGGTTGAGGATCTCACAACGGACGGTGGCAGCAAGATCAAGTTCTGTCAGGCTTTGCGCGATGCTGGCGCCACTGTTAGCGATACATTCGTTATCTTCTTCTATGACATATTTCCGGATACACGTAAAAACCTGGGTGAAATTGGTATCAATCTGCACCATTTAACCACCTGGTGGGATGTGTTGGAGGTCTGTAAAATTCAAAACCTTATGGAAGCCAAGGCCATTGCGGATATTGAGTCTTTTCTTCATGCTCCTGTTGAATGGTCAACTGCTCACGGCGGTATAGAAAGTTGATTATAATAGTTATCTAACTATATGATTTAAAATAATTACTTTTATAGATTTTTAGAGGCCATTCAAGCTGTAATCGTGAAAATAGTCGATTTTACCCTGAAATCCCAATAAGTAGAGAGCCAGTCGATCATCTGCATAGTGGGCAAATACCTTAAGCATCATTTTGTCGTCTTTGGCAAAGTCAGAGCGATATTGGCTGAAAATGCCTGCAGCGATCAGTTTGCCATTTTTAAGGGTTACACCATTTTGGTCGTTGATAAAATCACGTCCTGACTGCTTTAAAAGAGCTGTAACATTTTTTCCGGTGAAAGCTTGAGGTAATAAGCCTGGGCAGGTCATATTGGCGCAGTTCAAGCCAAAGTGTATTGTATGATCTTTCCATATCGGCCGAAGAATGCGATTTTCTATGTCATTGAGACTTATCGGGTTGTCGGCTACGTGAATAAGCGGTTTATTCAATAAACTGTGTCCGTCCATTTTTTTACCGATATCCCTGATGCTTTTTATCGGGTAGTTTTCTGAAATAAGTTTGACGGTTAATGCATTATAGAGATTCAGCCAATAGGCCTTCTGTTCATCGCGACTGTAGTCTCGGGGGTCAATTTTTGCCAGATAGCCAATATAGTCCGACAGGCTTTTTTGTTCATTTTTATCCACCGATCCATACCGAAAACGATTCACCCCCTGCCCTGTGTTGACGACATGTGTACGGAGCAGCTCATCCCATTGCCGATGATTCAGAGTGTCTCGGTTAGACTCATTGCTTTTCGCCCAGAACATTCGGGATTGTGCTGATTCTGCAGTGACTGCCGGTGATGCGCTGAACAATCCCGTTATTAGTACGATGATAAGTGGATACTTTAAGTTCATCATTGTTGCTCGTTTGAGTGATGGCGTTGCTATGGTGCTTTGATACCACGAAGATCCTTATCATACAATATACGTTTTCTTACCTGTGAATTGCATCTACATGAAACACTTGAATGCGTCTCAAATATTGGCCATAGATAAAAATCACATTTGGCATCCCTATTCGTCTTTTATGGATCCTGCACCGGTTTATCCTGTGGCCAGCGCCGATGGTGTCAGACTATACCTGTCCGATGGGCAAGTGCTAATTGACGGCATGTCATCGTGGTGGAGCACAATCCATGGCTACAACCACCCTGCTCTTAATGCAGCTATAACCGCCCAGATCAGTAAAATGTCCCACGTAATGTTTGGTGGTATTACCCACGAGCCAGCAGCGAAGCTCGCACAGACATTAACCGAGATCACCCCGGCCGGACTGGACAAGGTTTTTTTATCGGACTCAGGGTCTGTCAGTATAGAGGTAGGCATGAAAATGGCTCTCCAATATTGGCAGTCACGGGGAGAAAAAGATAAATCGCGTTTCTTGAGTCTTAAACGTGGTTATCACGGTGATACCTTCGGCGCCATGTCCGTATGTGATCCAGTTACAGGTATGCACCACCTGTTTCGCGACGTTCTGACACCCCAGTTTTTTTCAGAATCTCCCCGTTGCGGCTTTGATGCTGCCTGGAATGAGGATTTCATCCTCGACTTCAAACAAACTATCAGCGCTCATGCCGATGAAATCGCTGCCGTAATACTGGAACCTGTGGTTCAGGGTGCGGGGGGCATGCGTTTTTATTCGCCGATGTTTCTGAAGCGTGTTCGTGAATTGTGTGATCAGTATGGCGTGTTGTTAATTATTGATGAAATAGCCACGGGTTTCGGTCGCACAGGAAAGCTTTTTGCCACTGAATGGGCCGGGATCTCGCCGGATATCATGTGTCTGGGCAAAGCGCTGACGGGCGGCTACATGACGCTCGCTGCTACGTTGTGTACGGAGAAAGTCAGCAATGGTATTTGTCTTGGTGAAGCGGGCGTATTTATGCACGGCCCAACATTTATGGCTAATCCTCTGGCTTGTGCCGTGGCCAATGCAAGTATTGAACTGCTACTTACTTCAGATTGGTCGACCCGTGTTATGAATATCGAGCAGCAGTTGACTGCAGAGCTGGCTCCAGCCAAAGATTATAACCATGTAAAAGACGTGCGCGTACTTGGGGGTATCGGTGTCATTGAGATGAAGAATCCGGTTAACCTGCCGATCATTCAGAAACAATTTGTCGATAAGGGTGTTTGGGTTCGACCTTTCGGGAAGCTCGTGTATGTCATGCCCCCTTACATTATCAGCAAAACCGATTTGTCATTCCTGACCAGTGCGTTGGTTGAGGTTTTGAAAGGTGTTGCACACTGAGCGAGGGTGAGCACTAAAACCTTTCAGGACAGAGAATGTAGGCCGACGGCCCGGTTAAGTTTAGCCATAAATGGGACACTTACCGCTCTTGCTTTCTCTGCTCCTTCATTGAGCATGTTCTCTATGTGAGATGGGCTTTCGAGTAGTTCATAATAGCGTTGCCGTGGCTCTCGCAGCTCGGCTTCAATCAACTCAAACAGTTGCTTTTTGGCTTCCCCCCAGGCGATACCGTTCTCAAATTCACGACGCATTGCGGCGGTTTGCTCGTTGCTGGCAAATGCCCGCCAGATTTGAAATACAGTGGAGGTGTCTGGGTCTTTGGGCTCGCCGGGTTCCAACAGGTTGGTCTTGATTTTGTTGATGTGTTTCCTGAGCTGTTTTTCAGGCAGAAACAGCGGAATAGTATTGCCGTAGCTTTTACTCATTTTTCGCCCATCCAACCCTTGTAATACAGCAACATGGTCATCGATTACGGCTTCCGGCAAGGTGAAGTGCTCGCCGTATACATGGTTAAAACGCTGTGCAATATCCCGGGCCATCTCAATATGCTGAATCTGATCCCGGCCCACCGGTACCCTAGTGGCGTTGAACATGAGGATATCGGCAGCCATGAGTACCGGATAGGAAAAAAGGCCCATGGTAATACCATAATCCTGGTCCTCCCCAGCTTCCTGGTTTTTTTGAACAGAATCCTTGTAGGCATGGGCACGGTTCATTAGTCCCTTCGCGGCAACACAGCTCAGAAACCACATAAGCTGAGTAATTTCGGGAACGTCTGACTGTCGATAAAATACAACATTGTCAGTATTGAGGCCTAGAGCCAACCATGTGGCAGCAATTTCTCTGCTCGACTGGTGGACCATGGCGGGATCCTGGCATTTAATCAGTGCGTGATAATCCGCGAGAAAATAGTAGGCATTGATGTCAGGTTTTTGGCTGGCCTCAATGGCTGGACGAATTGCGCCCACATAGTTGCCCAGATGCGGCGTTCCTGTGGTCGTAATACCCGTTAAAATAGTATTTTTTTCAACGGCTGAAGCTCGATGTTGACTCATGATTAGGTTCTTTGGTCCAGTCTCGATTGTGGTCCACATCATACGGATTTCAGAGCTTGAATAAAGTCTGTATTCAGGCTTCTTGTATCATTAGTGTTGGTTGATGGTTATAGAATGCCCTTAGTGCCCGGTATAAATTGAAGGCGTCATCCGCACCAGCCATTTCGCGGATAGAGTGCATCGCAAACGTAGGCACACCGACATCCAGTGTTTGAACGCCAATCATCGCAGCAGTAATCGGCCCGATGGTGCTTCCGCAGCTTAAATCAGTCCGGTTAACAAACGTCTGCACTGCCACGCCCTCCTTTTCACAGAGGTGACGAAACATCGCGGCGCTGATGCTATTGGTGGCATAACGCTGGTTGGCATTTATCTTGATGACCGGCCCTTCGTTTAAGCGTGGCCCATGATTACTGTCGTGACGATCCGCGAAGTTTGGGTGAATGCCGTGGGCGTTGTCTGCCGATACCAGTAATGACTGGCGCATTACTCGGGTAAGCAACCCCGGATCCGGGTAAAGACGTTGTAACACTGACTGCAGCATCGGGCCGTTTGCACCGCAGGCGGAGGTGCTGCCGACCTCTTCGTGGTCATTACAAACCAGCATGCAGGAAACCTGATCACCAGCTTCCAGCAGCGCCTGGACACCAGTAAAACAACTCAACAGGTTATCCAGCCTGGCGCCGGAGATAAACTCACTCTGCATACCGGTCAGGGCCGGCTTCTGACAATCATAGAGGTAAAGTTCGTGATCGAGAATTCTGGCTTTTTCCGGTAAATCACCCGATGAGGAGAGTTCTTTTGCCAGGAATTTGAAGAAATCTGTCACCGATTTGTCCGGATCCCTGAATAACAGGGGTGGAATATCCGTTTGTGGATTCACCTTGCGCTCATTGTTCGCATCCCGGTCCAGGTGTATAGCGAGGCTAGGGATGACTGCCACAGGTCTTTTCAGGTCGATCAGTGTCTGGTCTAACGAGCCCTCTCCGCTATCGAACACCAGGCGCCCGGCTATACTGAGATCACGGTCAAACCAGGGATTGAGAAGCGCTCCACCATAAACTTCGACACCCAATTGAAAATAGCCCTGACGGTTCAGCTCCGGTTTTGGTTTCACTTTAAGGCAGGGACTGTCCGTGTGGGCGCCCACCAGGCGTATCCCTGACTCCAGAGCGGACTGGTGTCCTGCGATAAAGGCGATAAGAGACGAGCCGTTGCGAACGGTGTAGTAGCGGCCACCCGGTTGTATATCCCAATCAGTTTCTTCAGGGAGCCGGGTAAATCCGCCGGCTTCCAGTATCTCGCGCATATTTTTGACAGCGTGAAACGGCGTTGGAGATTGATAAATAAAATCCAGCAACTGCTGGTTATAAGGTTGCTTGTTCATAATGGACTAACTACTAACCTCATTTTCTGCGTTTTCGAGCCTGGCTAACAGGCTCGATGTGTCCCATTGCCCGCCACCCATTAACTGGACTTCCCGGTAAAATTTACTGATCAGTTTCGTGGCGGGAAGGTTACTACCATTGCGCTGAGCTTCTTCCAACACAATAGCCAGATCTTTACACATCCAGTCCACTGCAAAACCGTGATTGTACTCACCCGCCAACATGGTTTGATAGCGGTTTTCCATTTGCCAGGATTGTGCCGCCCCCCTGGAAATAACCTGAATGACCTGGCTGGGGTCAAGCCCTGCCTGACGGGCAAAAAACAGCCCTTCGGCAAGTGATTCAATAACACCCGCTACACAGATTTGATTCGCCATTTTACAGAGCTGTCCGGACCCGACGGGACCCATCAGAGACACCTTGCTGGCATAATGATTGATAATTGGTGTTGCCTGCTGAAAAGCTGCTTTCTCCCCACCGACCATGACTGTCAGGGAACCGCGCTCAGCCCCCTGCTGTCCACCGGACACCGGGGCATCCAGATAAGCCATTTTGTGTCTGCTGGCCTCCCTGGCGAGCTCTCGACTGACTTTAGCCGATACAGTGGTGTGATCAACAAAGATTGTCCCGCGAGAAGCCCCGTTAAAACCACCCGAGTCACCCAGCAGAACTTCCTGCAAAGAATCGTCATTACCGACGCAGGTAAAGACAATATCGGCTTTTTTTACAGCTGCTGCTGGAGTTGGTGCTGAAAAACCGGTGTACTCCTCCAGCCATTGAGCTGCTTTTTGTTGTGTGCGGTTATAAACACAAACTGAAAAGCCAGCCCTGCTTAAATGGCCTGCCATCGGGAAACCCATAACGCCGAGACCAATGAAAGCAATATTTTTCATAAGCGATGCCTCCACGAGCTTTAGCTATTAACAAGAATGGCAATCAGCAAAGCACCCAATAATAATCGGTAGATGACAAAAGGCATCATCCCAATTCGGGTGATCCAGATAAGAAATACACGGATACAGAGGTAGGCTGCCATGCAAGATAGTACTGCACCGAGCACAATATCACTCCATGGAACCTGTGGAAGTTGCATCAGTTGAGCACACTTATAACCACCACTGAGAATAATGACGGGAATTGCCATCAGGAAAGAAAAGCGGGCGGCCGACTCCCTCGTAAAACCCAGAGCCAGAGCAGCCGTCATGGTAATCCCTGATCTTGATGTTCCGGGAACCAAAGCCAATGCCTGTGCCAACCCGATGAGAAGTGCTGAGTGCCAGGTGATTTGATGAAGCGTTTTTACGCGACGTCCCCAGAAATCAGACACTCCCAGGAGCAAACCAAACAGGATGGTTGTCGTGGCAATCACTGCAATTGAGCGCAGCTGGCTTTCAATAAAATCACCCAGCAGCAATCCCGCCAGACCAGCGGGAATAGTTGCGAGAATAAGCAGCCAGCCCAATCGGCTCTCAGGCGTAGCTTTGCCGCCAGTCACGCTCTGGCACCAATGCACCACCACCTGCTGAACGTCATGGCGAAAGTACCAGAGTACAGCGGTCAGGGAGCCGACATGGACGGCGACATCAAATGCCAACCCCTGGTCTGTCCAGCCCAGTATGGCTGAGGGCAAAATAAGATGCGCAGAGCTTGAAATGGGCAAAAATTCGGTCAATCCTTGGACAATAGCCAGAAAAAAAATCTGTAGATAATCCACGTATCTAGATCCCTGTATTGCTTATGAGGTTATTTTCTCGTAATCGTTTTCGTTTTTGCCAGGAAACTTTATCCCTGAGGTAGAGCGGTTGCACCTCGTCTATGGCCATTAAAGCACCGTTCTCAATTTCTGGTACGGCAATAGTCAACACATCTCGAGCATCGGGCAGTAGTGTCGAAACCTCTATGGTGGAAAATAAATCAATCCGTTCGGAGTAGTGCCAGCCGTCACCTATCACCGCAAGAGGCAGATCGCTGTGAGGGAGTATTATTGTTTCAGGAGCAGAAAGGTTATCCTGGGTCAGACGGGTTAACCCGACGCCATTCCATTCAAATGCCGACCAGTAAACTTCATCCATTCGGGCATCAAACATCGGCAAAAGCCGATAATTATCCTCGATAATTAATTTTCTACAGGCTGTATGAGCCAGGGTTTCCAGACTGGACACGGGCAATACAGGAAGGTCGCCACCAAGGGCCAGACCCTGTACGACACTGAAGCCAATCCGGATACCCGTGAATGAGCCCGGCCCCTGGGTAAATGCGAGCGCATCGAGTTCGCTTAACTTCACTCCAGCCTCTGTCAGCAGCTCATTTACCATTGGTAATAACAGGCGGGTGTGCTCACGGCTGGCAAGCTGAAAACGACTGCTTACACTGTTCCCTAGCGACAGTGCTACAGAGCATGCCTGGGTCGTCGTATCAATGGCTAAGACTTTTTTCACAGCAAACAATCCCCCCTTGAATCGGGGGGGAATTGTAACCTGTTTGGTTTGAAGAACGGAGTTTGATTGGGAGCGGTTTAGACCGTCAGAAATAAGCAGTTACTCCGACGATGTCTCCGGTCTATTACCGGCTGGTGAGCTGGTGGGCACAGCGGTACTTTTCTTTGCCGTAGATGCCGCCCGTGTAGTTGGTTTTTTTGCCGATACCGAGGTTTTGGAGCGCCGGGATTGGGCAACAGTGGAGCCTTTCGCAGCGGGCTTTCTAGCGGGCGTCTTCGCCTTGTTTGCGGCATTGGTTACGGACTGTTTAGTTGCAGCTTTAGCCTTGGATGGTTTCTTTGCTGCTGTCCCTGTTGCCGGGGGACGACCAGGGCCTTGCCTGGATTTTGTTGGGCTGGTTTTGGCGGTGCGAGTGCTTGATTTTACAACCGGTATTTTCGCGGCTGTCGTGCTCTTTGGTGGACGACCGGGGCCGCGTGTGGAAACTGTTTTTGTGACAGCCTGCTTGCGAGAATTGATTTTTTGTTCAGCATTCTTGATGACAGCAGTAGCCTGCTTGTGCAGCCGTTTTTCAATGGCTTTGACTCGGGTCAAAGCATTCTTTTCGACTCTCTTGACCTGTCTGGCAATAGTGCTGGTGCGCTTTTTGAGCCAAGACTTTTTATAGCGAGCCACTGCCCTGTCTAGATCGTTAGCAGTTTTCTGTTCGAGTTTTTTTTCTGTTGCGATAATGCGGGCTCTGGCTTTCTCTTCTGCCTCTGACACTTGAGACAGAATTTTTGCTGCCCTGAGTTCGGCTTTTGCCAGTGTGTTTTTTGATATAAGGCTGTTAAGTTTACTGATATTTGTTCTGACCTCTTGAGCACGCTTTTTGAGTAACGACTCAGAGGCTTTAGTTATATTTCCAGTGGCCCTGTTTTTCGCAGCGGTTAGCTTTTGTTTTGCGTCAGCAACCTTTTTCTTTTGTACATTGATTTCCTTTTCGCTCCGTTCCAGGGCGACAGCTGTTTTATTGACTACTGAAGATGTAGCCTTTCTTGCAGAGACCGGTACAGTTTTTTTATGGGATGGTTTGGCTGTGCGCTTTTGGGGAGCTTTGGCCATTGTGTTTCTCCTTGATATTGGAAGAGATACGTTTTTACTGGGAACACAGAAGATGGTTAAAGTTTATTCAAAAAATAGAATATTTCCACTTTAAAACAGAGAAATTATTATTTTCATTATAAAGTGGGGTATTAATTGTGAAATTTAGTGGTCCAATAGCAGTTTTTTTGCGGTTATTTCGGCGAGTGCTTTGATAAATAACGGCGTATTATTGACGCAGGGGATGTAATGATATTTTTCTCCCCCCTGTTCAAAAAACAGTTCACGGTAACTTATATTGAGTTCTTCAAGGGTTTCGAGACAATCTGCAGTAAATGCAGGGCTGACAATGTCCACAGACTTGATACCCTCTTCGATCCATTGCTTAAGTTTCTCATCGGTATAGGGTTGAAGCCATTTCTTTGGGCCAAATCTTGACTGATAGCTCATCGACCATTCAGAAGATGCCAGCCCAAGAGCACTGGCAATAGCATGAGCGGTTACCCGACAATGTTCGTCGTAGGGGTCACCTTTATCGACGTAATCCTGAGGGATGCCATGGAAAGACATCAAAAGTTTTTCATTGCGTCCATGCTCTGCCCAATAGGCTTTAATCGTTTCGGCGATTGACTGAATATAGCCAATATCATCGTGAAAGGACTTTATTACCGCCATGTCTGGAATATTGCGGCTTCGCCGGATGATGTGCGCCACTTGGTCGTAGATCGCCCCTGAAGTTGATCCCGAGTATTGGGGATACATAGGGAGGATTAAAAATTTCTCGATACCTTTTTCTTCAAGACGCTGAATGGTTTCATCGAGAGCTGGTTTTCCATAGGTCATGGCTTCCGCAACGACAGGCGCTTCTTCACCGTAACGGTCTGTTAATACCTCCTGTAAGTCGGTAGCCTGGCGACCGCTGATGACACGCAAGGGGGAGCCGTCTTCCCACCATATTTCGCGATATGCATGGGCAACTCTTTTGGCCCGCAAGGGGATTATCACAAGCCTGAGTAGAAACCACCAAATCAGTCTGGGCACCTCAACCACTCTAGGATCGGATAAAAATGCCCTGAGGAAGCGGGCTATTGAGGCCGGTGTCGGTTCATCCGGTGTGCCCAGATTAACCAGAATGACAGACGTTTTATTCATTGGACTCCAGACTTTCAACTGGTAAAAAAAATGGGCTCAAGAAGAGCCCATTCTGCATCAGATGCCGGCGCTCAGGCTAGCGCTTCTTCAAGGCGTGCTTCAACTTCCGGGAGCTTCCCAACGCCGTTGACACAAGCGTAGGAAGGCGCTTTCTCAGGTTTAGTTCTGGCCAGATCCTTATAAAAACCAACCAGAGGCTGAGTCTGCTCGTGATAGACAGAAAGACGGTTGCGAACAGTGCCTTCCTTATCATCTTCACGCTGTACAAGCGGTTCACCGGTAATATCGTCCAGCCCCTCTTTTTGCGGCGGATTATGTGCCACATGATAAACGCGGCCAGACCCTTCATGAACACGCCGTCCACTCAGGCGCGAAACAATTTCTTCGTCCTCAACGTGGATTTCAATAACTTTATCGATAGCCACACCTTCATTTAACAAAGCCTCAGCCTGTGGGATTGTTCTAGGAAATCCGTCAAAAAGGAATCCGTTTACACAATCGGGCTCTTGAATACGTTCTTTTACCAATGCGATGATCAGGTCATCGGAAACCAGCCCGCCAGAAGCCATAATATCTTTAGCTTTGAGACCGAGCTCCGAGCCCGCTTTTACCGCCGCCCGCAACATGTCGCCCGTGGATATTTGGGGGATCCCAAATTTTTCAGTTATGTATTTGGCTTGTGTACCCTTACCGGCACCCGGTGGGCCCAATAAAATAATTCGCATTCGTGATCTCCGATTATCTGGGGTTGAGTTATTAGAGTGATTAGTCAATTACCCAAACTCGCAATTGAGGGCGCAAACATTACACAGAAACGACCACAACCACAAGTTAGACGGCGCTTTTACGGGTGTTTGGACATGGTTGAAAACTTGGCTTCTGTCCAAAACTCGTCGAGTTGTTCCATGGGTATATCGACCATCTTTTTACCCTGATGATGCAATCTTTCCTCAATGTGATTGATACGCCTCTCAAATTTCGCCGATGAGCTCCGCAGAGCGGTTTCAGCGTCAACTTTCAGATGACGGCAGAGGTTGACCACTGTAAATAACACATCGCCAAGTTCTTCTTCAATGGCATCCACTTCTCCCTCTGTGATTGCCTCATTGAGCTCATGGGTCTCTTCATGGACCTTATCCAGAACGCCCTGCATATCCGGCCAGTCAAAACCGTGGCGGGCAGCCCTCTTTTGCAATTTTGTTGCGCGAGTCAAGGCTGGCAAACCCAGAGGAATATCGTCAAGGATTGAAGCCTGGCCTTTTTCTTTTCGCTCGCTTTGTTTGATGGATTCCCAGTTATCTTTGATGGATTGCTCATTGAGCTGTGCTCGGCCCGGTCGACGTTCACTGGTCAGAGTACCCTCAGGGAAAACATGGGGATGACGGGAGATGAGCTTTTTTACCAATAGTGAAACGATCTCCTCAAAATCGAACAGATTTTGTTCTTTTCCCAACTGGGCGTAGAAAATGACCTGGAACAGCAAATCACCTGATTCCTCTTTGAGCTGGCCGTAATTCTCATTTTCTATGGCATCAATGACTTCGTAGGCTTCCTCCAGTGTATAGGGAGCCAAGGTTTTAAAAGTCTGTTTCAGGTCCCAGGGACAGCCGGTTTCCGCCCTGCGAAGTCGCTCCATCAGATAGCATAAATTGTCGATGGTATAGGTGGTATCTGCCATAGATTAGCCCTCATCAATACGTTGCAGGCCAGTAACATTCGGGATTTGTCTCAATTTGGTCATGACATTACTCAACTCATTAATATTCATGACTTCCAGGGTCACTTCCATCCTGACGGAAACGCCTTTTCTGCCCTGATCGCTTCGCGAAGACATGGCCAGAATATTAAGCCCTGCTTTATCCAGAACGGCACTGATATCACGTAACAAGCCACTCCTGTCGTAGGACTCAACTGCAATTTTCACGGGATAAACCTTTTTCGGTTCTCCGCCCCAGGTGACCTCAATGACTCTTTCCGGTTCAACATTTTGCAGGCGAAGAATTTTTCCGCAATCCTTGCGATGGACTGAAACACCCCGGCTGTTGGTGATATAACCGACAATTTCGTCGCCAGGTACAGGCTTACAGCAACCGGCAATGTGAGTCAGCAAGTTACCCACACCATAGATATAAATATCGGATTCCTGATAGCGACTGGCTTTCGGTGGTGTGATGAAAATAGGTTTTTCTGGCTTTTTATTCAGGTCAAGCATGGCCAGAATGGCATTCACAACCTGAGTGACACTGGTGTCTCCCGCTCCGATAGCGGCGTAGAGCCCATCCTCTCCATGCTTATTGAATTTTTCGGCAATCGATTGCAGATTTACTTGTTTGATATTTAATTGACGAAGCTCTCTATCAAGCATGGATTTGCCGGCCTGCGCATTTTTTTCATGATCCTGTTTTCTGAACCATTGCTGTATCTTGGACCGAGCCTGGGCAGAGTGGATATAGCCCAGTGCTGGCGACAACCAGTCACGACTGGGGGATTCCTGTCTGCCCGTAAGAATGGTTACCTGGTCAGCGGTGCGCAATGACGCGTTCAAAGGGACGATCTTGCCGTTTACCTTGGCGCCCCGGCAGCGGTGGCCAATCGAGGTGTGAATGCGATAGGCAAAATCCAGTGGAGAGGATTCGGCCGGTAAATCGACCACATGTCCTTCCGGTGTAAACACGTATATCCGATCGGTTGTGCTGTCCCGATTGATCAGCTCCTTAACATGGTCTTCCTCGATTTCCTCGTGCCATTCCAGAACCTGCCTCAGCCAGGCGATTTTTTCTTCGTAGCTGCGGTTGGTCGTCCTGGTATCGGTGCCTTTATAACGCCAGTGAGAACAGACGCCCAATTCAGCTTCATCATCCATTTCATGGGTCCGAATCTGAATTTCCAGCACTTTGCCCCCGGGACCAATTACGGCTGTGTGCAGGGATCGATAGCCATTTTCCTTGGGGAAAGCAATATAATCATCGAACTCATTGGGAATATTGCGCCAATGACCGTGCACGATACCCAGTACGGTGTAACAGTCCGCTACCGCAGGCACGAGGACTCGCACTGCACGAATGTCATAAATTTGCGAAAAGCCAACATCCTTGCGCTGCATTTTTTTCCAGATGCTGTATATATGCTTTGCACGGCCAGCGATTTGTGCCTTGATGCCTGCCTTTTCCAGCTCTGAATGGAGTGTATCGATCATCTGGTTGATGTAGTGTTGACGATCCATACGACGTTCATCGAGCAATCGTGCGATCTGCTTATACTCTTTTGGTTCCAGATAGCGAAATGCCAGATCTTCCAACTCCCATTTGAGTTGGCCAATGCCGAGTCTGTGCGCTAAGGGTGCATAAACATCAAAAATTTCACGAGCAACGCGCTGACGTTTTTCATCGGTGGCTGTTTTCAGTGCCCGGATAGCACAGGTGCGCTCTGCAAGTTTAATCAAGGCCACACGTACATCATCGATAATAGAAACCAGCATTTCCCGAATTTTCGATGCCTGCTGGGTCGCCGTGTGACCA
Organism: Porticoccus hydrocarbonoclasticus MCTG13d; assembly: GCF_000744735.1. Taxonomy (NCBI): domain Bacteria; kingdom Pseudomonadati; phylum Pseudomonadota; class Gammaproteobacteria; order Cellvibrionales; family Porticoccaceae; genus Porticoccus; species Porticoccus hydrocarbonoclasticus. The sequence goes on along the minus strand of NZ_JQMM01000001.1, from coordinate 1,868,440 downwards.
AACACGGCACCTTCGCTGTCAGCACGCATGGTGCTGATAACCGCCATTTTCAGGACGCTTTCAATGAGAGAAGCGATTGGGTCACCGAAGCGATTTCTAACCGTTGCGATGGGAAGGCGCCCTTCTCTTACAACCCGGTATAAAATGGCAGCAACCAAACTGGCAATATCATGAAGGTGGAGTTCAGTGAGAATTTCGGCCATTTCGAGGCCGGTTCTGAAACTGCTGACAGTAGGTGTCCAGCGTTCGCTGCCTGATTTTTCTTCCGCATCGCGCGCCAATTCACAGGCAGTGATCAGGATATCCCTGGCACCTGCTTCGGCGAAGGCTTTGTCGCGGAGAAGATCGTCGACCCAGCAGTCTATTTTAACCGCCCCCTGCTCCTGAACGGGGTGATGGTTTCTGACCTGTACCATAAACAGCTCTCGTCTGAATGATTTGTATGTCAGGCCAGAAGGCGTCTTCAACTGGAGGAATAGCTGTCTTGACTAACGTTGACCTTTCCAGCAATTGCGCATGTTGTATAAGGCCATGCAGCGGTGTCAGCCTGCAAACTACAGTTTTTGATCTTCCTGATAAAGTCCCGATGAAAGATAGCGATCACCGCGATCGCAGATAATCGCCACGATTACTGCATGCTCTACTTCACGGGATAACCGCAGTGCAGAGGCCACAGCACCGCCCGAGGAAACACCACAAAATATGCCCTCTTGCCGCGCAAGTGCCCGCATGCAGTCCTCCGCCTCCTGTTGCCCTATATCCATCACACGATCGACACGCGCACTCTCGAATATAGTTGGTAGATAGGCCTGTGGCCAACGTCGAATACCGGGAATACTCGCCCCTTCCTCTGGTTGTAAACCAATAATCTGAATATCGGGGTTTTTCTCTTTAAGGTAGCGGGAAACACCCATAATGGTGCCGGTAGTGCCCATGGAGCTGATGAAATGAGTAACCTTTCCGCCACTCTGTCGCCAGATTTCAGGGCCGGTATGCTCATAATGAGCCAGTGGATTATCACTGTTGGCAAATTGGTCCAGGACGATTCCCTTGCCCTGCTGCTCCATGGCTTTTGCAAGATCTCTGGCACCCTCCATGCTCTGTTCCCGGCTGACCAGGATAAGCTCCGCCCCATAAGCCTGCATGGCCGCTTTGCGCTCTTCAGTGCTGTTCTCCGGCATAATCAGGATCATCCGGTAACCCTTGATGGCTGCGGCCATGGCCAGTGCGATACCGGTATTGCCCGACGTTGCTTCGATAAGCGTATCGCCTGGTTTGATCTCCCCTCTCGCTTCGGCATGCTGGATCATGCTGATTGCGGGCCGGTCTTTTACGGATCCAGCGGGATTATTGCCTTCCAGCTTTACCAGAATAACGTTACTGGTGTCTCCCGGAAGTCGTTGTAGCCTAACCAGCGGAGTTTCACCAATACAGGATTCAATGGTTGGATAGATCATCAGTTTTCCGGCAAGAAGAATTCAATATTCACTAAACAGGCTGTTATTTTAGCCACCCATGGTCTGCTTGTCTTGGCGGAACAGACTATAGATCAAGATTGTTTGTATATAAACGCGACCCAAATTGTTATGTCGAGCGATTCGCACGAGAGCTTATGGCGGTTGCGTTTGAGTGAGGACCACAAAGGCGACCGCAAAATCACGTTCATCGGATAAACTGAGCAGCACATTATTGGCACCCAGTTTGAGCAAATATTTTTTGGCATTGCCAGTGAGCAGGATTGCGGGTGCGCCAGCGGGGTCGTTGATAGTTTCCATTTCTTGCCAGGACACTTTGCCAATACCCGTACCCAGGGCTTTGCTCAACGCCTCTTTGGCGGCAAAGCGTTTGGCAAGATAGGCAGCCGGATTAGATTTGCTATCGAACAGGGCAAGCTCGCGGGGACAAAGTATCCGCCTGGCAAAGTCACGACCGTGACGGGTCAGCGCCTCGCTGATTCTGCTCACCTGAACAATGTCTGTGCCTATGGCAACAATCACGAGGTTTTAGCCCTGTTGGTCATTTGAAGGTTAAACAGTTCACGACTTCGCAGGGGTTTGTTCCCAAGATGCTCCTGAATAGCCAGTCGCATCAGTCGCTTGGCTGCTTTGGCGTTGTCAAGGTGTTGATAGTCACCATTGCTGATAGCCAATAACACTTCACCCCAAAACAGGTAAGGTGACGTTTTATCCTGCTCCGATGGCTGGCAGAGGGAAAACCCAGTAGATGGATCCAACCAGTACCACTGATCCGGCAATACCGGATGGCCGGATACGATATCGGTATCGATCATTAATCCGTAGCCAGCCTCGTCCAGCAAGTTGCGCTCGAAAAGCCGCAGAGCTGGTTCAATCGGTTCGCCATCGGCAAGACTTGTCATGATATTGAGGTAGTGGTCAAACAGATACTGCTGAGGATCATGTTCAACAAGTAGCCGTATCAGCAGTTCATTGAGATAAAAGCCGCTGTACAGACGTTCGCCCGAGAGCATCAATGAACGCCCGGAGTGCTCCGCACTGACCAGGGTTTTCAGTTCTGATTTTCCGCTCCATCCCACCAGTAGCGGTGTAAACGGGGCAAGTATCCGACTACCATTTTTTGGCCGCCGGAATCCTCTGGCGACCACGCGCAGGCGACCGTAATGACGGGAAAACAAGTCTACCAGCTGGCTGGTCTCCCGATAAGGTCGTGTATGGAGAACAAAAGCTGGCTCTGAGTCGACACGCAAATTGGTCATATCTCGATGATACAGGCTGTAGCAGTTTGTCGGATAGTATCACTGCCACTCTTCGACATATTGTCAATTCTAACGTTGATGGTGAAGAACCCCGGCTCAGGAGTATACCGGTTAATCGTCATAGCCGAGGCTGCGCAGTGCCCGGTCATCATCCGACCATCCCCTACGCACTTTTACCCAAAGGTTGAGCATGACCTTTGATTCCAGCATACGCTCCATATCGAGACGAGCCTGCTGGCCGATTTTTTTCAATCTGCTGCCTTTTTCACCGATAATGATTTTCTTCTGACCATCCCGCTCGACAAGAATCAGCGCACTAATATGACAGATTTTTTCAGAGGGTTTGAATTCCTCAACCTCCACGGCCACCTCATAGGGAAGCTCGGCTCCCAGTTGGCGAGTGATCTTTTCCCGGATAATTTCAGCGACCATGTAGCGTTGACTGCGATCTGTAATCTGGTCGTCGGGAAAGAAATGAACACCTTCCGGAATATGCTGAAGAATGGCCCGTTCAAGTTGGGCTAATTGCTGTCCCTGCAGGGCTGAAACCGGGATCAACCGTGCTTCGGGGAAGCGCTCGGTTAACATTCGCAGATGAGGCAATAAAACCGCTTTGTTCTCCAGCCTGTCCAGCTTGTTCAGGGCAATAATGACTGGCGTATTACTTTTCATTACTTCCTGCGCAACCTTTTCGTCAGCTTCTGTCCATATGGCGCGATCGACAACGAAAACAATAACATCAACATCACGAATTGCACTTTCAGCAGCGCGATTCATGGACCGGTTAATCGCTTTGCTCTGGTTGTCGTGTAGCCCTGGGGTATCGACAAAAACCAGTTGCGAGTCACCTTCTGTCTTTATGCCAAGCATATTTTGTCGAGTCGTCTGCGGTTTGCGTGAGGTAATACTTATTTTTTGACCCAATAAGTGATTCAGCAATGTGGACTTTCCAACATTTGGTCGCCCGACGATGGCCACGTATCCGCACCGCTTGATAGATTCTATTTCAGTCACTTGATTAGTCCGGCTAATGCGTTTTCAGCTGCTTTTTTTTCGGCCGTACGGCGGCTGCTGCCTTCGCCGAGGGCGGGGGTATTAAGGCCATCAACTTTGCACTCTACAGTAAAGTACTGACTGTGCGCTTCGCCGGTCACGGAGACCACCTCATAATTGGGCAAAGGTCTCCCTCGGGCCTGCATGAATTCCTGTAACTGGGTTTTCGGGTCTCTGAGCGTGTTTTCTGACAGGTTGGCAAGACGTCCGCTGAATAATCCCATGACCACCTTCTCGCAGGCAGCCATACCGCCGTCCAGATACACTGCTCCGATGATGGCCTCAACTGTATCTGCCAATATAGATGCCCGTCGGTGGCCGCCACTTTTCAGCTCGCCGGCGCCCAGATTCAGACATTGACCTATTTCCAGCTCCTTGGCTATTTCGGTGAGTGTGGCACCCTTGACAAGATTGGCACGATAGCGACTCAAGTCCCCTTCTTTGACCTGGGGAAGACGTTCGTAAACAGCATGACCAATAATAAAATTCAGCGCTGCATCACCGAGAAACTCCAGACGTTCGTTGTTGACCGAACCATGGCTGCGATGGGTAAGGGCCAAATCGAACAGACTGGTATCCCTGAATGGATAATCAATACGATCAAGTAGCCGTTTTTTTGATTCTTTCACGCCCGGATTCTGCCAGTGATCTGATTATCTGGCACTGTCATAGGTGTTTTCAAAGCGTACCACCACATCCAGATTTCCCATGAAATTAATTCTTTTTTCATAATTGAGGCTGACCTTCGTATGCGTCTGTTCACGCTTAATCTTGACCAGCTTTGTGTCGATATCGCGTACATTGTTGATATCAAAATGGGTTAAAAGCTTTCTGCGGACTTCGGCATCACTCATATTATGGATATTCTCTTCCGCCAAGGAATCTATGGCCGCTTTGACAAAAGAGTTATCGAGATACAGTGGTCCGATTTTTAATGCTGCGGTGATAAAAAAACCTGCTATCGCCAGCGACAGGAGGCCACCAAGCACAGTAATACCCTGTTGATTAGTATGTTTCATAGCATTGGCTCCAGGTGTCTACCTGTTGATATTAGTTGATTGTCCCGGCCCGGTCGAAGCTTGGCAACTCGCCAAATGATTCCCAATGCATCCAGATTAATACGGCCTTGCCAACAATATTCTCTTCCGGTACCGGACCCCATACCCGGCTATCACTACTATTGTCACGATTATCGCCCATCATGAAGTAATGATTCTCAGGAACAACCAAGGCGTAGTTTTTGCCCAGTGGCCCCGCCACTTTATTTTTTTGTACGGTATGAACGACGCCGTTCAGATTCTCAGTAATCAGTTCTAATCTGGAGTCTTCCGCAGCGTCGGGCAATGGTGTCTGTTCAGCCAATAAGCCATTTATATATAACATATTGTTCCGTAATCGAATTTCATCCCCCGGGAGGCCAATGACTCTTTTGATGAAATAGCGGTCATCATTGGGTGGGAAAAAGACCATCACATCCCCTCGCTTCGGCTCATTAATCGGAACGATTTTGGTCCCAATCACAGGCAGCCTGAGGCCATAGGTAAACTTGTTTACCAGAATAAAATCACCAACTTTCAAGGTTGGTATCATTGATCCGGAAGGGATCTGGAACGGTTCAAAGAGAAATGAACGAAGCACAAAAACCAGTAGCAAAACGGGAAAAAAAGAACCGCTGTACTCAATCCATCCCGGAACTGGTTCATCCTCGCCACGTTTTTTAGAAAGTATAAAACGATCAGAAAACCATATTACGCCGGAAATCATCACCAGAAACAATAAGATTAGCGGAAAATTAATATCCATTTAGAACTCTCAACTGTCCGTTTTAAGTACAGCCAGGAACGCTTCCTGAGGGATTTCCACACTGCCCACCTGCTTCATCCGTTTTTTACCCTCTTTCTGTTTCTCAAGTAGCTTCTTCTTCCTAGTCATGTCGCCACCATAACATTTTGCAGTGACATTTTTTCTCAGGGCTTTTACTGTAGTCCGGGCAATCACATGACCACCAACAGCCGCCTGGATAGCCACATCAAACATCTGGCGTGGAATCAACTCTTTCATTTTTTCTGTCAGTTGACGACCTTTGTACTGTGAGTGTTGGCGATGAATAATCGAGGCCAGCGCATCTACTTTTTCGCCATTAATCAGGACATCCAGTCTCACCAAAGGGGCTGTCTGAAAACGTGTAAATGCGTAGTCCAGTGATGCAAACCCCCGACTGACCGATTTTAGGCGGTCGAAGAAATCCATGACAACTTCGCTCATGGGCAGTTCATAGGTAAGTGATACCTGACTGGTGGCAAACACCATGCTTTTTTGAGTACCACGTTTTTGCTCGCAAAGTGTAATAACGTTGCCCAGATAATCCTTTGGAACCAGAATATTCGCTTCACAAAGGGGTTCCCGCATTTCTTCTATACTGGCCGGATCGGGTAGGTCGGAGGGATTAGATATGTGTAGGATCGCACCATCTGTTTTTACTATTTCATAAACAACCGTTGGTGCAGTCGTGATAAGGTCGAGATTGTATTCCCGTTCCAGACGCTCCTGAATGATCTCCATATGCAGCATGCCGAGGAAACCACAGCGGAATCCAAAACCCAACGCATCAGAGCTTTCCGGTTCATAAAACAATGAAGCGTCATTCAGCGTGAGTTTGGCCAGTGCCTCACGAAAGTCTTCAAAATCATCTGAACTAATCGGGAACATGCCGGCATACACCTGCGGCTTGACACGTTGAAAGCCAGGTAGTGCAGGAGTATCGGGGGTATGGCTGTGAGTAAATGTGTCGCCTACTGGCGCACCATGAATATCCTTAATTCCTGCAACGACGAAACCGACTTCACCAGCTCTTAGAATGCCGGTATCTTTTCGCTTGGGAGTAAAAACGCCGATATTATCTACCACATGTGCTTTACCGATGGATTTGGTAATCACTTTGTCTTTCGCTTTTAGGGTACCTTGGGTCACCCGCACCAGGGAAACGACGCCGAGGTAATTGTCAAACCAGGAGTCGATGATAAGCGCCTGTAAGGGTGCATCCAGATCACCTACCGGAGCTGGCACTTTAGCCACAAGCTGTTCCAGTATGTCCTCTATACCGAGCCCGGTTTTTGCGCTGCAACGCACGGCATCATGGGCATCAATACCGATGATATCCTCTATCTCGGCAATGACCTTCTCGGGTTCTGCCTGGGGTAAATCCATTTTATTCAGAACAGGAATGACTTCGAGGCCCTGAGCAATGGCGGTGTAGCAGTTGGCAACAGACTGGGCCTCAACACCCTGCCCTGCATCCACTACCAATAAAGCACCTTCACAGGCCGCCAGTGATCGCGACACTTCATAGGAGAAATCCACATGGCCGGGGGTATCAATGAAGTTGAGCTGATAGGTTTTGCCATCTCTGGCGCGATAATCAAGTGTCACGCTCTGTGCCTTGATTGTTATACCGCGCTCTCGCTCGATATCCATCGAGTCGAGAACCTGCTCAGCCATTTCACGGGAAGAAAGCCCACCGCAAATTTGAATAAAGCGGTCAGCAATGGTGGATTTCCCATGATCGATGTGCGCGATAATAGAGAAGTTTCGGATATAACTAAGGTCGGACACAGCGATTCAATCAGTTTGCAGCCGGTCGGGCTGGGGGGGTTAATTTTAGGCCCTGCAGTCTAGCGTATTTGCTGTGCGGACGCTATGAGTACCACGCCAAACAGCTAAACGCTCTGCAAAAAGTATGGGATTCCAGAAACTTATTTTTGATTTTCTCGAATATGGAATGGGTAGATAGCAGTAGGTCAGGGGTTCAGTCCGTCCGGCAAAGTGCCGACGATCACATCAAGCGTTTTCTTTTTCTTTCCCCGGATCAGTTGAGCCTTGATTTGGCTGCCAGGCGACAATAAACCAACCACATGGGGCAGATCCCCTGATTCGATAATTTCTTCATTATCAAAGTACAGAATAATATCGCCGGCCCGAATGCCGGCAACATCTGCCGGACTTCCAGTTTCGACCTGGGCAACATGTGCCCCCTGCGTTTTTGTCAGCCCCGATGATCGGGCCAGAGACTTGTCGACCTCCTGAACGTAGACACCAAGCCAGCCACGATCAACACGCCCCTTTGATTTGAGCTGTGACACAACATCTACAGCGACACCTGCAGGTACAGCAAAAGACAGGCCTATCGATCCACCGGAGTGGGTAAATATCTGAGAGTTTATACCCACGACCTCACCATCCAGGTTCAGCAAGGGGCCACCGGAATTGCCTGGGTTGATAGCAACGTCACTTTGAATAAACGGCACATAGTTATCGCCATTTTCGGTAGGTATGCTACGCCCAATTGCGCTGATAATCCCGGCGCTCACCGAATAATCAAGACCGAATGGCGAGCCTATTGCCAGGGCCCAATCACCCACTTTGACCTTGTCGGGATCAGCAAAATTGATTTTTGGGAGGTCCTGAGCATCAATCTTGAGTAATGCCAAGTCCGAGCGATGGTCAATGCCGATAACCTTTGCTTCAAACTCGCGGCGGTCTATTAATCTAATGATCACCTCATGGGCATTTTCGACCACATGTTCATTAGTGAGAACGTAACCGTCACCGGAAATGATAAAGCCGGAACCGGTTGCATGCGCCTCTCCCGCTCTACTGCCTTCATGGGGCTCACGGAACATATCAGGAATATTTCGTTCGTTCATCTGGGTCATTCCTGTCCCAATGATTTTTTGAACGGAATCAATTTTCACGACCGCGGGGGATGAGGTTTGAATTAATTGATTAAAATTTGGCAAACCCTGCCGATTAGATTGACTGACATTCAGTGCTATAACTACAAAGAGCAATGCCACCAAAGAAAACCACTTAAACATATGTGCATCCTTTTTATAGACGAGTCACCCTTTTATATATTCCATCCTTGCCATATGACCACAGAAGGTAGGTCTGGAGGCAGAGACTACTCAGACAGAACCCGATGCTCACTGGATGGAACCAGCCTCTCCAGCAATACGGGGTGGACTCGATGATTATTTTTATTAAGCCAGGAATGCAGCCTGACAAGAACTCCACCCAGAATGAAGCCGATCAAGGCACTTGTCAGAACGATGGCGTCATTGGAAGAGATCAGGGTGCCAATAGAGATAGCCCCTATCATTGTCAGCAATGGAAAAAGGTAGACCAGAAGTGTACCTTTAACAACAACATCTTCGGGAATCCCGATCACTACCTGATCATGAGCTTTAAGTAATTGCATGTCGCAGTTACCGGGCAATACTCTGATCAGTGCGGTTTTACCGGAAAGCCGATGGAGAAGCTTCTGACCACAACCCTTTTCAGCCACGCATACCTGGCACGCCGAACGTTGAATCGTCTCGACCCAGAAACCGTCTGACTCCACGGTGGTGATCCTGCCCCGCTCTTCAATCACTTCAGTTCAATGCCTGCAATGCCATGAATTTTGCCAAAGAGTGTCTGCGCTATGATGAAACAGATACACCTATCATCGTTATTGGTAGTTATGTTGAACAGGTATTACCGCATGTGCAACGGCTCTGGCGGTTTCGACCGGTATTTCGCCAACCACTGAAATCAGAAAGTCTTGCTGGCTGATTTTGGCCTTGGTGAGGTAGGCCACAGTCGCACCCCGTTGGGCTTGCATTTTAGGTATGTCGACGGTTTCACTGCTATCGATAAACACTGAAAAAATTGCCAACCCATCAGTGTAGATCAGTGTCTCTCGGCCAGAGTCACCAGATTTCAGGTAACCCGCCAAACCGAAACCCGGCGGAAGCCAGGATTGCTGCCAATTTGACTGGGCTGCCGATGACTCCACATTGTTCAGGCAGGTAGAAACTTTCGACGAAACTCGGTGCACTTCCGGCTCAGAGGAATCCAGTGATGCCTCGTCAATTGATTTTCCAATTTCAACATCTGCAAATTGAAATCTTTCCAGGACGCGATTGTTGTCACCAATCAGCATGGACTGGAGTAATAACCCCGTCTCCTGATCAATCCCCAATATGTATCCATAGCGGTAGCTATCTTTTGGGATTACATGAACGATTAGCGTCTCACGACCGGCTATTCTATCTTTGGCCTTGGGCTGTACATGGTAGAGTTTTTCGAGGTGGTCTTTCGGTACAGAGGCGGCGGCTGCAACAGAACTCTTGAGCATAAGATCTCCGAGTCGCTCGCATCGACGTTCGCCACTTTGACGAGTGACTTCCTTTTTCGGTCCACTCAATAAAAATAGGCGCTCAAACTCCTGACCATCCCTCACAGAGTGAAAAACCTTGATCGTCCTGAGTATGCCGCCGTGTTCGTAGGTAAATATCCCACTGTAGTCGAGCGTTCGGTTGGCATCCGCCATTTTGGCAAGAATGGTAGTTGGAGAGAAAGTCTCCGCGATCACCCCATATGGCGCAACAATGAGAAATAGGCATATAGCCACAAAAGATCTGGGAATTGACATAATTCCCAGTGAATTACTGATCATGCGTAGTGGGCATGCGAGCAAATGGCAGCATGCCCTGATTGGTATTCATTGCCGCGTGGCCGGTATGCTCAATCATTAAGCTATTGAGGTAAGCCTGCACCTGCTCGCGAGTGACTTCAGGTTCGGTGGCTTGATCGACCACAATGACCGGCTGCGCCTGACTGGCCCGGTAACTCTCAGCATTGTTGTTGACGCTGACTGTCCGGGCTGTGACAGAAGGTATTCCGAAATCGGCAGAGGTTCTAAGTTGGGCTGGAGAGAACTTGCTGTCAACAGTTTTGGCCGATGCAACAGCAGGTTGATTGGTAGCCGGCATGTTGTACTGTTGAAAACCAATGATGGCAACAGTGGCCACTGAGGCGGCAATTGCAAAACGACCGAGAGGCTTAAGCATGCGGGCAGAAAGTGTGTTTACCTGTAGGGCTTTTTCATTTTCCAGAGCCGCACTTATGCTGGCAGAGTAGTCAACGACCTGCTCCGGAAGATCCCTTCTCATGGCAGCCGCCGCCATCTGATAGCGACGCCAAGTGTCACGAGATTGATCATTATCGGAAATACTTTTCAGAACCCGACGGACCTCAAGCTCGCCTGCCTGACCATCCATTAATGCTGACAGGGACTCTTTCTCGCGATCAGTGCTAGCGGTCATAAGAAACTACCTCGAAACTAACTATTAGTGACCATGCCACGGTATGCCGTGGTCGTAAAACCCGTTTTTAATTCATCATCAATACAGACAATGGTACTCAATGCAGCTATTGATCAAATAATTCCATATACGACAGCTCGTTGGCTGAAAAAGTTCATTGATATGGGACGTCAGCCTTCAAGTAACCGAATTTTTTCATCTATGGCTTCCCTGGCACGAAAAATGCGCGACCTTACAGTCCCTACCGGACACCCCATTATCTCTGCGATCTCCTCATAACTGAGACCCTCAAACTCTCTTAAAGTTACCGCAGTACGCAAATCTTCCGGAAGATTTTTTATGGCCAAATCTACCACGGCCTCCAGCTCATCCCTGTAGAGAAGGTTTTCAGGCGAGTCAATGTCGCGGAGTTTTTCGCTGCCCTCATAAAAAGCGGCCTCCTCAGCATCGACATCACTGGCAGGTGGGCGCCGATTCCGAGCGACGAGATAATTCTTTGCCGTATTGACGGCGATACGATACAGCCAGGTATAAAAAGCACTTTCACCACGAAATTTGGCCAATGCCCGATAAGCCTTGATAAAGGCCTCCTGCACAACATCGTTAACCTCATCAAAATCTTTGACATAGCGACTGACAATCGCATGGACTTTGTACTGGTATTTCATCACCAGCAAGTCAAAAGCGCGTTTATCGCCTTTTTGAACACGAGCGACGAGTAGCTTGTCAGTATCTTTTGCCTGCTCGTTATCCATAGTCGCTCCGATTGTCCCCGAATCGCTTCGTAGTGATTGCGTCTCAGGGCATTCAATTACAACAAACCCGCCGGGTAAAGGGATGATTTCCGGGTCTGTATTTATTTTTGGCCCGCTATACTATCATGCTCCACATTGGTTTCGAGGACTTTAGGCAGTTAATGAAAACCCCCCATTGTCATGATGTGTTGGTGATTGGCAGTGGCGCTGCAGGGATGACTGTGGCGCTTGAACTGGCTGATAAATATCAAATTGCGCTGATCAGCAAAAGTGCCATTCAGTCGGGATCTACCTGGTATGCACAGGGAGGCATCGCCGCTGTTTTTGATACTGAAGACTCTATTGAATCCCACGTTGAAGATACCCTGGAAGCTGGCGCCGGGCTGTGTCATGAAGATGCGGTGAGATTCACCGTTGAGAACGGGCCTGATGCCATCCGCTGGCTAGTCAAGCAAGGCGTTCAGTTCACCCGCAATGAGGACAACGTTGATTATCATCTGACACGGGAAGGTGGCCACAGTCACCGTCGAATTTTGCATACTGCCGATGCCACGGGAAAGGAGGTTTCATCTTCTTTGGCAGACAGAGTGCTTCAGCATCCCAATATTCAGGTTTTTCCCAGCCATGTGGTTGTTGACCTGATCACTCAGGCCGACAGAGGTTCCAGCCGCATGAGATGTACGGGAGCTTATGTGCTGGATAACGAACAGGACTGTGTCCGTGTTTTTCAGGCAAAAGCTGTTGTATTGGCAACCGGTGGTGCCAGTAAGGCTTACCTTTACTCCACCAACCCCGACGGTGCCACCGGCGACGGCATTGCTGTAGCTTGGCGTCGCGGTTGTCGGGTAGCCAACATGGAATTCAACCAGTTTCATCCCACCTGTCTCTATCACCCCAACGCCAAGGCTTTTCTGGTCACTGAAGCCCTGCGTGGTGAAGGCGCTTACCTGACGCTGGCCAATGGTGCGCGGTTTATGGACAAGTTCCATCCGAAGGCGGAATTGGCTCCCAGGGATATTGTTGCCAGAGCCATTGACTTTGAAATGAAGCGGCTGGGCATCGATTGTGTCTATCTGGACATATCACATCGGCCGAAAGAGTTTCTGAAAAACCACTTTCCCACGGTTATGGCTCAGTGCCTGAAGTATGGAATCGACATCACAAAAGAAGCCATTCCCGTGGTTCCCGCCGCTCACTATACCTGTGGTGGTATCGTGGTAAACCAAAAGGGTCAGACCGATCTTTGGAATTTATACGCGATTGGTGAGACAGCTTTTACGGGCTTGCATGGCGCGAACCGCATGGCCAGCAATTCGTTGGTTGAGTGTGTGGTTTATGGGCATTCAGCTGCCAGCGCCATTCGCGAAAGTATTGAGTCGATTCCGGAACCGGATAAGGCGAGACCCTGGGATGAAAGTCGTGTTACCCATTCAGATGAAGATGTTGTTATCGCGCATAACTGGGATGAGTTGCGCCGCTTTATGTGGGATTACGTAGGCATTGTCAGAACCCGGAAACGACTGGCCAGGGCTCATCACAGGGTTAAACTGCTGCAAAAAGAAATTCACGAATATTACAGCAACTATAAAATCAGCCGGGATTTGCTGGAGCTGCGCAATCTGGTGTTAGTGGCAGAGCTTATCATTCGTTCTGCAGAGCAACGCAAAGAGAGTCGCGGCCTGCATTACACACTGGATTACCCGGACCTGTCCACAGTCGCCAAAGACACCATCATGGTGCCAATCAATTTCGCCGGGCAAAACTTCATCGTCAGCAAACGTTGACCTAACCCAACTGTAGCGTTACACGAATCCTGCGCAGGTTCGCTGGCGAGGTGCTGTCAGGCAATACCAGAACAGAATGACGCCTTCTGGAGCCGTGAAACCGAAGTAGTAATAGTCTGCCCAGTATAAAAAAATGCTGCAAGGCAACATCCTCTCGCTGACCGGCATAGATCAATTGCCAATGGCCGCTTGTCCAGCTCAGTCGCTTGACCGGCTGTCTGTACCACATAAGACAAGCGTGTGCGCCACCCACTAATATCGAGATGATCGTTAAAACCTTCAGCCATAGAGGTATTGCCGAGCCAATAAGGAGGCATGCAGCAAGACTGTGAATGGATAGAATCCAGATCAGCAGCAGCAACGAACGATAAAGTTCTATCTCAACCGGGACGGGATCTTGAGTCACGAATGATCTGCACAATTTTTTGCAAGTCAGGGTCTTCCGGGGTTTCCCGGCGGAGGAACCAACCGAACATATCCTGATCTTCGCACTCGAGAAGTTTGTGGTAGCGTTCCTGGTCTGCCGTTTCAAGTGTAGGATAAATGTCGTCCAGAAAAGGCTGCAACACCAAATCCAGTTCCAGCATTCCGCGTCGGCTTGCCCAAAATAGTCGATTTCTTTCCATCGGCGGTCGCCTCTGTCTCAATAAATAGAATGTCAGGCATTATAATGGAACAAGTGAGTTTAAACTCATCAGGATGGTTACATTCACCTCAACCGGGCAAATCATGAACGATTGGCAAAGATACCTATCCACTCAGGGCGCGGTCATCAATGATGACCAAATACATTTCCATGAATCACCAACAGACTTCCAGGCATTGTTGGCAGAGGACGATGGTATCATGAGCCCTCTTCTTCACCAGGGTTTGATATCAGTAAAAGGCCCGGATGCGGCTCGTTTTCTGCAAGGCCAGATAACCAGTGATGTACTTCAGTTGGCAGTCGGTGAATCAACTTCTGGTGCCCGCTGTAATGCCAAAGGTCGGATGCTGGCCAGTTTTGTTCTGTTCCATGCAGAAAATCAGCACTTTTTTCTTCAATTACACCGCAGTCTGATTACCCCACTGATCGACGAGTTGGCCAAATATGCGGTGTTTTTCAAAGTTGAGCTATCTGATATCAGTGATCGCTACTGCTTGTTGGGGAGCGCCGGAAAATCTGATGAAAAAATTAGTCTGACTGATACGGCCTATCAGTATCCGTTGGCCGACGGCAGAAAAATATTTATAGTTTCCGCTGAAAAAGTACCGTCTGTATGGGAGGCACTACGCGATACAGTAAAACCGGTGGGAACCGAGCTCTGGCAACTTATGGATATCCGATCCGGCCTTGGCCATGTAGAAGTGGACACTGTTGATCTGTTTATACCACAAATGCTGAATTTTCAGGCGATCGGTGCAATCAGCTTCAAGAAAGGTTGTTACACAGGGCAGGAAGTGGTCGCACGCATGAAGTATTTGGGAAGGCTGAAGCGCCGCATGTATCGTATCGGAGTACCCGCCCCCAAGGATCGTTTGTTGCCGGGCATGCCCTGTTATCTGCAGGGCCAGAATCAATCTGTCGGACACGTCGTATCTACAGCGCGCTGCGACACTGAACGACTGGAGATGTTGGTAGTGTTGAATGAAGAAGCGGCAGGGAGCGATGGACTTGTGATAGGTATACAGCCGTATTCTGCTATTGAAAAACTGTCTATTCCATACGAAATTAAATAAAATCATTAAGTTGAAATAAAAAGTTAACTCCATTTATCAATATATCAGGGGTAGCCGATGCTGGCTTGGTTATCTGAACATCAGGTGCTGTTGACATGGCTTAGCATTGCATCTTTTGCAACCTTCATTGGGAGCCTGCTCGCTCTGCCATGGATGGTGGCAATGATCCCAGAGAATTATTTTCTTTACAGAAACCGCGAGACAACAACATTGAAACAAAGGCATCCTGTCATCCGGGGTTTATTGCTTGTTGGGAAAAACCTGCTGGGTTTGATCCTGTTGTGTGGTGGTTTTTTGATGCTGTTCATGCCCGGACAAGGCATCCTAACCATGGCGGTAGGCTTATTACTGCTGGACTACCCTGGGAAATACACACTGGAAAAGCGTATTGTCAGTACGCCCTCTGTTTTAAAAGGGTTGAACTGGTTGAGGGCAAAACGGCATTTGCCCGCACTCAAGGTGGATAAACCCTAAACTTTGCCCTAGGCTACCTCATGTACCTGCCAGTCCACTGGCTCCAGGCCCTGTTCCTTGAGGTACTGATTTGCCTTTGAAAAATGCCCGCAACCCAGAAAACCTCGATGGGCCGATAGTGGCGACGGGTGCGGCGCTTTGAGCACCAGATGTTTATCGGTATCGATAATAGCCCCCTTTTTCTGAGCATAACTGCCCCATAACATAAAGACCAACCCGCGACGTTCATCGTTTAACAATTGTATTACCCGGTCGGTAAATTGCTCCCACCCCTGCCCCTGGTGAGATCCGGCAAGGCCCCTTTCAACGGTCAATGTCGCATTGAGTAAAAATACACCTTGGGCAGCCCAGCCCCTCAGACAACCGTGTTGGGGTGGCTGAATCCCGCAATCCTGCTGTAACTCCCGAAAAATATTTCGCAGGGATGGCGGAATATCCACGCCGGGCAGCACCGAGAAACAAAGACCATGTGCCTGATGGTCGCCGTGGTAGGGATCCTGTCCGATAATTACCACCTTGACCTTATCAAAAGGCGTACTATCGAACGCTGCAAACCAGTTTGATCCACTGGGATAGATGGTTTTACCCGCTTTTTTTTGGGCCTGCAGAAACTGTTTTAGCTTGACCATGTAGGGCAACTGAAACTGGTCTTCAAGTTTGACCAGCCAGGAAGGATCGAGCTTGATATGCTGGATTTCTGCCACAGGTTTCTTCCGGTTATGATGGTAAAGCTGTGTAATAAACCGGAATTTCTACTTCAAATCAACCAACGATCATCGTGAAAACCGCCGGGTGTACCTTGTATGACAAAAATTGGACTTGCATTGGGGGGGGGTGGAGCCAAGGGCATCAGCCACTTACTGATTCTGGAGACACTGGAGGAAATGGGGCTTAAACCTTATTTCATCACTGGGACCAGCATCGGTGCATTAATTGGCGCCATGTATTGTGCTGGCATGACAACAGCAGACATCAAGCAGATTTTTCTCCAGTTTAGCCTTCGCGATAATGAATCGCTCAAACATCTTGTCACCAGGAAACACTTGTTCAAATGGCTGGATTTTATTAGCCCGCAATTTCGTGGCCGGGGACTGATTCGGGTTGAGAACCTCCTGAATTATCTCTTTGAATCTGTTCATGCTACCCAGTTCTCTGAACTTGACACCCCTCTAAAGGTTGTGGCATCGGACTTCTGGAGCCGGGAACAGGTTGTTCTTCAACATGGGGCGCTGATACCTGCCATTCGTGCCAGCATGTCTCTCCCCGGACTCTTTCAGCCAGTCACCATAGATGGACAGGTGCTGATAGATGGTGGCGCGGTAAACCCTGTGCCCTTTGACCTGTTGCCCGATGACTGTGACATTACGATTGCTGTTGATGTGATTGGCACGCGGACTGTATCCAATAAACTCCCATCCCTGTCAGAAGCCGTATTCAACACCTACCAGATCATGCAAAAAAGTATCATCAGGGAAAAACTGGCCAAGGAAGCCCCGGATATTTATATTGAGCCAAGTGTGGCGGCCGTGAGGATGCTGGAGTTTTACAAGGCGAATTTGATTCTCAATAATGGCTCAAAAACCAAGAGTGAACTGAAGCGCAAGCTCAATCGCCAGCTCAAACAGCTTCAATGAAGTGTGCTATGGCTTCATTGGTCTCACCGGGCTTCTCAATCGGTGTACCGTGGCCGGTATCGGAAATGACCACCAGTTTGGCATTTTTCATGGCATCGACCACCGCCTGTTTCACCGCTACAGGGGAATAATCCCGGTCGCCCGTTAACATCAGGGTCGGCACCTCAATGTCGGCCAAATGTTCCAGAACTCCCCAGCCAAACAGGGACTTGAGGTTTTTCAGATAAACTTTTTTGGGGTTTGAAGCAATCTGTCGCGTAAAGATATCGATTAATGCCTCTTTCCCCTCCCCCGGAAACATACTCTGGGCTACTTTGTGTGCATAACGGTGCATACCCAGCAAGTGAATTGACAGCACTCGTGTCCAGAGCATTTTTTTTGCGGCGAAGGTATTGTCGGGGAGTGCGGGACCAGAATTGATGATTGTCATGCTTTTTAAGCGTTGTGGCGCCATGGCTGCAATCTGAAAAGCGACCATCCCACCCATGGACAGGCCAACAAGGTGTGCCCGGTCAATATCCAGCTGATCCATCAACCCGAGAACATCATTGGCATGGATCGATATATCGTAATGGCTATCGGGTTTGTCCGACGCACCGTGCCCCCGAAAATCCGGGGCAATTACCCGCCAGTGATCGCGAAAATAATCGATCTGCCCATCCCAGTCCCTGCTACTGACTCCCAGGCCGTGTAAAAAAATAATTACATCACCCTGCCCTTCGTCCAGGTAGGTAATTCTGACGCCATTGACGGTCGTCTGTTGCATCTTTCACTCTCCGAATTTTTTTAAGTTCAATGACTTTGCAGGATTGCCTCTTGTTCAGCAAGGCTAGGCTAGCAAACTGACGGACCGGAATTGTCAAAAATATTCCTGTGAGGGACATTTTTGCCGGAAATACACGGCTGTATTTGGTAATATTGGATCGCTGTAGTTGACGATAGTAAGCCCACGGCTTTTACCGCCTCGAGGTATTTTAAAAACCACTTAATCGGGGTTTTCTCGCAAAGATCCATGTCAATGGTCTTCCCCACTGGACAGGAAGGTATAAATCTCTTATGGATTTGCAGACTCGATATGATAGACAGTTGGCTTCCTGGCTGATTGTATGCGCTGCCGTTATTCTGAGTATGATACTTTTGGGCGGTGTTACCCGGTTGACGGGTTCGGGGCTTTCCATTGTTGAATGGGCGCCCGTTTCCGGCGTTCTGCCGCCATTGAACGAGCAGGAATGGCAGCAGACCTTCGACAAATATAAGCAGTTCCCCGAGTATCAGAAAGTCAACAGCGGCATGAGCCTGCCTGAGTTCAAGCGAATTTTTCTCTACGAATATGCTCACCGTTTACTCGGTAGACTGATTGGCGTCCTATTTTTGGTGCCTTTTCTGTTTTTCTATTTTAGTCACCGAATCAAACCCGGGTTGACGCCAAAACTTATGGTCATGTTTGTTCTGGGAGGCCTGCAGGGTTTACTTGGTTGGTATATGGTCAAAAGTGGCTTGGTAGATAACCCGAGCGTTAGCCAATATCGCCTGACAGCTCACCTTGGTACTGCCGTCATCATCTATGGCTACATTATCTGGGTGGCTTTCAGCTTACTTTATCCACCAGAATCTGATCTGGAGCAGGGCCAGCCGACCTGTTGGCGTTTCGCCGTTGCCCTTTCGGGATTGGTTTTTTTGATGATTCTTTCCGGAGGTTTTGTCGCGGGTACTGATGCGGGATACGCTTACCCCACTTTTCCGTTAATGGGTGACAGTTTTATCCCCCCTGGTATTTATGACACAGAGCCTTTCTGGCTGGCGGCTTTTGAAGATATCACGACAATTCAGTTCAACCACCGGATATTTGCCTACCTATTGATAGTCGTGATTCTCAGTTTTTCGATCAGCACACTGAAACATGGCAATATTCGTTCGGAAGCCCGGGTAGGTGTCAAACTGGTACTTATAATGCTGGCGTTACAGGTTACGCTGGGTATTTCAACCCTGTTATTACATATGCCGGTTCCCCTGGCGGCGGCTCATCAGGGGGGTGCTATTCTGCTCTTCACCAGTGTGTTGTTTGTGTGTCACCGTTTAGGGAACTAATGGCCTTTTTTGTTATCTTTTTATATCTCAAGTCTGGAGTGATCAAATGAAAAAACTGACTGGAACTATCCTAGCATTGGTGCTGACAACTGCTACGGGCCATGCATTGGCTGCCGGTGACATAGAGGCTGGCAAAAACAAGGCTATGGCCTGCGCCGGTTGTCACGGTGCCAATGGCATCAGCAACAACGACATGTGGCCCAACCTGGCGGGCCAGAAAGCTGGCTACACCGCTAAACAACTAAGAGATTTCCGTGAAGGAAATCGTACTGACCCGGTAATGTCCGGTATGGCAAAACCCCTGTCGGATCAGGATATTCTGGATTTGGCTGCCTATTTTGCCAGCCTGTAGGAATACGCCGAATAACCCATAAAAAACCCGGCAACAAGCCGGGTTTTTTATGGTCAGAAGCCTCAATCCACAAATCGACGGGCATTGCGGAACAACCGCAACCAGGCACCATCTTCCTTCCAGTCATCCGGGTGCCAGGAATTGTTCACTGTCCGAAATACTCTCTCTGGATGTGGCATCATGATCGTTGCGCGACCATCCTCGCTGGTCACACCCGTGATGCCCAGAGGTGATCCATTGGGGTTGGCCGGATAGGTCTCTGCAATTTCCAGGAAATTATCGAGGAAACGCAGTGCTACCGCACCGGAGCCATCAAATATTTCCGGATCCACCGATGATGCGAACTCCACTCTCCCCTCACCGTGAGCAATCGCGATCGGCATATGGGAGCCCGCCATATCTGCAAGCAGAACCGAGGGTGATTTCTCTACCCTTACCAGGGAAAACCGTGCTTCAAACTGTTCTGAGAGATTCCTGACAAAGCGAGGCCAATGATTGGCCCCCGGAATGAGGGATTTTAGATTGGATAACATCTGACAGCCATTACAAACACCGAAAGTAAACGTATCAGGCCGATGAAAAAACTGCTCAAACTGTGCACGGGCTAAAGGGTTGAACAGTACGGTTTTCGCCCACCCCTCCCCTGCACCGAGTACATCGCCATAAGAAAAACCACCACAGGCAGCCAACCCCTTAAAACTATCAAGAACGACACGGCCAGCGAGGATATCACTCATGTGGACATCGACAGTTTCGAAACCGGCCCGATCAAATGCAGCGGCCATTTCCATCTGTCCGTTGACTCCCTGCTCCCTGAGTATAGCTGCGCGAGGTCGGGCCCCACAGTTGACATAGGGGGCGGTAATATCTTCATTGATGTCATAGCTGAGGGCTGTGCTCAATCCGGGATTATCAAAAAACAGCCCGTCAAATTCCTGCCTGGCACAATCTTCATTGTCTCGAAGCGCTTGAATCTCGTAGCTGGTTTCACTCCAGCGGCGCAATAATTCGGTGCGGCCGGAACTGAACAGACAATCGCCATCCTCATAAATCTCAATACTGTCAGTGTCATCAAGCGTTGCTATGACACTGACAGGGATGGCGATATCGGCGAAGCGCTGCTTAAAGGAAGCGGCCCGGTCTCCAAGTACTTGAACAACGGCCCCGAGTTCTTCGTTAAATAGAACCGATAGTGCATCGCCTGGCAGCTCATCGAGGCAAATTCTGATACCTGTATTACCGGCAAAAGCCATCTCTGCCAATGTGGTCATCAAACCACCATCAGACCGATCGTGATAGGCGATCATTTCTCCGCTTTGATTGGCGGCCTGGATAGCGTTGAAAAAAGCTTTGAGTTTCTCTGGGCTCAGCAAATCGGCCGGTTTATCGCCCAGCTGGCTGTAGGTCTGAGCCAGGATTGAGCCCCCCAGGTGATTGCGATTTTCGCCGAGATCGATGTACAACAGTACTGTATCGCGAAGGTCGGAGCGCAACTCCGGCGTTAGTGTTTTACGAACATCAGAAACAGGGGCAAAAGCAGAAATAACCAGTGACAATGGTGATGTCACCGACTTCTCCTGTCCCTGTTCCTCCCAGGTAGTGCGCATGGACATGGAGTCCTTGCCGACCGGAATCGAAATGCCCAATTTTGGACAGAGCTCTTCACCGATTGCTTGTACCGTGCGGAACAGTTTCTCATCCTCGCCAGGATGGCCTGCGGCACACATCCAGTTAGCGGATAATCTGACGTCCGCAAGCCGGTCAATGGCCGCTGCCGCAATATTGGTAATCGCCTCCCCAACCGCCATGCGGCCCGATGCCGGGGCATCCAGCAACGCAACGGGTGATCGTTCGCCTATCGCCATTGCCTCACCACAGTAGCTGTCATAACTGACCGTGGTCACGGCACAATCGGCGACAGGAACCTGGCAAGGCCCCACCATCTGATCCCTGACAACCATGCCGGTAACACTGCGATCGCCGATAGTGATAAGAAAGCTTTTACTGGCCACGGCCGGATGGGTAAGCACGCGATCGATGGCATCATCCAGCACAATGTCCGTGCGCTCAAAAGGCGCCGTTGTGACCGTCAGTTTTTCTGCTGTGCGGTGCATTTTCGGCGGTTTACCGAACAACACTGACATGGGGAGATCCACCGGCCTGGCGGAAAAATGCCTATCGTTCAGCAGCAAATGCCTTTCGGAAGTGGCTTCGCCAACAACCGCGTAGGGGCAGCGTTCACGCTGGCAAATTTCTTCAAAATCGGCCAGTTGCTCAGGTCTCACGGCGAGCACATAACGTTCCTGAGCTTCGTTGCACCAGATTGCCAACGGTGACATGCCGGGTTCATCATTGGGCACATCGCGCAGTTCAAACCTGCCGCCGCAACCACCATCTTTTACCAACTCGGGGAAGGCGTTGGACAGTCCGCCTGCACCCACATCGTGGATAAAGGCGATGGGATTACCATTACCCCGCTGCCAGCACTGGTCGATCACCTCCTGACAGCGGCGTTCAATTTCGGGGTTTTGCCGCTGTACCGAGGCAAAATCAAGATCCTCGGCACTGCTACCGGAGCTCATTGATGACGCGGCGCCGCCACCGAGACCGATCAACATTGCCGGTCCACCCAGCACAATCAGTTTACAGCTACTATCAAAGGGCTTCTTTTCAATGTGTTCTTCACGAATGTTGCCGTAACCGCCAGCGATCATAATGGGTTTGTGATAGCCGCGGCGTTCGCCATTAAAGTCCTGCTCGAATGTGCGGAAATAGCCACAGAGATTGGGTCGACCGTACTCATTATTGAATGCTGCACCACCGATAGGCCCTTCAAGCATGATGTCCAGGGCACTGCTGATCCTGTCGGGCTTGCCGTAATCCGTTTCCCATGGGCATTCAAAACCGGGAATATTGAGATTGGAAACTGAAAAGCCGGTAAGACCCACTTTTGGTTTAGACCCTCTACCTACTGCCCCTTCATCGCGTATCTCACCGCCGGCACCTGTACCGGCGCCGGCAAAGGGGGCAATTGCCGTCGGGTGGTTATGGGTTTCAACCTTCATCAGGAGATGAACAGGT
This sequence comes from Porticoccus hydrocarbonoclasticus MCTG13d, assembly GCF_000744735.1. Taxonomy (NCBI): domain Bacteria; kingdom Pseudomonadati; phylum Pseudomonadota; class Gammaproteobacteria; order Cellvibrionales; family Porticoccaceae; genus Porticoccus; species Porticoccus hydrocarbonoclasticus. Next base: position 1,845,618 of record NZ_JQMM01000001.1, on the reverse strand, counting down.
TCTTGCGTGAATTGATAGATTTTGCTGTCCGGGTTCGGGAAAAATCGGCCAGCATGGCTGCCGACGATCACAGACGCATTATCTGAATAAGCGGACAAGACACCTTCACCACTTTTTTCAAACGTATTTTTGACCATGGCAAACAGGGATTTTTCCTGCTTCTGACCGTCAATTGTCCAGGAGGCATTGAATATTTTATGGCGACAATGCTCTGAATTAGCCTGGGCAAACATCATTAATTCCACATCGGTGGGGTCCCTCTGCAGGTCATTGAAACAGTTCACCAGATAGTCGATTTCATCATCCGCAAGGGCCAGCCCCAATGAAATATTAGCGCGGGATAGCGCCTGCCGTCCCTCTGCGAGCAGCGGGACACTGATCATGGGTGCCGGTTGCTGGTGGTGAAACAGGCTCTCTGCCTCTTGCAGGTCGAAATAGACCATTTCCACCATCCGATCATGAAGGGTATTGGCCAGCACTACTCTGGCATCTGGATCAATATCACCCTTCAAATAGTAGGCAATACCGCGCTCTATCCGTTCGATCGATTTCACTCCAGCATTGTGAAGGATATCTGTGGCCTTGCTCGACCAGGGAGAGATGGTTCCGGCACGGGGCGTCGCCAGTATCAGCATGCCATCGTTATTCTCAGGGGGGATTTTCGGGCCGTATTCCAGTAATGACGTCAGTGTCAGATGCTCGGTTTCGCTCAGGGGCGAGACCAGATCCACAAAATGTCTGTATTCAGCGTAAACGGATTCCACAGCGGGATCGACTGACTGAAGAGACGCCAGTAACTGTCGCTGCCTGAAACTCGAAAGTACGGGGTTTCCGGGAAAAATCTGCATCTTAAGGTAACTCGTATGGGGCCATTCCGAAGGGGCGACATTGTACTGGAATTGCCCTCTGAGCGTCATCGGGAGATTCCGACCCGGCATGTGCACAGAAAACGGTTGAACCCTGAGACCTCTCTCACTAACCTAGGCCCCGCATTAAGCTATTATCACAAACGTATGGACGTGTTATCCGCAGGGTTGTTCTTTATCTATAGCAACAATATTCACCGGGCCAGGGGCTTTCCGAGAATGCGTGACACATTGGGTGTATAGGTGCTGGGTTTCTACTTCCATCTGAAAAAAGCCACAAAACGCATCCTGTATGGCCTACTGCTCTTTTTGTTTGCCCTGACACTTTCTACCAGCCGCGCACCCACTCAACTTGAAGAGGTGATTAATCGGGGAGAATTGCGTGTTATCACCCTGATGGGCTCGACCACCTATTTTCAAAATGCCAAGGGCGAGGGCGGCTTTGAGTACTGGCTTGCCAGTGCTTTTGCCGCGTCTCTCGGTGTTGAGCTCAAGATAACTCCCAGGGAATCTGTCAGTGGCGCGATCGTTGCTGTCGGCGGCCCATTGGGCGATATGGCCGCAGCGGGATTAACGGTGACACCCCAGCGTCAGAAAGTGCTTCGTTTCAGCGAGCCCTACTATGAAGTTACCCAAAAGCTGATCTATCGAAATGGATCAAGGCGACCCCGCGATATAGAGGATCTGGCCGGTGGCCAACTGCTGGTCATTCCCCAGAGCTCTCACAGCGAACGACTGGAAGAACTGAAAAATGAGTATCCATCACTTGAATGGCGGGAGGCGTCTGGCCTCGAAATGCTGGATTTAATGGCAATGGTAGATTCCGGCGAAGTGGAGTACGCCATTGTGGACTCAATCTCCTTCCAGGTGGATCGGGGCATTTATCCCCGAGCTCGAGGCGCTTTTGATATCTCCGATCCACAGCCAATCGCCTGGGCTTTTCCCCGTCACGGCGACGATAGCCTGGTGGAAGCAGCAAATCGTTTTCTGGAGGAATATGCAGCATCGGGAGAGCTGGATCGATTAAAAAAACGCTCGCTGATTCAGACCAACGAATTTAATTTTGCTGGATCCCAGCTCTTCATGAAACGCGTCAGTAGTCGACTGCCCGATTATCAGGAAATGTTTCAGGAGGTAGCACAGAAATACGGCCTTGAGTGGCAACTCCTGGCAGCCATCGCCTATCAGGAGTCGCATTGGGATCACAAGGCAACATCTCCGACCGGGGTTCGTGGGTTGATGATGCTCACCCTGCCCACGGCTAAAGAAATGGGAGTAAAAAATCGCCTTGACCCCAGACAGAGCCTTGATGGCGGCACCCGATATTTCCTCCAGACCAAATCACGTATTCCCGACGATATCAGTGAGCCAGACCGCACCTGGTTTGCCATGGCAGGTTACAACATCGGTCTCGGTCATCTTGAAGATGCAAGGGTGCTAACCGAGCGGGCGGGCAGAAACCCCCACCTGTGGAACGATGTCAAAGAGTTCCTGCCACTGTTACAACAGAAAAAATATTACAGCACAGTTAAGTACGGCTATGCACGGGGCTACGAGCCCGTAAGCTATGTCAGAAACGTGCGTCATTTCCGGACCATACTCAACTGGCACACACTGGATGAGAAACGTCGCCTGGAACGGGAAAATCGCCTTGAGCTACCAAACTCCAGTGACTGGAATACCGGCTCCATGTTGTCGCTGTAACGGTCAAGAAGGCGCTACAACCCGGACTGGCCCGACTGTTTGCGACGCTGACGAAAGAACTGGCTGACCAGCTCTCCGCATTGCTCGGCCAACAGGCCGCCGACGACATCAATATGATGATTGAAATGCGCCTGTTCGGTTAATTGCAACTGACTGACCACTGCACCGGCACGTGGTTCTGAAGCACCGTAGACCAGGCGACCAATTCTGGCGTGAATCATTGCACCAACGCACATGGTACATGGCTCAATGGTGACATAGAGCGTCGTATCGGGAAGGCGATAGTTGCTGACAGATCTTGCAGCATCGCGGAGGGCGACAATTTCAGCGTGGGCAGTGGGGTCACAATCGCCTATCGAGCAATTCCAGCCACGGCCGATCACCGAACCGTTGCGTACCACCAGAGCACCTACCGGCACCTCACCGGCAGCCCCAGCCTGTTCTGCCAGCGACATAGCTTCCAGCATCCACTCCCTGTCCTGTGGTTTGTAGCCTTTGCTGATCATTACAGGTCCTCGCTGACATCAATCATTTCACCACATCCATTTCACTGCCCTGCCGGTCCACCGTATCCTGTAAAAAGTCGTCGAGCTTTTCGACGCGTTCAACTTCCCGCTGATAAATGGCTGCCGGTTGCTCAGCGGAGACAGACGTTTTTTTGCCGCCGATCATCACCACATAAAGTACGCCAAGTACAACTAGAGCCAATAACAGGAATTTCATCCACTGATCCCCTACTCTGTTTTGCGTTTCCGAGCCAATTGGCTGCCGTCATAATACAGCAGACAGACAAACCGCAATTCTTTATCTCTCTGGATGCGCCTTTAAGCAGAACGAACGCACCCCTCAACGGATTTGCCTATGATACGCTGGCAGCTGGCCCTCTCGACAGACAGCCACCAACTGTTTGTGAAGATACCGAAAGTGGCCGGTTGGCAGATGGTGAAGCCAGAACATTGTATTACCGGGAACCGGTTATAGCTGAGAAAACGAAAATGCAAGACAAATACCAGAAACTGAAACAGCCACCTTGGTTAAAAAACAGCCATGGAGAGAGTCGTCGTGTCGGTGTCGAGCTCGAGATCAACGGGCTTGATCTCGATGTGCTGGCTGGTAGTGTGGCGCAAATTCTTGGACTTGATATAGAAACCAAAGGGCGTTACGAGCGTCTCCTCAAGGGCGACTCCGATGGTGACTGGCTGGTGGAACTTGATTTCGATCTGCTCAAACGGCTCGGGCGGGAGCCACGTTCCAGCGATTCCTTTGGCGGACAACTGGAAGAGACATCCGAGGACATATTAGCCTGGGCTGCCGAATCACTGGTGCCACATGAGGTCGTGAGTCCACCGTTGCCGCTGGCCAGGCTTGGCGAAGTCGAGGAGCTCATCACTCAGTTGCGCGAAAGGGGTGCTAAGGGTACATCGGATCGCGCCACCAATGCCTTTGGTATGCAGTTTAATCCAGAACTTCCGAGTCTCGAACCGAGGCTTATTACCGCTTGTCTGAAAGCTTTTCTCTGCCTTTACGACTGGTTATACGTTCGCGCCGACATCAATTTCACCCGCCGTGTCACCAGTTACGTCGACCCTTTCCCTACCAACTACGTGAAAAAGGTCATTGCAGCGGATTACTGGCCCGATCTTTCAACTCTGATTGACGACTACCTCGCCGATAATCCAACGCGCAATCGTGCCCTCGATATGCTACCGCTATTCATGTTTCTCGACGAAGATCGCGTCCGTTCAGGGGCCGATGACACCCTGATCAAGGCACGCCCCACCTTTCATTACCGCCTGCCGGATTGCGAAATTGACAAGCCCGAATGGGGGCTTTATGTGTCGTGGAATGACTGGGTAGAGGTGGAGCGTCTCGCGGCGGATGAAGCCCGCCTGCAACGTTGCTGTGCGTCGTATCTGCAATATCTCAACAGCCCCCTCAAGCGTATCTTCAGCAACTGGGCAACCACGGTGGAGAACAGGTGGCTCGACCAGTAATTGCCATTACGGGGCCCCAGCATGGGGCGATTGGTCCACGGTTGCTGGTGGCAATGGCGATCCGCCTTTACGGCGGGAATCCGCTACAACTCCGTCCGGGTGATGAGCAGCGGGACCTTGAATATCACGGTGTCGTTGTGACCGGCGGCCACGATGTCGAACCGGTACTTTACGCAGCGGAACCTGAGATTGAACCCAACTACGATACAGCTCGCGATGCGCTGGAAATCGCAGTGATCAACGATGCGCTCGAACGAAAGCTACCCTTGCTGGGTATTTGTCGGGGCAACCAATTACTCAATATTTGCCGGGGCGGATCGCTGCACCAGGAATTGCGCTCCCGGCGTAGGCAAACTTCCAACCGGTGGACCATCCTGCCGATCAAGACACTGTGTATTACCGCTGGACTGGAAACAGGGAACAGTGTGCTGGCCGCACTTTTTGGACATGGTCGTTCACGGATCAACAGCCTGCACAATCAGGGTATCGACCGCGTTGGTGATGGTCTTGTGGTCACCGGTCACGACCTTGATGGCATCGTACAGGCCATTGAAGACCCTTCCCGAGATTTTTTGCTGGGTGTGCAATGGCACCCTGAATTCTTGTTATATATGCGTCGTCAGCGCGCCCTGTTCAAGGAAGTTGTCAGGCATGCAAAAACACGTAAAGAACACATAGACGGACTGAAGTATTGAAAAAGCCATACATCTATAGGACTGAACAACTATGTTAAGTTCGTCATCACGCTGTTTTTTCAATGCACACTGTTTGGATTATTCGTCATGAACAACCGTCCCGGCTGGGTCTTTTACACGTCGCTGATTCTGTTGGCGGCTTTTGTCGGACTGGGGGCCACCAATCCCGAACGGCTGTCGGAATGGGCCGGGGTTGGTCTGCAGTTTACGACCGAGCATTTTGGTTGGCTGTACCTGTTTGCCACCAGTGGCTTTCTGCTGTTCTGCATCGGCATTGCCACGAGCGATTACGGCCACATCCGTCTTGGTACGGAGGGAGAGGCAGCGGAATTTCCCTATCTCACCTGGCTGGGGATGATTTTTTCGGCTGGCATGGGTGTGGGGCTGGTCTTCTGGGCAGTAGCCGAACCCATGAGTCACTTTGTCAGCCCGCCTTTCGGCGAGGCCGAGCCCCGCAGTCCCCAGGCGGCGGGAGCGGCCATGCGCTACGCGCTGTTTCACTGGGGGTTTCACCAGTGGGCCAATTTCGCATTGGTCGGGTTATCCATTGCCTATGTGCGCTTCCGGATGCAGCGCCCAGGGCTGATCAGCGAGACTTTCCGGCCGCTGCTGGGTGACAGGGTGGACGGTGCTCGCGGCCATCTGATCAATATTCTGGCGGTGGTCTCGACGGTATTTGGTGTGGCTACCACGCTGGGGCTGGGTGTCATCCAGATTAACAGCGGACTGGTGTCAGTGGGTGATGTACCCTTTGGTACTACCCAGCAACTGATGATTCTGGCCGGCATCTCGATGATTTTTCTGGTATGTGCGCTGGCACCATTGGAGAGCGGCGTGCGTTACATTAGTGATTTGAACATGTTGCTGGCGGGTGCGCTGCTGGTATTTGTGTTTTTTGCCGGTCCCACCGATTTCATTACCGCCGCCATGACCAACGCCATCGGAGATTATTTTGGCAATATCATGGGCATGAGCCTGGTGATGACCCCCTACACCGGCGATGACTGGGTCGAGCGCTGGACGATTTTTTACTGGGCTTGGGGGCTCTCCTGGGCCCCATTTGTGGGCAGTTTTATTGCCCGTATCTCCCGCGGTCGCACCATCCGGGAATTTGTCGTGGGTGTGATCGGCATGCCGGTGCTGCTGAGTGTGTTGTGGTTTTCAACTTTTGGCGGCTCGGCACTGTATTTTGAACTGTTTGAAGGTGCGGCCCTGGGCGATGCGGTGGTGCAGGAGATGAGCTCTGCCCTGTTCGCCACCCTGGCACTTCTACCGGGAGCGGAGATTGTCAGTATTCTGATGCTGGTGCTGATCATTCTGTTTGTGATTACCTCGGCCAACTCCGCTACGTTTGTATTGGGCATGTTCACCAGCAAGGGTTTACTCACGCCCAGCCGCTGGTCGCGGGTGACCTGGGGCGTGATTCAGGTGCTGGTGGCCGGCGTATTGCTACTCAGTGGCGGACTGGCGGCACTACAGACCATCTCCATTGTGGCTGCCTTTCCGTTTATGATTCTGATGATTTTTATGGCCGCCTCTTTGCTCCGTTCCCTGCGCACCGAGCGTCGCCAGCAGGAGTTGCACGAAGCCATGACTCGCGAGCGGTTGCTGCGGCTACTGGACCGCAGCGATCACCTTGGGGAGTCGGAGCGACCAACAGAATTTGATGAACTGCGAGATGAACTGATAGAACAGGTCAGTCAAGGGGAACCCTCTCGATCGGAGTAAACACTGCCTAGCAGCAGTGTTCCGCCATTCATGTACATCGAATCCAGTGCGGGTTTCTGTTGTGGTTGGTTTGCCTGACCGGTCGTCTGATCGCCGCTTTGCTGGGTCGGAGCTCGGCGGTAAGTGTATTGATTGTCGTTACGGCGGCACTATGGGCCAGGTTTCTGATGGAGCAGATTGATGGGCAGAGAACCACTATTGAGGATACTAGATCTACGAATGCTCTGGATGACAATCGCCCTGCTATTGCTGCCGGCGGGCCAGCACAGTTTCAACCTGGGCTTGGGCAGTTGCCTTCATCCTTCTTCCTCAGGCGCTACCTTTCAGTGCTCTGGCCCCTCGCGTAGAGGGCCAGTGTGGTTAGAAATTTTAGGAACAAAACCACTTTCAACAATCGAGTCGGGCTTTCAAAAGTAGAGCCACTGCCTATCTGCAAGACCTCGACATACCATGTCTCTTATTATCTCCGACAGATCACCGGAATTGTAATCAGCGCTTGAGGGGGAGATACTTCAGCAGGTCAGTAATGGCGACTGGCAATGGCGGTTCCTTCCCTCTTGCTTGGCACGGTACAACGCATCATCGGCCTGCTTTAACAGGGCGTCTGCTTCGGGTATATGTGTCGTTCCTATGGCGGATATCAGTGTCGCTCCTCCCGTGCTCACAGTAATCGCTGCCTCCAGATTGTCCAGTTTACTAACTAACCGGGAAAGGCGCTTTGCCACGGTATAACAACCAGCTTCATCAGTATGTGGCAGCAGGAGCAAGAACTCCTCACCGCCTAGCCGTATAACGGTATCAGTTATACGAGCCACCTGCTTGAGAGCGATAGCCAGTTTCCGGAGTGCCACATCCCCCGCGGGATGACCGTACGTATCGTTATAATGTTTAAAGTGATCAACATCCACGATCACTAGCGACAGTGGCTCCCCAGTTCGCGAACTACGCTGTAACTCTTCCTGCATCCGCTTATCCAGTGCACGTCGATTACCAAGTTGAGTCAGTGGGTCCGTAGCGGACAACAGCTTTAGTTTTCGATTCACTGACTCCAACTCTTTTTGACGGCAGAGCAACTCCGCTTCTGCGTGCTTCTGGGCCGTGATTTCTTGAATCTGTGAAACAAAATACTCTGGATTGCCTTGCTCGTCGCGAACCACTGAAACACTCAGAAGGACCCAAATCTCACGCCCATCCTTATGAAAATACCGCTTCTCCATCCGATAAGTGTCGCGCTCACCCGCCAGTATTTCACGCAGAAGCTTCAAATCGGTATCCAGATCATCCGGATGAGTGATGGCCTGAAAGTCAATAGCCAACAATTCGGTTGCCGTATAACCTAAAATTTTGGTAATCGCACGATTGACCCTTAACCAGCGGCCCTCAGGGCTCACCAAAGCCATCCCGATCGGGGCATATTCGAACGCACTCTCAAACAGTCTGATGTTGTCATGCAACCGGTTGACAGCTTCCCGTCTCTCACGATCAACCTGATGCTGCTCGATGACCTGACCGATTCGCCCGGCCATGAGTTCAATGAGTTCTATATCAATGTCATCAAAAGGGTGCTCTCGGACTTCTGGCGCTGTGAAATTCAGGGTGCCATAAATCTCTCCATTAACGCGGATAGGTGTGGCAAGGTAAGCTTCCAGTCGCATCTGTCGGTAAGCTGGGTGACCGTAGAAAGCAACATCCTGTGCTGCGTGGGTGACAGCCAAGGTCGAGTCTTTGCTGACTACTACCGAGCAATAGGTTTCACCGAGTGGCAGGGTATCCCCGATGATCAAGCCAGGGGTATCGGGTTCAATAGCAAGGATCGTATATTGATCATCGCGGATTCGACTGACAATACCCGTCGGCATGTCGAATAACCGCATCCCCGTTTTAAGATAATCAGCATAGAGTTCACTGTAGGAATGATATCGGCTCAAGCTGAGCCGGTGAAATTCACGAAAATGGTCTGCCAGACTGGCAAACCTACTGGTGTTTAAATCCGTCATAAATGGGGGTTGATCCTGGCTGACAGGTGGCTTGCTTCTGAGGCATAGCACACAAGTACTTTGTTATTATCTCAATTACTATTGGCCGACACAAACATGTCTGGTTTGTAGGATAACGAAGGTTCAAGTTAGCTGATTTACCCGATTTATTCACTTGGAGACGAGATAATACCCCAGATTACCCAGATTACTACGTTGCCTTTCTAGCTTGCCATCAGGTGATAAGCACCCTCCAAACTCTGTTCATACCGAGTCGAGGAAAACAAACACGTTGTTGAGGCGAAGGATATCTACCAAGACCAGAGAGCTAAAAACCTGATGATCGTTCCCACATATCAGCACATAAAACAGCTGATTTTTTATATTAAACCAGCAATATGTCTGCTCGGTATTTATAGTTGACCAAAGGCGTCTTTGGCCCATTCGATACTTTTCAAATACAGGCTGCCAAGTTCTTCCGGGCTTAGGCAGGTTAAGTTTTCATGTGCCAATTCCCAGCGTTCATAAGAGAGGACATCATTAAGGATATCTCCAGCAGGACCTTCCTGGAAAAGAATCGCCTGTCGCATTTGCTCACCAATTGGCATCTGCTCCAATGCTTCCGCCAGGGGGATATCCAACATACTATCAAGAGAAGACAACATTCCTATCAGAAATAGATTTCCCGCCTGCTCTCCGCACTGAAGCGCAGTCAATTCGCACATTTTTCCCCGGATCAGCGCTTGCTGGAAACTGGCACCGGGCTTGCCTGACAATGTCGCTAATGTCAAAACGTTGACCCAACGTCTTACTTCGTTCAGGCCCAGATAAGATACAGCGTGTGTTATGGACTCCATTTTATTTCGCAGGCCAAAAAATGCGGAATTAATATAACGAAGCAATTTATAACTTAAACCAGCATCTTGAGAAACGATTGAGGCAAGCTCCGAAAAAGTAACATCAGGGTCATTTACCAGTGTTAACAGCTTCACCGCAGCGAGATGATTAACGCCTACTCGCCGGCCTTTAACAGTATTTGGCTTACTGAAGAAAAAGCCCTGAAACAGCTCACAACCTGCATCACGAAACAACTCAAACATTTCATGAGTTTCAACCTTCTCGGCCAAAATGGTCAGGTTGTATGGTTTGAGCTCTTTAATTAGATCCAGAGTTTCCTGTAGCGGGTTGGCTAGCACATCGAGTTTCACAATATGAGCGAACTCCAGAAGTGGGCGCCATTCTGAACTCATCTGGAAGTCATCCAATGCAAGGGTGTACCCTTCGTTAGAAAGCTCTTTAAGCGCGCTGATTATTCGCAAATCAACTGCCACACTTTCCAGAACCTCGATAACGATGCGATCCTTGGGTAAATAAAGTGGTATTTTTTCCAACAGATTTTGGGCGGTAAAATTAATAAATGCTTTTGAGTTACCAACTACGTTATTAAGTCCGATTTCAAGAATAGTGTCCGTAATTATCTGATTGGTGGCCTCGCTTGAACCATCCTTGCTGCTCAGGTCAAAATCCTGACCTCTGAACAAAAGCTCATAGGCGTGAATTGACATGTTTGAATCAAGAATTTCCTGACGTCCGACAACTATATTTGTCATCTACTGTTTCCTGTTTTCTCATGATTTTACTATCCATTTTTTAAAATACCTACTTTTAAAATGGCCAATCCCGAGACTGAGTTATGAAGATTTTGGCAAACGTAAAATGACAAAGAATAAATGCCTTTTTGTTCAGGTCCACACGCAACTTTGTTGTTAATCGCCCGACACTTCAACACTCCCAGCTTCCACAACAACAGGCCCATGGGGCTTTGGTGGAAACAGTTAATCTTGTAGGTCAATCGCCTGTATACGATGCCATATGTACAATCTATGCTGGTTGCCCCTTAGAACTGGTGCAGCATCCCGAGCGGGGTATTCTGCCCTTGCAAACATCTTATTTTGCTAAGCTGTTTCAGGCGGTGGTACCGTACGTGCACCGGGCTTTCCAGTATATCAATAAGGATTAAATCAGTGCAGATGATAACAATTGGTTCTATTCATGCCTCACTTTGCTACGGTTACAACCCGATCTGGAGTTACACTCAGGCGTGGACAGCTGGCAATACCCGTGGATAATCATCATCGATGTGTTCCTAACCGCCCCCTGAGACGCAAAACGTGAATACATTCGCAGTACGTCGCCACTTCGTCGTTATCCTCGCCTTAGGGGCACTCGCCATCACAGCACCATCGTCGGCAAATACTGAGTTTTCCACTTGCCTCATGTCGCTTCAGGCACAGGCCCGCAGCGCGGGCATCAACGAAAGCATTCTGAGGGATGTCGTCCCCGGCCTGCAGCAACAGGAGCGGGTCATCAGTCTTGACCGGAAGCAACCCGAGTTCCTGCAGACCTTTTCCGAGTACCTTGATCTGCGGGTCACTCCGGAGCGTGTCGAACGCGGGCGGGCACTACTGGAGCAGCATCGGCCGTTTCTTCTGGATTTGCAGGAACAGTATGGCGTACCTCCACAATACCTCGTGTCCTTCTGGGGTCTTGAAACCAATTACGGCAGCTACCTCGGTCGCATGCCAACACTCGACTCACTGGCGACCCTGGCCTGTGATCAGCGGCGCAGTGATTTCTTCTCAGGTGAGTTCATCGCAGCCCTACAACTGATGCAGCGCGAATCCCTCGAACCTGCGGATATGCAGGGGTCCTGGGCAGGTGCTGTGGGGCATACCCAATTCATGCCCTCTTCATACTTGCACTATGCCGTAGACGGTGACGGCGATGGCCAGATCGACCTTTGGCGCAGTGAACACGATGCCCTGGCATCCGGGGCCAACTACCTGAAATCCCTGGGCTGGCAGTCTGGTCTTCGCTGGGGTCGAGAGGTGCAGTTGCCCGACAACTTCCCGTTTCAGCTTGCCGGTCAGCGCGACCAACGCCACCCGCTACAGGTATGGGCCGACTATGGGGTAAAACAGAGTAATGGTGGAAAACTGCCCATCGCCAGTGCGGATGCCGCGTTACTGGTTCCAGCAGGACACCGCGGTCCCGCCTTTCTGGTCTACGATAATTTCGAGATCATCATGCGCTGGAATCGGTCCGAGCTCTACGCCATTGCCGTTGGTCACCTGGCCGATCGCATCGCCGGTGCTGGTGCACTGCGCGATGGCTCCAGCGCCCAGGAGCCCCTGCGAAAAACTGATATTGAACTCGCCCAGAAGACACTTAACGCGCTCGGTTATGATGTGGGTCCCGTCGACGGTGTGCTGGGCTCCGCAACCCGCAGTGCGCTGCGCGACTTCCAGCTCGCCAATAATATGGTTGCGGACGGCTATCCCAACTCATCAACGCTGGAGGCTATCGCCACCCATGACAGGCGCTAAGTAAACTTTCAGTGCCCTGGAGCAACATCGGGTTTTGGCCAGAACCCAACTGATTCAGTCACAGTGCCAGCATTGCCCGTAACAAAATAGCCATTTACCGAACCTCTTGGTTTGGCAAAATTATTGGTCTACAGCTGTTCAAAAACTTATCCTGGATTACTATGAATTCAGTTTCATCAAATGGAGAACACGGAATATGTCGTTTAACTATTACTTCTAGCCCTACTTGACAGTTGCTGGAATATTTCTCGAAATACCTTTAATAGATAAATATAATTATTTAATTTTATTGATAATTTTTTAAAGAATCCTAATAACTGATAAGTTTTTTCGACTCAACATGGCTTATTGGAGCACCAATGCACGCCGCCACCCTTATGCTGATTATTTTGAGCGCCGGACTTGTCAGCCAATGGATTGCCTGGCGAATCCATCTGCCGGCAATCGTTGTGTTGATTGCAGCCGGCCTTGTTCTGGGGCCTGTGAGCGGCATCATCGAACTGGGTTTATCTCAAACCGAACTGACGGAGCTCATTGGTATGGGGGTCGCCATTATCCTGTTCGAAGGCGGTATGGATTTAAAGCTTGGCGAAATCCGACGTGTTGGACACGGCGTTGGCCGCCTGACAATTCTTGGCCCGCCGCTGGCTTGGATTTTCGGTGCACTGGCCGCGCATTTTGTTGCCGGACTGAGCTGGCCGGTCGCCTGGGTACTGGGCGCTATTCTGGTGGTCACAGGTCCGACCGTAATCCTGCCTTTGCTACGTCAGGCCCGCCTCAACGGGGAGTCGGCTTCACTGTTGAAATGGGAGGGAATCGTCAATGACCCAATGGGGGTATTGCTGGCGGTACTCACTTTTCAATACTTCACCCTCGCTGGGAGCGATTGGTCTCAGGTGCTCACAGGACTCGGCGCGGCAATCGCCGCAGCAGCGCTGTTTGGCGGTGTGGGGGGATGGCTGATAGGCTGGTTCTACCGTCGCGGAGGGGTCCCCCCTCACCTCAAGCCACCGCTACTGATGTTGCTGGTGCTGGCGGCTTATTGGGCCAGCAATCTGGTCCAGCATGAGGCGGGGTTGCTGACCGTGACGGTGATGGGTCTGGTCATCGGTAATATGAAACTGGTCGAGCGTGAGCCACTGCGTCACTTCAAGGAAAATCTTACCATTGTGCTGGTATCGGTGCTGTTTATCGTCATCCCATCCCAGCTCAGAATCGATCAGTTGGAGCTGCTGAACTGGCGAGTGGTGGCCTTCGTGCTGGCTATCCTGTTGCTGGTGCGGCCGCTGTCTATCTTTCTGGCAACGCTGAGTGCACCCATGCGCGGCAAGGACAAACTGCTGCTGGCGTGGATTGCGCCGAGAGGTATCGTCGCCGCAGCCACTGCGGGCATCTTTAGCCCGGCACTGATTGCTGCCGGCTATCAGGACGCTGAACTGCTTCTACCGATCGTTTTTCTAATCATTATCGTGACCGTATTGGCACACGGTCTCACGCTGGGGCCGCTGGCGCGAAAATTGTTTCTGGCGGCAAAGGAAGAAAACGGTCTGCTGATCGTAGGAGCCTCTCCCTGGACTCAGGCCCTAGCAAAGGCCCTCAAGGATCTCGAGGTGGACGTGGTTGTCACCGATGGATCTTATCAACGCCTTAAACCAATCCGCATGGATGGCATCAAGGTCTACTATGGAGAGATTCTCTCCGAACATGCCGAGCATGAGTTAGATGATGAACATTTGAGTTTTCTGCTGTGCGCTACCGACAATCATTACTACAACGCGCTGGTCTGCAAGGCACAGGGCGCCCAGTTCGGACACCACCGTACTTTTCAGCTGCGCCCTCACGAAGAGTCAGTCCAGGAACAGAAACGTCTGACCCTGCAGCAGCGCGGCTATTTCGCCTTTGAGCCACCAACAGATTTTTATACCCTCCAACAACGCCTGAACGATGGTTGGACAATACAATCAACACGCCTGAGCGAGGATTTCAATCTCGACCAGTTGAAAAGCCGGCTGGGTGAATCCGGCGTTGACTGGTTATTGCTCGGCAGTCTGTCTCCACAGGGTAAATTACGGATTTGTTCGAGCGAACAGCCCTTTAAGTTCTCCACTGATTGGACCTTAATCTATTTTTGCCCAGGGGATGCCAGCGATTGCTCAAACTAGAGGACGGCTGAGTAGGTAGATTAAAAAATCTTCCGATTAGTCCGGCTTCGAAGGGGCAATACCTGGATTTTTAAAATCGCCTGTACGGGATGTCGGGCAGGAAGCTTTCTTTCTCGACCCTGTCACCATCATAAAAATCAGTAAGACTGAAAGTTGCGCAAGTATTCCCTGCCAGTTGGACTTGACACCAACCCAGTCGATTTCGAAACTGACAGGTAATGGGGTAATACCAAGGAGAGCTGCTTCCTGCAGTGCCGACACCGCCTTGCCCATCAAAATAAACGCCAGAGCCAGTAACAGATAGGTGGTAATGGAAAAGAATTTGGCAATAGGCAGTTTTACCGAATAACGGGCCAATACCCAGGCCAGTAACAGCAGAAAAGCAACACCGAGGGAGAAGCCGCCGATAACAGATGGGTATTGAGTGGATGCCGTCTGTGTCAGCAACGCCTGATAAAACAACACAGTTTCAAACACTTCGCGATACACCACGATAAATGCGAGTAACGCCAGGCCCCACAGTGTCCCCGACGTCAGGTGAGTATTGATATGCTGCTGGATATAGGCCTGCCACTGCGCTGCATGGGTTTTACTGTGCATCCAGATACCGACGTAGAGTAACACCAACACCGCCAACAGCGCCGCTACACCCTCCATAACTTCCCGGCTGGCGCCGCTGATACTGATCAGTGACTGTGCCGCCGCCCAGGTGGCAACGCCGGCCAGCAATGCCGCAACCCAGCCCAAATGCACATAGCGAAGCCCATCCTTGCGCCCGGTTCGCACTAACACGGTGACCATGGCAATAACCACCAGTAACGCTTCAAGCCCCTCCCTTAACAGGATAAACAGACTGGCGCTAAACAGTGTGACATTGGACAGCGTGGACTCGGATAACAATCGATCCGCATCATCCAGCTGTATCAGTATCTGGCTCACAGCTCCTTCTACCTCGCCCGCGGCTTGCGGCTGTTTCATCAGTTGCCGCATAGCCATCATATCGACCTCCAGGGACCGTCGCAGTGCTTTATCCTGCGCGTCCAAACTGTTCTCGATCAACTCAAAACCATCCAGATAGGCGCTGACCGCCAATGTCTGTGCGACCTGGTAATCGCCTCGCTGATGCGCCGCTTGTGCAAGCAGCAACTGGTCACGGGTGATTTTAAGGGGATCGTCTGATACTTCGAATAGCGGTTTCGGATTGGCTCGCAAGCCTTGCACCGTCTGCAGAGTGACCTCGGGGAGATCGGCGGCCAGTTGCGCCGGGGTATGGTTGACCAATTGCTGCAAAGTGACATTGGATGCCTCACCCGCCACAGGCGAGCCGGATTGAAATGCCAAGCTGCCAACGTGGAAGGCCAGAGACCAACGCTCCTGTTCTGACAATTGGTCAAAAGCCTGCATCGCGGTTTCATCTATACCACGAGAGATGGCATCGTACAGGCCCAACAGTGATCGGTTCAGGGCACGTTCTTTGTCAGAGAAATCGGTTGGGGCTGGCTTTAATTGCGCTGCCAGCACACCATCGCCGCCACCGGACTCACCATGACAAGAGGCGCACTGATTCTCAAACAACTGTTTGATACTCGTTTTAGGCAAAAGCCGATCCGGCAGAGCCGACTGTGGCATCAGAGCCAACAAAGTGCCTCGCAGGCTGCTGCTCATTTGCCGAATCGTCTCGGTATCTTGTTTCTTTTGAATGGCGTCCTGTAATGCATTTGCCTGGGTCGCCAGCTCGGCACCCCTAGTCTGTTCATTTTGAATCGCGGAAACCTTAGTCACGATAAGTTGGGAAAATTCGAGCATTTCCTGATACTCATCACCATTGATCACCTGCCCGTCCCTAACGGCTTCCACGTAATCCACAGCAATATATTCGGCCAGCTGTGCCAACTGACGCACCTGGGTGAAGCTGTCATTCACAGACGCTTGGCTAATCCCAGGATACAAACAGGCCAGGGTCACCAGTATTACTGAGATATTCAGAACCAGTTGCTTCTGATGTGTAAAACGGCCTACCCAGTGAGTCTGCATTTACGAGATCTCTGATTGATTATTTGATAATGATAATTAGTCTTAATTGTAACCTCTCTACCATCCCTGGAGTCAAGCGAGCGAACGGTTTCTCCCAAATGAGGAAGGTCACAACTTCCGGCCTTCCCTGACTAGCGTCCCATCCCCCTTTCCTGTCGCACTAGCGGCCAGTTTCTGGAGAGTCAAGTGAATGGGTTCGGTGAGAAAACAGGAAGTTCTAAATCCCGCACCAGACGGGTGAAAGCATGTCTAAAATGCCGTTATTGCTACCACCCTGTTAGCCTGATCAGAGCGCGTCGCCATAGCTGATAAAGTGCCAGTGCTCTTGCAACAACTCGCGCAACGAGTCACCCAGGCGAAGATTCAGATCCTGCGGATGAACACCGATGCGCAGGGTTCGCCGGGAGATGCGGGCCATCCCGATTTGGCTGCTGTTCCATAGCCGGAGGCTCGCCGCACGAAACCCTGAATCGGCTTCGAAACCCACCAGTGGCAGTGTATGCAGATGGGTGGTACGCAGGTCCAATACACCGCGCAGAACCTCAACCCGCTCGAAATTCAGCGATGTCAGCGAGTGCCTGGCAACTGCGCCCAGCGCCCAGGCCGGGGGTACGTACAGTGACGGTGAAGGCAGGTTGTGTTCGGCAAACCAGGCGTGTGAGCGGCGCATCAGCGCCAGGATGCCTTCACAGTCAAGCGCAAGGTGTTCGGCCACGTTGCGCGACAATAGAGCCGAGTGAAGTCGGTGGTAAAGGCCGCGCGGTGTCCCCACTCGGTGCAGCCAGCCGTGTGCGGCGAGCTCATGACCGAGTCCAGCAAGTTCCCGTAGCCGGTCGAGTTGAACGTCACGCCAGTCGCATCCGGGAACAACCAGCAGGGTCATAGGGGGGATGGTGTAACTGCGGCAGAGTGTCAGGAAATCTTCTACCAGCGAGAGTGTCTCGGGGATGACGTCATGCATCGACAGCACTGCTCGGGATTGGCTATTCATACCGGTTTTTTGCGTGCATACCGTTCTACAAAACCCAGCCACTGATCAATGGTCTGGTTATTCAGGGTTTCGGCGGCCCCGCGTGCAGCGACAGCTTTGTCCTGCCAGATACTTGCCGGAAGTTCGCTCAGCTGGTGCAACACTTGCGCCAGCGACTCGCCTTCACCGAGGGTAAACAGCGAACTCTCCAGCAATGGCCAATCGTGAATGCCGGCGTTGGCGGCCACCAGTGCAGGACGTCCGCGCGCCATGGCTTCCAGTGCGACCGTACCAAAAGTCTCCATATGGGAGGGCAATATCAGCAACCCGGCGGCGTCCATTTCCGCGCGCAGGGCGTCACGTTCCAGCCAGCCGGTCAACCGCAGATTGGGCAGCGATTGTGCCTCACGCTCGAGTCCACTACGCAGCGGACCGTCGCCAGCTATGACAAAGCGGATGTCCGGCAGTGCTTTCACAGCATCGAGGATAACGGGCAGGTTTTTCTCGGGCGCCAGACGTCCGGCGAACAGTACCTGCCGCAGATTCTCTGTGGGAGACACAATCGGGGTATCGAGAAATGCTCGCGATAACGGAGTCCCCATCACATCCACGTGCCGCGCACCAAGGCGTTCCACCGTGGCGTTGAGGCCGGGATTGTTGACCAGCACCGAGTCACTGTTCCGGCAAAGAATACGATTGACCTGCTCCAGGTACCAGTGCGCCAGGCGGAAAAACCAGGTATTGCCGTAAAGTTTCACCAGCCCTTCGAAATGCGTGTGGAACGCGGTCAGAAATCCAACACCACTGCGTCTGGCAAGCCAAAGCCCCAACAACCCGAATGGCCCAGGCGTTACCGATATCACCAGATCGGGCTGCAGCGCCCGGAATTCGCGGCAGATACGCAGTACATTGGGCGTGATGAGTTTCTGGGTAGAGTCACCGGGCAGAGGCAGGGCAAAGCGTAAAAAACGTTTTTTTGCCACCGGTTGAAACAGTGTCAGTTCACCGAGCTGCGGTCCGAGCTGCACGGCCAGGTCATCGTAATAGGCCCCGGCCCCATTGCGTGCGGGTAGTGCGTCTGAAAAAATTGCCACCCGCAAGCGACTCGCATCCCGTTGTCGGTGGCCCATTTCAGAATCTGATGCAGCCTCAACCTTGATATCGTTACTCATAAGGAGTCCGCCGGTGGTTCGAGTATCTCACGGTAAATGGTTACCAGGTCAGGTTGCGGCGCCATGGCTTCTGACAGCGGCGAGTGGACGTGCACGCTACCGCTACCATAGTCGCGGGCTTCCCTGGCGGCGTCCTCCAGTATCCGTTGCAGTACATCGGTGAGGGGAATATCCAGTTGGCGCAGTGCTGTGGCAATGGCGGTCTGTGCCCGCTCCCGCAATTGACTGTGATCAACCACGGCGAAACGTGCCGCAGGTAGGCAACGGCGCTGCTCACGTAGTTGATGATAGACCTGTTCCAGGCTCACTTGAAACTCATGCGTGACAAGATCCGCTGCCGCCGTCGTGCCAAAGAAAACCAGGCCGTTGCGAATGGAACTGAGCTGGGAGCGCAGTGCACCACCCGGCTCACGCAGACAGACCAGAAAGCGCGAGTCATCGAAACTTTCAGCGAGTTCGGGCAGCCAGGAACCAAAGGCAGCGTTCTTCGACAATAGTCGACGCCCTCTGCCATTGACGTAGAGATGTTTCTGCAGGCAGGACCGATAAAAATTCAGTAGCACCGAGCGTTCGCAATCCGGCAGTTCTCGCAATCGTCCCAGTAACCACAACGACTCACTGGCGGGAAAGGCCAGCACGAGGATAAAACAACCGCCCACGGGCAACAGCGCAAGGTAATCCTCTTCGGCAGCCTGCAGGCCGACCTCGTGGATATGGGCAAATCCCCCGGTCACACGACGGGTAAGCGCATCGCCGAGCCGCTGCAGCGGTTTGCCGATCAACCGATCCAGAGCGGCGAACATACCAAACAATTTCCGCTCGGAAACCGATGGAGCGAACAGAGCTTCCCAGGTATGGAAAGTGGTGAAACTGGCCGTATCGCGGGCCAGTGTTCGGTGCAGAAAAGTTGTTCCGCTACGGGGCACACCACTGATGAACAATGGCTGGTGGATTTTGACGCGGCGCCAGCCGGAAAAAAACAGCTCGTCGAGCAGAAAACCCAGCCAGTGTATGGCCTGCAACAACAGGAACAGCGGAAACAGTATCAGCAGGACGACCAGCCGCCGGGGACCCAATGGCCCAGCACGGCGACCTTCAACGCCAAAAGCCTCTATAAACCATCGCACGTGAAGTCGCACACTGAGCAGGAACGCGTCTCTCATGGAGGCATAGGGGCGGTTTCGGCCCTGTGGCTGAACACCAGCTTACTGGACACGGAGAAGTTGAATGCCAGGCCGACCAGCCCGCCGATCCAGATAGCAACCAGTGGCAACAGCAATAGTGCCTGCGGCTGGATCAGATGATTGTAACCCAGTGCAATTACGCCGCTGAACACGGCATAGTTGAGGAGACCTCCGGCGGCATGAAGGCCGAAATGTCCGGCCATCTGGCGATGAAAACTACCGCGCTGGTCGCGTCCGAAAGTGAAGTAACGGTTGAGCAGATAGCCCACCATGATCGCCGTGGTCAGCGAAATGACACGGGCGACATGTAGATTCATGCCGAACAGCCAGGGCAGCAGGTAAGTACCGCCGGCGTCAATCAAAGAAACCTTCACTCCAACGGTGGCGAAACGCAGAAACTGCGCGAGGCGGCTGTGCGAATGCAGATAACGACGGAGGTACCACTTCATCGGGAACTGTTTGCCAGAATTATGAGAAGTGCAACGGACATTATCGGATGCCGACAGGCGGTGTCAATCAGCGCCTTTCAGACACTGGCCATAAATAAAACACCATTTGCTGATCCCAGAACGACACGACAGAGCTATTCTTTTTCTTCATCGCCCACTTTAAAATTCACCGGCGCCACCGTCCGTCCTCTTCGTTTGCTGCATCGAACCAGTCGCATCCCTAGCGCGGTTCGTCAGGTTGATGCAGGTTGAAACGTGCCGATAGTGAGATGACAAACCAGCAAACCTCCATCGCCAGCACCGGCCAGTTGGCGTCGAGGTATAGCTGTGGCAACAGTACGAATGCCGCATAGGCATTCCACAGATGGTAGGGGCCAATAGTCAGGCGACGTGCAGCGAATAACAGATAGGCGGCACTGAAGGCAAATGTTGAGCTCCAGCCAATGATCGCCACTGCCAACTGCCATTGCCATTGCCATTGCCATTGCCAGAATAGCGCGGGCAACGCGGCCACCCAACACAATCCGACACCGACTGCGAGGACGCCTGGCCCTACCCTTACGAACCTGAAACTCCCTCCTATTAACAACCAGACACTGATTGCCGCCCAGAAAAAATTTATGCCCACCGCCTGCCAGGAGGCGATGGCTGCAGAAGATACCACCAGGGACAGGGCGGCAACGCCATTGGCCGAGAAATACACTGGTCGACGCCAGCGCCGATAAAAGGCGAGGTAAGCATAATTGGCAAGGTAAAGCAGAGTGCCGAACCACCCCAGTAATTCAAAACCGGTCATAGCTACTCAATTTCGATGTGCAGGTTCTTGACGTAGAGTTCACGACCAACGTGGGGACCGTCGACGATACGGATTTTCGATAATGCCACCATGGCAGCGTATAGTTTGGGGGAGTTGAACTCTTTAAATACTGCATCGCTCCAGTCCAGCACCAGCCCGCGGCTGCCCGGCGGAATCATCACGTAGTGGTTGTCGGGGTGCTCTCCCTGCCGCTGAGTCTGTCCGATGATCACAGGATGCCCCTCCCCCACCACCAGACGCACATAGCCGGTACTGCGCCCGGCATCCAGCGAGGTTTCCCACACCTCATCCTGTTTTTTCACGCCAGCCAATTTTTCCAGTGCTTCATCGAAGGCCTTGATAAATGCTTCCCCCTGAGGATCGTCATGCGTTACCAGATGAACCGTATCCTGTGATAAATAGTCATCGCCAGGGATGTGGCGAAAGGAACGGTATTGCCAGGGAAAATACTCGAGGACTAATGCCTGTCCTACGCGCCTGGCCATGGGCAACAGATCAATATCACCGTTGAACAAAGCGCGCAGGGCGAGTACTTCCGACTGATACTCCGTAGCACCTACCAGCCATGCCTCGAATTTCTCACCGTAGGCATACTCGGCTACACGACCGAGTCGAAGATCACCGATGGAATCCGGTGGAGAGGAAAAATCCCAGTGCTCCCGGCTGTAGTAGAGTACATTGTCCACTGTCATCAGGGGTGCAGAAAAGCGCACATCGGGATAGAGCTGTTTGCGGCGAGCCGTCTCGAAATACGGAAAGGACAGGCGAATTTCGTTATTGTTGACCATTTCGTAGGCCAGCGAAAAATCCACACGTTGCCACTGCGGATCAAGGCGCATATTGCGCAAAGCAAGTTCGACAATACGTGTGATAGCCCCCGGCTCCTTGTCTGGCTCCCGGTTCACATAAGGCGGCCACGCGTCTGTGTAGACCTCCACCGCGGTGAAAGGTCCTGCAGCAACAAGACCCGACAGTAGCAGAGAACACAACAGTGCGCTTTTAACGCAGTTTGAGAACCGCATACAACGCTCCCAACAAAACCACAATCAGTAAATTAACCCCCATGAAAAGATCAATATTCCAGGTCGCCAGTACACTGAGCAGTCCCGACGTCTGCTCGTCGTAGTAATTCAGTGTTGGCGAAGTCACCATCTCCCTACTGTAGGTAACGAATTGAAGCGCAAGATCAAGTATGGCAAACAGGCCAATCAGTGCCAGCAGACTATCGGTAAGAATAGAGGCCAGGGAGCGCTTTTTATTATTGATTTCGTTAATGCGGGTCGAACAGACATCCACCATCCGCTGTGCATTTTCCAGTAGGTCGTCGAAATCCCAGGCCTGCAGTATTTCTTCCATCCACTGTTTTTTTGCCCGCACCAGGTGATTGCGTGCTTCGTAATAGGTCGTAATGTGAAGCTGTGTGCGGGCCCTTACCCGTTGCAGTTTCAGCTCGCTGGTTTTCAGGTTCTTCTCGAGAAACACATCGGAAATATCCGCGAGAAGATCGCGATTGATATAGTGTTGTACCGCATAAAAATACTGGGCCAGAATCATGGCTTCAACTTTCTGGCGATCCGTCTGGTGTTCCTGTGCGACTATCACATAATTCAGCCAGCGCAACGAATGGCGCAGCCGTCCGTTGATAATATCATCGGCATCTTCGGGCCGGATGGTCGCATCCAGCCATTGATGAAGCAGAATCTGGGTGTCTTTGTGCTGCACGTCATCTGATGACAGGTTGAGTATACTGCCGACCCAGAGACACTTCAGACCGCTGCATTCTTCGCGCAATTGCAGGTTTTCAATATTTGCCTCGCGCAGGGCAGCCATAATGCGGGCAAATTCCCGGTTGGCAAATTGACTTATGGCGAGTTTAGTTTGCTCTTCGGCCCACTCTTTCAGTGCATGGGCGGCAATATCCGACGCCGGCTCCAGCACCAGTTCGACCACGGCCAGCTCGCTGTTGAAGCAGTGCAATGTCAGTTCAAAGCCGTCGACGGTTCGACCCCGCCAGTAGCCCAGCCGTATATCGCGGTCGTCACGGGTGATATCCGAATAGGCAGTGGAGCCGGGCCGATCTGCCTGATCGCCCGCCTCTGCGGGGCAATGCCAGTCTGGGGCGTATAGTACCTGCCCGTCGCCCAGTGCGGTTATACGCTGCACAAGTTCGCCGTAGGCAGCAGAGAATTCGTTCACACCTGCCCTGACTGACAGTGGATAGTGAACCGGTGTGATTGTGGTGATCTGCATCTCCGGACTGCCCCTGAAACACTGGTCGGGTCAGTATACGCAACAGCGACAGTAAATTGGAGGAACAAGCCCAATTAACCCGGCTAGAACTTGGGGAAGCTACTTCACTGCATTGGGTTCAGAGTGATTTGAGTGGCGAGCTGCGGACTGGATACTCTGCACCAGCGCACGCAGGCCATTGCCGCGAGTGGCGCTGAGGTGACGTATCAGGTCAAGAGTTTCGAAGTAGCCCTCAATATCGAAATCGAGAATATCCTGGGTGGTTTTGCCATTATAGGCGGCAAGAATAATGCCTAGAAGGCCTTTGACGATGAAGGCATCGCTGTCCACCTCAAAGAAGAGGCGGTCATCTTTCTGCAGAGTGTTGAGCCAAACCTGGCTCTGGCAACCACGCACGAGCCGCTCATCGGTTTTCAATTCATCATCCATGGGTGGCAGCTCCTTACCCAGGTCGATGATGTACTGGTAGCGATCTTCCCAGGTATCGAAGAAGGCCAGTGTCTCCTTGATGTCCTCGGCGCGGATAGAGCTTCCGAAAGGATTACTGGGAATGTTCTCGATTGTCGTCATGATGGATGGGGTTTCCGGTAACTAGAAAAACATGCCGGTTTCGAGCTGCGCCTCTTCGGACATCATCTCCCGGCTCCAGGGTGGATCGAAGACCAGCTCCACATGAGCACTCTTTACGTTCGGCACGAGCTTCACCCGCTGCTCCACATCGCCCACCAGTACCGGACCCATGCCACAACCCGGGGCTGTCAAGGTCATCTGGATATCCACCCTGCCGCTGTCCTGATCAATATCCAGATCGTAGATCAGCCCAAGGCTGCGTAGATTAACGGGGATTTCGGGATCGTAGACAGTCTCCAATGCCTGCCAGACCTGATCTTCATCGATGCGGTCATTGCCAGGATCGGCGAAGTTGAGCTCTAACTTTTTTTGACCCAGCGCATCCGCATCCACACCATCCACCCGCACCATATTGCCCTGATGCACAACGGTATAGTTGCCGCCGAGGGACTGCACGATGGTGACGAAGGATCCGGCCGGGATGGTCACGGAATCACCCACAGGAACCAGTCGCCCCGGGCAGTCACGTGCAACATTGACAATACTGCGTTCCTGACTCATGTTTCTTGTGTCTTGATATCGAAGCTCTCGCCACAGCCACACATATCGGTGACATTGGGGTTTTCGATCTTCAGTGTCTGATTGACGCCCTCGCGGGTATAGTCAATTTCCATACCGCGCAGGGCAATGGCACCTTCACGACTAAAATAGATGGCCACGCCATTATCCAGCGTCAGGGTTACATCGTTTTCTTCCGGAGCAGGCACCTCCTCGATAACATACTTGAAGCCGGTGCAGCCGCTTTTTTTCAGCCCAATGCGCACACCGGCACCACCGTTGCGCTGCAGTTGTTCGCGAAAATGTGACGCGGCAGCCGGCGTAATGGTAATTGTCTGTGCAAGATCAAATTTCTCTACACTCATAATGCTTCACCTTCCTGCGGCAATCTTATCCTGAATGGATACGGTGCCGCTTACCGTATGAAATTTTGTTAGCCCAACATCCGTCGGGCTTTGGCAAGCCCCTCGAACAGACGGTCGACTTCTGCGCGGGTATTGTACAGGGCAAACGAGGCCCTGACCGTGCCGGGTATCCCGTATTGCGCCATGATCGGCTGAGCGCAATGATGACCAGTGCGAACGGCAATGCCCTGTTGATCCAGTAGCATACCCACATCGGATGGCGGTATGCCATCCAGCAGGAAGCTGAACACACCGGCCACATGGTCGGCCTCACCGAAACGGGTAAGGCCATCAAAGGCCGCCCCCTGTGCCAGGGTATATTCGAGCACATCGGCCTCATGTGCGGCCACGGCCACTCGATCCAGGTGCTGCAGGTAGTCCACCGCTGCGGCCAGACCGATGGCACCGGCTATGTCCGGGGTGCCGGCCTCAAAGCGATACGGCAGCCCCTGATAGCTGGTGCCGGCGAAACTGACCTGTTCTATCATTTCACCGCCACCCTGCCAGGGCGGCATGGCTTCCAACAGTTCCCGGCGCCCCCAGAGCACACCGATACCCGTGGGGCCGAACATCTTGTGCCCCGAAAAAGCATAAAAATCGCAATTCAGCGCCTGCACATCAACAGGGGTATGCGCCACCGCCTGGGCCCCGTCGATCAGGACTTTTGCCCCCACCCGATGAGCTCTCACCACAATGTCTGCCACCGGGTTCACTGTTCCCAGGGCATTGGAGATGTGACTGACAGCCACCATCTTCACGCGTTCATCGAGCAGCGCATCCAGCGCCACCATGTCAATCTCGCCGCTTGGAGTTACCGGAACCGGCACCACTTCGGCACCGGTGGATTCAGTCGCCATCTGCCAGGGCACAATGCTGGAATGATGTTCCAGTATCGGGACCAACACCCGGTCACCCGGTTTAAGATTGCTCCGGCCCCAGCTGTAAGCCACAAGATTGATGGCCTCTGTGGTGCCACGTGTCCAGAGCACCTGCTCCGGAGCCGGGCTGTTGATGAAATTTGCCAACGATTGACGCGCATTTTCTATCGCGGTCGTCGCCTTTTCCGCCAGAGCGTGGATACCGCGATGCACGTTGGCATTGTAGCCGCGATAATAGTCGCTGATGGCGTCGATCACGGCATTGGGCTTCTGTGATGTAGCGGCATTGTCCAGATACACCAATGGATGTCCGTTGACCTGCTGTTGCAGGATCGGGAAATCACGGCGTACGGCCTCCACATCGAAAACCCGCTCTTGCTGTCTGATGTTTTTTGCCGATGTTTCCATGCGCCTATTCTGTCCTCTCTCTCTGTGTCACCTGCTGCACAAACATGTCACTCAGTACGGGCTTGAGATACTCGCCCAGGGTGGGGTGCTGCAGGTTGTTGATGAGTTCGTTGATAAAACCGGTACTGAGCATCACTTGTGCATGCTCTCTGGCAATGCCGCGACTGCACAAATAATAGAGCGCATAGTCATCGAGCTGTGCGACCGTGGCCCCATGGGTACACTTGACATCGTCCGCATAAATCTCCAGCTCCGGCTTGGTGTCTACCTCGGCCCTGTTGCTGGTTAGCAGATTTTTATTACTCAGTTGCGCCACTGTCTTCTGGGCATCCGGATGAATATGGATGCGCCCGTTGAACACCGCCCGTGCGTTATCGCTGATAACACCCCGGAAAACCTCGTTGGTCGTACAGTGCGGTCGAGCATGCTCAATACAGGTATGGTAATCGATATGCTGGCTGTGCCGTGGCAGGTAGATACCGTTGAGATCACAGTGGGCACCATTACCTTCATGGCGCACCACCACATCCAGACGCTTGAGTGTCGAGCCCAGCCCCAGGTGAAAGCTGTTGAGTCTGGCATCGCGATCGAGCCGGGCATGCACACCGCCGATATGCAGGGCATGCTCTTCCTCCAGGTGCAATCGGTAGTGACACAGACGGGCATTGGCACTCAATACCAGTTCAGTGACCCCGTTGGTGAAACTGTTTTGTTGGGCCCCGTCGCTGGCGAAGTGTTCCACTACCGTGGCCTCGCTGCCAGGCTCCATAACGACCAGTAGCCGCTGGGACAGACTGAAAGCCTCGCGCTGGGGCACCGTCAACCAGACAACGTGCAGTGGCGTTGTGACCTTGCTGTCCTGTTTTACGTGCACGAATACGCCATCATCGAGCCAGCTATCGTTGAGGGCTGTGAACATGTATTTGTCGCGATTGGCAGCTGTGCCCAGGTGGGTGCGTATGTTCTCCACCTGTGTCTCATCGGCATCACTGAAATGCACGACTTCCATAGCATCCATGGCTTTTGCGCTTGACAGCTCGGGACTGTAGAAACCATTCACAAACACCAGCATACGGGCGTCCAGTTCAGGGATTTTGACCTGATCACGAAGGGCCCTCAGCGCTGGCGACGAAGGATCCTGGCGTTCAGCCCAACTCAGGTAAGCGCCCTCTTCCAGGACTCTCAACCGAGTATATTTCCAGTCCTCGGTCTTGCGGGTAGGCATGGTGCTGGACTTCCAGCTAGCCCTGCCCCTGCGACGCTGTTCACTGAGCCAACCCGGCGTCTCGGTGGGGAGCCTTTGCAGGGCTTCGGCAATAAAATCACTCATTACACGGCCTCACTTTCCAGCCAGCCGTAGCCTTTATCTTCAAGCTCCAGTGCCAGTGACTTGTCACCGGAACGGACGATACGACCGCCTCCCAGCACATGAACATGGTCTGGCTCGATGAAATTGAGCAGGCGCTGATAATGGGTGATCAGTACAAAGGAACGCTTGCCGTCGCGCATGCTGTTGATACCGGCTGCCACCACCTGTAGCGCGTCGATATCCAGGCCCGAGTCGGTTTCATCCAGAATGGCTAAATGCGGCTCAAGCAGCATCATCTGCATCAGCTCGTTTCGCTTTTTCTCGCCACCAGAAAAACCTTCATTAACACCGCGTTTGAGAAAATTCTGATCCAGATCCACGCGCTTGCAAACCTCACGTGCCAGTTTCATAAAACTCACGGAATCCAGCGCTTCCAGCTTGCGATACTTGCGAATCCCATCCACAGCGGTTTTGAGGAATTCCATGTTGCTGACACCAGGAATTTCCACTGGGTACTGAAAAGCCAGGAGTAGACCAGCCAGAGCGCGTTCTTCCGGTGCCAGGGCCAGCAGATCCTGACCCATGAAGGTGACCTCACCAGCGGTGACCTCATAACCTTCACGGCCCGTCAGTACATGGCCGAGGGTACTCTTGCCCGAGCCATTGGGACCCATGATGGCATGCACTTCGCCTGCGCCGATTTCCAGGTTGATACCACGCAGGATTTCCTCGCCCTCGACGGTGGCATGCAAATTCTTGATAGATAACATCGCTATTCTGACTCTCCTGTATAAAATTCTATGAGACCGACCATTAACCGACAGCGCCTTCGAGGCTAACTTCCAGTAGCTTGCCGGCTTCCACCGCAAATTCCATAGGCAATTCCCGGAACACTTCCTTGCAGAAACCGTTGACAATCATGGATACCGCCTTTTCCTCGCTAATGCCGCGCTGAAGACACAGAAACAACTGTTCGTCACTGACCGTGGAGGTGGAGGCCTCGTGCTCAATGATGGCGGTCGGATTTTTACTTTCAATATAGGGGAACGTGTGCGCGCCGCACTGATCTCCGATCAGTAGCGAGTCGCAGCGCGTGTAGTTGCGTGCACCGGTGGCACCCGGATTCATTCGCACCAGACCACGATACGTGTTGGAGCCATGTCCGGCGGCAATACCCTTGGATATGATCGTCGAGCGTGTGTTCTTGCCCAGATGGATCATCTTCGTGCCAGTATCAGCCTGCTGGAAATTGCTGCTAAGCGCCACCGAATAGAATTCACCGATACTGTTGTCGCCTTTGAGTATACAGCTGGGGTATTTCATGGTGATGGCGGAACCGGTTTCCACCTGCGTCCAGGAAATATGGGCATTGGTATGGGCCAGACCCCGCTTGGTGACAAAATTGTATATGCCACCCTTGCCTTCCTCATCACCGGGATACCAGTTCTGTACCGTAGAATACTTTATCTTCGCGTTGTCCAGGGCCACCAGTTCCACCACCGCGGCATGTAACTGATTTTCGTCCCGCATGGGTGCCGTACAACCTTCCAGATAGCTGACTTCGCTGCCTTCGTCAGCCACGATCAGGGTGCGCTCGAACTGGCCCGTCTTGGCCTCGTTGATGCGGAAATAGGTAGACAGCTCCATGGGGCACTTCACGCCCTTGGGAATGTAGACGAAGGAACCATCACTGAAGACCGCGCTGTTCAGCGCCGCATAATAATTGTCTTTCTGTGGCACTACTGTACCCAGATGCTGGCGCACCAGTTCCGGGTAGTCCTGTAGCGCCTCGCTGATAGAACAGAAGATGACCCCCGCCTCATACAACTTCTTGCGGAAAGTGGTACCCACGGACACCGAGTCGAACACAGCATCCACGGCCACGCCGGCGAGCATCTCCTGCTCATGCAGGGGAATGCCCAGCTTGTCGTAGGTCTCGCGCAACTTTGGGTCCACCTCGTCCAGGCTCTGGGGTCGGTCTTCATCGCGTTTGGGCGCAGAGAAGTAGGACATGGCATTGAAGTCAATATCCGGATAGTTCACATGCGCCCAGTGGGGTTCGACCATTTCCAGCCAGGCGTGATAGGCCTTCAGTCGCCACTCCAGCATCCATTCCGGCTCGTTTTTCTTGGCCGAAATGAAGCGGATAACGTCCTCGTTCAATCCTGGTGGCAGGGTGTCCGATTCTATATCGGTGACGAAGCCGGCCGCATAATGGCTTTTGATAAGATCATTGATCTGTTCCGACATGATGTTAGTTACTCTCTGTCTGTTCTTTAAATGCTGATGCCGAACCCTGCAATTGCTCAACGGCCTCAATCCTTTCTTCCTTGCCGGAAGCCGACGGGCACCGGGAACCACTGCTACCGGACTCGGTTTCGCGAGCCATGACATCTGCCAGAGTAATGCCCTGAAGATAGTTTCGTATATGCTCGTTCAGTGCCTCCCACAGATGATGGGTCAAGCAGATTGCTCCATGCTGGCAGTTGCCCTCCCCCCGGCAGCGGGTGGTGTCCATATTTTCGCTCACAGCAGCCGTGACCTGAGCTACGCTGATGTCTTCCGGCCGCCCTCCGAGGCGATACCCGCCCCGGGGTCCCCGAATGCCGACCACCAGTCCTTTCCTGCGCAGCCCGGCAAATAGTTGCTCCAGATACGAAAGGGAAATATCCTGCCGCTCGGCGATCGCAGCCAGACTCACTGCACAACGGTTCGGCTCATGGTTGGCCAAATCCAGTAAAGCCCGGAGAGCATAATGTGCCTTACTTGTTACCCGCAATGAAACCTCCTGGAACGCTTTGAATCCTAGGCCTGTACTGTCTCAAATCCTAGTAATTTAGTCAAGTATTTAAAGAGGGTTTGCCAGGAGGTTAATGAATGGATAATGGGACTTGCTCGAATGCGCAGGTTCTTGCTCTGTCAGTGAGTGCATGGCTCAACGGATACCAAACTACACAGGATCACAGAGCTGAAGTCTGCGTGCGGAATGACACCATTAATCACAAGCTATTGGAACACCTTATCGACCCACCTCCCAGGCCACTGCGTGCCTCTGTGAAAATACCGCCCCCGCCCATTCGGTTAACTGGCAGTTTAGTTTTAGGGCCGGGCACCTATCCCAATGCACCTTTTCTTTGTCTGTTAGCACCGACTGTCAGAGCCCAGTTGTCATAGAGATCTGTTACCCTGTAAGTCAGTCAATCGGGCTGAGGCAGCCCTGCAGGATACTTAATGGACACGCAACTATTGCCGTTACTGGTGGCGCTGGCACTGGGGATGCTAATCGGACTTCAGCGTGGCTGGCACGAACGCGACACCCCGGCAGGCGGCCGCATTGCCGGAATCCGTACCTTCGGTCTGCTGGCACTGAGTGGCGCACTGGCAGGCATGCTGACGACACCGCTTGGCTCCGGTATTGCCATCGCCATGGGTCTTGCGGTCACTCTACTACTCGGGCTGGCCCACTGGCTCGATTCCAATAATGATCACGACTACGGCATCACTACCGTTGTAGCTGGCGTCGTAACCTATCTCACAGGACTGCTTACCATCCTCGGCGACCTTAGCCTTGCGGTCGCCGTAGCTGTAATCACTACCATCGTGCTGCACTTCAAACAAACCCTGCATCAGGCAATGGGACATCTGAGTGACAGTGAAATGCGCGGTATTCTGCAGCTGGCTCTGATTTCAGCCGTGTTGTTGCCGGTATTGCCCAACCAGAGCTACGGCCCCTGGGGTGCGCTTAATCCCTACGAAATCTGGTTGATGGTGGTGCTGATCGCTGGCATCAGCCTGGCAGCCTACTTTGCCATGCGTCTGACAGGCCCTAACAAAGGAGTATTGATCACCAGTGTACTCGGCGGCCTGGCATCCAGTACTGCACTGACCCTCAGTCTGGCACGCATGAACGCCCGTGTCCCGATGCCACACCTGTTGTCCTGTGGCATTCTGCTGGCCTCGGCAATCATGTACCCGCGAATTTTGCTGGAAGTCGCCGTAATCAACCCCGCACTTCTGCCGACTCTGTTGCCCCCCATGCTGGCTATGACACTGGGTTGTGTGCTCGGCGCTTTCTTGCTATGGCGCAAAAGTGAATCCAGTGCAGCAATAAATACCGGGAAGCTGGCTACACAACCTTTCCAGCTCATTCCTGCGCTAAAATTCGGCATCCTGCTGGCCGGAATTCTGCTCATCGCACACGGTATTGAAGAACACATGGGAGAACAGGGTCTTTGGCTGGTATCGATTGTGGCCGGCCTGACCGATGTGGATGCGATCACCCTGACTCTGGCCCGCATGGCACAAGACAGCATCGGCACCGATACCGCCGTAACCGGTATCACGCTGGCCGCGATCACCAACACACTGGTCAAAGGTGGCTTGGCCCTGTTTGCAGGACATGCCTCTCTTTGCCGCCCTCTCTGGCCCGGTTTATTGCTCGCCGTTGCGCTGGCACTACTAACCCTATGGATACTCTGATTCCACAATACCTGAATTCGAAATCATGGAAGCTGGCTGCCAAGAAGACTTACTGAACCCGAACACAGCATCGTCGTGGTACTGAAGAAGCGGCGGGACAACGGCGTGGACTGGATGCTATCCAGTTTGCCCTGACCATCGACGATTCGGCGCTTGGCAACGCTCATTATTGCCCGAACCCTCAAGGCTAACGTAATATCAAACCGCCACCCCGACCATGGGGGCCTCATTCCGACAGCCGCCATACCTGAGCCACAAATGCCTAAAGACATACTGAACAAGGCACTACCAGCCAAATCGATAGCTTTTATGCAATTGCTTCAATTACACCCGGTGGCCTGGCTGATTGGCATTTTGCTGATCGTCTACTCAGGCACGTTCGTCTGGCATGTTTACAAGCCGTTGCCATACGGCCTGGATACAGGCTATCCGCAGCGCGAGGCAAATGATGTCGATTTTCTGATCGATAGCACCTGGCTCGACGCCGATGGTCAGCAGCATCAGCGAAGCGAGATCTTCGATACATTGTTAGCCCTGATCGATAACGCCGAGCAGTTGATTGTGCTGGAGATGTTTTTAATCAACGATTTCGCCGGCCGCACTGACGACGGATATCGCGCACTCTCCGGCCAGGTGTTCGAGCGATTGCTAGCCCGACGGCAGGCCCGCCCCGATATGCAGATTATACTGATTATCGACCCCTTCAACCGGCTCTACGGCGGCGTCGAATCCGACCGTCTTGATGCGCTGAAGGCCGCGGGAATCGACGTTGTCGAAACCGATCTTTCGATGCTGCGCGACTCCAATCCACTGTGGTCAGCGGCCTGGCGAATGTGCTGTCAGTGGTTCGGCAACTCTCCGGGGGGCTGGCTGCCCAACCCGGTCGGCGAAAAACCGGTTAGCCTGAGGACCTGGCTAACCCTGCCCAATTTCAAAGCCAATCACCGCAAAGCGCTGGTCGTCGACCGGGCCGGGCAGCTTCGAGGCTGGGTGTCGTCCGGTAACGCCCATGATGCCAGCAGCCGACACAGCAACGTAGCTCTGACTTTCTCGGGCGCAGCTGCGGCTGATCTGCTGGCCAGCATGCGTGCCACAGTCATGCTGTCCGGTCAGGTTCCGAACTGGCCAAATCAATGGACACCGCCCCGTGAATCCACTACCTCCGGAGCGACGATACAGGTCCTGACGGAGGCGGCTATTCGCGATGCAGCGCTAAAACAGATCGGACGGGCCGCAAGCGGTGACCGCTTGGACGTGGCCATGTTCTACCTGGCCCATCGCGAATTGATCGAGGCCCTGATTCGGGCTCACCAGCGCGGCGTACAGTTGCGCATTCTGCTCGATCCCAATGAGGATGCCTTCGGGCGCAAGAAGAATGGTGTACCCAACCGACAGGTTGCCAGCGAGTTGCACGCAGCCGGCATTCCATTGCGCTGGTGCAACACAAGTGGCGAGCAATGCCACTTTAAATACATGCTGCACCGGGGTGGTGACGACCAGCCGGTCTGGCTAATGCTGGGTTCCGCCAATTTCACCCGGCGCAATCTTGACAATTACAACCTCGAAACCCAGGTCGCCCTGCAGACCGATTCCGAACATCCCGCCGCCCAACGCGCTCTGGCCTTTTTCGATCAGCAATGGAACAACACTGGAGAGCAATTTCACAGCCTGCCGTATGAAGCGTACGCCGATGAATCCGCCCTCAACTACTGGCTTTATCGCATGATGGAAGCAAGCGGACTATCAACGTTCTGAGACCTATTCAGCTGTCCTCGCTAAAGCCACAGCTTCATCATCTTCGTTAAATTCAACCCACAATAGCGGGCAATTATTATTGCAAAAAAACGGCTTTTTCATGTCAATCAATCAACATGACTGAAAAGCTGATGATTTTTCTTGCAATGCGCCGATTTTTTTTACAGTGTGAAGTTGCATTATCACCAAACCGTGATGTGCGAGCCACAATAGGGGGGGGCCATGTCAGATAGCTGGCAGGAAACCATCACCAACGCAAAAATGTTGCGACGGGATTTACACGCGCATCCTGAGTTGGGCTGGCAGGAATACCGTACCGCTGATCGTATTCGCGAGACGCTCAGCAGGTTGAATATTGCCTGGCGCGCTTGTGCCGGCACCGGCACCCTGGCCTGGCTGAACTCGACAGGCAAAGGCCCGCATATTGCGCTGCGCGGTGATATTGATGCGCTGCCTCTCAGTGAAAACAGCCAAAAAAACTGGACTTCCCAACAGCCCGGCTGCATGCACGCCTGTGGGCATGATGGTCACACCGCAACGCTTATGGCCGCAGCCCACTGGCTGAAAATGCAGGAATCTGTATTGCCAGGACCGGTGACCTTGATTTTTCAGCCTGCGGAGGAAGGCGGTCATGGTGCGCGGGAAATGATCCATGATGGCGCGTTAGACGGTATTAATGTGATTTATGGTTGGCACAACTGGCCGGCGATACCATTTGGCAAATTGGTCTGCCCCGATGACATTGTCATGTCTGGAAATGGCACATTTGAGCTGATTATTAACGGCTTGGGCGGTCATGCCAGTCAGCCTGAGTTATGCCGGGATCCAGTGCTGGCCGCCAGTGCCATCACTTTAAACTTGCAGCAGGTCATCAGCCGGCGTCTACCCCCGCAACAGGCCGCAGTATTAAGTGTTACGTCTATTGAGGCGCCCAGCGCACCGACCGTTATACCGCAACAGGCCAAAATTGGTGGCAGCATCCGCGTTCCCGATAAAGCCACGCGCGAAACACTCAACCGCCTTATCACTGAAATCAGTCAACAAACCGCGATCAGCTATGGCGTGCATTGCGAGGTCAATATTTATCCGCGCTATGAAGCGACCACCAATCACGCCCTGCCCGCTTTGCAGATACGTGAACAGTGGAAGACCTTATTCGGCGCTGATGCCCTGTATAGCGATATTCGCTTGCCAATTATGGCCTCCGAAGATTTCAGTTATTACCTGCAGGAAATCCCCGGCGCTTTTGCGCTGATTGGTAGCGATGATGGCCCTGAACATCAGGCACCGTGCCACAGTCCATACTATGATTTTAACGACCGGTTGATTCCTTTGGTCACGGCCCTGTTTGCACGCCTTTGTGGCGCACCTGTTCCGGAGGATCTGTCCAACGTCGGCAAGGCGTAAATACGTAAGGAGAATTAGATGAGCATATTTGAACAAAGAGAATCGGCAATTCGGGCTTATTGCCGAGTGTATCCGGTAGTCTTTGATAAGGCGTTGAATGCCCGGCAAACTGATGAAAATGGCCGGGAATATATCGACTTTTTTGCCGGTGCCGGGGTGCTGAATTTTGGCCACAACAATCCGCGAATGACCGAAGCGGTGATTGCCTACATTCAATCGAACGGTGTCACCCACAGTCTCGATATGCACACCACTGCCAAGCGGCAATTTATGGAACATTTCACCAAGACCATTCTTGAACCGCGTAAAATGCCGCACAAAATGCAGTTTATGGGTCCGACCGGCACCAATGCCGTTGAAGCCGCCATGAAAATGGCCCGTCGGGTAACCGGCCGGCAGGATATTGTTGCTTTCAGCCATGGTTTTCATGGCATGACCCTGGGAGCGCTGAGTGCCACCGCTAACCAGCATTTCCGTAACGCGGCCGGTGTGCCACTGACCCATGTTCAACATTTCCCATTTGGTTGCGAAACCGTCTGTCCCGGCTGTGAACTGGGTTGTGGCATGCAGAGCATCGAACAACTGCGCGCTATTTATGCTGACAGCTCCAGTGGTATTTCACCGCCAGCAGGTTTTTTACTGGAAACCATTCAGGCCGAAGGTGGCGTCAAGGTCGCCGATAAAGGCTGGTTACAGGCCTTGGCCAAACTAGCCAAAGACGTCGGCGCCCTGCTGATTATCGATGATATTCAGGTCGGCGTCGGTCGCACCGGTTCGTTTTTCAGTTTCGATGATTTGGATGTGGATCCCGATATTATCTGCCTTGCCAA
Source organism: Porticoccus hydrocarbonoclasticus MCTG13d (assembly GCF_000744735.1). Lineage (NCBI taxonomy): Bacteria > Pseudomonadati > Pseudomonadota > Gammaproteobacteria > Cellvibrionales > Porticoccaceae > Porticoccus > Porticoccus hydrocarbonoclasticus. The sequence goes on along the minus strand of NZ_JQMM01000001.1, from coordinate 1,809,633 downwards.
AGGTATCGGCGGTCTGGGTACGCCAATGGCCATGAATCTGGTCAAACCCGAACATGACCAGCATTGGTTGCCGGGCGAACATACCGGCACCTTTCGGGGCCAGGATATTTCCTTTATCGCCGGCGATCAGGCACTGACGTATTTTGACGACGATGAACTGATGCAAACCGTTAAAGCCCATGGTGCCATGATGGCAGATAGCCTGCAGCCATTGGTGGATCGGCATCCGCTGGTGAACCTGACTGGCAAAGGCATGATCCTGGGCCTCGACGTCGGTAATGGTGATCGCGCCAAACAAATTGTCAGTCAGTGTTTTGAATCCGGTCTGATGATTGCCAGTTGCGGCACTGGCGGTCGGGTAGTGAAATTGATACCGCCATTGACCACGCCCAAAGCTGATTTGGAAGAAGGGCTGAAAATCCTCATTAAAGCCACCGATAACGTCATGATGCAGGAGCCGGCATGAGAAAACGCGATGATATGACCTTTCCTTTTGAGGAATATGCGCGACGATTGCGCGAATTGCGTGAGCGGATAGCCGAGCGCCACATGGACGCGGTGGTAATTTCCGATCCGGAAAACATTATGTATCTGACGGATTATCAGACGACGGGTTATTCCTTCTTTCAGGCCCTGGTCGTGCCACTCGAAGATGAGCCGTTTATGATCACCCGGAAACTGGAAGAGTCGAATATCACGGCCCGCACCTGGGTGGAAATCACCCGGCCGTATCCGGATACCGGTGATGCGATTCAAATGCTGGTCGATGCCTTGCGTGAATTTGGTCTTGATAAAAAACGTATCGGCTATGAGCGCAACAGCTACTTCTTCCCGGCGTATCATCAGGATTGCATTCACAACACACTGACCGATGGTAAATTGCTGGATTGTTTTGGCATTGTTGAAGAGGGACGGGTCTGCAAGTCGCCGGTAGAGATTGCTGTCATGCAAAATGCCACAAGAGCTACCGAAGCGGGCATGCAGGCGGGTATCGATGCCACGGAAGCTGGTGTCACTGAAAATGAAATTGGTGCGGCGATAAGTTCTGCCATGTTTAAAGCTGGCGGAGAACCACCGGCCGTGATGCCTTACGTGACATCCGGACCGCGCACCATGATTGGTCATGCCACATGGGAAGGTCGCGTGGTGCAACCCGGCGAACATGTGTTTCTCGAAGTCGCTGGCTGTTACCGGCGTTATCACACAGCGATGATGCGCACCGTTGTGCTGGGAAAACTCAGTACATCAATGTACAAGGCCCAGGAGATCATGAAAATGGCTCTGGATGTCGTACACAATAAATTTCAGCCGGGTATGACGGTGTCCGATGCCGATAACATGATCCGCAATATCATTACCAAAAATGATGTGGGTGCCCGGCTGGTGACCCGCTCTGGTTATTCGATTGGTATCGCCTTCCCACCCAGTTGGGATGAGGGCTATATCGTCAGCCTTAAGCAAGGTGAATCCGCAGTACTAAAACCCGGCATGACCTTCCACATTATTCCCTGGATGTGGGGTGTCGATGGCGATAAAACCTGCGGTATTTCTGACACCATCTACATTACCGAGGATGGCTGTGAGTCTTTCTTCACAATGGATCGGGATTTTAGCGTCAAACCGACAAACAGCAGTAAAAAACTGCTGAGTCTGGATAGCGCGCGTCACAACGAGGCCACCACAGACGTTAAAAAAACCACCACCAAACACCCTTCCTGAGGACATTATGCTAGTAGCAACCAATCCCTATAACGGACAACAGCTCGGAGGTTTCCCCTCGCTTGATAAAAATCAAATGCACGCTCGCATTGGCGATGCAAGTGCCGCCTTTGCGAAGTGGCGTACCACGAGTTTTGCCGAGCGTGCCAAAGTGCTGCAAGCCGTGGCCAAACAATTGCGCGCCGAAAAACAGGACATTGCCGAGTTAATGGCACTGGAAATGGGCAAACCCATCAAAGAAGGTATGCCAGAAGTCGAAAAAGCCGCGACCTGCGCCGAGTATTACGCCGACCATGCCGAGGCCTATCTGGCCGACGAGACCCTGCCATCCGATGCCAGCCTGAGTTATGTGACCTACCAGCCACTCGGCACCCTGCTGGGTATTTTGCCGTGGAATGCACCGTTATGGCTGGCCTTTCGCTATTTGGCGCCGGCACTGATGGCTGGCAATACCTGCGTGATGAAACATGACCCGCATGTGCCGCGATCTGCCCAGGCAATTGCCAACGCATTTTTAAAGGCCGGTGCGCCGGATAATATTATGGTCAACCTGCCACTGGAAACACCGGAAGTGGAACTGGCGATTCGCGATCCACGCATAGCGGCAGTGTCGTTTACCGGCTCCAACAGCGCAGGCAAAAAAGTGGCAGCCATAGCCGGTAGTGAAGTTAAGCCCTGTGTATTGGAACTCGGCGGTTCGGATCCAGTACTGGTGTTAAACGATGCCAATCTCGAACAGGCGGCGGATATTATCTGCCTGTCGCGGATCATTAATGCCGGCCAGTCCTGTATTGCCGCCAAACGGGTAATCGTTGAGGCGGATGTCCATGATTGTTTTATCGAGCTGGTCGAACAGCGACTTGGCAAGTTACGGCTTGGTGACCCCCTGCAGGCCGACACGGATATCGGTCCAATTGCCCGTGAGGATTTACAACTGAATTTGCACCGCCAGGTCGAAGAAACGATCGCCGCCGGCGCCAAATGTCTGCTTGGCGGTCACTTGCCGGAAGAGGCCGGGTTTTTCTATCCGGTGACATTACTGACTGGTGTGACACCCACCATGTGCGCCTTTCAGGAGGAAACTTTTGGACCCGTGATGGTGATCATCAAAGCAGATGATGTCGATCATGCGCTTGAAATGGCCAATGACACTGAATATGGCCTGGGGGCCGGGATCTGGACAGAAAACGCCTCGCTGGCAAAATCACTGGCTTTACAAATCGACTCCGGCCAGGTGGCCATTAATGGCATTGTTAAAACCGATCCACGACTACCCAGTGGCGGCATTAAAGGTTCCGGTTATGGCCGTGAGCTAGGGCCGCAAGGCATAAAAGAATTTGTTAATGCCAAGCAGATATGGATTAAGTGAATAGTCCAAAACCGGCGGTGAATACCAAGTGGTGCTGCTAAACGATCTGGTAAAAAAGGCCGTGCTCATGGGCGGTGTCTGTATCCGTAAAAGCCACTGACGTGACAGGCAAGCCTAGGATCAGAAAAGTCGATGGTCAAAATTGGCGTTTTATGGCACTGCTGCTCCCGCAAGTTGTTACGGGGGGCATTGTGCAAGAATTAGAGGCGGTAGACGATGGGAAATCTATTCGGTGGGTGGGGTGGTTTTCTAGTTGTTATTTCAAGTCTGCGCACGGAGGAAGAGCGAATAGAAAAAACCCCGAGATTAATCAAGGCTTTAGTTCGCAGTCGGCCAATAACAGACATTTAATTAAGTAAACTGTCCCCGGAATTCTGAATACAAATGTGATCAAGACACTGGGGTAGTACCGGCTACAACGCCATTGACAAACCGAGTCTCGAAGCGAAACCAGCTTGGTCATCAGTAAAACTGCATTTTTTGTGGCGCCAGAGTGGGTGGGGAAGACGGCCCGCTCCTGCACGTCTGGTTACCCAACCCCCAATTGATATAGGAGTCGTGAAGGCGCTTGTGTGTGGGCTGCCAACAGCCATTAAGGGTAGAGCGGTGCGCCACGCCTAATATACTTCACGACTGCGCTTGGCGTCTAGCTCTTTACCGAGATCGAATTTGTCTCCCCATGCCGTAAACCAGTGGTCATTGGTCTTCTGAATAGCTGCAAGTGTTGTGGCATCCAGCCCGAAAATCTGGCCTATCGCGTCCTTAGTAGCGATGCTAATGTAGGGGCATACAATCAAATCCAATAGAAGGATCATGGCTTCCGCATCATTGTGGCAATGCGCTCTCATATACTCGAGCTTACGAACGATGTGCTCTTCAGTGAAGGCCTTAAGTTTCGCATAGCGGACTTTATCCTTTATGTAAGACAACAGCACCGTAATGGAAAAATGACTCATGAATCCGACACGCTGATACTTGTGCGTAGCCTCTTCCTCCGTAATGAGAAAATGCCGCAGCAAGACTGACTCAGGTAGCCAATACTCTCGCCCGATTTGCGACAAAGAAATGAGAAGATATAAGCTTTCGACTTCACAATGAGCTTTCATCGCGTTTTTTTCCAGCTGTTGCAATACATTGTCATGGACATATTTGAACAGCAAGTGCTTCAATTCATAAGGAAGTGAATTAACGCAAAGAAAGTCAATTGAGGCTGTAATCATCCGGCAAAGCCGAATCGTATGATTTACGCGCGGGTTTGCAGAATACACAAAAAATGCGAACTCCATAATAGCCAAAAGCGATTTAAGTAGCTGCTTTTGATCATGTATTGTTTTGTCACACGCCAGATAGGATTGAAAGAGTTTTTCGATTTTGTTTTCGGTAATAGCGAGAGTGTAATTCAGTAGCTCGCCGTAGGTAACAGACGTTTCTTTAATTACCGTCTTGAAGCGAATGATGAGCCGATTTGAATTTACGGGACATGCGAGCTTTATAGCCCCTGCCTCCTCAGGGCCCTCTACAACATCTTCAGTGGCCGGATTGATTTCGTTATTCAGTAGCGTTGATATGCGATTCTTGGCAATCGTGATTTCGGTGATGATGGGCTTTTGATAGTGCTTAATCTTGGAGGTATTAATACTTAACTTATTGACCTTCAAAAAAACTTGCAGCGTTTCTATAATTTTTAACTGTGTAGACTCCTCATTGTAAAAAACAAAGTAGTCATCAACGTAACGAAAAATCTCATAATCAATTTTATGCGTAAGATTAGAATCTTCGGACAGACGCTTCGAAAGCTCGACATCGACCGCCTGCAGGATAATCTCTGAAAAAATTCGGGAGAATTCTGGCCCGATCACAATCCCGTTGGTTTCATTGTGATTAAGGTTCTGCATCAATGTATCGAACAATCCACCGAACGTATGTTTGGATTCCGATAAACTGAACTTTGTCTGCGACTTGCCGAGCACAGCCCAAGGTAGAGAGTGAGTATAAATACTGTCAAAGCATTTATTTACGTCTATTTGGACCATCGCGTCATATTTTTTCTCACATCGATGATATTTGTACGACTCAAAGAACTGGTGAATATTGCGGTACTTTTTGTAAACAAAATAAGAGCCAAGCTGTTCATATTCCTTGTCTTCTTCTTCCACACCGGCGACGGAATCCAGCTTTTCCTGATGCAATCTGTCATTGAAATATGCATGGCGAGATACCGAAACCGGCCGCCGAATCGAGAAGTCACTTACAGAAGTGTAGTAAACAATTAGCGCGCTTTGCGCCGCATAGAAACTCGCGACCGCAACCTGATTGCGAGGATGCACGACACTTAGGGTTCGACCGTCGAGATTGTGAGAAATCTGGAAATTAAAAGGTATTGTTGTCATATTGCATTTTTTCAAACGAACATACCTACGCGTCTTCGTCCTCCCCCATTCGCTTAAAATTTCGGTTTTAATCGAGCCCACGTCTTCGATGCCAAATAACAGTTGCATTGTTGCATCTAGATCATTGGCATCTGAAACCCAGCGAATATATCCATCATCAATCTCTATATCGTGATCTCTTAAAAATCGGTAAAAACCTCGATTGGAGAAGGTCGGAGGCACCTCAAACGGCAGCATATCTGTTAGAACAGATCGCTGCTTTCTATGGGTGAGAGTGGCTCGTCGTTTACTCATATTTCCAAGCCTTTACTATCGTTTGCAGCTCACGCGAATTGAAATTATGAAAACGCCGAGTCTTAAAACCATCCGTGAACCTGTAAGTTTTGAGCCGCTTCCGAAGACTTGCACGCTTAATCTTCGCCACACGTTTCTTCAGTAGTTTATCCAGCATCTCGAAACTAGAGAGATCGTTTGCAATGGAGTTGTTGTAATATATCCCCGTTACCGCCCGTGACTTGCTATTCGAAAGGCGAGTGTTACCTGTTAGAAACTTTATTCGCGATACAAGAACACGATAAGCCCGCCTGGAGTCAGTGGAGCAGTTTTTCCAGTAGTCTTCAAATGCAGCGTTCATGCGGTTCTTATACTTCAGAATTTTCGCAGAACTGGCTTTAATTTGGCACTGGCCAGGCTGGACCAGAAATCGATAGCCAAGGTACTCGAACTTCTTCGGCTCCTGCCTCTTCAAATCAAACTCATAAGTCTTGTCCAGATTGTGTGTCAGACCATTTTCTGCAAAAACTTTGATGACGTGATCTTTATATGAGCCAAGATCCGTGCCAGTGGGAGGACGTGCAAAGATTGACACTACATCATCGACAAAACGGCAGTAAAGAATAAGCCCTGGAATGGCGCGAATTGCCTTGTCAACTGGACGCAAGTAGAGTTCAGCTAAATAAGCGCTGATGCCTACACCCCGAGGAATACCGGTGGATGTTCCGGATAGAACCCCGTAGGAATCCAATACCTGATTAATGAACTTTTTTGAGGAAGGGCTTAGGAGCTGATCCTTATCAAGTTTCTTGGTGAGCCTCTTTCTGTCAATACTTTCGTAGAACGTTGAGATGTCTGTCCGAACCATCTCAAAAGGAAATTTTGTCCCGACGGTATCACGCACTTGGCATACGAGATCGTGGCGATTGGCCTGTTTGACGCCATAAATCCGGTAGATATTACGCTGAAGCTGTTTGATGACAAAAAAGGTCTCTGGCTTCGAGTCTATACAATAAACGGGCTTTCCCTTGGGCCCGCCCTTTTGGCTAAGTTCGATTTTGAAGCTAGGCTGCAGTACTTTGAGGCTAATTTCATTCATTTTCTCGTCAATCGCAGCGGACTTTGTTGCTTTCAAATGAGCGAGTTCAGCCTTTAGATCGTCTAGTTGCTGCTTGAAATCTTCGGCATTGAGGCTGGATTCCCTTGATCGATGCGCACGAATCTCCTGCACCTTGTTGCGGACAGCAAGAGTATGGGGCTCAAGATCGGGGAAATAGAGACCTGCAAGATCAAGACCCTTCCGGTTTTCACTATCATAGATACGGCGGAAATTTTCCGCAGTGAACATCTGATCAAGCATCTACAGCTTGCCTCCATTAATAAGCCACCCTTTGTCTAGGATGTACATGCGCCCTAGCCGTTTGGCCTGCGAGTATTCCGAGAACTGCCCAACACCAATTCTCACTAAGCCGTATTGTCACACACAGATATTCTTTTGATGTTGTAATCGACTAATTAGTATCAAACAGCACTACACAAACCATGTATCCCAAAGCAAAGCACACCACAAATAATTTCTATCGCCACTCGGAACTCATTTGTGGGTATTCTCGCGGTACCTTACTCAATTAGTATCTGCTTCGTAGTCGTAACCCGACACATTGAGTGATTTTCAATCCTAATGACTCAAGATTTAAAGTAAATCCATATCGCCATTGCGTCTCATTATCTCTGTAACTTGAGCAGCTTGCTGGCTATCTATCTCTGCTCCATGTATTCCACTGCTCTTTTCTCTGAGGTTTTCAACGCCCAACACTTCCGTCAACGTATCTAACGACGGTCCTCTGTGGCTGCATGGGAGATTCAATGCCTGCGCCCAGGGAATGGCCGCTTTTTGGCTGCAAAATACACCTTGAATTGGCGGCATTGGCAAACCGTATCGGGCGATATGATCCAGTAGGATTGGCCAGTCAAAACTGGCATTGTGAATGACGATTAGCTGATCTTTCAGGTATTCGGCGACCTTATCCCACTGGGATTTGAAGGATTCAAATTCGACAGCCTGTTCGTTGGTAATGCCGTGTATCGACTGTGCTTCTTCTGAAATGCGTTTTTGCGGTCGTGTTTTAAACTCTACAGATTCCGCTATCTCACGGTTCCTCACCACGGTGAGGCCAAGTGTCACGATATCCGGTAGGCCATTTTCGTCGGGGAGCCCGGTGGTTTCGGTATCAAGGACGATGTAATCGTCCGGCAGTTGCGTGAAGATCCATAGCAGCTCTTTATACATTGCCATCACCTCCTGCCACTGCCGCCACTATTACCATCGAGGGATTCAACGTTGACGACTGCCCCCTGGTCATAGTGGTAGCGCAGATAGCGCCAGTGGATCGCATCGGACAACACTCGGGCACGCATCACTCCGTAGCACTCCCCTTCCGCTCTCACGCTTTGGTAGTGAACACCAAAACTTTTGGCATCACGCAATGCGTAACCCAGTTGCTGAGCTTCGCCATACTGGTCGGGATCGTAGATCCCGTCTCCGGCCAGGTGACGTACATCGTGAAGGGTGGTCGGCCCCAACTGTGCGCGAATCACGCGCATCTCCTGGGTGGTCTTGTCGATTCGGGATTCACGCAGAAAGCGCGCCCGGTGGAAGGACGATTCAGCAATGGCGACCGCCTCATCGGCAGCGCAGTAATAGATACCGAAATCCCGGTTGAAGCGACCGCCCCGTCTGTCCACCGGAAGATGAGTGAAGGTAGCCATGATCCAGGAGGCACCGTCGCCATAGACCCTGTCTTCCGGCGGCACCAGGCGAATATCGCCGACTTCATCGCGCAGTCGGGGGTTGGTCAGGGACTCCACGGCATAGAGCACCTCCCAATCCTGTGGATTGGAGACGCGCTCAAACAGGTGAATCTGTGGGTAGCGCGCCAGGATGACCCGATAGACCGGTTCATTGACCTCGCTACTGGGTAGCGTATTAATAGCAATCACCAGCCACCCCGCTCCGCATCAAGGAAATTCCTAACCACCGCCAGGTCGACCACATGGCCAGCCAGCAACCGGTCCAGCGGTGCGGTGCCATTGAACAGCGGATTGTCGTTAGGTGTGTCCAACCATTTGTCGGCCAGCGACTGATCGGGCAACAGGATTTGCAGGGACTTGTAGATCCCCAGAATGTAACTGGTCCGCTCCAACAGGTCTCGCGTCAGCTTTGCCTTCTCGGGTTGGCTCTTCCAGTTATAGAGGGTCTTCTCGTTGCTGAGCCCCAGCAGGGTCATCTGCTGGGCGCCGGTCAGACGCCATTGGCTGAAGATATTGAAAATCGCCGGCAGCAGTGAACGGGTGACACTGGAACCCCGTTGCAGTAGTTGTTCGGCCTGAGCGCTCATGATTTCCTCCTAAGCAGCATTAAGACTGTATTTTTACAGTGCTTAAATGCAGCCTAGCAGACTGTAATAGTACAGTCAATTAACTCAGAAACACTTTTTCAAAATCAATGTGAGAGTACTGGTAACAGGGAAGGTAAATATTCGTTACCTGCGCATGTCAGCTTATTGCGAGGTCAGGAAAAGAAAAGCCCAGCTAGGTCGGTTCTGGCACCAAGCCAGTTCTCTGCACCCTGCTCACTCAGAACATCCGCATAGGCAACTGTAAACGGGCTTAGCAGTAAGAACGTGCATAAAAATATTCAAGATAATGCATCAAAATAATCCTTATTTATTGAGCGTTATCGTCTCGATAATTTTATGATTTGTCGGGGCTTCCGGCTTTCCTCTCACAGCACTGAACATGACGTTGAACTTATACGAGCAATCTTTATCGCGTGGTTCGCCGTATATAACATTAATGGTAAGTGCGCTGCCGTATTTACAGCCAACTCTGACGCCCTCTGGTGTGGAGCCTTTGCAATATTCATTGATGCGGGATTCGATCGTATCCTTATATGTCCAGCCTTCCCAGCTTCTGTTTTCATCATGTGCCTGTAGCGTCGAAGGGCCGTCAGTATAATATTCATACGCAAAGCTTCTTGGCTTTCCCGTATTATCAAATGTCAGTCTCGCCAGTTTATCACCGACCTTATGCAGAGAACCTTGATCGTTCGTGGCATAAGTCTGCATTTGTTTTTTTCTGGCGGCACAAGGCATCTTTGATCTTTGTTTGCAGGTAATGTCTTGCAGTCCCAATTGCTGCAACTTATTTGTAATGTCGCCAACGCTTTGATCAAGTGAAATCCCTTCGATCTTTTTATAACATTGCGGGTTTTCTGCAAACGCACTGAACGAAAATGTTGTCATCAACAAAACGGCAATTGTAAATGCTGCAAGATGTTGGGGAAAAAATTTTGACACGTAGGACTCCTCTATTAAATTTCAACTATAGCTGAATCAAACCCGGTAGGCGTACCAAATAACGCGAAGTGGCCTATTAGTTGAAGGCGAAAAGCGCGGTCTTTATCCTTCACTGGCGTAAAATCAAGTCTTTTTTCGTAGCTAGGCTTGAGGCGCTTAATAATGCAAAAAAGGCAAAAGGATTTTGGTCTTGTGTTGAGTTGGGGGTAGTAGGATAAACACCCTTTTCCGAGCCGGTCAACCGGTTATTCACGGGTGGAGGCGGGCCCACTAGCCCGTCTAAATCCTGCTCCATTCAGTCCTTGCCACCGAAATGGCCTCCCGCGCCAGCGCACTGTTTCGAGCCATGCCAGTCAAACGGCCAGCCGCCAATGGCAAAATGCTCGCATCTTTGTAAGGTCATCCTGAGTCTCAACTTAGCCGGCGGCGACCTGACCAAAGCTGGCGGTACTGCGCGCCTACTCTCACTCTATTATCAATACGCATTTTTCATCTTTTATTTTCAATAGCTTATTTTCCTTATAATCGCTAATACCATGAAAAATGCCATGCTCAGAAATTTCTTAAAATTCTTTTACTATTCTCGGATAACTGAGCGCTCGGAAATCAACACGCACTCTCATAAGCAAAACCAGAAACATAATCAGATACCTGACAATCTCAGCTACCGGTCTACTTTAGTTTTTTGATCCCAGCTCGGAGTATCCGAAATATACTCTCTCATAAATTCCACAAACACCCGTACCTTTGGTGAAAGATACTTACGTTGTGGAAATACAAGGTAGATTGATATTTCGGGTAATTCGTAGTTTGTCAAAACAGATTGCAATCTCCCTTCCTGTATATCCCTGCCAACGACAAATGTTGGCGTTCTCGTGATTCCCGCATCATTTAACAATGCTTCCCGCAGTGCCAGGCTGTTGTTCATTTGAATTGATCCAGACACAGAAACCATGCTCGGTTTTTGACCAGGTAACCGAAACTCCCATTCTTTTGCTGAGTCTTGATACTGGTAGGTAATCACATTGTGATCCTCCAGATCTTCGGGAGTGCGAGGTATTCCATAGCGTTTAAGGTAGGCTGGTGATGCCACCACTACATGGCGGCATGGCCCTATTCGCCGGGCAACCAGGGACGAGTCTCCAAGATCTGAAATGCGCACAGAGACATCAAAGCCGCCCTCTATGACGTCAACTTTTCGATCGTCGAGATTCATATCCACGGTGAGTTGGGGATATCGTTCCAGAAATTCTGGTAAGACAGGCGCGATATGCAGCACACCAAAAGACATCGGTGCATTGATGCGCAGAGTCCCTCGAGGCTCCCCCTGCAGTCGTGAAACTTCGGCTTCTGCTTCGGCGATTTCTTGCAGACCCCGCTCGCTGCGCTCATAAAACGCCCGTCCCACCTCGGTCAAGCTGAGCTTTCGCGTCGTGCGATTCAGTAACCGTGCACCCAACCGGTCTTCTAGCCGCGTTACGTACTTGCTGATCACCGACTTCGACAATGACAGTCGCTCGGCGGCCGCAGTAAAGCTGCCACTATCCACCACCTGAATAAACACCGCGATATCCGACAGTGAATCCATTTCCCGCCTCATTAATCAATATTTGTGAACAATATTGTTCCAATTAGCGAGATTATAGAACAAAAGTAAATCAGTAGTATGAAGTCTCAGTAATTGTTCAAACCAAGGAGCTTAATACGATGAAAATTACCATATTGGGTGCAGCCGGAAATGTCGGCCGCCGTATCGTCAATGAAGCCTTGTCGAGAGGTCATGAAGTCACAGCCGTCGTTCGCAGTCCAGAGCGTATTAAAGAGTTACCGGCAGGTACCAATGTCCAAATCGGCAACGCCAGCAATCTTAACGACATTGTCCGACTAAGCGTTGGTCAGGATCTGGTGATCAATGCGACCCGCTCTGCCATCAGCAATGTTGATGAAGTGGTCATGGTGACAAAAACCATTATGGAAGGGCTGGCCCGTACAGGAGTCCGACTAATGATTATTGGTGGTGCAGCAAGTCTTACAGTACCTGGCACTAACGGCAAAAAAGTCATTGATTCCCCTCAGTTCCTGTCCGCATCCCTGCGACACATAGGTGAAGCCAGTTTTGCTCAGTACGAAGCCTGCCTCCAGGAGGTGCGAATCGACTGGAGCTATCTGAGCCCACCGGCCGACCTAAAAGCCGGAAATCGCACAGGCAAATACCGGTTAGGGCGAGATGAATTGATAGTGGATAGCCAAGGCAATTCATCAATATCCATTGAGGATCTCGCGATTGTCGTTCTGGATGAAGCTGAACAACCAGGGCATCACCAAACCCGCTTTACCGCTGCCTACTGATCAGCAATCCAACCAACGAGGACACGCAAAATGAAACGCATCGTCTCACAAGCAATCATTGCTGCCACCTTTCTGACCAGCCTGGCTTTCGGCGCACAGGCTATAGAGAGAAAACCCGGCACCAGCCCTTGGGGGCCGAATGATGAAATTGGCCGCTTAAATCTAATCACTGCTGCATCGCAAGCGGATATCCTCTCACGAGTAACGGGTGGCCCAGTCTATGATTTGTCTGTGGAGTATTTCATGGGCATGCCGAGCTGGCAGGCTGCCGGTGACCCACACTACCGCATTTGGATGACGCATACCCCTCACGGTACTGTCATCGATGATCCCATGGGGGTTGGCACCCGAATGAACGAACACGTCAGCTATACCGGCGCAGCTGTCTCCATGTATACCCATACGGGCACTCATATCGATGCATTGGTGCATTTTGGCCTGGATGGAAAGATCTGGAATGGATTCAGTGCTGCCGATCATCTTGGTGATCGCGGCTGGCGTGTGGGCGGTGCCGAGAATATTCCAACACTCATCGCTCGCGGCGTGCTGATCGATGTCGCAGGTGCCAAAGGACTGGAGATGTTACCCAAAGGCTATCGTGTCACTCGCCCAGACCTGATTCATGCACTGAAACATCAAAACACCACACTCCATCAAGGCGATATCGTGTTAATCCGCACAGGTCGAATGAAACTCTACAACGATACTCAAGCCTATATGGCGAACCCTCCTGGACTCGGACTGGCGGCGGCACGTTTTCTAGTGGAAGAAAACGGTGCCATGGTGGTGGGCGCCGATAATCTGAGTTTCGAGTCTTTCCCCTCTGAACTGGAAACGGATTATGTGCCCGTGCACACCTATCTACTGGCGGAACAGGGTACGCCGATTATCGAACTGGTCTTTCTGGAGGAGTTATCCCGTGACAAAGTCTATGAATTCGCCTTTATCGGTGGATCGCTAAAATTGCGTGGGGCTGATGCCGCTCCGATTCGGCCCATCGCAATACCGCTCGAAAAGTCACAAGAAATAACTGGATTTGGGAGTATTGACTGATGAATATCCTCCCCACCTCAGAATCACACAAGCAACTTCTGCCCTATCACCCGCGCTATGTTGCACCGCTGATTTTACTGCTGGCGGGACTATCACTCGCCATATCAACCAACCTGGCAAAAGTAGCCCTGGGAATCGGCTTCACATCCCTTTCCTACCTTGTCTGGTCACTGGCTGGCGCCTCATTCCTATTGACAACCATGAGCTATTTACGAGGACAATCGATTCAATTAAACCGACAAACCCTCGAATATTTTATCGTCTCGGGCTTTCTTACCACTGCGGCGTCAAACCTGATCTTTTTTTCTGCCGTAAGGCATATGGGCGTGGGTTTTGTCGCGTTGATGATGGCATTGCCCCCGTTACTGACCTATGTCGGAGCCTTGTTATTGCGCATAGAACAATTCTGCTGGTGGCGGGCGATGGGCGTAAGCCTGGCGCTGATCGGAATCGTAGTTCTGGTGATGCAGAAATGGATCTCCCCGAATGCTGATCCAGCATGGATATTAATTACCCTGACTGGCCCCATTCTGCTGGCGATTGGCAACCTCTACCGTACACACCGCTGGCCTCTGGGGGCCAGTGCTGAATCACTGGCTCCCGGGATGCTGCTGAGCGCCCTGACAATACTAATTATTTTCTCATTACTACCCGGCAAGAATCTCAATATTCCCAATGAAGCTCCCCATGCAATGTCACTGATTGGCATTCAGGCCATCATTTTTGCCGCTCAGTTCCTGCTATTGTTTACGCTGCAAAAACTCGGTGGCCCCGTGTTGCTAAGCCTTATGGGTGGCGTGAGTGCCATATTTGGTGTGCCCATCGCAGTGATTCTGTTGGATGAGGCAATAGCTCCTGTGTTTCTCGTTAGCGCTTTATTTGTGGTTGCTGGGATTATCTGTATGTTGCATGGCTCAAAAGCCTGTCAAGGACATACCACATTAGCTGCAGAATATAGAGGTTAATAATTCAATGCATTCACCAGACAAAAAGTTGAAGCTGCACCTCTAGCTCACCTGGGCTGTGCTCGATTTCCCGTACCGCAAGCGCAGCCGATTTTTTCTTGCGGTTGGCACATCACCAAAGATGGCAAGGATCGGTACTCATGGCGGCACAAAACCTCCGTCAAAATCTTTTGGCTGGATAGCCAGTGCCAGACATTGCCTTCGGGTACCGATCACTCCCACTCGATCGTGGCTGGCGGCTTGCTCGAAACATCATAAACAACCCTGGATACCCCACTGATTTCATTAATAATTCTATTGGATACCTGCTCCAGGAGTTGGTAGGGTAAATGCGCCCATCGGGCCGTCATGAAGTCGATGGTTTCCACCGCGCGCAGGGCAATCACCCATTCATAGCGACGGGCATCGCCCACCACACCCACGGACTTGACCGGCAGGAAGACTGCGAACGCCTGGCTGGTTTTGTGGTACCAGTCGGCTTTGTGGAGTTCTTCGATAAAAATGGCATCGGCTTCGCGAAGAATGTCGGCATACTCTTTTTTTACTTCACCGAGAATTCTCACACCCAACCCCGGTCCAGGGAATGGGTGTCGATACACCATGTCGTAGGGCAGACCCAGTTCCAACCCGATTTTGCGGACTTCGTCCTTGAACAGTTCCCGCAGGGGTTCTACCAGCGCCATTTTCATGGTCTCGGGCAGGCCGCCGACATTGTGGTGGGATTTGATCACATGGGCTTTGCCCGTCTTGGCCGCCGCCGATTCAATGACATCGGGGTAGATAGTGCCCTGGGCCAGCCAGTTGACGTCTTTGAGGGTAGTGGCCTCCACATCGAAAACATCGATGAACGTGTTGCCAATGATTTTGCGCTTTTTCTCCGGGTCAGCCTCCCCCACCAGTTTACTCAGGAACTGTTCTTCTGCGTCCACACGGATGACTTTCACCCCCATGTTTTTGGCAAACATGTCCATGACCTGATCGCCTTCGTGCTTGCGCAGCAGGCCGTTATCGACAAAAACACAGGTAAGCTGGTCGCCGATGGCCTTGTGCAGCAGCGCTGCGACCACTGAGGAATCGACGCCTCCTGAAAGCCCCAGCAACACCTTGTCACTGCCGACCTGGGCACGCACCCTGGCAATGCTGTCTTCAATAATCTGGGCGGGTGTCCAGAGTGCCTCGCAGCCACATATATCAAGCACGAAGTGTTCAAACATCCGCATGCCCTGCAGGGTGTGTGTCACCTCCGGGTGAAACTGGACACCATAAAAGTCTTTTTGGGGACAATACATACCCGCAATGGCGCAGGAACCCGTCGATGCCATAAGCTCAAAACCCGCCGGCAAGGTAACTACTTTATCGCCATGGCTCATCCAGACATCGAGCAGTGTGCCCCCGTCATGATCCACATGGTCTGCCACATCCTGAAACAGGCGACTGTTGCCGTGGGTCTTGATCTGGGCATAGCCAAATTCCTGAATCGAAGAGCCTTCCACGGCGCCACCGAGCTGGGCAGCCATGGTCTGCATGCCATAACAGATACCCAGAACCGGGATACCCAGCTCGAAAACCAGCTGGGGAGCCCGGGGCGATTCACCGGCTGTAACCGACTCCGGCCCCCCCGCCAGGATGATGCCTTTGGGATCGAAGGCAATGATCTCGGCTTCATCCATGTCCCAGGCGCGGATTTCCGAGTAGACCCCGACTTCGCGTACACGGCGGGCAATCAACTGCGTATATTGGGAGCCGAAATCCAGTATCAGGATTTTGTGAGAATGAATATCTGTCATAGTCAGTTACCAATCTAAAAGGGCTGCTCTAGGCAGCCCTGTCGGGTCGTTTTCAACACACCGGAAAACCGGGCTATTCGCGCCGGTAATTTGGAGCTTCCTTGGTGATTGATACATCGTGTACGTGACTTTCGCTCATACCCGCAGAGGTCACCCTGACGAAACTGGGTTTGCTGCGCAGGGTTTCAATATCAACACTGCCGGTGTAACCCATGGCTGACCGCACGCCGCCCATCAACTGGTGGATGATCGCCGATAACGGGCCTTTGTAGGGAACACGGCCTTCAATGCCCTCGGGTACCAGTTTTTCAGTACCCTGACTTGCGTCCTGAAAATAACGATCACTGGAACCGCTGGTCTGGGACATTGCCCCCATGGATCCCATGCCACGATAGGATTTGTAGGTTCGCCCCTGATACAACTCTATCTCACCAGGCGCTTCTTCTGTGCCGGCAAACATCGAGCCCATCATGACCGCATGGGCACCGGCAACCAGCGCTTTGGCGATATCACCTGAAAAACGGATACCCCCGTCGGCAATAACAGGTATCTGATAACTTGCCAATGCTTCAACCACATTCGCGACGGCAGAAATTTGTGGCACGCCAATGCCGGTTACAATCCGCGTGGTACAAATCGACCCGGGGCCAATACCCACCTTGATGCCATCCGCACCGGCTTTGGCCAGCGCCAAAGCGGCTTCGGCCGTGGCAATGTTGCCGCCGATCACATCGACCTCAGGGAACTGGGCCTTGATCTGACGTACCCGATTGAGCACATTGCGAGAGTGGCCGTGGGCAGTATCGACCACCAGCACATCGACCCCCTCCCGAACCAGGGCAATAATACGTTCATCGGTATCGGCACTGGTACCCACTGAAGCCCCTACCCGCAACCTGCCCTGATCATCCTTACAGGCATTGGGGTATTTTTCAGCCTTGTCGATGTCCTTGACGGTAATCAGTCCACGCAGCTCGAAATCGGCGTTTACGACCAGTACTTTTTCAATACGGTGCCTGTGCAGAAGTGCTTTGATCTCGTCTGCGTTGGCCCCTTCCCGCACGGTTACCAGTCGATCCTTGGGGGTCATGATGGCCGATACCGGCAAATCCAGACTGGGTTCAAAGCGAACGTCGCGGCGGGTGACAATACCCACCAGCTCCCCATTATCCAGCACGGGCACACCGGAGATATTGTGTTCACGGGTCAGGGACAGCAATGCACTGACGGGGGCGGAAGCATCTATGGTAATCGGGTCTTTGACCACACCGCTTTCGAACTTCTTGACGGCGCGCACTTCCAGGGCCTGTTTTTCAATGGACATGCTTTTGTGAATAATACCGATACCACCTTCCTGGGCGAGCGCGATGGAGAGTCGCGCCTCGGTAACGGTATCCATCGCGGCAGAGACGAGCGGAATATTCAGTCCAATGTTCCGCGTCAGGCGGCTTTTAAGAGAAACATCTTTTGCGGTAATGTCGGAATAACCGGGTACCAGCAATACGTCATCGAAGGTGAGAGCTTCTTCTGCGATTCGCAACATCAGGATGGCTTACCTCGTCAGGGGAGTGGATTTCAGCGCTTGTGCATCAGACAGCGGATCGTTACCGTGCCATAGCTCAAGGATAAAAGTAAGCGCGCTATTATAAAGGCATGGTCGGCTAAAAAATACTTTTTTCAATAGGTCTGGTGACCATCGGTTATAGCCAATAGCTATTATTTAAATTGACTCGATTCGCCGGTGATGGACAATGCGCTATGCCTGACATTCCAACCACTTTGACCGTTACCCAACTGAACCGTCGCGCCAGACAGTTGCTTGAAACCCATTTTCCTCTGGTCTGGGTCGAGGGAGAAATATCAAATTTCTCCCGTCCCGGCTCCGGACACTGGTATTTCACGCTCAAGGATGAACAGGCCCAGGTTCGCTGTGCGATGTTTGCCAATCGAAATACCCATGTCCGTTTCAGCCCCGAGCATGGCAACCATGTGCTGGCACGCTGCAGGGTCAGCCTGTATGAAGGCCGGGGTGACTTCCAGTTGATTGTTGAGCACCTCGAAGAAGCCGGGTTCGGGGCATTGCAGCGTCAATTTGATGCACTGAAGCAGCGCCTGTATACCGAAGGACTCTTTAACGACTTTCACAAACAGCCACTGCCAACTCAACCGCAGCGGCTGGGTATTATCACATCCCCCACCGGCGCGGCGCTTAAGGATATTCTTTCGGTGCTGAAACGGCGCTTTCCGGCCATCGCAGTAAGGGTTTACCCCGCGCTGGTTCAGGGAAAAGCCGCTGCCGCACAGATCGCAGCGGCCATTGAGCTGGCCAATGACGATAATTATTGTGATGTACTGATTGTCGGCCGTGGCGGTGGTTCCATCGAGGATCTCTGGCCTTTTAACGAAGAGATCGTTGCCAGAGCGATCTACCGCAGCCGGATCCCGATTGTGAGCGCGGTGGGTCATGAGATTGATTTCACGATCAGCGACTTCGTTGCTGACTACCGCGCGCCAACCCCCTCCGCTGCTGCCGAAGTATTGAGTCCCGACGGCAACAAACTGCTCGACCAATTGCGCGGTTATGAAAAGTTACTTTGCGAAACCATTTCGCGGCGGCTGCAATCTACTTCGCAACGCCTGGACAGCCTGACTCGTCAATTGCGAGATCCCGGAGAGCGCCTCAAGCAGCAGGAGGAACAGCTGCAGGCCCTGCAAGCGCGACTGGTCCGAACCACCTGGGGACAACATCAACAGCTGGATATGCACCTGCAGCATTTGTGTGCACGCCTGGAGCAAGCGGGCCCCGGTTATCGAATCGACTATTTGAACGACAGACTGAATTTGCTGACTCACCGGCTGGAACGCGCCATCGGTAGCCTGCTCGAGCAAAAGAAAATCCGGTGGCACAACGCGTTACAACTGCTCAACGCCGTGAGCCCGCTGAAAACGCTGGAACGCGGGTATGCTATTGTTACAGACCAGCAGCACAACATATTGCGGGGCGTCGCAACCGTACAAATCGGCGACAGCATTACCACACGGCTGGCGAACGGTTCCCTGGAATGCAAAGTCGATAAAATTTTTCCGGATTCACAATCATGAAACGATACCTCGGTCTTTGTCTGCTCGCGATTACGATGCAGACACCGGCTGAATCAACTGATGAACCCCTGCCGTTATCCCAGCCGGAACCCACTGCTTCTGTCTGGGATATCTCTGACCTGTATCCGGATATCGCCAGCTGGGATGACGCACGGGATTATGCCACCGCACAAATAAGCGCCATCGGTGAGTGCGAAGGTATTCTCGATGACAGCGCGAGTGTGTTGGCTGATTGCCTGAGCCAGGTTAGCGACACCTACAAAGCCCTGCTCAGGCTTTACGTTTATGCCTTTCTGAACAAAGACACCAATCAGGGCAATATCCAGCATCAGGAACGGGCATCGGTTGCCCAGGAGTTGCTTCTCGAGTTCACAGAAGCCACACGCTTTGTAAAGCAGGAACTCAGCCATATCGGAGAAGCAACCCTTAACCACTACCTCAATGAAAGCACACGACTTCAAGAGCACGATTTTTTTATCCGCAATACCCTGCGTCAATCTGAACATATTCTAAGTGAAGAGGGGGAACACGTCCTCAGAGCGGCCTCAGACGCGCTGCAGTCCACCTCAAGCACCTACAGTGTGTTGGTCAACAACGACATCCCCTGGCCGGAAATCACCCTGTCAAATGGCGCAAAAGTCACTCTCGACCCGATGGCCTATGAAGTCCACCGGGCATCGGCAAACCGCAACGACAGAAAACGGGTATTTGAGAGCTTCTGGGGTACCTACCAGCATTTTCGTCAGACCCTTGCCATTACCCTGGAGGGGCAGATAAAAAAAGAGGCGATGGTAGCCCGGGTCCGCGGATTCGACTCATCCCTGGATCGCGCCCTGTCCCAGGACAACATCCCTGAAGCGGTTTACCGGACACTGTTGTCGACCGCCAATGAGCACCTCACATCTCTCCACCGCCTGCTTGGGCTGCGTCAACGAATACTCGGCCTCGGGGAATCCCGTTACTACGACCTATACACACCCGTGGTCACTCTGCCCCGAGAATTTACACTGGAGGAGGCCGCCACCCTGACACAGGCCGCGCTCAAGCCCCTGGGCAGGAATTATGGTGAAGCCCTCAGGAAGGCGCTGACACAACACTGGCTACATGCCTATCCCGCACCAGGCAAGCGCAAGGGAGCTTATGTGATGGGTGCCGCTTATGATGTCCACCCTTTCCTGATGTTGAATTTTGAGGGTACTTTTGACTCTGTCAGCACTTACGCTCACGAATGGGGGCACGCCATACACTCCCTGATGGCCAACAGTCATCAACCCTTCAGCAAGTCGGCCTATTCCAGTTTTATTTCGGAAATCCCCTCGACGGTTAATGAACTACTGCTTTTTGATTATCTACGTGACAACGCATCAAGTGACGATGAAAAACTGTTTTACCTGTTTCGCGAACTGAATCTTCTGCGAAGTGCTTTTTTTCGACAGGCCCAGTTTGCCGAATTCGAACTGGCTATCCATGAGCAGATTGAGAGCGGCGGCAATCTGTCGGGCGATAAATTGAATACGTTGTATGGGTCTATCCAGAAACGTCATGCCGGCCACAGCATGGGTATCATGCAAGTTAGTGAACCCTATACGGTGGAGTGGGCCTCCATTCCACATTTCTACCGCAACTTTTCGGTATACCAGTATGCGACCTCCATGGTTGCCGCCTACAATCTGGCTGATCGCATTACAACCGGTGACGAAGACGCACGACAACAATACCTTGCCCTTCTCCAGGCGGGCGGGTCTGACTACCCCTACAAGCTACTCAGAAATTCGGGAGTGGATCTGGCCGATCCAGCCACGTATCGTCCCATGATTCAACGAATGACCCGGTTGATGGACGAGGTTGAGCATATTCTCGACCGGCAGGATACAAAGAACACGTCCCCATGAGCATACTGTTGTATCGACGAAACCCTTTCTTCGAAATTTATACAGCCCGCAGGTCAACCGAATCCTTATGCTGGCGTTAAAAGCATCACGTCTTTAATCACCAATGAGGAAATACCATGCGACGACTAGTATTACTGGCGGGCATTGTTCTCGCCACATCCAGCTTCGCCGAGACAACAATAAAATCCGATCAGTCCGATACCAGGAAAAGTTATACCGGTTCCATGTTTCAAAAAATGGATACTGACCAGGACGGCAATATATCAAGAGCAGAGCATGAAGCGGGCCTCCGGAAAAAAATGGAAGAACGCATGGCCCACTTCAACGCAATGGATGCCGATGGCAATGGACTGGTGAGCAAAACCGAAGCTATGGAAGCCAGGACGCGAATGAAAGCAGAATGGAAGGAAAAACGTCGCCTGCATTGCAACAAAACCGATAAATAGGATTGCCAGTGCCCGATAACCCCGGTTATCAGATAGCCGGGGTTGTTTTATAGCCCATCATTGTTAACTCGGCCATGCCTCACCCATGGCAACCATGGGTACATGTATCATCCCGCCAAATTCTCCGCTGTTGCTATCGGACAAGCACCAAAGATCAGAGGCTGCTTCTTGCCCCAAATTACTCCGCACCCGCATCTTTATCGCACCAAATTCAAACAAAAACTCCCCGCCCGACGCCCTACAGGCCACCCATAACAACTGAAATAGCCATTATTCGATATATGGCACGCGTTATGCTTATAACTTTTTGACACTACATCCTACTGGGTAATGAAGCCCGTACGCACCATCCTGCGTACGGGCTTTTTTATTTTTGTTTTGGGGAAAACAAACTCGAGGAATTTCACATGAAACCGAGATCTTTTCGACTTTCAGCTTTTGCATTACTGTTTGGCCTCCATCCTTTTCTGATGGTAAATGCCGAAGAGGCCACCAGTCTTTCAGAAATATTCACCAAGAGTGATACCAGTTTTACTTTTCGTTATCGATTTGAGCATGTGGATGATGAAAATGCCGAGAAAAATGCCAATGCATCCACACTAAAGTCCCGCATAACCTGGACTTCGGCCAGCTATCATGGCTTTTCCGGCTTACTGGAAGTCGATGACGTAAGCCATATTGGCGGCGAAAACTACGCGACACCCTCCAACGGGAAAGTCGGTGAATATCCCATTGTTGCCGATCCGGATGGTACCGATATCAATCAGGTCTATCTCAAGTATCAACAAGATGGCTTTACCGGTACAGCTGGTCGCCAACGCATTCTCCATTCCGGCCAGCGGTTTATCGGCGGCGTGGGCTGGCGCCAGAACGAACAGACCTATGACTCAGTACGAGTGCAATTGCCCATCGGGCCAGTCACACTGGATTACAGCTATATCTGGGATGTAAACCGAATTTTTGGACCCGATACCGGTGGTGCACAACCGCGTCGCTACGACTCTGACTCTCACGCACTCTACCTGTCATTTTCGCCAATTGAAGGTCACAAGCTGGCCGCCTTTGCCTATCTGCTGGATTTCGACAATGCAGCAGCCAATTCATCACAAACCTATGGTATTGAGTACAGCGGTGCCGTTGGACCCGTCACTCTGGCAGCCAGTGCCGCCAGCCAGACCGATTATGCCGATGGGCCAATTGATTACGACGCCGACTACTACATGGCCGAAATCGGTACAAAGATCAAAGGCGTCGGTCTGGGCATCGGTTATGAATTACTCGGCAGTGATGACGGGATGAAAGCCTTCAGCACGCCCCTCGCCACCCTGCACAAGTTTCAGGGATGGGCGGATCAGTTTCTGGTCACACCTGCCGATGGTATCGAGGACATTTACTTCAAAATGACCGGCAGCATTGGCAAAACCAATCTGGCCTTTTTCTACCACGATTATTCCGCCGACGAGGGCAGCGCCGACTATGGCGAGGAATATAATGCCGTGGCAAGCTACCCGATCAACAAATATGTCGGCGTCGAGCTGAAGTACGCCAAATACGATGCCGATGAGTTCTCTCAGGACACTGACAAAATCTGGTTTTCAGTCAATGTGAAGTTCTGATCCCGGAACATCACCGTGGCATCTCTCTCAGTGGCGGGCTATGATTCTCCTGCCACTGATTTTTTCGCATTTTTAAATCTATCCTTCCAACGAATTACTTCAAATAGAGCACCATGACACCACCTTCAGTCAGGGACCCCATCCGCATCATGCTGGTCGATGATCATGTCGAACGTTCCGCTAGTGTCGAAGAAAAGCTCCGGGATTCCGGTTTTGAAGTCATTTCGCGGTTGCCATCGGCGACCGGATTACTGTTCCAGATTGAACAGCATCAACCAGACCTGGTATTAATCGATATTCAGTCACCCGGTCGCGATGTGCTGGAGAGTCTCTCGGTGGTCAACCACCATAATCCACGACCAGTGGTCATGTTTTCCCATGAAGAAGATCCCGCTTTTATCGAACAGGCCGTGGACGCCGGAGTGACCGCCTACCTGATGGATGAACTGAACCCGGACCGCGTCAAACCGGTTATTGATCTGGCCATTGCCCAGTTCAAGTCCTACCAGTCACTGCGCAGAGCCCTGGATGACGCACGCACCAAGCTTGCCAGCCAGTCTGTTATAGAAGAGGCGAAACAACTATTGATGGATCAACGCGGCATCAGCGAGGACAAGGCACATAAAACCTTGCGGACACTCTCGATGGACACCAACCAGAGTTTGCCCGAGGCGGCTCGGTCAGTGATTAATATTCTGGGAAAGCCCAGTCGCAGCGCGAGATAATCATGCAGACAACTACCCATAAATTACCAACCGGCGAACGGCAAAATCTTAATATCGGCTATATGCGACTGAGTGACAGCGCGCCGTTGATCATCGCCCAGGAACTTGGGCTTTTTGCCAAATACGGCCTGGATGTGACGCTTTGCAGGGAGGTCTCATGGGCCAATATCCGCGATAAACTGATTGCCGGCAATTTTGACGCCTGTCAGATGCTGGCACCCATGCCGCTGGTAACAACGCTGGGGGCTGCGGGGATACGCGCGCCGATTGTCACCGGGTTGGTGCTGTCGCTCAATGGTAACGGGATTACCCTGTCCCGCCCCCTATGGGAACAAATGCTCAACCAGTCGGAAACTCCATTGCTGGCCAATCAACCCCTGGCAAGTGCCAGAGCACTCAAAAAAGTATTGGATAAACTGCCCAGCAACCAGACAATTACCCTCGCCACTGTTCACTCTTTCTCCACACACACACAATTGCTTCGCATGTGCCTTGAGGCGGGCGGTATTGATCCGGATCGCGATGTCAGGGTCATCGTACTGCCACCGGAGCAGATGGTGGATAGCCTGGCTCAGGGCGTAATCGACGGTTTCTGTGCCGGTGAACCCTGGAACAGTATCGCGGTGGAATATGGTGTCGGTGTACTGGCTACCACGGGGTTCCATGTCTGGAACAATGCACCGGAAAAAGTATTGGGTGTCATGGAGGAATGGCATACCCGCAATCCCGCCACTCACCTCCGGTTGCGGTTGGCATTGATGGAGGCCTGTCAGTGGCTGGCCGACATGGCCAATCGTGAAGCCACTGTGCAAATGTTGACTCGCCGGGACTACCTGGACTTGCCCACCAACTATTTGCGGCCTTCACTGACCGGCAACCTGGTCTATGACCGCGGCTGTGCGGCTGAACATCACCCGAATTTCCACGTTTTTGCCAGTTACAATGCCGGCTTTCCATGGCGGTCTCAGGCGGAGTTTCTTCTCCATCACTGTGAGCCGCTGCTGGGCAAGGTTTTTGATCGCGACAAAATTGTGTCTATTACGCAACAATGTTTCCGGACGGATTTATACCGCGAAGCTGCCCGGTTGCTGGGTTACCCCACACCGGATCAGGATCACAAGAGTGAAGGATCTCACGCTGAACCCTATTGGTTTAATGATCAGATTAAATTGGGTAGCGATCTGATGGTATCTCCCCAGGTGCTGCAAAAAAATCGCAACGACTAACACTCCCCGCAACAACCAGGCCCGAGTTCACCTCTTGGTGCAACTCGATTGAAAAGCGCCCCATAATTGTGCCGCCGGGTCCGGCGGCCCCCTAACCGCTCATATCAACACCCTGTTTTTGCCGACTTTATTATTTGGCATATATTTTGTATATCTATTTGGTAAGACATCAATAACGCACCGGTTAATACCTGTCCAATGGTATTAAGGGCAATGAAGCCCCCTGCACATAAAACCTGCAGGTGGGCTTTTTTTATGCAAGTGACATTCATAGCTGAGGTACCCGTTAAATGAATAGCAATCTTCAAAACTCTCCGGTACAGAAAAGATTGAAAGTTTCACAATGGATCCTGTTGACCCTATCCTTTTTGGTCATGGCCAGCTGGGCACACGCTGAACTGGGGCCACCTGAAAAGGACGAGCTCAAGTTTGGCTTTATCAAGCTCACGGACATGGCACCTATCGCCATCGCCTACGAAAATGGCTATTTCGAGGATGAGGGGCTCTACGTCACCATCGAGGCACAGGCTAACTGGAAAGTACTGCTGGATGGGGTTATCGACGGCAAACTTGATGGCGCCCACATGCTCGCCGGTCAGCCCCTGGCGGCCACCATCGGCTTTGGCACCAAAGCCCACATCGTTACACCGTTCAGTATGGACCTCAACGGAAATGGTATTACCGTTTCCAATGCTGTCTGGGAGAAAATGAAAGCCCACGTACCGATGGCTGCCGGTAAACCGGTTCACCCGATCAAAGCCGACTATCTCAAGCCGGTGGTCGATCAGATGCGGGCGCAGGGCACACCATTTAAAATGGGCATGGTTTTCCCGGTCTCGACGCACAACTACGAGTTGCGCTACTGGCTGGCAGCCGGTGGTATTCACCCCGGCTTCTACGCACCACACAAGGGCGATACCAGCGGCAATATCAATGCCGAAGCCCTGCTCTCTGTCACACCTCCTCCCCAGATGCCCGCCACCCTTGAGGCTGGCACCATTCACGGCTACTGCGTCGGTGAGCCATGGAACCAGCAAGCGGTATTCATGGGCATCGGGGTTCCAGTCATCACGGATTATGAGATCTGGAAAAACAACCCGGAAAAAGTTTTTGGCATGACCAAGGAGTTTACCGAGAAGTACCCGAACACCACTGCCCGCCTGGTCAAGGCCATGCTGCGTGCCGCCAAGTGGCTGGATGAGAACAACAATGCCAACCGCCCGGAAGCCGTTGAAATTCTCTCCCGCTCGGAATACGTCGGCGCGGATTATGACGTCATTGCCAATAGCATGACGGGAACCTTTGAATACGAAAAGGGTGACAAACGCGACGTACCCGACTTCAACGTGTTCTTCCGTCATTTTGCCACCTACCCCTATTACTCCGATGCCGTCTGGTATTTAACCCAGATGCGCCGCTGGGGCCAGATTGCCGAGCCCAAAAGCGATGAGTGGTATTTCGAGACCGCCAGGAAAGTCTATCTCCCGGGCATCTATGCCACTGCTGCCAAAGCATTGATTGCAGAAGGACTCATGTCTGCGGAGGATTTCCCGGACCTGGACAGTGAATCCGGCTTCAAACCGCCTCAATCAGAATTTATCGACAACATCACGTTCGATGGCACACAACCCAACGCATACCTGGAGACATTTTCCATTGGCCTGAAAGACGAAACGCTCTGATGGGCAACACTAAATCTTAAGTAAAACATGGGCAGTTCAGGCTGCCCATTAGCCACCGAAGGATCTATTACATGACTGACCTTGCTGCCATTTTCAGGAATGAACAGGGAATCGCCCACTTCTCTATCTCACAACTGAGCAGTATTGCCCGCGCAGTGGGTAAAACCCTCGCCCTGCCCCTTGCAGGTATCCTGATTTTCTTAATGCTCTGGCAGGGTGTCGCCAACAACATCGATACCTCACTGGGGCAGTTTCCGGGACCGGTTCAAGTCTGGGAGCAATCAAAGGGCTTGCTGGCCGAGCACCAACGGGAACGAAAAAAAGCAGCCGCATTCTATCAGCGGCAGGAAGAGAGAAATGCCAAACGGCTGGCCCAGAATCCTGATGCGGAAGTGAAAATTCGCAGCTATACCGGTAAAGCCACCTTCCTGGATCAGGTGATAACCAGCCTCTATACCGTGTCTTTCGGGTTTTTGATCGCCACAGTGATTGCAGTGCCTCTGGGCATCATCTGTGGCTTGAGCGAAAAAGTTTACCAGTCGGTGAACCCGATCATCCAGACATTCAAGCCGGTCTCACCCCTGGCATGGCTGCCGCTGGTGACGATGGTGGTATCGGCCCTTTATGTCACCGACGATCCCATGTTTGAAAAGGCCTTTCTGACCTCCGCATTTACTGTGGCGCTGTGTTGCCTTTGGCCGACCGTGATCAACACCACGGTGGGCGTCACCAGTATTGATCGCGATCTGGTCAACGTCAGCCGGGTTCTGCAACTGCCTTCGCTGGTGCACGTCCGAAAAATTGTTATCCCCTCCGCCATACCCATGATTTTCACCGGTATGCGGTTATCACTGGCCACTGGCTGGATGGTATTGATTGCCGCCGAGATGCTGGCCCAGAACCCCGGTTTGGGCAAATTTATCTGGGATGAGTTTCAGAACGGCTCATCGGATTCACTGGGTCGCATCATGGTGGCCGTGGTGACCATTGGACTGATCGGTTTTCTGCTGGATCGCCTCATGTTGATCCTTCAGAAACGCATCAGCTGGGACAAACAGGCCATTCTACGCTAACCGCGGCAGACATCAGTCAAGGAGCAACCCATGAAAACCCCCTATCTGGAAATCAGCCATATCGGTATCGAATTTACCACCGATGGTGAACCGTTTCGCGCCCTGCAGGATGTCGACCTATCAATCGACAAGGGCCAGTTTGTCTCGCTGATTGGCCATTCCGGCTGCGGTAAATCCACGGTATTGAATATCATCGCCGGTCTCTATGAGGCCAGTGAAGGCGGGGTCATTCTCGAGGGACGCGAAGTCGACAAACCGGGACCCGACCGGGCAGTGGTCTTCCAGAACCATGCCCTGTTGCCCTGGCTAACGGTCTACCAGAATGTCGAACTGGCAGTAAAAAGGGTCTTCCGCAAGACCAAAAACAAGGCGGAAATGCACGAGTGGATTGAACACAACCTCTCCCTGGTTCACATGGACCACGCCCTGCACAAACTACCCGGAGAAATATCCGGCGGCATGAAACAGCGCGTCGGTATCGCCCGCTGTCTGGCCATGCAACCCAAAGTGTTGCTGATGGACGAGCCCTTCGGCGCCCTGGACGCCCTCACCCGTGCCCACCTGCAGGATTCACTGATGGAAATCCAGACCAGTCTGGGCAACACCGTGATCATGATTACCCACGATGTGGATGAGGCCGTTTTGTTGTCGGATCGAATCGTCATGATGACCAACGGCCCCGCCGCCACCATTGGCGAAATACTCGACGTCAAGTTGCCCCGCCCACGCAACAGGCTGGCCCTGGCTGAAGACGCCGATTTCATTCACTACCGTCAGCAGGTTCTGGAATTTCTCTACGACAAGCAGAAAAACCCGCAAATTGAAAAAAAGCCCACCGACGCTGCCAGAAAGTTACAGGAAGTGGCATGTAAACCGGCCTCGTCACATGACGATGCCGCTGTCGATACCGGTAAGACAACGACTGGTACCGACAAAACCAGAGCAGCCTGAGCAATGTCAGATTCTATTGCGATTGTCGGAACCGGTATGGCAGGCGCACGCCTCGCCGAGGCGCTGGTAAATAGCGGTTTTTCCGGGTCAATCACCATGATTGGTGAAGAACCGGTCAAGGCCTATAACCGCGTCCAGTTATCCTCGTTACTCACCGGCGACAAGACCCTGAATTGTCTGCCATTGCTCAGCGATGACTGGTATCGCGTCAACAATATTCGTTTGCGTTGCGGCGACCCGCTGATTCAGCTGGATACCGGCAATCTGACCATAACCACCGCTTCAGGGTGGCAGACACAATTTTCCCGTATTGTGATTGCCACCGGCTCGAGACCCGTTGTGCCATCAATTCAGGGAAACAACCTGCCCGGTGTCATGTCCTTTCGCACCCTTGATGATGTCGCTCTCATGCAGGAATTCGCCCGGCAGGGTCAGCATGCCGTAGTAGTTGGCGGTGGGCTGCTGGGACTCGAAGCTGCCTATGGCCTGAATCATCTCGGCCTGGATGTCACCGTGGTGCACAACAGCGACAACCTGATGAACCGGCAACTCGATGCAACCGCCGCTGCCATGCTGAAAAAAAGCCTTGAAGATCGCGGTATCTCTGTCCTCACGGGGGTAAGAACCAAAGCCGTTACCGGCAGCGAACGGGCAGACGGCCTGATGCTGGATAACGGAGACTGGTTACCGGGCGAGCTGGTGATCTTTGCTACCGGTATCTCACCCAATGTGCAGGCATTCAGGGACAGCGATCTGAAAATCAACCGTGGCATCGTCGTCGACGACCAGATGCATACGTCTATCAAACATATCTATGCCCTCGGTGAGTGTTCGGAACACAACAACACCACCGTGGGTATTGTTGCGCCGATCTGGGAACAGGCAAAAGTCCTCGCCGAAACCCTGCTGGGCAACGCCGCCTGTTATCGCCCCAGAGAACACTCTACCCAGCTCAAGGTATCGGGGATTGATGTGTTTTCGGCGGGACGTCTAAACACGGGAAGCCGTGAACGCAATATTGTGATCAGCGACCCGTCTGCCGGTATTTATCGACGTCTGGTGATTGAGAATGACCGCTTGCAGGCTGCCCTGCTGTTTGGTGACAAAAGTCTGTGCAGCCATTACGAGACCCTGATCAGCGGCGGGCAGCCACTGGGCACCAATGCAAATCAATTGATGTTCAGTGACCTGGCCGGTCAGGACATCGTACGCGAAATGAAATAAGCAATAGCAGGTAACAGGACATGTTGAAAATTGTCGTTATAGGAAATGGAATGGTGGGCCACCACTACGTGGAACAACTGGCCGGATCCGGCGTTACCGCCAAAATCACCGTGCTCGGGGCTGAACCCCGCCCCGCTTACGACCGGGTTCACCTGTCGGAATACTTCGCAGGCCGGAAACCGGAAGAGCTGGCACTGACTACCCGCGAGCATTACAAATCCATCGGCGTGGATGCCTACTTCGGCGATGCCGTGGCAACCATTGACCGGGAAGCCAAAACAGTCACCACCGAGGGTGGCCGCAGCTTCCGTTACGACAAACTGGTACTGGCCACCGGCTCCTACCCCTTTGTACCGCCGATTCCCGGGGCCGACCTGCCCGACTGTCTGGTGTATCGCACCATCGACGATCTCGGCATGATTCAGGCCAGAAGCAAGAAGGCCAAAGTCGGCGTCGTGGTCGGCGGTGGCCTGCTGGGTCTGGAGGCGGCCAATGCCCTCCAGAATCTCGGCCTGAAAACCCACGTAGTGGAATTTGCCCCCGGCCTGATGGGTGTGCAGCTCGACAATGGCGGGAGTGCCATGCTGCGCCGCAAAATCGAAGCACTGGACGTTCAGGTACACACCAATAAAGCGACCCAGACCATTTCAGCAACCGGTGGCAAGGACACCCGCCTGGTGATGAACTTTGCCGATGGCGAAACCCTGGCCACCGATGTGATCGTGTTCTCCGCCGGAATTCGCCCCTCGGACCAGCTGGCCAGAGATTGCGGCCTGGAGGTGGGACCGCGCGGCGGTATCACCATCGACTACCACTGTCGCACCAGTGATTCCGACATTTTTGCGATCGGTGAATGTGCCCTGTATGGCGGCATGATTTTCGGTCTGGTGGCCCCCGGCTACCGCATGGCAGAAGTGGCTGTCAGTCAGTTGACCGGCGAACACAGTGCTTTTCAGGGCGCCGACATGAGCACCAAGCTGAAACTGCTGGGTGTCGACGTGGGTTCCATCGGCGATTCCCACGGTAAAACTCCGGGTGCCATCGCCTATACCTTCAGTGACGAACGCGAGGAAGTCTACAAACGCCTGATTGTCAGCGCAGACGGCAAGAGCGCTCTGGGCGCAGTACTGGTGGGCGACTGCTCAGACTACGACACCCTGTTGCAGTATTACCTCAACGGCATCGAACTGCCCGCCAACCCAGAAACCATGATTCTGCCCGCCAGCGAGGGTGGCGCACCACTGCTCGGCGCGGCGGCCCTGCCCGCCACGGCGACGATCTGCTCCTGCCACAATGTCAGCAAGGGCGACATCATCAGCGCCATCGACGGCGGTTGCTGCTCGCTGGCGGATGTGAAGTCCTGCACCGCAGCCAGCACCGGCTGTGGCGGCTGTGCCGCGCTGCTGAAAAATATTGTGGATGACGAAATGGCGGCCCGGGGCATGGAGGTGAACAAGTCCATCTGCGAGCACTTCCAGTTCACCCGCCAGGAGCTGTTCCACATTATTAAAGTGGAATCCATCAAATCCTTCGAGGATCTCATCAAGCACCACGGCAGCGGTCGCGGCTGCGAGATCTGCAAACCGACGGTCGCCTCCATCCTCGCTTCCCTCTGGAATGACTATATTCTCGAAGAGAAGCATGTGGGCCTGCAGGACACCAACGACACCTTTCTGGCCAATATGCAGAAAAACGGCACCTATTCCGTGGTGCCGCGGGTGCCGGGCGGCGAAATTACCCCGGAGAAACTGATTGTGCTCGGCAAGGTGGGCAAAAAATACAACCTCTACACCAAGATTACCGGCGGGCAGCGGATCGACCTGTTTGGCGCCAGAGTAGATCAGTTGCCGGACATCTGGAAAGAACTGATCGACGCCGGCTTTGAAACCGGTCACGCCTACGGCAAGGCCCTGCGCACCGTCAAATCCTGTGTCGGCAGCACCTGGTGCCGCTACGGGGTACAGGACAGCGTCAGCATGGCGATCTACATCGAGGACCGCTACAAGGGTCTGCGTTCCCCCCACAAGATCAAGTCGGCAGTTTCCGGCTGTACCCGGGAATGTGCCGAGGCGCAATCCAAGGACTTCGGGGTAATTGCCACCGAGCACGGCTGGAACCTCTACCTGTGCGGCAATGGCGGCATGAAACCTCGCCACGCCGATCTGTTCGCCACCGACCTGGATGACGAAACTCTGATCAAGTACATCGACCGCTTCCTGATGTTCTATGTACGCACCGCCGACCGTCTGCAGCGTACCTCGGTGTGGCTGGACAATCTGGAGGGTGGTCTCGACTATCTGAAGGAGGTGGTCATCGACGACCGGCTGGGTATCTGTGCCGAACTGGAGGAACAGATGATCAGCATTGTCGGCACTTACCAGTGCGAGTGGAAAACCACCATTGAAGACCCGGAAAAACTCAAACGCTTCCGCCAGTTCGTCAACGCTGATGCGGCGGATGAACGGGTTGTGTTCGTGCAGGAGCGTGGCCAACCGCGGCCGGCCACCGAAGAGGAAACCGACCAACTGTTGGCCAAATCGGCGTAATGAGGCTTTATTGATGAATACCGCAGAAAACAGAGTTTCTGAACACCCGCTGGTGATCTGCCAACACGAAGACCTGATACCAAATTCCGGCATCTGTGCACTGATCGACGGCCAGCAGGTGGCCGTTTTTTACCTGCCCGATGAAGCGCCTCAGGTCTATGCCATTGGCAACTGGGATCCCATCGGCAAGGCCAACGTGCTGTCCAGGGGCGTGGTTGGCGATGTACAGGGCAGACTGGTGGTCGCTTCACCGCTCTACAAACAGCACTATGATCTGACCACTGGCCAGTGCCTGGAAAACGAAGCCGTGACGGTGCCCACCTACACCGTTGAACTGGTGGACAGTCAAGTGGTGTTCACCCCCTAGGTGATGCTCGGAACCGGCAGATTTTCATGAGTGCATCCACCTCCAACCTGGAAACCACCTGCCCCTACTGCGGGGTTGGTTGTGGTGTTTCTGCAAAGTTACAGGACGACAGTATCATCGCCGTATCCGGCGACAAAACCCACCCCGCCAATTACGGCGCCCTCTGTGTAAAAGGTTCAGCGCTCCACGAAACCATGGGCGACCACGGCCGGCTGCTCTACCCGTCTGTCAACGGTCAGCGGGTCGACTGGGACACCGCCCTCGATACAGTGGCAGAGCGACTGAACGAGGTTCGCGAGGAACACGGCCCCGACGCCATCGCCTTTTACCTGTCCGGACAATTGCTCACCGAGGACTACTACGTGGCCAACAAGCTGGCCAAGGGCTTTCTGGGCACTGGCAATGTGGATACCAATTCCCGGCTCTGTATGTCATCTGCCGTCGCCAGCTATAAGCGGGCTTTTGGTGCCGATGCAGTGCCCTGCAGTTACGAAGACCTGGATCACTGCGATCTGCTGATTCTGGTTGGCTCCAACGCTGCCTGGACCCACCCGGTACTCTATCGCCGGATGGCCGCTGCCAAAAAACGAAATCCCACCATGCGGGTGGTGGTTATCGACCCACGCCGCACAGCCAGCTGTGATCTCGCCGACCTCCATTTGCCGATCAACCCCGGTGCCGATGGCTATTTATTTGCCGGTTTACTGGCGTGGTTACAGCAAACGGGGGCCAGCCGTTCTGAGTATATAGCGCAGCACACCGAAGGCTATAGGGAGGCACTGGAAGCCGCCAATGCCATCTCTTTTGCAGAAACGGCCCGTCTGGTCGGGCTTGAGACGGACGTACTGGAAACCTTTTACCAATGGTTCGCCGAAACGGATAAAACCATCACCTTCTACTCACAGGGGATCAACCAATCCTCTTCCGGCACTGACAAGGGCAATGCCATTATCAATTGCCACCTTGCCACCGGAAGAATCGGCAAGGTCGGCGCAGGCCCGTTCTCGATTACCGGTCAGCCCAATGCCATGGGTGGACGGGAAGTGGGCGGTCTGGCCAACCAGCTGGCTGCCCATATGGACTACAACCCCGGGGACTTGCGAACCGTGGCCGACTTTTGGGCTACCGACCAACTCTGCCAGCAGCCGGGCATGAAAGCAGTGGACCTGTTTGATGCCGTCGCCGACGGCAGGATCAAGGCAATCTGGATTATGGCGACCAATCCGGTGGTCAGCATGCCGGATGCCAATCGTGTCAGAGAGGCTCTGCAGCGCTGTGAAACCGTGATTGTCTCCGACTGCGTGGCAGCCACAGACACGACCGCCACCGCTGATATTTTGCTGCCAGCTACCGGTTGGGGGGAGAAAAACGGCACCGTCACAAACTCCGAGCGCCGCATCTCAAGACAGCGAGCACTGATAAAACCCGTGGGTGAAGCAAAGGACGACTGGTGGATCATGACCCAGGTCGCACAAAGGCTGGGGTTCTCGGAAGCGTTTCCCTATCAATCTGCCCGGGATGTGTTTGTTGAACATGCGGCACTAAGTGGCTTCAAAAACAACGGCAAGCGCATTTTCAATATCAGCGGCCTCAGCGAACTGTCTGAACAACAATACAATGATCTCTCACCCATCCAATGGCCCGTCACGGCTGAATCTCCCGCGGGAACAGCGCGCCTGTTCACTGAGGGCGGGTTCGTGACGGCATCCGGTAAAGCCCGGTTTATTGCCATTGCGCCCCGCCTGCCGGTTCAGTCCCTCAATGCTGCCTACCCGTACGCGCTCAATACCGGAAGAATCCGTGACCAGTGGCACACCATGACGCGCACCGCCCGCGCCCAACGATTGCTCAATCATATCGATGCGCCCTTTGTCCTGGTGCACCCCGAAACAGCCCATACAAATGAACTTCACGATGGAGATCTGGCAGAGGTGCGCACCGCACATGGAGCCGTCCGGGTCGGCGTGATGCTGGATGAAGGCATGGGGAAAAATCAGCTGTTTATGCCGATTCACTGGAATGACCAATTCGCCCGCCAGGCTCGCGTTTGCTCAGTGATTGCGCCATTGACCGACCCGGTGTCCGGGCAACCCGAATTCAAATTTACCCCCGCCGCACTGAAAAAAGTGGCGACACCGGTTTGGGCAATGGTGGTCAGCAGGGAGCCCCTGGAATGCGACGAATTCATCGATTGGTCAATGACGCCACTGACAGATAACAAGGGCTATTGCTACCGATTTGCTGCCACCGAGGGTTTCGACTGGCAAGCCTTTATCAGCCAGCAGGGCTTCACCGGCAACTGCGCCCAGTACGCCGATACCGAACATAGGGACGAGCGTTTTATCTGCTACGAGGGCGCATTGGTACAAATGGCCATCTTCAGTCATCACAGTCTGACACTGATGCCGGCAACAAGCTGGTTACAGGGATTACTCAGTCGGGAGATAACGTCCTCCCCGTGGCAATTGCTGGCGGGGATCGACATGAACCAGCCCGACCGGGGCAAATTGATATGCGCCTGCTTTGAGGTCGGCGAAAAACAGATCCTGGCAGCCATTGTCGATGGGGCAAATTCCACAAAGGCACTGGGAGAACAACTTAACTGCGGTACCAACTGTGGCTCCTGCATACCGGAGCTTAACAAACTGATTAACGAGACCCTGAACGTCGATGCCGCATAGATAACAGGGCAAAGCACTTATGACACGACTGGTCCCCGGCTACAATCTGAGCATGGTCGCTTCTCCAGATGCTCGGGTGGTAGTTGGGGATTTATTTTTCGTCAAAAAAACACGCCCGGCTCGCGAATCTGCGCCGGATTTTATGGATAGTCATGTTTGAAAATAAACTGGTGGCTTCCCCTGCCAGCCACACCCCGGCACACGATGTCACTGCTACCGTTGCTCCCTTCCGGGCCTGGCGGGGTTCACAGCTGATCATTGCGAGGGGACCGGCAGAGGTCACCATAAAGAATCGGAGTCTTGTACAGAACTCCCGAAGGGTGGGCATTATGGTCCTTCGGAACCGCTATTTCAACCACGATCGGGGGCTGGCACTCAATGCCGTCCTTGCCTAACATAGCCTGTCTCCTATCACGCTATTGAGCAATCTATGCCGTTCCTGAAAATGGTCTCTGCCAGCCTCCTGCTCAGCCTGTTGGTAGTGGCCTGCAGTCAGGGGGAGAGCAACACCACCAGTGGCAACCGACAGGGAATACTCCACCTCGGCAATGGCACTGATCCCCAGGAGCTGGACCCGCATATTGTCACGGGGGTTCCCGAACACAATATCCTCACGGCCCTCCTTGAAGGACTTGTACTGAAAGATCCCTCAACACTGGAACCTGTTCCCGGTGTGGCGACCCATTGGGACATAAGCGCCGATGGCAAGCGTTATACATTTCAGCTGCGCGATGACGCGCGCTGGTCAAACGGGGACCCTGTCACAGCCGGGGATTTCGCCTGGTCCTGGTGGCGGGCATTACAGCCC
This sequence comes from Porticoccus hydrocarbonoclasticus MCTG13d, assembly GCF_000744735.1. Lineage (NCBI taxonomy): Bacteria > Pseudomonadati > Pseudomonadota > Gammaproteobacteria > Cellvibrionales > Porticoccaceae > Porticoccus > Porticoccus hydrocarbonoclasticus. Next base: position 1,773,031 of record NZ_JQMM01000001.1, on the reverse strand, counting down.
TCGCTCGGCAATCAATACGCTTATATGCTGTTTGCCATCAAAAATGCGGAGGCGTATTTTAGACAGGAGCTGAGTGATTTTTCTGCCGTAGGCATCAATGTTGTCGACGATCATACACTGGAGGTTGAGCTTGCCAACCCAACGCCCTACTTCCTGCAATTGCTCGATCACTACAGTTACTTCCCACTGCACCGCGCCACCATTGAAAAATTTGGCCCGCCCGACCAACGCGGCAGCCTCTGGACCAGGCCCGGCAACTTTGTCGGCAATGGCCCCTTCTCCCTGACCGGATGGCAACTGTTCAAGCGTGTGGTGGTGGAAAAGAATCCCCACTATTGGGATGCTGAAAACGTGTCGCTCAATGCCATCCACTTCTACCCCACGGAAAACATCACCACCGAGGAGCGGATGTTTCGCTCCGGGCAACTGCACCGCACCGCCACCGTGCCGATCGATAAACTGGCGGTCTATCGGCGGGATCATCCAGGGCTGCTGCACACCCATCCGTATCTGGGCAATTATTTCTATCGCATCAATACCCAGGTGCCACACCTCAGCGACAAACGGGTTCGCCGGGCGCTGGCCATGAGTATCGACAGGGAAGCGATTGTCCGGCAGGTGACGAAGGGCGATGAGCTGCCGGCCTACACCTTTACGCCGCCGGATACGCTGGGCTACACCGCCCCCGATGGCTTTGCCTATGACCCGGCACGGGCGCGGGTACTGCTGGCGGAAGCGGGTTACCCCGGTGGCGAAGGTTTTCCGGTTACCGAGTTACTGTTCAACACTTCAGAGGGACACCATAAAATTGCCGTGGCTATCCAACAGATGTGGTACAAGGAGCTGGGTATCAAGGTGAGTCTCCACAATCAGGACTGGAAAGTGTTTCTGAACTCGGTGGACAGTGGAAACTATGGTATTGCCCGCGCCGGCTGGATTGGCGATTACGTGGACCCCAACACCTTTCTCGATATGTGGATAACCGACGGTGGCAATAACCGCACCGGCTGGTCCAGTGCCCGCTTCGACCAGCTGATACTGGAGGAGGCGCCGAGGACAGAGACGCGCGAGGAACGCTATCGACTGATGCGTGAGGCGGAAGCGCTGTTACTGGAGGATATGCCGATTATTCCGATTCACATCTATACCAGCAAAAGTCTGGTGCATCCTGCACTTAAAGGGCTTGAGCCGAATATCCTCGACTACACCCTGTACAAAAACCTGTCTCTCGATAAGAAGCCGGCTGCAGAGTTGCCACACTGATGTTGCGCTTTATTCTGAGTCGGTTATTACAGGCCATTCCGGTATTACTGGTGGTTATCACTGCCACTTTCCTGTTGGTGAGATGTGCACCGGGCGGCCCGTTCAGCGCGGAAAAGGCAGTGCCGCCGGAAGTGGTCAGGGCGCTGGAGGCTCAGTACCGGCTCGACCAACCCGTCTGGCAACAATACTTGAGCTACCTGGGCGATCTCGCCCAGGGGGAATTTGGGCCCTCCTTCCGCTATCCGGGGCGAACTGTCAACGAGTTGATTGCCGGGGGGTTGCCCATCACTGCCGAACTGGCATTTTATGCCATGTTGGTGGCTATCCTGATCGGCGTCTGTGCCGGGGTGATAGCGGCACTGCGACCCAATACCCCCCAGGATTACCTGCCCATGTCGGCGGCCATGCTGGGTATCTGCATGCCCTCTTTTCTGATGGGGCCGTTGCTGGTGCTGATCTTTGGCATCTGGCTGGAATGGCTGCCGGTATCCGGTTGGGGGGAGCTCGCCGGTGACAAGCTATTGCCGGCGATTACCCTCGGTACCGGTTACGCCGCCTATATTGCCAGACTGAGTCGCGGCGGCATGCTGGAGGTCATGTCCCAGGACTATATTCGCACCGCCCGGGCCAAAGGTCTGCCAGAACGGGTGGTGGTACTGAAACATGCCCTGCGCGGCGGACTGATACCCGTGGTGGCCTTTCTCGGCCCGGCGTTTGCGGGACTGCTGAGCGGTTCCTTTGTGGTCGAAACCATCTTCCAGATCCCCGGGCTCGGTCGGTTTTATGTGCAGGCGGCCTTCAACCGTGACTACACCATGATTCTCGGCACAACGGTCTTTTTCGCGGCGCTTATCGTCCTGTTTAATCTGTTATCCGATATTGTTGCCGTGTGGATCAATCCAAAATTGCGCCACCAACTGAGCAGGTCCCGCTGATGGTAAATCCCATACCAGCAGCATCGGCTTCGGAAAAAGGGACGTCGCTCTGGCGCGATGGCTGGGTGCGGCTGCGCAAAAATCATCTGGCCCTGTTTGGCCTCGCTGTCATAGCCTTCTTCTGTGTCATCGCACTGCTGACACCCTGGATAGCCCCCTACGGCTACGAGCAGCAGAACCTGCAACTGGGGGCCTCACCGCCGTCGGCAGCACACTGGCTGGGCACGGATATCTTTGGCCGGGATATGCTGACCCGCATTATGTACGGCAGTCGCGTCTCTCTACTGGTGGGCTTTGTTGCCACTGGCGTGGCGCTGGTCATCGGCGTGCTCTGGGGTACCGTGGCCGGCTATGCCGGAGGCCGCGTCGATGCTGTGATGATGCGGTTGGTAGATATTCTCTATGCCCTGCCCTTTATGATTTTCATTGTGCTGCTTATGGTGGTATTCGGCCGCAATATTCTGTTGCTGTTCCTGGCGATTGGTGCGGTGGAATGGCTCACCATGGCGCGCATAGTCCGGGGGCAGGTACAGAATCTTCGCCATCAGGAATTTATTGAGGCGGCTTTTTCGATGGGCCTGTCCCGCTGGATCATCATTCGCCGACACCTGATCCCGAATACACTGGGCCCGGTCATTGTCTACACCACCCTGACCATTCCCAATGTGATGCTGCTGGAAGCCTTCCTCAGTTTTCTCGGGCTGGGCATCCAACCACCCCAGAGCTCCTGGGGATTACTGATTTCCCACGGTGTCGAGAGCATGGAGGAATACCCCTGGCTGTTGATATTCCCGGGGCTGGCATTATCCATCACCCTCTTCGCACTCAACTTCCTCGGTGATGGCCTGCGGGATGCCCTGGACCCCAAAGCATCAAAGGATTAGCAGAGCAGAAAACAGTTAAATTGATTTATCAATATAAACCTGCAACTTTATGATTTATAAAATAATATGACACTTTTAAATGTTGATAACCTGAACGTCCATTTCCACACCCGTGCGGGGGTAATGAAGGCTGTGGACGGTGTCAGTTTTTCCGTGGATCAAGGGGAAATACTGGCCATCGTGGGTGAATCCGGCTCAGGCAAATCAGTGACCTGTTACAGCCTGCTGAACTTGATACCCCAACCACCGGGAAAAATTGAGTCGGGGATTGCACTGTTTGAAGGCCGTGACTTGCTGAGCATGCAACCGGACACTCTGCGCCGGATCAGAGGCAACGAAATCGGAATCATTTTTCAGGATCCCATGACATCGCTAAACCCCTACCTGACTGTGGGCGAACAGCTGATTGAACCACTCTTATACCATCGAAACCTGAACCGTCAGCAGGCCCTGAAACGCGCTGTAACGATGCTCGATGAAGTGGGTATTGCCGACCCAGAAACGCGTATTCACAGCTACCCGCACGAATTCTCGGGAGGGATGCGCCAACGGGTAATGATCGCGATGGCGATGATTGCCGAACCGAAACTGCTGATCTGTGATGAACCGACCACCGCGCTCGATGTGACCATACAGGCCCAGATCCTCTCCCTGATCAAGGCACTGCAAAAGCGGCGCAATATCGCCGTCATTTTTATCAGCCACGACCTGGCTGTCGTGGCCGGTCTGGCGGACCGGGTGGCCGTGATGAAGGAAGGCAGAATCGTTGAGACAGGGCCGGTCAACGATATTTTCCAGAAACCCCGTTCAGGCTATACCAGGACATTACTGGCATCGATTCCGTCGGGCAGCAAACCCCATCCGTCTCAGCCCAGCGATCAACCATTGCTGCTGATTGACCGCTTGACCACCTGTTTCGCGGATAACAGCGGAGGATGGCTCAGCCGACAGAAAGCGGACAAAAAAGCTGTAAACGAGGTATCCCTGACTATTCAGCGCGGCGAGATTCTCGGGCTGGTGGGTGAGTCCGGTTCCGGCAAATCGACACTGGGCAGATCCATATTGCAGCTGGTGCCGGTGACCAGCGGCACTGTGATATTTGATGGCACGGATCTGGTGGGCCTCCGGCAGAAACGAATGACTCCACTGCGCCGCCGGATGCAGATGATTTTTCAGGACCCCTACGCATCCCTTAACCCTCGCATGACCGTCTTTGACTGCCTCGCAGAACCGCTGCTCTACCACGGCCTGGCAACCCGAAAAACGGTAACGGCACAGGTATTGGCACTGATGGACGATGTGGGACTGGCCAGAGCGGCAATTCGCAAATACCCCCACGAGTTTTCAGGGGGCCAACGACAGCGCATCGCGATTGGCCGGGCCATTGCCACCAAACCGGAACTGATTATCGCCGATGAACCTGTTTCGGCGCTGGACGTGACGATTCAGGCGCAAATACTGGCCTTGATTCTGGCGCTGGTGGAGAAGCACAACCTGACCATGCTGTTTATTTCCCACGATCTGTCCGTAGTGCGCTATATCGCCGACCGTATCGCCGTGATGCATCACGGCGAACTGGTGGAAATTGCCGAGACCGAGACCCTGTTTGCCAATCCCGGGCACGACTACAGCCGCAAACTGCTATCGGCAATACCTGCACTTTCGACAAACCCTGCACGATCGACAAGGCCCCCTAGGGAACTGGCTTAAACAGCACGCCAATGCACTCTCTAATGCACGCCAAAGGCGTCAGCAATCAGTCCGACAAGTAGTACTCGATAGTAGACACCACCCTGACTTTCATGATGTGAGGATTGTTGGTATCTCTTGGCGAGATACTGAACTGTCCCTGTGACGCGCGCTTGATTTTGCCCAGCTCGCTCTGTGAATCTTCTGCAAATTTTTCCGCCACCTGACGTGCCTCACGGGTGGCCTCCTCGATCATCGCCGGTTTCACCTCGTTTAACCGGGTAAAAAGAAACTCGGGGCGGCTCTGATAGTTCCCCCCGGTAAATACGATACCCTGCTTTCCCAACTCAGAAAGGGAGGCCATCAAAGACCTGACCTGATCCACCCGGGAAGAATAAATAGTCACCGTCTGGTTGGCAGTGAACCGGAATTCAGCGCGGGTACCACTGTCGTATTCCCGGGCTGACTTATCGGTAATTGCCGGCAAAGAGACACTGACCTCGCTGGCCTCCAACCCGCTATCCAGCAGAAACTGGCGGATTTTGCCGCTACTGTCCTCAATTGAGTTGTAAAGCTGCTCCAGATCATTGCTCGCTTCAGCAAACACTATCGGCCAGATAACCACATCTGCAGGATATTCCCGCTCGGAAAGCCCCTTAACATTGACGCTTCGCTCGTATTCCTTGAATTGAATAAGCGCATTGCCCAGTAGGTAACCCAGTGAGGTCAACCCTGCGATCATTGCCACGCCCAGAATCAAGGCACTGAAGCGGGTACCACTCAACATTTTAGTCATACGCTATCTCACTGGTTATCAATCGCCGTTGAAGTATCATTATTCTTTATCGGCAGCCACGGTATCAACCAACAGCGCCCGCTGCTTTCTGGGCCGGTAAATATTGATCAGATTGCCCGCAAGCATCAAGCCCGCCCCCAACAACAGGACCATATCAAAAGCCTCGCGATAAAACAGAATGCCCACTAATCCGATTAACGGCAAACGCAGAAAATCCAGCGTCACGACGATACCCGCATCCGATGTTTTCATGGCTGTGGTTATACAGAAGTGGGCCGTCAGCGCCGTCACCCCGACAATAAAAAGCCACCACCATTGCTCTGGAGCACGCGGCAGGCTCCAATTGGGCAAAGCCAGCACAAGGCTGACCGGCATCTGAACCAGGCACATATAGAACAGAACCGTCAGTGGATGTTCACTGCGGGACAATGATTTGGTGGCCACATACGCACATGAAAAACTTAGCGCCGAGGCCAGTACGACCAACGAGGCCAGCTCAAGTATTTCAATACCCGGCTTGAGAATAACCACCACGCCGGCAATACCCAATGCCACTGCCAGCATGCGCCTCGGTGTCAGCTGTTCGCCCAGGAACACCGCTGCAATGATGGCTACCCAGAAGGGTACTGTGAATTCCAGTGCAAACACCTGGGCCAGCGGCAACAGACCAATACCCAGAAACCAGCCATACTGGCCCCCAAAGTGAAACAGGTTTCTTACAATATGGAGCTTTGGTCGCTGTGTGATGAAGTGTTTCTTGCCGCCAACCCGGTAAATAATGACAGAAATGATGACCAGACCAATCACACTGCGGATAAACAGGGTCTGGAATGTATCGACACTACCGGATAACTCCCGTGCCCCCACCGCCATCAGCGACAGTGACAGCAACGCGCCCATCATCCATAGAACAACCATTAGCTCACCTGATCTGCTTTTCCAGAGTAATCGACCACCCGCCTGACGGGCTGTTTATGTCATCACACAGCAACCGTGAATCACCTCGAATGATCAGTCTCTGTATTGAGTTCAGCTTCAATCGGCTCGTCGGGCATCATTTCCAATGCCGAGGGCGTTGTGCGAACCATGGCAACAAACTGTCCGGCATTTTCCAGTACCTCCACTTGCACCTCGCGAAGTTTGATGACTGTATATAGCGCCAACAGCATCTGCATCAGCGCAAAAAATACCGGCAGCGCGTGGGGACCGAGGGAGTCCATAAGCTGACCGGCCAACGCCGGTCCAAACGCAGCACCAATCCCGTGGATCAACAACAGAGTGCTGCCACCGGGCAAAATATCGTCGTGGTCCAGATGATCCACCAGGTGGGCTACCGCCACCGGATAGATGAAAAATGCCATCCCGCCATAAAGGACTGAAGCAGCCAGAAACAGCCCCATCATATTGGAAAAAAAGGACATCAACAGTGCAGCACTGGCAGCCAGGGCGCTGGCAAATGCCAGCACCCGGCGACGGTCATGGCGGTCAGAATAACGACCCAGTGGGTATTGAAAAATGGCACCGCCGATAATCACGCAACTGATAAAGGTGGCAATGCCACTATTATCAAGGCCCACACGACCGGCATAAAGCGCACCCATGCCCCAGAAAGCTCCCATGGAAAGGCCAGAGAACACGGCGGCCATCAGGGCTACCGGTGCCAGCCCCCACAACCTTTTCAGCTTCATTTTCGGAGCATCAGAGAATACTGGCTGCGCCATCCGCGTCCAGGTAATTGCCGTCACACTGAGGCAGATCAGAATCGCAGACACGGCAAAAAGGGTGAAAGCGGTTGGCGCAGCCAGGTGGAGAAATTGTTGCGCCAGTGCCAGGGCAATCAGTGTCACCATCATATAAATGGCAAAGACCCGGCCCCTGTTCTCGGGGGATGTCTGACCGTTCAACCAGCTCTCAATCACGGTGTAGAGAATAACCAGGCTGGCACCTGTCATGACCCTCAACAGCAGCCAGATGTAGGGATCAAGAAACAGCACATGCAGTAGCGAAAAACAGGCGGTAAATGCCGCACAAAAGGCAAACGTACGAATATGACCGACACGATTGATCAAAGGCAATGCCAGGTGAGTGCCGACAAAAAAACCGAAAAAATAGCCGGACATAATGAAACCCAGCATACTATCCGAATAGCCTTCAACCGTGCCACGCAGGGCCAGTAAAGTATTGAGCAGGCCGCTACCAACCAGCAATAGTGCAATACTGGCCAGCAACGCGCAGATCGGGAAAATCAATCTCAGCATGGCAGGTCCGTTGTTCCTGAAAGGGGCTCGGCAAGGTTAGGGGCAGACCGTGGATGATGCAAATAAATACCCGTAAATCCATCGGATATTTGGCACTATGATAATGTGAAATACCACCTATGCAGGAACAGTGGATGAAACGTTGGCTAATCGGTGTGGAACAACTTCAACAGCACCTTGCAGGCAAGGTGGTCATTTTTGATTGCCGGTTTTCATTGACGGACCCCGGCGAGGGGCTGAGCGCCTATCAACGGGGCCACATTCCCGGCGCTGTTCACCTGGATATGGAAAAAGATTTATCCGGACCCAGGGGGCTACACGGCGGCCGACACCCGTTACCCGATCCGGTGGCGTTCACGAACCGCATGCGCGCATCCGGTGTAACCAGGGACTCGCTGGTGATCGCCTATGATGACAACCGACTGGCAGGTGCCGCCCGCCTGTGGTGGCTTTTGCGCTATTTTGGACACCCTCAGGTGCGCATTCTCGACGGGGGCATCAAGGCATGGCTGGCCGCCGGATTACCGGCGAATACAACCATCCCGAAAAATGCAGTGCCGGGTGATTTTCTCGCCATTGAAAATGCCGCCATGACCGCGACCTGCCCTGATATCAAACAATCCGTCAGGGATAACGCATCTGCACTGATCGACGCTAGGGAAGCCCCGCGCTATCGCGGTGAAGAGGAACCGATCGATCCGATCGCCGGCCATATACCCGGCGCAATCAATGTGCCCTGGCAGCAGTTTGTCGATGTGGATGGCAACATGCTGCCGATCGAACAGCAGCGTCTTGTCTGGCAAAAACTGACATTGTCGCCATCGCCTGTGGTTTATTGTGGCTCGGGAGTAACCGCCTGTGTCGATTTGCTATCACTGGCAATGATCGGGGTCGAGTCTGCAAAACTCTATCCGGGTAGCTGGAGCGACTGGTGTAGTTACCCCGATTCAATTATTGAGACATCACCCCATTCATGATCATTGCGTCGATTCTGTTTATTGCAGGACTTGCAGCATGGTTTATCAGCACCATCGCCGCTGGCGGCGCAGCCATGTTGATGATTCCCCTGGTTGCACTGCTGCTTGGCCCGCAAACCGTGGCACCGGCAATCAGCCTGGGCGCCTTTCTGGCAAACCCTTCCCGCGCCTGGCTGTTCAGGCATAGTGTCGATTGGCAGGTATGCCGCTGGATGATTCCAGGCAGCCTGTGTGGAGCGATACTCGGCGCCTGGACCTTTAGCCAGATTCCGGTTTTCTGGATACAGCTGGCGTTGGCGCTGTTTCTGATCTCAACGGTATTTCAGTACCGTTTTGGCAAATCCAGCCGCTCTTTTGAGATGCGGCGCCAGTGGTTCTTTCCGCTGGGACTCGGCGTTGCCTTCTTGTCCGCACTGGTGGGTGGAACCGGGCCGGTTCAAAATCCCTTTCTACTGAACTATGGCCTGCAGAAAGAGCAGCTTATTGCCACAAAAGCAATCAACTCGCTGGTTCTGCAACTGACCAAACTGCTGGCCTATACCGGCTTCGGCGCCATGACCCCGGAAATTGCCGGTTATGGCCTGATAATTGGGTTGGGTGGTGCCCTGGGTGTATGGTATGCCCGACACCACCTGAAAAAGGTAGATGAGCATCGTTTTCGGGTCTATACGCTCACTCTCATGCCGATCTGTGGTGTGGCGATGCTACTGGATGCCTTTTTCTAGCTGTGAAAGCCTCTGGCGGGCAAGGGAAAACTGGCTGCACAGCAGCCCATCACCTATGCTTTATGAAAATTGTGACTACCGAAGTTCATGAAAACGAGGATTGCAAATGAAAAATCAGGATCAGATTATTGAGCTACTCAATAAAATTATGGAATTTGAGCTCGCCGGTGTGGTTCGTTACAACCACTATGCACTGATGGTTTATGGCTACAACCGCATTCCCATCGTGAGCTGGCTGAGGGAGGAAGCCGATAACAGTCTTGTCCACGCTCAGGCAGCGGGAGAAATGATCACTGCGCTGGGTGGCCATCCGTCACTGGCCATCGGGCCACTGCTTGAAACCCATCGACATGACATCGGCGACATTCTTCGGGAATCAATGGAGCAGGAAGCCCTGGCGAAAGCCCTCTATTACGAACTACTGGCGCTCGTCAAAGACAATTCCGTCATGCTAGAAGAGTATGCCCGGCAAAAAATAGCAGAAGAAGAAATGCACGCGGCAGAAGTTGACAAGATGCTGCGCAAGCCGGGCGATATCAAGTCGTTCAGCAACTGAGTTTCTCTCCGATCATTCCGGCCGATCGAGCCGGAATGAAACGCCCGTTCCCTTGAGACTGCAATAACCGCCGGGATTTTTGATCAGGTATTGCTGATGATAGTCTTCGGCATAATAGAACGGGCAGGACAAACTGATTTCTGTGGTGATCGGAAGGAAATCACGCTGTTGCAATTCACGTTGAAACGCTTCACGTGATTTATCTACCAACTGGTATTGTGTTTCATCGAAGCAATAGATGGCTGAACGGTACTGGGTTCCCCTGTCATTGCCCTGACGCATCCCCTGTGTGGGATCATGGGATACCCAGAACAGCTCAAGCAGTGTTGTCAGGCTGATCACGTCCGGATCAAAAACCACCAGAACCACTTCGGTATGGCCTGTTAATCCCGAGCAGACTTCTTCATAGGTAGGATTTTCGGTGTAACCACCGGCATAGCCCACTGCCGTGCTGTACACACCGGGTTGCATCCAGAAGAGACGCTCAGCCCCCCAGAAACAGCCCATACCGAAAATGATCTTTTGCATACCACCGGGAAAAGGAGCCTTGAGCGGGTGGCCTGTAGCCAGATGCCGGTTGTTAACCACCAGCGGCTCAGCGCGGCCAGGCAGTGCCTGCTCGGGACTGACCATCTGTGCTTTATGGGAATAATCAAACATATCTCGGCTCCTGTGTTCCGCTTGCCACCATGGATCTACTGTCCTAATCTCTGCTGACTTGGATCAGGAGCACATTACCCATGATTGAACTCTACACTGCTGCCACACCCAATGGCCACAAAGTCAGCATCGCACTTGAAGAACTGGATCTCCCCTATGACATGCACGTGCTCAGCCTGAGCGATAATGAACAAAAGCAGCCTTGGTACCTTGCACTCAATCCCAATGGCAGAATCCCCACTATTGTAGATCGCGCCAATGACAATTTTACGGTTTTTGAGTCGGGCGCCATATTGATCTATCTGGCGGAGAAAACCGGACAATTGCTATCGAGTGATCCAAAGGAGCGGTCTCGTACTTTGCAGTGGCTGATGTTCCAGATGGGTGGTATCGGCCCGATGATGGGTCAAGCCAACGTCTGGTACCGTTACTGGAATGAAACCTATCAACCGGCAATCGATCGCTATCAAAACGAGGTGAAACGTCTCTTTGGCGTTTTGGACAGCCATCTGAAAGGCAGACAGTTTCTCACCAATGAGCTGAGTATTGCCGATATCGCCAATTGGGCCTGGGTACGAATTTACGACTGGTCCGGGATTGACATCAAACCCTTCCCTCACTTGCAACGATGGGTTGAACGGCTGAACGAACGGCCCGCTTTCCATCGGGGGATCAACCAGCCCGCCGCTGAATACGAACAGGAAGACAAGGCGACCTCCTTCGTTAAGGGGGCCCGCAATATGCTGACCAAATAACAGCGCTATCCTGAACGATTAATGCGCAGACTAAGAATTATCCTGGCGAGGGTACGTGCGTCAGGTGTTTCACCCGCATAGCGCATGGTTTCATACATTCGGGTCACTTCAACCAGTTCCCTGCCCAATTCGGGTCTGGATTCAGCAACGCGCTGCGCATAATCCCTCGGCCCTTCACCCACCTGCCTGGGAAAACCGGCTTTTTCGAGTTTTTGGCATAGCCGGAGAAACTCCCGGTCCAACAGGTCCCGGGGCCGTTCACGGCGACGTGGCAGCAGCATCCATAACCCCAGCAAAAGCAGCAAACCGCCGCCCACCCCAGTCAGGGCCAGCGCGATTCGCCAGGGCGAGTTGTCTCCCAGCAGGTTGCGCAGAAAAGCAGTCTGTATCTGATCGTAACCCAGTACCCAAAGGGCCCAGTTGTAATTGAGTGACTCAATCTGCAAACGCAGTTGATTCAGCCAGCCAATATGGCGAAAGCGCACCAGTGAAACCGGTGAATCCGCTAAAAAATCTGTTTCGTCGCCCAACACCGACTGCAAATCCTGCTCGATACGCTGAGGTGCTACGGCGGCTGTCGGGTCAACTCTCACCCAGCCCCTATCCTCCAGCCAGATTTCCGCCCAGGCATGGGCATCATATTGACGCACGACTAGGTAGTCGTCGGGGTGCCGCTCGCCGCCCTGGTAGCCGGCAACAACCCTTGCCGGAATACCGGCAGCACGCATAAAAAACACGAAGCTGCCGGCAAAATGCTCACAGAAGCCCCGCTGGCTATCGAACAGAAACTCGTCCACAGAATGTTTGCCCAGTAGTGGCGGTTGCAACGTGTAGACGAACTCACTGTTGTATAGCGTCAACACCCTCGATACCAGTTCAAGATCATCGCTGACCATCTTGCGCCAGCGACTGGCCAGCTCCCGGGTTCGGGGGTTAAATTCTTCAGGAAGCTGTAGATAGACTGTCCGGTGTTGAGGGGGCAGCCCTTGAGGTTCGAGACGGTGCTCAGGCCAACTGTTGACCCGATACTGCTTTTTACTCCTCAGGGGATAGGCAGAAATCAGGCGATAATCCCTGGTCAGGCCAACACCCTCACTGTCAGGTTTCGGTGTATCGAGGGCATAGAGCCAACGCTGCTGAGTGGGTTCGATTACCACACTGAATGCCAGGGGCTCACCCTTCCGTTCAATGAGCTGATCCCAGCTTTTAGGGGGTTCGCCATACCATTGGACAAGGCCGCTGTCCTGAAAACGGGAAAGCGGAGACCTGGACCAGGTGCGTCCGTCAAATTCGGCGAGCACCAAACCCCGCCAGTAAAGATTTTGCTGGGCGGGGATCGCCTCTTCAAAGCTCACCCGGAAAGCCAGCTCACCGGAACGGCCCAACCGGCTGAAGTCACCGGGAGACATCGTATCAGTGATACCTGTTTTGGCGCTTTGCTGTTGCATTGGCACCGACCATAGTGCGCCGAGTCTCGGCATAAAGATAAACAACAGCAACATGAGCGGCAGCGCCTGCACCATGATGGCCATCGCCTGACCTAACGGACGCAGATGCCTATTGCCAGCGTCACTGCCGTGCAAGCCGAGCAATGCTGCCAGAACCAGTGACAGACAACCGATGATATAGAGGGTGTTACCAATAGATTGATCAAACAATGCATCCAGTGCAGTGATAAAAAAGGCCAGGAAAACCACCAGATAGGCATCGCGACGGTGGTGCATTTCGAGCAGCTTTAATAGGTAAGCCGAAACCAGCAGTGCCACCATAGGTTCAAGTCCAATCGGACTACCGTATTCGACCACCAGCCCCGCCAGACAGAGCCCCAACAGACCCGTTTTTATCAGCCGGGAGGGAGGGCGCCAGGCGCTTCGATAAAGCTGGATTCGCCATATTGTAGCCACCGACGCTGCCAGCAGTATCCAGCTGGGCAAATGATCTGCATGGAGAACAATCACAGCAGCAAAGGCTACCAGCAGCCAGAACAGGCCATTTCGGTGAATTTTCCAGACAGGCGATGTCACCGCTCCCCTCCCCGGTCTGGCAGGCCAAACAGGGCCAACTCTCGAAGCACCTGAAGTCGATGTGGATCCGTGGTATTTGGCGCAATGGTTAGGCCCGGCAGCTTCAGTCCATAGGGGATATCCAATGGCACAATACTGAGCAGAAGACCACAGAGCCTCGACAATCTGGCTTCGGTATCAAGCCCGGGAAATGCATCCCAATCCAGCCAGAGCCGCTCGTCCTGAACCGAGCCATAATGTTTCGTATATAACCCCTGCTCTCGGGCAAACTGCTTCCAGGCAATGCGCTTCGGCGAGTCACCAGGACGATAGCCACTCAGCCCGGTAAAATCCTCACCGCCCTCAAGAATCTGCACTATTAATTCCTCGTCTCCATCCATGGAGCTGGCAGTGGTTCGCCGATTCAGCGCTGTCTGTGGCGATGGATAGACAAGGCAACGGATATTCAGATCTATCTGTGTCCATACCCTGAACAGTCCTAGCGGATAGAGACTCTCCACAAACAACCGACCGGGATCAATCAGCCCCCTGCTGGAAGGGACAAAGCCCAGTTTTACCCGAGCTTCTTCTGTCGCCTCTATGTCAATGGCAACCGGTTCGTGTCCGGCAAATGCCAGGATAAGATTTTCGCGCCGACGTTTACCCGATTGATGAAGTACCAGTTCAATCGTTAGTGGGTGTCCGGCATGGCCAGGGCTTACTCGAGAACAGCTGATATTGAGACCAGACAGATTCGCAAAACTGTGCAGTATGGCCACCACAAAAATTGATGTCAGCAGGCAGGTAATACCAAATACCAGATTATTTTCATAATTGGTGGCTACCAGCCAGCAAAGTACGACCAGCAACAGAAATGAAAATCCCGCTTTGGAGGGAAAAATAAACAAACTGCGGGTATTCAGCTGTACCTGCCGGGCTGGTGGCAATCGGTGTCCCAACCAACGTGCGTAGAGTTGCTGAAAAAATTGCCTGAATCGACTGATCATGACGGCCTTTTTTGTCCTGCAGCACGAGGCAAAAATACTTCCACGTCCTGCTCCGACTTCATCGTCCGCTGTTTGTCTAAAAAATATCCACTGCGTTCAGCACCAAGTTGGCAAGCACATCGCCATCGTGATTGGCGCATTCTCCAGCACCACGTAACCGATGACCTGCAACGGAGGGAAAAACTGCCTGAATATCTTCAGGGATCACATATTGCCGGCCATGGATCAGAGCCCAGGCACGGGCACATTGCAGTGCGGCCAATGCACCGCGTGGAGATAACCCGTAGTAAAAAACGGGATCATCGCGGGTAAATTGCACCAGCCGTTGCAGGTAGTCCACCAGATTTTCAGCCACTTTCACATCAGCTACGTGTTGCTGAATCTGCAACAGCTGCTTTGCTGGCAATAATGTTTTGATCTCTGCCAATCGACTGCGGGGATTGACCCCTGACAACAATGCCCGTTCGGAGCGCGGATCCGGATAACCCAGCTCAATACGCATCAGAAAGCGATCCAGTTGTGACTCCGGCAATGGGTAGGTCCCCGATTGCGTCAGCGGATTCTGGGTGGCTATCACAAAAAATGGATGCGGTAGCGGGCGGGTTGCACCTTCCACCGTCACCTGGCCCTCGGCCATTGCTTCCAGTAATGCACTCTGGGTTTTTGGTGTCGTGCGGTTTATTTCATCGGCGAGCAGCAATTGGCTGAATACCGGACCGGGGTGAAATTCAAACTGTCCCCGATTTCGGTCATAAACAGAAATGCCCAATATATCGGCAGGTAACAGGTCACTGGTAAATTGAACTCGATTGTAGGAGAGGCCCAGAACAGCTGCGAGCCCCTGTGCCAACGTGGTTTTTCCCATACCCGGCATATCTTCGATGAGCAGGTGCCCACCGGCAAACAGACAGGTAATCGCCAGCCGGATCTGCTCATTCTTGCCTATCAACACCCTGCCGATAGAGGTGACCAATTTGTCTATCACCTGACGCATATTGTTCACTTCCATTTCAGTGTGACTATGAGGATGGAATCAAATAGCAGTCAAACCATGCAACAGATCGTTCTTGATATCCTCAATGTCTTCGAGGCCAACGGCAACACGGATCAGATTTTCAGTGATACCCGAGGCCTTTTTCTGTTGATCGTTCAAGCGGCCATGGGTCGTCGTTGCGGGATGAACAATGGTCGTTTTTGCATCACCAAGGTTGGCTGTCAACGAGAGTATTCGGGTACTGTCGATAACCTTCCAGGCCTGCTCCCGGCCACCTCGTACCCGAAATGAAAGCACACCACCAAATCCGCGCTGTTGCCGTGCAGCTAGCTGGTGACCGGGATGATCGGGCAGTCCGGCATAAAACACCTGTTCAACGGCCGGTTGCCGCTGCAACCACTCTGCCAATAGCTGTGCATTGACGGAGTGTGCATCCATTCTCAATCTCAGCGTCTCAAGACCCTTGAGAAATACCCAGGCATTGAAGGGGCTCATGGTGGGCCCGGCACTGCGAATAAAAGACAATACTTCATCGACCAGCTCGCTGCGGCCACAAACCACCCCACCGAGGCAGCGTCCCTGGCCATCGAGGTATTTGGTTGCCGAGTGAATCACCAGATCAGCACCCAATGCGAGCGGTTTTTGCAGGGCCGGGGTGCAAAGACAGTTGTCGACAACAAAAAGTACATCCTCAGCGCGGGCCAATTCAGCGAGTGCAGTAATATCCGCCACTTCACAGAGTGGATTGGAAGGCGTCTCCAGAAATAGCAGTTTCGTTTCAGGGCGTATCGACTGTTTCCACAAAGCGAGGTCGGTGACCGGCACAAAGGTGGTTTCCACACCCATCTTGCTCAGGTATTTATTGAGCAATACCGTGGTCGTTCCAAACACGTCTCGTGAACAGACCAGATGATCGCCGCTTTTTAAAAAGGCCATACAGGTGCTCAGGATAGCGGCCATTCCCGATGAGGTCGCGACGGCTTGTTCAGCCCCTTCCAGAGCCGCAATGCGCTCTTCAAAAGTCCGCACTGTCGGGTTGGTATAGCGGGAATAGACATTACCTGGTTGATCGCCAGAGAATCGCGCCGCAGCCTCGGCGGCATTGGCAAAGACGTAACTCGATGTCAGAAACAATGCTTCACTGTGCTCACCTTCTGCAGAGCGACGCTGGCCAGCACGGATAGCCAGTGTGTCCAGTCCGGCTTCAGCAAGAGAATTATCAATGTCGTCAGCTGCTTTCATTACCTGAGTTCCATTTCCGAGTTATGCAGGCCAATGACCTCACCATTTCCCGAGGATGCCGATTTCCCCTTTTTTGAATTACTCTTGGCTTTATCGTTGCGGACTGATTCGAGTCTGTCCAGATAAGCCTGATTGACATCGCCCGTTACATAAATACCGTCAAAGACAGCACAATCAAAGAACACAATATCGGAATTACCCTCTTTGGCACTGGCGATAAGGTCTTCCAGCTCCTGATAAATCAACCAGTCTGCACCGATCAGTGTGGCGACCTCCTGCTCGGTTCTGTCATGGGCAATCAGCTCCCGTGCAGATGGCATGTCGATACCATAAACATTGGGATAGCGAACCGGCGGCGCAGCCGAAGCCACATAGACTTTACTGGCTCCCGCCTCACGGGCCATCTGAATGATTTCCCTGGACGTAGTGCCCCGAACAATAGAATCATCCACCAGCAAAACATTTTTTCCTTTGAATTCCAGCCTTACCGGATTCAGTTTCTGTCGCACAGACTTCTTGCGCTCCTTCTGTCCCGGCATAATAAATGTCCGCCCGATATAGCGGTTCTTCATGAATCCTTCGCGGAATTTAACCTGCAAATGTTCAGCAATCGCCTGGGCAGCCACCCGACTGGTATCAGGCACAGGAATCACCACGTCAATATCGTGCTCCGGATATTGCCGGAGAATTTTCTCGGCCAGATGCTCACCCATACGCAGACGACACTTGTAAACAGAAATACTGTCAATAATGGAGTCGGGGCGGGCAAAATATACGTGTTCGAATATACAGGGCATCAACTGCGGGTTATCGGCACACTGCTGCAAATGGAGTTCCCCCTGCTCATCCACATAAAGTGCCTCGCCCGGTTCAATATCCCGGACCAGCTGAAAGCCGAGCACATCCAGTGCGACACTCTCCGATGCCACAATATATTCCATGCCCTGCGCCGTTTCGCGCTGGCCAAATACCAGAGGACGAATACCAAGCGGGTCCCGGAAAGCGACCATGCCATAATTGGCAATCATACCCACTACCGCGTAAGCCCCTCGGCATCGGCGATGCACACGTCTCACTGCTTCAAAAATATCGGCGGGCAATGGTTGCAACTTACCCTGCAAGTGCAGTTCATGGGCAAAAACGTTGAGCAATGCTTCGGAATCTGAATCTGTGTTGATATGCCGGAGGTCCGATTTGAAAAGATGCTCCATCAGCTCATCGGTATTGGTCAGATTGCCATTATGTGCCATGCAGATCCCGTAGGGAGAGTTCACATAAAACGGCTGGGCCAGGGCAGCACCAGAACTGCCGGCAGTCGGATAACGCACGTGACCGATACCCATGTTGCCTTCCAGCTCGGCCATGTGGCGGGTATGAAACACATCCCGAACCAGACCGACCCCTTTCCTCTGGTTAAGGCGGCCACCTACACAGGTCATGATGCCTGCAGCATCCTGACCCCGATGTTGAAGCATCGTCAATGCATCATAGAGCTGCAATTTGACATCGCTTTTACCGACAATTCCGACAACGCCACACATGGACTAAACAACCTCGTTTTTTAAAGACTTGCTGGCTGCGCTGTGACGCCTGTTCACTAGAGCAGATTTTTTAGAAAACCTAACACCGCAGCTCCTGCCTCCCTGGCGAAATGTTCAAACTGCATAAAAAAAGAAATCAAACGTGATTCCTGCCACCATACATCCTCTGCCACTGGCAGTATTTCCGTCAGGACAAGCAGTACCACCATAATAATGATCAGGCCCCGGGTCAGACCAAACAACACACCCAGGAGCCGATCGGTGCCCGTCAGACCCGTCGCTTCCACCAGTTTTCCCAATAGATAACTGCAGATACCGCCAATGATCAAAACAACAATAAACAGAGTGATCCAGGCAGTCAGCATACGCAGGGAAGGCGTTGAAATGAGATCAACCAGCCATAATGCGAGCTCATCGTGGAAAATGGATGCAATGATTGCCGCTGCGAGCCAGATCACCAACGACAGAGCTTCTTTGATGAAGCCTCTCACCGCGCTAATCAGCACGGAAAACCCTAAAACTGCAATAATCGCCCAGTCTGCCCAGTTCATGCTTTCATCATTTTTTAGAATGACCGAGAGTGTATCAGAGCGAGGTTCTACGGTCAGGGATCAAAGTGCAACATCAATGCATTGACACCATATTTTTTGTCGATGGCCGCTTTGTCTTCCATCAGCTTACTCTTTAGCACCTTGGGACCCACAAAAACCCGGTTCAGCTCTCCGACCTCGCCTTTCTGATCACGGACATAGGCGCTATAACCATCCGCCAGAAGCTGCTTCAGCAACGACTGCGCCTTTTCCGCATCACGAAAACTGCCCACCTGCAAAACCCAGGCTTCCGCAACACCCTCTTCAGTCAACCCCGGCGGCGGCGGTGAGGAAGTCTCAACCTCTGCTTCTATCTCTTGGGAAACCTCGGGCTGGAAGATATTTTCATCGTCTATTGCAGTTTCAATATTGTCCGGGCGATCCGGTTCATCAACGACCACCGGAGCAATGTCCGGTGAGTCGGGAATTTGCGAGCGAGTATCGACCTTGGCTACATCAGAAAAATCAAACAGTAAAGCGAACAGAATCAGAGCCAGCGCCAGCAATACAAAGCCACCAACAATGCGCTGTTTCATATTTTCACTCAACATCCTTTTTTCCTTTTGGCAGGTTTTGCCACCAATCCAGTATCGGACCAACCGTGAAGAAAGAGCCGAAAACGACCACTTGATCGTCGGAAGTAGCTTCACGCAAGGCCGATTCAAGAGCGTTCAGCGGAGAAGAACAGACCCTCGTTCTGACGGATACCGACCCATTGGTATTGTACAACATCGATGGGAGCATACCTGCATCTGCGGCTCTAGGCTGGTTTGGTATATTGCAAAAGTACCAGCTTTTAACCATCGGTCCCAACGGTGCAAGAATATTTGGAATATCTTTATCCGCCATCAGACCGACAACCGCAATCAAGTGGCCCGAGAAACTATTGAGCCGATCTGCCAACAGCGTCGCTGCCTGGGGGTTATGGGCCACATCCAACACCACGGATACACCATTGATAGTCACTTTTTGAAACCGGCCCGGTACCGCAACAGCACCGATTGCACTGGTATCTACTTCAGAAGGTGACAGACCTGTGATCAGACTGGTGGCTTGCAGGGCACAGGCAATACTGGCAGACGGCAGTGAAGTCTCAGGCAACGGTACAAATTGCTTGGCCGAAAAATCCCTGCCATTGACCATCAGCTTTGCACCAACTTTCTCTGCGGTGCCGATTAACCCTGCAACTGGATTCGGGTCACCACAAATCAGCGGTTTACCCGCACGTGCAATGGCCGCTTTTTCAGCCCCTATTTGGTTGAGATCATCACCGAGCCATTCCTGATGATCCAGCGCTACACCTGTGACAATCGCTATATCGGCATCAAGAATATTGACTGCGTCGAGCCGCCCTCCCAAACCGACTTCGAGAAGCGCAACATCCGGCTCCTCCCTGGCCATCAGTATCAAGGCAGCCAACGTACCAAATTCGAAGTACGTCAGGCTCGTCTGCCCTCTGGACTGCTCTATTTGTTCAAATGCTTCACAGATTGCCTCGTCACTGACGCAATGGCCATCAATTACTATCCGTTCGCGGTAGTTGATCAGATGAGGCGATGTATAGCAGGCCACGCGGTAACCCGCAGCTGACAACAGTGCTTGAAGTGCAGCGACGCAAGAGCCTTTGCCGTTGGTGCCGGCAATGGTGACGACGGTTTTAGCGGGTGAACGCCTGTCCGGCACATCCACCAGCCCCAACTCCCTCGCAACCAGGCGAATCCGCCCCAGACCAAGCTCAATCTCTTTGGGATGCCTGTTTTGTAACAGGGTCAGCCATTCACTCAGTGAGCGCTGGGGCATCGATATGATCAGGTTCTGGACAATGGGTAAACTTTGATATGAGTGACGCCAGCGTATCCCGAAGCTCAGGGCGAGGAATGATTAAATCGATTGCTCCGTGCTCCAGCAGAAATTCTGCCCGCTGAAAACCCTTGGGCAAGCGCTGACGGATGGTTTGTTCAATGATATTGGGCCCGGCAAAACCTGCTCTTGCCGCAGGCTCGGCGGCGTTAATATCGCCCAACAGCGCAAGACTGGCAGAAACACCGCCATAAACAGGGTCTGTCATTACCGAGATATAGGGCGTGCCCTGACTTTTAAGCCTTTCGATAATTGCGCTGGTTTTGGCCATCTGCATGAGGGATATCAGTGCCTCCTGCATACGGGCACCACCCGTGGCGGAGAAGCAGATCAAGGGGATATTTTCCTGCAGTGAAACCTGGGCTGCACGGGTAAAGCGTTCACCGACCACATAGCCCATGGAACCACCGTGAAAGGCAAACTCAAATGCCACTGCAACAACAGGCATGCCCTTTAATGTACCTTTCATCGCCACCAGTGCATCGTCTTCACCGGTCAATTTCTGGGCGTCATTCAACCGGTCTTTATATCGCCGCACATCCTTGAATTTGAGACGATCAACAGGCTTGACCTCTGTGGCAAGTTCCTCACGACCCTCACGATCAAGAAAGAAGTCCAGTCGACGGCGGGCACCTATACGGAGGTGATGATCGCACTTCGGGCAGACTTCGAGATTCTTTTCAAGCTCTGGACGATAAAGTGGTGCACTGCATTTAGGGCATTTTTTCCACAGCCCTTCGGGAACACTCTGGGTGCGGTCTTTTTTCTGGGTCGCCGGACCCTTGGGGCGGATTTTTTCCAACCAGCTCATAGTTTATTCCGTCAGTTATCCAGTGCATCCCGCATTTCTGCGACCAGGCTTGAAACTGCCTTTGAAAAAGTTTGTGGTGACGTTTCACCGCGCGCAGCCAGCTCAGCCATTTTACTCACCAGCACACTACCAACCACCACGCCATCGGAGAGGTCGGCAACAGCGCGCGCTGAGGTACCATCTTTAATCCCGAATCCTACACAGACTGGCAGGTCAGTCAATGTGCGGATATGGTCCACATGCTGTTTCACTGACACCACATCGAGATTACCAGCACCGGTCACTCCTTTCAGCGAGACATAATAAATAAAGCCACCGGCCATTTCTGCAACCATTTTCTGTCGCTTATCACTGCTGGTGGGTGCCAACAGAAAAATATTTTCAATACCTGCGTCGCCAAGCTGTTGATTGAATTCTCCCGCTTCCTCAGGGGGAAGATCGACTGTCAGAACCCCATCAATCCCGGCATCAAGAGCCAGCTCAATAAAATGCTGATACCCCAACCGCTCTATGGGGTTGGCATACCCCATCAGAATGACCGGAGTGGTGAAATCGGTCTCCCTGAATTGTTTTACCAGTGTCAATGCGTCACGCAGACTACTCCCGTGGGCCAGAGCCCGCTCATGGGCCTTCTGAATCACCGGCCCCTCGGCAGTCGGATCTGAAAAAGGGACACCGAGCTCGAGAATATCAGCACCCTGTTCAACCAGGGCATGCATCACCGGCAGCGTCACATCGGCGGCGGGATCACCCAATACTACATAAGGAATCAAGGCCTTGCGGCCCTGTTGTTTAAGAACTTCAAAACGTTGTTTAATCCTGTTCACAGACAATTTTCCAACTTCTTTTTTTACTGATGCATGATTACAAAGTGATGCCATCGATTTCTGCAACTGTCAGAATATCTTTGTCACCCCGTCCGGAAAGATTCACTACGATGGTCTGATCTGGATCCATCTGGCGAGCCAGTTTTTCAGCATAGGCAATCGCATGACTGGACTCCAGAGCCGGCATGATACCTTCGATTCTGGTGAGATGACGAAATGCATCCATTGCCTCATCGTCGTCAATGGCCACGTATTTGACACGACCGATATCTTTCAACCAGGAATGCTCCGGGCCAACTCCGGGGTAATCCAGTCCAGCTGAGATAGAGTGGGTTTCAATAATCTGCCCGTTTTCGTCTTCCATCAGATAAGTACGGTTACCGTGGAGAACACCGGGGATGCCGTCGTTAAGTGGCGCGGCATGTTTGCCTGTACCGAGGCCAAACCCTCCAGCTTCAACACCGTACATAGCAACCGATTCGTCTGCCAGAAATGGGTGAAACAGACCGATGGCGTTTGATCCTCCACCAACACAGGCGACCAACGCATCCGGTAATTTACCGGTTTGGGCCAATGACTGCTGACGGGCCTCGCGGCCGATCACAGATTGAAAGTTCCTCACCAACTCCGGATAGGGGTGAGGTCCTGCACAGGTACCAATAATATAAAACGTGTCATCCACATTGGTCACCCAGTCGCGCAGTGCTTCATTCATGGCATCCTTGAGTGTTCTGGAACCGGAGGTCACGGGCACGACCGTCGCGCCGAGCAGCTTCATACGGTAGACATTAAGGGACTGGCGCTGGATGTCTTCCTCACCCATGAACACATGGCATTCCAGACCAAGACGGGCAGCAACAGTGGCCGTAGCCACACCGTGTTGACCAGCGCCGGTTTCAGCAATTACCCGTTGCTTGCCAGTATGCTTGGCCAGCAGCGCCTGCCCGATCGTATTGTTGATTTTGTGTGCACCGGTATGGTTCAAGTCCTCACGCTTGAGAAACAACTTCGCACCACCGGTCTCTCTGGTCCAGCGTTCGGCAAAATACAGCGGCGATGGCCGCCCGACATAATGGGCGAGATCGTAATCAAACTGGGCCTGAAATTCGGGATCATCCTTTAAGCTGCGATAAATACTCTCCAACTCATCCAGTGCATAAATCAGGGTTTCAGAAACAAAGCGTCCACCGTAGGGGCCGAAATGGCCATGCGCATCCGGCATCTGGTTAAAGTCAATCGAGGCTTTCTTATTCACTGTGTTCTCCGTCGTGTTACCCGGCTGAAGCACGGGCAATAAACTGTTCAATGAGTCGAGCGGACTTAATACCCGGAGCCGTCTCCACACCGCCACTCACATCTACGGCGTAGGGTCGGGTCTGGGAAATGGCATCGGCCACATTCCCCGGGTTCAAACCGCCCGCCAGAATCAGCGGGAAATCTGAACCCGATGGCAGACGCCGCCAGGCAAACGTTTCTCCGGTACCGCCATACTTGTCTTTATGCCAGGCATCAAACAGAAATCCGCTCGCGCTGGGGAAGCGCGCCAGCTCCTTTGACAGATTCAGGTCCGGCGCCATTCTTATCGCTTTGATAAACGGCCTGCCAAACTGCCGGCAATACTCATCGTCCTCATCGCCATGGAACTGCAGAAGTTGCAGCCCCACTCTCTCAAGTGTCCCTGCCACCTGTTGCTGCGGAGCATTGACAAACAAACCGACCGTTGTGACAAAGGGACCCACTTCGGCTGAGATGACTGCGGCATCTGATAGGCCCACAAATCTGGGGCTTTTTGCATAAAACACCAGACCTATTGCATCAACTCCGGCAGCAGCAGCAACACGTGCATCTTCCGGTCGGGTTATACCGCAGACTTTGACACGAGTTCGTTTCACTATGCGCCCCATTGATTCTGGAAGGATTGTAGCAAAAAAAGCACTGATTGCGGCTATTGGACACCGCCCTTCTTCGATCAGACTTCTGCAATAAATTGAGGGCCTGGTACAAACAGAGGTACGTCAAAACAGTCGGGGTAGTTCACCCTCACCAGATACAAACCGTTAGGTGGGGCTGTTGGCGGCGCTTTAGTACGATCCCGCAGTAATAGCAGCTCTTTCAACCAGTCTTTTGATCTGTCGCCACGGCCGATACAGAGCAATGCTCCAACAATATTGCGGACCATATGGTGAAGAAACGCATTTGCGGTTATTTCGACAATGACAAGGTCTGCCTGTCGCCAAACCCTGGCTCGATGGATATTTCGATTTGGCGAGTTGGACTGACAGCCTGCAGCTCGAAAGGAACTGAAATCATGTTCTCCGATCAAGTGCTGAATGGCCCGATGCATGTCAAGCGCATTCAGCGGCCGCTTCTCCCAACTCAATCCATGGTAGAAAAGCGCAGAACGCTGAGCCTGATTGCTAATCAGGTATCGGTAGGTCCTGGCTGTGGCACTGAAACGCGCATGAAAGCCTGCTGTTTGTTCGGCCACCCAGTGCAATCTTATCCCGTAAGGTAAATTGGCATTACCGCCCAGTAGCCAGTTGCGATTATGCCTCTTCGCAGCAGTATCAAAATGAACAATCTGGTTGGTGCCGTGTACGCCGGTATCCGTGCGCCCGGCACAGACGACCGATATGGACTCATTGGCGACCCTGGACAGGGCTGCTTCCACTGAGGCCTGCACACTGGGGCTATGTCGCTGCCGTTGCCAACCACAAAAAGCGCTGCCGTCATATTCGACGGCAGCAGCGATGCGTTTTACCCCGGCAGGAAGAACAAAGTCCTCAGCCGGGTGCCCGAGAGACCTCGTCTCTCGGGTTAGTCCCGGAATCATTGTTGTCAGGAAAGTGTCTCGAGAAGATCGTTAGCTTTTTTGCGCTGCTCTTCGGTACCACTCTGAAGTACCTCCTCGAGCAAATCGCGCGCATTGTCAGGGTCGCCCATATCCGCATAGGCTTCTGCCAGAACCAACTTGGTATCGGACTCGTCATCGTCACCCAGTGAATCCTCCACACTGGCTAGATCATCAAAGCCATCATTTTCTGTCCGGGGTTCAGCCTGTTCAATGGTCGAGCTCTCAGACTCTGCCATTGAAAAATCCTGGTCGTCAGACAGGGCTGTGTCTTCCGTTTTGTCAGCTCCTGCCTGTTTATTTTGTGCTTTGGCGGGATCTTCTTCATCGAAATCAATATCCTGCATACCCTCATCGATCTCAGTCGACAGTGCACCCAGGTCCATGTCCTCGAGGTCAAGATCCAGATCAAAGTCCGGCTCGGACTCCCCGGCGGATGATTGCGTATCCGGAGATGTTGAGGTCAAACCTTCATCAGCGGAAACCTTATCGGCAGAGCTCTCTTCGGCAGAAAATTCACTTGTAGTGAAAAGGTCAATGTCATTTAAATCACGATCTGCCGAAGGCGTTACACCCTCTTCATCTTGCGGGTAAGTGTCATCCTCAAGGGAGGCATTGGGGGACACATCACCCAGATCGTAATCGAGTGTCGGGGCCTCAAAGTCCGCCGAGTCCACTGAAGAATCCGGTATCCCGGTTGAAATATCAGCATGCGCATCAGAGTCGGCCGAGGTATCCGGAGAAGTATATTTCCCAGGCAACAATTCTGCTTCAAGAGCAAGCGCCCGGGCGTCGGCCTGACTGTCATTGAGTTCAGCCAGTGAGGCCTTTTCTGCCTCAAAGGCATCCGGGTTATTGGCGTTGACATGTACTTCCAGCAATTTTAGACGCAACGAGCTGTCTTGCGGGTCGGCCTCTATGGCCTTGCGAAGAATATTCTCAGCCTGACGATAATTTCCCAGCGAGAGATAAATATCTGCTTCACCCTTGGGGTCAACGCCTTCACCATCACCGAGCTCGAGTTCCTCCAGGTCTTTTAAATCTGACTCATCCAGCTCTGCGGCGACCTCATGGACATACTGCTTTTCTGTCTCAGTAAAGGTTTCGGCAGGATTTTCTTCAGGTAATTCAGGTTCTTTAGAGGTAGTCAGAGTTTGAAGAGAGACTTCGTCCTGGTCGTCATCATCGTTTTTCCGATTGCGGAAAAACATGACCACCGCCAGTAAAAGCGCAAGTAGCGCAATCAAGGGATAAAGCAAGTAGTCCATCCATCCAGCCAGCCCCGATGACCTATCACCTTGACCACCTTCATGAGCTGGTGCAGGTTCGGCATTGTCTTCAACATCTGACGCTGAGGGCTCTTCTGTGGCTGAGGGCTCTTCTGTGGCTGAGGGCTCTTCTGCCTGAACTGCCAACTGGGTACCGCGCAGGGAATCATCCTGAATTTCCACCAGACGATTCATGGTAGACAACTGTTCTTCCAGGTTGGCGATACGGGTTTTCAGATCATCATTTTCACGAAGGGTCTTGTCCAGTTCCTCCTGTGCGGCTATTAACTCATCTCCGGAACCAGAGGAGCTGCCAGCCTCACCGCCACCATTCACGTTTCCGGTGGATTGCTCGCTGGTATCATCGGCGCCCAGCGCAGCGAGTTTGAGTCGGCCCTCTCCTGCCGACCCGGAATCCGTTGCCACTACATCCTGGTCAGTGGCATCAAGCACAGGCGCCAATGCCCCGCTCTCTTTAGCCGGTATCGATTCAGGCTGACTGAGTTCAGTCCTGACCTCTGTTTGGGTCAATGCCCGGATATCACTGCCCTCCGGCAACCGAAGAACAGCCCCTTTTTTCAGCAGATTAATATTGTCATTGATGAAAGCATCGGGATTAAGCTGTTTGATAGCCGCCATAGTCTGATTCATGGTGGCCTGCCGGGGACGAATCCGCTGGGCAATGGCCCAGACTGTATCACCGGCGTTGACACTGTATTGACCATCACCTGCTACAGGTGTCTGACTGGAGGGCGTATTTGATGCAGGCTTGGGCGACGCTGGAGTACTGCGGAGCTGCGGGCCGGAACTCGCAGCCTCAATCTTTTTTGCAGCGGTTCTCTCCGAGGCATAAATCGGCAAATCGAGCAACAGGGTATATTCACGCACCAGACGACCAGTTGGCCACTGAACCTCTACCAGAAAATTCAAATAGGGCTCGCGGATAGGTTTCTTTGAAGTAATCCGAAGCACAGGTTGAGCGCGGTTTGCGAGATCTACTGAAAAATTCAGATCTGTCAACAAAAACAGTCTTTCGACACCTGCGTTTTTGAAATCCCTCGGGGAGCCCAATCCAACCAGTATTTCGATATCAGTCAACTCACCAATGCTGGTCAATTGAACTTCGGCATCAAGTGGTTCGTTGAGGGATGAGTTCAACTTGATCTCCCCCAGCCCCAAAGCCAAAACGGTATTAGTCAGCAACAGGCCAAGCAAGCCGGTGGTCAATATCAAGGTACGCAGCGTCATAGGATATTCCCTGTTTTACTTTGTGAGACAGTTTCCTGCCCGGATCTGAAACTTTTCAGAAAACTGTTCACACCTTATTAGGTTCCGTCTGCAAGTATTTATGACTAATAAGAATTGTTCAACTGCCATGGCAACCAAATATCGACAAATAACCGGACTGATCAACCTGAACTATGACCGATTGCACAAAACCGGCCTCTGTTCAGTGCGGTTAATGCTGTCCTGAACACGATACACCGGTCCATTTTCAACCGTCAGGCTTCCAGTAATATGCGCAACATCCGACGCAGTGGTTCCGCTGCGCCCCATAAAAGCTGGTCGCCAACCGTAAACGCAGAGAGATATTGACTACCCATATTCATTTTACGCAATCGTCCTACCGGCACATGCAGATGACCGTTAACCGCCGCTGGTGTCAATTCTCGCAGCGATGCCTCACGCTCATTGGGCACAACCTTAACCCAGTCATTGGACTCGGCAATGATGGACTCTATTTCATCCAGGGGCACATCCTGAGTCAGCTTTACGGTCAACGCCTGACTGTGACAACGCATCGCACCGATACGGACACAGATGCCGTCAACCGGAATCACCGTATTGCCAGAGCGGCCGAGAACCTTATTGGTTTCAGCCTGGCCTTTCCACTCCTCCTTGCTTTGCCCACTCTCCAACTGCACATCAATCCAGGGCAACAGGCTACCCGCTAACGGTGCGCCGAAGTGATCCGTCGGCAGTGAGCTACTGCGCATGGCAGCGGCAACTTTTTGGTCAATCTCAAGAATTGCAGAGGCAGGATTGGCAAGTTCTGATGCCACCGAGTGTTCGATAACGCCCATTTGGGCAATCAGTTCACGCATATTCTGTGCGCCCGCACCGGATGCCGCTTGATACGTCATGGCAGAGGTCCATTCCACCAGTCCTTTATTGAACAAGCCGCCCATCGCCATCAGCATCAGACTGACAGTACAATTGCCACCGATAAAGTTTTTGACTCCACGACCGATGCCATCTTTAATCACAGACAGATTAACCGGGTCCAGAACAATCAGCGCATCATCGGCCATCCGCAAGGCAGAGGCGGCATCAATCCAGTAGCCCCGCCAACCAGCATTTCGCAACTGTGGATACACCGCTTTGGTGTAATCGCCTCCCTGACAAGTGATGATAATATCCATTTTTGCCAGTGATTCGACATCATTGGCATCCTGTAGCGGCGGAACATCGACGCCGACCACCTGCGGGCCAGGCTGACCCAATTGGGAAGTCGTAAAGAATATGGGCTCGATCAGAGCGAAGTCATTCTCCTGCTGCATGCGCTCCATCAGGACCGAACCCACCATTCCTCGCCAACCTACAAAACCAACTTTATTCATTTAATTCAACCTATTATAAATTTATCAGAGAAAATACTTTAATTTTAAGCACACCTCAGAGTGCCGCCACTACCGCATCGCCCATTTCAGCAGTGCTCACCTTTCGGGTCCCTTCAGTATAGATGTCTGACGTACGCAGTCCATTATCCAGCACGGCGCTCACAGCCTGTTCGATAGCAACAGCGGCATCCGGGGCCTGCAGGGAGTAACGCAGCATCATTGCGGCGGAGAGTATGGTTGCGAGCGGATTGGCAATGCCCCGGCCGGTAATATCCGGCGCCGAGCCATGACAGGGTTCGTAGAGGCCTTTGCCGTTCCTGTCGAGCGAAGCAGAGGGTAACATGCCTATCGAACCGGTTAACATCGCAGCCGCATCTGACAGAATGTCACCAAACATGTTGCCAGTGACAATCACATCAAACTGCTTGGGCGCCTTGATCAGCTGCATGGCAGCATTATCTACATACATGTGACTCAGCTCTACGTCCGGATAGTCACTTGCCAACACTTGCATCACTTCTCGCCAGAGAATAGTGGCCTCCAGCACGTTGGCCTTATCCACGGAACAGACCCGGCGGTTGCGCACTCTGGCCGCCTCAAATGCCAGCTTGCCGATACGAACAATTTCGGATTCCGAATATTTATAGGTGTTGAACCCCTCTCGCTCACCATTTTCCAGCACCCGGATACCTCTGGGCTCACCGAAATAGATCCCACCCGTTAACTCACGAACAATCAGGATGTCCAGGCCAGACACAATTTCCGGTTTCAGGGACGAGGCCCCTGCCAGCTGAGGGTAGAGAATCGCAGGGCGCAAATTACCGAACAACCCCAGGCCCGAGCGCAATTTGAGCAAACCTTTCTCGGGACGTAGCTGCCTGTCAACCTTATCCCACTCGGGCCCCCCGACTGACCCCATCAAAACAGCGTCACTCTGCCGGGCTTTTTCCAGGGTCGCTTCAGGGCAGGGATCCCCTACCGCGTCGTAGGCGGCACCGCCCAACAGGCCCTCTTCAAATTGCAGGCCGAGATGGAACCTTTCATCAATTCGATGCAGCACCTTAGTGGCTTCATTGACGATTTCGGGACCAATATGATCCCC
This sequence comes from Porticoccus hydrocarbonoclasticus MCTG13d, assembly GCF_000744735.1. Classification (NCBI taxonomy): domain Bacteria; kingdom Pseudomonadati; phylum Pseudomonadota; class Gammaproteobacteria; order Cellvibrionales; family Porticoccaceae; genus Porticoccus; species Porticoccus hydrocarbonoclasticus. The sequence continues at coordinate 1,742,816 of NZ_JQMM01000001.1, read as the reverse complement.
CTTCAATATCAGTACTTTTCTACTCACTGCCGGAATCCTTTATTTGATGGCATGGAACAGCCACGGACAACGTATCTCTTGCTGTGCTTCATAGGCACGAATGGTATCGGCTTCTTTCAGGGTCAAACCAATTTCATCGAGCCCTTCCAGCAAACACTGCTTGTAAAACGGGTCAATCTCAAAGGAGAGCACTTCGCCATCCGGCTTGATCAACCGTTGGCGAGGCAGGTCCACAGTCAACTGATAGCCAGGATTCTGCTCAGCCTCACAGAACAAATCAGCAACAATATTTTCATTTAAAACAATAGGTAGCAATCCATTTTTAAAGCAATTATTAAAGAATATATCGGCATAACTGGGAGCAATAATCACCCTGAATCCATAGTCTTCCAGAGCCCACGGCGCATGTTCACGACTGGAACCACAACCAAAGTTTTCTCGAGCCAACAGGATGGAAGCCCCCTGATAGCGGGGCCAATTGAGCGGAAAATCCGGATTGAGAGGTCTTTCGCGGCCCTCCTGCCCGGGTTGACCTTCATCAAGGTAACGCAACTCATCAAATAGATTGGGACCAAACCCGGTGCGCTTGATCGACTTCAAAAACTGTTTTGGAATGATCATGTCGGTATCGACGTTGGCCCTGTCCATAGGGGCCACCAGCCCTTTATGTACGGTAAACACTTTCATGCCATGCTCCTCTGGTTCAACGAACGAACATCTGTAATATGCCCAGCAATAGCGGCGGCTGCAGCCATGGCAGGGCTGAGCAGATGGGTACGGCCACCATTACCCTGACGTCCTTCAAAATTCCGATTGGACGTTGAAGCACAGTGTTCGCCCGCACCGAGCTTGTCGGCATTCATGGCCAGACACATGGAACATCCGGGCTCTCGCCACTCCATCCCTGCTTCGATAAATATTTGATCAAGCCCTTCCGATTCAGCCTGCGCCTTGACCATTTGCGAGCCCGGGACAACCAGCACCTGTTTCACTGTTGACGCCACCTTGCGACCCTCGGCAATCGCTGCTGCGGCCCGCAAGTCCTCAATACGGGAGTTGGTACAAGAGCCGATAAATACCCGGTCTACGGGAATACTGGTCACCGAGCTGCCACCCTGCAGGCCCATATATTTCAAGGCGCGTTCGATAGCCTGACGCTTGACTGGATCCGTCTCATCTTCAATGCGAGGGATGCTGCCTGTGACCGGGACAACCATCTCAGGCGAAGTACCCCAACTGACCTGTGGCACGATGTCACTGCCACTGATGACGACCGTTTTATCAAAAACAGCATCTGAATCACTTTGTAGCGTGCGCCAGTAGCTGACGGCCCTGTCCCACATTTCACCGGTCGGGGCAAAACGTCGGCCTTTGAAATAGGCAATGGTTTTATCGTCCACAGCTACCATGCCCACCCTGGCACCCGCCTCGATAGCCATATTACAGACGGTCATGCGACCCTCAATGGACATATCACGAAAAACCTGGCCGGCAAATTCAATGGCGTAGCCATTTCCACCGGCAGTACCTATCTCACCGATGATGGCAAGGATCACGTCCTTCGCAGTGACACCTACTCCCAGCTCACCGTCCACCTTAATCAACAGGTTTTTCATTTTCTGGGTCACAAGGCACTGAGTAGCGAGCACATGCTCCACTTCTGAAGTTCCAATACCATGGGCCAGACAGGCAAATGCGCCATGGGTCGCCGTGTGGGAATCACCGCAGACAACGCTCATACCGGGCAGCGAAGCACCGAGTTCGGGGCCCATCACATGCACAATGCCCTGCCCCATTTCATTCATTTTAAATTCACGAATACCGAAAGATTCACAGTTCTCATCCAGCGTTTTCACCTGAATCCGGGACGTTTCATCCGGGATCGCATCCACACCCGCTGCCCGCTCTTCGCGGTCTGTCGATATATTGTGGTCAGGCGTGGCAATATTTGTATCCAGCCGCCAGGGTTTGCGACCGGCCAACCGCAAACCCTCAAATGCCTGCGGCGAGGTTACTTCATGCAGAATATGACGGTCGATATACAGTAGCGCAGAACCGTTTTCGCGCTGTTGCACCAGGTGTGCGTCCCAAAGTTTATCGTAAAGGGTTTTACCAGCCATCTTAAGCACCACTAAAATTAATCATTGCGAGTATTTTAAGGATCGCCATCAAATAACACAAATTCATCTTTTTTATAATTTTGATTCCTATATAGAATAGTTATAATCAATATCATGGATACCCAATTACTGGAATCGTTTATAGCTGTGGCCGAGACAGGATCATTTTCTATCGCGGCAGAGCGCATTCACATGACGCAGCCCGCCGTCAGCAAACGGATTGCGCTGCTTGAGGAAAAGCTGAAATGTCGACTATTTGACCGGATTGCCCGATCGGTCACCCTGACCGAGGCCGGGGAAGCACTGCTGCCCAGAGCTGCCCGTATCCTGCGGGAAGTTGCAGACACACAACAGGCCATCAGCGACCTCACCGGGGACATTGCCGGCCGATTGCGGCTGGCAATCAGCCATCATATCGGACTGCACCGCTTGCCACCGGTGCTAAAACAATTCGCCCAACACTACCCCTCCGTAACCATGGAGGTGGATTTTATGGATTCAGAAAAAGCCTATGAGGGGGTTTTACAGGGCAGGTTTGAAGTGGCTGTCATCACCCTGGCGCCACAGGCTAACCCCAAAATTGAATCACGCATCATCTGGCCTGATATTCTGGCTTTCATGGTATCGGATGATCACAGCCTGCTGAAAGAACCCCAGGTGACACTCGAGACCCTGCGACGTTACCCGGCAATCCTTCCGGGACCGGGAACCTACACAGGCCGGATGCTTCGCAACGTGTTTGAGCAGCATGGCATACCTCTGCCAACCACCATGACCACCAACTACCTGGAGACCATCAAGATGATGGTCAGCATCAGTCTCGGCTGGAGCCTGCTACCCATCAGCATGGTAGAGCCCGGCATCCGAATCATCGAACTGCCCGGCATCACCATAGAACGACAGCTCGGTTACATCCACCACCGCGAAAAGAGCCTGTCCAATGCCGGCAGGGCTTTTTTGAGGTTGCTGGACGCCAATCATTGAAACTTCGCTGTCAGCTCTTGTCGACGAGCGATCAGAATGCATCAATATCCAGCGCCAGGACCGAATCGGAACCCGCCTTGACCGCCGCCAGGTAAGAGGCCGTTCTCGGCAAAACATGCTCTGCAAAAAAATTGGCTGTGGTCAGCTTGCTGCTGTTGAATAGCGGGTTGCCACTATCCGCTTTTTGTAATTTAGAGGCTGCCACGGCGCTTTTTGCCAGCATGGCTCCGGCCACACATGTGCCCATTAACATGAGCAGGTTATGCGCCATGGCACCCGGGGTTGCCCAGTTTTCATCAGCCGCACTGGCAAGAAGCACCTCGACCGCCTCTTTTAAATCAGCCAGCGACGCCGATAAAGACTCGGCGATTACCGGCAGACCTGCGTCACCGGCCTCGCGCAGGACAGGATGGAGATCCTTGATCAACTCCATTGCGCCCAAACCCTGATCCCTGGCAATTTTACGCCCCACCAGGTCCATGGCCTGGATACCGTTGGTACCCTCGTAAATTGGCAGGATGCGAGCATCTCTCAGATGTTGGGCAGCGCCGGTTTCCTCTACGTAGCCCATACCGCCGTGCACCTGTATGCCAAGGGATGTAACCTCCAGACTGATTTCCGTGCACCAGCCCTTTACCAATGGCGTCAAAAGGTCAACCCGCCTCTGGTGATAGCGACTCTGCTCCTCATCCTCCATTTTATGTGCACGATCTTCGTGCGCTAACGAAGAGTAGGCCATGGCGCGGGCACCTTCAGTCAGAGCACGCATTTGCATCAGCATACGGCGGACATCCGGGTGATGAATGATGGCAACCCCGTTTTTACCTGGAATCGCGCCCTGAATCCGATCTTTGGCAAAAGCGACCGCTTGCTGGTAGGCACGCTCACTGACAGCGACACCCTGCAAGCCAACGGCGAGGCGTGCCTCATTCATCATGGCAAACATGTAGACCAGGCCCTGGTTTTCCTCACCGATCAGATAGCCCACTGCGCCACCGTTATCACCGAACGCAAGCGTGCAGGTGGGGCTCGCATGAATACCCATCTTGTGTTCAAGTCCGACGCAATAGACATCATTGCGTTCACCGCGCGTGCCATCGTCCTTGAACTGATACTTGGGCACCAGAAACAGGGAGATGCCCTTGACCCCGGCGGGAGCATCCGGAGTTCTGGCCAACACCAGATGAATAATGTTATCCGTGTACTCATGATCGCCCCAGGTAATGAAAATCTTTTGGCCACTGAGCAGGTAATGGTCGCCATTTGGCGTGGCTTTGGTGCGCACTGCGGCCAGATCCGAGCCAGCCTGAGACTCCGTCAGGTTCATGGTGCCACTCCATTCACCGGAGATAAGTCGCGGCAGGTAAAAAGCTTTTTGCTGGTCACTGCCATAAATACTCAGGGCTGTGACCACACCTTTGGTCAACATGGGGCACAAACCGAATGCCATATTGGCAGACTGGCTCATCTCATCAACGGCGATGGACAGCACACCCGGCATACCCTGACCACCAAAATCCACATCGGCCGCCAACCCCATCCAGCCAGCTTCCAGCATCTGTTGATAGATGCCGTCCAGTACCGGGGCAGTGATGACCGTAGTGCCATCGAGCTGCGTCCCCTGCCTGTCAGCCAGCTGATTGGTCGGAGCGACCACTTCGCCAAAAAAGCGCGCGGCTTCAGTCAGAATAGCGTCCACCATATCCGGGGTGGCATCTTCAAAACCCGGCAATGCCGCGATCTCATCCATCGCCAAAACGTGATTGAGCAAAAAGGTCATGTCGGCTGTGGGTGCTCTGTAAATTGTCATGGTCTGAACCTTTTAAAAAATGCTTCCGAAAAATAAATACAGTGGACCGATTCTATCGCTTTTTAATGATATTCCATGGCAAGTTTGTGACTTATTAGTACTGTAAAAAAACCGGAGAGCGAACATACATTACACTAAGAGCGGCTTGCCAAATCTGAAAATTGTTGAGGATTCACCAGGTATCCCGTGTCGTCCAGTTCAGGATAGGCAAGATCCCGCGCCTGGCAAAACCTGGCAATCACCGGCTGACACCACTCAAACAATAATCGGTGGTATTCTTCATCGGGCAGACGACACTGACGGTAAAGTCCGGCAATAGCCCTCTGGCGCTGCGCCTCAGCAAGGATGATCGCACAGGCCACCGAGACATTATATGATTCAGACATGCCCATCATCGGTACCACCACACAACCGTCCACTTTATCCAGTGCCGGCCCACTGACACCGCGCTTTTCTGCGCCTAAAACCAACGCGGTTGGCCTGGTGTAATCGACGTCACGATAATCCATGGCATCCCCATCGCAATGGGCAGCAAGGACTTGAAAATCCTGCTGTTGGAGCCGCTCGATGGGCTCGGTAATTTTACGGTGAACCTCGGTTTTAACCCATTTCTGAGAACCCATTGCAGTCCCCGTGTGTGGACGAAAATAGCCGGTATCATAAACAGCGTGCACCCGGAGGATACCAACGGCATCACAGGTACGAAGGATGGCAGAAAGGTTTTGTCCCTTGTGAACCTGATCAGTAATAACCGTCAGATCCGGTTGGCGACGGTTCAGCACGTGCTGAATTTTCTCAAAGCGTTGCGGCGTCATTATTTAGCATGCCTGGTTGGGGACGGATTGATAATCCAACAAATTGTAACCTGATGCTTGCAGGCAGGTTGAGTCATGCGCAAAATAATTTCCACACGGCCATTTATCAACAACGGTTTAATTCAGGAGTACCCATTGACCAATCTTTCCGGGACAGCACTCTGGCAACAGGTACAGACGGTTACAAAGTCGGCCCTATCATCCGGTGCACTTAAATCGATTCCCACCCGCTGTATCGAGCAACAGGTCATGCTTGACCAACACACGCTCCACCTGCAAATCAGAGTTGTGGCCAATCTTGCCCGCAAGTCGAAGGCGACCAAAGATGCGGCCTCCCAGATTAAAAAACCCGAGGACTTTGACCCTTTTTTACCCTACGAACCGGCGCTTTATGTGGGTGAACTGACAGAGCATTACCGCTGCCTGTTAAATAAGTTTAACGTGATGGACCATCACATACTGATGGTAACAACGGAATTCGCCCATCAGCGTGAACCACTCAATAGCGAAGACTTTCATGCAGCGTTGATTTGCCTGCAGGCCCAACAGGGATTGGTTTTTTTTAATGGCGGCCCCGAGGCCGGTTCAAGCATTACCCACAAACACCTGCAGATGATTCCCTTTACCAAGATCAAAAATGAGACCGACAACAACTACCCCTTCGAGCCGTTGTTCAAACACCTGCCCTTGGCTGCAGAAGACAGCAAGCAGTCAACACTGCCATTTCCCCACAGAGTTGCAAGAACAGCATATCCCGTTGGCAACGAGTCCGATGAAATCAGACGCTGCGCCGAGCTCAACTGCCACAATTATCATAGGATTCTCAGTGAGTTTGAGCCGCACAATCTGGCTGACAGCCTGGCACCGGCACACAATCTGCTGATGACCAGAGAACACATCTGGGTTGTTCCACGAAGCCAAAGCAGCTTTAACAACCTGGCGATAAATGCGCTGGGGTTTGCCGGCACCATCCTGGTCAAAGATGACCAGCAACTCACACAGCTGAATCAGATTGGCTGTCTCGAATTATTGAAAAATGTGACACCGGATTGAGCAATTTCACCATCGTTTCCGGGAACTTTTTCTGCTTTATCCCATCTGTAAATTTCGAGTGCTTGAATTTTTTATCCAAGCCCCAATCATGAGCAGCTGAAAGCCTGAACAGTCCAACTGGAGCCAAAAGAGCCCAACCGAAAGAACAGGAAATCCGGAAGTGATGTTTATATTCTGCGATGAAACACCATCCCACCACTCAATATTGGCTCGCCCCCCTCCCCTGAGGAAAACCACCTGATCGCCCCCGTTATAAAACAATAAAATTACGTCAGCGTAGGAGGACACATGCTGGAAGTTACCCGGTTAACCCGCTTCTATGGCGATTTTAAAGCTGTGGATGAGGTGAATTTCAAAATCGATCACGGCGAAATCGTCGGCCTGCTCGGCCACAACGGTGCCGGAAAAACCACCATCATGAAAATGCTCAGTGGTTATCTGGAACCCAATAACGGTAGCATCACGATAGATAATATTAATTTGCAGGTCGATCCCAAAAAAGCACAGCTTGAGATCGGTTACCTTCCGGAAAACCTCCCCATCTATCCCGAAATGACCGTGGCCGATTACCTGGATTATGTGGGTGATATGAAAGGCCTTGCAGAGGAAGATAAAGTTCAGGAAATAAGACGCGTTATTCGGGAAACCGCACTGGTAGATAAGCTGCTTTCCCCCATAGCCACGCTCTCAAGGGGTTATAAGCAGCGCGTTGGCGTCGCGCAGGCAATCCTCGGCAAGCCAAGAATACTGATTCTGGACGAGCCGACGAACGGGCTTGATCCAACTCAGACCGAGCAGATGAGAATACTCATTAAAACACTTGCCAGCAAAGCAACCGTCATTCTCTCTACGCACATAATGCAGGAAGTGGACGCCATTTGTGATCGGGCATTGATTATTCGACATGGCCGACTGGCCGTCGATGCAGGGCTAGAGGAATTGCGCAGGAGCAACACATTGCTCCTGGTAGCATCCTCCGGCATAACAGCCGTGAATTCAGCATTGTCTTCATTAGAAGATGAGCTTGCTATTGAGCCACTGCCCGACCATACGGCTCAAGCCAACCAATCGCCTTTCAACTACCGCCTGCGTGTTGAGGGAGACACCAACCCACAAAAACTGATCCCTGAAATAACCCGGCTGCTGGTGCAAGCGGACATCGATATCTATGGCATCAGCCAGGAAAAACGCGATCTTGAAACCCTTTTCAGGGAGGTCAATACCGTCCCGGTGAAGACACCAGCAGAGGAGACAAAAGATGCAGCCTGAAAAAAGACATCTGCCCCTGATTCGCCGCATTGCCGCCAAAGAAATAGCCATTTTCTTTGCCTCACCAACTGCATACCTGTTCCTAGCCGCTTTCGCGGGTATCAGTCTGTTTATTTTTTTCTGGGGCGAATCGTTCTTCTCCAGAAATATTACGGATGTCCGTCCACTTTTTGAATGGATGCCCGTTTTACTGATCTTTCTGACAAGCACCCTGACAATGAGACTATGGAGTGAGGAGCGGCGCACAGGCACGCTGGAACATGTGCTGACCCAACCACTCCCCCTGTGGCATTTTGTACTGGGTAAATTCCTCGGTTGCATGCTGTTATTGGCCATAGCACTGCTGATGACACTTCCACTTCCTTTCACCGTTGCACAGCTGGGCGAGCTTGACTGGGGGCCAGTCTGGGCAGGCTATATCGCCGCCCTGTTACTGGGCGCAGCCTACCTGTCCATTGGTTTGTTTGTATCAGCCCGAAGTGACAACCAGATTATCAGTCTGATCTGTTCTGTCGGGGTCTGTGGTTCGTTTTATCTGGTAGGCACGGCCACCATTACGGATTTATTTGGCAATACGACTGGCGAGTGGCTGAGAATGCTCGGGACAGGCTCTCGATTTGACTCGATTACTCGAGGGGTCATCGATATCAGGGACCTCTACTACTACTTCAGCATCATCATTGTATTTCTGACATTAAACACATTTTTTCTCGAAAAAGAGCGCTGGGCAAACCTCAAACGCACACCACGACATCAGAGCTGGCGGGCTATCACCGGATTACTGTTGGCCAATGCGGTACTTGCCAACCTCTGGCTTGGGCAAGTAAACCTGCTGCGCATTGATACTACCGAGGGTGATATTTATTCCATCTCTGATGCCACCCGGCAGTACCTGAATCAAGTTGAGGAACCGCTGTTAATTCGCGGGTATTTCAGCAGTAAAACCCACCCGTTACTGGCACCTCTGGTACCCCGCATGAAAGACCTGATTCGGGAATACGAAATCGCTGGCAAAGGCAAGGTCCGAGTGGAGTTCCTCGATCCGGTTACCAATCCGGAACTGGAGGAAGAAGCAAACACCAAATACAGCATTCGAGCGACACCATTGCAGGTGGCCGACCGTTATCAGTCTGCCATCGTAAACTCCTATTTTAATATTCTGGTGCAGTACGGCGACGAATTTGAAGTACTGGGTTTTCAGGATTTGATTGAAGTGAAATCACAGGGGGATAACAGCCTAGAGGTGCAGCTTCGCAATCCTGAATATGACCTCACCCGCAGCTTGAAGAAAGTACTCAACAGTTATCGCAGCGGCGGCAATCTGTTCGATATGGTGGATGGCACACTCGTGCTGAACACTTATATTTCAGAAGACCAACAACTGCCGGGGGAGCTTGTCGAGTATAAAAAAGCCGTCACTGATGTCATCGATACGCTACAGCAGCAGGCTGGCGATCAAATGGTCGTCAACCATGTGGCCCCCAATGCAGAGAATACTCAGGAGGTACAGGCACTGGCCAGAAAATATGGCTTCAAACCGATGTCCAGAAGCCTTTTCAGTGATGAGCGTTTTTATTTTTATCTGACTCTGGAACAGGGCGACCAGATAAGGCAAATTCCTTTTGATGAGCCAACCAAGGCAAGTTTCGAGCGCAACCTGAAAGCCAGCATAAAGCGCTTCGCCTCAGGCATTACTAAAAATGTAGCTCTGGTAACACCAAAGGTGGATGAAAAAACGGAACAATACGGGATATCTACTCCCCGCTTTGTCCAGTTGGAGGAAACCCTCGGCGCCGAACTCAATGTCACCCAGGAAGACCTGAGCGACGGCAGCGTATCTGCAGATGCAGATATTCTGGTGATCGCAGCACCAAACAATTTGAAAGACAAAGAACTCTTTGCCATCGATCAGTTTCTGATGAAAGGTGGCACCGTCGTCGCTTCAGCCTCGCCGTTTACTACGACCCTGACACAACAGGGACTTGGCGTGGCAAAGCTTCAGGGTGCATTTCAGGACTGGCTGACCCATCACGGTTTCGGCATTGAAAACAAGCTGGTTCTGGATGCTCAAAATGCTTCCTTCCCCATGCCCATGATCCGTAATGTGCGCGGCCACAGGGTTCAGGAAATCCGGGTCATTGACTACCCCTATTTTATCGACGCTCGAGGGGAAGGACTAAACGAGGAAAATCCAATTTCAGCCAACATCCCACAGGTCACGGTAGCCTGGGCCTCACCGATCACTATCGACGCTGAAAAGCAGGCCGATCGGGATATAACGGAATTGATTCGCAGCTCGGAGCGCTCCTGGATATCCGACAACATGGATATCATGCCCGAAATTGACGAAAACGGTTTCGCAGCGTTCCCCCTACCTAAGGAGGAGAAATCCTATTTACTCGGTGTGATCAGTGAAGGTCGCTTCACCTCTTACTTTGCGGGAAAAGAATCACCGCTAATGTCAAAGGATGATGTGGCAAGCGACACAGAAACCGGGACATCCCTTGCGGGCTTTTCCAGTGTAACCGAACACTCACCATCCTCGGCAAGAATCATTCTATACAGCTCAAATGATTTTCTGCGCGATCAGACTATGACCATGGCAAATTCTGCAGCGGGCAGCGAATATCTGAATCCGATGCAGTTGATGGCAAATACCGTGGACTGGGCGCTGGAAGATGCCAGCATGCTCAGTATTCGTGCAAGAGGGCAGTTCAACAGGACACTGCCACCGATGGATCATGACACCCAGATTTTCTGGGAGTATTTGAACTATGCGCTGGCCATTTTGGCGTTGGCGATTATTGCATTGTTTCAGCGGAAACAGCAGCGCTCCCGTCAACAGCATTATCTCAATGTGTTAGCCAAATAAAGGAGCTTCAGAAGATGAATACAAAAACCGCGTTGAGCGGCCTTTTGGCCATCCAGCTGATCATAATCGCAGGTCTGTGGTGGTATGCCCAGCATCAATCAAACAGCGACCTGCCCCAGGCTCTGCTGGATATCCACTGGGAGAATGTCGACAAGGTCACGATTACCTCTGAGACCGGCACAGTTTCCCTGGGCCAGAGCAAGAGCAAGAGCAAGAGCAAGGACGATGGCGAGTGGCAATTACTGGGAGATGGGCTGCTCGCCCAGAGCGACAAAGTGAATGCTTTACTGGAGAAGCTTGAACAACTTCAGGTGAAGTGGCCGATTGCCACAAACCAGACCAGCCACTCCCGTTTCGAGGTGGATCAAAAAAATGCTCAACGTCGAATAGCTATCTACAGCGGAGAAAACCTGCTCGGTGAAATTCTGATCGGCTCATCGCCGGGACTCAAACAACTACACATAAGAAAGGGCGGGAATGACCAGGTTTATGCAGTAGAACTGGAACTGGCCGATATTCCCCCCAAAACCACTGACTGGTTGGACAGGTCTCTGTTGGCGGCTAAAAACCTTGACCGTATTGAGGGAGCTAACTTTGTCTTGGTGAAAACCGGCGATAACTGGCAGTTATCCCGTAAAGGTCCAGCTATTCTGATCAATCAGGATAATCCAGTGGCCAAAAATCAACAGGAAATCGAGAATCTGCTCAGCAGCCTGAACAAACTCCGTGTGACCGGTTTGGTAAAGGACAAGCCTGATCTTGCCGAGGGCCATGATATAAAACTGGATGTCACATCTGGTGATAACAGCTGGCGCTATACATTCCACGAAAATAATGGACAACACTTCGTGCAGCGCAGTGATAAAGACATCTTGTTTACTTTTTCAAAAAGTGACTACGAAGAGATCGTCCAATCCAGCCAGTTAATGGTTAATTCACAGGAAGAACAAAAGGTTGAAGACAAAGAAGGATGACGGGCAATCCCGAGAATAGCCCTACTCCCCCTGCCAGACTCCCAAGCATGGATGCTCGGGGAGGAAGGTGGGTCAGCTGTGCATTAAGGTGATTACCACAGCAAACCAACCAGTCAGGCAGTTTTGCTATAGGGGAACTACTGGACTACTACGAGCGGAAAACGATTGCCCACCAAGAAAAAGCGCGGCGAAGTTAGCAGTCGTCGTTTCGGCAACCTGCTGATAAGAAATACCTTTTATATCGGCGACCATCTGCGCAACTTCTACCACATGGCCGGGCAGGTTTTGTTTGCCACGATAGGGTACCGGCGCCAACCAGGGCGCATCCGTTTCCACCAACAACTTATCGAGCGGTACTTTTTTGACCACTTCTCTTAAGGCTGCGGCATTGCGAAAGGTAATAATTCCGGAAAAGGAAATATAAAAATTCATCGCTATGGCGGCTTCAGCCATCGCCCAGGTCTCGGTAAAGCAGTGCAAAACCCCGCCGACGTCCTGATTTACATGCGCTCGCAGAATGGCCAGCGTTTGCTGCTGGGCCTGTCGTGTATGAACGACCACGGGTTTGTTCAGTTTATCTGCCACCTTTAAATGGCGGATGAAACTTTCTTCCTGCCAAGCCGCTGAGTCCGGGCTGTAATAGTTATCAAGGCCTGTTTCTCCCACTGCCACGACGGCCGGATGGCTGGCAATTTGGATCAAGTCATCGGGTTCAGGTAATGCAGGCAATGTTTCCTGGAGCGGATGAACGCCCACAGAAACCAGAACATCCCGGTTGGATTCCGCCAGCTCGATCAGTCTTGCCGAACTGTCCAAGTCTACACCGACGCCCAGAAAAGCACCAACACCCCGCTGACGAGCATCGTCAAGTATTGAGGAAAGAGAACTGTGATTGTCGTCCAGATTGAGATGATCCAGATGACAGTGTGAATCCACCAGCACCGTCTAAAGCCTGTTGATTGTGAAATTACATGGTATTGGTGGGCTTGCCCGCTTCCATCAAACCTGCCAGATAAGTTTCAAATTTACCCTGAATGTCACCGTGTTTTTCATTCAACTGGATGCCGACACCCTCGCGACGGTTGCCGCCCATGCCTTTCGGGGTAATCCAGATAACTTTTCCGGTCAGAGGCAAACGGTCCGGTTCTTCCATGAGATCCAGCAAAATGAATACCTCATCACCAAGATTGTAGTTTTTTCGTGTAGCAATAAATAAACCGCCATTGATAACAAACGGCATGTAAGCAGCATATAACGCCTGCTCATCTTTGATCGAAAGGTTCAAAATACCATTTCGAACGCTACCACTAAACGCTTCCATATCCATAATCAACCCGAAAAATTTAACAGAAGTCTACTATACAAACGTTGGGGACAGCCAACTTGGCTGCCTCTTTAAACAAGAATACTTTTCGCTTCAAGCTTACCCTGCGCGTCTGGAGGGAGCCAGTGATACTAGATGTTGCCAATCCAGCATCAGCTCCTCCCACAATAATGATTTATTGGGGTTCCCCCCCGCCTGAAGCCGTCTTTTTATCTGTATAAGTCGATCCAGATAGCGGTAGGCACCAGGGTGCATTTCTTTCGTCTTCAATTCCAGGGCCAGCCGACTGTATAACCAGTCGATCGCCATCATTGTGTCTATAGACTGACATTTCTGGGCTGAGACAATAGCACTCAACTGTCCAGAAGCCAGCTCATCGAGCATTTTATCGAAGGTACGGCGTATCTCCAGCAGGTCAGTCTGAAGAAACTCCAGCGCCAACAGGGGTCGACCTTCGGCATACTGCAATAGCTCAGCTTCACTGCTATCGGAATCCGCTATCTTCGATGACAACCAAGCATGAACTTCAGCCGGTGCCGGAACGGGAAAAACAACTTTCTGGCAACGGCTCCGCACGGTCGCCGATAACCTTGAGAGCCGATGACAGACCAGTATCAACAGTGTTTTTCTGGCTGGCTCCTCAAGTGTTTTCAACAGGGCATTAGCCGCGTTAATGTTCATCGCATCTGCGGGGGAAATAATCACAATCTTCCAACCGCTCTGCTGTGCTGTCTTTTCAGTGAATTCACTCAACTGACGAATGCGGTCAATCCGGATGGCCTTACCCTCTTCCTCCGGTACTATCCGCAAAACATCCGGATGATTTTGCGAAGTAAACAACGAACATTGTTTACAGACACCACATGCCACCTGCCCTTGTTGATTGTCACAAAGAAGCCTTTGCGCCAGGGCGTAGCCAAATTGTTCTTTACCGAGATGTCGAGGTCCACAAAGAACCAGAGCATGCGGCAACTTTTCCTGGCTAATCAGCCTGTTGAGCTGCATCCACTGATTTTGTTGCCAGGGATATGGCTCGGTTATGGGCAACATCACGCGCTACTTTCCAAAAACTGCTTGAGATGCATGGCCAGAGAGCTCTGCACATCGACAAGCGGCAGCGATGCGTCAACAATGCGATATCGATGCGGTTCTTCACTGGCACGTTGCAGATAACAATCGCGAACAGCGTTGAAAAAAAACAGCTCTTCCCGTTCGAAACGATCCGGCTCACCACGTTCCCTTGCCCGAGCCAGCCCCTGTTTGACTGGAATGTCCAACAACAATGTCATATCAGGGTGCAACGCTCCCTGTACCAGGTTTTCCAGCTGCGCGATTTTTGCTCTGTCTATCCCCCGCCCGCCCCCCTGATAGGCATAGGTAGCATCGGTAAAACGATCACAGAGAACCCACTGGCCGCGGCGCAAGGCCGGCATAATCACTTCTGCTATATGCTGAGCGCGGGCAGCAAACATAAGTAACAACTCGGTATTCTCCGCCACAGGCTCCGCTCTAGGTTTCACCAGTAACGCTCGAATCTCTTCAGCCAGAGGGGTCCCTCCCGGCTCCCGGGTGGCAATATATGGGATATTGTGGCGCTCAAGCCATTCACCGATAAAGGCCATATTGGTGCTTTTACCTACACCCTCGCCTCCTTCCACGGTGATAAACATGGCACTTTCAGGCTTCATCTCATTGATATTCATTATGCTCGCTAGCGGGGGGTTGAGCGGTAATCGGAGCGCCGCTGCAACTGGAATTTTTGGACGGCTTTCAAATGTTCTTCATAACTGGCGGAAAAGTAGTGACTGCCATCGCCCTTTGCCACAAAAAAAAGGCTGTCACCCTCTTGCGGATTTAACACAGCGTGAATCGCGCCGCGTCCTGGCATCGCAATTGGCGTGGGTGGCAGTCCATCGATAATATACGTGTTATAGGGCGTCGCTTTTTGCAAATGCCGGCGCTTGATATACCCCTGATAGTCATCCCCCAATCCATAAATGATGGTGGGATCTGTCTGCAGCTTCATACCACGCTTAAGTCGTCGCACAAAAACACCAGCTATCTCACCCCGCTCACTGGTTACTCCCGTCTCTTTTTCCACAATCGATGCCAGAATTAAGGCCTCATAGGGCGAGTTAAAGGGTAGGTCCGACGTCCGTTGTTGCCATTCCTCAGCCAACACCGCCTGCATTCGTTGGTGGGCCTGCGACAAAATATCACGATCACTGTCGCCATAACTATAACTGTATGTATCAGGAAAAAACCAACCCTCGGGGTGTTCAATCTCCAGCGACAGGGTTTTGATAACCTCATCACCGCTCAATCCAGGCAACAATTTAACCAACCCCGGTTGCTGATTCAGCAAATGCAGCCATTCAGCAAAACGCAACCCCTCGGGAAAGGTAATTTGATGCTGGACAACCCTGCCTTCCGTCAACATATTGAGCAATTCTCTGGGCGTATCACCCGGCTGTAGTTTGTACTCTCCAGCCTTGATCGTGCTTTGCCCAGTCATTCTACTCCAGAGAATCAGTACATCGGGCCACTTCAACATGCCTTTATCTGCCAGACTGAGAGATAACAGGGTTAGCGAGGAACCCGAAGGAACAGTGAAGACAAATTCGTCCTCACCCACCTGCATCGGAGTATCCAGGTGCCAGCTGATAACCAGGAAAACAGCGATGGCAGCTAGTATAAACGTGAATGTCGCAAGCAATAAGTAACGATGTATCACCCGTAACACGGTAAAACGTCCTGGAGTCGATGTTGAATGGATTTGACATGCTCACCCAATGGCCAATGATACCTGTCAGCGAGTGAAACCACGGGCCATATACCTACGACGGAGTTGCACAGGAATACCTCTTCGGAAGAGACCAGCTTTTCCAGTGTTATTCGTGATTCTGTCACTGGAACAGACAGTGCCGGTAGAAGCACCGACATCAGGTATTCACGCATCACCCCGGCAACACCGCAGTCCGCAAGGATCGGAGTAAACCATTGATTTTCACGAAAACAAAAAAGATTACTGCTCACCCCTTCAATCACAAGCCCCTGCTGATCAAGCAACAATCCCTCGGGGTACTCATCTCCCCACTCGGCTCTGGCCAACACCTGTTCGAGTCGGTTGAGGTGTTTCATTCCGGCCAGCGAAGATGAAATCGCCAGTTTGTGCTTGCATAAAAAAAGGGGTATTCCGGTGGAGAACCAGTCACAGCTGTACTTGGGAAACGGAAACCACTGGAACAGATAGCTGGGAGAAACGGACTCCGGTGGCCGATAACCTGAACCACCGACCCCTGCCGTCAGGACAATTTTAACAATACCGTTATCCGGGCACTGTGCTAACAGGGTATCCCGATATTCCACCAGCTTTCTCTCGTCACAGGGTATCCCCAAGCGGCTGGCGCCTGCAGCCAACCGCTTACAATGTAATGGCCAAAGAGGAATAGCGCCACCGGACAGCCTTGTTGTTTCAAACAGACCGTGTCCGTAGTAAAGACCACGATCAAACGCATTGACGCAGTTGGTGTCTTCACCATTTATCTGGGTGATGGGAGAGTGATTATTCATGGGTGGAAATTAAAACAGATAAACGTGCAAAAGACAGGTATAAAAAAACCGCTCAGTGAGAGCGGTTTTTTTGCAATCAATATTAGTAAATTTTGTTACCCGAGATTCGCGTTGATGTAATCAATCGCATTCTGAACTGTAGCAATTTTTTCAGCTTCTTCATCGGGAATTTCAGTATCAAACTCTTCTTCGAGAGCCATGATCAGCTCAACGGTATCCAGGGAGTCAGCACCCAGATCTTCAACAAAGGAAGACTCAGGTTTTACATCTGCTTCTTTGACGCCCAATTGCTCTGCGACCATTTTCGCGACACGTTCTTCGATGCTGCTCATGATATTTATTCTCTCCTTTAAATCTTATAGGCTAGTCTGTTGCTTGGCGTGTAGATTTAACCAACAACAAGAAATCTGTAATTAACGGCACATCTGGCGCGCATTTTACCTGTAAAAACCCCGGTGTGTAACCGGTTTCAGGAAAATCCTGTTTTTATTTTATATTTCAAAAAGTTAAGACATGTACATGCCACCGTTTACGTGTATATTCTCGCCGGTAATGTAGTTGCCGCCATCACCAACCAAGAAATTCACGACTGCGGCAATCTCTTCAGCTGAACCCAGACGATTCAGTGGTACCTGTGACAATATTGCCTGCTTGCTGGCTTCGGGCAACTCCTTTGTCATGTCAGTATCAATAAAACCCGGGGAGACGGCATTTACCGTAATATTGCGTGGCCCAAGCTCTTTAGCTAAAGAGCGGGTAAAACCACCGACACCCGCTTTGGTAGCACAGTAGTTAGTTTGTCCGGCATTACCCATGGAACCGACCACAGAACTGATATTGACGATCCTGCCCCAACGGGCCTTGCTCATGCCACGGAGACAGGCCTTGGATAAGCGATAGAGTGAGTTGAGATTCGTGTCAATCACATCAAACCACTCCTCATCCTTCATCCGCATCAGGAGGTTGTCTTTGGTGATACCCGCATTGTTAACCAAAATCAACGGCGCACCATAGGATTCGATTATAGCTGTCAGCACTCCGTCAACCGACTCTTGACTGGCGACATCAAGCACCATGCCAACTCCCCTGATGTTTTTTTCGCGAAATCTGGCAGAAATCTGCTCTGCTCCGGATGTGGAAGTTGCCGTACCTACAACAATTGCACCTTGAGCACCCAGGCCATCGGCAATCGCGGCACCAATCCCCCGGGTAGCACCGGTAACCAGAGCCACTTTATCTATAACACTCATCACTACTCCTTTACTACTGGCAGGCAGTTACAACCCTGCCAGTGATTTGGTCAAATTATCACTGTCTTCTGTGGCATATGTCATCAATGAGGGAGCGATACGCTTGCATAAGCCTCCCAACACCTTGCCGGCACCACACTCAACCACGGTATCAACACCTGCAGAAACGAGAGTATTGACGCATTCCACCCACTGTACCGGCTTAAAAATCTGCTCAATCATCAAGTGCTTGATACGATCCGGATCAGACTCGGTTTTTGCATTGACGTTGTGAACTATTAATACTTCCGGTGCGGAAAACTGGGTGGCCAGAATTTCGGTGGCCAGACGATCCGCAGCGGGCTTCATCAAACCAGTATGGAATGGCGCACTTACGGGCAGGGGCATGGCACGTTTGGCGCCGGCCGCCCTGCAACCTTCAATCGCGCGCTCAACGGCCGCTGAATTCCCCGCTATAACCACTTGGCCGGGGGAGTTGAAGTTGACCGCAGACACCTCTTGTCCCTCACAGGCCTTCGCACAGATTTCTTTAATCAAATCGTCGTCCAGACCGAGTATGGCAGCCATAGCGCCTTCGCCCCTGGGTACAGCCTCCTGCATGTAGGCCCCACGATTACGGACCAGGCGCACGGCATCTTCAAAGGCCACTACGCCAGAACAGACCAGGGCAGACCATTCGCCCAGGCTGTGGCCCGCCATCAGGGCCGGACGGGCACCCCCTTCCTGCTGCCATATTCGCCAGACTGCAACACTGGCGGTCAAGAGCAAGGGTTGGGTGCGCTCTGTCAGTGTAATATCTTCCTGACTACCCTTTTGCACCATGTCCCACAGATCATAATGGAGCACATCCGAAGCCTCGGCAAAAGTATCCTGCACCATTGCGTACTTCCCAGACAACTCAGAGAGCATGCCAATTTTCTGGGATCCCTGGCCCGGAAAGACAAATGCCAGATTATTTTTCATTGATTACCTCTGTATTACAACAGCTGATTGATTATTCTCGGACAGTCGCTTTTCAATCAATGTTGGAAGGTCCCGCTCTGCTTCATTGAGGGCCACCTCAATTGCTCTGGCGAAACCCCATTGATCAGCACTACCGTGACTTTTAATAACGACACCCTGCAAGCCAAGAAAACTGGCGCCATTATACCGTGCCGGGTCAACACGTTTAAGTAACCGTCCGAGTGCTGGTTTCAGAAACAATGCACCAAACCGGGCCAATACAGTTTCTCCCAAGGCATCCCTGATCTGCCTCTGAAGTAGTTTTGCCACACCCTCGCCAGCTTTCAGAGCAATATTGCCGCTGAAACCATCACAAACCACGATATCGGCTTCTCCGTTAAAGAGTGAGTCGGCCTCAACAAATCCGATGTAATGAATATCGGGGTTAGTATTAAACAAAGCTGCGGCATCGAGGATTTCCTGTTTCCCTTTAAGTGATTCCACCCCGATATTCAGCAACCCCACTGAAGGGCTGGCATTGCCATCTACCTCCGCAGCGACCAAAGATGCGATCAGTCCAAACTGGTACAGCTGCTCTGCGGTGCACTCTAAATTGGCACCCATATCCAGCAAATAGGTAAATCCACGAGCAGTTGGAATCCGGGCCCCGATCGCTGGGCGACTAATACCGGGCAAGGACCCCAACTGAAACAATGACATGGCCATGAGCGCACCGGTATTGCCCGCACTGACGCAAGCCGCCGCCTGTTTATTTGCAACTTGCTCTACAGCAAGCCACATGGAGGAATCCCTTTTATTGCGGAGGGCAAATGACGGCTTGTCATCCATAGAGACAAACTGAGAGCAATGACGGACTTGAAGACGTTCAGGAAAATGATCAGCAGCAAGGCGGAGTTGTTGCTGGATTTGTTCTGCATCACCGAAAAGAACAACCCGTAGATTGGGCTGCTGGCGAAGAATATCGAGGGTCGCAGGGACAGTTACGCGAGGACCGAAGTCCCCGCCCATGGCGTCAATGGCAAGACAGTATGAGCCAGCCAAAAATAACAAATCTAACCCAGTGGATCAGTCTTCAGCAGAAGAAACCACTTTCTTTCCGCGGTAGAAGCCGTCAGCAGTAACCTGATGCCGAAGGTGCTTTTCACCACTAACGGGATCTGTAGAAAGGGTGGGGCCCGTCAGGGCATCGTGAGCACGACGCATACCACGCTTGGATCGGGTTTTACGACTTTTTTGAACGGCCATTTTCTTTCTCCTGAAAATACTACTTGTTAATTATCGGAGCCACTGTTCTTCAGTTGCTTCAAAATACCAAAAGGGTTTTTAGCGGATTCTTCAGCAGGATGCTCTCCCGTAGAGTAACCGGCCACATCATTGCATTGATCCTTGGGGTGATAGGATACAAACGGCAATGTTAAAAGTAATTCATCCTCAAGCACTTCAGCCACATCTGCGGCTTCATTGTCGACAAGCCATGGATCCAGGTCTTTAGGTAACGCGGCGGCCTCTTCTTCTGACCAGACTATACCCAATCTGAACTCTGCAGACAGCGCTACCGGCATCGCCTCCAGGCATCGCTGGCAAGGAATCAATACAGAGGTTGAAACTGTTCCTGTCATTACCCTGCGACCCTGTTCGGCTGTATCAAACCTCAATTCGACGTCAATGGGTTCGACAATATCAATTACTGCCTCTGCCAACCTGTCACAGAAAGCCTGATCCAGCTCCCCGGAAATCGCCACACCCTGATGTGCAAGACGGCGGGACTCTAACATCCGCGGCAGGAAGCTTCTCATGGGGGGCATTGACATAGGCGCGCCATAATAGTGATATGACCTTGATCTGTCAAAGAAAAACTGGGTCCAATATCACCAGTTTATAGTCCTGATTATACCCCCTGGAACATTAAAAGATCATTTGGAGTTTTATCATGAAAAACCTTGTGCTGGCATCTTCATCACCCTATCGGCGAGAGCTGCTGCAGCGCTTGCGTATACCATTTGAAATTATTTCGCCCGACATTGACGAGCAGCCTCAACCGGCAGAACCACCTGAAGCGCTGGTCAAACGCCTCTCGCTGGAAAAGGCCATGGCTATCGCCCACCGTTTTGATAACCACCTGATTATTGGCTCAGATCAGATCGCAGTTAACGAAGGAAAACTGCTGACAAAACCGGGCAATTTTGACAACGCCTTTAAGCAGCTTCGCTCAGAGTCCGGCAAAAAGGTTCATTTCCTGACCGGCTTGGCATTGCTGGATAGCGCTACCCAACAAAGTCAGGTAGACATGGTGATAACAGAGGTTATCTTTCGCCAGTTAAGTGACACGGAGATCACTGAATACCTTGTAAATGATACCCCGTATAACTGTGCTGGCAGCTTCCGCAGTGAAGGACTGGGTATCACGCTGTTTGATGCTGTCTACAGTAGCGACCCCACCGCCTTGATTGGATTACCTCTGATCAGCCTGAATAAAATGCTGATGAGAAAATTAATGTAATACTTAAATAAATAATTACAACTTATTGTTTTTTATATTTTTTACAATCAGCTCAACATCTGAAAATTTATCCAGACACGCCAGCGGCCGATACTGACTCAATCGTCTCGAATCATGGGCGCCGTAGCTTACTCCTATACTTGACATTCCGGCATTGACAGCCATCGCCAAGTCATATTCTGTGTCGCCGATCATGATTGACTCCTCGGGAGAACACTCAAACTCTTTCATCAACTCAATCAGCATCAAAGGATGGGGCTTGCCTGCCGTTTCATCGGCGCAACGGGTGCCGTCAAAAAACCGGTCCAGCTGGCGGGCCTGCAATACCCTGTCTAGACCACGACGACTTTTACCGGTTGCAACAGTGAGCAGGTAGCCCTGGTCCTTGAGACGACACAGGGTTTCAGAAACCCCACTAAAAAAAGGTGATGGCTCACGATCTGCTTCGACAAAATGGCGGGAATAGCTGTCCCGCATGGCGTCAATCTGCTCACGCGCCATGCCGGGAAACAAGGTGGTCAATGCATCTACCATCCCCAGCCCCACTATATTGCGGGCATCCAGCTCGGAAGGGGGAGGCAAACCGACCGACTCCGCGGCACAACGAAGACAATAAACAATACGGGATAACGAATCACAGAGTGTGCCGTCCCAGTCGAAGATCAAAAGCTTGGGCACCGACAGTTACTCCAGGTTAGTTAATAAGGCGGCCAGATCACCGGGTAACGGCGATCGAATGTCAACAAGCTGACCATCGGGCAAACTGACTTCCAACTGCCCCGCATGCAGAAACATACGCCTCAGGCCTTTCTCCCGCATTTGGCGATTACACTCAACATCAGCATACTTTTCGTCCCCCGCCAGCGGGCAACCTGCGAACTGGCAATGGACACGAATTTGATGGGTACGCCCTGTTTCCAGAGCCACTTCGAGCAAAGTCGCGCCTCGATAGCGATGTAAAACCTGAAAATGCGTAACTGACGCCTTACCGTCCGGGTCCACCTTGACAACCCGCTCGCCCGACTTCAGCTCATTCTTACGCAATGGCGCGCTGATCCGTTTCATCCCTTTCGGCCAACTGCCACAGCACAACGCCTGATAGACCTTAACTACACGGCCGGCACGCATTTCATCCTGAAGGTGACGCAACATGGATCGCTTCTTCGCGATCATCAGGCAACCGGATGTCTCCCGATCCAGACGATGAACCAGCTCCAGAAACGGCGCAGAAGGCCGAGTAGCTCTCAACGATTCAATCAGGCCCAGACTGACACCACTGCCACCATGAACCGCCAACCCAGCTGGTTTATTGACCACCAGGAACGCGGTATCTTCGTAGACAATATTCTGCTCAAGTAACTGCTGCAACTTTGGGCTGGGACCTGCTGGCACATCGCGCTCCGCTACCCGAACAGGTGGAATTCGCACCGCATCACCGACCTGCAGACGATACTCTGCCTTGACCCGGGAACCGTTCACGCGCACTTCACCTTTGCGAAGGATTCTGTAGACTCGCGATTTCGGCACACCTTTCAATCTGCCCAACAGAAAATTATCTATTCGCTGACCGTCATGGTTCTCGTCAATTTTAACGAAGTGGACCCCTAAAGAGCCATTTTGTATTTCAGTCATAGGGTGAGCCCAGGAAAAGGAGATGAATTCTAGCAGTTAGCCCTGGCAGGAGCATCCATGAAGAAGAAAAAATCACTGATAATCATGCAATTAACCCAATTTTCACAGGACTGCAAATTGAAGAGAAAGACAATTACTGATATATTAACTCCGCGTTGAATCGGGCCCGAAATTAGTTCGGCAAAGACGACCGCCCTCACCAAGTCGATATTGGCAGGGTAGCCCCACTCAACGCGGCGAAAGCCCTTTTGATTTATTACGCCAGTTGTTCCGCAAACCAGCGAGGACAGCTGCCACAGAAAACCGCGCTGAATGCGCAGAGGTTACCACAGGATTTTTTGATCGATATATCGTTCACCAGGCATTGCCAGCCAGACATGTGCTATTTTCGCCTGCCAGTTGCCGGTTACATTAGCAAACTTTACCGCTCGGCTTTTGCCTCTTCGAACGAATAAGTGGCACCATAGCAATCAAGTTGAACACTCGATGGGAAAACCGGACAGAATCAGTGATTGATAAAACTAAAGTGTTTAAAAACAAAGGGTTATGACCTTATTTCTATCGCCTTCCTAAGTGTAGGTGGTATACACTGCTTTGCTATTTATCCAGTTATATTGCTCATTTTATAGTGGTGCTTCTGCTGCTCTTGACGGCGCAAGACAGTAGGATTCTTCAATGAAACGCATGCTTATCAACGCTTCCCAGCCAGAAGAGCTTCGGGTAGCACTGGTCGATGGACAACGTCTCTATGACCTCGACCTGGAAAACCGTACCAGAGAACAACGTAAAGCAAATATCTACAAAGGCAGAATAACCCGGGTTGAACCCAGCCTTGAGGCCGCCTTCGTGGATTATGGCGCAGAACGCCACGGCTTTCTTCCTCTGAAAGAAATCTCACGTGAATACTTTTCCAGAAAATCATCAGACGCCGATGGTCGCATCAAGATTCAGGATGTTATCAAGGAAGGTACTGAAGTCGTCATCCAGGTTGAAAAGGAAGAACGCGGCAATAAAGGGGCGGCATTAACCACGTTTATCAGCCTCGCAGGTCGATATATGGTCCTTATGCCGAACAACCCCAGAGCTGGTGGGATTTCGCGACGCATAGAAGGGGAAGAACGCTCAGAACTGAAATCCGCGATGCGAGACTTGCAAATTCCAAGCGGGGTAGGCGTTATTGTCCGCACAGCTGGAATCGGGCGTTCAGCCGAGGAGCTGCAATGGGATCTTGACTATCTGCTGCAACTTTGGGAAACCATTCAGGTCGAGGCCAGCAATTGCAAGGCCCCTCACTTTCTATTTCAGGAAAGCAACGTCATTATTCGTGCAGTTCGCGACTATTTGCGACAGGATATCGGCGAAGTCATCGTGGATAACCGGGAAGCCTACGAGCTGGCTTCGGCATTTATCAAACAGGTTATGCCCAACTTTCAGAGCCGGGTGAAATACTACGAAGATCCACTACCCCTATTCAATCGTTACCAAATTGAAAATCAGATAGAAACTGCCTTTGAGCGAGAAGTAAAGCTACCCTCCGGCGGCTCTATTGTGATTGATATCACCGAAGCGCTGGTATCTATTGATATCAACTCCTCCAGGGCAACGCGCGGCAGTGATATCGAAGAAACCGCGCTCCGCACCAACCTTGAAGCCGCCGATGAGATTACTCGTCAACTGCGACTTCGCGATATTGGCGGCCTGGTGGTTATTGACTTTATCGACATGGGGTCCACCAAAAACCAGCGCGATGTGGAAAATCGTATGCGCGACGCCCTTGAACTGGACCGTGCACGGGTACAAGTGGGTAAAATTTCTCGTTTTGGCTTGCTTGAAATGTCCCGTCAGCGGTTGCGGCCATCATTGGAAGAGACCACCTCGAAAGTCTGCCCACGCTGCCTTGGCCAGGGAACAATCCGGGGTACCCGCTCACTTGCCCTGTCTATTCTTCGCCTTGTTGAAGAAGAGGCTCAAAAAGAGTTCAGTGCAGAAATCCGGGCAATAACCCCAGTTTCAGTGGCGACCTTTCTGCTGAATGAAAAGCGTAAAGAAATTTTTGAGATCGAGAAACGTCACGGCTCGAAAATCATTATCCTTCCCAACGAGAACCTTGAAACACCACACTTCGAAGTGCAACGTATTCGGGAACAAGACGGTCTTGCCAGCGAGTATAGCTATCGTCTTACCAATACATTATCCGAGGATTTTGCCGCTCCGGAGAATGACCATGTCCAACCCGTCCCCCCGGCTTTACAACCGGCGGTCAAAACGCCAACGCCCTCTCAACCGGCGCCTGTACCTCTAGAAAAAATCACAAAAATTGTCGAAAAAACTGGCAAGCCCGGACTCTTGCGCCGTCTGGCCACCCTCCTCTTCGGTAAAACTGAAAAGCCAGTTGAACACGACAAACAGCCAGGTTCAAAAGAACGCGACAAAAACGATGGCCGCTCTCAAGGACGCAACCGTCGCCCTGATGCTCGCCGCAACAACCGCAATCGCAACAAACCAGGCGGCCAAAAGACCGATCAGCGCGATAGCGCCAATACGCCCGAGAACGGTGAAAGGAAAACCCGTCAGCCCCGGCAGAACCGCAAACCTCAGCAGGAAAAACAACCTGAGGTGGATACCGTAAAGACTGATCGGGAAGAGGAGACCACAAACACAAACAGCACCCGACCACCCCGCCGGGAGGGCGACAAACGACGCGCTCCTCGCCAACGTCGTCAACGCCAGGAAGTTCCAGCGGAACTACTCGCAGCTGTTGAGGCTCCGGTCGGTGAAACACTGCAGGCGGAACCATTAACCGACCTGACAAAAACCGCGACTCACACGGAAAAAAGCCCTTTGTCCAGCGATACTGACAAACCATCTAGGCAGTCAGATAAAGATTTGGCCGAGCCAACGGTTGCTAATGACACAACAATGGTGTCGGATCAGGCAGAAGCTAACAACCAGGGGCCATTAAATCTATCAGTGGATTCTGACAACACTGCAAATCACGAAAATGCTGAAATGCCCACGTCAGAAGTCACCACTGAGGTCGACGAACAGGCAGATGAGACAACGGACATTGGAGCAATCGACAAACCTGGTCAGCCTGCTGAGACAAACACAGAGGAAGAGAAAGACGGGGAGGCAGAACAGTCCAGAAAAAATACCGAAGCCCCCGATGTCAACGAGCCCCTTGCAAAAGCAGAGCCATCCTCCTCTGCTGCCGACATGGGAGCCGCCACCAGTGAAGAACCCCTCACCCCCTTGCACGATGCTGTTATTCCTGACACCGTAGATGAGGCTGTTTCTGAAACCACGGAGGAATCTGCACCTGAACTTACGGATGAATCTGCACCTGAGCTCATTGACAATGCTCAGAAGCAACCTGCTCGGGCCAGCAATGACCCGAGAGTTGCACCTCGACCCGTAGTAAAAATAGACATAGCTACTGACTCACGTAACAAGCCACTTCCACAGCCACTGGACACATCACAACCTTCTCCCGTTACTGTTAGCCCGGTTAATATTCCACGGGCAATCAATGATCCCCGATCACAAAACAGGGACAAGGAAACCGGATCCTCAGAAACGACAGCCATTGAAAAAGCAGTGGGGGCATCGAAAACTGAAACCGTTTAAAAGTGGTGGAATAGCTGTCGACGAGTGCAGTTTGGCCTTGTCTGCGGTTGAATCCGCTGTATAATCTGCCGCTATTTTGTGGCTTGGGTCAAGTTGACTTTGTTGCTTCCCGGGCACCAAGCCACAAGAACAATCACAGGAGGGATGGCTGAGCGGTTGAAAGCACCGGTCTTGAAAACCGGCGTAGGTTAATAGCCTACCCAGGGTTCGAATCCCTGTCCCTCCGCCAATTTTATAATGCCCTTGTCTGCAGGGGCTTTTTTTTGAAACATGAATAAACAAAAGGTTATGGTGATGGAAAGACCCGATATCAATCGCGGCGACTGGATTATTCTCAAACTATCTGAAGAAACAGAAGGTGTTGAAGCGCTCGTCTATAAAGTCCGTGAAGACGGTTCGCTCTTTGTTGGCTACCACCAAGGCAGTTTCAAGACTATGAAAGCCAGCGCAATTTGGGCTGAGACATACTGGCAGGTTGTGTAAGATAGAGAATCGCTTCTTTTGAGCTTAGTTTCCACTGAAAACTCCTCGTGACCGGTCAATCCAGTTCATCGCCCTTCTCTCCGCCCATTGTTCGTATTCCTCCACCTCCCCTGCAATCCCCGAGTCAGAGATCATGGATCTCTGTTTCCGGGTCAACTTCTGCTATCGTCTAACAAGATCCGACCACTTTTAGTAATCTGTGATACACAGAAATGATACTGGCTGCCAGAAAAATGAACTCTACCACCTACTTGCACCTGGTAATTTTCACTGCCTGTATATTTGTCGCCAGCTGCACAACTTCATCCACTGACACCAGCGTCAGCTCAACACAACCGGGAGAGTGGCATGGCCTTTTTATCGGTGATTTGGCAGAAAAACTGCCAACACCGGACTCTGTAACAGAGCTATCGGGAGGCGGGGAAATCTATCGTTGGACCCGAGCAGAAACAGTTGAAACTGCTTCCTACTCCAATTACAAACGGTCTGTACAGGCAACCTGTATTTTTCAGGTAACAACTGCAGCGGATACCACTGTCAAAAGTGTCGTTAATCGTGGTCACGAGCAAGTCTGCCAATATGTTATCGACAGATTGTAAGCCCAGGCTCTAAAAGCCGACTGGCGTAATTTGGCTTATTAAGGCCTGCGCCATCATGATTGTCATGTTTTCCAAACGGTGGTTATATGGAGACTGATCGACTTTCTGGGTCATGTAAAAGGAATACAGTCTCCAGCCATGAACATCAACCCACCGCGCAAATTTTACAACCAATGTTTGCCATGGCTGCTGTCGGGACTCACTCTTCTGATTGGCGGCACTGCCACTTTGGCTTACTGGCACCACTTTGAAAAACAACAACACCAAGCTGTCAATCTGAATTTCCAGGCAGAGTCTGAGCGGCTGGCAGCCACTATTTCGCAACAACTCAACAGCTATCAGGTGGTAATGCGCGGTGTACAGGGATTTTTCCAGGGTTCTGAACAAATCACCTACCCTGAATTTTCACGCTACATTGATTCGCTGGATATCACCAGGGATTTGAGGGGGGTTCATGGCATAGGCTTTGCTGCCCTAGTGACACGGAAGAACCTGGTGACACACCTCGCAACCGTACGCGGAGAGCTTCCAATAAATTACCAAATAACGCCTCCTGCCGGAAATCGAGATGAATTGGCCCCCATTATCTATATTGAACCATTGGAGGGTGATAACCTTGCCGCCTTGGGGTTTGATATTCTAAGCAATCCATTAGCTCGTGAAGCAGCCGAAATGGCCAGAGACACGGGTACTATCGTTATCACCAGTCCGTTGACACTGGCTCAGGATCAGTCAAAGCAGGATGGTCCAGGCTTCGTTATGTACCTGCCGGTGTACAAGCATGATCATAAACTGGCAACTCCTGAGGAACGTCGGGCAGCCCTACTGGGTTGGGTAGATGTGCCATTTCGGGTACAAGATCTGCTAACGGGCCTTGAACATCAGATGAATCCGGATATCGACATTGAAATCCACGACTTCTCGGCCCGCAATAGCCACACCCTCCTCTTTCATGGTGATGCCATTCCCCATCAGCAGCGAACAGTATTGGGCGAATGGCAGTATCAG
This sequence comes from Porticoccus hydrocarbonoclasticus MCTG13d, assembly GCF_000744735.1. NCBI lineage: Bacteria > Pseudomonadati > Pseudomonadota > Gammaproteobacteria > Cellvibrionales > Porticoccaceae > Porticoccus > Porticoccus hydrocarbonoclasticus. The sequence continues at coordinate 1,713,960 of NZ_JQMM01000001.1, read as the reverse complement.
CAGGAAATTAATATCGGCCACAGAAAATGGACATTGTTACTGAGCAGTACACCAGCATTTCGAGAAAAGGCCATATTTTCCAATCGTCCATGGGTGATTAGCACAACCGGTGGCACACTCAGCCTCCTATTGGCACTGTTGGTACTGATACTCAGCCAAAGCCGAAATCAGAATCAACGTCGAGCTTTACGTCTTGGCCATCTCTATCACGCACTGAGCCAGGTCAATCAGGCCATTGTCAGAATGGATTCTGAGGATAAACTATTTCCCCTTGTGTGCCAGATGGCAGTCAAGTTTGGTGGGATGAAAATGGCCTGGATCGGCCTGTTGGATGAAAACACCGCGGATATCATCCCCCTCACCAGCTACGGTAGCGAGGCCGATTACATTGATACCCTTCGCGCCTCGATTTGCAAGGATGTACCGGAGGGACAAGGCCCCACTGGCACGGCCATGCGCGAAAACCACCCTGTTGTCATTAATCACTATCTAACTGATCCAGGTACCAGGTCCTGGCATGAACGGGCCAGACAGTTTGGCTGGAAATCAGCGGCCGCTTTCCCCATACAACGACAGGGCAAGCCCTTTGCTGTGCTTAACGTCTATCACGGCAAACCTGCAGCCTTTGATGAAGATGCCATCAACCTACTCATGGAAATGAGCAGTGATATCAGTTTTGCATTGGATAATTTTGACCGGGAAACTCAAAGAACGGCCATGGAGACAGCCCTCGCTAAAAACGAGGCTACCATGAAAACCATAATGGAAAATATTGGCGCCTGCATCTATCTCAAGGATACCAAGGGGCACTATACCTTCGTGAATCAACAGATACTTGAGTTGTGGAGAGTTGAGAAATCAGAAGTCATCGGATTTGGAGATGATAAATTTTTTGACCCACACACAGTAAAGCGTATACAGGCAAATGATAGAAGGGTCTTTGAGCACGGGGAAATCATACAATGCGAAGAGACCGATACCGTTAAAACCAGTGGTGTGACCCGAATATTCTGGTCAATCAAGCTCCCCTTGCGGGATATCAACGGCCAGATCTATGCCCTGTGTGGCATATCAACAGATGTTACCGAACACCGTATAAAAGAGGAGAAAATACGCTATCTAAGTAATTACGACGCATTGACTGGCCTGCCAAACCGCACACTGCTGAATGAGAAAGCTCGTGTGGCTCTGGCAGCGGCAAAAGCGTCCGGCACGCAGGTATCGCTGCTTTTTATTGATCTCGATCGTTTCAGTATCATCAATGATTCCCTTGGCCACAGTGTTGGCGATGAGGTTCTGAAGCAACTTTCCCAGCGACTTACCGCAGAGTTGAATCTGAGTGCGACTCTCAGTAGAGCAGGAGGCGATGAGTTCTGTTTGCTATTGCCGGGTGTCGATACCAGTCAGGTCAAGAGAATTGCTCAAGAGTTACTGGATATCATTACCTACCCAGTGGATATCAAAGAACGTCGTCTTACCCTTACCGCCAGTATAGGTATTGCTTTTTTTCCTGATCACGGCAGTAATATTGAACGACTAATCCAATCCGCTGATGCCGCACTTGCCCAGGCTAAACAAAAAGGCTGCAATAACTATCAGATATTCAACGAAGTCATGCGTAGTGACGCCGACGAAACACTATTGATTGAAAATGAGTTACGGGAAGCCATTGGCAAACAACAACTGGCTCTCCACTATCAACCTCAGGTTGATATGCAATCCGGCAAAATCTTTGGCGTCGAAGCCCTGGTCAGATGGGAGCACCCTGAGATGGGCATGATCTATCCCGGTCGCTTTATCCCTATAGCAGAGGAAAGTGGTCTGATTGTTGATATCGGTAACTGGGTATTAGAAACCGCCGTCAGGCAACAGGCGGCCTGGTTATCTGAAGGGTTACCGCTCACGTCGATTGCGGTCAACCTTTCAGCAATACAAATCTACAAGGATGACTTCTCTCAAACGGTAGATAGCATACTTGAGAAATATCAACTGCCTCACGCAATGTTGGAGCTCGAGTTAACGGAGCGCATCGCAATGGAGCACTCAAGCAGGACCTTGATCACTCTGCATCAGTTACAGGCTCTGGGCATCACGCTTTCCATTGATGACTTCGGCACGGGTTATTCATCACTCAGTTATCTGAAAAGCTATCCGGTAAAAAAACTCAAAATTGATAAATCGTTTGTTGACGGACTGGGCAATAACGCAGAGGATCAGGCCATTGTGGTAGCCATTATCGGCATCGCAAAAGGATTGGGCTTTAAAACCGTGGCCGAGGGAGTGGAGACAAAAGAACAGTGGAAATTTCTGAAGGATCACGGTTGCGATGAATATCAGGGCTACTTTTTCAGTAAACCCGTAGCAGCAGAATTTATTCCCGCGTTGCTCACATCCACTTTAAAATAAATGGTTATCAAGGAGATGTGGCTACTGATTTCTACCAAAGCCGTTTACTCGTGCGCTTCCTGACAATGACCGCTGTGCGAATCGGGTTTCTGCCAAACCGGGACATTTTCAGGAAATCTTCATGGGCAATAGGCAGGTGTTGACTGTCTAGGCCACTGGCACTCTGTTCATCGGGATCCGGATCGGAATCATGCACATATAAACAATCCTCATCATACCCACTCATGGTCACCCAATGAGGGGCCTTTCTACCGTCGAGGCGATAGGTGCTGATCAGAATAATCGGTATGTTGCCTTTCTTGAATTCACTGATCAGATGAGAGTGATGGAAGTCTCTATAGCGGACTTTTATTTTTTCCTTTTTTGCCTGCAGAACAAAATCCTGGTGGACAAGCTCCAATACCCGTTTTTTATTTTCTCCTCTCACCCCATCAACAAACAAAGTAGTTTCCTTATTAATCCAGACCTCCACTGGATAATTCCGGTGAGTAGCGGCCAAAGCCAGACCGATCGGATGACAACCACCATGACCAGATGTCATGAAAATTGTGGTAGCTTCGCGCCAGATTTGCAGTTCTTCATGCTGGGTAGGTTGATATTTTTTTGACAGCCCTCTCATGGCCATCATCAATGCCGCCGGCCCACAGGTAAACGTCGTTGTTTGTTGTATCCAGGGAATGGCACGGTTTTCGGCAACCGGCGGCACTGTGCGAATACACTTTTGCATACGCAATGCATCATTGCTATTTTCGTAGTAATGACGATAAATACCAAAGGGTTGGTACCCCATGGACTCGTAGAGGGCGATTCCGGCTGTATTATCCACGCTCACTTCCAGGCGCAAGAATACCCTCCCGGCATCCTTGCTAATCTGTTCACCGGCCTCCATCAATGTCCTGGCAATACCTTTCCCGCGATATTCAGGATCAGTAGCAATTGAATAGAGTCGTGCCAGCGTTGTGCCTTTAAAGAAAATAATCAGGCTGTAACCGACAATAACATCGCCGTATTCCGCAACGATAAATGCGCAGTTTTCTGCCTGTATCCAATGCCGGAAGCTCCGGCGGCTTAACTGGTCAGTAGTGAAGCATTTATTTTCCAGACGCAGCAAGGCACCGAGATCCTCCTGGGAGACAGTGCGTATTGACAGTGGCAACTGATTCATGAAACTCCCACAAGCGCTTGATGAAGCACCTGCCTCGCCCGAAAAATTACGGCCTCACGCCAGTAGGCATCCAGGGGATAAAAATGTGCTTTCATATGCGTAGCCACTATCTCCTTTGAGTGGCAGGAGACACATTCAGAGCTGGACCAGATACTGGCTTCGTCAATGAGTGTATCAAAGAGTGCAGCAGTGCCCAGTGTGCCAAACTCCAACGTCACAAAGCAGCTCTTCGACCCCATAACCTGATGCCAGGCATAATCGAGCAGACCCAGTTTTGGCACGGAGCTGGACTTGCCTATCTCGGGCAGGCCACAACCGGGGCCAAACCATTCAATCGCTGTCATTAAGCCATCAGTGCCCAGTGGGTGGTCACAGATAACCTCACCGTAACCATAGGGGCCCAGACCAGTATGCACATCGACAACGGCCAAACGACGGTTGGCAAGCAAATAACGTCGAATCAGGGATTCAATCACCCCCCGACTAAATCCGGGACGTTGTCCGCCGTAAAATGGCCCGGCAGGGTCATTAAACTGGCCACCACTGAGCGCAATTTCGTAGGGGCGCTGGCCCACCCGCAGACAATAGTCCTGTAGGGCCTCGACTCTGGCGTCTCTATCGCGAATACCAAACAGAGGCTGTAGCTCCTCATACCCCGTATTTATCGGAAGCGGCTGACTGAAATCAATAAAATTCCGATTCACATCAATGCCCTGATCGTCACAACGACGATTATTGGCATACCCCCACGGGTTAAGCGCATTTATCATCAACATCGCCGTATGATCCGGAAGCGCTATGAGGCCATTGGCAACCATTTGCATCCAGTCAACCTGTACTGCAGTCCCGGTAAAACCTTCGATACCGTGTGTACCACCGATGACAACCAACACAGCTTTGGCATCCAGATCACCAATCCACCCGGTTTGACACAGTAGGTTATCCTGTGGAGAGAGTGTGAAATCGAGCCGTGTGAACGGCAGCGTCTGGGATAAAAGCGCCCTCTCCCACAGCTCGCACCCCTGACGGTAATGATCGGGGAAGCTTTGCAGCGAAAAGTATTGGAGGGTGGATTGAAACGGCATAATAGTACCTGGAACGGATCTCGATCATAGCCTCAATCCATATTATGGGTAAGTCACTCGGCCCCTTTTAGCTAAAATAAACATCGTCCAGTTTCTTCTGAACCCTGACCACCCTCACGGGTCAAACCAGCTTAGCCAAACAAATCAACGGGCAAACCCCATGATACAAAAAATTATTCTTCTGGTTTTATTGGCTGGAGTGCTCCCCGCAACCTACGCCGATACGGAAAAGGCCCTCTTTGCGGGTGGCTGCTTCTGGTGCATGGAGCCACCCTTCGACAAACTGGATGGTGTGATCAGCACCGTCTCGGGTTATGCGGGGGGGGAAACCGAGAACCCCACCTACGAGGAGGTCACAAGTGGGAAAACCGGTCATTTCGAGGTGGTTGAAGTCACCTACGACCCAAAAACGGTCAGCTATGAGACGTTGCTGAAAATCTTCTGGACAAATATTGACCCGGAGAATGGTAAGGGTCAGTTTTGTGACCGGGGAAGCCAGTATCTCAGTGCTATCTTCTACCTGAATGACGAACAAAGGGCCGCCGCCCGGAACAGTATAAGCGCATTAATCGACAGCAACATTCTGAACGATCCGATTGCCACCCGAATTCTACCGGCCAGTAAATTTTACCCCGCCGAGGAGTATCACCAGAACTACTATCTGAAAAATCCTGCACGTTATCGTTATTACCGAAATGGATGTGGCCGCGATACGCGACTAAAGCGTCTCTGGAATAACGTGGAGCTTCCCTTCTGAGAACCTGAGAACCTGAGAACCTGAGAACCTGAGAACCTGAGAACCTGAGAACCTGAGAACCTGAGAACCTGAGAACATTGAGCCCGGCATCCTGAGTAGGTAGTAAAGGTCGTTAACCGGATCTGATGACGGCAATCATGCCTTTTTTCCATCTATTTCATGATTGGGATCATACATCCTAACATCATAAATTTGACCCATATCATGGGGAGATTCATTAATTCCGCTTAACCTCAGCAGCTATTCCAATTGTCACCTGTGAGTCAGCCGGCAAATGCAAGTTGCGACAACAACCAACAATCTGTTCTGCCCTCACTCTGATATTGAGGCAGAATTTTTCAAATCCCTGGTCAGTTGTCCCAAGGAACAACTGAGGAAGCGGCGCACGTCAATCTCGCCGATTGCGCTGAATATTTATATTCCGAGCAATGCCAATAGCACTTATCCCGGACTCGTCAGCAGGGAGATCGAGCTTATTCAGCCAGTCTTCAGATACCAGCCTTTGGTGAAATTCTGGCTCAGAAACAGGCCTTTAAAAGGCATGAACAGGGGTGAACTAACAGAACTGGTTTTTTTATCCAACAGTTATTTCAACCCCCGAAACAAGAAAGCGTGTGAATACGGTTTTGAATGCACGCTTACAGATATAACCACCGAAAAACTGGCCTTAATGAAGGGACTTCATTTTGATTGCTTCCGACTAACCATTAATGCCGCAATACCGCCCCACAAACAACAATTTACATCGATCCTGACAACTGCCAGTGACTTTCACTTTGGAGAGTGGTACTGCTGCCTACAGGTCAATCAGGCCGACCCGGACACATTGGACCACTGGCTTACTGAGTTAATCCGCTATCAACCGGCAATTATTGAGTTACAGGGGCTGCAGACAATGGAGGGTGCAGCAACCCTGAGCCAACTCTCGCGGAGAATGAGCAGTCAGCACTATCAACTTATGGCGGACCGTTTTTTTGTCATTCAAGGGCATAAACTTCTGCAACTTCGCCAGAGCAAGACCCTTCAATATACCCCCTGGGGAATGGCTAGAGACAGCCTGATAGACTGGGTTGGTATTGGCCTTGGTGCACTGGGTAAATTGGGTGATGGCTACTATCAGAATACCGACTCCATTCACGACTACCGACAGGCCCTTGATGAAAAGCACCTCCCTGTGCATTGCACGGGGCTATTTCCAGATCATCAACCGCAGAATCTCCCACCCTGGCAACTGGTCAATCAGTTGCTCTGCTTTCATCGGGTGCATCTAACCAGTTGTGATCTGACAATCAAGTTATGCCCGGAACTCGCCAAACTTTTCCAACATGCCCTGTCTCTGGGCTGGCTCACCAGAGAATCTGATTATCTGGTGCTGTCCATTCAGGGTCTCGACCATCTCCGCTATTTCTGCGATAGTCTCCAGGCGTGTCGATGTAACGGTCGTTAATGACCGTTATCATGATCGCCGCTATAATGAGACATAAGAGGTTCAGAGAGATGTCGATGGATTCGGTCTGCCCCCACAATAATACATTCCACTGCGGTGACTGCCGTATGAATGCACTCTGTCTCCCGCTTGCACTGCAAACCAAGGAAGTAGAACGCCTGGATGAAATCATTCAGCGAGGCAAACCTCTTCAAAAGGATCACCATATCTACCATGCTGGAGAAGAATTCGATTCTGTCTTTGCGGTTCGCAGTGGCTCGATCAAAAGCTATACAATTAGCAATAGTGGCCAGGAACAGGTGACTGGATTTCACCTCCCGGGGGAGATATTCGGTATGGATGGTATAGGCCAGAATCGTTACACCAACTCTGCAGTTGCCATGGAGACCTCTTCCGTCTGTGAAATTCCCTTCAACCGTCTTCAGGAACTGAGCATTGCAATCCCTACACTGCAACGCCATTTTTTCCAGTTGATGAGCCTGGAAATCACTGGGGATCAACAACTTCTTAGCCTACTCAGCAAAAATACAGCCGAAGAGCGGGTGGCAACACTGTTGATGAGTATTTCAAACCGCAATTTCCGACTTAAACTCTCTGCCACACGATTCAGGTTACCGATGTCACGTGCAGATATCGGCAATTATCTGGGCCTTACTGTTGAGACTGTCAGCCGGGTATTAAGCCGCTTTCAAAAACAGGCATTGCTGAAGGTCGACAAAAAGGAAGTAGAGCTGCTCAATCTGGACAAACTACGCGAGTTGGCCAACTAGGATTTTTCAATTAATCCCTTGTTTTGATTTTTGATTGATACAGAAACAAAAAAGCCGGTTTATGAAACCGGCTTTTGTGCAATTAGCTAACCAAGTTCTTAGTTAAAACTTGTAGCCTATACCCACCATATAGACCAGTGGATCAATATCCACCTTGGTCTTCACCTCAGCACCCGGGAAATTGAATTTCGCATCGGTATCGATATCGATATACCACACTGCGGCATTGACTACCCAACGATCGGACAATGCGTAATCCATACCCAGTTCAAACGCCACACCCCAGGAGTCATCAAGTTTTAACTTGCCGCCTGCACCGACAATCCCCTCAAGTTCACTGGCAACATCCTCTTCGAAAAATTTTGTGTAGTTAATACCGACCCCGGCATAGGGCTGGAACCGGGACTCAGCTTTCATCGGAAAATATTGCAGCGTCAGGGTAGGTGGTAAATGTTTGGTCGAACCCGCATCAATCTTTCCGGGAACCAGCAAATTTTTGGCTTTAATATCGTGTTTAAAGGGCGTGGCTGCCAACAGGCCTAAACCCAGGTGATCCGTCAACATATAGGTCAGGGTAAGACCGAGCTGAGTGTCGGAATCGACATAGGCCTTGCTGTTCGGCAACCCGCCACCATTAAGTGTAAGACGGCTGCTGTCATCGTTAGGTTCAACTGTTGCGGCACCTGCGCGGACAATAACATCTCCCGCCTCGTAGGCCATAACACCTGTGGTTCCGGCCAAAAGACTCCCGGCCAGGGTCATATGAATTGCCAGCGACAATGCTTTTTGCTTGAACATTTACTTTCTCCAGAAAGGTAGCACTAAAAGACAAGGCCATTAAACCAAGCGCTTCACTACCACCATTTGATCTGGATTAAGTAAACAGAATCATCGACTTGCGCTAGATCAATACACCTTAATGATTATTGGCTCAGAAAGTACTGGAGGGTTGTGCGGAATATGAAAATGGTCTCCGAGGAGTAATTGCAGCTTGTGTTCACCAGGAGGCAGTTCAAGACTCACCTCAGTCTGGCCACCACCAAAGTGACGGTGTTGATCATCAGCCGGAATGGGTTTGTCCTTATCAGGCAATTGCTGAACATTAATCAGTAAATGATGATGTCCTGTATGTTCCCGCTCAACACCTGCCGGCGCAACACCAATACCATTCAGACCGAATCGCACAGTCACCGGACTGCTCACGGTTTCACCATCTTTGGGAGAAATAATATAGGCACTGGCAGAACCAGTATCAGTCGTTCCACCAGCATAAATTGTCGGGGATAGAATCATCAGCATCACCAGTAAAGCTTGCATTTTTTTCATGTAATACCCCTATTGTTATCCGTGAATAATTGTCAGTGGTCCCAAACTCCGCTCAACGGTGGCGAGATCTTCCGGAACTAGCCGTTTTTCCCCATACAGTCTGGTGACGAAGGTGCACACTTTTGCTCTCGCCATTCGTCAGGCGTGAAGATATGCAGTGCCAGGGCATGAACGCCACCAGCCAGCTCATCAGATAGCAGCTGGTACACTCGCTGGTGACGCTTAACGGCCCGCATCCCCTCAAATGAACCAGAGACGATAACCAGCTTAAAATGCGTTTCTGAATCCACGGGAACCGCATGCATGTGGCTCTCGTTCAGCACTTGGAGAAAATCCGGTGTAAATGCCGCTGTCAGTTTGTTTTCAATGATCTTTTGAACTTGCAATGTCACCTCGAAAAAATCTAAACCATTTAATAATGAACGTCCCAACTACTTGCCTGTTTCGAAAATATTCATGCGAAGAAGGCCATTACCGAAAAAGCGATCTCAAATCACCCACTGATCAACGTAAAACCAAGGTAATGCCGGATTACTGTCAGGCATAGACATGATCTTCGACTATACTGGCAGCCCCTTTATCCATCAACCGCCACTACTGGCTTTTTGGAGTTGGGGTACTACAATCCCGTTTTCTCTTAACAAGACACATCCTGCCCGCTTATGAGTATTAAAAACCTGATCGAACAACGTGTACGGGCTGCCATGTCAGCAGCAAACATTCCTGATGACTGCCCGGCCAATATCGCCCTCAGTACCAGACCAGAGTTTGGCAATTTTCAAGCCAATGGTGCCATGGCAGCTGCCAAGCGGCTAAAAAGCCGTCCGCGGGATTTGGCCGCCGAGATTATCAAGCATCTCGATTTGACTGATATTGCTGATCATGTCGAGATTGCTGGCCCGGGATTCATCAATATTCACCTGTCAAACCAATTTATTGCAACTCAGTTACAAAAACTGATCGGGGATGAAAAACTTGGTGTACCAGTGCCGAATCAACAGAGAGTTGTCGTTGATTATTCCGGACCCAATTTGGCCAAGGAGATGCATGTAGGGCATCTGCGCAGTACGATTATCGGTGACGCAGTAGTTCGCACCCTTGAGTTCCTGGGCCACGACGTGGTCCGTCAGAACCACATGGGGGATTGGGGCACCCAATTTGGCATGCTGATTGCTGAGCTTGAGGAGCATTTGGGTGAAGGGGAGCGACCTGAACTGGCTCTGGGGGATCTGGAGATTTTTTATCAACAGGCCAAACAACACTTTGACCAAGATGAAAAATTTGCGCAGAAGGCACGCCAATACGTAGTCAAACTGCAATCAGGTGACCACCATTGCCGCCAGCTTTGGCAGCGTTTTATCGACACTTCAATCACACACAGTGAGGCCATCTACCTCAACCTCAACGTCACGCTGAAACACAGTGATATCAAGGCAGAAAGCGCCTACAACGAGGAACTGGCAGGGATTATTGAGTCGCTAGAACAACAGCGACTGCTCGTTGAAGACCAGGGCGCCAAGGTCGTCTTTCTCGAAGAGCTGGCAGATAAAGAAGGAAAGCCCAGCCCCGTCATTGTGCAGAAATCTGACGGGGGTTTTCTCTACGCAACAACTGATCTTGCTGCACTGCGTCACCGCAGCATGACATTACAGGCGGATCGCATTCTATACTTTATCGATGCCAGGCAATCACTTCATATGAAACAAGTATTTACACTGGCAAAAAAGGCCGGGTTTGTGAATACAGAGATAGCACTCGAACACCTCCCCTTCGGCACCATGATGGGTAAGGACGGCAAACCGTTCAAAACCCGTACTGGCGGGACCGTCAAACTCACGGAACTACTCCAGGAAGGTATTGAGCGCGCCTGTACACTAGTGAGAGAAAAGAACCCCGAACTCGGCATTGATGAGGTTGCCGCCATTGGACGAAAAGTAGGCATTGGTGCCATCAAGTACGCAGATTTGAGTAAGACACGCACCAACGACTACATTTTTGATTGGGACAGCATGCTCAGCTTCGAGGGCAACACCGCGCCCTATCTACAATATGCCTATACCCGGATCCGCAGTATTTTCCGCCGAGCTGATATCAACTTCGATTGTTCGACAGGAAACATTATTCTCACGACACAACAGGAAAAAGATCTGGCTCTGAAACTTCTACAGTTCGGGACGACTCTTGAACAACTGGCCCTTGATGGCTATCCCCATATTCTTTGTAATTATCTTTACGAACTAGCCAGCAGTTTCATGACATTCTATGAGCACTGTCCGATCCTCAGGCAAGATGTGGTAGAAGACACCCGATCCAGCCGACTGGCCATTTCCCAACTCACCGCCAGAGTGATGGCCAAGGGCCTGAACCTGCTCGGGATTGAGGTAATGGAGCAAATGTAAGGCTTTTCGAAAATCATTGACTGGATATCGCTTTTTGTTCTCCAAACTGTTTTTGACTTCGATCAGAATCCGACTAGCCTTTATTTATGGTGACAGAAACAGGCACAGCACCTATCAAGGTGGAAAAAAAGCTCCGCTATTCCGGCACTGACTTCTGGATCAAAGTCAGGCATGCAGCAAAGACAGCTGGCCGTGAATTAATTGAGAAGTGTTTGTGGCTCCATTACGCCGCCAGACGGCCGGATACCCCGGCCTGGGCCAAGGCCACGGTATACAGTGCCTTGGCCTACTTCATTCTACCTACAGACACCATTCCGGATTTTATCCCCGGAGGCTATGTGGATGACCTTGCGGTTATCGCTAGCGCGGTTGCCACCCTTGCCGGTTATATTGATCAACAAGTGAAAGATCGCGCGCGACAACGTCTTGCACACTGGTTCGATTGAACGCAGCTCAACAAACCTGCCAGAAAGTACCTGATGACCAAGTTGGGGCCTGTTAATACGCATTGAATAGCCGCGGTTGTTTACCCAACAATGCCGAATTTAGGCGCGGTGAACGTGATTTGGTGGCTCTAAATGAGCGAGGCGCAACGCCAAGTGGACATTGTTGGGTAACAACCCGTAGAGCCGGGGCCAATTTTGTCCTCATCTGCGTTATGCCGAAAGCACTCACTGCGTTCATGGGGCAGGCTCTCACTCGCTCAAATAGAACCACTAAATTCTCTCTCCTTCTGCCTTGTTGAGGACAAGGCTGACCTCCAGCAGCAATGATTTAATGCGTATTAACAGGCCCTAGCGATCGACCAATACATGCTCTCTGATTAATGCATCGAAAGCCTCACCGCTGAGAATGTCCTGCTCTATCAGGACTTCACGGATAGTCTGGTCCTGTTGCTGGGCACGTTTGGCGATCTCGGCCGCCTTGTCGTACCCCAATTCAGGGGCCAATGCTGTCACGATCATCAGAGATCGCTCTACATTGTTTGCCAACTGAGCGGTGTTACAGTCCATCCCTGCTAGGCAATAGCGGCTAAAGTAATCCGCACCACTGCCCAACAGCTCAACTGAGCTCAACACGTTATGGACAATCAAGGGTTTGAATACATTTAACTGCAAATGCCCCTGGGAGCAGGCCATGGCAACGGCCGCATCATTACCGATCACCTGAGCCGCAATCATGGTCAGCGACTCAATCTGGGTTGGATTTACCTTGCCGGGCATAATCGAGCTGCCAGGTTCATTTGCCGGCAGTTGTATTTCAGAAAGCCCAGCTCTGGGGCCGCTGGCCAGCATCCGCAAATTGTTACCGATCACCATAAAATCAGCAGCAATCTGGCGCAACGCGCTGCTGACACGCAACATGGCATTATGCGTCGACAGGGCAGCAAACTTATTAGGTGCCGTCACGACAGGCATACCCGTCAAATCCCTCAACTGCATTATCACAGCCTCCTGCCAACCACCAGGCGTATTCAACCCGGTACCCACAGCTGTACCGCCAATAGCCAGTGGCAGCAAATCCTGTTTTGCCTGCTGTAGCTGCTTCAGGCTGAAATCCAGCTGTGCAACATAACCACTGAACTCCTGGCCCAATGTCATCGGTGCTGCATCCATCAGATGGGTTCGCCCTACTTTCCACTGCGCTGAGAATTCGTGTTGTTTTTTGGCCAGTGCATGCCGGAGGTTTGTCAAATGTGGCAACAACTTTCCTTCCAAGACGGAGAGGACAGCCAAATGCATGGCAGTTGGAAAGACATCATTCGAGGACTGGGATCGGTTCACATGGTCATTTGGATGAACCGGCGTTTTCTCGCCACGCATGTGACCAGCCAGCTCATTGGCACGGTTGGCAACCACCTCATTCATATTCATATTGCTCTGAGTGCCACTGCCGCTTTGCCAGATGGACAACGGGAACTGCTCATCATGCCTGTGACTCAACACTTCGTCACAGGCCGCAATAATCAGAGAAGACTGCTTGGACTGCAGTTCACCAAGTTCCAGATTGGCCAGAGCAGCAGCCTTTTTTATCAGGGCAAGTGCCTGAATAACACCATGAGGCATTGAGTAGCCCAGGTTGGGAAAGTGTACTATTGCCCGTTGCGTTTGCGCGCCCCAAAGTGCGTATTCAGGGATTTGAATCTCTCCCAGAGAATCACGCTCGGTTCTGAATGTCATGTCAATTCCCCCCTTTCACTTACTAGCATGGACCAATTACGAAAGTACTGCGATATTTTCAAATTAAGCATTGATAATCCAAGCAGTAACTCAGAGTAATAATACTGATATCGATGATCCCCAACAGGAATCAGAACGTAACCAGGGTATGCATGGAGTTGACCAGCCCACCAAAAACTGATCAATTATTGTACACCATGCTTTTTAAACGATAAGAGTTAAACACATATTGTTATTTTAAATTGAGTTTTCACTCTTAACATGCTAGAAATACTAATAATTTTTAATATATCAATCAGGCGAATAGTTCTAATGGGAGCTACCATGATTTTTACGACAGAAGACCTACGTTACTTGGTCATCAGAGAAACACTCCGTTATCTTAACGAATGGAGCGCCGCCAAAGAAAATCTTCTGGTTGGTACCGCCGCACAGGAATCCGGTCTCGGTGGATGGCACCAGGGAAAACGCGTTGGTCTCTATCGCATTACGCCAGCAAGGCATCAGGCAGTTTGGGATAAATATTTGATCCGTCACCCGCACCTGGCCAGTGAAATCCGTGGACTGGCGGGCCAGCATAGTTTCCTGAAGGATCCCCATGCAGAATTGATTACAAATCTCAAGTACGCCACTGCCATTGCCTGGATGATTTATCGTCGCTCGGAGCAGGCACTACCTGAGGCCCATGACATCAAAGCGCTGGGAGTATACTGGTTACGTCACTTCCACCCGAAATATCCAGGTTCCCCTGATGATTTCGTGACTAGTTATGCATTGTTGGTTGAAGATAGGCCGCAGGCTGCAGCCTAATTGATAAGCAATGGTCACGGATGGGAATACGATTATTTCTTCTTGACGTGTTTCATTAACCGTCTCTTTTTCGCTAACTGCCGAGTCGTTAGTTGGTTCTTTTTCCCCGCAAACGGATTTTCTCCCGAACGAAACTCAATCTTAATCGGTGTCCCTTGTAGGTCGAGGGCCTTGCGAAACGCTTTTTCCAAGTATCGAGCATAGTGACTGGGCACATCCGCTGTCTGGTTACCATGTATGACGATCAACGGAGGATTCTGTCCACCAGCATGTGCATATCGGAGTTTGATACGACGCCCTCTCACCAAGGGAGGCTGATGCTCAGTCACAGCATCCTGCAAAATCCGGGTTAGGCGGTTAGTACCCAACTTATCAGTTGCCGAAGCGTACGCCTTCTCGATGGATTTGTAGAGATGCCCGACACCAGTCCCGTGAAAAGCTGATATAAAATGAATATCCGCAAATTCGACAAACCTCAGGCGGCGTTGTAATTCTGTTTTGATTCTGGCCTTGGCATCAGCGTCCAAACCATCCCATTTGTTTACCGCCACCACTAATGCTCTGCCTGACTCAATCGCAGTGCCCATAAGATGCATGTCCTGATCGACAAGCCCCTCATGGGCATCAATCAGCAACACCACTACATTGGCATCTTCAATCGCTTGCAGGGTCTTTACGATGGAGAATTTCTCCACCGTCTGGGAAACATTTTTACGGCGTCGGATACCCGCAGTATCAATCAGCGTATAGGATTTTCCATCCCGCTCATAGTCGATATAAATGCTGTCGCGGGTGGTGCCAGGCAAATCAAAGACAATAACGCGATCCTCACCGAGCAAGCGGTTTACCAGGGTGGATTTACCCACATTGGGACGACCGACAACGGCAATCTTGATGCGCCGCTCTATATCGGCCTGGATCGGCTCCTCTAACTCGGGAAAAGGCTCCAGCACTGTTTCCATGAGATGCCTGACACCGCGCCCATGAGTAGCTGTGGTGGGAAAAACGTCCGAAAAACCCAGTTCGTAAAATTCAGCGATGGCGACGTCGGCATTCACCCCGTCAATCTTGTTCGCCACCAGATAGACCAGGCGACCTTTTTCACGAAGATAGGTGGCTAAACGCCGGTCAACGGGAGTCAGACCATCACGGCTGTCCACAATAAGTAACACCGCATCTGCTTCATCAACAGCCAACATCGACTGTGCCGCCATCGCCGTGTCAATACCCTCTTCTTCTCCTGTTATGCCGCCAGTATCAATTAACATATATCTGCGGCCGAACATTTCCCCTTCACCATATTTACGGTCTCGGGTTAATCCCGGGTAATTGGCAACAAGGGCATCGCGGGTTTTCGTCAGACGGTTAAAAAGCGTAGATTTTCCTACATTGGGCCGTCCAACCAGAGCAATTACCGGAATCATGTATTTATACCCATTGATGGTTTCTTAGCTCGGTGAATGGCTATTGGCAACACCAGCATACAACTGGCAGGCAAGGACTGCCTATGCAGAGATATCAAAGTATCAAACAGATCAGCTGTTCAATGGCGGTTTCAGTCAAACTGATAAGCGGTCAACCCGCCACCGTTATCTTGCACATAAAGTTTTTGTCCATCAGCAATCATGGGAGCAGTAACACCATCACCATCGACTTTAACCCGTGCAACAAATCGACCATCAGTTTGTGATAGCAGATGAAGGTAACCTTCTGCATCTGCCACTGCCAGATAGGCTTCAATGGTGACCGGGCTGTTTAACTTGCGTAAACTCAACTGATCATTACTCCAGAGTGTCTGTCCGCTATTACCTCTGATTGCACGTACTTCATCGTCTTTCTGCACTGAATACACCTGCCCAAGACCATAGGCTAGGTCATGAACTGAAGAAGAATTCTGGTACCAGATACCGCGTCCTGTGGCCTTTGCAATGGCACCAATTCGCCCCTGATAAGAAGAGGCATAGATCACCTCATCCACCAGCACAGCACGTCCATCAATATCGATCAGTCGCTCAAGCTCGGTTCGGCCCTGAGGAATGGCCAGCCGATTCTCCCAAAGGAGAGAACCGGACTCAGCTGCCAACGCCACAAGTTTGCCATTTGCGAACCCGGCTATCAGCATACCGTCTGACAGAATCGGGGGACTGGTGCCTCGTAAGGTTAAAATAGGGGAGTCAATTTCATACTGCCATCGCCTTTCACCATTGGAAGCGTGCAAGCCCACCAGCTTTCCATCATGGCTTTGCACCACGACAACAGCGTCATTCACTGCCGGAGCGGCCAAAACTTCACTGGTAACCCGGACACTCCATCGTTGTTCACCGGTTTCGGCTTCCAACGCAAAGACATCACCATCTGTGCCCGCCACAACCAGCAGGTTACCGCCGAGGCCAACGCCACCAGCCAGCGGTGAATCGAGGCTTTTTTTCCAAATCTGCTCACCGGTGCCCGCATCAACTGCAACAACATTACCACCACTATCTGCAGCATAGATAACGCCAGCAGCTAATGCCGGGCGAATCCCGCCGTTGATTGACGCATATTCACCCAAGGTGTTGGTCGACCACAGCTTGTTTATGTTTACTTCTTGCTCAAAAGCAACGAGTGCCGCCGGGCCGGTTTTTTCTGACGCATTACCGCCACTGCCGAGATTTTTTAAAGGGCCACAACCTGAAACCAGTAATGAGGCAAGAAAAAGGCATAACAGGTTTCTCATTCATTGTTCTCCGAGGAAGCACCCATCGAATCAGACCCGTTTTCTGAAATCGGAGCCACATGCTTCAGCTTGAGTTCGATAATGGAGCGGCTCTGGTTGTCATTTTGCGCAACAGACTGCAAAGCCTGCAGGTAAGCACTGTGAGCCGAATCCCGATCATCTTTCATCAAATAAAAATCACCCCGCGCTTCGGAATAGGCACTGGTCATCGTTTTTGCATCCTCGATATCCAGCATCTCTATGGCAGCATCTATATTTCCCCGGGCAGCTTCAATACGTGCCAATCTCAACCCTATTACAAGTGACAGCCCCTCGTCAGCTCCTTTGTCTGCCCAGTGTAGCTGCTCAGCAGCTGTTTCAAATTCACCATCCTCGACAGCAAGCCTGGCCAATAACATAGCGGCATAACGGGCATATTGTGTTCCTGAATAATCTTTTTTTAACTGAACAGCCAGATCACCGATTTCGTCCTTTTGACTATCATTGAGGCGCTTGCCAGGGTCAACCAGCGCTGTGTCCATCATTTGCTGATAGATAACGGATGCGGCCTGCGCCGTTTTCTCACTATAGCCTTTCCAGAATTCCCACCCGAAATAACCACCGGCAGCCAATACGACAACGACAATCGTGGAGAGACCATTTTCTTTAAACCAGCGTTTAAAACTTTCAAGCTGTTCCTCATCACTGAGATGTTCCGCCACAACTAGCTCCCGTTAACCAAAAAAATACGCTTTAAAAACACCACTGCACTATCAATGGCAATGCTTTCCTGCGGTCTGTCTTCGCGCAGAAATTTAACAGTAACGCAATCGTTGGCCACCTCATCCTCACCAAGGATCAGGGCCACCAGAGCACTACTCTTGTCAGCTCTCTTCATTTGTGTCTTGAAACCGCCGCCGCCACAGTGGTTAAGTAGGCGCAATTGTGGAAACTGGCTCCGCAACTCTTCACCCAATTGAATGGCTTTACCCTGTACGTCACCCACTGCAACCAGATAGACGTCCAGTTGCCGGGCGATACTATCCGGCACCACACCAGCCGCGTCAAGCAACAATACCAACCGCTCCAGCCCCATGGCAAAACCAACGGCAGGGGTGTGTTTGCCTCCTAACTGTTCAACCAGGCCATCATAACGTCCTCCGGCACAGACAGCTCCCTGGGCCCCCAACGCATCGGTAACCCATTCAAAGACAGTCTTGCCGTAATAATCAAGCCCTCTGACAAGGCGATTATTTATCTGATAGGGCACACCGGCCTGATTGAGCAATGCCTGCAATTGCCGGAAATGGGACAAGGATTCCTCATCCAGGAAATCGTCCAGAACGGGCGCCCCATCTAGAACGGCTTGAACTGCCGGATTTTTACTGTCGAGGATACGCATCGGGTTGCTGTGTAGCCGCCGCTGACTGTCTTCATCCAGACTGTCTTTGTGTCGCGTCAGATATTCGACCAGCGCATCCCGATAGAGCGCCCTAGATGCCATTGTGCCGAGAGAGTTGATCTGAAGGATAACCTGCTGATCAATGCCGAGCTGTTGCCAGAGTCGCCATGTCATTGCCAGCAATTCGGCATCAATATCGGGACCATTGAGGCCAAACACTTCGACACCTATCTGGTGAAACTGTCGAAGGCGACCTTTTTGAGGACGCTCATAACGAAACATTGGCCCCTGATACCAAAGCCGTTGAGTCTGATTATAAAGCAGGCCGTGCTGTTCACAGGCACGAACACAACCCGCTGTACCTTCAGGACGTAGGGTAAGGCTCTCACCATTGCGATCATTAAAGGTATACATTTCCTTTTCGACAATGTCAGTCACCTCCCCTATCGAACGTTTGAACAGATCAGTCGATTCAATGACCGGAAAACGAATTTCCCGGTAACCATATCGTGCCAGTAAATCCGCTACAGAGCGTTCGAGGTATTGCCAAACAGGTGACTCATCGGGGAGCAGATCATTCATACCCCGAATGGATTGCATTTTTTTCATCAGGATTTCGCTATGAGATTTTCTTGTTGTGCCGCTTTGAGGGCAGCTTTGTTGCGAATTAAGTTTTCGAGCTCATCCACCAAATTGTTCTGGGAAAGCTTCTGGCTTGGCTTGCCATCAATATAAACTAGGTTATTGGGCGTACCTCCAGTCAGGCCGAGGTCGACTTCCTTTGCTTCACCCGGGCCATTGACAATACAGCCGATAACGGCCACATCTATCGGAGTCGTAATATCTTCAAGACGTAACTCCAATTCATTCATGGTTTTTATGACGTCAAAATTTTGTCGGGAACAACTGGGGCAGGCTATAAAGTTAACCCCTTTGCTACGCAATCTCAGACTTTTCAGCATGTCCCAGCCAACCTTAACCTCCTCTACGGGATCGGCGGCAAGCGATACGCGAATGGTATCACCGATGCCATCCATCAAAAGCAAACCGAGACCAATAGAGGACTTGACTGTTCCACCACGCAAGCCACCTGCTTCAGTGATCCCCAGATGCAAGGGGTTATCGATCATAGTGGCAATTTTTCGATACGCAGCCACGGCCATGAAAATATCTGAGGCTTTCAGGCTCAGCTTGAAGTTATGAAAGTTGAGCTTGTCTAGAATCTCAACATGCCTCATCGCGGACTCAACCAGTGCGTCCGGTGTCGGCTCACCATATTTTTTTTGTAGATCTTTTTCCAGCGAGCCAGCATTGACACCAATCCGGATCGGAATATTCAGGTCACGTGCTTTATCGACCACAGCCTGAACACGTTTTTCACGTCCTATGTTGCCCGGATTTATGCGTAGGCAGTCCACCCCGAGATCTGCCACTCTGAGGGCAATACGATAATCGAAGTGAATATCGGCCACCAAAGGGACCGCAACCTGTTTGCGGATAGCGCCAAACGCCTCTGCTGCTTCCATAGAGGGCACGGATACCCTAACAATGTCAGCACCTGCGGCAATCAGCCGATTGATCTGTGAGACCGTGGCCGCCACGTCAGTAGTTTCTGTATTGGTCATGCTTTGAATGGTTATAGGCGCATCACCACCCACTGGCACATTGCCCACCATAATCTGACGTGATTTTCTTCTTACAATGGGTGACAGGGATTGCATAACCTTTCAATTTTCCAAATCAGAGTCAAGACCGACGCTAACAAAAGCCGTGTTATCTGCAGCGATATTGGATACCGGCACCACTTTACCGCCGTAATGAATTTCCACGCCCTGCGCATAACCCAAGTTCACTTTAAAAGGTGCATCACCGGTTACCTCTAGCCGTGTTCCCGGTGGCTGGAGGTCAGCAAGCAAAAGATCACCAGAGGCATCGAACACCTCTACCCAGCTCTGCTGGGTGACATTTAGCGTCATCGTCTGCGGATTATCCTGCTTATCTAATGTATCGCCTGACTCCTTGACTTCCTGATCCATCATTGAGGCCATGGCCGGTTTCATACTCAGAACAGTGGATCTGGCTGAACCCAGCAACGGTTTGCCACTGTCAAAAAAAGGTAATTTAACTCTATCAGCCACCTGAATGACCAGCAGTAATGCAATCACAATCAAAATAGTCACCGCCGCCATGGGAAGGACATTTTTTAAGAAACGGCCGATTCTATTTGGTGCAGGCGGGAATTTTATGGCGGGCTCTCGCTGATGAATACCCAAATCACTCATCGACTGTTCGAGGTTTACAAGCAAATCCTGATCGGGGAGACCCAGTAAGGCGCAGTAGGTTTTGACGTAACCTTTGACGAAAAGAGGCGATGGCAAACGGTCAAAATCATCATTTTCCAACGCATTCAGAGTCGCCTTCGTTATACCCATTCCCCCGGTGACATCCTCGATACTTAGCCCACGCTCCCTTCTGGTCCGACGCAGGATTTCCCCGGGCGAAGTTTTTTCCGGCACAGGTTGCTGCAATGGTTCCTCGCTAGGGTTTTTGCTCATTATTCAACCAGTTTTTGTATTCCTGATTCTCCCGCGAATCAGGATAAAGGTTCCTCAACGCCAGCCCCTGACTAGCCTCTGCATCACTATTACCCAGTTTATCCGCAAGCCTGACTCCCAGCCAAAGACCCCGGGGAGTAGGGCTATTTCTGGTAGTGTTGTATTGATTTAACCGTTGCTGTGCCAGTTGATAGTCACCCCGTCTGAAAGCCAGATCCGCCAACTCGATATGCGCCAGAGACATTCGCGAATCCAGATCCAGCGCTTTCTCAAAAGCAGATTCAGCCTCTGACAGTTTATTGAGCTGTAGCGCCGTCACACCAACCTTGAGAAAAAGTTCAGCTCGCCTAGGGTAACCGAGGTCCTCGGAGCCTTTCAGAAACTGATCATAGGCATCTTCGAAGCGATCCATGTTCAACAGGAACATACCGTAGTTATTGCGTCCCCGGGTAAATTCCGGGTCGTAGTTCAGTGCCTTACGAAAATGACTTTCTGCTTCTTCAAACTCTTTTTCCTTTTGATATAACAATGCCCAGGCGTCATGCACAGCGGGTGAACTATTGTCTACTTCCATCGCTTTGTTGAGATGGAAACGGGTGCGTTCATGATCTCCCCTCGTCAAATACCCCATCGCGAGATCAAGACGATTTTCCAGTACCCTCTGCTTATCAACACCGGTACCACTTTTTGTCGTCGCACAACCAACGGAAAGCAACGCAGTCAGCAGCCCGAAAACAAAAAATACCGAGGACAATTTCAGCTTCATACGCATGCCGCCTGTGACCCACTCAACCTTATAATCAACCCACAAACCTCACGGGCGCTACTTGCTGTTCTTGTTGATAGCGTTGACTGCGGCGGGTCCTGTCATTCACCGTACCGGCGAGCTGGCCACAGGCCGCTGCAATATCGTCTCCACGAGTCGTTCGGACAGTCACGGTATATCCCTCCTGATGCAGGATATCCCTGAAACGATTCAGCGCAGTGTTGGTAACTCGCCTGTAGGATGAACCGGTAAACGGATTAAACGGAATCAGGTTGATTTTACAGGGAATGTCTTTCAGCAATATGGCCAACTCCCGCGCATGCTCATCGCGATCATTTATCCGGTCCATCATCGTATATTCGATAGTAATCTTGCGGCGCACGTCAGGCATCTTGTCAAGGTAACGACGGGCGGAATCAAGCAACATAGCAATCGGATATTTTTTATTGATCGGCACCAACTGATCGCGCAACGCATCGTTGGGTGCGTGAAGAGAAATAGCCAGCGAGACATCCGAAACATCGCCGAGTCGATCCAGTGCCGGAACGACACCGGATGTGCTCAAGGTCACCCGGCGCTTTGACAGTCCATAAGCATTGTCATGAAGCATCAGCCCCATGGCATCGACAACGTTCTCAAAGTTGAGTAGCGGCTCACCCATACCCATCATGACGACATTACTCACTACCCGGTCTTTTCCGGCACCCAGGGAATCAAATGATTTGGCAGCTATCCAGACCTGTCCAATAATTTCTGCGGCCGTCAGATCTCGGTTAAATCCCTGTTTCCCGGTTGCACAAAAACTACAGTCCAGCGAACAGCCCACCTGAGATGAGACACAGAGCGTACCTCGATCCTTTTCCGGAATGAACACTGTTTCAATGCAGCTGCCACCAGCAACGCGAATCAGCCATTTTCGAGTGCCGTCTGTAGAATCCTGCTGGGAAACCACCTCCGGAGCGCGAATCTCAGCAACCTGCTTGAGCCTCTGACGCAGGGGCTTTGACAGATTGGTCATCTGATCAAAGTCATCCACACCCAGCTGGTGTATCCACTTCAATATTTGCGAAGCACGAAAGGGTTTTTCTGCCAGCGTATTAACAAAAAAGTCTGACAATTTTTCAGCAGAAAGCCCCAGCAGGTTGGTTTTCAACCCCTGGGGCTCAACGGCGGTATTGACATCGGCAAGAATCAGACTCATGGCTTATTCTGCACGGTGATACCGGAAATCACAGAAACTAGCGTGGGCAAATTTCACCATCATCAAAGAAATAGGAAATTTCACGGGCGGCTGAAGCGGGTGAATCTGACCCGTGCACAGCATTGGCGTCAATCGATTCGGCAAAGTCGGCACGAATAGTGCCAGCTGCCGCTTCTTTTGGATTCGTTGCCCCCATAAGATCGCGGTTAACGATCACAGCATTTTCGCCCTCAAGCACCTGGATCATGACAGGGCCAGAGGTCATAAAGCCCACCAAATCGGTATAAAACGGGCGTTCTTTGTGCTCCGCATAAAAGCCACCGGCTTTTTCTTCGGAAAGGTGCATCATTTTTGCTGCAACGACTTTCAGGCCGGCCTTTTCAAACCGTGAATAGATCTGACCAATAACATTTTTGCTCACTGCATCTGGCTTGATGATGGAAAGGGTGCGTTCTATAGCCATTTAGGGTCTCCAAAAGATGGCGGCAGGTAAAGAAGCGAAAGAAAGTCGCAAAATACGACCGTACATGTCTGCTTAAAAAGGCGCCATTTTACGCTTTGGTACAAAGGGTTACAAGAAAGAGCAAAAGTAAATTCCGATTCTTCTGGAAAGTCAGGCAGCCAGCAGTTTGGTAAAACGATCACAGGAAATAGGCATACTGAAGTGGGCACCCTGATAGGAATGGCAACCCAGCTCCCGAAGTATCTCAAGGGCTTCCGGTGTCTCGACCCCCTCCGCGGTAACTTTCAAACCATACTGCTTTGACACAGCCATGATAGCTTCCACAATACCCCGGCTCTCGGGGTCGCGATGAATATTTCGGATAAACTCACGATCAATCTTCAGCTGGTCAAACGGCAGACGCTTCAGGTAAATCATGGAAGAGTAGCCAATACCGAAATCATCAATTGAAAACATGGAACCCAGCGATTTGATTGCCTCCATCTTGCGAATGGCCTCATCCACATCTTCAATGACCAGATTTTCCGTGACTTCGAAATTGAGGAAGCTTGGGTCTATGTTGTAACTGCTCATGCTGTGCTGGACGATATCCAGCAATTGGGGATCGCGAAACTGGCGTGGGCTGATATTGATGCCGAGCCGCATGTGGTCTTGCCAGATACCCTGATCAATAAAATTCCGGATGTACTCACAAGAGGTGCGAATAACCCACCGGCCTACGTCTACGATCAGACCGGAAGATTCAAGTACCGGAATAAACTCCGAAGGCATGTTGGTTATTTTATCCGAATTCATCCAGCGCAATAGCGCCTCACCACCCAGCAACTGTCCTGTCTCAACAGAAATTTGCGGCTGGATATAGAGCACAAACTCGTGGTTATCCATTGCCTTGCGCAATCGGGTATTCATGCCAATCTGCCGCTGCGCTTTCTCCGAGATACAGGGATCAAAAAAAGCGATGCTGTTGCGGCCCTTGCGCTTCGCCTCGTACATGGCTGTATCTGCAAACTGGAGTACGCGCTCGGCACTGATGTCGCTGTCTGAAATAAGTGCAATACCGACACTTGCAGTCAGTATGACTTCATGGCCATCGAGAAACAGGGGGCTTGCAACCATTTCACCCAACTTTTCGGCCAACGACTGCGCACTCCAGGCGGCTTTTGACAAGTCATCAGACAGATGGGGAATAAAAAGCACAAACTCATCGCCACTCATACGGGCGAGCACATTACCCCCAGTAGCAAGGCGAGACAACGTCTGACCAATCTTCTTGATCACCTGATCTCCCACAGCATTGCCCCAGGAATCATTAATATCCTTGAAGTGATCAAGGTCGACAATCATCAGGGCACCACATATCGGTTGATTGTCATGGAGGGCCAGATACCGGCTGATGGACTGAATCAGCAATTGTCGATTGGGCAAACCCGTAAGACTGTCATAATAGTGATCCTTGGCAGACTCCTCCCAGGGCTTGACGCCTGGATTGCTGACATCTTCATCATCGACGACAACATCGGCACCGTCATAAATATCGCTGGCGGGCAATATCACATCAGGGGAGCCAACTTCGATATTTTCGAGTGATTCAGCACCGGCGACGGACAATCCCGGCTCACTGACAGAAGGTGAAGCAACATCGCAGGACAATTCCTGAGTGTGCAGCATAACTACCAGTTCTCTATTGTCGTCACCCACATAAACAATACTGACAGCGATAGTTTCGGTACGACCGGGACATGACCAGTCCAGATTTTCAGTACGGTTCCGCAAGGCTTTTTTCAGTTGCAACTTGAGATCGACAAGCGCCGTGGATTCGTCACCGGTAATACTGTCCACTGAAGCGCCCACCAGCTGCTTGAGGTCGCAGCCCAACAGGGCAAGTGCATGTTTGTTGGCATCGATACAGACGCCGTAAGCAAAGAAAAGGGTGCCGTAAGGAACTGATTCAACCAGTACTTTATAAAGCTCTTCTTTTGAGCTCATTAACACCCCTTGGTAGCATATTGAAGCTGTGGTTCATTCTAATCGAGTTCTTCAATCCATGCCATCTGGATGGCTTCAAGGATTTTTTCACCACAATGGGCCGGATCATCATCAAGGCAACGGTACTACCTGTCACGCATCAGGGCTTTGCCATCCTACGCCAAGGCAGCACTGAGGTATTCAAAGAGGCCATAGCTGAATCACATTCGTAGGTCTTAAATTTGGCATCTTCGATGATGCCGAGATCATTCACCTGGATCTGCAAGCACATCACATCACCACCAGCCGGGGCACCGACCATGCCGGCCCCGACATTACTGGCTTTGTCGTCTAACTAGCCAACGTTGCGGGGATTTTCGTAATAGTCCAGAACTTTTTCACTGTATGCCATGATTCAGCTTCTTATCGCTAACGTGCAGCCCATTCGACCTGACTGAGATCGACACCGTCTTTAAACATATCCCAACGCGGGGATAACTCACGCAACTTGGTAACTGCCTCACGCACTTTGGCAATCGCATAATCAATTTCTTCAACGGTGGTAAAGCGGCCAATGGAAAAACGGATAGAGCTGTGTGCCAGCTCATCGTCAAGCCCCAGCGCCCGCAATACATATGAGGGTTCAAGGCTCGCTGAGGAACAGGCAGACCCGGAAGAAACGGCCAGGTCCTTCAACGCCATGATCAACGACTCCCCTTCGACAAAGGCAAAACTAACATTTAAATTGCCAGCGATACGCTGCTGCATGGACCCGTTGAGATGCACCTCGTCCAGGTCACGAATGCCATCCCAAAGACGATTGCGCAGCGCTAGTACCCGTTTGTTTTCGTCGGCCATTTCTTCCCTGGCTATCCGAAAAGCTTCGCCCATACCGACAATCTGGTGGGTAGGCAGCGTACCGGAGCGCATGCCCCGCTCATGGCCACCGCCGTGGGTTTGCGCCTCAATGCGCACACGCGGTTTACGCCGGACATAAAGGGCACCGATCCCCTTTGGACCGTAGGTTTTATGGGCGGAAAATGCCATTAAATCCACTTTCATTGCCTGCAGATCAATCGGCAGTTTGCCGGTACTCTGGGCTGCATCCACATGAAAAAATACTCTCCGGTCACGACAGATCTCACCGATAGCGGCAATATCGTTAATCGTGCCAATCTCATTGTTGACATGCATTAGCGAAACCAAGATTGTATCTTCACGAATGGCGTCGGCGACGACCTGAGGCTGAATAATACCGTCGGGATCAGGGTCGAGATAAGTCACCTCGAAGCCCTCACGCTCCAACTGTCGACAAGTGTCCAAAACGGCCTTGTGCTCGATTTTTGAAGTAATAATATGCTTGCCCTTCTTCTGGTTGAAGTGGGCACAACCCTTAATCGCCAGGTTATCCGCCTCAGTGGCACCAGATGTCCAGATGATTTCCCGTGGGTCAGCATTAACAAGCTCCGCCACTTGAGTCCTGGCCTCTTCAACTGCCGCCTCTGCCTGCCAGCCAAAAGAGTGCGAACGCGAGGCCGGGTTGCCAAATATGCCGTCATTAGTAAGACACCCTGACATCTTGGCAGCCACCCGTGGATCAACTGGCGTGGTAGCAGAATAATCGAGATATATAGGCAATTTCATGCAAAGACTCCTAAACTTTTGCGCAGCCTGAATTGACATCGTCCTGATCGTTTTGGCGCAACATGACAATTTGCACTTCCTGTTGATGCACCAGGCTGTCCAGAGAAATACCACTGAGGAAACGATGAATTTGACGGCTCAGATCGTCCCAGAGATGATGGGTCAAACATATATCACCGTTGTGGCAATTACCCTTGCCACTACAACTGGTCGCATCAATAGATTCATTCACAGCATCAATAATTTCGGCAACACTGATGGCATCACTGCTTCGAGCCAGACAATAGCCGCCACCGGGGCCACGAACACTACTCACCAGATTGTTCTGACGCAATTTGGCAAACAATTGCTCCAAATAGGAAAGCGAAATTTCCTGCCGATGGGAAATGTCCGCCAGACTAATTGGCCCGCATTCGTTATTTAACGCCAAATCCAGCATGGCTGTGACCGCGTATCGACCACGAGTTGTCAGCCGCATAATATTTTCCCGCAATGACGAATTAAAAATCCAGGTGCGGCTATTATGTAAAAACCAAGTATTTCAGTCAATTAAATAACATACTCATTTAGTGGGTTATTTCATCACGGACTGAAACATTATCAATCGGTTTTTTTCTGCAAGACTCTTTGCATGCGATGTACCGCATTCTGAATTGACGTAAGTACACCCCGGAGAATCGACAATTCCATTTCATCCATTCGGATTCGGCCGTACAGGCGTCGCAAGCGGGTCATGGTTTGGCGGGGATTTTCACGGTCATGGAAACCGAGATCAACCAACGCCTGCTCCAAATGCTGAAAATACAACTCGAGATCTTCTGCCCTGGCAGGGGGCAAATCCCAGTCGGGTAATGGGGGCGATTCACTCTGGGCTGCAGACAATGACGCCATACGCACTTCGTAGCACAGCACCTGAACAGCCGCAGCCAGATTCAAAGAACTGTATTCCGGGTTGGAGGGAATGTGCACATGATAGTTACACTTTTGCAGCTCCTCATTGGTGAGCCCTCGGTCTTCCCTGCCAAAAACGATTGCCACATCGTGGTGTGCCGCCTCCAACCAGACGCGTTCGCCGCACTCACGGGGGTTCAATAACGGCCAGGGAATACGGCGCCCTCGGGCACTGGTGCCCACCACCAGACCACAACCGGCTATAGCCTCATCAAGATTTTCGACGACAATCGCGTTATCCAGCACATCGACAGCATTCGCCGCCCGCCAGACTGCCCGGTCAGCAGGGAAGTCTCTGGGCGCAACCAGATACAGCCTAGACAATCCCATATTTTTTATGGCGCGAGCCGCCCCGCCGATATTTCCGGGATGAGTGCTATTAACCAGCACAATTCGCACGCTATCAAAATAACTCATAGGGGGTTCCAGCAGGCGAGATCGAAAAACTTTCCGAGTCGTTCACGAACTAATGTATTACCCGACAACTGTTTGCCGGAAGCGCGAATTCTAGCAGAAATGAAGAGATGAATTCACCGCTTTTACTCTCCCCGCCCCCTATCCCTCTCTGGTACAATGCCGCGCTTTACCCAGACTGGAATCTTTTACGATGGAACCCATGGTCAATATCGCCCTCCGCGCTGCACGTAAGGCCGGGGAAATGATCGCCCGCGCCACGGAACGAGTAGATCTGATCAGGATCGACGAAAAGGGCCGCAACGATTTCGTCACCGAAATTGACCATGCTGCAGAAAAGGAAATCATCTACCATCTTCGCAAGGCATTCCCGGACCACACTATCCTAGGAGAAGAGTCGGGACTACTTGAAGGCAACGACAGTGACTACCAGTGGATTATTGATCCACTTGATGGCACGACCAATTTCATTCACGGTATTCCACATTTTGCGGTATCCATTGGCTGCCGACACAAAGGTCGCCTTGAACACGGTGTCGTTTTCGATCCAATGCGCCTTGAGGAGTTTACTGCCAGTCGTGGCCATGGCGCATTTCTGAACGGCAAGCGTCTTCGGGTGTCGGGTCGGGTTGGACTGGCCGGCGCAGTGATTGCTACTGGTATACCCTTCAACCGGCCATCAATAGCATTTATGGAACCCTATCTGGCCTGCTTGTCCGATCTGGCTAAAGAGTCGTCGGGTATCAGACGCCTCGGGGTTGCCTCACTCGACCTGGCCTATCTGGCTGCTGGCCGTTTCGATGCTTTCTGGGAAATGAACCTGAAGCCTTGGGATATTGCGGCCGGGGTATTGCTAGTAAAAGAAGCGGGCGGCCTGGTCAGCGATTTCAGAGGGGGCGACGGATTTATGGAGAGTGGAAATATTGTCTGTGCATCACCGAAACTGTTTAAGCCAACCCTGCAACTGGTACAGAAACATCTTGGATTTCTGGAGAAAACAACAACCGCCTGACAACAGACTGCAATCCGGACACAGGCGGTGAAACACATCGAGCAACGTCACTTTTCCTCGAACAACATAGCACTATCGATACCCTGTTTTTTGAGGATTTCCCGCAACCTGCGCAAAGCCTCGACCTGAATCTGACGAACCCTTTCCCGGGTTAACCCTACCTCAATACCCACTTCTTCAAGAGTTGCAGAATCGTAACCAAAAAGGCCAAAGCGGCGTGCGATCACCTCCTGTTGTTTGTCGGTAAGCTGGGACAGCCACAGGGTCAGGGCATGATGTATATCGTCATCTTCAGCTAACTCTTCGGGATCATTGGGGTGTTCATCTTTCAGTGTGTCGATCAGCATCCTGCCATCGTCACCACCCATCGGCACATCAGTAGAGCTGGTCTTTTCATTGAGCCTGAGTATACGCGATACCACATCGACACCTTTATCCAGCGAGCGAGCGACCTCCTCTGCTGTTGGATCATGATCCAGCTCCTGTGCAAGTTTACGGGAGGCCTTGAGGTACACATTGAGCTCTTTTACCACATGTATTGGCAAACGAATCGTACGGGTCTGATTCATCAACCCGCGCTCAATGGCCTGACGAATCCACCATGTGGCATAGGTAGAGAAACGAAAACCCAGCTCGGGATCAAATTTTTCAACAGCCCGCATTAGCCCGAGATTGCCCTCTTCGATCAAGTCCAGTAATGATAAACCCCGGTTGATGTAACGGCGGGCAATCTTCACCACCAGACGCAGATTGCTTTCAATCATTTTTTTACGGGCAGCGTCGTCACCATTCCTGAGTGCCCGAGAATAAAAAACCTCCTCCTCAGCCGAAAGAAGGGGCGCGTAGCCAATTTCTTTTAAATAAAGACTCGCCGCATCCAACACTTCTTTGTTCTGACTGTGAACAGGAATTGCTTCAGCCTCAATCGCGTCTTGGTCGGTTTCTTCGGGGTCTAGAAAATCATCATCGTCTGACACAATCCGGCGTCCTTATACAACGAAAATTCTTGGCATCCAATAAGCGCAGCAACCTACGTTTCCGCTTGGACTAATTCAAGTAGAAACAACACAGCTAGATTAACGCGTTGTCTCTCATTAGGCCACGTCATCTTATCCCTGAACAGCGCCCCAATAAATATTCAGCGTACATCAGTGCTTGTTAAAGCATCACTTCCGTGGAAGAAAGTTTAGCGGATTGACCGGTTTACCTTTTTGGCGAATCTCAAAATAAAGTCTTTTACTATTCGCGGGATCTCCACCCACTTCTGCAATCTTTTCTCCCCCTTTAACCATTTGCCCCTCTTTAACAAAAATTTGCCGGGAATGTGCATAAGCACTGAGAAATTCCTCACTGTGCTTGACGATAATGAGCTCCCCATAACCACGCAGACCACTGCCTGAATAAACGACCACACCGGGTGCTGCAGCCACGACTGCCTGGCCGGAATGACTCTCTATATCAACTCCCTTGAACAACTCTGTACTATTGAAGTATCGGATCACCCGTCCTTGCGTAGGCCACTGCCAGCGCCAGACTGAAGGTAACGATTCAGGGAGCTTAGGGGCTGGTTTAGTCACTTTAACTGGCGACGGAGAACCTTTTTTTTCTGCCGAGGCAGAAACAGTCGCTTTTTTTGGTTGTTTTTTTACCGGAGGAGCGGCTCTGACAATCGGTGGGAGGCGATTGGTGTCCAACATTAGACGCTGACCACGGTAAATGGTATAGGGTGGCGACAGCCCATTGGCGCGAGCAAGTTTTTCAAGATCCTTTTCATATCGCCAGGCAATAGCAAATAGCGTCTCGTCACTGGACACCACATGAAAGTTGATTTTCTGGCTGGGCGGTGGCGGACGCTGGTCCACTGGTGCCGGTGGCGGGGCATGGCATGAGGATACCAGGAAAAATCCAACACTGAGGAGAAAAAAACGCAGTCTAATACCTCGGCAAGACGGATAGATCAAACGCTCACTCCCCCTTCTAATGTCACACCTCTCGATTCAGAGTTTTTTGCGCTGCTGGCCACCAAGATATTCCAGGCCAAGAACCAAAAGCAAGCCCGCGACCATCCAGAGTGTTGCCATCAACGTCTTGGGGTCCAAACCTGTCACACGGGCAAATTCTGCCGGCAGCAACAATCGGGACGATAAGATGGTTTCACGGCCACGGCTATCAATGATCACCTCCAGTGTCTCCCGCCAGGGCCAGACGATATACAGCGAGCCAAGAAGGAATCCGGTCAACAGGGCAATGGTGCACGAATGATAATGGCGCAAAAGCCATGACAGGAAGCGAGAAAAAGCCATCAGGCCTGTCACGCACCCCAGCATGAAAATCAATAAAATCTGCCATTGAAAACCGCTGATCGCGTCAATCATGACGGGATACATACCCAACAGCAGCAGGATAAAACTACCGGAAACACCCGGCAGAATCATCGCACAAATGGCAATGGTTCCCGCCATAAAAACCATCAGCCAGTCGGTGGATCCCTGGATCGGGGGAGCCAACGAAATACCGAGGGCCATTAAGGTTCCCATCCATAAAAAAATCCATTCCGGCCATCGTAGACGGGGCAACTGACGAAATATATAAACAATGGACGCGACAATCAGACCAAAGAAAAAAGACCAGACCAGGATTGGCTGACTCTCCAGAAGATGGCTAACCAGTGAGGCAAAAGACGCAATGCTCAGTAGAATGCCACTGAATAGTGCCAGCAGGAAATTGCCATTAATGGCCCGCCAGAACGCGGTGGGGCCCTCGTTTTTCAGCAACTTCAGTGAGTGGAGATTAATCGAGCGGATTGAGTTCAGTAAGTCTTCATAAATACCGCTAATGAAGGCAATCGTTCCGCCGGAAACCCCGGGCACGACATCTGCGGCTCCCATCGCCATACCTTTCAGGAAAAGCAACAGCCAGCGTTTAAATAAAACCATCGAAAAGCCCGGAAAGATTAACGGCTGAGGCCACTGAGCAAGGGCACAAACCGCACCTGCTCAACTACTCGCTCTTCAAAATTTATGCTATCCCCTTGCCGAGTAATAACCCGTAATTCCTGAACCTCTCCTGAGCCAACAGGAATAACGAGAATACCATCGGGAGCTAATTGATGTAGCAGTTCATCGGGCACTTCGTTCGGGGCCGCCGCACTGAGAATGCCATCGTAAGGTGCATTTTCGGGCCAGCCAAAACCACCGTCACTGTGAGATAGTCGCACATTTCTAAGCCCAAGCAGGCGCAACCGAGCCCGCGCTTTATCAATCAGCGGTTTAATTCGCTCAACACCGTAAACCTGGTCGACCAGCTGGGCAAGAATCGCTGTCTGGTAGCCGGAGCCAGTGCCAATCTCAAGCACCTTACGACGCGGCCCCAGAGATAAGAGCAATTCTGTCATCAGCGCAACGATGTAGGGCTGGGAAAGGGTTTGCCCATAACCTATCGGGAGCGCCGTATCTTCGTAGGCGCGATGAGACAGTGCTTCGTCGAGAAATAAATGACGGGGGGTTACACGCATCACATCCAGGACTTTCTGATTCGATATACCCTGCTCCTTGAGTCGCTGGATAAGGCGTTCGCGAGTCCGCTGAGAGGTCATACCAATACCACCTAGCTCAATCGAATTCACCCTTCCACCCCTGATAAAAATAAAATCGAACTATACCACAGCGCTCAAATGGCGCCATCGCCGCAAATCGGTCGAAGTGTCACCAGCTCTCGCAATACCGAAGTGGCAAAACAACCCGAGGGCAGCTCAAATGACAACTCGAGGTCAACGTGGTCGCCACGGTTCAACCATCGGAACTGCATATTGGAAGGTGTTAGTAGCAAGGATCTCCTCTCCTGCTGCAGTCCGCTGTATTCCAGTGAATTCGTCCAATCACCCCACGAGGAAAGAACCTGACCTTCGAGCAACTGAACTGATTGAGGCGCTGCACTCCGTCCGCGCCCCCAAAGCGGGCCTTCGGGGACAGTTTCTCCAGCCATTGTCGACTTCCAGTGCTCCAACCTCACCCTTTCAGCCAACACCAGATTAAACAGGTAGGCACGGGCCGCCGACAGATAGATCCCGTCAATGGAGGATCGCTGCCTTCTGCGGCCACTGTGCTGCTTTTTGTTGGAAGGGGTATCACCCCACACCGACAACAATCGGTTGGCTTCGACAAGATTGCCAGCGGCCCAACCAAAACGCTGTTCTCCAAAATAATTCGGGACACCATTCACGACCTGCTGCAGGGAATGCTCCAGTGCAGAAATGTCCCCTTCAACTTGCCGCAACCGGATAACAAACCGATTGCCCGCATGTTGCCCCCGCCGCAACTTTTTAGGGTGCCGACACTTTGCAAGCACCTGACAACCTTCCAGTATAGGTAGTTGCTCGAGACTTTCCGGTAATTTGCCGGGTAGATGTACACTGAACCACTGCCGGGTCACAGCGCGCCGGTCTTTCATACCACAGTGACCCACAGCCATGTCATCAACACCAAAATGCTCCGCCAGCAATCCGGCTACCCAGCGTGTGTTTTGACCCCGTTTTTCTACATAGAGGCAGAGATGCTCACCCTCGCCCGACAACTCAAAACCTAGTTGCTCCGTCACTTGAAAGTCTTCGGGGACACTGCGAAACAGCGCGCTGGCCGAGGGCGGAGCAATAGCATAAGGGAATTCGAGGGAAAACTGTCGGCTGTTCATATTATCTCGGGGCACGGTTTGGGTGGCGGCAAGTTTACAGCCCACTCCGGGCAACACAAAGATAAATGGCTGCTGTTCACACGTGCCTGGAGAGAGCGTGCATAAACTGATTCGCACCGATAGGGAAATCGCTTTACCCGCATCAATATTGTTGGCAGTTCGCGGAAATGCTGAAGCAACAGGTGATGAATGATGGTTGGACGACGTCTAAATACAGGTCATCGGGTAGATGCTGTCTGACCACCGCTTTAGGTTAGAGCGGTTGGCCTGACGATGTGGTCAAGCAGGACCACTGCCTGGCAGCCAATCCCCTCGCCACGCCCCTCAAAACCGAGTTTTTCCGTGGTAGTGGCTTTGATATTTAACTGACTGCGATCACAATCAAGATCCTGGGCGAGATTGGCAAGCATCGCCTCAAGATGCGGAGACATTTTTGGGGCCTGGGCAACAAGGGTGATATCGGCGTTAATCATACGATAGCCTTTTTTTGCCACCAGTGATTTAACCAGTCGCAGTAACCCCCGACTATCCGCATTGCAATAGCGGGAGTCAGAGTCGGGGAAGTGCTGCCCGATATCACCGAGCGCCGAGGCACCCAGAAGGGCATCACACAATGCGTGAATCAGCACATCACCATCTGAATGCGCAATCAGTCCATGACCAAAGGGGATGGTCACGCCACCTATAATAATATGATCGCCCACGCCAAAGGCGTGAACATCGTAACCCTGACCTATTCTCATATCATGGCAACTCCAATCCCCCGGACTGTCTCGAGGACTCGTTCTGAAATTTAATAATGGCCTCAGCTATGGCCAGATCTTCGCGCCGGGTAATCTTGATATTGTCGCTACTACCCTCGACGGCGAGAGGACAATGGCCGAGTTTCTCAACTGCAGATGCCTCATCAGTCGGCTGCCATTGCTGTCGATAGGCCGAGTTTAAACTCCAGCTGAGCAAACCATAACGAAACATTTGCGGCGTCTGAGCGAGCCACAGATCAGCGCGGCTGACAGTCGCACTTATCCCCGCCTGCTGATCAACCTGTTTTACCGTATCACTGACGGGCACCGCCAATATGCCACCAACAGTGTGCGTTTTCAGGGCGGCCATCAACTTGTTGATATCCGTGACACGGACACATGGCCTTGCCACATCATGCACCAGCACCCAGTCATCCACGTGTGCCTCGCGCTGAAGGCAGTCCAGTGCCAGCCTGACGGAATCCGAGCGCTCTTTTCCACCATGCACAGTGCGGATACGGGGGTGCGAAAAGACGGGCAATCGCCTCCACTGACTATCGGCTGGATGAATTGCTACAACGACAATCGATTGATCAATCTGCAGTAGGCGTTCAAGGGTATGTTCGATCACCGTTCGACCCGCCAGCATCTGGTATTGTTTTGGGAGTATCTCGCCAAAGCGTCTACCCTGCCCTGCCGCTGGCACCACAATCCAATTAGTGGCCATTTTACTGCCCCGACAGCAGGAACATAGGCTGGCAACAAAACCATTGGGAAGAAAAAAGGTGATGAATCACTGATCTTCCTTTTCAACGACCATATAAAACGTCTCACCTTCTTTAATCATGCCAAGATCTTTTCTGGCTCGCTCTTCAATACTGTCAAAACCGTCTTTCAGGTTGGCAACCTCATTTTCCAGAATACTGTTTCTCAGTTGCAGTCCCTGATTTTCCTGACGCTGTTGTTCAACTTGACGCTGCAGCATCAACTTTTTAGAGAAACCGCCCTCACCCAACCACAATTGATATTGGAGAACGGCAAGAAGACCTGTGAGAACAATTAGGAGCCAGCGCATGACGGGATTCTACAGAACAAAATAAACGGCGTCAGCGGAAAGCTGCTCGCTCTCCAATGACGACTGGCCAACCAATCCACTCAATCAGTTGCAAGGAAATATCGACATCATCAGAGTGCAACCCGTCTATTACTGACGGTCCGGTCTTATTTTCGTGGGACAAATGGCATAATGCTGAGCATGCAGGGGGTGCACTGACAAGCTCAGATCGCGGATTGAAGATATAAAAAAGGGATAGCCACAAGGCTACCCCTTTTCGCTCACTGTCGACCGAGTCAGACTTTGAATTCGGCGCGGCCATGATAGGGGGCCAGACTGCCCAGTTCAGCCTCTATACGCAACAAACGATTATACTTGGCGACTCGATCGGAACGGCACAAGGAGCCGGTTTTGATCTGACCTGCTGCCGTGGCCACTGCCAGATCGGCAATAGTCGTATCCTCGGTCTCACCCGACCGATGAGAAATAACGGCAGAATATCCAGCATTCTTGGCCATTTTTATGGCGTCCAGTGTTTCGGTGAGCGACCCGATCTGATTGAATTTAATCAAAATGGAATTTGCCACGCCCAGCTCAATCCCTTTCTTCAGAATTTTGGTATTGGTCACGAACAAATCATCGCCGACCAGTTGCACACGGCTGCCCAACTTTTCAGTCTGATATTTCCAGCCATCCCAG
Organism: Porticoccus hydrocarbonoclasticus MCTG13d; assembly: GCF_000744735.1. Classification (NCBI taxonomy): domain Bacteria; kingdom Pseudomonadati; phylum Pseudomonadota; class Gammaproteobacteria; order Cellvibrionales; family Porticoccaceae; genus Porticoccus; species Porticoccus hydrocarbonoclasticus. The sequence continues at coordinate 1,677,362 of NZ_JQMM01000001.1, read as the reverse complement.
TCAGATTCATCCTGCCCGTCTTCGATGGATATAATCGGATAATGGTCACAGAGCTCCGCCAGAAAATCGCTGAACCCCTCGGAGCTATAAACCTTTCCTTCGCCGGACAGGTTGTACTGACCATCCCGATAGAATTCCGACGCGGCGCAATCCAGCGCCAACGTGACATCGTCACCCAGTTTGTAACCCGCTGCCTGCACAGCCTCCTTGATGACGGCCAGTGCTTCCGCGTTCGAGGATAGGTTAGGCGCAAAACCACCTTCATCACCAACCGCTGTATTCAATCCTTTGCTGCTGAGTACTTTTTTGAGCGAATGAAATATCTCTGCACCAACACGTAATGCTTCCGTGAATGTTTTTGCCGAAACAGGCTGTATCATAAACTCCTGAATATCTACATTGTTATCGGCATGCTCTCCACCGTTCAGGATGTTCATCATCGGCACAGGCATGCTGTAGCATCCAGCCGAACCATTCAATTCAGCAATATGAGCATAGAGCGGGATACCACGGGATACTGCTGCCGCTTTAGCAGCAGCAAGAGACACGGCCAGAATGGCATTTGCACCGAATGTCGACTTGTTCTCGGTGCCATCCGCATCAATCATCAATTGGTCCAGCTCCCGTTGCTGGCTGGCATCTTTGCCCAGCAGCAAAGTGCGAATAGGGCCGTTAACATTCTCCACCGCCTTCAACACGCCTTTACCCAGATAACGCGACTTGTCGCCATCGCGCAGCTCCAGCGCCTCCCTTGAACCAGTAGAGGCGCCGGACGGTGCACAGGCACTGCCAACACTGCCATCGTCCAGAGTGACATCAGCCTCGATAGTAGGGTTGCCCCTGGAGTCGAGTACTTCATAGGCGCGAATGTCAGAAATTTTAGTCATAGCTGTTTCCTCAAAAGATGACAACCGTAGTCAACCTGTTCCACACGGAGATTAAACACACCGGGCGCGACTAGACGATAGTCAGTTCAGGCTGTGATTTGATCAGATCATCAATGGCTTTTATTTGTTGCAAGAAAGGTTCAAGGGCATCCAGCGGCAATGCACTGGGACCATCACAGCGGGCCCGGTCCGGATCGGGGTGTGCTTCCAGAAATAAACCAGCCAGACCAACGGCAATACCGGCCCGCGCCAGTTCGACAACCTGATGGCGACGGCCACCGGACGCGGCGCCCATGGGGTCACGACACTGCAGGGCGTGCGTGACGTCAAAAATAACTGGCAATCCCTTGGCCACGTTTTTCATGGTGCGAAAACCCAGCATATCCACCACCAGGTTATCGTAACCAAATGTGGAGCCTCGCTCACAAAGCATCACCTTGTGATTGCCGCACTCCTTGAATTTCTCTACGATATTGCCCATCTGGCCTGGGCTAAGAAATTGCGGTTTCTTGATATTGATCACGGCGCCCGTTACCGCCATGGCTTTCACCAGATCCGTTTGTCGCGCCAGAAAAGCCGGCAACTGAAGAATGTCACAAACCTCCGCCACAGGACCCGCCTGAGTAATCTCGTGAACATCGGTAATCAGGGGCACACCAAAAGTTTCTTTAATTTCCTGAAATATCTTTAACCCTTCATCGAGCCCGGGACCACGAAAGGAATGGATTGACGAACGGTTCGCCTTGTCAAATGAAGCCTTGAAGACATAGGGGATACCCAGTTTTTGGGTAACGGTTACATAGGTCTCTGCGACACGCAAAGCGAGATCGCGGGATTCCAGTACATTCATCCCCCCAAACAGAACGAAAGGCCGGTTGTTTGCAACAGGGAATCCTCCCACCTCAAGAGAAACACTGGATACACTCACAGGTCAGTTTTCTCCAGTATGGGTCAATGCCGCTTTCACAAAACTACTGAACAATGGGTGACCATTACGAGGTGTGGAAGTAAATTCCGGATGGAACTGACAAGCAAAAAACCACGGGTGTTCTGGAATCTCTATCGTTTCCACCAGGGTCTTGTTTTCAGACCAGCCACCGACCTGCATGCCGGCATCCTGAAGTGTTTGAACATATTTGTTATTCACCTCATAGCGATGACGATGGCGCTCAAATATCACATCCGCCCCATAAATTTCCTGTGCCATGCTGCCTGGCACGAGATAACTGTTCTGGGCACCGAGCCGCATGGTGCCACCCAGATCCGAATCTTCATCGCGCACCTCAACTTTGCCGTCAATGTCGATCCACTCTGTGATCAGACCGATAACCGGATGAGGCGTATCGCGGTCAAATTCTGTGCTGTTTGCTCTGGCCAGACCGCAGACATTGCGGGCAAACTCAATCATGGCCACCTGCATACCAAGGCAAATACCCAGGTAGGGAATTTTGTGCTCTCGGGCATACCTGACGGCCTTGACTTTGCCCTCAACACCACGGATTCCAAAACCACCTGGCACCAATATGCCATTGACACCGGTCAGCAACTCCAGATCATTGTCGAGATCCTCGGAGTCAATGTAACGAACATTCACCTTGGTCTGGTTACGGATACCCGCATGAATCAACGACTCATTGAGAGACTTGTAGGCATCCAGAAGCTCCATGTATTTGCCAACCATGGCAATGGTCACCTGATGTTTTGGGTTGAGCTGATTCTCTACCACCCAATCCCAGGAACTGATATCAGCCTCACTGTATTCCAGATGAAGTTTCTCCATCACGATTTGATCGAGGCCGCGACGCTGTAAATCTCTGGGGATGGCATAAATCGTTCGCGCATCCAGCAACGGCACCACAGCTCTCTCTTCCACATTGGTGAAGAGAGAGATCTTTTTGCGCTGTCCTTCATCCAGCTCAACTTCGCACCGACACAGTAAAATATCCGGTGACAGACCTATGGAGCGCAATTCTTTGACGGAGTGCTGGGTCGGTTTGGTTTTTGTTTCCCCCGCCGTTGCGATATAGGGTACCAGTGTCAGATGAATAAGGATCGAACGACTGGAACCCAGCTCCAGCTTCAACTGGCGAACGGCTTCAAGGAAGGGCTGTGATTCGATATCGCCGACCGTGCCACCAATTTCCACAATGGCAACATCGACACCTTCGCCACCGGCCAGCACCCTGCGTTTAATCTCATCCGTCACATGGGGGATAACCTGAACAGTGCCCCCCAGGAAGTCCCCACGGCGTTCGCGACGCAGAATTGTTTCGTAGACTTTGCCGCTCGTGAAATTGTTGCGCTTGTTCATCTTGGAGGAGAGGAAGCGCTCGTAGTGACCGAGGTCTAGGTCTGTTTCAGCACCATCTTCAGTGACAAAAACCTCGCCGTGCTGAAACGGACTCATAGTGCCGGGATCAACATTGAGATAGGGATCGAGCTTCAGGATAGTGACACTGAGGCCATGGGCCTCCAGAATCGAGCCCAGTGATGCCGAAGCGATACCCTTCCCCAAGGAAGATACAACACCGCCGGTAACAAAAATATAACGTGTCATTTAGACCCTTCCGAACATTTTGGATACTGCGTCAAGAATGCCGAACTCATACCAAGCAGAGCAGGTATGCTTATGAAAAATAGAGCGATTTTTTATTCAATCAGGAGATGATTCAGAGTGACGCCCACCGGTTTCGAGATGGGGAATCAGACTACCAGAAACCCTTGAACCGCTCAATGAAATATTACGATCTGAAGTCCCACTGCACCGAGCATCCCCGCTCATCCGGGGACACCTGAAAGCCCTCGCAAACCCACAAATCTCCAACTGCCACTAACACATCATCGCGATAGAGCAGGGGTACCCGGCCACGCAACCAGGGCTCCAGACCATACTCCTGAAACAACTTCTTGAGTGTATTGGATGCGCCGCGCCCGACCGGCTTGCAGCGTTCACTACCATTGCGAAAACGCACTTCAAAGTTATCAATATCTGCCTTCAACCTGATTCCACGTCCCTGCTCCAGGCAAAAACTCAATGTGCTCTTATCTGGCAAGTCCAACGTGCCCCTGCCATCCCATTGAAGCGAGACCGGTAAATGGTCAGGGATATCGGGGTCCCCGGGCAGCAAAAAAAGACGGCGCTGGTACCGGCGCAACTGAATGCCCGCCCAGCTTACCAGCGGTTCGGCATCAGCTTTTGCAGGCAACAACTCGTGAAGTACAGCATCAATGATTTTATGACCCGGCTGTGCCAGATCATGTCGGCTCGCCCAGTGTCGCAACAGGTTTGCCTGGCGCAACTCATCAAAAGACATCAATGCCTCGAGACTGATACTCCACCCCAGCCGTTCCCTGTGTTCATAGACGGCTATCAAATCCTGTGCTGCCAGCATATCGGATAACTGATCACTCTCACGACACAGTCGGGCGCTGTGGGCGACCCTTGTGGCATAGTCCGGCCAGTGCTCAGCCAGAGCCGGGATCACTTTGTGGCGCAGAAAGTTGCGGTCAAAGGACACATCTTCATTGCTCTCATCTTCTATCCAGACCAATCCTTCAGTAAGGGCATATTGCTCCAGGTCCGATCGGGAGAAAGGTAACAGTGGTCTCAATAACTCTGCATTACCCAAGTGGCGCGAGGCAGGCATTCCGGCCAGGCCTCTCGGCCCACTGCCTCGCAGCAGCCGATAGAGCACTGTTTCAACCTGGTCATCGGCATGGTGACCCAGCAGCAACAGGGAATCCTGTGGGAGAAGTTTTTCAAAAGCCCTATAGCGGGCAGTTCGGGCTGCCTCCTCAACACCCTGACCGCTCACAATGACAGAAGCCTGCTCGATGCTTAAGGCCACTCCGAGCCCATCACAAACCTTCTGACAATGCTGTTCCCAACTTTCCGCATTTGCCGATAACTGATGATTGACATGAATGGCACTGACCGCATTTTCCCCCAAAAGCCTGACGAGCGACACGAGTAGAACATGAGAATCGAGACCACCGCTATAACCTACATAGCAATGGCTGGCCCCGCGCAGCCTGGGCAAATAGGAAACAAGGAGGTCTGGGATATAGGTCATGATTGAGATCTGTGGAAGTCAGTTCCCTACGTTAATGGCTACCGTCAGCCAAGGCAAGGCTACCGAATATGGCACTATGGGCAATTTCACCATATTCCTGTCTGGCAGATGAACACTGGCAACGATAAGCGAGCTTGCTAGTCTATACTTTTACAGAGACGTAAATTTTTATATGGTTTACGTTGGGTTAGAGGTATCTCCCTATGTCTGCCAATTATTCACAAAAAGAAGAGAGCAAGCCCCCGAAAAAAGGGCAAAAACTCTACAAAGGCGAACTAACCGTCGATGCTTTGCGGGATGAAAACGATGCATTCCGGGGTACCGGGGGCATCAGCGAAGAAAGCCGGATCTGGGGTTTCAAACCGGCGTTTTACGATATGGAAACTGCCACGGTTCATCCCTCAAAATTTCCCAACGGCAGCGAAGCACCCATGCATGTTCTGGACGGTCTGCCCGCCGAGCTGATTGTCTCCCGCCAGAAAAATGGCAAAGTCAACTCGGTGAAACCCGGCGTAATCTCGGGCTTCGTCCAGAAGGATCGTTTTTATACCCGAGAGCAGGCCGCCTTGGCCACCGCACAAATGCGTGATCGCACACAGATGCTGAGCAACCCGGAACAGCACAATCAACTGTTGTCGGTCTGGGAAAAGTTTGTCGTCGACCAATCTTATCCAAGTGATTTTATCAGGCCGGTGGTCGAGGATTCCTGGCGCCGTTGCCAACAATCACATATTGATCCGGAGTTACAACATGCACCATTGATAGGCGATAATAGTGTGCTTGAATATCGTCGCTTTCTACAGACAGATCTCATGCGTGCTGCCCAACCTATTATGAAGCGTGCTTCAGAGGTGTTGTTTCGCTCGAACAGCCTTATCCTTCTTGCCGATTCAGAGGGGCTCATTCTCGATATTCATGCGGATGACAATGTGCTGAGTCATGCCAGCGACATCAACTTGATTCAGGGTGGGGTCTGGGATGAAAAAACGGCGGGGACCAATGCGATCGGCACGGCATTGGCAGCAGCCGAACCTGTTCAGCTGTATGGTGCAGAACACTTCTGTGCAGGTATCAAGCACTGGACCTGCTCCGCAGATGTTATCAGGGATCCGCACGATGGCCGGGTGTTGGGAGCGGTCGACTTATCCGGACTGACGGACAGCTATCAGAGCAATGCCCTGGATTTTGCCATTATGGCTGCGCGACTCATTGAGTCCAATCTGGCTAAGGAGTATTTTAAATCCCGTAACCACGTTATAGAAGCGACCAAGACCATGTTCTTGGGCTGGAAAACCGAAGGGTTACTGGCCTTTGATCGACGGGGTCGACTGGTAAAAGCCAACAACCAGGCACATACCACGCTAAAAATACTCGGAGCAGACCTGGTGCTCACCCCTCAATGTAGGTTGCCGGCACTGGATCTAGAAATGCCGGATGCCCCCGCCCATACACCTTCTTGGCTTCTCGAACAGTTACGCCTCCCCATAGAATTGAGAGGGCAAAGGGTTGGCACACTGGTTGTGCTCTCCGCCCACCACAAATAACTGATACTACGCTCCGATCCACCAGGAGAGAGTTGCCCAATATAATGCCTTTATGGTGAATAATATTTTCAGGGGTTCCCGTAACCCATCAGCCTCTCATAGCGCTTTTCCAGAAGGGCATCTATGGGTGTCTCCAATAGTTGATCAACTTGCTGGGATAACCGCTCCCTGAGCGTATTGGCCATTGCCTCAATATCCCGATGAGCGCCACCCATTGGCTCTGGGATGGTTTCATCAATGATGCCCAGTTCTTGCAATACAGAGGATGTTACACCCATCGCTTCAGCGGCATCCGGGGCCTTGGCAGACGTTTTCCAGATAATATTGGCACATCCCTCAGGCGAGATCACAAAATACGTAGCGTATTGCAGCATGTTCAGGTAATCACCAACACCAATCGCCAACGCACCACCAGAGCTGCCTTCACCGATAACCGTGCAGATAATCGGTGTTTTAAGACGTGACATTACTGCAAGGTTTTGAGCGATCGCCTCACTGATACCGCGTTCTTCAGAGTCTATACCGGGGTATGCCCCCGGCGTGTCAATCAATGTCAGTACAGGCATTTTAAAGCGTTCAGCCATCTCCATCAGGCGCAATGCCTTGCGATAACCCTCCGGTTTTGGCATTCCGAAATTGCGATAGACTTTCTCTGTCACACCGCGACCCTTCTCCTCGCCGATAACCATCACCGGTTTGCCGTCGAGACGGGCAACCCCTCCGACAATGGCTCTGTCATCGCCAAAGTGCCGATCACCATGCAGCTCCTCAAACTCCGTAAAAATCCGACTGATGTAGTCCAGGGTGTACGGGCGCTGGGGATGACGGGCCACCTGTACAATCTGCCACGCCGAAAGGTCGGAATAGATCTTCTCTGTCAACCGCCGACTTTTATCACGGAGTTTGGCTACCTCGTCGGTAATATTCAGCTCGTTGTCATTGCCAACCAGCTGCAACTCTTCAATCTTTGCTTCAAGTTCTGCAATGGGTTGCTCAAAATCGAGGTAATTGAGATTCATAGATTTTTTGTCCGTGGAATTGGATTACAGCCATCTCTGGGCAGACATACGGCAATTGTAATGGCAGCGGGAAGTTATGCATACCCGGCTAGAATCGGAGATGAATGCCATTGTTACCCAACAACTCCCTCAATTTGTGCAACAAATCGTCCTCCGGCGATACCGCCCAGTGCTCCCCCAGCATGATTTCTCCCGAGGCGGTACTCGATTGATAGTTAATTCTTACCGGGCAGCTTCCATCACGGAACGGCAACATAATGTTAGCCAGTTGATCGAGACAGGTACTCCCAAGTTTCTCCTGATTGATATCCAGGGAAATGGCCTTGAGATAATTGACCCGAGCTTCAAAAAGGTTCCTGACATGATCCGCCCGCATTTTCAGGCCACCGGTGTAGTCGTCTTCAGCGACCTGACCTTCAACCACCAACAAAGCATCCTTCTCAATTTTATCCCGATGGGCTTTGTAGGCATCAGCGAAGATGGCCACTTCAATGCGCCCACTGCGATCATCCAGTGTAATCACAGCCATATTGTCTCCCCGCCGGGTTTTAATGACCCTCATACCGACCACCAGGCCGGCCACCAGTTGACTCTTCTTGTCTGGTTTAAGATCGGCTATGCGGCTGTGCACAAAATGCTTCAACTCCTCCAGGTATTCATCAACCGGGTGCCCGGTAAGATAGAGACCCAGCGTTTCTTTCTCACTTCGCAGGCGCTCCTTGGCACTGAGCCCCCGCTGCTGTTGAAAGCTCTGATAACCAATTTCCGGGGCACTTTCACTGGGTGTGTCACCGAATAGATCTGTCATGCCGGAATCTGTATTACGGGAATTTTGCTCAGCCATTTTCACAGCTTCTTCACTGGCTGCCAGCATCACTGCCCGGCGATAGCCGATCTCTCCTGTTGGTCCTATGGCGTCCAAAGCCCCGCACCGTATTAAAGCCTCCAGGGCTCGCTTATTGAGCTTGTGGCCATCAACGCGGGCACAAAAATCAAACAGGTCGCCGAACGAGCCGCCCTCCTCCCGCGCAGCTATAATGCTGTTGACTGGCCCCTCACCAAGCCCCTTGATGGCGCCGAGCCCATAAATCACTTCATTGTCATCAGAGACAGTAAAGGCAAATCGACCGCGATTGACATCCGGTGGTAACACAACGAGATCCATCGCCCGACATTCATCAATCAAGGTCACTACTTTGTCGGTATTCTGCATATCGGCTGACAACACTGCCGCCATAAATTCTGCCGGATAATGGGCTTTCAGCCACGCCGTCTGATAGGCCAGCAAAGCATAAGCGGCGGAGTGAGACTTGTTAAAACCGTAACCGGCAAACTTTTCAACAAGATCAAAAATCCTCACTGCAAGTTCGGGATCTATTCCCTGCTGACGGGCACCCTCTTCAAAAATACTGCGCTGCTTGGCCATTTCTTCGGGCTTTTTCTTGCCCATGGCGCGGCGCAACATATCAGCACCACCCAGCGTGTATCCAGCCAGCACCTGCGCGATCTGCATGACCTGTTCCTGGTAGACAATTACACCGTAAGTCGGACCCAGCACAGGCTTCAGCGACTCATGCTGAAATTTTGCATCCGGGTAGGCCACCTGGGCTCGACCGTGCTTGCGATTGATGAAATCATCCACCATGCCCGACTGCAGTGGACCGGGCCTGAACAGTGCCACCAACGCGACAACATCCTCAAAACAGTTCGGTTCCACCCGCTTGATCAAATCTTTCATTCCCCGGGATTCAAGCTGAAACACCGCAGTCGTTTCTGCACGCCGCATCAATCCATAGGTTGCCGCGTCATCCAGCGGAATTGCGTCAATAGCAATGGGGAGTTCACCGACCTTTGCCAGACGTTGATTGACCATTTTGATGGCCCCGTCAATAATGGTCAGTGTTCGCAAACCGAGAAAGTCAAATTTCACCAGCCCCGCTTTCTCTACATCATCCTTGTCAAACTGGGTTACCAACCCCTCACCGTTTTCATCGCAATACAGTGGCGCGAAATCTGTCAGAGTGGTTGGCGCGATCACGACACCGCCGGCATGCTTACCAACATTGCGGGTGACGCCCTCAAGCTGAAGCGCCATCTCCCAGATTTCCTGAGCTTCTTCATCACTTTCAAGAAACTCTCGCAGGACCTCCTCCTGAGCAACCGCTTTTTCCAAAGTCATACCTATATCCGGTGGAATCATTTTTGATAGCTTATCTGCCAGGCCGTAGGCCTTTCCCTGCACGCGCGCCACATCGCGAACAACTGCTTTGGCCGCCATGGTGCCAAATGTGATGATCTGGGAAACCGCATCCCTGCCATAGCGATCCGCCACATAGGCAATCACCCGATCGCGATTGTCCATACAGAAGTCAATATCAAAATCGGGCATCGATACCCGCTCGGGGTTGAGAAATCGCTCAAACAGCAGGTCGTATTCAAGCGGATCGAGATCCGTGATGCCCAGCGCGTAGGCCACCAGTGAACCAGCGCCGGATCCCCGTCCCGGGCCTACCGGAATATCGTTATCTTTGGCCCACCGGATAAAATCCATGACAATCAGGAAATAGCCGGGAAAACCCATCTGGATGATGATATCCAGTTCAAAGCGCAACCGGTCAAGATAGACTTGACGTTGAGACTGATAATCCGGAGCAGACGGGTCCAGCAATCTGCCCAGACGTTTATCCAGACCGTCGAAGGAGACCTTTTCGAAAAAACTGTCCTCCGTCATACCCTCTGGAATCGGGTAATCCGGCAAAAAGTGCTCACCCAGTTTTAAATCCAGCGTGCAACGTTTGGCAATCTCAACACTGTTTTCCAGCGCTTCCGGTAAATCGGAAAACAACTCGGCCATTTCTTCCGGCGAACGCAGGTATTGTTGGTCACTGTAACGTCGCTCCCGACGAGGATCACCGAGTACTCGGCCCTCACCAATGCATACCCGTGCCTCATGGGCTTCAAACTGCTCACTGTCAAGAAAGCGGACATCGTTCGTTGCCACAACAGGACACTGGTACGTTGTGGCAATGGGTAACAATTCATGAATAAAATTTTCCTCATCCGGCCGACCGGTTCTGGTGAGCTCCAGGTAAAATCGATCCGGGAAATCGGCAAGCCAGCCCTGCAGCAACTCTTTGGCATAATCCGACTTACCTGAAAGTATGGCCTGGCCCACATCGCCCTGGCTACCTGACAGAACAATCAGGCCCTCACTTGCCTCACTAATCCACTGGCGTTCAACATAGGGAACACCCCGGTGCTGCCCCTCCTGAAAGGCTCGTGAAATAAGCTTGGTCAGATTGCGGTAGCCCTGTTGATTCATTACCAGCAATGTGAGGCTCGCGGGCAATCCATCGGGAACCGGACTGCTCATCTGCAAATCTGCTCCGCAAATGGGTTTAACACCGACGGCCTGAGCTGCCTGATAAAACTTGACCAGTCCGTAAAAGTTGGTGACATCCGTCAATGCGATTGCGGGCATGCCCAGCTTAACCACCTGTTGCACCAGCGGCTTGATCCTGACCATTCCGTCAACCAGCGAATATTCACTGTGCAGGCGGAGGTGCACAAACGATGTTTTCACGTTGAATATTCTCTCCTCTGTTTTGATGGGCACTGACTTCGAACTCTAATCGTCTTCAGGACCCAGATTTACTGGAATTTGGTTTGCGCTTGGCGGTTTTGGGAATTCTGACCTTATGGATAACCTGTGCATCTGCTTCATCACACTGTTGAGTCGCCGCACAACGCAGCTCATCCAGAGACCGTTGCCAACAGTCTTCCATAAATTGGGGATCGGGCAGAATGTCCCTGTCTGACTGGAATGAGACGCTGATGCGACCGTCGTAGCTCACAGCGTTAAACATCAATGTCAGCCCTTCCAGCAATGGCGCCAGCGCAGACACATAGACCAGCTTCGCCCCTCGCATATAAAGTGGCCATTGTGGGCCCGGCACATTGGTCATGACACAGTTGCCGATCCCCGCCAGTGTTTTTCGCGACAAATGGCTGTGCGTAGCCATGCCAATACCCAGAGCCAAGGTAAAGGATGGCATGTGCCGAGTAATGTCGGTCATATCTTTTGCTCCCTGAGCTTCCTCAAGAGCAGCGCTGGTAGACGTATCCCACTGAATCGCTTCAAGCCTCTCCAGTGGGTCAACGACCTGCGTATGTAACGGCGGTGTCATCACCGCCATGGTTTGTTTGCCTTTGCGGTCTCTTTTATTCTGCCTGACCGGAACTATTGCACGCAGGGAGTGATACGGTAGCTCGTCCTTGTCCTGCAGGTAATGATGCAATGCGCCCCCGCACAGGGCCAGCAATACATCATTGACGGTGGCACCATTAACTGCGCGCTTGATGGAGCGAATATCCTCAAGGGAAAAATCCACACCACCGAATACCCGGTGAGGGCTCACGTGATCCCGATTAAAACGGGTTTCAGGCCTCACAACCGTTTCCTTCGGCTCCATATCCTGTCTCAGGGCTTTCGCGAGCAGTTTTTTGCCGAATGCCGGTAGCATGTTGATCAGATCAAAGCTGGTTTCAAAATTATGCCGGGTATTATTCACCAGAGTATTGACCAGCAGTGTCCCCAATTTCGGCTTTGGCTCTGGCTTCCATTGCCGTTCTACAACTTCTCTATCCGGTTCCGGCGATTTGTCATGGAACAAGCCAGCCAGGTCAATGGCTGCCGCACCATCCACAGCACAGTGATGAATTTTGGTATAGATAGCGAACGAGCCCTTGGGCATTGAGGGAATGTTGTCCAGACCTTCTATGACATACATCTCCCACAAGGGCCGGGACATATCCAGGGGCCGGGAGTGCAATCGGGCAGCGAGGATGCAGAATTGTCGCCAATCCCCAGGCTTTGGTAACGCAAGATGCCGAACATGGTATTCGAGATCAAAATTTTCATCATCCACCCAGTAGGGATGATCCACATCCAACGGCATTCTCATTAAGCGGGAGCGGAAGACATGTGATATGTCCAGGTGCTCCTCGATATGTTGCAGGATACTTTTGAAACGAACCGTTCCGGTTTCAGCAGTGGATTGATCATAAATATAGAGCAACCCCAAATGTCCGGGTGTAGAGGGTGTCTCAGCGTAGAGATAAACCGAATCGTGACCACTTAACTGTTTCATTGAAATTCCCGTATTAAAGCCAATATATCAACTGGGTATTGACCAGCGATAGTCATAGGGATTTTGCGGTCAGACAAGCACTTCTTTTGTAGGCTATTGCCACTTTCCAACCAAATAGGTGGCGGGAGGAGTCAGGCCTGCCTGACTCTAGAAATAAAATTACGGTGGTTACCTAACTTGCGCACTGCCCCCCTAGCATAGCAAAAAAACCCGCTTCGCAGAGTCCGGCTGCCGATCAACCTGGGAAGGTTCACTGACGATCAGGTCAACACGTCCTGACGGGCTGACAACAAACTTTTTACCGGTTCAAAAGATTTTCGATGAATTAGGCAGGGGCCCAGCAAAACAATAGCCTCGCGGTGCGCTCTGGTCCCGTACCCTTTATGGGAGGCAAAACCGTACCCGGGAAAGGCCTGCTCCGCCAGACACATTTCAGCATCGCGACAGACCTTTGCCAATATAGATGCTGCGCTGATTGCCGGAACTTTATCATCACCACCGACCACGGCTTCAGCCGCATACTCCCAGTCCGGGAGCCGGTTTCCATCAACGGCCACATACTCCGGTTTCAGTGTCAGACCATCGACTGCCCGCACCATGGCCATCAAGGTAGCGCGAAGAATATTGTATTTGTCAATCTCGTCCACAGAGGCTCTGGCGACATGCCAGCTGAGAGCTTTTTCCCTGATCTCTTCAGCCAACTGGTTTCGACGGTTAACAGAAAGCTTCTTGGAATCGGCCAGACCAGCCACTGGCTTTCGGGGATCGAGAATCACGGCAGCCGTAACAACGTCGCCTGCCAGTGGCCCTCGACCAACCTCATCGACCCCGGCCAGCAATTTCCCCCGATAACGCAGCTGGTAGCCAGTCATCGTCCGCGGTTCTCCAACAGGCCCACTAATGCCTGCGCCGCGGCTCGATTGCCGCCGTGGCAAAGTGTTTGGTGAAGCTCAGCAAAGCGGTGCTGCAGCGCTAGAACTTTTTTCTCGTCCAGGAAATACGTCAACACGGCTTCGCTTAGATTATCCACAGTGGCATTATCCTGAAGCAGCTCCGGTACCAGTGTTTCCGATGCAAGCAAATTCGGTAACGACACCCAGGGGACTTTCAGCATTCGGGAAACCAGCGCATACGTCCATTTACCCAGACGGTAGCTCACTACCATGGGCTTATTGAGCAACATCGCTTCTAACGTCGATGTACCGGACGACAACAACACAACATCTGCCGCTGCCATGGCCAAATGAGATTGGCCATCAAGCAACGTGACTGACATCGTAGGATATTTATTCAATAGGCCATTTAACTGTTCCAGACGATCATGGCTGGCAGCGGGGACAATCAGATGTAAATCGGGCAATTGCCGGCGACAGCTTTGCGCCACCTCAAGGAACAGTCGACCCAGGGAATCGACTTCAGAGGCCCGGCTACCCGGCATCAGCGTCAATATAGGCCCGGCTTCCGGAAGGTTAAGCCACTTGCGAGCCTGGATGGTGTCTGTAACCAGGGGAATTTCCTCGGCGAGAGGGTGGCCCACAAAAACCACCGGGACATCATGCTGTTTGTAGAAATCAGCTTCAAACGGCAGAAGTGTCAGCATTAAATCCACTGCACTGGCTATTTTTTTTACCCGGCCCTGACGCCAGGCCCAAACGGAGGGGCTGACATAGTGCGCCGTCAACAACCCTTGTTGTCTGAGTTTTTTTTCAAGCCCCAGGTTAAAGTCCGGAGAATCGATACCCACCACCAGATCAAACCGGTTGTTGGTAAAGTGTTGATAGAGATGGCGACGTATACCCAGTAATTCAGGCAACCGTTTCAGTGGCTCAATGAAGCCCATAACCGACAGACGGTCCATAGGGTATAAAGAGCGGAAACCCTCGGACAACATTTTATCGCCACCGATGCCCTCAAACTGTGCCTCCGGGTAGTGTAATTTTAAAGACCTGATGAGGCCCGCACCCAATTGATCGCCGGATGACTCCCCGGCAACCAGTCCAATTTTAAGGGGTGATGACATGGGCTAACGAAGAATACCGCGTGAAGAGGCGCGAACAGAATCAACCAGTAGTTTTACAGCAGGCTGTTCCCTGGCCAGTGTGTCCAGTAAACCAATGGCTTCCTGTAGACCATACCCCTGCCGGTAAAGAATTTTGAAAGCCTGTTTGATGGCCGCAATCGCTGCTCTGTCAAAACCGCGCCGTTTCAGACCTTCTACATTGATGGTTTTCGCCTCAGCTGGTGAACCAGCTGCCATGACATAAGCGGGCAAATCCTGGGTTAGGTAGGCGGCAGCGCCGGTAAAGCTATGGGCACCAATGGACACGAACTGGTGGATCAGAGCGTAACCGGAAATAATCGCCCAGTCACCCACGTGGACATGTCCCGCCAAAGACGCATTATTTACCAGAATACAGTTATCACCTACAACACAGTCGTGGCCTATATGCACATAGGCCATCAACAAGTTATTGCTTCCAATTGAAGTTAGGCCCTCGTCCTGAACGGTACCCCGATGGATAGTCACGCCTTCCCGAATGGTGTTGTTATCACCAATTACCAGACGGGTCGGTTCACCTTTGTACTTCAGGTCAGGCGTATCTTCGCCAATCGTGGAAAACTGAAAAATTCGATTGTTTTCGCCAACCGTAGTCAGGCCCCGAATCACCACATGGGAATGAATCACCGTACCAGCCCCGATAATGGTATCGGGGCCAATCAAGGTCCAGGGGCCCACATGGACTCCTTCACCCAACACAGCGGAGGGGTCAATAATGGCGCGGGGATCAATGAGGGACATAAGCTAATACGTTTTCAGGGCGCATAAAATCGTCGCCTCGCAAGCCAGTTCACCATCAACTGTTGCTCGGCATTTAAATCGCCAGATTGTCCGCTTGACGGAATCAACTTGCGCCTCAAGCATCAATCTGTCCCCCGGAATCACTTGCCGTTTGAAGCGGACCCCATCAACACCGGCGAACAAATACAGTGCGTTGTCATCCGCATATTTGTCCTCAGTTACGAACCCCAACACACCGGCAGCCTGAGCCATGGCTTCAATAATCATCACGCCGGGAAAAATCGGCACGTTGGGAAAATGCCCGTTAAACACTTCTTCGTTAGCGGTAATATTTTTGTAGGCAAGAATCCTCTTCCCGGGATCAAGCTCTACCACCCTGTCGATCAGTAGGAAGGGGTAACGGTGCGGCAACCGCTTCTTTATTTCAGTAATATCCATCAGCTTTTCTCAATATTCTACAGGGCGACAATAACAGTGGCGGCTATAATTTTTTTTCCAGCTGCCTGACTCGCTGAGCCAGGTCATCCAGTTGATTGAACCGAACTGCATTTTTTTTCCATTCACGGGTTTTACTAAACATTGTGCCGGATGAATATGAACCTGGCTCAAGGAGCGATTTTGTCAGTATGGTTCCACCGGTTAAATGGGAGCCATCACAGAGTGTGATATGGCCCACACAACCGGCTCTGCCGGCAAAGGTACAGTTTTTTCCGATAGTTGTACTGCCTGATATGCCGGTAAAGGCTGCCATGGCAGTATTTTCGCCCACCTGAACGTTATGAGCTATCTGAACGTGGTTATCTACAATAACACCATCTTTAATAACCGTATCAGCAAGTGCACCACGATCTATGGTAGTACAGGCACCTATTTCGACATTGTTGCCAATCACAACACCACCAAGCTGATGAATTTTGATCCAGCGCCCCTGATGTTGAGCAAAACCAAAACCATCCGCGCCGATAACGGCACCACTGTGAACCGTAACAAAATTCCCCAGGACAACACTGTGATAGATACTGACATTACCGGCAATTCGGCAGTTTTCGCCAATCGCGACGTTGTTATCGATAATGGTACCGGCGCCAACCCGGGTATTGGCTCCAATTGTCACCCCTTCACCAATCACCGCAAGCGGACCAATCGCTGCAGTCGGATCGATATTGGCACAGTTCGCTACAACGGCACTGGAATGGATGCCAGGGACAGCAACCGGTGCGCGATCAAATAACGCAGTCGCCAATGCGTAACCAAGATAAGGGTTAGTCACAATCAGTTTTTGCCCGGAGTAGTATTCCACCATTTCCGGGCTCAGGATAACGACCCCGGCCTTTGTTCTCTCCAAGTCCTGGCGATAGGCGCTATTTGCAAGAAAAGCCAGTTCATTCGTATCCGCCAGCCGGAGTGTGCTGATACCGGAAATGCGAAAATCGTTGTCGCCGCAAACATCGGCACCAATATGCTCGGCGATATCCTTTAGAGAATAACTGACTGTCACCCTCAAGAGCCCTCTATTTGATGATCAACAAACTTACTTTGTCTTTTTATTCAACCGATCAGTGAGCTTGTCTGTGATATCCAGTGAGGGAGCCGCTGTGACCACAGCCTCGGCGTTAATCAATAGTACGATTCCCTCCTCATCGACGACCTCCTGAAGTGCCTCAGCGGCTTTTGGGCGCAATTCCTGGACAATACTGTTCTGTAGATCTTTTTGGTCCGCCTTGATTTTTCGGGTTATCAGCTCCAGGTCGGCACGGTAGTATTCCATTTTCTTCTGTGCCTCTTCTGCTTGCTCCTGTGACCAGGTCATGCTTTTGCTGTCAACTTCCTGTTTCAGTGACTTCATGTCGGCAACCGTACTCTCATATTTTGCTTCAAGACCGGCGTAATCCGACTCACCCTGCTTCTGTTTCAGGCGGGCTTTGGCCACATCAGTACCGAAAATTGCCCTGCCAAAATCCACAATGGCAATATTCCCCTCCGCGGCATTTCCCTCAGCCGAAAATGCAGAAACGCTAAACAGGGCAACTGTGATAATGAATAACTTTTTAACTACACGCACATCAATTCTCCATTCGTTTTAATGAAATTGTCAGAAAGTCTGCCCGAGCTGAAACTGGAAGACTTCACGCTCATCCTCTTCACCAGCATTCAATGGGAAGGCAATACTGGCCGTTATGGGCCCGAAGCCACTGATCCAGGTACCACCAATCCCCACCGAATAGCGGAGTTCACCGATATCCGGTTCCTGACAGAAGTCTTCATCCCTGTCACCGCAGTCAGTATCAAAAACATTACCCGCATCAAGGAAAAAGGCCGCCTGCAAAGATCGCTGGTCCTTGATAAAGGGAACAGGGAACATGACTTCTACACTGCCGGCAACCAGTACATTACCACCAAAGGGATCATCATCAGTTTCACAGGTGCTCAGGTCATTAGCATCTGCGCAATTGAAAGGATTTACCGAGATATCTCGTGGGCCAAGTGTATTGTTCTTGTAGCCGCGCACTGAACCATTGCCACCACCGTAGTAATGTTTGAAGAAGGGAAATACCGAGGTACCGCCATAGCTCTCACCATAACCTACATCTGCTCTCAGCCGCATGGTAAGTGAAGAAGTCAGTGGGCGGTAATGTTGCCCTGCATAGGATGCCTTGTAATATTCCAGATCACTTCCGGGAATAGCCAGCTCTCCCGTCACCCTGTGAGAAGTCCCCGTGGTTGCGAGCCGACCACGGTTGAGGGTGGAATAACCCCAGGATAGACTGGTTGTAAAAGTGTTAAAATCTTCGCCGTTCCGGTCAATAAATTCCTTTACGCCTTCAGAGGCAAATGCCCCCTCATCAATTTTCAGGTTTTCGAAGCCAAGGCCAAAACCGACGCTTGAAATTTCGGATATGGGGTAGCCAAACGTCAGGTTGCCACCAAAGCTGTCCGTGGTGAAACTGGACAGATTCACCTCACCATAATCGGTCTTGCGGTAAAAAACACCAAACCCCGCAGAGATTCCATCCCGGGTAAAATAGGGGTCGGTGGCACTAAAAGAGAAGTTGGTGGAATATTGACTACGGTTGACACCTATTCCGACATTATTGCCGGTACCGAGAAAATTGCGCTCCTGAATATTGCCACCGATCACCAAACCGTAGGTTTGTGCAAAACCCAGACTCGCGCCAATACTTCCCGACGGCTGCTCTTCGACAGTGTAAACCACATCAACCTGGTCATTCGTGCCAGGTACCTGCTGCGTATCTACGTTCACTTCTTTAAAAAAGCCGGTACGATTCAGACGGGTTTTGGACTGCTCTATTTTCCTGGTCGAGGCAGATGCACCCTCCATCTGCCGCATCTCACGACGCAAGACTTCATCCATGGTTTTAGTGTTGCCACGGAACTCAATCCGTCTCACATAAGCACGCTTACCGGGATTGACAAAGAATGTCACAGTTGCGGTTTTGTCATCCTCATTAATTTCTGGAGAACCATTGACCTCTGCAAATGTGTAGCCCTCATTTCCCAAACGCTGCGTAATGAGCTCTGATGTATTGGTCATCGACACTTGGGAAAATGTCTGTTCCTCCTTCAGCATGATGAGACGGCGAATTTCCTCCTCGGACACAATCAGGTCGCCGGCCAGCCTGATTTCATCCACCGTATAAACATCACCCTCATTGATATTCACTGTAATAAAGACCGATTTTCGATCCGGACTGATGGTGACCTGCGAGGATTCAATACTAAACTTCAGATAACCGCGATCAAGATACCAGGATTCAATCCGCTCAATATCACCAGCCAGTTTTTCCCTGGAGTATTTGTCATCGCCAAACATCCAGGAAAGCCAATTCGTGGTTTTCAGCTCGAACAATCCCAGCAATTGATCCTTTTCAAAAGCGCGATTACCAACAATATTGATTTTTTTGATTGAAGCGACTTGACCTTCGTCAACAACAATATTGATAGCAAGACGATTTCTTGGCATTTCCTGGAGATCAGTAGTCACTTTCGCGCCATATCTACCCTGTGACACATACTGACGTTCAAGCTCTTGGGACATCCCTTCAAGAATGGATTGACGGAATATTTGTCCCTCGGCCAGACCATTATCCCGCAGTGCTTTTAGCAGCTCTTCTGTTGGTATCGCCTTGTTACCCTCCATGGTTATTTGGGCGACAGCCGGACGTTCCTTAACAGAAACAATCAGAATGCCGCCATCTCGCGATATACGAATATCATCAAAATAGCCTGTGCGGAAAAGCGCCCTCGTGGCACGACGTACCGTATCGTCATCGACCAGATCGCCTACACTGAGCGGCATCGAGGCAAACACAGTGCCCGAGGACACCCGCTGCAAACCATCGATACGAATATCTTCGACCTGAAACACTTCTGCTCGAACCGAGACAGCCAGAAAAAAAAGGCACAACAATAGATAAAAGTGTTTCATTGGAGACTGGTTTTCTCTCGATTCTTGTTGGTTACAGCAGCTACAGCCGCATCAGATCATTGTAGAGGGCGAGCAACATCAACCCAATCACTAGGAACATACCAATCCGGAAGCCAATCATCTGGATTTTTTCGGACACCGGTTTCCCTTTTATTGCTTCTATCATGTAATACATCAGGTGTCCCCCATCCAGAACCGGGATGGGGAGCAAATTCAAAACACCCAGACTAACACTGAGAAAGGCCAAAAATCCGAGATAGGCCGTAAACCCGTATTGGGCAGAAGCGCCCGCCACTTTAGCAATGGTGATGGGCCCACTCAAGTGTTTTGAGGAAATCAGTCCTGTAAGCATCTTTTTTACCGAGTCGAGTATCAACACGGACATACTCCATGTCTGCTCAACACCCCGACCGAGCGCGCCAAACAGGCTGTAATCAGTTTTTCTGATCATATGCTCAGGCCATTCCGGCATGCGGACGGACATACCCACCTGACCTATTGCCTTACCATCATCGTCATTGACCTGGTTGGGCACCAGATTGGTCGTAAAGATATCCTCACCTCTCTGTACACTGAGCTCAATGGCAACGGCCGGTCTGGCCCGGACATAATTCACCCAAGTGATCCAGTCGTCCATGACGATACCATCGGCCTCTAATATTCTATCGTCGGCAACCAGACCCGCCTGATCTGCCGGACCACCGGAAGTAATTTCCTCGGCAACAGGAAGAATTGGAGGCGTGTAGAGCGTCAGCCCCAATCCGCCGATAGGGTCTGGCTGATCGGCTTCCATCAACCAGGTTTCCAGCTGGCCTCGATACTCATAGGTCTGGATCGTATCAGGCTGTTTAGCCGTAAAGCTTATTGAACCCGTTTCACCGATCCGACCGACCAACTGCTCATTCAGTGCTTGCCAGGTAGGCGTAGGCTTGCCATCGACTGCAACAATTTCCTGGCCCTGCTGCAAGCCGGCGCGCTCCGCCACTGAACCCGGGGTAACCGAATCAATAACTGGCGCCATACCGGTAACGCCCAGGCTGTATATCAACCAGTAGACCAGAATGGCCAGCACAAAATTCGCCGCTGGGCCGGCAATAACCACGGCCATCCGCTGCCAAACGCTCTTTTGAGTAAACGCATAGGGCAAGTCTTCAGCAGCCACATTACCCTCACGCTCATCCACCATCTTCACATAACCGCCGAGAGGCAATGCGGCAATAACAAACTCTGTACCCAATTTATCGTGCCAACGGACCAGCGGTGTGCCGAATCCGACGGAGAAACGCAACACCTTGATACCGCAGCGGCGGGCTACCCAGAAATGACCGAACTCATGAAAGGTGACCAGTATCCCAAGCGCCACCAACATGAAAAAAATTGTTTGGAGTAAATCCATTCTTGCTTCCTGAAATAGATGTTTTTCGCCATTTCTCTATGCTGGCAATTATGCTTACTGAAAACCTGATCCCAGTATTAACGCGTTGAACGGATCAGCTTTAAGGCAACTTCACGGGCTTCTGTGTCGAGCTGTTGGACATGCTCAAGGGAGTCCAGTTCAGCCACTTCATGCTTTTCGAGCGTATCGGCAACAATACGGGCAATATTGATGAATGAAAGTTGCCCCTGCAAAAACCCTTCAACCGCAATTTCGTTTGCAGCATTCAGTACTGCCGGCGCACTGCCCCCTTCTTTTGCCGCCTGTATTGCAAGCCCCAGACAAGGAAAGCGCTTTAAGTCTGGCTCCCCAAAATCCAGTCTGGCGGTAGCAATGATATCCAGACTGGCAACCCCTGACTCAATACGTTCTGGCCAAGCCAGCGCGTGGGCTATTGGCGTACGCATGTCGGGATTGCCCAATTGAGCGAGTACCGAGCCGTCCACATATTCGACCATAGAATGAATAACACTCTGTGGATGAATGACAACATCGATCTCATTGGGCGAAAGACCGAACAACCAGCATGCTTCGATCAGCTCCAGTCCTTTATTCATCATCGTCGCTGAATCTACAGAGATTTTTCTTCCCATCTGCCAATTGGGATGTGCGCAGGCCTGATCCGGGGTCACTGTTGCCAATTCATTCAGAGGAATACTGCGGAAAGGCCCACCAGAGGCAGTGAGTAGAACTTTCCTCACACCACATTGTTCAGATGGGTCATAACCCTTGGGCAAGCACTGAAAAATGGCATTGTGCTCACTGTCGATTGGCAACAGCATGGCACCGGACTTCTGCACAGTATCCATGAATAACTGGCCGGCCATCACCAGCGACTCTTTATTGGCCAGAAGCACTTTTTTTCCGGCTCTGGCCGCTGCCAAGGTTGGCAATAACCCAGCGGCACCCACAATGGCAGCCATGACCACGTCAACCGCTTTGGCTGAAGACACCTGGCAGAGCCCTTCCACCCCCCAGAGAACCTCGGTTCTGATGTTCCAGCTGTTTAACCGTTCACGCAGTTGAGCGGCCGCATGTGCGTCAGCGACTACCGCAAAAGACGGTTTGAAGCGTCTGCACTGTTCGGCCAGCTCGGCAATACGACTGTTCCCACTCAATGCATAAACGCCGAACCGATCGGGGTGTCTTCCCACAACATCAAGCGTACTTACACCGATAGAACCGGTGGCACCCAGTATCGTCAGTTGCTGCATAGCGTCAGAACCAGCCATTACTGGATGCAGTTATTAGCGCAAATACCGGCAGAGCCGCTGTCAGACTGTCAATCCGATCAAGCAACCCGCCATGACCGGGAAGTATGTTGCCACTGTCTTTTATACCTCGATGACGCTTAACCATACTTTCCAGCAAATCTCCCAGAACGGACGAGAGTACCGTTGCCATCACGGTCAATCCCAGTATTAACCACTGTCCGGCATCCAAACCAAAACCAACACCTATCGCGATGACAATGGGTACATTTGCGAGAACACCGCCAAATAGCCCTTCCCAGGTCTTTTTCGGGCTGACATGGGGGGACAGGTGACGTCGGCCGAAGCGACGCCCGCTGAAGTAGGCGCCAATGTCCGCTGTTGCGACAAGCACTACGACAAGGGAAACAAGCCAGGGACCCCGGTCGAGATGAATGAGCATAACTGCAGCGACCCAAGTGGGAACCAGCACAAGCAGCCCCATGAGGGCTCTCATCCAACGGCCACCCCAGAGAATAGCGCTGGAGGGATACCCCTGCACCCACAATAATGCGATGGCCCACCAAGGTACGGTGTACGCCAGGATTGTCTGACCAGCATTAAAGTCTAGGGCTGATACCGCAGGAAAATTAATCAGGAAGGCTGACAGCAATAACACTATCAATACAATGCAGAGATAGGACAGCCGTTGCAACAGACAGGAAAACCCGCTCAGGTTGGACCACTCCCAGGCACCATAACCAACGAGACAGGCGATAGCTAGAGAGAAACCGGTGGGACTCAGCAAAAACAGTGCTACGAAAAAAACGACAGCGATGGCAATACCTGTGGTGATGCGTTGCCTAAGCATGTCGTTGGCCAACCTCTGGCCCGGTTTCCCGCTTGCCAAAACGCCGTTGCCGACGATGATACTCATCAATGGCCCGGTCAAATGCCAGCCCATCAAAATCAGGCCAATAACAATCGGCAAAATAGAACTCAGTATAGGCCATATGCCACAACATGAAGTTACTGATTCGTTGCTCACCGGCTGTTCGGATGCAAAGATCCGGGGGAGGCAAATCTGACAAGGACATCTGTCCGTGCATCAATTGTTCGGTAATTTCTTCCGGCTTCAGCATACCCTGTTGAACCATACCGGCCAGTTTTCTGGCGGCCTGGGTAATTTCCCATCGACCACCGTAATCAACAGCCAGCACCAAAGTTTGCTTGCCCGCCGAGGTCAATGCCTCACTCTCAGTGATCAAATTGTTCAACCGGGCACTAAAATTGTCACGACGACCGATAAACCGCAGTTTGATACCCCGCTCAACCAGTTGTCGAACCTCTTTTTTAAGATAAGAGGTCAAAAGTGCCATCAGCGCCCGGACTTCAAGATCCGGGCGTTTCCAGTTCTCACTACTAAAGGCAAACAAGGTGATCACATCAACGTTGTGTTTCTGGCAGGCATCAAGCACATCACGAACCCGATTAACCCCGACTTCATGACCGGCACTTCCGGGCAAGTCCCGCATGGCAGCCCAGCGGTTATTGCCGTCCATGATAATAGCCACATGGCGCAACGGATGAACCTTTTCAGGCACCTTGCTAGACGATTTCATACTTTAACAGACAGCGATCCAAGGATCAGATTTCCATCAAATCGACTTCTTTGGCGGCCAGCGCTTTATCCACCAGCTGGATATACTTGTCAGTTATCTTCTGAATACTCTCATTGGCACGCCGTTCATCGTCTTCACTGATGTCCTTTTCCTTCAGTAATTCCTTGATATCGGACATCACATCGCGACGAACATTGCGGATGGATACACGGGTCGATTCCGCCTCTGATCTGGCCTGCTTGGTAAAACCTTTGCGAGTCTCTTCTGTCAAGGCCGGCATAGGTATTCTGATCAACTCTCCGGTGGTAGAAGGGTTCAACCCCAGATCGGATTTGATGATCGCTTTTTCCACCTCGGGTACCAATGCCTTCTCCCACACGGAAACAGACAAAGTACGCGCGTCCAGCACATTGACATTACCAACTTGATTCAACGGTGTTTCGACACCGTAGTAGGACACAGTTAAACCATCCAGTAGACTGGGATGCGCACGGCCCGTGCGAATTTTATTGAAGGTGTGGCTCAGCGCATCGACACATTTAGCCATGCGCGATTCAGCATCCTTTTTCAGATCTTCAATCATCAACACTTTCCTCAATCAGGGTTCCCTCATCACTGCCGACCACAATATTCAGCAAGGCGCCGGGTTTGGACATACGAAATACCCGCAATGGCATATGATGCTCACGACACAGGCATATTGCGGTGAGATCCATTACCGCAAGCTTTTTCTCAATGACCTGGTCATAGGTGAGACGACTGAACATAGTAGCCTCAGGGTCTTTCATAGGATCGGCAGAGTATACACCGTCCACTTTGGTTGCCTTCAGTACGATACCGGCATCGATCTCAATCCCCCTGAGACAGGCGGCAGAGTCCGTCGTAAAAAATGGATTACCTGTACCGGCAGCAAAAATCACCACGTCGCCACCAGTCAGATAGCGCATGGCCGTGCGGCGATCATAATGCTCCACTACCCCACTCATCGGTATGGCTGACATCACCCGGGCAGAAATATTATTTCGATCAAGGGCATCGCGCATCGCCAGACCGTTCATCATGGTCGCCAACATACCCATATGATCACCGGTGACACGTTCCATACCCGCCGCATGCAATGCGGCACCACGGAACAGATTGCCACCACCAATCACCAGCCCTACCTGAACACCGATCCCGATTAACTGACCGATTTCAAGTGCCATGCGATCCAGTACTTTCGGGTCGATACCAAAACCCTCTTCGCCCATTAATTCTTCGCCGCTGAGCTTAAGAAGTATCCGTTTGTACTTTTTGTCTCTCAAACCGGGCATAGAAAATGTTCTCCATGGGTGAATCTAAAAGGACCTAACATAATAACGGGGGCCTAAGCCCCCGTCGTCACTATCATTACTTGGCAGAGCCGACCTGCGCAGCTACTTCTGCAGCGAAATCAACTTCTTCTCGCTCGATCCCCTCACCGACTTCAAAGCGGGTAAACGAGAGAACCTCAGCACCGGCATCCTTCAACAATTTGCCAACTTTCACATCGGGATCCTTGACAAAGGGCTGAGCAACCAGGCTGGACTCGGCAAGGAACTTGTTGATCCGACCTTCGATCATCTTCTCGATAATTTCTTCTGGCTTGCCGCTCTCTCTGGCTTGTACAGAAAAAATCTCACGCTCTTTGGCTAACAATTCCTCAGGCATGTCCTCAGGGTTTACCACTTGAGGATTAACCGCAGCCACGTGCATGGCAATGTCTTTTGCCAGCTCAGCGTTACCACCAGCAATGGATACCAACACACCAATACGGTTGTTATTGTGCACGTAACTGCCAACCACTGGTGCCTCTTGCAGAATCACTCGACGAACCGAGATGTTTTCACCTATTTTCTGAACCAGCGCCTGACGAACCTCTTCTACGTCATTGGCCAATGCAGCAGCATCAGTCTGCCTATCGGTAAAGGCTTTCTCGACCACCGAGCTGACAAATGACAGGAAGTTGTCATCGCGAGCGACAAAATCCGTTTCACTGTTTATCTCGACCAACACGCCATAGCTGTTGTCATCGGCCACTTTGATCGCAACAACGCCTTCAGCGGCAGTACGACCGGCTTTTTTCGCAGCTTTCAGACCACTCGACTTACGCAGATCATCAATCGCTTTCTCGATATCCCCGTTTGCTTCCACCAGCGCTTTTTTACATTCCATCATGCCCAACCCAGTGCGCTCACGCAGCTCTTTCACCAGGGATGCAGAAATTGCTGACATCGGTTCATTCCTCTCAATCATTTTAATTAAATTGGAAAAGAGGGGGCAGGCCCCCTCTTTTTAACAGTGCCCATAAATATAAAGCAGCTGTTTATTCGCTAGCTGATTCCGTAGTAGCCTCAGCTTCTACCACCTCGACAAATTCATCTTTACTGGTGGCATTGGCTGACTGGGCCTTGCCCTCCAGAATGGCATCGGCAACAGCGGTGGTATAAAGCTTGATGGCACGAATGGCATCGTCATTACCAGGGATGACGTAATCCACGCCGTCCGGATTACTATTGGTGTCAACAACACCAATGACAGGGATGCCCAGTTTATTGGCTTCCTGGATAGCAATGCGCTCGTGATCCACATCGATCACAAACAACATATCGGGTAAACCGCCCATATCCTTGATGCCACCGATAGAGCGCTCAAGCTTCTCCATGAGACGTGTTCTCATCAGTGCTTCTTTTTTTGTCAGCCTGTCGAATGTGCCATCCTGACTCTGGGTCTCCAGTTCACGGAAGCGACGAATGGACGCACGGATCGTTTTGTAATTAGTCAGCATGCCGCCGAGCCAGCGGTGGCTCACATAAGGCATTCCGGCGCGCTCGGCCTGCTCAACAATGGCCTTTTGCGCAGCACGCTTGGTGCCAACCATCAGTACTTTATTGCCGTTGGCGGCAACTTGACGAACAATTTCCAGCGCATCGTTAAAGGCAGGAACCGTGTGTTCAAGATTGAGAATATGAATTTTATTGCGGGCACCGAAAATGAATTTATCCATTTTGGGATTCCAGAAGCGGGTCTGGTGGCCAAAATGGACACCGGCCTGCAACATGTCACGCATGGTCACAGTAGTCATAATGATATTTTCCTTGTTAGGGTTAAACCTCCACATATCCCACCGGTCAACCCGCTTTGCAGGCACCCAGACCGATGTGTCGATACGTGTGTGTCGTTAAGATTACGTTACGCCAGAAACCATTGGCCTCAGAGCGGTGCGCTTTATACCACAAAAGGAGACTTTATTGAAGATGAAACCGCTATTTCAGGGGAATCTGCCACTGATAAAGACAATCCGATACAATGCGCTGCTTTGATCCTTGGCAACGGAACAGATAACTATGGCAGTCACACTGAAAACCGCCGAAGAACTGGAGAAAATGCGCGTGGCCGGCCGACTGGCCGCCGAGGTGCTGGAAATGATAGAACCCTATGTGGTGGCCGGCGTCTCCACCGGAGAACTGGACAACATTTGTCACAATTACATGGTCAATGAACAACACACCATTCCCGCCCCGCTCAACTATCGGGGCTTTCCAAAATCCATCTGCACCTCGGTCAATCAAGTGGTCTGCCACGGGATACCTTCAACAAAGAAAGTGCTGAAAAACGGCGACATACTTAATATTGACATCACCGTGATAAAGGATGGCTACTTTGGCGATACCAGTAAAATGTTTTGCGTCGGTGATGTACCGGAGCATGCCGTACGTTTGATAAAAGTGACACAGGAATGTCTTTACAAAGCGATCAATATTGTTCGCCCCGGCATCCGGCTGGGTGATATCGGTCATATCATTCAGCAACATGCCGAGGCCAACTACTACAGCGTTGTCCGAGACTACTGCGGACACGGAATCGGCACAGAATTTCACCAAGATCCCCAAGTACTTCACTTTGGCAAACCGGATACTGGCATGACGCTCCAGCAAGGGATGACATTTACTATTGAACCGATGCTGAATGCCGGCAAATACCACACAAAGCTGAAGAAAGACGGCTGGACGGTTGAAACCCGGGATGGCCGCTTATCCGCTCAATGGGAACATACGCTCGCAGTCACCGCTGATGGAGTTGAAGTACTCACGGCACGCACCGATGAGCAGTGGTAATGAACAGACACGCAAAACCACTACTTTTTTTTGACGAACGCCGTTTCCGGGAAGACCTCAATAATTGCAACCCCATCCCCGTCTTCAAGAATGCCATCGCCGCTGCCAACTCGCATTTCAATGCCCGATTTTATGAGGGTGAACAAACTGCCAATCTGATCTCTGAACGCGCCAGTTTCATGGACCTTATCCTGCGACACGCCTGGGCACAATTCGATTGGGGAAAAAATATCTGTCTGATCGCAGTGGGTGGTTACGGCCGTGGCGAACTGCACCCGCAGTCGGATATTGACCTGATGCTGTTGATCAGACGCGGCAACCCGAGACGCCACCAGCGCAGTATTGAAGGATTTCTCACCTTTCTCTGGGATATTCAGCTGAAAATTGGTCACAGCGTGCGCTCTCTGTCCGAATGCGTTGCCGAAGCCCGGTTTGATATCACCATTGCCACCAACCTGATGGAAACCCGCACCATTGCCGGCGATGAAAAGCTCCGTCTCGCAATGGTCAAAAAAACCGGCCCGAAGCGTATCTGGCCGGACAAGCAGTTCTTTCGTGCCAAATGGGATGAGCAGATCGAACGGCACAACAAGCACGGCAATACCGAGTACAATTTGGAGCCCAACATCAAGGAAGCGCCCGGCGGCCTGCGCGACATTCAGATGATCAACTGGGTAGCCAAGCGCCATTTTAATGTCGAGTCACTGGAAGAACTGGTTGGCAGGGATTTCCTCACACCGGAGGAATACCTGCAGCTGAAACGGGGCGAAGCTTTTTTGTGGAAAGTTCGCTACGGTTTACACCTCATTGCAGAGCGCCCCGAAGAAAGACTACAGTTCGACTATCAACGCAAGCTGGCCGCAATGTTCGGATATCATGACAGCGAAGAGCGTCTCGGCGTTGAGAAATTCATGCAGCATTATTATCAGGTCGTACTCTCCATGCGGGAGCTAAACGATGTCATGTTGCAGTATCTCGATGAAGCCATTTTGCGAAAAGATAAGGCAAAGAATGTCTACGCACTGAATGATCGGTTCCAGGTTCGCGACAACCATATCGAAACACTCGGTGAGTATATTTTTGCCAAATACCCTTCTGCCCTGCTGGAAATTTTCTGTCTACTGGGTGAGAACGATAATATTCAGGGTATTCGGGCCACCACCATTCGACAGATCCGCCAGCACCGCAAACTGATCGGCGACGACTTTCGCAATGAGCCGCAAAACAAGGCCCTGTTTCTTCGCCTACTCCGCTGCCCTCACAAAATGAGTACTCAACTCCAACGCATGACCCGCTATGGCATTCTGGGACGATATTTGCCAGAGTTTGGGCAAATTATCGGTCAGACCCAGCACGATCTTTTTCACCGTTACCCGGTAGATGCGCATACGCTCCAGCTTATCAAGAATATGCGGTTGTTCGACCGGCCGGAGGTGGCAGAAGAATTTCCCGTTGCCGCACATATTTATAAAAACCTGCCAAAACCTGAACTGGCTTTTATTGCTGGGCTTTACCACGACATTGCCAAGGGGCGAGGGGGAGATCACTCAGCGCTGGGCGCCATGGATGCTGCCGATTTTTGCCGCAGACACGGCTTGCCCAGCGAAGAGATAAAATTGATTGCCTGGCTGGTGGAACACCACTTGCTGATGTCAAATGCTTCACAGCGCACGGATATTTCCGACCCGGACGTTATTTATAAATTTGCCAAATTGGTCGGCAACCAACTGCAATTGGATTACCTGTTTGTTTTAACCGTCGCCGATATCACGGCCACCAACCCGACTCTCTGGACTGCCTGGAAAGCCGCCTTGATGCACCAACTCTACTCCGAGACCAAGCGAGCGTTACAACGCGGACTGGAAAATCCGGTTGACCGAAGCGTGTGGGTGGACAGCAACCGACTGTCCGCCATTAATCAACTGGCCGAATTGGGGATTGATGAGGAAAGTGCCCGCGCAATCTGGGGGAATGTCGATGACGAGTTCTTCCTCAGGGAGAGGGCCGATGATATTGCCACTTATACTGCGGCCATCGCCGCACAGGGCGACAGCTCGGACCCGGTTATTTTAATACAGGACGCCGGCGTAGAAGTCCCGATTGCCACACAGATTTTTATTCATACCAAAGGGATCAATAACGTATTCCCTACCACTGCGGCTACGCTCGATCATCTTCAGCTAAACATCCAGGATGCCCGCCTGCACAGGGATACAGAAGGCCATACCTTTGACACTTTTTATGTACTTAACGAACACAACGAACCCTTCGGGCACAAAACCGAGATGCTGCTCAAAATCCAGCGAACTCTCTCAGAAACCCTGAAAAATCCTACACCCGCCATGTTCAACGTGAACAGGCGAACACCGAGGCACCTCAAACACTTTACGATGCGCACCATCGCCAGCATCAGCAATGATATTGGGAAGAGTGCGACCATTCTGGAAGTTATCACACCCGACCGTCCCGGGCTGCTCGCGCATTTAGGCAGAATTTTTATGCAGTTTCGTCTGCGACTATTGAGCGCCAAAATTGCAACCCTTGGTGAGCGGGTGGAAGATGTGTTCTCTCTGGTCGATATGGACTATCAGCCACTCAGTGACGCAGCATTCTGCGAACAATTGCGCGATACCATCTGCCGGGAGCTGGATGCCCGCAACAAGGAGGATATTGAAGGGGCTCCATTGCAAAAGATGAAGCTGTGGCAATAGCAAACTGTACACTCACTCCGCCATCAACTGCTCCCGATAAACCGATGATCGTATGAACATTGACCTGAACAAGCTACACCCCTATCCCTTTGAGAAACTCAATGCTCTCAAATCGGGTATTTCACCACCAGCAGCGCTCACCCATATTGCGCTATCTATCGGTGAGCCAAAACACCCACCGCCGGCATTCGTCAGGGAGACTCTCGCCAATGCTCTCGACAAACTCTCGACCTACCCACTGACCAAGGGTCTTCCGGAGCTCCGGGAGACAATAGCCGAATGGCTGTGTCAACGCTTCACACTTCAGACAGTTTGCCCCGAAACCCAGGTATTGCCGGTCAATGGCACCAGAGAAGCACTGTTTGCCTTTGCCCAGGCGATCATAAACCGCAGTAACGAGCCGGTGGTGGTCAGCCCCAATCCGTTTTACCAGATCTACGAGGGTGCCGCCCTGCTCGCTGGCGCGAGGCTGCATTTTTTTAACTGCACGGAAGACAATGCTTTTTGCCCGGACTGGGCATCTGTTTCACCGGAAATCTGGCAGCAGTGCCAGCTTATCTACATCTGCTCACCGGGAAACCCGACCGGCGCAGTGCTGGACATCGATACATTACAGACGCTAATCCAGCTCTCAGATCAATACGATTTTGTCATCGCCAGTGATGAGTGTTATTCAGAGATATATCCCGATGAAAACTGCCCACCCATTGGCTTACTGGAGGCCTGCGCACAAATGGGTAGTCACAACTATGATCGCTGCGTGGTATTTCACAGCCTGTCGAAACGCTCCAATTTACCGGGCCTGAGATCCGGGTTTGTGGCCGGTGACAGTCGTATCCTGGCAAATTTTTTGCGCTACCGCACCTATCACGGCTGCGCCATGCCGGTCCCGTCACAACTGGCCAGTATTGCCGCCTGGCGAGATGAGCAGCATGTGCGGGACAACCGCGATCAGTACCGGCAGAAATTTGCGATATTCAGAGAAATCCTCGAACCTGTGTTGCCATTAAGCATGCCGGATGCCGGCTTTTATTTATGGGCAGATACCCGCAGAGCAAACATTGGCAGTGATGAAGACTTTGCCAGGGAACTGTTCAGGCAACAGCATATTACTGTTCTGCCCGGCCGCTATCTGGCGCGCACAGCTGATGGCATCAATCCGGGAGAAAACAGAGTACGTATGGCGCTGGTGGCACCTCTGGAGGAATGCAGAGAAGCGGCCATACGCATCCGCAAGTTTGTCGAAGCCGCTCAACAGAGGGGCTGAAACATGTTAAAAAAAGCTCGGGCAGCGTTTATCCACCATAGACTGAATGAACTGTATCCAAACCCGCCAATCCCCCTTATCCACCAGGACGCCTTTACTCTGCTGATAGCCGTGCTTTTATCTGCTCAATGTACTGATGACCGAGTCAACCAGGTGACACCCATACTGTTTGCATCGGCCGATAATGCCCAGGCCATGAGCCAGATTTCAGAACAGCAGGTATATGACATTATCCGCCCCTGTGGTCTGGCACCCCAGAAGTCCAAAGCAATTGTAAACCTCTCGAAGATACTGGTGGATCAGTACGACGGAGAGGTACCCGAAGATATCGCAGCGCTGGAAACACTGCCCGGCGTCGGCCACAAAACGGCCAGCGTGGTCATGTCCCAAGCCTTTGGCCACCCCGCCTTTCCGGTTGACACCCACATTCACCGTCTCGCCCAACGCTGGGGATTGAGCAACGGCAACAGCGTGGTGCAGACAGAGAAGGATCTGAAACGGTTGTTTCCCAGAGAAAGTTGGAACGCTCTGCATCTGCAGATTATTTACTACGGTCGCGAATACTGCCCCGCCCGCAGTTGCAATGGCCTGAGTTGTGATATCTGTAAAACCTGTTTTCCCAACCGGAAGCGACCCATCAAAACCCGCAAGGCCTGATCAAGGTGCAATCTTGTGCCAGCGTTTGGCCAACCACACGTGATAATGGCTTACACGACGCTTGAACAAGAACTTAGCCAGATCATCAGCAGCCTGCAACAGTTGTTGCTGCCGCTGGGCAATTAGCGCCTGCAACGACTGTTCAGCGGTGGACACCCTTGTCAACTGCACTTTTAATACAGCCAGGTCGTGATAGTCACCCAGGAGGCTGCACAGCCTTTCCAGCGAATTCAGTTTTTTGTTGGGTGGTGGACAGAGCACCGAGATGAGCCGTAGTTGATACCAATAATACTTGGCGTATTTGCGCCAATGGTGGCAATCATCGTCATCACCACTGTGCCGGGCCTGCTTCCAGCTGCGTCGTGCCACAGCATAGCTTTTGACCAGGGCCCTGAGCAAAACATCTGCGTCCATGGTCGGCTGCTCCGCCTGCTTGTACCGACGGATAAACTGACCCAATTGATCGGACACCAACTGTGACTGGGTCATTGCTTCGGTTATCGTCTCTGGCTGTTGCAATGCCAGCTGTCGCTCCAGTTGGTCAAAGACCGCAGTATCAACCAACCCGTGATTGTCGGCACGCAGTGACAACAGGGTTTGGCTCATGACCTCGGTATCCCGGAGGACAGACAGCCTGGCAGAGAGGTCACGAAAGAACTGATTGCCCTGGCAGAAGGTCACCTTATCCGCTGATTTCAGTAACCTGTAACAGGCACGCAGGCGTTTAAAGCATTTGCGTGCTTCGTGAATGCCTTCTAGCTGTTTTGAGGTCAGAGACCGCAGTTGTTCCCGCGCCAATCTCGTTTGCTGGAGGACGACACGGTTGAATTCTGCACTTAGATCCCTTTCCTGGAAAACAAAATTATCCATGAAAATCCGTAACTTTTAAGGCAATGCTTATCTAGCCCGGCCCCAATGAAATGGCTTTTCCGCTGACACTTTTTGGGAAACCAAAATAGCTCAACTCGGCCATACCGGCGCCCAAATCCTGCCAATGGTTTACGTCAACCTGCATCAGGGCAATACCACAGGTGGGAATTTTATCGATCTGCATCAGGGTGAGAAAATTCACCATATCAGTTATGGCCGGATTGTGACAAATCAGGGCGAACCTGTCGGCATCTCTGTCCAGAGATCGCAGCCAGGCCAGGATATCTTCGTAATTAAAGGTATACAGGGCCGTGACCACTTCAAGCTTCGCCTCACTCAACCCGAGACTGGGCATCAACCACTCAGCCGTTTCCATGGCCCTCACCGCCGGACTCGAGAAAACCCGTTTCAGAGACACTGGCTGCTCCTGTAACCTGCGCCCCATTTCCGGGGCGTTCAACCGACCACGGCGATTAAGGGGCCGCTCCAGGTCCGGTAAGGTAGTATCTTTCCAGCTGGATTTGGCATGACGAATCAGTGCGATCATCTTCATGGCGGTCTCCCGTGAATGCGTGGCCCAAGTTTGCTATCCTTCGCCGCTGCTTAAACCCGATTATGTGTATTGATGCTTGATAACGCCAATTCATGACAACCACGTGACAAATCCTATGACTGAAACCATTCTCTACGGCATCAAGAACTGCGATACCGTGAAAAAGGCACGACATTGGCTGGATGAACGACAGGTGAGCTATCGCTTCCACGACGTCCGCACCGACGGCCTAGACCCTCAAATGATCAAACGCTGGATCGCCGCTGCCGGCTGGGGAAAAGTGCTCAACAAGGTGGGCACCACCTGGCGAAAACTGGACCAGACTGTCAAGGACCATGTCTCTGCAGACAATGTTGTCGACCTGCTTATGGAATACCCGGCCATTATCAAACGCCCGGTGCTGGACCAGAACGGTACTATTACCGTCGGCTTTCGGCCAGATCAATACGCTTTGCTTTTTAACCTGTAATTTTCCGGAGATATAACAACCAATGACACTCTACAGCTTTGGATTGGGTATCGGCACCCAGAATAACAACGGCGAATGGCTCGAGGTTTTCTACCCAAAACCCCTACTAAACCCCGGAGACACTTCCCTCACTGCAATTAAGACTACGCTGGAAATCCAGGGTAAAAACCAGGTGATGACGCTCACCGCTGAACAACTGGATACGCTTGCTGCGGCCTTCGCAACGGCGGGGGAAGAAGAGCAAGCGAGCATTGCCCGACAGTTTCAAAAGAGTTCTCGTCCGGTAGTGGCCACTGTACTTGTCAGCGACGATGCCCCGGCCTCCGTGCCAGAGGGTTACCTGAAATTGCACCTGCTATCCCATCGCCTAGTAAAACCCAACGCCACAAACCTGACCGGATTGTTCGGTGTGCTGCACAATGTCGCCTGGACCAGTGAGGGAGCCATCGACATAGGGGAACTGCCCGCCCGACAGTTACAGGCCCGCCTGGCAGGCTCCCCTCTGTCTGTAGACAGCGTGGACAAGTTTCCCAAGATGGTTGATTACGTTGTCCCTTCCGGCGTTCGCATCGCCGATACGGCAAGGGTACGCCTCGGGGCTTATATCGGTGAAGGCACTACTATCATGCACGAGGGCTTCGTGAATTTTAACGCCGGCACCGAAGGTACCAGCATGGTGGAAGGCCGAATCTCTCAGGGTGTATTCGTTAAATCCGGCTCAGATTTGGGAGGTGGCAGCTCTACAATGGGCACGCTGTCCGGTGGTGGCAATATCATTATCACTATTGGTAACCGGTGTCTGTTGGGAGCCAATTCCGGTTTGGGGATACCCCTGGGTGACCGCTGTACCGTAGAGGCTGGGCTCTATATCACCGCCGGAACCAAAGTAAGCCTGCTGGATGACCAGAACCAGTTGGTAGGGCAAACCAAAGCCAGAGAACTGGCTGGCAAGGATGACCTGCTCTTCCGCCGAAATTCTGCGACAGGTGCCGTGGAATGCCTGACCAATAAATCCGCCGTGGAATTGAATGAGGCGTTGCACGTATCCAATTAGAATATTTGCCAGTCCGGTCGCCCTGTGGCGCTCCGGACTGACTCCGCCACCATATGCGGCTTATTGGAAGAAAATGCCAGTGGCCTGGGCTGTCCCAGCTCGTTAAACTTGTAATGACTGCCCCGGAGTATCACTGAATGACTACCCTTTCCCCCACTCTTGAACTGGCTTGTGAACTTATCAAACGCCGGTCTGTAACTCCGGCGGACGAGGGGTGCCAGCAACTGATGATTGAGCGTTTGGAAGCGATCGGTTTTTGTGTGGTCAGGCTGCCCTTCGGCGATGTGGA
Source organism: Porticoccus hydrocarbonoclasticus MCTG13d (assembly GCF_000744735.1). Classification (NCBI taxonomy): domain Bacteria; kingdom Pseudomonadati; phylum Pseudomonadota; class Gammaproteobacteria; order Cellvibrionales; family Porticoccaceae; genus Porticoccus; species Porticoccus hydrocarbonoclasticus. Next base: position 1,641,189 of record NZ_JQMM01000001.1, on the reverse strand, counting down.
TAACTTTTGGGCCGTGCGCGGTGAAAGAGGCCCAACGCTCTGTTTCGCCGGACATACCGATGTAGTGCCCACGGGTCCCGAAGGTGACTGGCAACATCCGCCTTTCTCCCCCCACATTGAGAACGGCGTTCTCTACGGCCGGGGAGCTGCCGATATGAAGGGCTCACTCGCCGCCATGATTACGGCGGTAGAACATTTTGTTGCCACACAACCAGACCACCCGGGACAGATCGCTTTTTTGATCACCAGTGACGAAGAAGGTATCGCCACAAACGGCACGGTGAAAGTGGTGCAATGGCTAGTGGACAACCATGAAATCCCTGAATGGTGCTTGGTGGGAGAACCGTCGAGCACTAAACGCGTAGGTGATGTGATAAAAAACGGGCGCCGCGGCTCTCTGGGAGCTGAATTGGTAATCAGGGGCATCCAGGGGCATGTGGCCTACCCACAACTGGCGGATAACCCTATCCACAAAGTGGCGCCAGCACTGGCCGAGCTCGCCACCGAGAGCTGGGACAACGGCAATGATTTTTTTCCTGCCACCAGTTTTCAGATATCCAACATTCACTCCGGCACCGGTGCCACCAATGTGATTCCCGGGACCGTGCAGGTACTGTTCAACTTTCGCTTTTCGACCGAAGTGACCGTCGAGCAACTTAAATCCCGCACTGAAATGATTTTAAAACAACATCAGCTTGACTATGAACTCCAGTGGCACCTCAGCGGCCAGCCCTTTCTGACCGAACAAGGGCCACTGGTAGAGGCTACGGTGGCCAGTATCCGGGAAATCACCGGCATCGAGGCGCAACTTTCGACAGCAGGAGGCACCTCTGATGGTCGCTTCATTGCTCCCCATGGCTGCCAGGTCGTCGAACTGGGGCCCGTAAATGCCACAATTCACAAGGTCAACGAATGCGCCAGCGTCGAGGACATTGACGCCCTCGAAAAAATTTATCGACGTATTCTCGAAAAGCTGCTTATTTAAGGTCACTCTCGTAGCCGGGATCATCCACTCTTCTATACCCACACACTACTCACTGCCGGCATCCGGGCTTTGAGCGATCTGATACGCCTCACATATTCTCATTCACAGTGGATATTCAATGACGGTTTTTGTAGGGTGCCAGTCTTTGCATCGATCAATCACCAACAAGGACTGAAAATGCCGGATTTGAGTAACCTTCGCCACCGCCTGATATTATTGGTCTGCATGCTGCTCCCGGTAATGTCACTTGCAGGTGAAATCACTTTAAAAAACGGGGATATTATCCACGGCGAACTGGATTCATTGAATGAGAACCAGGTTATCTGGAAATCAGACATCTTCGGTCTGATCAAAATCCCCAAAAACCAGGTTACCGATTTCAATTCCTCCTCCAGGATGCCGTTAATCACCAGTCCTGATGAAACAGCCACCAACTGTTCCCTGACAATGGAGGAGACTGTTACCGGCCACTGTGATGAGGGTACAAAACCATCACTACCCTTCATGACGCTTGTGGCCATGGAACCACCGAAGGCTTTTACTGGCGACGTTCGGTTTGGCTTCAACCGCAAAGACGGTAATACCAATACAGAGAATCTCGACTTCATTGTCAGGGCACAGTGGCTACAGGAACAGTTCAGACATGAAACCGAATTAATAGCAGAATCAGAGAAAGCTGATGGCGCTGTGGTAGATGAGCACTACGAAACAAACTACCAGCTGAATTATGATTTTACCGAGCGATGGTTCAGCTACGGTCGTCTGGGCTATACAAAAAACCGCTTCAGTGCCATTGACGAGCAATATCAATTGGGTGCAGGCGCTGGCCGTCGCATCAACCTTGCCAATCAGATGAAACTGAATTTACAGCTGGGCGCGGCCTTTCTGGTTTCCCACTATGACGGATCGGGCTCAGAAAAAGATCTGGCGGGGCGCTGGAGAATGCGCATGGATTGGCCCATACCCGGAACAGACATGATGCTTTTCCACGAGAATGAATTTTTCTGGACCGTGGACGACTTCAATAACAATCAGACAGAAAGCAGTACCGGCATTAAAATACCACTGCTCGGCAATCTGTTCAGTGAACTTCGATATGATTTTGATTATGTCAACCAACCCGGTGATGGGCAAAAGAGGGCCGATGAAGAGTGGGTCATATCACTGGGCTATCAATGGTGACTGGGCCAACTCAGGGCAGTTTTTGTAATGGGTAAATATCAAAACGGGTAGATTTCCCCTTGAGAGAATAACCCGGTTCACAGCCATTCAGGACCGGAGCGTGCACGGGCCGCTTCACAACAACACGGTAACGCGCCTTACCGAGAGCCACAGGCAACAATTCCCCGGCATCGTCTGGCCCAACAAGCTGATGAAAAATCTGCATCTCTTTTTTCACTTTGCTGGACTTTTCTCTGGAGGGAAACATGGGATCGAGATATATCACATCGGGGCATGCCTGATCCGTCAGTGTTTCCAGGTAATCGACGGAGTTCTGGCAGACCGTGTTAATACGCTGCAGAATTTCCGCCAACGGCGGATCTCCTTCCACCTTGTCACCAGCACGAGAAAGCCCGTCGGCAAGCAACGCATAAATAATGGGATTTCGCTCGATCATGGTTACCTGCGCCCCCAGGGAAGCCAGAATGAAGCCATCTCGACCCAGACCTGCAGTCAAATCCAGCAGCTTAGGACAGAACCCACTATGACCGAGACCAGTGGCCTTGGCGATATCCTGACCCCTGCCACCACCATACAAACGACGATGGCGTGCTGCACCCAAGGCGAATTCGCATCGAACCGGCCCCGGCGCTTTTGGACCCAGTTGTTGTAGCGACAACCCGTCATCATCGACAACCAACACTAAGCACTCTTGTTCCGTATCAAGTGTCCCCAGTGCCGGCGCCACAGGCAGGAGTGGCAACGACAGCTCTCTGGAAAGCATAACGGCCCGGTTTTCGAAGCCGGGCCGGGGCCAGACAGCCAGAAACAACTTTTTGTTACTGGGTAGGGACAAGCTCAAGCTCTACCCGACGGTTAGCTTGTCGACCCTCTGCCGTATCATTGCTGGCAACGGGATAGCGGTAACCATAGCCGGTGCTCCACACCCGCCCACTCACAATTCCCTGACTCATGAGCATCTGTCCAACACTGGCTGCACGCCGCTCACTCAGGGTCTGGTTGTATTCTGCACTACCGGTTGAATCTGTGTGGCCTGCTATGCGTATATTGGTTTTATCAAACTCTTTTAGGACAATCGCAACGGACTCAAGCGTGCTATAGAACTCCGGGCGAACTTCGTGACGATCCACACCAAATGTGATACTGCTGGGCATGACAAGGCGAATGTTGTCACCTTCGCGAACAACCCGAACGCCGGTCCCCTCCAGTTTTGCACGAAGTGCGGCTTCCTGACGGTCCATATAATAGCCAATACCACCGCCAACAGCAGCACCGGCTACTGCACCAGTCAGAACCCCTTTCTTGCGATCCCCACTACTGGAGGTGGCTGCACCGATCAAAGCACCCGATACGGCTCCAATGCCAGCCCCCTTCGCTGTGTTGCTGGTTTTCTGTTGTCCGGTATAGGGGTCTGTGGACATACAGGCCGTCAGGGAGATAGCAAGAATGGCTAACAGAATTTTTTTCATGTCACTTCCTCATTAAAACGATAAAACGTACTGAACGTGGATACCTGAAACAATAAACTACTATATTCTTACTAACAGGACAGGCAACGCGTTGAAATTTGCTGCCTTACTTTAATACAAGATGCGGTTTCCAACCCTATGAAAAAGCACATCCTCTTCGTTATTGTGGTCATCGGCACGTTTTTGAGTGGCTGCGAAAAATATACCTTCACCTTTAACGAACAACCTGTTCTAAAACCAACCGAGTTGTTTTCCGGCTACAAAATTCAGGACCCGGCGCTTGCTGTCTGTGTTGAACAGGCGATCAAAGACCTTGCCGTGACCCGTGCGAATCAGTTATCACAGCTCAACTGTTCTAACGCTGGTATTGTCAACCTTTCCGGTCTTGAAATTTTCACGGGCCTTATTATCGTCAACCTGGCACAAAATCAGCTTACTTCTATAAAGCCGTTACTCTATTTACCCAACCTCGATAGCATTTCTCTGGAAGGCAACACCTCTCTCGATTGTCCTGATGCGCAACTACTCTCAGAACAAGTCGAGGGACAGATTAAACTCCCGACACATTGCTGACACCTAACGAATCGCAACAGGATCAGTTGACAACAAACGATAAATAGTTCTCCAAAGTTACCCACAAATTCTGTGGATAACTTTGTGCATTACTTTCGTAAAACTTCGATGAATCCACGCAAAATGGGGCGCTCAAACAAAATGGCTACTTTTTGATCATTACATAAATCCCTTACAAATCATCAAGTTAAGTAATTAAAAAACTTAAATCAATAACTTACAATAGATTCTAAACATTTACTTAAGGTTATTAGTGTAATTGTGGACAATATAAAACTGATTGATACTGCTTTTGGAGGGCTGACCAGCTTTTCTGCGTTGCCGGGCATGTAACTGCATCAGTCAACAACACGGCTTTCCGGCAAAAACGTATTCATACTCGGGATAGCGCCAGCCAATCAACACCGTCGTTCTGGCAGGCATAGTGGATAGAAAACAGATCAGATGGCAGGTTGCTCATCATTGCCTGCACTGCAGCCAGAGAATTGTTCTGCTCACTGATATGACCCAATACCAGCTGTTGCAGCTGGCACGTCTGGATGTTTTGTAACAAATCGAGCGATTGCCGATTGTTCAAATGTCCCCAATCACCGGCAATACGCTTTTTCAACGACGGCGGGTAGGTTCCGTTAGCCAGCATAGCGGCATCGTGGTTACACTCGAGGAACAAACCGTGACATCCTTCGAAATGCTCTATGACATGGGCCGTGATACTTCCCAAGTCTGTTAGCACCCCCAGAGACAGGTTGTCGCCACCTCGTACGACGTACTGGACAGGTTCTCTGGCATCATGGGGCACAGCGACAGGCGTCACAGCAAAATCACCAATAACAAAGTCCAGGTGACTGTCTATCAGTTTTAGATCAATACCGGAGAAAAGTGAAAAGGACAAGGCTCGGTGGGTCCCCGCCGTCATATAGACCGTCAATCCGTACTTCCTGGCCAATGGAAGGACGCCTCGGATGTGATCCCCATGCTCATGGGTCACCAGAATGGCGTTGAGGTCACTGGGCTGCGTACCCAGCCTTTCAAGGCGCTTTTCCGTTTCCTTGATTGAAAACCCACAATCAATCAACAACCGGGTTGAGCCGACATCCACAATTGTAGCGTTACCCCTGCTGCCGCTCCCAAGTGAAGCAAACCGCATAATCAGCTCAAATTGCCGCGGATTACCTTGAGCAACTTAATAGCGAGTGAGCGCTCCAGCTTATCCCTGCTCTTATCAGCTATCCGCACCTCCACTGTCTGCTCATTGCGAACCAACTCGACCCAATACTCGACAGGGGGCACTTTTTCAACTTTATTGCCAAGATTGAGTACCCATTCCTTGAGTGTCTGCCCCTTCTCTTCAGCAACAATTTCCTGAAACTCAACCTGTAATCTACCCGCTGAACGATTCTGATCGATGATAGTGTAACCGCCCCGGGAGAGCGAGTTGAGTAGGGACGCCCAGGCCCTGTCATAGTTGAGATTCATTTTGATGTAGGGATCAGTATCTGCGGAAGATACGACCTCAACCTGCTCCTGACCACCGATCGTCTGGGCCAGCAGTGAAACGCTGCCACTGTTAATTTCACTGGCGAGAGAGTTGGAAACGATCTCGACAAATTCCAACTCCCGGGAGTCATCCATCGACTTTGCAGGCCATGAACCCGCATCGCCTTCCTTGCCAATAGGTGCAGACATCTGCAGCAGGCTGACTTCTGTACTGTTAACACCGATGCCAGGAACTATTTTAAAGCGAAAACGGTGGCTCTTGTCTTCATCGTCCTTGAATTGCAGCCAACCCGTTTCAATAATACCGCTACTGGCATCTACCCGGGTCGTGGGGACACTACTGCGCGAGAGAATATTCCTGATTCTTGGCCAAACTTCTTCAGCAGGCTTGTTAATCGCTATCCATCGACTACCTGAGAATGTCTCAATTTTTACCGTTTCTTCAAAAACATTTTCCGAGAGCGGCTGTGGCCTGGGAACAACAAAATATTCTGAGCCAGCCCCGGCATCAGGAACTGCAGGAACATCATAAAGCTGACCGATTGCACCTGAGCTTTTGCCCTCGGGCACAACCATGGGAGGGACTTCCTCTGAAAGCAGATAATCATTACTTTTGTCGCGAACAAGATTATTTCCACAACCAGCCATTGCCAGTAACGCTATAATCACTGATAGCTTTTTCAGTGTTGCCTTCATCCAGTGAACTCCGAATTGACTGTTTGTGCACCGCTCAGCAGATCAGCCTGCTCAAGAGCTCTGATAACTTTTAAATGATAGGCCGCAGACAATTCAGTGAGCGGGAGACGTATGGCATGCTCCATCAAACCCATTTCCGCTACAGCCCATTTGACCGGGATGGGGTTGGATTCGACAAACATGGCTTCATGAACAGGAATAAGTCGCTTGTTGATTTCACGCGCTGCATCCACCTCGCCGGCGAGCGCCAAACGACACATCTCAGCCATTAATTTGGGGGCAACATTGGCCGTAACAGAGATGTCACCATGACCACCCCTCAGGATCAATTCCAGTGCAGTAAAGTCATCGCCCGAATAAATGGCAAAACCCTCAGGGCAGGTACTGACCAACTGGTTAACACGGTCTAGATCACCGGTAGCCTCTTTAATACCGACGATGTTTGGGATTTCGGCAAGCCTCGCAACAGTGGCAGGAAGCATATCACAGGCCGTACGACCGGGCACATTGTAGAGAATTTGTGGAATATCCACGGCCTCTGCAATTGCTTTGTGGTGAAGATAGAGGCCTTCCTGGGTAGGTTTGTTGTAATAGGGCGTTACCAGCAGGCAGGCATCTGCACCGATCTGTTGTGCTCGATGGGTCCACTCTATGGCTTCTCTGGTCGAGTTTGCACCAGTGCCAGCAATCACGGGAACACGACCATCTGCGTCTTCGACAATCGCAGCGATGGTCGCCATATGCTCCTGCACATCGAGTGTCGGGGATTCACCGGTGGTACCCACAGCAACAATCGCATTGGTCCCCTGGGCAATATGCCACTCCACCAAACGTTTCAGACAATCCCAGTCAACTTCCTGATTATCGCGAAACATGGGCGTAACCAGAGCAACAATACTGCCGGTGATCATCGGAGGAGCCTCAAAATAGCCAAGAAAAATAGAACGCGTAATGTTACTGACCAGCAACCTGGGGCACAAGCGTTATGAATAAATTAGACACCAGCTCCAAGGTTAACAACAGAAGACCGGGAGAGTTTGATCCGGCTGGCCAGAGAAGCAACCGGTATTTCAGACCATTGAACACGACAGAGTTCCCCATCCTGGCAATGCATGATGGTTTCCGGCCCATCATTCCCAGTTTCGCCTCGTCTGGGCAGACTCTGTTATTTGCTACTTTTTGGATAGGGTCTTGACTCGCCGGGCGGGCGGGTTTTAAAGCGCCGGTGAATCCACATATACTGGTCCGGTTGCTCGAGAATCATCTTCTCAACCTGCCGGTTAACCGTTTCAGCGTCTGCCAGATCATCGCCTGTCGGAAAATCCTGTAAGGGCGGATGCACCTTAATCAGATATCCCCGACCATCGGGCAACCTCACCTGAGAGAAGGGCAGAACAAGGGCGTTGCCGGTTTTGGCAAAACGTGCAGTAGCCGTGACCGTGGCTGCCGGAACGCCAAAGAATCGGGCAAACACACTCTGTTTGCGCCCATAATCCTGATCCGGTGCGTACCAGATAATTCTGCCTTGGCGAAGGGCCTTGAACATACCGCGGATGTCTTCCCGTGGATAAACTACCCCCAAAGGGTCTCTTACCCGACGCCCTTTGCTTTGCACATAGTCATACACAGGATTTTTATGGGGGCGGTACATTCCATCAATCGAGTGTCTCGCAGACAGGGCGGATGCGCCGATTTCAAGCGTGGTGAAGTGAATGGCCATCAGTAGCGCCCCCCTACCCTGCAAGCCATCAAGGTGCTCCAGCCCCTCAAAGGTAATCAGCTTATCAAGTCGTTGTGTGGGCCACCACCAGGCCATACCAATTTCAAAAAAAGCAATGCCGTAGCTGATAAAATTAGCCCGCAGCAACCTCTGGCGCTGCGATTCTTCCATCTCGGGAAAGCACCATCGCAGGTTGATGTCTGCAACTTCTCGACGATAGCGGCTTCGCCAGAACATTATCCGGCCGATGCCCCCCCCCAACCAAAGCAATACCGGATACGGAAGGACCACCAACAAGCGCCAGCAACCCAGACTCAACCAGGTCAACCAAAAACGGGGGTGGAGAAAGCGCCACTTGAAATCGTGGTTATTGATCATGTTAATTACTGGTCAAAGGGGATAGCCATTATAAAGACGTTGACGCGTAAAACCATGCGTGGAGCGCGGGTTGAAGCTGAAAACACTAGTCCCTGAAACGGGCATTGAGCTGATCAACCAACTCGGCCCAATCGGCATCTTCACTGATAGCCTCTTCCAGAAACGCTCTCTGAGCCTCATTCCAGAACAATGCTTCAGCCAATCTCGTTTCAGGGGGCAATGGCTGGTGTAGGGCAATAAAAAGCTCGATGGCGGCTGCGGTGGAGGGCAGTCCCAACTGCTCAAAGAGCGTAGATAAGGAGTGAACACTGGTATCCATACATGTCTTATAGGCGCTGCCGCAACCGTTGGCAATGTTAGTTGAAGCAATTCACCTCCGCCTGAACCTGCTGCTGCAGGCCACGCTGAAGCGATATTGGCAACAAACCGTTCGACCTTATACAACACTTCTACAGATACCCGCCATTTGACTGCCCTGGCAAATAAATACTCAGATTAATCCCCTGATGGGAACCACAGGGTCGACATCAGCCTCGTAATCCACGCTGTCTATATCAAAGCCAAAGAGCTTGAGAAACTCATGCTTGTAGCCCTTTATATCGGTCAGTTCAGCCATATTATCATTGGTGACTTTCAGCCAGTCATCGCCAACCCGGTGCTGAATTTCCGGGCGGAGTTCACGTTCGTCCACCCGAATCCGCCCTTCGCTGTCCATACGCGGAGAGTCACTGTAAAGGCATTCTGTGTAGAGACGATACAGCTGTTCAATACAACCTTCATGACTGCCATCTTCTTTCATCGCCTTGAACAGCAGCGCCAGATAAAGCGGCATGATCGGTATCGCAGAGCTGGCCTGTGTCACCACTGCCTTGAGCACCGCAACCCGAGCATCACCACCGACGGTCGCCAGTTTTTCACGGATCCCCGCAACCTTACTATCCAGGTCTTTTTTAGCCTGACCAATCGTACCGTGCCAATACAGATCCCAGGTGACTTTTTCACCCAAATAGGTAAATGCTGCTGTTTTCGCCCCAGAGGCCAATACGTCAGCCTCCAACAGTGCATCTACCCACATTTGCCAATCCTCACCACCCATAACTGCTACGGTGTTGGCAATCTCCTGTTCTGTGGCTGCTTCCAGCGAAAATTCCTGAACTTCTTCCTTATCCGTGTTGATACCCCGCAGGGTTACATTCTTCCCGATGGGCTTAAGGGTTGAATTGAATACTTCGCCCGTCTTCGGGTGCTGTCGCCGGGGAGACGCCAGGCTGTAGATCACCAGATCCACCTGTCCCAGATCGGCTTTGATCGTATCAATTGTCTTTTGCTTTATTTCATCGGAAAACGCATCTCCATTGATACTTTTCGCGTAAATACCCTGCTCGTCCGCAAACTTGTGAAAAGCTGCCGAGTTATACCAACCGGCTGAGGCGGGCTTTTTATCTCCACCTTCCTTTTCAAAAAATATGCCCAGTGTTGAAGCTCCGCAGCCAAAAGCAGCCGCGATTCGGGCGGCCAGACCATACCCTGTGGAAGCACCTATCACCAGCACCCTTTTTGGGCCATCTATCGGACCCTGACGCTTGATGTAATCAATCTGTTCTTTGACATTTGCCTCACAACCAACCGGGTGGCTGGTAATACACATAAAACCGCGGACTCTCGGTTTAATAATCATTGCCTATCTCCACAGGAACCCCGAGGGGGCGTCAGTTAAAATAACGCCGCAATGATACCCCGAAGGCAGCAACGCTCCAAGAAACCTCCCGGAATGCGTATTAAAGGAATTGCCCCACTGGTACTATCCCGTTAAATTGTACTTTCAAACCCGTTTATACCGGAGATTACTGGTTATGACCTACTATGAAGAGCTCGCAAAACTGGTCTTGCGCATCGCTGTCGGGCTGCTCGTTTTATTACACGGCATTGCCAAGATCCTGAACCCGGATTCGCTGGGCTTTATTGGTAGCAAACTGACAGAGTTTGGCATACCGCCAGAGATTGCCTATGCCGTCTATCTCGGTGAGGTATTAGGTCCGCTGATGATTATTTTCGGTTACTTCGCTAGAGCCGGGGCCCTGTTGGTCATTGGCAATATGTTGGCGGCTATATTGTTGGTCCATGCCGGTGAGCTTTTCCAACTAACCAATCATGGTGGCTGGGCGCTGGAACTACAGGGCCTCTATCTTTTAGCAGCACTGGCTATCGCGCTACAGGGCAGCGGCAAATATGCCATTCGCCCGGACTGATCCTCAGGGTACAGACAACGCAGGGTTGCCTGTATCTGAGGGCTATCGATCTGCTAGAATTAAATGTTTCCAGACCCTCTGGTAGATGTGAGCACAAAAGCCCCAAATTATTCCATAACACTACCTGCCCGCTGACAGGACCCATAACCATGAAACTCGCAGACAAAGTTCTCGCCGTTAACAATGATCTCCCTATTCGCACTGATGCGCCTGTGCACAGTGGCAAGGTACGCTCAGTCTACTGGCTTACAGAAAAAGACAGTCTCAGACTGATAGAGCAACAGGGTTATGATGTGGCTCCCGGTGCGCCACTTGCCATCATGGTAATCAGTGATCGCATTTCTGCATTTGACTGCATCTGGCATGGCGAAGGCGGCATGCATGGCGTCCCGGGCAAGGGGGCGGCACTGAATGCCATTTCGAACCATTGGTTCAGGTTATTTCGCGAGAATGGTCTGGCAGACAGCCACATTCTGGATATCCCACATCCCCTGGTATGGATTGTACAAAAAGCCCAACCTGTCATGATCGAGGCTATCTGTCGCCAATACATTACCGGCTCCATGTGGCGTGCATATGCCAAGGGAGAGAGAGAGTTCTGCGGCATCCAGTTGCCGGACAATCTAAAAAAAGACCAGAAGCTGCCAGAATTACTGATTACTCCATCCACCAAAGGCATACTGACGGGTTTGCCGGGTATTCCAGAAGCGGATGACGTGAACATTACCCGACGTGATATTGAAAGAAACCATACAGCCTTCAATTTTCGCAGTATTGACGATATCGATCTCTACGAAAATCTGTTGCGAGAGGGGTTCGATGTCATAAGCCGTGAACTGGCTGCACTGGATCAGATTTTTGTGGATACCAAATTTGAATTTGGCTACGTCAAAGACAAAGCCGGTATCGAAAAGCTAATCTACATGGACGAGGTTGGCACTCCTGACTCATCCCGTATCTGGGACGGTCAGAGCTATCGAAACGGCGAAGTGGTCGAAAACTCAAAAGAAAGTTTCCGGCAATTGCTGCTCAACCACTTCCCGGATCCCGACATCCTACTCAACAAGGACCGGATGACCGAACGCCAGGCACTGGCCAGAAACAACGAACTGCCTGCCGATGTTCTGCTGGAAGTTTCCAGAACGTATGTTTCGATTGCCGAAAAGATCATCGGGAGAAAACTACACCTACCCGACCGGCCGAAAGCAGAAATTATGGATATCCTCAGTAGCCGATATAACCTCATTGTCTAGGTTTTAACCAGGTCAGTCTGACCAATCAGTCTGCAGGCGAGGTTGAGCGCCCTTTGATTTCATCTCCCAACTGCAGAGCATCTGGCTCTGCCAAGGACGAATGACTGTCCAGGACGCCCAGGTCCAGCACCGGTGAGGCATCAATATGTTCTGCATCCATCATTTGGGCGACTCGCTGCAGTGCAGAAACAATCATGGCCTGCTCCCAGTCACGAAGATTGGCATACTGGCGCGAAAAATGTTCCTGCAAGGGAGTGGGTGCATTTTTCAATACATCAACTGCATTCTCTGTCAAAAAAGCATGCACTTTGCGTTTGTCTGTCGATGACCGGACACGGTAAACCAATTGTCGCTTCTCGAGTCGATCAATAATGGTGGTTACCGTCGCCTGACTCAGACTGATTTCGGCGGCCAATTCACCAATTGTCACCTGCCCCCGGTCACGAATCGCCTGCAGTAGCAAAATTTGCGGCACAGTCAGACCGGACGTTTTAGCCAAGCGTTTGGAATAAAGGTCTGTCGCCCTGATAACCCGCCGCAGTGCAACCAAGACATGCTCGATAGAACTACCTCTCATAATCAATTTATACCGCCCTGTTATGGAATACATCCGCTCTGTCGCCTGCCCTCAAGGCGAGGCCAAACTGGACATTTTAATGCTTTCGAGTATAATGTTTAGAGCTCTAATTATATAGTTTAATTATTTTTAGAAATAAGGAAGTCATTGTTGGCTTCCAAATGAAATGAAAAGTTTTCACAAGAAAATATTATTTCAGCTATAACTTTTATTAATAACGGGAATTTTGTCACTTCTTATGGACCGTAAAATAACACTTCGTCCACCAACGCCGGAGGACGGCGTGCCGGTACACCAACTGGTTGCCCAGTGTCCTCCTCTCGACCCTAACTCCATCTACTGCAACCTACTGCAATGTACTCATTTTTCAGGTACATCCGTGGCAGCTGACATTGAAGGGGAACTGGTCGGTTTTATCTCGGGTTATCGCCCACCACAACAAATCAGCACTCTGTTTATCTGGCAGGTCGCTGTCGGTGAAAAAGCACGCGGTCAAGGTCTCGCCTCTCGGATGTTGGTGAATATACTCGCCCGGGATGAGTGCAAAGAGGTCGATCACCTTGAAACCACTATCACTGAAGACAATCAAGCTTCCTGGGCATTGTTCCAGGGATTGGCGGACAAATTACAAACCACTCTGACCCAGTCTCCACAATTTGACCGTGAATTGCATTTTGCCGGTCAACATGACACAGAGGTATTGGTCAGAATCGGTCCATTTAAGCAGCCCGTGACCACTGAAGCCTAATTCCAGAAAGGACTAATTGAGGAAATCATGAAAATTTTTGATGAAATTGAATCTGAAGTACGCAGTTACGCCAGAGCCTTCCCACGTTTATTCAACAAGGCCCAGGGCGAATTTATCTATGACGATGAAGGTAACCAATATCTGGATTTTCTGGCCGGTGCCGGCTCGTTGAATTATGGGCACAACCATCCGGTGTTCAAGAAAAAACTCCTGGAATATATAGAACGGGACGGCATCACCCAGGGCCTTGATTTACATACTCAAGCCAAAGGTGAGTTTCTGGAAAGCTTTAACGAGAACATCCTGAAACCCAGAGATTACAATTACATTGTCATGTTTACCGGCCCGACCGGGACCAATGCAGTTGAAGCATCTCTCAAGATTGCGCGCAAGTATACTGGCCGCGAAAACATTATTTCGTTCACCAATGGCTGGCACGGCCAGACACTCGGCGCTCTATCCGTCACAGGTAACGCGACCCACCGTGGCGGTGCAGGCATCACATTGCCAGGCGCGACAAGAATGCCTTATGACGGCTATCTCGGTGATGATTTTGATACCACCAATCTATTGGATAAAGTGTTGTCAGACTCCAGTAGCGGAGTCGACAAGCCCGCAGCCGTTATCGTCGAAACGGTACAGGGCGAGGGCGGCATCAATGCTGCTTCGATGACCTGGCTCAGAAGCCTGTCGGAAATCTGCAAGCGCCATGAGATATTGTTGATTATTGATGACATTCAGGCTGGCTGCGGTCGCACCGGGACCTTCTTCAGTTTTGAAGAAGCCGGTATTTACCCCGACATTGTCACCCTGTCCAAGTCACTGAGTGGTTATGGCCTGCCATTTTCTGTGGTTCTGATGAAACCGGAGATTGATGAATGGAAGCCGGGCGAGCACAACGGTACTTTCCGGGGCAACAACCACGCATTTGTCACCGCCAAAGCGGCCATCGACCACTTTTGGAAAGACGACAAATTTGCCAAGGAAATCCAGCAAAAAGGCGACTACATTGCCGACCGGGTAGATAAGATCGTCAGCGAATACGGTGAAGGAAACTTCAACTCTCACGGTCGCGGTATGTTCAGGGGCATCAACTGTGTCAGCGGCGAACTGGCTGAGCAGATTACCCGACGGTGTTTCCAGAAAGGGTTGATTATTGAGACCAGCGGTGCGGAGGATCATGTGGTCAAGTTCCTCTGCCCACTGACAATCCGTCAGGAAAACCTGCAAAAAGGTATCGATATTCTCGAGGAAGCAATCAAGGAAGTCTGCGCCAAAGCAGACTCCATCCCCGAGGAAAAAGATTTTTTTGAAGGCGACTATTCGGTCAGCGATGAAGTTGACAAGGGCACGCCGAAAAGAACCGGGTCTAACCCCATTTCTGCCTGATAGATACCGGGGGCCTATCTCCGGTCAATACAGGATATTCACTTATCTGGCGGGGTCAGCCCCGCCCCGTTACAGACAACCGAGGTCACGATGATAGTCAGACAACTTCAGGAAGCAGAAAAAACCTCTCGCAGAATCGTCTCCCCCGACGGCAACTGGGAAAGCACGCGAATGCTACTCAAAGATGATCAGATGGGATTTTCTTTCCACATCACAACAATCTATGCCGGAGCCGATTTCCGGATGCATTACCAGAACCACCTGGAATCTGTTTACTGTATTTCAGGAGAGGGTGAAGTGGAAACACTGGACGACGGCAAAAAATATTCGATTAGCCCCGGGACCCTCTATATTCTTGATAAACACGACCGTCATATTCTGCGATCCTTTAAAGAAATGACAATGGCCTGCGTATTCAATCCTCCGCTCAATGGCAAGGAAGTACACAACGCGGAAGGTGCATATGAACTGGATGCGGATTCAGTGAGCCAATGAGTGACGAGAGTCGTTCCAGCTCAGAAAAATGGAAAAAGATGCAACAGGAGACAGCCCTTTAATGAGTTTTCACAGTGTGGAAAAAATCGGCGGCACTTCAATGAGCAACTATGCCGCTGTCAGAGACAATATTATTCTTAAACCCACAGGTGATACGCTTTATCAGCGTATTTTTGTGGTGTCCGCCTATGCCGGCATAACGGATCAACTGCTGGAGCATAAGAAAACGGGCAAAGCCGGTGTTTTTGCCTCATTTGCCAATGGTGTCAATGACGATAGCTGGCTGGATCTTCTTAATGAATTAAGAACCCAGGTTATTGAAATCAACAGCAATCTATTTGACGATCCGGAAATGCTCGCCGATGCCAACCGGTTTATTGGTGATCGGCTCGACGAGGCCGAACACTGCCTGAGCGACCTGAAAAAACTTTGCCAACACGGCCACTTTGCACTGGACGTCCACCTGGCAACCGTCCGTGAAATGCTGGCCAGTATCGGTGAAGCACACAGTGCCTGGAATACTGCCCGGCTGCTTCAGAGAGATGGTGTCAATGCCTGCTTTGTAGATTTAACCGGCTGGAAAACCACGCGACACATGTCGCTGGATGAACGAATTAAAGTCACTTTTGAGGACATAGATCTCGAGAGTCAACTGCCTATCGTCACCGGCTATGCCCATACTCAGGATGGATTAATGTCCAGTTTTGACCGAGGTTACAGTGAAATGACATTCAGTCGTTTGACCGTAATCACAAATGCGCGTGAAGCCGTCATCCATAAAGAATTTCACCTCAGCAGTGCCGATCCCCGTATCGTGGGCGACGACAATGCTGTACCCATCGGTCGCACCAACTACGATGTGGCTGACCAGCTGGCCAATCTCGGCATGGAGGCAATTCACCCCAAGGCCGCCAAGGGTCTGCGTCAAAACAATATCCCCCTGCGCGTCAAGAATACTTTTGAACCGGAGCACGCCGGGACGTTGATTACCAGCGACTATATTAGTGAAAAACCTCGCGTCGAGATTATTGCAGGGTGTCGGGGAGTACATGCTATTGAACTATTTGACCAAGATATGGCCGGCAATTTCAGCCGTTATGACACAACCATCCTGGGGTGTATCAGCCGGTTCAAGGCACATGTGGTTTCAAAGGATATCAACGCGAACACGATTACCCATTACCTGTCCACCAACCTGAAGACAGTGAAGCGCATTTGTCGTGCACTGGAAGAACAATTTCCCGATGCAGAAATCAATAATCAGGAAGTCGCTATCGTATCGGCTGTCGGCAGTGACATGCAGGTACCCGGACTATTGGCCAAAACAGTAGGCGCGCTCGCGGAAAAGGATATCAGTGTGTTGGCGATGCACCAGTGCATGCGTCAGGTCGACATGCAGTTTGTTATCAACAAGGACCGCTGGGAAGATGCCGTACGAAGCCTGCACAGATGCCTTGTTGAAGTACATGATCACGGACGTGCCATATGCCTCGCATCCTGATCTGCAAGCCAGCAGCTTCTATCCACTATTGTGGGACCAACACACCGGGGTGTGCGATACACTCTCGCACCCTGCCGAATATATCGGGGAAGACCCGAAAACGCCTATGGCCTGCCAAACCGTGAATTATCCGATCCTTCGAGTAGTTGCACCGTACCCCTGGATAGCCTGACAGCACCATGATTCCCTCCTTCCTCTGCTTCCTCTTGATGTTCACCCTTGTAGGGGTTCTTTCTGCAAAGAAAAGTCGGGGAACAAAGCAGGACTATTACCTGGCCAGCAATACCGTCCAGCCATGGCTGGTTGGCTTGTCTGCAGTTGCCACAAATAATAGCGGTTACATGTTTATCGGTGTAATCGGTTACACCTATGTCGCTGGATTGTCTTCTGTGTGGCTGATGCTGGGCTGGATCAGCGGCGATTACCTCGCATCGCGATTTGTTCACGCCAGACTCAGGGATGCCGCACCGCGAACCGGTGAAGTGAGCTATGCCGGAGTTATCAGCAACTGGTACGGCAAACGAAATTCTGCCCTACAGCGGACCATGGGGTTAATTTCATTGTCGTTTTTACTGGTATATGCCAGTGCCCAGCTGGTCGCTGGCAGCAAGGCACTTCATGTGCTGTTCGACTGGCCCATCTGGGCTGGCGCGACACTCTCCGCTTTTCTGGTAACCCTTTACTGTATTGCCGGCGGCATTCGCGCATCGATCTGGACAGATGCGGCGCAATCCATAGTGATGGTTTTAGCCATGGGCCTGCTACTGGTTATAGCTACCAGCTCCCTGGGCGGTGTTGAGCAGGCACTTATCGAAATGGGCGCTATAGATGGCTTTATGAGCTGGTTCCCGAGCGATTTGCCCCTGCCAGGTGTACCGGGCGCATTGCTGTTCGCCGCCAGCTGGTTATTTGCCGGTCTCTCAATTATCGGCCAGCCCCACATCATGGTGCGTTTCATGGCGCTGAACGATAATCGCAAAATGAATCAGGCACGGCGCTGGTATTATGCGTGGTACGTAATGTTTTATGCCATGGCGACGGCGGTTGGCATGCTGTCGCGGGTATACCTGTCCGATGCGGCAAGTTTTGATGCCGAGCTCGCACTACCGGTGATGGCTCAGGCACTATTTCCCCCCGTACTGGTAGGACTCGTACTGGCAGGCATATTTGCTGCCACCATGTCGACAGCGGACTCACTGGTTCTCGGCTGTTCAGCAGCCATCACCCACGATCTGTTACCCCACAATGTTGAACGCACCAGCGTGATGAAGATTATTACAGTACTCGTCACAGCCCTTGCGTTGCTCTGGGCTTTGCTCAACAGCCAGAGCGTCTTCAGCCTAGTAGTAATGGCATGGTCTGGCCTTGCAAGCGCTTTCGCACCCTTACTGATTATCCTATGTTTGGGAGGCAAACCGGGATCCGGAGTGAGCATCCTGGCCGTCTGCTCGGGGCTTCTGGTCGCACTGGGCTGGCGCATGATGGGGTGGCACGATTTCGCCTATGAGGGCATGCCAGGTATTCTGTCGGGTTTGTTAATCCTGTGCGGAGCCCTTTTTCTATCCAGAAGAAGGGAGGCCCAACTCACTCAACCACTGTAGACCCTCGGAACCCTGCGGGGCATCCTGGTTAACAGCTCGTAACTGATCGTACCCGCACAACCCGCCACTTCGTTGACGGAGAGGCCTTTACCCCAAAGGATCACTTCATCCCCCACCGCCACCGTCGGCAAGTCCGTGACATCCACCGTTATCATGTCCATTGATACGCGGCCCACCATGGAGCAGCGCTGCTTATTGACCAGCACCGGCGTTCCATCTGGCGCATGTACCGGATAACCATCGCCATAACCGATTGCAACCGTGGCAATCCTGCTGGGCCGTTGTGCCGACCAACGCGCACCGTAGCCCACCGAGTCCCCTACGGGAACATCCCGCAAAGCAATAACGGAAGAGCGCAATGTCATGACGGGTTGCAATCTGTCGGCTTCCGCATGAGGAACAGAAAAAGGGGAACTACCATAAAGCATTATCCCCGGCCTGTTCCAATCAGCGTGGGTTTCCGGCCAACCGAGTAGCCCCGCAGAATTATCAAGACTTAATGGCACTGTATCGGCATTTGCCAAGCTGGCCACTCCTGCTTTGAACTGCTGTAATTGTCGATAAGTCAGATCACTCGCCAACTCATCGGCACAGGCAAAGTGGGTGGCAATCACAATATCGCTGGCAACATTGCGGCTGGCGGCCAACATCCGATAGGTAGACTCAATATCGTCAACCGCAATACCCAGTCGGTGCATGCCGCTATCCACACAAATCCAGACAGTTACAGGGGTTTTCAGCGATGCTCTCAAGATCGACTGTTGTTGCTGTTTATTCACCACTGAGAGCCAAAAACCGAGTTCAGCGGCCAGGGGTATCTCGTCGTCGGAGAAAGTCCCCTCCAAAAGGCACACAGGCTTGGTGATGCCCCCTTCACGGAGCTCTATTGCCTCCTCCAAACAGGTAACACCAAAGGCGGGAACCAGCGGCTCCAGGGCGCGAGCAACAGGTAACACACCGTGTCCATAGGCATTGGCTTTGATAATCGCCATTGTTCGGGAATTGGGGGCCAGACTGTTTGCCAACTCGCAATTGTGCCTGAGGGCAAGGAGATCGATATAAGCTTTTGCTGGTCTCGACATAATGCTTTCACCAAAAAGTATAGGCGGGCTGATACACTCTATTAATAATTAAACTTACCGGCCGTATAGATGCGCTGAGCAGCCAGCCATACATCGCCAACTTCCCCGCTTCCGACGCACTTCCCATCGACTTCAATGACAGGCACCACCTCTTTTGAGGAACTCGTCAGCCAGATTTCGTCCGCATTGAGTACTTCTTCCATCAGGACAGGTCGTTCCTGCACGGCAATAGATCCCTCTTTGCGCAGTAGCTCCAACAGAATATGGCGGGTAACTCCCGGTAATTTCTGGCTATCCAGCGCTGGAGTAATGACTTCCCCGTTTTTAACGATGTAGGCATTACAGGCACTGGCTTCTGTCAGCTCACCACGCTCATTGAACAGCAGAATTTCATCAGCACCCTGTTGAAAACCCTGCTGAAAGTGCATGACGTTACCCAACAATGCAGTGGACTTGATGTGGCAGCGATCCCATCGCAAATCGAGACCGGTGACAACCCGGTAGGGTCTAACCCGATTTTTGTCCGCCACGGGTGCAGCTGGAATCGCATAAGTGAAAGCAAAAATGGTAGGGGTGATATTTTCCGGGTAAGCATGAAAACGGCGGACATCGGCACCGCGACTGACATGCAAATAAAGGCCGAGATTGCCACCACCATTTTTATCGATGAGTGTATTACAAACCACGCGCCACCGGTGTTGCGACCAGTCAAGTGTTATGTCAATAGACCTAAGACCGTTCAGCATACGCTGCATATGCAGTGAAAAACCGACGATCTTGCCATCATAGGACGGCAACACTTCATAAATACCATCGCCAAACAAAAAGCCCCGATCCATCGGCGAAATACGGGCTTCAGCCATTGGCAGATAGACGCCGTCGAGATAGACAATACTCATTAAGTTACCTTGTATCTCGCCGAAATAAAGCCGGCCAGCGGGGTCATAAAGCGGCAAATCTTAGCAGTGGGTACCCAGACAGGCAAAGTAAATTCCCCAGCAACTCAGCCTGGACCCTAAACACCGCTAACACCGATCAAATCACGCAACGAATCAACCAGAGCCTTGCCCGTTTCACTGGGCAGGCCATCTTCTGTCAGTGTGTTATCAAGGGTGACGCCATCGATACTGCCCCGACAGGCCAGGTATTCAAGTATTGCCCGGTTATCCCAGTCCGCCAGATAGTCTGTCCCTACGCAATGGGACATCATGGCCACCAACCCGAGCGCTGCCCAGTTGGATACATCCGCTATGACCAACTCGTCACAGGTGGTTACCGACGGAATAATGGTCAGTTCACCCAGTTTATCGAGCACATTACCCATGCCGATCTCATTGCCACCATCACCTAATGCAATGACCGGACAATCCGTGAGCTCAAGAAAGACATCAAAGCAGAGGGTGCCGGAGCTGATATCCTCGCCGCGCATATTGTAATAATGTCCGTCAGCTGCGGGCCCGGGAAGTTCGATACTGACCATGAGCTCTGGCTGGCAATACGCTAACAGGTCGGCTACCTGCTGCCTGAGCCCTGCGGGACGACCAAGGGGCACGCGCTCCACGCAATAATCACCGCCTATGGCGTTAGCCAATACATCGCCACAAACCAGTATCGGCTCGGCACCAGTCTGTTCAAGCACTCGATAAAGCGCAATTGCACCGGCCGGCCCATCAGATTCAAAGGTGTCGAGCACAGGGAAACCCGTGCCGATCAATACCCGGCCAGAACAGCTCAACAGCCGCCTGGCTGCCCGCAGACAGTAGCCGGGTTTAAGGCTGGACTGAACGGATTGCATTCCCCGCAGATTGCGTGCCACCAGCAGGTGTTCAATGCTTTTGCTAACTGCCAACTCACGCCGGAGATCATTCATACGCCACCACAATATTAGCCATCAATCACAAACCTCGGGTTTTAGTTGCCAGTACATTCTGTCCGCCGCCAGTCGGATGCGACGGGCCTCCGCCATCGTGACCGACTTAAAAGAAATCAGACCACCCGGTTTTAATTGCGTGAGTTGTGACATGTCCAAAGAAATCACTGAGCCAAGCTTGGGGTAACCACCGATAGTCTGACGGTCATGCATCAGTATGATGGGCAGACCATCCGGAGGGATTTGTATCGCCCCCAGACAAATACCTTCGGATAAAAGATCGGGGATATCAATACCAATGGGGGGGCCTGCCAACCGAGACGCCATCCGGTCGGACTGACTCAACAATCGGTACTCACTGGTAAAAAAACGTTGCTGCTGGTCAGTTGCGATCAATGTTGACTGATAACCACTCACGACCCTCAACAATACGCGGCCACCATAAACCGGTCGATAGCCACGCCCCAGCGAGAGACATTGACGACCCGAGGTGTCTGCACAGGGCAAATGGTCCCCAGCCTGCAACGGATTACCTGACAAGCCTCCCACGCCTTCACGAATAACCGTCGCCGTACTGCCGAAGGTTGCGGAGATATTGAACCCATCAGCCACCGCCAAATAGGCACGCATGCCCCTGTGGGCATAACCCAACACCACCCTGTCACCGGATCTTACCCGGTGGCTACGCCAGCTCTCCTTTGGTTGCCCGTTAATAGTCAGTGGCATGTCTGCACCACAGAGGGCAAAAATTGTAGCTGCCCGGCATTCAAGTTCCAGACCGCCGATAGTCACTTCGAGCGCCGTCATGCCGGGATCATTCCCGCACAGACGATTGGCCCAATTGAACGCAAGGGGATCGGCAGGACCACCGGTAGTCAACCCAAGGCGGTGATAGCCAAAGCGACCTGCATCCTGGAGAAGGGTCAGGACGCCGGGACGATCCACACGAAAACCACCCTTCATACTAACCGGCCACCCCTGGCAAGAAAGGTTTCCCGGCTGATACTGAAAAAGCGTACCCGATCCCCCACCCGAATTGGCATGCCGGGTTCGCTGAGGGGATCAAACATTCGCTCGGGACAAAGGCCAATCAAATTCCAGCCACCGGGGGAGTCCGCCGGATATACAGCAGTCTGTCGGCCCGCTATACCCACGCTACCGCGGGGCACCGAAGTCCTGGGTGTATCAAGTCTGGGCATGACAATGCGCGAATCGACCTCCCCGAGGTAAGCAAATCCCGGGGCAAAACCTATTGCGTACACAAGGTATTCCCGGGACTGGTGCAGAGTGATCACCTCCTCCACCGAGACTTTCTTGGCGCGACTGATTTCAGCGAGATCCGGCCCGGACTCCATACTGTAGTAGACAGGTAACTCGACGAGCTTGCCGACTGAATCGGAAGCAGTTGGTGCAACGTCAAGTAGCGCTGTAATCTGCTGCTCAAGGGTTGTGGCTTCAATCCTCGAGAGATCGAATATAACCAGTAGCGAGGCATAGGAAGGCACCAGATCAATCAGCACATCGGCTAACGCAGACTCCAGCACAACAGTTGCCTGCCGTACTCTGGCTGAGGTATCTGCGCTAACCACCTGATCAAAATAGATAATCAGCGCATTTTCACTGGCGGGAACGACCTTCATTATTGCTCAAGCAATGCCCGGATTTCACGAATCACCGCGACGCTCTCCGGATTGTCACCATGAATACACAGGGTATCCGCTTTAATGAACAGCGAGTCGCCATCCTCGGTGGTAACCGAGCCATAACGTTTAAGCTGTTTAACCTGAGCGAGCGTTGTTTTCCTGTCGTGGACCGCACCCGGCTCGGAACGGGGCACCAGCATACCATTGCTGTCATAGCGCCGATCGGCAAAAGCCTCAAACCAGAGCGTAACACCCAGTGCTTCGGCCTCACGACGGTGCAGTTCGGCTTCGGGTGTGGCTTGCAGGACAAGATGAATCGGTCGATAAAAACCGGCTACGGATAACATCACTGCACGACGAAGTTGATCATCCACCATCATGTCGTTGTATAACGCCCCATGGGGTTTGACATAGGATAGAGACAGGTTTTGCGAACGACTCATTCCGTCTAGTGCCGATATCTGATAATGCATAAGCGCAACAAGTTCATCGTTTGAGCAAGTCATGGAACGGCGCCCAAAACCCTCGCGATCAAGGTAGCCGGGGTGTGCCCCAACCATCACACTGTATTTTGCCGCCAGATTGAGCGTCCGCTGTATTATCAGGTGATCACCGGCATGGTAGCCACAGGCAATGCTGGCCTGGTGAATGTAGGGCATCACCGCTTCGTCTGCGCCAACCAATCCGCTATCAATGGTTTCGCCGAGATCAGCGTTCAACATCAATGACATCACAAACCTCTCTGAAGCCGAGCCATCACATTATCGCCAATTGGCTGTTTAGCAGGTCGGTCACCAGCATGGAACCTGGGCTGTGGGTAATACACAACGGTGGTCTGGCCTGCTCGAGCGCAACCTGTGGCGTCACCCCACAGGCCCAGAAAAGGGGTGTTTCATCGGCATGGACTGTTACCGAATTGCCATAATCCGGTTTTTCTAGCTGCCCGACACCAATTTGGGCCGGATCGCCCAAGTGTATCGGGGCACCGTGCATGCTGGGGAACCGGGTACATACCTGAATCGCCCGGATAGCGTCGGCTGCTTTGAAGGGACGCATACTGACCACCATGTTTCCACCAAAGCGACCCGACGAGCGACAGGGTATGCTGGTGCGATACATCGGCACGTTGACTCCCTCCGAAATGTTGCGTATTTCAAGGCCATCAGTCAGCAGTGCCTCTTCAAAGGAAAAGGAACAACCCAGGACAAAAGTCACCAGATCCTGCCGCCAGTAGGCAGTAATATCCACGGGCTCGTCAACTAGCCGCCCTTCCTCAAAGACACGGTAACACGGCACATCACTACGAATATCCAGCTCGGTGCCGAGTGACGGCAAACTGTATTGGCCAGCGTCAGAGACGGCGATCAATGGGCAGGGCTTGGGATTCAGCTGGCAAAAACGCAGAAATTCACCGGCCCAGCTCTCAGGAAGAATGACCACATTCCCCTGCACAAAACCGCGGCAATGCCCAGAAGTGTGCCCGGTAAATTGACCGGATCGGACAGCCAGTCGCAACTCATGCGGATTGGATATTGGCATTTGGAATATTCCTGACCAGAGTAACCGTCAACTGACATTCAACCATCGAACACGGCCTATGACCACAGGCAGGAGATGATCAAAATTTCAGGGGCAAGTCTTTCCAACTTCAACAACAAAATCCGACAGCACCCGAATGCTTAGTGCCGCAAACAATGCATCTAGGGATAATGGAGGCTGGCTTCTTAACCGTCTTCAGGTGGCGCCCATAGATAAGGCTTGTCGCTTTGCCCATTTCGCAGACAACTTATCGGTGCAGACCAGGCATTTTTCATGACCTCCTGAAAATCCCCCTGACTCAAATGAAGCAGATGATTGTGGTCACCCGCCTCGATATAAATATCGAGGTTATCCAGCAGAGCGCTGTCCACAATGACATCCAGCTTGAATGCCTGCCCCAGGCCCGGGATTGCACCTTCATTGCAGTCGGGAAAAAGTCCCTGCAGATCCCCTTCATCGGCAATTTCATACTCGTGCTGGCGACCGTACTCCAGCCACTCAAGTATCAACTTATTGGATGCGGGGATAACACACATTGCATAATGATCGTTCTGCTTGACGACCACAGCTTTTGCCAGTTTTTCCGGGGGCACATGTGCCTCTCGGGCAGTGGCCATCGAGTTACTGGTTTGTGCATGTTTCAGCACTTCATAATTAATTTTTTTGCGACCGAGATAATCAGCCAATACGGGTGAGATACTCATAATCCGGCACCTCCTGATCAGTGTAAACAGGTTACTTACAGTATAGTTCGACTGATGCACTTTCACCTTCGCAGGGCACAGAACAATTCGATCTATCGGGTTCATCGGGACAGGTCTAATCCAACTTAATCCATTTTTTACTGCGAGATTTGGCCGGGTTGCTGAAGAAATTATGCATCCCCCGTTGTTGTTAAGAATACTTTAAGTATTAGTCAGTACTCTGCAAGGTAACCAGGTACCGATCAGGGTATGAACATGCAAGAGATCAGACAAACCAGTCAGGAATATTCCGACAACATCCATGCCAAGCAGTGGTTGAACCGATGGCTTGTCCCGGCGCCAGCTCTCAACCTGCACTCACCGCATTCTGAAAGCACCGCGACTGTACAACAGTATGTCGCCAGACAGTTTTTTCAAACCTATGGCGCCACAGTGCACGAGTTCCTGCCCATCTTCCTCAGTCTGTCCTGTCGGGATCAACTGTCTGCCGTAACAGGCATCCGGCCCGTCGATGCAAGTCCGCTGTTTCTTGAGCAGTACCTGGACAATCCCATCGAGCTGGAAATTAACCGTTATTCGTCTGTACCCGTAGCTCGCCATCAGATTGCCGAAATCGGCAATCTGGCCGCCACCCAAAGGGGCTCGAGTCAACTGTTATTCATTCTGCTGGCGGCCACCCTACAGCGGGCTAATTTTGAATGGCTGGTGTTTACTGCGACACCACAAGTCAGGAAAGCCATCAGCAAGCTGGGATTTGAACTGCACCCTGTCGCAGACGCCAGAGCTTCCCGACTGCAGACATCCACCGAAGAGGAATGGGGCAGTTATTACCAGACCCGGCCCGTTGTGGTTGCCGGACAATTGGCACAGGCCATAGAGGTAATCAACGAGAGGAAAACCTTGCGGGCCGCACTTTCATTTTATGATGCGCGCATTAACAGCCTGGCCAAAGAACAGCTACAGCTCCGTGGGGTAGATAGTGCCGACTATTCTTTCGCGGCTTGATGGGCTTTATAACGACGACCAGATCGTCGTCAGAGACGCAAAACAGTGCCTGACATACGGTTCGTTGAGACAACGCTGTGGCGAACTGGCTGCTCTGCTGAAGAAACATCAGATCGGCAGACTGGCGTTACACCTCGATAATGGCCCCGACTGGGTGGTGATTGATCTGGCCTGCCAGCAGGCTGACATCTGCCTACTCCCCTTGCCAACCTTTTTCTCCAACAGGCAGGTGCAACATGCCCTGAGAGAAACACCCGTCGATGCCATCATCAGCGGTCCCAACGCTGTATTCGGCCTATCAGAACAGGTAACGGAAACCGTCCGGCTACCCGGCGCTGCCGAACTCTGGCTGAACCGTATCCCGGCCTTCGAGGACCATGCACTCATTCCTGAGAATACCGGAAAAATCACTTACACCTCTGGATCTACTGGTACCCCCAAAGGGGTCTGTCTCAGCAACCGGCAACTAATCGATGAGGCGATGTTCCTCGGCAGTGCTGTGGGGCTATCAAAGCCACGACACCTATGCCTGTTGCCATTGAGCACCCTGCTGGAAAATGTTGCCGGTATTTATGCACCGCTGTTGTTCGGCGGAAAGGTCATTGTCCCCACTCTGGAGGAAATGGGCGTCTGCGGTAGTTCAACAGTGGAACCGACCACCCTGATTGAAACCATCACCAGATACCAGCCCAACACACTGATCCTGACACCACAACTCCTGCAACTGCTGGTGGTCAGTGTCCGCAATGGGTGGCAGACCCCCGAATCATTGAAGTTCGTCGCAGTGGGCGGTGCCAAGGTGGCGAATCAATTGCTGATAGAGGCATGGCAATCAGGCATTCCCGCTTACCAGGGCTACGGCCTGTCAGAATGCGCCTCTGTGGTGAGTCTGAACACCCCCCGCGATCAGGTTCCCGGTAGTTGTGGAAAGCCCCTGCGGCACCTGAATGTGCAAATTATCGATGGAGAAGTTGTCGTTAATGGCAACGCCATGCTCGGTTATGCCAATACTCCATCAAGTTGGGGACAACAGACTATCCACACGGGCGATCTCGGCTATCTCGATGCCAGGGGCTTCTTGCATATTCTCGGGCGACGTAAAAACCTGATGATTTCCAGTTACGGCCGCAATATCAGCCCGGAATGGGTGGAATCCGAATTTCTCGCATCACCAATCTTTGCGGACTTTATCGTCTTCGGTGATGCCAGATCACATTGTGTAGCATTACTGTCGACGCGGGATAGCCGCACCACTGATCAACAGGTAAATGACATCATTCAACAAATCAACCAACAACTGCCTGATTACGCACGCATTCGGAACTGGCAGAGATTGCCCACAGTCTTGACAAAAACCCCTGCACTGATAACGGACAATGGTCGACCAAAACGGGCAGCCATTGCTCAACATTATGCCGGCCAAATTGACCAGCTTTACAACATGCCCGTTGAGGAGTCACACGTATGAACGCACTAACACCCCTTCCCTTTTTCGATACGCTGACGACAGCAACAGACGTAGACAAAAATCACCTGCTCTCTGCACCCATTATCCAGCGGGGCCTTGAAGGTCGCATCAATATCGATGACTACCTGGGGTTTCTGCAACAGGCCTACCATCATGTCAAACACACCGTGCCACTACTGATGGCAGTGGGCTCCCGGTTACCGGAGGAGCAGGAGTGGTTGCGCCAGGCAGTAGCGGAATACATTGAAGAAGAAATCGGTCATCAGGAGTGGATTCTCAACGATATTGCCACCTGTGGTTATGACAGTGACGTGGTCAGACACGGTCGACCCAATCCCGCAACGGAACTGATGATCGCCTACGCCTACGATACCGTCATGCGCGTCAACCCGGTTGGATTCTTTGGCATGGTTCACGTACTTGAAGGCACCAGCGTCAGTATCGCCGAAACCGTTGCAGACAATGTTCGCGGAACATTAGGTCTTCCTCAAAATGCCTTTTCCTACCTGTATTCCCACGGGTCACTGGACAAGGAACATGTCACTTTTTTTGAAGGTCTTATGAACCGCATAGACTCACCGCAGGACCAAGCACAAGTCATTCATTCAGCCAGGATGTTTTATCGACTTTATGGTGACCTCTTCCGTTCACTCGACGATGTTTCGCACAACATTCCACGCACAGCCTGAAAGAAACGCAATATGGAACTGAACAACAAAGTGATTTTACTGACGGGTGCCACTGGGGGCATTGGTTGCGCGGTAGCCCGGGCATTGGTCAAGAAAGGTGCCTACCTCAGGCTGGTTGGGCGAAACACAGCGGCACTGAACCAGCTTGCCGGACAATTGACGGGAAATCATCAAATAATCGTGGCGGATATCGGCACCTCTGAAGGTCGACATGACATCCTGTCACGGTGTGTCGATGGCGGGGGCATTGACCTGCTGATCAATCTGGCAGGCACAACAACATTTCAATGCTTCGAGCACCAGTCTGAAGAGAGTATTGAGCAGATACTCAGTACAAACCTGATTGCCCCCATGTTATTGACAAAACAGCTGATCCCCCTCCTGAACAATAGACCGGAGTCAGCCGTGGTTAACATTGGCTCGACCTATGGCAGCATCGGTCACCCCGGCTACGTCGCCTATTGTGCCAGCAAATCGGGCCTGAAAGGCTTTACCGAGGCGCTACGCAGGGAACTCAGCGATACCGCCATTCAGGTCTTTTATCTTGCCCCCAGAGCGACGGAAACCAGCTTGAATTCACCCGCTGCCAACACCCTGAATCGCGCCCTCGGCAACAGGGTAGATTCACCGGAACAGGTCGCTGATACGCTGATAAAGCTGGTCATGACCAACCGGCAATGTCAGTTCATGGGATGGCCGGAAAAACTGTTTGTGAAAATTAATGCTCTGTTTCCGAGACTGGTTGACCGCGCACTGGTTAAAAAAATGCCGCTCATTAAAAAAATTCTCAACAACCACGAAACGACTAAAATCAACACCTAGAGACTCACATTATGAAACACACCATTAAAAACATCATGGCAAGTTCTGTGGCACTGCTTGCGCTAACCGCCAGTTCTGGCTGGGCCGGTGTCACAGAAGAAATCAGTACCCTGCAAAAACGCTGGGCTGAGGTCAACTATCAGATGGAGGGGGAGGCACAGAGTGAGGCCTTCGCCTCTCTTGCGACGGAGGCCGACGCCGTCGTCTCAAGACACCCCGATAATGCAGCCCCACTAATCTGGCGTGGTATTATCAAGTCCACTTATGCAGGAGCCAAAGGCGGTCTCGGTGCATTATCGCTGGCCAAGTCGTCGAAAGCCGACCTGGAAGCGGCATTGGCAATAGACCCTCAGGCATTGGACGGATCGGCCTATACCAGCCTGGGTACGCTCTACTGCCATGTCCCGGGCTGGCCAATTGGTTTTGGCGATGACAAAAAAGCGGAGAAATTGCTGCTTAAAGCGCTGGCCATCAACCCCGACGGAATAGACAGCAATTACTTTTATGCCGACTATCTGATCGGGAAAAAACGTTACCAGGATGCCCGGACTTATTTACTTAAGGCAAAAACGGCAGCGCCGCGCATTAACCGACCACTGGCCGATGCCGGGCGGCAAAAGGAAATCAGCCAGGCGCTGGCCGTTATTGAACAGAAACTGGGAAGCTGATTAGCGCAAATGCAAATTCTGTTGGTAGAAGATGATCAACCTCTGGCCCAGGGGCTTAAAGCAGCCCTGAGCAGGCAGCATTACTCTGTAAATCATGTGGATACGGGAAGAGCCTGTATCCATGTAGTGGAGACGGAACCCCCGGATATCATTATTCTGGATATCGGTTTACCGGATATCAATGGTCTGAAAGTCCTCGAATCAATTCGCAGCCGATCGGCTGCGTTGCCGGTATTGCTATTGACGGCCAGAGATACCCTGCACGATAAAGTGACCGGGCTGGACTCCGGAGCCGACGACTATCTGGCGAAACCCTTTGAGATGAGTGAGCTTCTGGCCCGCCTGAGGGTTCTCGAACGCCGCCTCAGCTCAGTCAAATCGACAAAAATTACGATTGGCCCGATTACCCTGGATACCAGCGATCAGTCTGTGAGCTGTCAGGGTGAACCCAAAGAACTGTCACGCCGGGAATATATGTTACTGAAAGCATTGATGGAAAATGCGGGCCGGATAATGACCCGAAATACCCTGGAAGCGCGGCTTTACAGCTGGGGGGAAGAAATCTGTAGCAACGCGCTTGAAGTACACATACACCATCTCAGGAAAAAACTCGGTGTCGACTTCATTAAAACCGTGCGCGGCGTTGGTTACAAGGTCACGGCTCCGTGAGATCAATCCGGATATTCCTGATTGCCGCCATCCTGGCGGTACTCACCCTGTTCAATTTTGTTGCCGCGTTGCAGGGTTACAGTTCCAGCCTGAAGGAAGCCAACAAGCTGTTTGACCAGCATTTACGACAAACAGCAGAACTGATTGCACGACTCTATGCCGGCCACCCGATAAAGCCTCTTGATGACGAAAGCACGCTGGCCTACCAGGTATGGCAGGGACAGAAGCTCCTCGCCTCCTTTGGCATCGAGCAAACACGACCCATAACAGATTTTTATCCCGGTTTTGGCCACGCCAATTTCGACGGTTATCGCTGGCGAACCCTCGTTTACTATGATCAGAATCACCGAAACTGGATCATCACCGCTGAACGGACAGACTTGCGTTATCGACTGGCAGAAAGTGTGATCAGTCACGCCATTTTACCGATATTGCTGAGTATTCCCCTGGCCGGCTTGCTGATCTGGCTGATTATCAGTCATGGCCTGAAGCCACTTCGAATGCTCTCCCAACAGCTCAAGAACAAGCAAGCCGATGACCTCTCTCCAGTGGTATTACCGGAGCTCAAAAGCGAATTACAGCAGGTCAACCAATCAATCAATGCATTAATGAGCCGTCTCGAAGTTGCACTGAACAGGGAAAAACACTTTACAGCCGATGCCGCACATGAGTTGCGCACACCTATCAGCGCCCTCAAAATTCAGCTGCACAATCTGGAGGAAGATATCTCTCCTGATAATGAGGCGTTCCAACAATTGCGCGCGGGGGTAGACCGTATCCAGCATCTGGTCGAGCAACTGTTGTCCCTGTACCGTTCCACACCCGAGCAGCTGGCCCACAACTTCTGTCGCATTGATCTTCACCAATTGGCGCAGGATGTTATTGCAGAATTACATACAAAATTTGAAACCAAACAACAGATAGCAGAACTTGCCGGGCAGGCCTGCATGATAGAGGGTGACCCCTTTGCGTTAACCACTCTGCTTCAGAACCTGCTCAACAATGCCAGTAAATACACGCCTCCAGGGGGTCATATTCTTGTGACGGTCAGCACCGAGGGGCATCTGGCCTATCTCAAAGTGGAAGACTCCGGGCCAGGTATCGCTCCTGAGGATTACGATAAAATATTCAAACGTTTCCAGCGTCTGAACAATAAACCAGATGGATCGACAACCCCCGGCTGCGGCCTCGGCTTGACCATCGTCCGCAATATTGCGGATCTTCACCGCGCTCGTATTGAGATAGAACATTCCCGTTTTGAGAGCGGCACAGCCTTTATTATCATCTTCACACGAACGGAAGACTAAATAATGAGCAGAAGCGTTGGCCGTTTTGTCATACTCCTCGCCTTCACGCTTGGCATGGGCAGTAATACCAGTTTCGCGGACACACCGATAGTCGAGCTCAGAATCCGCAACCACCTGTTTTTTCCGGATACACTGGAAGTTCCCGCCCATACAAAAATCAAGCTGTTGGTAATCAACGAGGATCCAACACCGGAAGAGTTTGAAAGTTATGAGCTCAACCGTGAAAAAGTGATTCTCGGCCATCGTAAAACGGTGATTTTCATTGGTCCGCTGCCACCCGGAGAGTACCCCTTTTTCGGTGAGTTTTACCCAAAAACAGCTCAGGGAAAAATAGTGGTTACCGCACAGCAACCATCAGAATGAGACGCTTATGTTTCTGAATTCAGTCGTACTGATACTTCAGGAGATACTGGAGGCCGCACTATTGATAAGCATCTTGTTGGTGCTGTCCAGACAGCTTCAACTGAGTGCCCGGTGGTTTGCCACCGGAATGATATTGGGCGGCATTGGCGCATTCATTCTATCGTTCAACCTGGCCACGATTTCTGAATGGTTGGACTATGCCGGGCAGGAAATCCTTATCGCCACAATCATGCTTGCTGTTCTCGGACTGCTAACATTGATAGGACTGTATTCAACCTTACCCCCTTCATCCTCAAGGCATGCATTACCCTACCTGATGTCCATTTGTGTCGCCCTTGCACTCAGCCGGGAAGGGGCCGAAATCGTGATTTATCTAGGCGGCATACTCAACCATCAGGCGAGCATTCAGCCAACATTTACCGGAGCAGGAATTGGGGCCGGGATTGGTCTGAGCGCAGGGGTATTACTGTACTTCGGTTTGCTCAGCCTACCTGTGGGCTGGATTTTCTGCACCTGTATTGTATTGCTGGCCTTGATCGGCGGCACCATGGCCTCTCAGGCAACCCTCCTGTTGACCCAGGTTGACTGGATAACCTATTCCCCGGTTCTCTGGGACAGCTCAATTTGGCTACCGGAGGATTCCATCCCCGGCCACCTGCTCTATGCCCTGATCGGCTATGAAGCCACTCCATCACTTTTTCAGGCAATCGCCTATGGCCTTGGTTTCCTACTGGTCAGCATCTCCGCCACACTAGGTCATCTAAACCACTTCCTCAGCCGTCGTACAAATACGGGTGACAAATAGTATGCACACTACCCACCAGACTCTTCTCGGCTATGCAACTCGAGGAGTAGGCATTTTGTTCTGTCTCACCAACCCGATGATGGCCCTTGCCGATGGCAATGCCGTGGATAAAATCTACCATCCCTATGTGGACGCCCTGGAGCAGGAACTGGAATGGCGTGCAATCTATCAGGACGATCAGCCGGACCAACCGGACCATCGCCAGCTGTATCGTTTTTCTTATGGTCGAGCTTTTGGTGACCGCTGGTTTGGTGAGCTGTATCTGACAGGTGACAAAGCCGACAATGATAGTTTTTCGCTGGCGGCTTATGAAGTGGAAGCCAAATGGCAACTCACTGAACAGGGGGAATACTGGGCTGACTGGGGCATCCTGTTTGAGCTGGAAAAACAGGCCAAGGAAAATATCTGGGAGTTCTCAACCGGGATCCTGGCCGAAAAGGAATGGGGTCGCTGGAGCGGCACAGCCAATATCATTATCAGCCAGGAATGGGGCTCAGACATTGAGGATGAGATTGAATCTTCAGCGGGCCTACAGACACGTTATCGTCTGTCACGCTGGATTGAACCGGCACTGGAACTCTATGTTAATGAGCAGACCGTTGCGTTGGGACCCGCATTAATGGGAAACATTCAAACCGGTGTCAGGCGCAGTCTGCACTGGGAGGCAGGCCTCCTGTTTGGCATGAATGATAAAAGTGCCAACAATACGCTGCGGGTTCTGATTGAGTATGAATTTTAGGGAGGCAAGTCAACCTTCTACAACCTCAACTATCTGACAGCAGTTCAATTTTGTAACCATCCGGGTCTTCCACAAAAGCCAGCACTGTCGAGCCATGCTTCATTGGGCCGGGTTCCCTGACAACCTTTCCCCCCGATCTACGAATTCGCTCGCAGGCAGCATAGACATCCTCCACACCAATGGCGATATGCCCATAGGCATCACCGAGATTGTAAGTGGACGTATCCCAGTTATGAGTAAGCTCAAGTACAGTGTTTGCCGACTCATCACCATAACCCAGAAATGCGAGAGTAAAACGGCCATCGGGGAAATCCTTGCGACGCAAAAGTTGCATCCCCAGCACATCGGTATAAAAGCGAACGGACGTATCGAGATCCCTCACCCGCAACATGGTATGTAATAAACGCATAAACTTACCTCTCTAATTATTTCCGGAACCTGTCCGTACTTACCCGCAACAACTTGCAAGGGTATTGAGTTCCAGCCAGTCTCGGCTAAAAAGCCATGCTACAAAGTAAATCCAAATTGAATCAAATAAAACCTTTAACAAAGACATCGATTTGGCCATCGGCTTTTTTAGTAACCCAAGCCCATTAGCAAGAGTTTTTTTCCACAGCCCCCTGTTTTGCTTTTTCAGCTATTTTTGTGTACTTTTTATGTAACAACCGTGACATTCACCGTTATCCAGAAAAGAATAATAATAATGATCAATACGTTATCAAGAGACGCTCAAACGGATAGTGATTTTGACTACTGGTGGGAAATGGAAGGCCCCTGGGTTGAAGAACCAAACCATCGACGGGGCGGAATAAGTGGTGTCCAGCGATGCCGAATCAATGGCGCCACCTACTACATCAAAAAACAGACTGACCATACTTGTCGCAGTCTCAGACATCCACTGGGCTATGCCACCATAGCCCGTGAAACCCACCGGCTGGATGTGTGCCACAAACTGGGAATATCAACGCCGGAAGTCGTCTTTTCGCAAACACGCCTCCACCAGGGGGCAATTCAGGCAATTCTGGCGACTCGGGAATTGGCTGGGTTTTCCAGTGTTGAGGCATGGCAGGAGAGCGTAACTGACGATTTCGTGAAAAAAGAGACACTCGATGCTCTCTCCCGAAAACTTGGCGAGATTCTGTCAAGACTTCACAATAGTCGCTGGCAGCATGGCTGTCTGTATGACAAACACATTTTTTTTCGTCATGAAAGGAAGGGCAGCAACGAGATTGAAGTCGCACTGATTGATCTCGAAAAATGCCGTCGACGGTTATCCATTAGCCAGGCCTCCCGGCACGACATACGCCAGATGCGCCGACATATGCCCGCGATGACTGAACGCCACTGGGGCATTTTCAATTCCACCTATCGACAATTTTCCTACCTCAGTCCAAACAAAGGTGTGCCCTGGCTTTCGACAACCGATTGCAACTAACCCCGCAACCCCGGTTATCGACGACTGGCTGAAAAAAAATCCCAGGCAAAAAAAAACCGGGCTTACGCCCGGTTTCTATAAAGCATTGTTCTCAATCGGTAAAAACCGGTGCCGCGACATATTCCCAGAGCAAGACGGTAGCTACCAGAACAACCACCACATACACAAGGGAAACAGCAAAAATCGCACTGGCATAGAGAAAACCCTGGTCCTCCGGCACATTCATCACATCGGGAATCCCGAGGTACATCAACCGAATTGCATAACTGCAGGCAGCAATAGCGAGCAGGAGGTCCAACCACCAGATGGGATAAACCGCGAAAATACCTGCCAGAAAAACCGGGCTGCAACAGAGCCCCATAAACACAAACCCTTTCAACGGGCTGGATTCGCTATTGTAGGTTTTCGACATCCAGGCAATCATCCAGCCGATAAATACCAGCGCACCCATGAGGGCAAAGTAAAATAGTACTATCAAGGGTATCGCACTACCCTCGGTGATCCTTGTGGGCTGATCATTGAGAATCGTCCAGCCAAACTGCGTTGTTCCGATATAAAACCCGATCGCAGGAATCATACCCAGGAATATAAAATAGATAGCCATGCGCTTGATTGTCTCATCTGACAGCGCAGCAATTTTCTTCCACTCGGACTGTGGATCGTAGAGTAACCCGGCAATGTGACCTAGCATAAAATCCCCGTTTTTCTTATTTAAATCTAATAATCGGCCAACAGATATATAGTTTATTATAAAACACCTGTTTTTATACCTCTTAAATCAAACCGTTGGCATTGATCGAAATCAATAACCCTTATAACACCTACCACAGTCAATGGTGCATGTGCTGATGAGCACTAATCCCATCACTTTGTTCAGAAGTCACTTCCCGTTGATGATTATGGGCCATCGCATTCCAGAGGGTCCACGCACCAAATACGATGACTATCATCCCCATGGCTGTTCTCAAAGCACGAACCTGCAACCACCGCTTAAGTTGACTGGAGAAAACACCTCCGGCCAGCATGACCGGCAACGTGCCCAGGCCGAACGCCATCATGGCTAGTGCACTCGACACGGGATGAGCAGTGGCAGCGGCGTAAACCAGCGCCGAGTACACCAAACCACAGGGTAACCAACCCCATAACATACCAAACAGAAAGGCCCTGCCAACCGTACGAACACGGAACAACCTGGTAGCGAAAGGCTGAATATGGCGCCAGGCATATTGCCCCCCACGCTCAAGCCAGGACAGAAAGTGCCACCAACCCGCCAGATACAACCCCATCAGAATAAGCAGCACCCCCGCAAAAATACGCAGAGAAGGCCCCAGAGACAGGTATTCATGCCCAAACAATCCCAGCAGACCGACCAATGCACCGATAAGCCCATAAGATGTAATTCGCCCCAGGTTGTAGCTTAGGAGGATTGGCCAACGCCTGCGTTGATCATCGGCGGCAAAACCCAGTGCGGCGACAATCCCGCCACACATACCAACGCAATGCCCGGCACCCATCAAACCAATAACCAGCATTGCCAGTATGGACATACTGTCAAATTCAAACATTATTCCGGGCTCTTTGAAGGTGGAGAGTCTGCAGGTTGACGGGGGCGAGCCTCGACATCAACCTCAACAGGGTCATCAGCCCCATCGTCAAATAGTATTCTCTCGCCTTCCCCGTCGAGATCATCATACTGGCCACTGTTTACCGCCCAGAAAAAAAACCATATCGCCAATGCACAAAAAATCAGGGACACAGGGATCAGCAAATACAAACTGGTCATTGGGTTATAACCTGCCAAAGATGAAAAGTATCAGCCATCGTCACGTGGCAAAACAAGGCTGTTGTGAGCACATCATGGGTGCGTCGCCACGCCGACTCAGCCGCAGGGCATTACCCACAACCAATAGCGAACTGGCAGACATACCAATCGCGGCCGCCCAGGGAGGAATCATTCCCGCCACGGCCAGCGGCAATGCCAGGAGATTGTAGAGTAATGCCCACGTGAGATTCTGACGAATGATCTGGCGTGTCCGTCTGGCAAGACCGATCACTTCCGGCAATGTATTGAGGTTGCCCGATAGCAATATACTGTCAGCATGGATTCTGGCGAAATCACTGGCATCACCCAGTGCCACTGAGGCATCGGCACCGCTCAGTACAGGCACATCATTGATACCATCACCAACCATCAGCACCCGGTGCCCGGCCTGCTGACAGCGGTTGACCCAATCGAGTTTTGCCGCTGGACTCTGCTGCCCGAACCACTGCTGAATACCCAGCTTGGTCGCCATATTTTCAACCGCTGCAACACGATCACCACTCAGTAAAACTGTCTCCAGACCCTGCGCTGTCAGCTGCTGAATGGCAGACGCCGCACCGGAGCGCAACTGATCCTGTAAAATAATCCAGGCCAGTGGCCGGGATTGTTCCGCCAAAAGAAGTGGTAACTGGCCTGCATCAACTGGTGCCATAGCTGGCATGGGAAGATCAAACAACCTGCTGATATAGTCCGGCTGACCGATAGCAAAGCGACTTCCATCAATCGTAGCGGAAATGCCTGATCCGACTTCCTGAACAACGTCAGTTCCCCTATCCGTCACCGCTATGCCGGCAAAAGCCCTGGCAATGGGATGCCTGGAATCCTGTTCCAGGGTCGCAGCGATAGCCAGCACATCAGATTCTTTTTGGTCAGCCAGCTCAATCACCTCAACGATACTCAGATCACCCAGTGTCAACGTGCCCGTTTTGTCAAAAACAATTCGATCGACTTGCGACAAAACCTCCAGCATCCGACTTCGACTGATCAGAAAACCGCGCTGACGCAACTCGCCAGTTGCCACCGCGATAGCGGCTGGCGTTGCCAAAGATAACGCGCATGGGCAGGTAACAACCAGCACAGAGAGCACAACCCAAATAGCTTCCTCCGGTTGATGCTGCCACCACCAAAAAGCCACCAGGACGGATACAACCAACACGGCAGCGACAAAATAACCCGCCACCCGATCAGCCATTGCAACCGCCGCTGGTTTATCACTGAGCGCCTTTTCAACCAACTGCAAAATTGCCGACAAGCGGGTCTTATGACCAACGGCAGACACGCTGATCAGCAAGGGATTCTCGCTGTTGACGGTTCCGGCAGACACCATATCACCGGGGGATTTAGCGACCGGCATCTGTTCGCCAGTGAGAACAGCTTCGACCACGCTGCTGACACCCTCAGTAATTTCGCCATCGCAGGGAATGGTTTCACCGGCGGCAACGCGAATCAGGTTCCCAGGGGACAACAACTTGACCGGAATCGTCTCCTCTTTATTGCCGTTCAATCGCCGGGCTGTCACCGGCAGCAATTGGCCGAGTGATTCAGCTCGCATATCATTGCGATGGCGAACCCGCATTTCGAAATATCGCCCCAACAGTAAAAAAAATGTAAACATGGCAATAGAGTCAAAATAAACTTCGCCCGTTCGGGTCACAGTAGCCCAGCAGCTGGCTGAAAAACCGAGGAGTATCGCCAGCGAGACAGGGACATCCATGATCAGATGGCCTTGACGCAAGCTGTACCATGCAGCTCTAAAGAAAGGATATGCCGAGAACAAAACCACCGGCAGGGCAATAATAAAGCTGACCCATCGCAGAAAATTTTGCCACTCGGGCTCCATCCCCTGAAAAGTGCCCGCGTAAAGACCAATGGCGACCATTCCCGCCTGCATCATCCCCAGTCCGGCAATACCCAAGCGTTGCAGAAAGCGGCGATTTTCATGATTTCGTAACTGGCGTATAGCCTCGTCACTGACTGGGCGAGGGTCATAACCAATTTGCTGTAGTTCTTCCAGCAATTCACTGAGTTTCAGTGATTCGGGATTCCAGGTGATGAGTGCTCGATGACTGGTGACATTAACCCGCACATCAACCACCCCCGGCAATTTACTCAGATGATTCTCGATCAGCCAGGCACAGGCAGTACAGGTAATACCCCCTATCAATAGGCGAATCTGTCGGTTGTCATCGACAGTCTCCACGTAATCAGCTTGCACCTCAGGCAAATCATAAACTGCCAGCGATGCCTGGCCCGGAGCTTCCGGACGATTAGCGCTCTTCGTACGATACTGGTAAAAGCGGGCCAACCCACCATCACAGATAGCTGTGGCAACGGCCAGGCAGCCTGGACAACACATAGCCCTTGGCTCCCCCTGTATCTCCAGGGTCCAGTCAGTACCGGCCGGGACTGGCAATCCACAGTGATAACAGGATTGTGGCGTCATTCCGCCCTCAGGATAATCTGATCTGCAGTTGCAAAATCCAGCTCGCCGACTAACCGCCAATCCCTGTCGGGTTCAGGTAGTACCCGCAGATAATAACGGGATAGCAATGGTTGGTTGAGGTCCGTGCGGTAGTGGCCGCCAGTGATCTCGGTCAGCAACATCTCGCGATCACGTTTTGAGTCTGTTGGATGAAACAACAACAGTACAAGCTCCTCTGGTAGTGGATGGACCGTATCAATAGTAATAAACAACTCACCACTGGTGGCATCCAGACGCAACTCGGCAGAGAGCCCCAACGCTTCGGCACGCCGGTCCTGCTCCAGTACCTGATTGATGGCAAGACCGTCGCGATAGTAATTATCCACCACCAGACTATCGGCCCCGGAAAATGCAATATAGACAGTCACCAGACTGGCGATCACCACGCTACCTGGTAGCGCTATTAGAAACCATGGCCAGAATTGACGATACCAGGGGGGAATGTTGCTGTCGGTTGAAAGTGGCAAGGCTATGTCCTCAGACGCTGACTATGGGCGGAAATACTCTGTCGGAAAATGTTTCAGAAACAACTAGCGCTGCAAACGCGGGCCAATAAAGCGGCTTTCCTGACGTGCGTGAATAACTTCACTATCAATCGCCTCAACAACGAAGATAACATCCGTGTTGGGAACATCCATCAAACCTGGATCAAGCTCGATTCTGACAGGCATACTCAACACCTCTCCTTCCCTGACATTGACCACATCCTTGCCGAGGTAGTTAAACGGGTAGTCGCCAGTCACCTCGATGCTATAGCTGTGATCACGCGTATCCATATTGTTGATCTTCAGTGTATAGATATTTTCGACCAACCCTTGAGTGGTTTCACGATAGAGAACATTCCTATCGCGAATGACATCTACACCCAATGGAACACGCGTCATAATAGTGTAGCTGAAGGCTGACACCATTAGAGCCAGCGCGACGGCATAGCCGATAAAACGGGGCCGCAGAATACTGGTCTTGCCGTATTCCATGGCATGTTCCGTGGTAAAGCGAATCAAACCCGGTTCGTAACCCATTTTATCCATGACTGTGTTGCAGGCATCAATACAAAGACCGCAGTCTATGCACTCGTACTGAAGCCCATCGCGAATATCAATTCCCGTGGGGCAGACCTGTACGCATAAGGAACAATCAACACAGTCACCCTTGCCTGCTGCCCGGTAGTCTTCGTCTTTCCGTCGGGCACCACGGGGCTCGCCCCGCTTCTCATCATAGGAGACCACCAGGGTATCCTGATCGAACATGACCGACTGAAAGCGGGCGTAGGGGCACATGTATTTGCAGACCTGCTCCCGGAGAAAACCCGCATTCATGTAGGTCATCACCGAGAAAAAAAACGTCCAGAAGACAGCCGCCGGATGTGCCGAGAAGGTAAAGAGTTCAGGAACCAGCTGTCGGATCGGATTAAAATAACCCACAAACGTCAAACCGGTAACAAATGCCACCAACCCCCACAGCAAGAGCTTACTGCCCCGGCGCAGGATTTTCTGGCTATGCCAGGGCGCTCTGTCCAGTTTGATGCGCTGGTTGCGGTCACCCTCACACCAATCCTCAATGTACATGAAGATCATGGTCCAGACGGTTTGGGGGCAGGAAAACCCACACCACACCCGACCTACCAGAACCGTCACGGTAAACAGGGCAAACGCCGAGATAATCAGCGCCCAGGCCAACAACATGAAGTCCTGGGGCCAGAAAGTGATCCAGAAAATATGAAACTGGCGGGCCGGCAAGTCAAACCAGATGGCCTGACGGCCATCCAGATTTATCCAGGGAAGCAGGAAATAGCCACTGAGCATCGGCAGCCATGTCCAGCGCTGCAGATTTCGATAGAATCCAGGAAGCTGACGGGTCTGAATTTTTTCTCTCGTTTCATAGAGATCAAGAACCCGGATAACTTCCTCTGAGGACCGGTTGCCGGTTTTTTTTTCCGGCTCTTGTTCACCCGTCATTTAATTTTGACACTCCCGTTAGGCAAATCCTCAAACGTTATTGGTTTTTGGATAAGCTGTACACATACGCCGTCAACAGATGTATTTTTTCTGCCTTTAGCTTGTCGGCCTGTGCAGGCATGTTACCGTTTCGACCATTGCGAATAGTATGACGAACAAGTGTGGGGGAGCCACCGTACAACCAGATACCATCCGTCAGATTGGGTGCTCCCAACATCTTGTTACCAGTACCATCCGTACCATGGCAGGCTACACAATAGGTGGCGAATAATTGGCCACCGGCCTCGGCTTTCTCTGTATCATGCTCGCGGCCACTGATTTTGAACACATATTCGGCGACTTTATCCACGCCTTCCTCTCCCAGCGCACCTCCCAGAGCCGGCATGGCGCCCTGCCGCCCATTGACTAGCGTAGTCTTGATATCTTCCGCGCTGCCGCCATAGAGCCAGTCACTGTCAGCCAGGTTGGGAAAACCATAGCTGCCCCTGCCATCGGAACCATGGCAAACCGCACAGTTATTATTGAACAGACGACGGCTCATTTTCATGGCCTCGGGGTTGGCAATCAGCTCCTCAACCGGCGTTTCACTGTACTGCTCATAGAGTGGCGCATACTTCGCCTCTGCCTCGGCCACCTCTTCTTCCCACTGGCCCACCTGTGTCCAGCCGAGTACACCACCAAAGTTTCCCAGCCCTGGATACAGCACCAGATAGATGACCCCGAATACGACGGTGCCCACGAACATCTTGAACCACCAGCCTGGCAGAGGATTGTCATACTCCTCGATACCGTCGTAAACATGGCCTGTTTTTGGGGACTCGCCCTCTTTGGTGTCATCGGAAACTTCAACCTTGCGATTGGCGAACAACAACCATGTACAACCGACAATGGTGATTGCGGTAAATACGATAATCCAGATACTCCAGAAGGTACTCATGTCAGCTCGTGCCTCTACTTATCTTCATCCTGAGAAGATTTGGTGTCATCAACAAAGGGTAGTTGTGCCGCCTCATCAAAATCTTTTTTCTTGCGGCCACTGTAAGCCCACCAACAGACCCCGAGAAAAGCGATCATGGTGAGTATGGTGCCGATACCTTGTAATGTGCCCTGATCCATTAGCGTTTCTGCGTCAAAAGTGTGCCTAGTTGCTGGAGGTACACCACCAGCGCATCAATTTCCTTCACCTCACCGCTGGCAAAAGGTGCTGCGGCATTGGCGATATCCTCATCTGAATAGGGTACGCCAACTGTTTTCAATGCCTTCATTTTGGCCGCAGTATCTTTACCAGTTAGCGTATTTTCAAACAGCCAGGGGAATGCCGGCATGTTTGACTCAGGTACCACATCCCTCGGGTTATAGAGGTGGGCCCGCTGCCAGTCATCACTATAGCGGCCACCAACCCGCGCCAAATCGGGGCCAGTGCGTTTGGAGCCCCAGAGGAAAGGATGCTCGTAAACATGCTCACCCGCGACAGAATAGTGGCCATAACGCTCGGTTTCAGCACGCAACGGCCTGACCATCTGCGTGTGGCACACATGGCAGCCTTCACGGATGTAAATATCACGACCTTCCAATGCCAATGGTCCCAGCGGCTCAAGGCCTTCGACAGGCTGCGTCGTTTGATTCTGCCAGAACAGCGGAATAATCTGGGTTAGACCACCAAAGCTGATGGCAACCACGATCAGCACAATCATCAGCCCGATATTTTTTTCAACAATCTCATGTTTCACTGTTGTTCTCCTATCAGACTGTACGGGGTTCGGCAGCAGTCACTTCCCGCTGCTGAACATCCCCACGAATGGTTCGCCAGACGTTGTAGGCCATCACCAGCATACCGGCAAAGAAAATCACACCACCCAACAAGCGCACGTAATAACCCGGGTAGCTCGCCTCAATTGATTCAACAAAGCTGTATGTCAGGGTCCCATCGGTGTTGAAGGCCCGCCACATCAGGCCCTGAGCGATCCCGTTAACCCACATGGAGGCGATGTAAAGCACAGTGCCAATGGTTGACATCCAGAAGTGCAGGTTGATCAGTTTTACACTGTACATCTGGGCGCGCTGATACAGCACTGGAATCAGGTGATAGAGCATGCCAATCGAAATCATGGCCACCCAACCAAGGGCACCGGAGTGAACATGACCAATCGTCCAGTCAGTATTGTGAGAGAGTGCATTTACTGTCTTGATCGACATCATTGGACCTTCAAAGGTCGACATGCCGTAAAAAGACAGTG
Source organism: Porticoccus hydrocarbonoclasticus MCTG13d (assembly GCF_000744735.1). Lineage (NCBI taxonomy): Bacteria > Pseudomonadati > Pseudomonadota > Gammaproteobacteria > Cellvibrionales > Porticoccaceae > Porticoccus > Porticoccus hydrocarbonoclasticus. The sequence continues at coordinate 1,597,569 of NZ_JQMM01000001.1, read as the reverse complement.
ATACCACCAGAAAGCGCAGGGTCGGGTCGTAACGGAGTTTATGCCAGGCACCGGACAGGGTCATCATGCCGTTGATCATGCCACCCCAGGAGGGAGCGAGCAGAATCAGAGACATCACCATTCCCAGGCTCTGAACCCAGTCGGGCAAAGCCGAGTAATGGAGGTGGTGAGGACCAGCCCAAATGTAGACGGCAATCAACGCCCAGAAATGCACGATCGAGAGACGATAGGAATATATTGGCCGACCCGCCTGTTTCGGGACAAAGTAGTACATCATGCCCAGGAAGCCCGCCGTCAGGAAAAATCCTACTGCGTTATGGCCGTACCACCATTGAACCATCGCATCGATTGTACCGGCGTAAGCCGAATAGGATTTGAACGCTGTAACCGGGATGGCGGCACTGTTGCCGAGGTGTAACACGGCAATCGTGATGATAAAGGCCCCAAAAAACCAGTTGGCCACGTAGATGTGTTTGGTGCGGCGTTTCATGATGGTGCCGAAAAAAACCACCGCAAACGCCACCCAGACCAACGTGATCAGGATATCGATCGGCCACTCCAGCTCCGCGTACTCTTTCGAGGTGGTCAGCCCCAGAGGCAGTGTAATCGCGGCGGCGACAATTACCGCCTGCCAGCCCCAGAAGGTAAACCCTATCAGCCAACCGCCAAACAGTCTTGCCTGACAGGTTCGCTGCACCACATGGTAGGCGGAGGCAAACAGCGCACTACCACCGAAGGCAAAAATAACCGCATTGGTATGGAGCGGACGAAGTCGCCCAAAGTGAAGCCATGACTGATTAAAATTCAGACCTGGCCAGATCAGCTCAGCGGCGATAAATACCCCCACCAGCATCCCGACGATCCCCCAGACCACAGTCATGATGGCAAACTGTTTGACCACCCTGATATTGTATTCCGGCTGGCCACCGGTGCTTGCGACATTGCTACTCATTGCATTTTCTCGTCATTAATCCATTCTTTGGAACCCATGAGAGTAGCCTTCAACTCCCTAAACTACTCCCTGCGTATTATTCCCTAAACCCACCCACACTGATATTGATTTGCATCAACTCGAACAGGTGGCAGTCAGGAATCCATCTTGCGATTTTTGTTGGCGGCAATCCGCAAACGCAATGCATTCAGCTTGATAAAACCCTCTGCATCCTTCTGATCATAGGCCCCGGCATCATCTTCGAAGGTGGCAATTTTCTCATCAAAAAGGCTGTCATCAGACTGACGACCCACCACAGTGACATTACCTTTATAAAGCTTCACACGCACCTTGCCGTTTACCACGTGTTGCGTTTCATCAATCATCACCTGCAACATCTTGCGTTCCGGGGACCACCAGTAGCCGTTGTAAATCGTCTCGGCATATTTGGGCATTAATGCATCTTTCAAATGCGCCACTTCACGATCCAGGGTGAGTGATTCAATGGCCCGATGCGCCCGCAACATAATAGTCCCGCCCGGTGTTTCATAGCAGCCGCGTGATTTCATACCCACGTAGCGGTTCTCAACCAAGTCTAGTCGACCAATCCCATTGTCGCCGCCCAATTTATTGAGGTGAGCAAGTACTGTAGCCGGTGTCATGGGTTGATCATCAATTGCAACAATATCGCCCTTTTCATAGGTGAGTTCGACATAGGTAGGCTGGTCAGGTGCCTTTTCGGGAGAGACACTCCAGCGCCACATATCCTCTTCAGGCTCCCACCAGGGATCTTCAAGATTACCCCCCTCATAGGAAATATGCAGCAAATTGGCATCCATTGAATAAGGGGATTTTTTCTTCTTGGTAGAAAAATCTACCGGAATATTGTGCTGTTCACAGTAGCCCATCAGTTTTTCACGGGATGTCAGATCCCACTCCCGCCAGGGGGCAATCACCTTGATGCCGGGTTTTAGAGCATAAGCACCGAGCTCAAAACGCACCTGATCATTTCCCTTACCGGTCGCACCGTGAGAAATCGCATCCGCACCGGTTTCGTTGGCAATCTCAATCAACCGCTTGGCAATCAGAGGCCGGGCAATTGATGTCCCCAGCAGGTATTCCCCTTCGTAGATGGTGTTGGCACGAAACATCGGGAACACATAGTCACGAACATACTCCTCGCGAAGATCGTCCACATAGATTTCTTTCACACCCAGCGCCGCCGCTTTGGCGCGGGCCGGTTCCACCTCTTCTCCCTGACCGATATCCGCAGTAAATGTGACGACTTCACAGCAATAGGTTTCCTGTAACCATTTGACAATAACCGAGGTATCCAGCCCCCCCGAATAGGCTAAAACAACTTTTTTAATGTCGGACACGACATGACTCCTGATTGGTATTTTGTGGGATAAAAGTGGGCACTATTCTAATCCTTAAGCAGGTAGTTTCACAGTGAACAGGGCAGGCTCTGCCGAATTACCCTGATCCTGAGTCGAAATACTTAATCCACTGACAGGCACAGGATCCCCTCGTTTCTTCTGTTAAGCCAGCAACGATTCCGGTAGCATTGATTGATTGAATGACCACCTGTAGCAGCCAACTTGAATATGACTCAATTAACCATCACCCGCCCCGATGATTGGCACCTGCACTTGCGCGACGGCCAATTGCTCGCCTATACGGTGCCAGACGCCGCGCGATATTTTGGACGCGCGATCGTCATGCCCAATCTGCTTCCACCGGTACTCAATACCGCTCAAGCCCTTGCTTACCGGGAGCGGATTATGGCCCATCGCCCAACCGACAGTCAGTGGAAACCTTTAATGGTGCTGTATTTGACCGACAACACTGACCCGGCGGAAATAGAACGCGCCAAGGCATCGGGGCATGTGGTCGCCTGCAAGTATTACCCGGCCGGCGCGACCACCAATTCGGACTCCGGCGTTACCCAACTGGACAATATCTATCCCGTCCTGGCACGTATGGAAAAAATCGGCATGCCACTGCTACTGCACGGTGAGGTCACGGATACTGAAGTCGATATTTTTGATCGGGAAGCGGTGTTTATCGATCGGCATCTCGGCAAGCTCACCAACAACTTTCCCGCACTGAAAATTGTGCTAGAACATATCACCACCCGGGACGGTGCCCAGTTCGTGGCAGAAGCATCGGCCAGAGTAGCCGCCACCATCACGCCACAACACCTGCTGTTCAATCGAAATCAGTTGCTCGCGGGTGGAGTCAGACCACACTACTACTGCCTGCCAATCCTCAAGCGGCAACATCATCAACAGGCATTGATTGCAGCCGCCACCAGTGGCGACCCCAGTTTTTTTCTGGGCACTGATTCGGCGCCCCACAGCACTCATCGCAAGGAAACTGCCTGCGGCTGTGCCGGTTGTTATTCCAATCATGCCGCTCTCGAACTCTATGCCGAAGCTTTTAACCAAGCCGATGCACTGGACAAGCTCGAAGGGTTTGCCAGTTTTTTTGGCGCAGACTTCTATGGCATGCCCCGCAATACTGACACGATCACGCTGCAGTTTTCACCGTGGCAAAGTCCGACCAGCCTGCCCTTTGGCAGCGACACCCTCACACCGTTAGGTGCTGGAGAAACCAGGCAATGGAGCGTCAGCTAAGTATGCACCCGCCCATCTCGGATCGTTTCAGAGGCTTTCTCCCCGTGGTCATCGATGTAGAGACCGGCGGGTTTAACGCCGCTACCGACGCGTTGCTGGAAATGGCCGCTGTGACACTGGCCATGGATGAAGATGGCATCCTCATGCCCAGCGAGATTATCTATCATGCGGTGATCCCGTTTGAAGGGGCCAACGTCGAGCAGGCCGCCCTGAACTTCACCGGCATCGACATCAATGACCCCTACCGGATGGCGCTGGAAGAAAATGAGGCCTTGAGAGCCCTGTTTCAGCCTATTCGCAATGCAGTAAAGGACGCACACTGCAGCCGCGCTGTGATGGTGGCACACAACGCGCATTTTGACCTTGGATTTGTCAACGCAGCTGTTGAAAGAAATGGCATTAAGCGCAACCCCTTCCACCCATTTTCCTGCTTTGACACAGCCACACTGGCTGGGCTTGCCTATGGACAGACCGTGCTGGCCAGAGCCTGTGAAGCAGCAGAAATAGAATTCAGCAATGACAAGGCACACTCTGCAGCCTATGACGCTGAAAAGACGGCAGAATTGTTCTGTGGTATCGTCAACCGCTGGAAAGATCTCGGCGGTTGGCATAAGTAGCCTAGGTAAATGGTATACATAGAATGTCGCCAGTCGAAAACCATCACAAACATCACTAAGGGACAGACATTATGAGCGACAAGATAAGCGGCAAGGCCAAGGCAATTATCGCGCACATTACCCTGATCGGCTGGATTGTTGCATTGGTTCTCAACATGCAAAAACGCGACAGTTATGCATCCTTCTATATTCGCCAGTATCTCGGCATCATGATTTGCGGGTTTGTCGGCAACATAGTGTTCAGTATGATTCACAACTCACTGGTGATGATCTGGGCAATACTGGTGCTGGTGGCCTGGATAATCAGTCTTGTGGGTGCCATCACCGACAAGGAAACCGAGATACCCTATGTAGGCAGCTACTTTCAGGACTGGTTCAAGGGGCTTTAGGCTTTAGGAGAGATAGAACCCCGGGCACAGGTCGCCACGGGGTTGAAGGGGCATTGATTACAACTGCCCGGTCCACACCTAATACTGGGAAACCGGCAATCTTACTACCAGGCCATCCAACTCAGCCGTAACCTTGATCTGACAGCTCAGACGGCTGGTTGGCTCTGGGGCCGGTACCATCTCAAGCATCAACTGCTCACTGCCTTCGGGCGGGCCTACTTTATCAAACCAGTCCTCGTCGACATAACAATGACAGGTCGCACAACTGCACACACCGCCACACTCTCCAAGAATGCCATCAATCATATTATCGACGGCACCCTGCATAACAGATTGCCCCACCGGCACCTCAGCCTCGTACTCTGCACCATTCGCCTCAACGTAATGAATCAACGGCATATAACAACCTCTATTTATCTATTGCGGCCAATCAGCTCAGCCAGTTTTTAGGATCAATGGTTTCATCAGCCAGCGCGACAGGGTCCACAGCAAGTCCTCTGACCAACAGTTGCCTGGCAACCATAAACTCTTTTGGCCGGTTGATACAATCTGCCGCCAACAGCCGGCCACCACGGAGATACCAGGCAACAAAGCCTCTCTGCCGATCTTTGCCGCCCCGCAGGACCACCTGATCGTAACCTTCACTCAGACCGGCAATCTGCAACTTCAAATCGTATTGATCGGACCAGAACCAGGGATAACTTTGGTACGGAACAGGTCGATCACAGAGTGTCCCCGCCGCTGTTTTTGCCTGTTCGACCGCATTGGGAACGGACTCAAGGCGTACACGGCGTCCCAGCAGCTCGTTCGGGTGATTGGTGCAATCGCCAGCGGCAACAATGTCCGGATCGGATGTCCGAGCGAACTCGTCGACCAGAATACCATTATCTATCGCCAGCCCGCAGGCTTCAGCCAACTCCACATTGGGTGTAACACCTACACCGATAATGATCAGGTCCGCAGGAAAACGACTGCCATCGGCACAGACCACCACTCTGATTCCATCTCCATTTTCTATGGACAGCACCTCGACACCCGTGTGGATATCCACACCCTCCTCACGATGTACCTCGGCATAAAAAGTGGATACCTCTGACGCACAAACTCTGGAAAGAACACGCGCCTCTAGTTCAAGCAGCGTCACGGCCATCCCCAGGCCGCGCAATACCGCAGCGGCTTCCAGACCAATATAACCCCCACCGATTATGACCGCGCTTTTACCCGGTGAGATATTGGCACGAATGCCGTCCACATCAGCAAGGGTCCGCAGGTAAAACACACCCGGGCTGCCAACACCCCTGATGCTGGCTGGCCTGGCACGCGCGCCGGTACAAAGGGCCAGCTTTTGATAGCTCAATTGTTGCCCATCTTCCAGAGCGACCATTTTTGCTGTCCGGTCAATACTCAGCACACGACGCCCGGTCAACAGATCGACACCATGGCTGGCATAGGCGGCAGCAGGACGAATCAGGATATTATCGGCCGCTCGCTCGCCCGCAAGATAGTCTTTCGAAAGCGGCGGGCGTTGGTAGGGAGCCTGAGACTCCTCTCCCACCAGCAGAATCTCCCCCTGCCAGTTCTGCTGACGAAGGCTCGACGCAAGTTGAGCCGCAGCATGACCTGTTCCGACAATAACCACCCGTCTCTGCATGCTGCTCATCGCTCCGACCAAAGGAACACATTATCCTTAGTCGACGGAAGCATTGGCAAGAGCCTCCCTGCAAACAACGCCAATAAAGCCACCGGGGGCCGCCCAGGGAGATTAGCCAGAAAAAAAACTGCCATAATGTAGAAAAACTACAAACTGAGCAACTTACAGAGAAAGATATTACGCCTTGTTATCCCATCCATAATTAACATTTAAGGCCAAATCCTCATAAAAACTTTTACCAAAGACGAGACATGTTTCGCTTGAAACACCAAAATCATGTATCTAGACTACACAAAATTTGGACGCCTGCGACGACGGCAGAACGCATGGTAATTTCATTACCATTGGCGTTAGAATAGCTGCCCTGCCCGGCCCCTTATAACGATTTAAACCGAGAGAAAAATGGCTGACTCATTCAAAGAAAGTGCCCTGCGTTACCACACCCACCCCGTTCCGGGAAAAATAGAAATTCGCCCAACCAAACCACTCGCCAACAAGCGCGACCTTTCTCAGGCCTATTCTCCGGGTGTTGCCTATGCCTGTGGGGCCATTGTAAAAAACCCCACGGAAGTGGCGAATGTCACAGCTCGGGGCAACCTGGTGGCTGTCATTACGAATGGCACCGCTGTGCTGGGATTGGGCGATATTGGTCCACTGGCCGCCAAACCCGTGATGGAAGGCAAGGCGGTTCTGTTCAAGAAATTTGCCAATATCGACGTGTTTGATATTGAAATTGATGAAACCGATGTGGACAAACTGGTGGATACCATTGCCTCGCTGGAACCCACCTTCGGCGGCATCAATCTTGAGGATATCAAGGCTCCCGAGTGCTTTCTGGTGGAGCGAAAACTCAGGGAACGCATGAATATCCCGGTTTTTCACGACGATCAACACGGCACGGCCATTGTTTCAGCCGCAGCGGTCTACAACGGACTCAGGATCGTCAACAAGAAGATTGAAGACATCAAACTGGTGGTGACCGGTGCCGGAGCAGCCAGCATCGCCTGCGTGGATTTGCTGGTCAGCATGGGATTGCAAAAAGCCAATATTCGAATGATCGACCGCAACGGGGTCATCTACAAAGGCCGTGCAGAAGGGATGAACCCCTGGAAAGAAAGCTATGCGGTGGAGACCGAAGACCGCACCCTGGACGATGCCATCGACGGTGCAGACCTGTTTTTGGGCCTGTCCGGCCCCGGTATTCTCAAGGTCGACATGGTAAAGAAAATGGCACCCAACCCGTTGATTCTCGCCATGTCCAACCCCACCCCCGAGATCATGCCGGAAATCGCCAAGGCCGCCCGCCCGGATGCCATCCTGGCCACCGGCCGCTCCGACTACCCCAATCAGGTCAATAACGTACTCTGCTTTCCGTTCATTTTCCGCGGCGCGCTCGACTGCGGCGCCACCGTCATCAATGACGCTATGAAACAGGCCTGTGTAAAAGCCATCGCCGATCTGGTTCACCGCGAACCCTCGGAAGCCGTAGCAGAAGCCTACGCCGATGAAGTATTGAAATTCGGCCCGGAATACCTGATTCCAAAACCCTTCGACCCGCGCCTGATCGAGGAAGTCCCTTTGGCGGTTGTCAAAGCTGCCATGGAAAGCGGCGTCGCCACCCGTCCTATCGAGGATATGGAGGCCTACCGCAACAAACTCCACTCTTATGTGAGTCGCAGCCGCCTGTTCATGCAACCAATGATAGAACTGGCCCGCCGCCAACCATCGCGCATTGCCTATGCCGAGGGAGAGAACGACGACGTGTTGCGCGCAATGCAGGGTATTGTGGATGAGAAAGTTGCCAAGCCAATCCTGATCGGTCGCCCCAGCGTGATCGAGCGCAAAATCCAGGACATGGGGTTGCGTATCAAGATCGGCACCGACATCGAGATTTTCAATCCGGAAGAAGGGGATCACCACCAGAACTACTGGCAGTTCTACCACCAGCGCGTGGGACGATCCGGCGTTTCCGTGGAAGCCGCCCAAAACACAGTGCACACCAACAACACAGCGCTGGCGGCAATTATGGTCGCTCTCGGTGATGCCGATGGGTTGATATGCGGCAAAGTCGGTCGTTTCGACAAGCACCTGAAAGACATCAGCAGCATCCTGCCCCAGAGCAGCACCACTGAAATGTCATCGGTCTGTGTGCTATTGATGGAGGATGGGCCTCTGTTCCTTGCCGATCCATTCGTCAATGTGGACCCCACCGAAGAACAGATCGTCGCCACCGCACTGAACACCATCAACTTCGTCAAAGGTTTTGGTATAGCGCCAAAAGTGGCCCTGCTCTCGCACTCCAACTTCGGCACTTACGATGACCACTCTGCCCACAAGATGAAACGGGCAGCCGAGCAATTGCGCGAGCAATTGCCCGATGTCCAGATCGAGGGCGAAATGCACGCCATGTCCGCCATGAACGAAACCCTGCGCGGCAAAACTTACCAGAATGCCAACCTGCAGGGTCAGGCCAATGTACTCATCATGCCCAATATGGATGCGGCCAGTATCACCCTTGGCCTGTTGCGCTCACTGACCAATGCCCGATTGGTTGGACCCTTCCTGTTCGGCTTCGACAAACCGGCCCATATCCTGATTCCGTCTGTCTCTGGACGAGGCATTCTGAACATGACAGCATTAATCGGGGCGGACATCACTTCCAAACCCGAGTGATAAACTCCACACCCTAAAAAACGCGGCAGAAGCCGCGTTTTTTAATGACTGCAAACAGCACTGATCCACACCAACTAGTAGTGTGGTGGCTTCTCGTCTTCGCCCTCTTCATCTGGCAACTTGGCAGCGATCTCGCCTAGTTGCCCGCGCAATGCTTCAGCGCTGGCAGCCAACCGGTCGATCTGATCCTGTTGTCGGCAAATCACATCGTTTAACTGCTGCAGGGTGTCCTCCTGAAAGGCCAACCTGGTTTCGATCTCCACCAGACGATCTTCATCCATCACCCAAGCCCTCTATTATCTAATGAGCCAAAAAAAACCGCAGAAGTCACCTTCTGCGGTTTTTCCAGAGACGACTTGCGTATCAGAGCTTGTCTGAATTTTCGGCAAGATAGGAAGCCACACCAGTGGGTGAAGCATCCATACCCTTGTCACCTTCTTTCCAGCCGGCGGGGCAAACTTCACCGTGTTTCTGGTGGAAAGACAGCGCGTCGACAATACGCAGCATTTCATCGATATCGCGACCCAGCGGGAGGTCATTGACGATCTGATGGCGCACAACGCCGTCCTCATCGATCAGGAAAGAGCCACGGAAAGCAACGCCAGCTTCATCAAATTCAACATCGTAGGCCCGGCAGATTTCGTGCTTGACGTCGGCTACCAGCGGATATTTAACCTGGCCGATACCGCCTGCATCTACGGGTGTATTTCTCCAGGCATTGTGGGTAAATACCGAATCAATGGAGACACCGATAACTTCCACACCGCGTTTTTTGAACTCATTCAGGCGGTGGTCAAATGCAATCAGCTCTGATGGGCAAACAAAGGTAAAATCGAGCGGATAGAAAAACACGACGGCTTTCTTGCCCTTGATGTTGTCTGACAGCGTAAACGCATCAACGATTTCACCGTTACCCAGTACTGCACCAGCCGTAAAATCCGGTGCTGCTTTACCTACTAATACACCCATGATCTAACTCCTTAAATGGTCTGTTTTTCTGAAGGAATGTAGGGGCTACCTGTCGCAGCCCGTGCTCGAAACTCTTATCTCAATCTTACACAATCAGTTTTTTGTGTCACATTGTAATTAGCTATAAGCGCCATAAGCCCTGTTTAATGATCGGGCCTTTGCCTACTCTGCAGCTTTCTGTCCACTCTGGGCGGCATCCTGTACCAGCGGAGCCAATTCACCTTTCTGGTGCATGTCAGCAATGATGTCGCAACCACCAATCAGCTCACCATTAACCCAGAGCTGGGGAAAGGTAGGCCAGTTGGCGTATTTTGGCAGATTAGCACGGATGTCCGGGTTTTCCAGAATATCGACATAGGCAAAGCGCTCACCGCAAGCCATCAATGCCTCAACCGTGCGGGCAGAAAAGCCGCATTGTGGCTGATTGGGGGAGCCTTTCATGTATAAAATGACGGGGTTCCCTTCCACCTGCTCACGAATGGTTTCCATAATATCCATTGATATAAACCTCTGACTGAAATTGGGGGCAATAAAAAATAGCCGACTATTACAGTCAACTATTTTACTCCACTGTCCATCAATCTAAAACCACCTGCCCGAAAAAACATTTTACCCCAAGCAATCTACAAATGGTCTCGTAGCTTAGAGATAGCAACAATGCAGATCGTTGCGAACAGGGCAAAACCACTATAATATCCCTGCTCCAGGGCAGCGCAACTCGCGTCTGCCTTTTTTTGTTTTGGAAGAGATCATGACCAGTGACGCATTAATGAACAATTATGGTACCAGAAAAATTACCCTTACCCGGGGTCAAGGGTCCTGGGTCTGGGATGACCAGGACCGCCGTTATCTGGATGCCATTTCCGGTATTGCCGTCTGTGGACTGGGTCACGCACATCCGGTAGTAACCAGGGCCATAGCGGAACAGGCAGCCACGCTGGTTCATTGTTCAAATCTCTACAACATCCCCGTGCAGGAAGCACTGGCCGAACAGTTGCGCAGCATATCCGGTCTGAGCAAACTGTTTTTTTGTAATTCCGGGGCCGAGGCCAATGAAGCCGCCATCAAACTGGCACGCCTGTTTGGCCACAGCAAAGGGGTGGATCAGCCCACTATTATTGTCATGGAAAACGCTTTTCACGGACGCACCATGGCAACACTCTCCGCCACCGGCAACCGCAAGGTACAGGCAGGTTTTGAACCACTGGTGGGCGGGTTTGTACGGGCACCTCACAACGACCTGGATTCGCTGCATACCATTGCCAAAAATAATCGCAATGTGGTGGCCATTCTGGTCGAACCCATCCAGGGGGAAGGCGGCATACGGGTTCCTGCAGACAATTATTTACCCGGGTTGCGGGACATCTGTGACCAATATGACTGGCTGCTGATGCTGGACGAAATCCAGACCGGCAATGGGCGAACCGGGCAATACTTTAATTACCAGCACGCCAACCTGCTGCCCGATGTGGTGACAACGGCCAAAGGGCTGGGCAACGGGGTACCCATCGGTGCCTGTCTGGCCGGCAACAAAGCAGCTGACCTGATGCAACCCGGTAGTCACGGCACCACCTTCGGGGGTAATCCCCTGGCATGCGCAGCGGCATTGGCCACCGTCAGTACAATCCTCGACGAAAACCTCTGCCAGCGGGCCGCCACCATGGGCAATTATATAAAGCAGCGTCTCGTCGAGCGCCTTGCCGACCACCCCAGGGTCGTGGAGGTACGAGGCCAGGGACTCATGCTGGCCATTGAGATGAGCGAACCCTGCCCTGAAATGGTCGCAGAAGCCGCCGCGAAAGCCCTGCTGATCAATGTCACCGCCCAGTCCGTCATCAGATTGCTGCCAACGCTGATTATCAGCGAGGACGAAGCAGATCAACTCGTACAAATACTGGGTGAACTGATCACCCGGGGGTAACCAATTATGGCCATAAGACACTTCCTCACTTTGCAGGATCTTTCCAGAGACGAGTTGAAAGCAATCCTGCAAAGGGCGACAGAGCTAAAGGTTCAACGCCAAAAAGGCACGGATGACCATCCGTTCTCCGGCAAAGTCATGGCCATGATTTTTGAGAAGTCCTCCACTCGTACCCGGGTTTCCTTTGAAGCCGGTATGGCCCAGTTGGGGGGCAGCGCACTGTTCCTGTCGCCCAACGATACACAACTGGGACGCGGTGAACCGGTTGAAGATTCCGCCAAGGTGATCTCAAGAATGGTGGATATCATTATGATTCGCACCTTTGGCCACGACCGCATTATCACCTTTGCTGAAAACTCCTCGGTACCTGTCATCAACGCCCTGACCGATGATTTTCATCCCTGCCAGTTACTGGCGGATATGCAGACCTACCTGGAACACCGGGGCAGCATTGCCGGCAAGCGAGTGGCCTGGGTCGGCGACGGCAACAATATGTGTCAGTCCTATATCAATGCTGCGGACAGACTGGATTTTGAACTGGTCATCGCCTGCCCCGAAGGGTACGAACCCGATGCGGCACTGCTGGAGAAATTCAGCGACCGGGTATCCATTGTTCGCAATCCCCTGTTGGCTATTACCGGGGCGGATCTTGTGGTCACCGATACCTGGGCGTCCATGGGCCAGGAAGAGGAAAAGAAATCCCGGGAACGTGCCTTCCAGGGCTTTCAGGTCAATGAAGACATCATGCAGAAAGCTGCGCCGGATGCCCTGTTTATGCACTGCCTGCCCGCCTATCGCGGTCTGGAAATCAGCGAAACCATGCTGGAATCAAAATGGTCCGTGGTATGGGATGAAGCAGAAAATCGCCTGCATGCACAGAAAGCGCTGATTGAATTCCTGCTCAATGAAAGGACCAACAAATCGAAGTAGAGGCCCTAGCGAAACAGCTTCCAAGGCAGCTCAACAAGGTTGGTCAGGGTTTCGCCAACACGGTACTTCATGAAGCCACTGCCGGTGAGCGCCTGACGCCATAAATCAATAATCTGATCGCTGTTGCTGATACCAGTTTTGCACCAGGTGGCGAAATGCTCACAGTTATTGAATACCAGATCAAAGGCAAACTCACCCAACCGGCTTTCGGCACGCCGCATTACCGCATCCTCTGAAAAATCCAGCTCGCCCGCTTTCAGCCCCCGAAAGTTGTCCATCAGACGGTTCAGGCCCCGGGTCGTGCGATCCAGAATATCGCCACTTTTTAGCGTCTCGAAAAACTGTTCGTAATCTCGTACATGAATCTCGTCACCCCGGGCAAACTTGTCCATACTGGTACGCCGCACCTGACGAGGCGTCACCCAGTGATCACTGGTGTAATGGATCACCGTACCATCGCCCGCATCAATACCGTGGTGGGCATAAATTCCACCAAAGCGAAGAGCGTAAATGTGATCACCGCGTGCCATAGGCCAAGTCCAGCTTCCCTTCAGAAAATCCCGTATAACAGACTGCCAAATAATAGCAGCTTAACAGGACACAGCTACTGTTCGTGATATTACGTTCGTGACGTTCATGGCCGACGGGAATAAACGGATAGATCGCCAGCTCCCCGCATCAAACAGCAAAAGTGCTAACCGGCAAAGGAACAGCGACAAACTGGCTAAAGCTGAAAGACGTTTTCACCCGGTCCCCACAATTTTTCAATCTGGTTGCGGTAACTATCAAGGACGCCACTTGTCCAGAACTCATCACGTCCCACATGGTTGCCCGCAGCAAGTAATCCCTCGGCCGTGAGCCTGCGAACAACCTGATTTGCCACCGCTGTTTCCGTATTGACGATGGTGACATCGGGCCCCGCTAACTCGGCGATCAGATGGGAAACATGGTTGTAGTGTGTGCAGCCGAGAATAATAGTATCGACCTTTTTTTCAATAAGTGGGGAAATGTAACGTTTCAGCAGAGCAATCGTCCTGTCACTGTCAAAGCTCAATGATTCTATTTGAGCAGCCAGATCAGGGCAGGGTTGGAGCTCAATTTTCACTCCGCTTGCGTAGCGCTCCGCCAAATTAACAAAAGAATGTGTTTTCAGCGTTCCCGGCGTCGCCAACACACCAATCACACCGGTGCGGGAACAGAGTGCGGCGGGTTTGATTCCCGGCTCAACACCGATAATCGGAACCGGGTATTGGCACCTGAGTTTGGCAATCGCCGACGTGGTAGCCGTATTGCACGCCACGACAACGGCCTTGGCACCACGGGAAAGCAGGAACTCTGTGACAGCGCTCATTCGTTCCAACAGAAAGCTGTCCGCTTTATCCCCGTAGGGCGCATGAAGTGAATCCGCAACATACAGGATGTTTTCGCTCGGCAACAAATCTCTGACTTTTCGGGCAATTGACAGCCCGCCAATGCCTGAATCAAAGAGGCCTATAGCGCTGGAATTGGTCATCTCGTTAAATACCGACACTGAAAGCTGAACGTTAAAGAAACTGGGGCAGCACTACAACTTTCCAAGATTGAATTACTTTAGAGTTTCTGGTTTTAAAACCTGGAGTAGATCTACACCGACCTTTTTTTCAGACCCCTTTTCAGTGTCTACAAGTCAGGGGTATCTCGGACAGCTAACGCAGCCAGCAACCGACCGTTTGGAACGGAACGAAATGCAGTGAAAACGGGTCGGCTTGCCTAGCCTTGTTATATTTTCCATATCTCGTTGTACGCAACTTCAGCCATTTTGTCCGCATGCTCGAAAACATGTTCTGTCGTCCAATCGGTCGAATTAGCGATAAACTCGCTGAAAGAATAACCTTTCTCTTTTAGAATCCTTTTTTTGCCAGAAAAGCTCTTGGTATCTAACTCGCCATTCATCTTCTGATCCAAAAATATTAAATTACCCAAGCACCCAACTGATGACTCCAGCCAATCATCTTGACCGATTTTATCCTGTGGACAGAGGTGCTCAATGGTCAACTCATCGAAATCGACAGGATATTTATACGAATAATACAAAGAGAACTTCTTTAATATATACCTGACAAGATTTTTCTGCTTCGAGTTCGTATTGGTATAAATAACTTCCTTAAACGCAACCTTGAACTCGTCAATAGAAGGGCGCTTATCCCTTAGCTTCACAACAAACTCTGATATCAGGTCTGATGCAGCTTGAGGATCAGTGCAATTAAACAATTTTATTGCAAACGACGAGTACATGGCTGAAATCCCGCCAGATGACCGTGATGAAGTAATGGCCGTAAATACAAAATGAAACTTCTCTATGACACTTAGCGCATCACGGAGTTTTTTATATTTAATTATGTTGTTTTTGTACGATCTCACTAAAGACATTGTAGCAGGGGTTGGTTGAGACAACTTAAACAACTGTAGAGCGTAAAGTGAGCTAGAGACTTCATATTCATTCTTTGTCCATTCAAAATTATCCTCATGAATAGATCGATAGATCTTTGAGTCTGCCACCAACGCGTCCAAATACTCCCTCGCTTTCGACTTGGTGATATCTTTCTTAATTTTTGGAAATAATTTCTTTAACGGTACCGCTTCGTATCGAGATGCCCAGAAGTGGTATATGAAATTATCTGATGATATATCCGACGAGGAGTTATGTATCGTTTCTAGCATTGATGACCACTTTAGCTTCGTGTGGTCCACATCACCCTTGGACTTAAGGTGTTTAGAAAAATGGTTTTTTACTAAGTCGGTCAATGCCAAATCCTTTCCTCTCGTATTGAGAGTTTCAAATATCAGGTAAGCATCATCTTCATTATCAAGCGTTATAAAAATTAAATTTAAGTTAAGGATTGCATCCCTCAAACTCACAAGCCTTTCGACCTTAAGGTCGTTTTTATTCTCTGGCTTGATAGATGCATCCTGATCGATCGCACTCACAACTGATCCAACAAGTTTATTGAACCTGGTATGTGCATTTTTCAGATTCTGTTCCTCTAGCTGGATATCTATGATCAATTCTAGTTCGTCATTGAATTTCTGGATATGTTCTTGGAAGTACGGAAATGATGTTTCTGTTTTAAGGACATATTCGTTTTTATTGCTTCTATCCTTTCTTTCAATTAACTGGTGTACCCCCTCGGCAAGATCTTGAGAGCCAACTTTCAGAAAATAATCTCTAATAACGCACAGCAATATAGTTATGGTTGTTAAGCGTTGCTGCCCATCGACAACACCAAATTGCTGCTTATCTTTTTTATAAACGACCATTGATCCAATAAAGTAATCATCGGACTGATTAACTACGACGTCATCCCAAAAATCATTTAAATTCTCATCATCCCAAGAGTATGGGCGCTGAAATCGAGGAATATGAAAATATGATCCTACTAGCAAACTCTCGATATCTGTATCTTTGGATTCGATTTTCATTATTCCCCACCATTCTATTTCTTAAAATTTGCACTTTAAAATATAACATTTGTATATCGCGCATGTAATTAAAGGGGTCGTAACGATTATTTTTTGATCAATCAGCCGTCGCAGAGCCGCTGAGCTTCGGCCACGTCCAGGGTGCCTTCGTAGATGGCACGGCCGGTGATGGCACCGAGGATGCCCTGATCGGCCACTTTATTGAGTGCCACGATATCGTCCATATTGGTAATGCCACCGGAGGCAATTACCGGAATGGATGAGGCTCGGGCCATCGCTACGGTGGCATCCACGTTAACGCCCTGCATCATGCCGTCGCGGTCGATGTCGGTGTAGACAATGGCGCTGACGCCGTCCGCTTCGAACCGTTTGGCCAGATCGGCGGCCAGGACTTCGGTGACTTCCGCCCAGCCGTCGGTAGCCACACGGCCATTTTTGGCATCGAGGCCGACAATAATATGGCCGGGGAACTGTTTACACATGTCGGTCACGAATTCCGGCTCTTTCACGGCCTTGGTGCCGATAATCACGTACTGAACACCGGCCTTTAGATATGCCTCAATCGTCTCAGCATTGCGAATACCGCCACCGATCTGGATCGGCAGGTTCGGGTAGGCTTTGGCAATGGCGGTGACGACTTCGCCGTTGACCGGTTCGCCGGCAAATGCGCCATTCAGATCCACCAGATGCAAACGCCGGGCACCGGCATCCACCCATCTGGCTGCGGTTTCCAGCGGGCTGCCGGAAAATACCGTGGAGTCCTCCATACGACCCTGGCGCAATCGCACACATTCACCGTCTTTTAAATCAATCGCGGGGATTATCAGCACAATGTATTCCTGTTTTTTTATAAATGATTTTCTGACTAAGGATTGTCTGGCATTGCGGGCCGGAAGAATGCCGACCCGATTATTCGCCCCGCCATGAGACAAAGTTGCTCAGCAGTTGCAGCCCGGCCGTGTGACTTTTTTCCGGGTGAAACTGCACGGCAAACAGGTTGTCGTGAACCAGCGCGGCGGCGAACTTGACCGAGTAATCACAGGTCGCGGCCACAAACTCTGGGCGACTTTCGTCCACGTAATAGCTGTGCACGAAATAGAACCGACAATCCTGTTCAATGCCGTGCCACATGGGATGGTCGATGGTCTGGTGAACCCGGTCCCAACCCATGTGAGGAACCTTCAGTTTTTCACCATTCTCATCCCGCAGATGGCGACCAAAAAAGCGCACTTCCCCCGGCAGAATGTTCAGGCAATCAACACCATTATTCTCTTCGCTGTGCTCCAGCAGCGCCTGCATACCGACACAGATCCCGAGCACGGGCTTTTCCTGCACGGCTTTTGCCACAAACCGGTCAAAACCCAGTCGCCGAATTTCAGCCATGCAGTCGCGAATGGCACCGACACCGGGAAAGACAATCCGGTCGGCGTCCTCGGCCTCTTCAGTATCAGAGGTGATAATCACCTCGGCCCGCGGAGCCACCAACTCAAGGGCCTTGGCAACGGAATGAAGGTTGCCCATGCCATAATCCAGCACGGCGATACGGGTACGAAAATCTGTCATAGACGGCTCTTTATTTACAGTGTGCCCTTGGTCGAAGGCATCACTCCGGCCATTCTGGGATCCATCTCAACTGCCATACGCACGGCGCGGCCAAAGGCCTTGAAGATGGTTTCAATCTGATGGTGGGCGTTGTGACCGCGAAGGTTGTCGATATGCAGGGTCACGCCCGCGTGGTTAACGAAGCCCTGGAAAAATTCGTAACTGAGGTCCACATCGAAATCACCCACTCGGGCGCGAGCAAAATCGACAAACATCTCCAGGCCCGGACGACCCGAGAAGTCCACCACGACTCTGGATAGCGCCTCGTCCAGTGGCACATAGGCGTGGCCATAGCGACGAATGCCTTTCTTGTCACCCAGCGCCTGCTGGAATGCCTGCCCCAGGGTGATGCCGATGTCCTCCACCGTATGGTGGTCATCGATGTGGGTATCCCCTTCGGCTGTTACCGTTATATCAATCAAACCGTGACGGGCAATCTGGTCCAGCATATGCTCGAGAAACGGGATGCCGGTGGCAAAATTGACCTGCCCGGTTCCGTCGATATTTACCTCAACGCTAATCTGGGTCTCCAGCGTATCGCGTTTGACTATTGCTTTCCGTTCCGCCATCTGCGTCTCCAACCTGTGTCCCGTTATCGGGCCGTCCCATTATAGGGCCCTCATCGCCACCCTTCCATAAGCAGGAGGAAGTCATTACACTCACCGGCTGTTTATTACACTTATCTGCCTGACCTTTATGCGCTTGCGAAGCCCCAACATTCTTCTCGTCTGCCTGTTGGCTGTCACTACCCTGTGGCTGAGCGAGACGGCGGCCGCCCATGTGCATCTGGACAATCACACCGTCAGCTGTGAGATTCTCCACAGTGCCAGCGGTGGACTGGCCACCCTGCAAAGTCAGTCACCGGATTTTCTGTTACAGCTTGTCAATGCCGGCATCGTCGCAGCGCCGGCTTCGACCCACCTTCTCCAGCCCAGTGCACCGCGCAACAGTCGCGCCCCACCCGCCTATCACTGAACACACAATTCAAGCTCTGAATTTACCTGTTTAAGTTATAGGAATTACACCCATGAAAACGCCTTTTATGGTAGCACTGGCCGTGTCCAGTCTGCCCTGTGTTGCACTGGCGCAAAGCCAGCACCACAACGAAATCAATGAAGTGATCATCTCTGCCTCACCACTACAGGAGGACTCTGCCGGAATAAAACAGTCCGTCAGTGTTCTGTCGGGTGAAAACCTGCGCAACAAGGCCGCCGCAACCATCGGTGAATCCCTCAAGGATGAACTCGGCGTCACCAACCAGGGGTTTGGCCCCGGGGTTGGCAAACCCGTGATTCGCGGTCAGAGCGATAACCGTGTTCGCGTCCTGCAGGATGGTCTCGGCACCATGGATGCCTCTACCGTGAGTGGCGATCACGCCATCACCACGGAAGCATTGCTGGCGGAACGTATCGAAATCCTGCGGGGACCAGCCACACTGCGCTATGGCAGCGGTGCGGTCGGCGGCGTGGTCAATGTCATCGACAACCGCATTCCCGACAAGGTGCCCGAGAAGCTTGAAGGTGCCGTGGAATATCGCCATAACACCGGCAGCGACCAGGACAGCACCGTGTTCAAACTGGATGGTGGCGCCGGCAGCTGGGCGTGGCACCTGGATGGTATTTACCGGGAAAGCAATGACCTCAAGGTTCAGGGTTATGCCCAGGAACCGGAACCCGGTGAAGAGCCTGAAAGCACCCGTGGCTATATCGAAAATACCGACACCCGGGCCGACGCATTCAGTGCAGGATTATCCTGGATAGGCGATGAAGGTTTTATCGGTATGTCGTTCAGCCAGATCAACAATGAATACGGCATACCGCCGGGATCCCACGGGCATCACGAAGAAGATGACCACGATGACGATGAAGAAGTTGAATTGATTCGCATCGATATGGAACAGACCCGGATCGACCTGAAGGGCGAATGGGCAAACATCCTGCCCGGTATCGAACTGGGCCGCTTCCGTCTCGGCTATAACGACTATGAGCACATAGAACTGGAAAGCGGTGAAAAAGGCACCAAATTCTTCAATGAAGCGTTTGAATTCAGGGGGGAACTGGTACACCGGGAAATTGCCGGCTGGAAAGGCGCTTTCGGTACACAACTGGAAGATCGCCGCTTCGGAGCCATCGGCGATGAAGCCTTCGTGCCCAAGTCCGATATCCGTCAGGGTGGGTTGTTCTGGGTTGGAGAGACCACTCACAACCAGTTCACCCATGAGCTCGGGGCCCGCTTTGACCGGCAAACCGTAGACCCGGACAACGGTTCCAAAATCAGCCATAACATTTACAGCCTGTCCGCGGGCAGCCTCTGGCAGGTGACCGACGAGCAGTCGTTGAGTCTCTCACTGAGCCGCGCAGATCGTGCTCCCGTCGTTGAGGAACTGTTGTCCAATGGTCCCCACTTCGCCAGCCAGAGCTTTGATGTCGGCGATAGGGATCTCGATGAGGAAACCAGCCACAATATTGAGCTGGGCTATCGTTACCAGGGGCCAGTTGATCTGAAACTGAGTATTTTCTACAACAAAATTGATGATTTTATCTTCAAGAAAAATACCGGCGAAGAAAACGAGGAAGAGGAGCTGGATATCTATCAGTTCCAGCAACAGGATGCCACCTTCAGGGGTGCCGAAGCCTCACTGGTCGTTCCATTCAAGGATAACTGGCAGGTGGAAATATTCGGTGATTACGTGCGTGCCAAGCTCGATAAAGGCGGTGATGTGCCAAGAATCCCGCCACTGCGTTATGGCATAGCACTGGATTATCAGGCCTACAACTGGCACACCGGCTTCCGGCTCACCGACGTCAAGAAACAGAACCACGCCGGTGAATTTGAAGAGGATACCGACAGCTACACCCGCCTGGATGCCCACTTCAACTACCATGTGGATACTGCCGCCGGGGACTGGCTGTTTTTTGCCAAGGCCAACAACCTGCTGGATGAAGAAATCCGTAACTCCACGTCCTTTCTGCGGGAGTTCGCTCCCGAGGGACGCCTGAGTCTTGAGCTGGGGGTACGCTACAGCTTCTGATCCGGCAGCGGCACCAACACATCGCGTACAGGTAAACAATCACGGCCATTGCGAGTAACATAGTTGCCTGCAATGGCCGTTTTGCTTTTCCGGACAGAGAGAAATACCCATGAAACTGCTAAGAATTATATTGGTAATGTTACTGGTGTTGATGTTGGTTGTGGCCGGGGGCGTAACTTTTCTGCTATTTGGCGTCGACCCGAACACCTACAAACCTGAACTGGAAAAACTTGCCCGACAGAATGACCTCGAGCTGAAAATAGACGGCGACCTGAGCTGGTCGTTCTTTCCCAATCTGGCCGTTCAGGCGGGCAGCTCATCACTCACCGCCACCAAAGAAGATACCGGAATACCCGATATAAAATTTCGGGAAGCCAGCCTGATTCTCGACTGGCGAGCACTGCTGACACGCACTGTTCGCCTGCAAGCGATCACCATTGACGGTGCCGATATCCGCACGAAAACAGCCGCCGAAGCCGCCAATGTGGCGGCACTGCCCGGCGCCGCTGCAGCTACCAGTGACACAAAAACCGGTGACCTGCCTTTTGAGCTGGCCATCGATGAAATCTCCCTGACCGATAGCCGGATCACCGTGACATCACCGGACGCACCTGACCGGATATTCGAACAACTCAACTTTACCAGCACAAAACTCAATCTCGATGGCAAACCCTTTGCCATAAACCTCAACTTCATAACCACACTCCCCGATCAGCCAACCCTGCAGGTCGCACTGCAATCCTTTGTCGCCGTTGAGGCCAGCCCACAAAAACTCACCCTTTCCGATGCCAGACTATCGGTTAAAGGGCTGGATAAACTGCCGCTGACGTTGAAGTTCAATGCCGGTTATGAGGGAGACACAGACAGCCTCTCCGTCACAGACATCACCGGCAAGCTGGGATCGGCGAGCATCAGTGGCGCGGTCAATGGCGCAGGATTGCAAACCGCTCCTGCGCTGCAGGGCGAACTGTCGCTACAGAACCTCGTCCTCGCAGAGCTGCCGATAGAAGAGCCTCCCGAAGGTTTCAAAAAAGTGGGCATCGC
The DNA here is from genome assembly GCF_000744735.1 of Porticoccus hydrocarbonoclasticus MCTG13d. Taxonomy (NCBI): domain Bacteria; kingdom Pseudomonadati; phylum Pseudomonadota; class Gammaproteobacteria; order Cellvibrionales; family Porticoccaceae; genus Porticoccus; species Porticoccus hydrocarbonoclasticus. The sequence continues at coordinate 1,575,713 of NZ_JQMM01000001.1, read as the reverse complement.
CACCACGTTTGCCGTATCGGAAAAAGCCGTTGCCCTGAGCAACCTGAAACTGGCGCTGGACGAATTTAATGCCACCGGCAATATGAACCTGCAACTTCAGGGAACTCGACAGCTATCCATGAAAATAGAGGGCGATCACCTTGCCCTGCCCGCCACCAGCGAAACGGAATCCACCGAGCAGCAAGCTGCCCTCTTCACCCCATTACTGGCACCGCTGGCGCTGCTCGAAGGCGGCAAGGGCGAAGTGGAACTGAGCCTGGCAAGCCTGACGGCGGATAACATCCGCGTGGACAATCTCCGCCTCAAACTGCTGGCCAATGGCAAAGTGGTGCAAGTCAGCGAACTCTCCGGCGGCATATTTGGCGGCACCTTCAAAACCACCGCCAGGGCAGACCTTGGCAGAGCCACCCCAACCGTCAGCTTTACCCAGAACGTCGCTGCAATAGACCTGCACAAAGCGCTGGTGACACTGGCCGAACAGGGCGACATCCACGGCAAGCTGACCATGAACTTCACCGGCAATAGCGCCGGCGACAGCAGCGAAGCCCTGCTGGACAACATGAACGGCAACGGCGACTTCAGCTTCTCGGAGCTGCAGGTCGACAACATCAACGTGGAAAAAAGCTATTGTGAAATGGCCTCGCTGGTAGAGGGCAGAACTTTGACCGGCAAAACCTGGCCAAACCACACCACCCTGCAGGACATGCAGGGCACCATCAAATGGCAGGACCAGCAGATTACCCTGCCCGGTTTTACCACCGGCATCGGCAATATGCTGGTTTCCGGCAACGGCTCCGCCCATCTCGGCAGGGAAACCTACGACATACTGATCAAGGCCAATCTGCGCGGCGATACCACCTCGGAGACCGGCTGTACGATCAAAAGCAAATCGATCCAGAACCGGGACATCCCATTCCGCTGCACCGGCTCTTTTGCCGAAAACGGTGGGGGCAGCTGCCTGCCGGACAAGCAATTCATCAACCAGCTGATTCAGGGCAAAGTGCAGGACCTTCTCAAGGAAAAGTTGTTTGACAAATACCTGTCACAACCGAAATCGGACACTCCGACCTCGTCTACTGAAGGGCCGACAGCGGTTGAAGAGCCATCAGCTGATAAAGAGCCTTCGGCCACGGAGGAGTCCTCAACCAATAAAGAGTCCTCAACCAAACAAGAGCCTTCAGCAGAAAAAGAACAAGACCCCAAAAAACAACTCATCGACGAGGTGCTCAAGGGTATCTTCCGATAGTGTCTGCAACCTTTTCCGACCAACTGCTGTGCTGGTTTGACCAGCACGGCCGCAAGGACTTGCCCTGGCAGCAGCACAAAGACCCCTATCGGGTATGGGTGTCGGAAATCATGTTGCAGCAAACCCAGGTCAGCACCGTTATCCCCTACTTTCAGCGGTTCATGGCGCGTTTCCCCGACATTTCATCACTGGCAAAAGCCCCGCTCGATGACGTGTTGCAACAGTGGACCGGTCTCGGTTACTACGCCCGGGCCCGCAATCTGCATCGCTCGGCACAGCTTGTTTGCACAGAACATGGCGGTGTTTTTCCGGATACCCAGGAACAATTAATGGCACTGCCTGGCATCGGCCGCTCCACCGCTGGCGCCATCTGTGCCATTGCCCTCGACAAGCGGGCCGCCATTCTCGACGGCAACGTCAAACGGGTGCTCGCCCGCTATCATGGCATCGACGGCTGGCCCGGTCAGACATCAGTCGCCAGACAACTCTGGGAATTGGCCGAGCAACATACCCCGGCGCAGCGTTTTGGCGATTACACCCAGGCAATCATGGATCTCGGCGCCACCCTCTGCACCCGCAGCAAACCGGCCTGCGGCCAATGTCCGCTCTCAGAGGAATGCAAAGCACTGGCAGAGGGCACACCCACCCGCTACCCAGGCAAAAAACCCCATCGGCAGCAGCCGGTTCGCCAATGCCTGTTTCTGGTCATTCAAAACCCGGCAGGGGAAGTGCTATTGCAACAGCGCCCCGCCAGTGGCCTGTGGGGCGGACTCTGGGTGTTTCCCCAATGCGACCATAAAGGCGAGATAGAACAGACCTGTAACAGCCTCGGTTACCGCGCAACAGACTGGGAGTTACTGCCCGGCCGACGCCACAGCTTCAGCCATTACCATCTGGACTACCAACCGGCGCTGATCACCGTTCAGCCACAGCAGCGGGTCATGGATACCAGCGCGCTGGTCTGGTATAACCCCCAGTCAACACTGGCGGTGGGCACCGCCCAGCCCGTCAGGCAACTTTTACAGGAATTGCAAGAACGGCAACAACCCAACCAATCAACAAGGTAATCCAATGGCACGTATGGTTCACTGCAAAAAGCTCAACCGGGAACTGGAAGGACTCGATGCACCGCCCTTCCCCGGCCCCAAAGGACAGGATATCTACGAACACGTCTCCAAACAGGCCTGGCTGGAATGGCTCGAACACCAGACCCGTCTGATCAACGAGAAACACCTCAACATGATGGACATGACCGCCCGCACCTACCTGAACGAACAGCGGGACAGGTTTCTCTCCGGTCAGGACATCGACCAGGCGGAGGGCTATGTACCGCCTGCGGAATAATTTCCGCGCCCACCCTTGACGCTGGAAATATGAGAAGGTTTAATACGCGCCTTCGCCAGTTACCACTGGTAGAAATGCCCAGATAGCTCAGTTGGTAGAGCAGAGGATTGAAAATCCTCGTGTCGGTGGTTCGATTCCGCCTCTGGGCACCACGTATTTAAAGGCCTGCAGCCAATCGCAGGCCTTTTTCATTTTTTGACTGTGCCAAAATTGTGCCCTGGACGTTACCCGCCGCGCTGTGCAGATGTTCGCCCGCCAAATGCGCGTAACGAAGCACCATGTCATAGCTCGACCATCCACCCAGCTCCAGCAATTCCTGAAGCGAGGTTCCCTTCTGTACGTGCCAAGATGCCCAGGTATGCCGCAAATCATGCCAGCGGAAATCCTGGATACCTGCACGTCTGAGTGCATTCTGCCAGGCCTTGGTTGACGTACGATCCACTGGCGCATCCTTGTAGGTAAACACGAAGGTATCGTGTTGTCCCAGTCGGCGGCGCAGTATCGTCACCGCATCCCCATTTAAGGGTACGGCAAAGGCCTTGCGAGACTTGGATTGATCCGCATAAATCCACGCTATGCGGCGCTCCAGACTCAATTGATCCCAGCGCAGGTAGCTGACGTTGCGCTGCCGCAATCCGGTTGCCAAGGTAAAGGCAGCCATATCCGCCAAATGCTCCGGCAACTCACGCAGCAAAATCGCCGCTTCCTGTTCTGTGAGCCAACGCACTCGTTTTTTCGGTTCCCGAAAGAGACGCACACGGGGCGCACGCTCGATCCACTCCCACTCGTCCCTAGCCGCCCGCAGAATCGCACGGATCAAGGCCAGATAACGATTGGCTGTAGACGCACTGGCGGTTGCCTTCTTGACACCGGCGATCTCGTCAATCACATCACGAGACACCTGATCCAAGTACAACCGGCCCAGATACTGATCTAGCCAGCGCAGCTTTCCCACATCCTTTTGATGGTCAGCCTTGTCATCTCTTTCGTTCAACCAGCGGACGACCGCTTCCTGCCACGTCCGCCTTGGCTTTTCGCCGAGCCAGTGAACTCGCCACTGTTCAACTTTGAGCCTGTCATGGTATTCCCTGGCCTGTTCCTCGTCGCTAGTCCCAGTCGAGCGGCGTATTCGCCGTCCATTGGGTGCGATGAATCTGACCCACCAGACATCACCGCGTTTGAAGAGTGCCATAAGGTATCCTCCTTACAGTCACTTAGCGGCGCTTGCCCAGGGCCAGAATAAAGCGAGTGCAGATAGGAGACAAGATCTTCTTCCAGAAACACCCATCGCTTGCCTGGCTTGGCAGCACGAACTGAACCCTCGCGAGCTTTGCGGCACAGAACCGCGGAAGACATATGAAGCAAGGCAGCAGCCTCTTCAAGAGTGAAGGTTCGCATGACTTACTCACCCTCCTTCCCCTTGCGGTAGGCTTTTGCCCTAGTTTCGGCATAATTAGGGTCGCGCAACTGATTGTACTTGCGTGATTTAACCTTCACCTTCTCACGCACATAACTGATCAGGCCCCTATCCGTTCTCTGACTTTGGGTTAAATGGTATAACTGAGCCTCTTTCTGAAAAGCACGAAATCCTTCATCAATATCCTCAATATTTTCGCGGGCCATAAACGAAGTGATAGAACCAATACCGTGAAGGAATAAGCGTTCATCTGTGGGAACACGAGACTTGGAGACACGGTAAAGGGGCTCCTGGGGATATTGGTGCCACCGCTCATCACGGAGCTTGATCCACAAGGGGTGATCTTCCCGACGAGTCTGGTTACTGTCACTGTCCGGGATCGTCAACCGAAGCCATGAGGTCATGGCGTATTTCCAGATACCTTCCAGGTTATGTTCTAAATCGACAGGCGTCTCAATACGAAGTTCTTTTAGAACAGAACGACGGAGCTGAAACTCTAATCGCCAGACTGTTTTTTCACCCAACCAACCTGCCTCTGTCCAAGGCTCATGCATATACGTTTTTTTGGATTTCTTAATCTCCAGAGTTTTGTTGTACAGGCGGCATGAAATATCACCACCCAAGCCAAAGGAACAGCCAGAATAATGAGACTGCTCCCAGTAACTTTGGAAGCTATGCGAACGAGTCACCCAGGCGGAACGAGGAATAGACTCAAGATCAATATCTGTCTCAAAATCCATACACAGGTCAACCCGGCTCACTGTTACCGGCGACTTAATCTGACCCAGACTCGCCACCACACCTTGTAAAGCAGAAACAGAGCTTTTTAGCCCAGATCGAGTGAGCAGTTCGCTCGACACTTGAACCAAGCACATCGGTAAAGACTGAGTGGTCACTCTGGACACCTGAAGATGAAACCAGTTATCCACCAACACAAAGGGGAAACGACCCATCCCCCTGCCCAAAACCTCGAAAGAATGGTTCCCTGCTTCGTAGACGGCCTGCACCATGTCTTCAGGGGCGTCGCTCTGAGCAAATTGTTTTAGTTGATCAAGGCGAGCGTCGACTTTTTTATCTAACAACCCTCGGCAGGTTAAATAGAGACTATCCACTCCGTAGCGAAGTATACGAGTGCCATTATCAGAATTGGTGTAATTAGCAGGTGCTGTGTTACTGGGTAGCGCACCTTTTTCGGCTTTACTGCCACTTGCGCGCGCGTTAGTCGGGCCGGCATTGCCTGGCTCCGACTGAACACGCTGCTCAGCGGCTGCAGGATCGTGGGAGGTTTTTTTAGCCATATCGGTAGCTCCTTTGAGCTGTTGAACATGGCTATGGCATTATTAGAATATTTCTTAAGAAGGCGACGACATGAAATCACGATTTCGTGTCGCATCATCAGACTTCCAACGGTCAACAAATCTCTTAAGGCTTCTTGGATCACCTGTTCTAGGGTAAAGGTCTAGCTCCAAAGAAAGCAGGTTATACAGGTCTCTCTCCCCAAGAGAATCGAGATAGCCCATCTCGTCAAGCGTCGCGAGAATGTAGCGGAGCGGGCCATAGCGTTTCATAGGCTTCTTGGGGCGGTTAAGCAGCGCGTTAGAGAGCTGTTTGAAGAAATCCTCATCGCTCTTCATCTCAGCTATGGCAATCCGACGAGCAATCTCCGGATTACTAATGGCAGAATGATCAATTCTTATGATCTTAAATAGAGCCTCATCAGAGCCAGCCACGAATTGTGCATGAAGATAGTTAAGCGAACGCCCATAAATCTCCAGAGACCTTAGTGAGTTCCCAAGAGCAACGATACAAGCAACCAACGCATACTCAGAATGCAGATCGCTTTCATCAACTGCTATCTGCTCATCGGCACAAGGCAGCTTATCCAAAATATATTGCTGAGGGTCAGAGGTGGCTAGCGCTTTATTCAACACGTCTTGAAGGCCAGCGAGTTTAAAAAAGATCACTGTCAATTCGATGATGGATATACTATAAAAACTAGCCCATGAGAAATTGGATGGGGAATTAGCAAGTTTTCCTTTTGAATCATCCCTTGCAGCCAAAAGCATTTCATTTCTTTTTGCTGGAATGGCCAATAAAATCTCAACCATCTTCTTAAGTTGAGCTAAGTTAAGATTTTCGAACTCCTTATCTTTCACAAAAAATCTTCTATTAAGGGGCTAAAGCTTCAATCAGAGGCGCCGCTTTGCGGCGTCCTAGCAGCCGAAGGCTGCGAACTTGATTGCCTTGTTATGTTTTTTAGCTGCGCAGACATACCGTGTAGCATTTTCTCTTGATCCTGTCTTTGTATAACCGATCTCTCCAAGACAGGAGAGATTGAAGATATTGCTTTGATCAATTCTTTTTGATTTTCTTCTTGAGTTTTTAGCAGCGTATTCTGCTCAACAAGTAAATCTTCTACTTGGCTCGATGCATCATTTGATGAGGCATAGCTAAGGTATGAAAATATCGCGGTCACGCCTAGTGTGATCAAGCCTAGGACAAGCATGACATTATTCCAAAATTTTGTTCGGGCAGTTGCTGCTGCCGAATCCATAGCCATTCGAACACCTAGATCGTTCATATTCTTAATAAGCGCAGCAACTTCATTCAGCTCTTTGCCAAAAGAAGCTAATTGACGGTTGGTTTCAAAAACCGGATTTTCGGGTATTTCAGGAAGCTTGAAAGGTTCGTGGTGAATAAGAGAACTTCCCAAGCTATTTGATATTCGTTGGTTTTCCTCTAAAAGGCCTAGAGTGGTGCTTGAAAAAAGACCTTTAGTGGCACTTTCAAATAGTTTCTTTGTTCTTTTATTAGATTGCTTGATATATATATCAACCACCCGAAGAAGGTAATCTGTTTCCGACTCATCATTATTTTTGAGAAGTTCATCCGCGATGTGATTCTTGAAAAAGACGACAACTTTACCGTCATCGTCTTTTTCCCGTATTGTTTCCTGCTTATCCTGGTCTTCTAAAAGATATTTGTTTTTATCAATGAATAGCCTAGAAAAATCTTCGAGTTCGCTCTGAGTAAGCAACTCGGCTTGATCTTTGTTAATCCGATAGCCCTTCTCTTCCTCCTTTTCAACTGGCTGGCATAGAAGGGTTGTAAGATATCTGGCAAATTCAACAGAGTCTTTGTTTTCATTGTCGACTAGCCACTTTCCGGCTTCACTCATTGCTGAAAGAGAGAAGTTGTGGCATAGCAACTCCCCTAAGCTTTTTGTCTCAAGCCTAAATTGGTGCGCCTTTATTAGTTTGTCGAGGTCAAGTGCCATAATTGCCTTTCAACATAACGCCTGGCTTTGCGGCGTGCCGGAGCGCAGCGTAGGCACGTCCGGCAACAGCCATTTGTTAAGCGTTTTTCTCAGCGCCAAGCTCTATTAGACTGGATAAAAGATCGGCACTTTCAGCATCAAGGTTTTTATTTCCAGCTTCCAACTCTTCTTTTAGTCTTATTTGTTCTTTCGTAAGATCGACAACCTTATCAAGAACTTTCATATCGTCGGGTACTGGTATTAGTATATCAGCAACATGATTTGGCTCTAGATGCTGCTGTACGGCTCCGTACTCATTTCTAAGCATTTGATTCAGAGCCTTATCAGTTTGCAAGAATTGATAAACATAATATTTAAGGCTTTCGTCCTTAATCCTAATCCTTATCAGATCATCCGAAACAATCGCGCCATTTAATCTCTTTGTGATAAACGCAACTCTACCGATCGTTCCTGATCGGGTAACTACAATATCACCGCGAAATACTCTTACGGCATTGATTGTTGCTAGTTGTTTTTCAGACGCATAATTTATATTAAGAAGCTTCGCGCTATCCGATTTTTCTTGAAGGACAGCGGATGGCGTATAGTAAGGCTCAACACCATCAGCGGCCTCTTCTACAATCAGATTCTCACTTTTTAATCTTGGTCCTTTAAATATTCTAATGTCAGCATGTAGTTGACCAATGGTTGTCACTGACCAGCCTTCTAAACCATCTATTGATTCAATCTGACGGATAGTTTCATTCAGGTTTGGCAAATAAACTTGTGGATTTACCCTTAAAAGCTCATCTATTTCTAACTTTCTAATTGAGAATCTATATTCGGACTCTCTCAATTTACCTATTTTGAATTCATGATAGTCGCGTAAAATTTCATTCAGATCGTGGTCAATTTCATCGGTGAGATTGTTATTTTTATCTCTTCTGAAAATTGGGAACCCTTCACTGTCCTGCCCAACCTTCTTGGAGATTGCCATGAACACAGGATAATCCTGAGGCAAGTCTTCAACTTTAAGTGGCCTCTCTACAATCACAAGGCAAGTTCTAACACCGGTATGTGGTTGAAAGGTATCCTTGTGACAATTTACAACGCCAACCAGCCGGTACTCATCCAGCAGAAGGCGTCTAACTGGATAATAAGTCCTAGTATCCAGAAAGCTTTTAGGCATTACGATGCCGATTCTTCCGCCCGGAGCCACCCAGCGCAAACAACGCTCAAAGAACAACATTTCGGGCGGGACGCCCTCAGTATTTCGCTCACCTGTGGGTATATATTCACCGCTTCTAGTTGACCACCTAATACCGCTAGAAAAATTATCCAGGACGTCCGGGTCGGTAATTCGGCCCTCTCCAACACCAGCGAAGGGCGGATTAGTTAAAATAATCTTTGGCGCGCCAATTCCGCAACGCGCTGCAACTCTCTCATTGAGTGAATCTATGGGACCTAATGAATCACCTTGGGTCATGCCGGTGTGACCATCCCCATTGAGAATCATCGCCGTTTTTGCAATTTTTACTAAGCGTTTGCTTATTTCAACCATAAACAAGTTTGTTCGGTGCTTGTCGAGCTGTCTTTGTTTAGAAATATTGGTCCCTTTAGAAGATAAGATCTTTTTCCTTACATGCCTCATTGCACCCGTAAGAAATCCACCAGACCCGCCTGCAGGGTCAAGAATAATATCTTGGTAGTCTGGGTCTAGAACTTCAGAGAGAAAATCCACTACTAACCGATTGGTAAAAAATTGACCACGCTTCCTTTTTAAGTATGTTGAAGTATATTGTTCATACGCATGACCCATAATATCCCAGTCATCAGACTCATGAAGGTCACTGAGCAATCTATATCTCTGCAGTTCAACTACCACATCACATATTGCCCTTGGCCCAACGGATATTTTTTCATGCTCTGAAAAAACATCCCTGTTCTCCGCCACTACGTCTCCAAAGAGAGAATGTATACGGGTAGCTACAGTTGATTGCCCTACTGTTGAGCTATACTCTTCAGGAGTACAATAAAACTCACACAACTCACCCGATTTTTCTTCATCCATGGCTTTTGCCAATATGATTCTAACCATGTCCATGGTTAAATCGTCTTCGTCGCCATCAACGCCCCGACCATGAAGCTTATTATGGCACTGCCTTAACAATCCCTTTATATCTTTGGGTCGTTTCAGGTCTTCTTTTCTTCGTTGGCCTAGCGCGTCCCAAGCCTCATCTGGCCGTGGAATGCCCGTCCAATCTATTAGGTCATTGTTAGGTGCCGTGAGTCGTCTAAAATACAGGGGCGCATCACCGTTATACCAAACTCCACCTTCCGCACTTGTATTGTAGATGTAGGAGACAAGTTGGTTATATCCTGTTTCAAGAGTAGGAGCCTTGCATTCCACAAGCATTGAAATGGCACCTTGATTTTTTTCCTTTTTAGCTTTTGCTGAGCGATAAACAACTATATCCGCTCTAACAGGATTACCATTTTTGTCTTTTAACTCGGAGTGGCCGTAGTAGATTGGAATTTCTTTAGCCAAGACATTTTTTGGGTATTGATATTCAAAATGTAAAATTCTGAGATACTTTTGCCTTACGAATTCTTCGGGTCCAGGAATTAAAGGAGCCCCATCCAAAAAATCGATAATTTTACCATCTTCATTCAATTCAACTTCAAAATTGTCCATATATCTCTTTCTTTTAAGTGTAAACCTACTTTAGTTGTTTGCGGGTACTGATTGCGCTTAACAGTAAACTCAAAAGCCCATGGCTTTATAACACTTTGGCCTTATAACACAGAAACATTGAATACCGCGACTTGGCTGTAAGCTTTTAGCCACAAGGGTTTGGTGTGTTTTTATGGGGTTTCCGTTGAGGATAAAACAAGCCACCTCCCGTGTTGAAAGACAAATCCTTTGGCCCATTGAATATAATCTATCAGGTATATAAATCAATGGGTTAGCATGATGCAAACGATGTTATAAAGCCTGTGGCTCCTGAAAAAGAGATGACCATGCCTAAACTGAGAGCATGTCAAAGCATAATGAAGTACAACCACAAACATTCAAAAAAAGGCAATGCGCCGTAACCGACTGATTAATAATGGTTAATTTAAACTTCCAATCAAATTGAAAATCCTCGGTCGGCTGTTCGATTCCGCCTCTGGGCACCACGAATTTAAAGGCCTGCAGCCAATCGCAGGCCTTTTTCATTTTCGGACTGTGCCAAAATTGTGCCCTGCAACGACTTGTTGGGCGTTAACTGCACCATGCTCATTAGCCAGATTATGGAGAAGCAACCGGGACTAGAATTTCATTGCGACGAAGAAACCAAGGAGTGAACGGTGGGTTGTACCGTGCCCAAATGGGTTCGCCTACCGGAGTCAAGCGATTGCTCGCTATCCAATCCTGTAATTTTATCAAGTTGCGACGGTAATTTTTTTCGCTCCAAAAGCCCGAATAACGTACCGCAGCAATGAGACGTACCTGAACCTCGCGAATAGACACGTTTGGATCCTTTGGCTCAGGAGTTGTTTCTAGCGTAAATGACGCTGGCATCATGAAGCTGACAACCCATTTTCCATCCTGTTTCTGCTGGCCTACAGGCGAAGTCATCTCAATCTTCTGATTCAATGGCTCTTGTCCAACAGGCGATGTCATCGCCACTTCATTTTGCTGTTTGTTGTTGCCGGAAATGTACTTAAACAGGCGGCCGAATGCTTCGTTACCAGCATCTTCAAACTTTCCATCTACCGTGGTCTCAGCGCGAATATGGGACTCGTACTCCCGAAGTTCGAACTCCTCTTCTTCACGAAGTACGTTGTATTTCGCTTCCTCAACGGCCATAGCATTTCCCGCCAATAGCGACATAGTAATGGTGACCCAACTAATCCGGGCTATCCGCAGCATTCTTGAGATTTCCTTTTTAGACCCAGCCATTCTAGACCTCAACCTAAGCTAACTGCCTCTAGGCACTACTTTTTAAAAGCCTTAAATAAAAAGACCCTGCAATACAGGGTCTTGAGCGTAGGTATCCAACTAAAGTTATGTTTGGTCGTCAACAGTAGCATCCGGAGCGTTCCTAGCAACAGAATCACAGCCGCCTTCAGCCCCCTGTTTCGAAGAGTAACCTTGACTACTAAGGATGACCTGGTGATTAGCAGCCTTTAGATTGAAATACCATTTTCCGTTATTACCTTCAAAGACATCATAACTTTCTTTAGTACTCGAGTTCTTCCTGACTGACTCAATTCCATTTTCAGCCCCAGACTTGGCCTTATAACCTTCTGAAGCACCAATATTTTCACCATTAGAGGCTTTAAGACGAAAACGAAACTCACCAGCTTTATCCTTATAAATCTCAAATTTACCTTTAGCCATGACACTGTTCCTTAGTTCTATTAATCAATGAATGTTAACTAACCCATAACTACAGATTAAAGATTAACACATCACTTTGGCTATATTATAAAAATGTCAGCTCCTAAACTGAGCGCATGTCAAAGCATAACGAAGCACAAAGAGAAACATCCAATAAAAGACAATACGCCGTAAATAACTGATTTTTAATGGTTAATTTAAACTATCAATCAAATTGAAAATCCTCGTGTCGGTGGTTCGATTCCGCCTCTGGGCACCACGATTTTAAAGGCCTGCAGCCAATCGCAGGCCTTTTTCATTTTTGGACTGTGCCAATGCCTTGGGAAGGAGACCGGGTCATGTAAAGCACAGAAGACCGGTGAAAATTAAATGGGAATGGTTCTTAGTTGTCACCGACCCCTTTATCAGTGAAATTATGCATAGGCCCTAAATAACTGAATAAAAATGATAACAAAGCTTAATATATAAGCAGCAATTGGAATCGCTTGGTTGAAAAATACATACCAATATTCGGGTAAATTCCATACAGATTTATCGCCCCAAGGTCCTTTACGCGGAATATTCCAAGGCATCACAACGCCGTTTATTGCAGCAGTTAAGTAACCTTTTACTACAGTGTAAAACTGGGCCAAGGCAAGAATAGGCCACAAGATTTCACCTTGTAGCGTAATGTTAATTTGAGGCAATGTGTAGGACACATCACCTGTCGCAAATAACAGTAGAACCACCGCAGAAACTATAACTATGTGTCTCCTGATTTTTGGGTGATCTTCATGCATCTTTAGGCTCATTTTTATAAAATATTTTCCAATTAACCTGGATGGAAACCGCGTGAGTCCCAATCACCACCACTTCCCCCACCAAATAATGAAAGAAATAACAAAAAAACAACCCAGCCAATAAACAGAATTAACCAAGTAGAAAAGAAATCAGACACACTTGTCTTAGGGGTGGGATAGTATTTGTATTTCTCATCATTTAATTTGATCAAAAGGTGTATAAAAGAACAAATACCAGCAAGTACAGCCCATGCAAAAAATGATGCCATATCAGACTCCTTTGATTCCTAACGCCAAGTACAGCGGCGGCTGAAGCCGTCCGGTGGCCGGAGGCCACGTACTGATGCGCCTTGTTAAATGGCTCTAGGTACACGGTCTGCCTGAGCCACACTTTGGTTTAATTGCCGGAGTTTGTTGAGAGAAATTTGAAACTGGCCATTACTCGGTAGCCGCTTCCCTTTGAACTGTTCCCAAACAAGGACTCCTGGCCCGTTGTAAATTTCCTCGAATGTACCGTCAGGCATGAGCTTGATGATAATCGTATGCTGCGGCTGACTCCGGAATGCAACAGAGTTAGATTGCGTAGCCTTGATCTCAACTTCCAAGCCGCATTGGGTGATAGCGTCATAGCCTTTGTTGGACGCTGTCTTGAGATCGAGATTGTATGCATCAGCCACAAGGCATTCACCTAAACTGCCAACCATATGGCCATCCGGGGTGAAGTGCCTACCTGGGAACATGGCCTCCAATTCGTTGACCGTGGCGTAGAACTGCTTGACCAAGGCCCGGCATTTATCGTGATCGATCATAGACATTTAACAGTCTGTTAATGAGGCCTTCGGCCTCATAATAATTATCAAAAGGCGGCCACTGTAATATATTAGAGTGGCAATCATGCCATCTCTAACCAATTGTTATTTTTTCTGTTTATTTTATTGTCCGGACAGGCGTTCAAATATGCTGGCCTGTAGTGTACGGATGACCACTGATTTTTCTGAAAAAGCGAAAGACTGTTTATATCAAGAATCTGTTTGAAAGGGCGTTCGATCATGGCTGTGTCACCGTTCCCTGAGTCGATTAACGAGTAGATGCTGGTCGGGCGCTACAGTCGCCGCGCTGTTCAATCGTACCTTCACTGGATTGAATGTTATATGTTTTTTCATGGCAAGACACATCCGGAGATGCTGTCGGCAGACCATGTTGAGTAGTTTTTGACCCACCTGGCAGTCGACCGACAGTATCAGTGTAAAAGGGTATGACTCTCAGTTTTCACTGCACTCTTACTCTTTTGCTAACGCCTTGACTGACCTCCTTTACTGCCCCCCTTTACTGCTCCTTTACTGCCCCTTTTTCTGCTCCGCTTGTCCAGTTACCCAGGTCGTCAACTTCGGGCTTTGCGTGTAAACTCGGGCCAATAGCGGATATCTATAACGGAATACTCATAAACCATGCACCATTTCACTTTGAATCAACAAGTTGCAGCAGAAGTTTTTGAAGACGAATGTATCATCGCAAATCTGGATAGTGGGCTTTATTACAGTGTTCAGGGCATTGCTGCTGGCCTGATCCAGGCTTTGCCGTGTGCTGACCCTGACGCCGCCATCGCAACGATTTGCGCGTCGTTGGGCGAGCAGCGCGCAACGGCTATTGCTGAACTCTCGAGTATTTGGCAAGAGTTGATCAATGAACAGCTGGTGGTTGACAGAGTATCCAGTAATGCAGCGCTGGGCACCGCAACGGCGGCGAAAGAGTACAAACGCTCAGAGCTCAACCGCTACGCTGATATGCAGGACCTGCTGCTACTTGACCCGATACACGATGTGGATGAAGACGGCTGGGAGCTCAGAGAATAAGCCACGTAACTGAGCCCCTACCCGCGACGATGTTCAAGCTCGGTGATTATTTTGAGGAAGCGCTGGCACTTCTGGACAGGGAGTCCCTGTGCTATCGGGACAGGATTGACCTGGGTGGCCACATTGTTGATCTGGCAACTCACTCCCCGATACTGCGGGCTCAGTTTCTCCCCGCGCTCGCGCACCTCGCCAGCGAGTCCGAGTCGGATGCCGATCTCACCATTCTCTATGCCGACAGCAGCGGCACAACCTCCCCGCTGAAAGCCCCGCCAATGGATTTATTTAACGGTCAGGGCTACGCCGCCACCATTGACCAGCATGATGTGCAGATTTTTTACCAACCCTGGCTAAGACAGGTTTTTCTGTACTCGCGGCTCAGACGCATTGGCCTGTACTGGGTCATCAATCCGGAGGAGGTGCCCTGGTGGGAGATGACATTCTCATTCCGTATTATTTTTCACTGGTGGAGTCGCGATCAGGACCTGCAGCTGATGCACGCCGGTGCCATCTCTGAAGATGGAAAGCATGGCTGGCTTATTCCCGGCCCGAGTGGCTCGGGAAAATCCACCAGCTGTCTGCAACTCCTGCTCAGTGGCCGCTATTACCTGGGTGATGACTATGTCATCCTGCGCACAAAACCGCCCTTTAAGGTACACAGCCTGTATCAATCCGCGAAAATCAATCATGATAATTTTGATGAGCGATTCACTGCTTTGCACAGTCAGCTGCGAAACCCCCGGAGTTATCGGGACCAGAAAGCGATCCTGCATATTGGCGAACACTACCCTGACAGGCTGTTAAAAAGTGCAGATCTGGTCGGCATACTGGTGCCGCGTATTGCCTCGCCCAGTGTCGCTCAATCGACCGTATCAGCCGTCTCGGCAGCCCAAGCACTGATGAGCATCGCACCCACCACTTTGCACCATTTGCCACACCACCGTGCCGAAGCCTTCAGCAAAATCTCCACGGTCGTTAATGCGGCCCCCTGCTATCAATGGCTTTTAGGATCGGATAAACACCTGCTAACCGAGTCTTTTGGACGTGTGACGAGCGATGAAGGAAGAAAAAATGCTTAGCGTCATCACCCCTGTTTACAATAATGGCGAAGAGTTACACCGGGCGATCAACTCGGTGCTGCAACAGGCTGAAATCAGCAATGGGCAACTCCCTGTTGAAATAATACTCATCAACGATGGTTCGAATACCCGGTGCTGTGAGCTACTGGCACAGATAAAAGGTCAGTATCCACAGGTGATTTTGCTCAATCATGAGGAAAACCGTGGCCCGGCGGCTGCCCGCAATACGGGCCTCAAACACGCCAGTGGTGAGCTGATCAGTTTTATCGACGGCGACGATGAATGGCCCGAGAACAAACTGACGTTGCTGCTACCACACCTGGATGACCCTGACACCAGCGTCGCTGGCGGCAAAGTCCGCTATGTCGCCGCCAACGGCACCCCCATGCCAAACATGCTCTTTGACCCGGAGACACAGGAGATTACCCATGTGCATCTGGGTGGCATTCTCGTCAAGCGACAGGTATTTGATAGCGGTATGACGTTTGATGAGAATCTGCGCTATAGCGAAGATGTAAATTGGTGGCTGCTACTGAGAGAACAGCGACAGGGAATCGTGTTACTGGAGGAGGCGACACTGATTTACCATGTTCATGGCAACAACATGTCGGTGGAGAAAACACCACAGGAGCTCGATCTCCTGAACGTGTTACGCCATTCGCTGCGCAGAAGACGAGAGACGAAACAGAGTAGACCCCTACCCCAAATAAACGACTTCAGGCGGTTTTATCGCCCGCTGGTCAGCGTCATTATCCCGCTGTATAACGGTGCCGAAACGATTGTTCGCACACTCGACACCGTAAAACAGCAAACCTATGAATCGATTGAACTCATCGTCGTGGACGATGGTTCCAGTGATGATGGCGCCGGCCGCCAGTTGGTTTCTGAGCACTATCCAACTGCCACCCTGGTAACAACGCCCAACCGGGGCGTGGCAGCGGCCCGCAACACAGGTACAGGACTGGCGTCGGGTAAATACCTCGCCTTCCTTGATCAGGATGATGAATGGGAAGCAGACAAAACCAGCGCACAGGTGGCGTATTTAAATGCCCACCCCTATGTCGGCTGGGTTACCTGTAATCAGACTTTACATGCCCAGGAAGAACTTGTATTGCCCCGACACCTGTTACGCCTCCCCACCGATGAGCACCGGTCATTTGTACCCAGTGCACTGATGCTCCGCAGCCATGTTCTTGCCAGCCTCGGCGGGTTCGATTCCAGTCTGGTGGCTGGCGATGATACCGAGCTGATCGTCAATTTACGCAATGCCGGATTTGAGGAGGCCAATATTGAACGTCCCCTATTGAGAAAATGGTGGCACCAGAATAACGGCACCTACGCCAGCGACAAAATGCGTGCGGGCCTGTTCGAGATTCTTCGTCGCCAATCGCAGCGCAAGAAAGGGGCACTGGTGCGATGACTGATACAGGCGACAACAACGCTAACGCCCCATTAATCGATATTATTATTCCGGTTTACAATGGCGAGCGGTTTGTATGCGAAGCCATCGACAGTGCCCGCAAACAGACTCACCAGAATGTTCACATTATCGTTGTCAACGATGGTTCAACCGACGGCAGCCGGGAGAAAATTCTGGCGCTCGCCGGGCAGTTGCCCAACCTTGTTTTTGTCGATCGTCCACATTCCGGCGTGAGCGCCACACTCAATACAGCCCTGGAGCACACCAGCGCCGACTGGATCGCCTTTCTCGATTGTGACGACCTGTGGGCGACCAACAAGCTACAAGCTCAGCTCTCTGCCCTGACTGCCGACCAGTCGCTCGACATCTGCTTCACAAAATTAAAAGAGTTTGATGACGAATCGGCGGTTAATACAAAGTACCGTGCACGTCCTGAGCCACTGGATGGCTTCAACAAAACCTCGATGCTGTGCCGGCGCAGCCTTTTTGATCGTGTCGGGGGGTTTAATGACGCTTTAGAAATGGGTGATTTCATCGAATGGTTTAACCGCTGTAAAACTCACAACGTTAAACATGTCGTCCTTCCCGATGTGCTGGCTTTTCGACGTATCCACGACAACAACATGACCAATGGTGTCTCTGCCGTTGACTACCTGAAGGTGATCAGGCTACACCTGAACAGCAAGAGACAAATTTCCGGTAATGACTGACTCATTTCGCTTTACACCGTTGTCTGTGTTGCGCGCCATTCCCAACGGGCAACTCTACCGCAGCCTGTTGTTGGGCCTGCTCCAGACGGGCTTGTCCATTGGCTGGCCCCTGTTGATCTATCGTGCCATCCAGCCGCTGCCAACAGCCTTCGATGGCCCATTTTTTATTGAAATTGTCGGCATTGTCGTTGTGTTTTCGCTCGCGCAGTGGCTGGCGTGGCGCCAGGCGTTTTATAACTTCGCGATCATTGATGCCGCCTGCCTCAGGCTGAGCGACAAACTCTATCGTCAACTGGCCGGTTTGCAGTGGCTGGCCTTTAAACAATCCAAACGCGCGTATTTGTACGATCTGTTGATGTCCGACTTTTGGCGTATTCGCCAGGGAATCAGCAAACTGCTGGACTCGGTGCTGATCAGTACAATTATTGTGCTTGCGATGCTGGGCTTTATCGCGTGGCTCAGTACAACCATGGTGATATTTTGTCTGGTCGGCATGGGCCTGATTGCGCTGCTGGGCATTACCACCAAACAGAAAACACGGCCGCTACTGGTCGCCTTTCAGGCGGCCTGGCGCCGGCAACATGGTTGGGCAGTCGCCCTGCTGGACAAGTTTGAATTATTCAAAATGGGTCGCGGGGTAGCCGATACTGCCGCACAGCACCACGATCATACCCGCGAGTTTCTCTCCGATAACACTCGTATGCTGCGAGAGCAGTTATTCTGGAAGTCATGGCTTAACTGGTCCGGCAACGTACTCCGCGTAGCCACCCTTTTTCTTGGCGTTTATCTCATACAAAGTGGTGAGCTCAGCGCTCAGGAGTTTGTGCTTGTACTGTTCCTGCTGAGTATTATCCAAAGCCATATACAACCGCTCAGCACCGCACTTTTCAGCTTTATGGATGCGCAAGAGGCAGCTATAACCCTCGACAGGTTTTTCAGGTTGCCCTCCGAACTAAAACCCACCAAGTCAGGCCGCGAGAGTGAAAACGCCCATTCTTGTGGCACAGAATCGCTAAAGTCGATTGTCCTGAGCAACGTTTGCTTCAGCTATCCCGATAAGCCAGTCATCGAAAACAAATCGCTCAGCCTCGAGCAGGGCAATATTTATCTGTGGAAAGGTGAAAATGGCGCGGGGAAATCCACCATGGCCCGTATTCTGCTGGGCCATTTAACGCCCAGTGCCGGTGAGCTGTGTATTAACGGTACGCCAACACCCTGGCCGGAACTATCCCTGTGGCGACATCAAACAGCCTTGATTGATCAACATGTGACCCTGTTTGGCGGCACGATCAAAGACAATGTACTATTCGGCCACCCTGCAGCAGAACAGCAATGGAGTGACGGCGACCCCGAACTGAAACGGCAGTTGTTACCGGTGCAGAAGGACCCGGAAAACTATCAGGTTGGCGAATGTGGCGGTGCGTTATCGGGGGGAGAAGCCCGGCGAATTGCACTACTTCGTGAGCTCTACACGAACCATACGCTGCTGGTTCTCGATGAGCCCACCAATCACCTCGATCGCACATCCATCAATTTACTAAAGCGTACTATCGCGCAGTTAAAAGATGACAAAATCATCATTATCATCAGTCACCTTGACGAATTCGATGACATTGCCGATCAGACCATAAAGTTCACACCATGCTGACAACGCTATCTATTGAAGAGCTTTCACTAAAGCTCTGTCTGGCCGAGGATGCCACCACTGCAGGCGAGCTACTGGATGCCTGGGATCGGATGATCGTCATCGATACCATGAGTTTCGGTATTATGCGCCTGTCGCCGCTGATCCATCATCAGACACAGCGCTTTGGTTTGTCGTCAATCCATCAGGCTCGTCTCAAAATACTTTATCAATACTGGTGGATAGCCTATCAACATCGCACCCATCAGTTAAGAAAAGTAGTCAGCCTGTTTGCCCAGCAGGATATACCTGTCATGGCTTTGAAAGGGGTCGGCCTGGCTGACTACTACCCCCAGCGGACCCTGCGGTCGATGGCCGATATGGATCTTTTGGTGGCACCCAAACACCATGCCCGCGCGCTGAAGTTGCTACTGAAGAATGGTTGGGCGCATGAGTATGCCGATTTGGAAAGGAAGGGCGCCGTTCATCGCTTTTTTGGCCTGGACCCGAACCACGGCACTCAACTTATTCACCCCCAGAGTGACGTGAAGCTCGATCTGCACCGTCGCCTGGGTAGCTATACATCCAACCGGCTTACGCAACTGGCCTGGGCCCAACCAGTGCAATCAACGGCAACCGGGTTGTTAAAACCTGCCAGACCCATTGAGCTATTCATGGTGGTCCTGCATGCGGTCATGGGCGACTTCGAGGACAACCTGAACTGGCTTGTCGACCTGGCACAGATGTCAAATAACCTCACGGCACAGGATTGGCAGGAAGCACACGCACTTGCAATTGCCGACAAGAAGGAAACGCTTTTTTTGGCCGGCATCAACATTGCCGTCAATTACGGCATCGATTTACCGCAAACCATTATCACAGCCGCCGCAAACAGCTCTCCTCAAGACCCGATTCCGAGATTTTCCAACGCCAGACCACTCTCGGCCAAATGGCTTAAAGAGACAATCGCTGGGCGCTACACAGTGACCTGCCACCGTTTTCCGGATCGCCCAACCTATCGCCGCCTAGCAATTTTTTCTGCCGCAACAGTCGTTCTGGCATTGGTTTATCTGGTCTTCATGGCTGTTCCCAAACCGGCACCTCAAACGAGTAAAAAGGATCGATAATAGTCATGGCCTCCTCCGTTATTTTTGACAGCCTTGAATCAGACCTCCCCGCCGACAGCAATGCATGCCGGTGGCGGTTGGTAACCGACGGTGTGATGGGTGGGCTGTCGGAAGGCTCCCTGACTCGTGAAACCATCTCCAACCGTTTGGCACTGCGCATGCGCGGCCGGGTTAGCCTCGAGAATAACGGCGGGTTTCTGCAGATGGCACTGGATTTATCCACCGACCAAACAGCCGTGGACGGTAGCGCGTGGCAGGGCATAGAGCTGGATGTCTGGGGTCCGGCGGAGGAATATTCCGTTCACCTGAGAACCACCGAACTGAGCAGACCCTGGCAGTCCTACCGACAACACTTCAGGGTCAAACCCGAATGGCAAACGATCAGGCTGCCGTTCAATGACTTCGTTGCCCATCGCACCGAGACGCCGCTCAATCTCGGCAAACTGAAACGGATAGGCCTTGTGGCTATCGGGCGCGCCTTCGAAGCGGATCTGGCGCTGTCGGGCCTGCGGTTTTACTGACCTGTAGACCCTAACCGGTGGTCAAACGGCCCATTTTGGCGTGTATCCGCCCCGGTGCTATGTCAGCCAGACGGCAGTTGGCCGCCGGCCAGAATACTTCATACAGGCGTTTAACTTGTCACTGGTTGCAGAACCAGTTTGAAGCGCACCCCGATAGTCTTTATGCTCACCGGCACCCCTTTTGCCCATGGTCAAACAGGTCCCTCTCCCATGACTGATCGGTCTCCGTTAACCCCATGACAGATTATTTATTGCTTTGCGCCGTCGCTTTTGGTGCAGCCACCCTACTGCCTTTTTATTCCGAGATTCTGTTGGTCGCCCAGCTACGGGATGGACTCGACCCACTGCTGCTGTGGCTGTTCGCAACCACCGGCAATACCCTGGGTGCAGGAGTTAACTGGTGGATCGGGCTGCGTCTGGGGGACTACTCAGAACGCCGCTGGTTTACCTCCCGCAAGGCGGACATAGAGCGGGCGCAAAACTGGTTCAACCGCTACGGCAAATGGAGTCTGCTGATGACCTGGCTGCCGATAGGTGGCGATGCCCTGACGGTGGTCGGCGGTCTGATGAAAGTCCCCGCCAGCACTTTTTTTATTCTGGTGGCCACGGGAAAAGGCCTGCGATATGCAGTAGTGATAATGGGCTATCTGGCTATTTGACGAAAAATCCGGGCAATAGAAATAGATCGACAGGATGACCGGCGATTTCTATTGGCAAACCACCGCATTACGGCCTTTACGCTTCGCTGCGTACAGTGCCATATCGGCCCGCAACAACAGGTCATCCACAGTTTCACCGGACTTGTGCGCCAGCACACCAAAACTGGCTGTGACGGTTTTAACCTCACCATAATCGCCGCTCGCCACAAGTGCGCGGATCTTTTCGGCGGTCTGTGCAGCCGCATCGACCGAGGTGTGCGGCAGAACAATCAGGAACTCTTCTCCACCCCAGCGACCGGCCGTGTCATTGGCACGAATGCTCTGTCGAAGAATGTCCGAAAATGCCATCAGTGCAGCATCGCCCTTGTGATGACCGAAGGTGTCGTTGATCATCTTGAAGTCATCGATGTCCGCCATGATGACGCAGAATTCCGTGCCATAACGGTTGTGGCGGACAATCTCCTCATCCAGCACCTGATCGAGCTTGGCCCGATTGAACAACCCGGTCAGCTTGTCGGTAACCGCCAGTTGCATGAGTTCCCTGTTTCGATCTTCAAGTTCGGCCGTGATGGTTTCGATGAAGTGAATGAGCTGGGTTACCACACGGATGTGCTGATTTTTGTACAAGTCGGGCTTGTCTGCCAGGTCGGCTTCAGGTGCCCAACTGACGACATCACAGTCCATCGGTTGTTTCGGCTCGCCTTCCCGCATACCCACCACCAACATGGTGGAGTTGTAATGGCTGATGTGACTGCCCTTACCCAGGAATTCACCATAAGTATAGAAACCGGCGGTTGGTGCGACTTCTTCAAATGGCAGCGTTTCCATTTCAACGTCATTTTGCATCAGAAAGCGCCTGCAGCAGCAGGTATAGAGAAAAATAGCCTCGGGACAAAATTTGCCCAGCTCATCACGAGCATGTTTGGCGTGGGCAATAATTTCTTTGGGGTCACCATAACCGATACGAAATTTATCACCGGGTTTAACATCAGCAATGAAATGTATCCCGCCGTCCTCGGTTGCCTTCATGGGCGTGCGGCCAAGCAGTTCATTATCGCGCTTCACGAGAAACGGGAATTCCAGGGAGTTAAGGAAAAACTGCTGGTCGTTCTCGATACCCAGATAACCGCTGTACACGTCATAGGCAGGCCGGCCATCAATCTCGGTGGCAATCCTGTCATTCTTTGTGGCAGTAATGGTCATTTCCCTGGTCAGCGGCATCCAGCCCGAATAGGTATATTCCTTGATAACCAGATCGTCGCTGATCAGCGCAACCACCACCGCCCCACAGTCAATGGTCTGACGGTTGGCAATAACAAGGCTGTGTTCCATGACAGCATAATCACCTGCACCGCCTCCGAACAGGGGGAAATTGATACCCCCGGAGGCCAGTCCATCCAGCAAGCTGCTGACATTGATTGACAGGGGCGTCGCCAGGAAAAGCACACCGGCTATCTGCCGCTTCTCCCTGAGCAGCTGGTCTCGCAGACCTTCCCCGAGCGCCAACTCCTCGCCAGGAAGGCAGGTATCGGCAAGCACCTGCAGGGTGGTTTTTGCAAAAACGGAAATAGAGAAGACGGTGCTATTGGTCAGTGTCTTGCCGTTGGCAATCTCGCCATCTGTGGTAGCACCGACGACAATCGCCTCGGGCATGACGGTCAGCACAGCCTCAGTTACCTGATTGATCCACTCGAGATTATCGGAAGAAAAGAATAGCTGCACCAGAATGGCTGAAGGCATTTCGGCCCGGTCTTCCTGGAGCTCACCAGCCAGCACCTCCAGCTCAGACTGGAAATCGGGGATCGTTTGTACCACGCCGATATGCTGCTTCATAAATTCATCAAATTATAGAGTCAAAAAATGGCAGGGATGTTTGTCCCGGTTTTTGATCAGCTTGTTATACGATGAGCGACACCCGGCAAATAGGGCGTGCCTGAGCGCGGTAATAAGCGGCAGCGATTTGCGCTGATTGAAGCGGTCTGCGACGCAGACCGCTTGCTGTCAAATCCACCGGATCATGAACGCAGTGCGCTCAGCAACTTATCCACGGTTTCCTTGGCATCGCCAAATAACATCCGAGTGTTGTCCTTATAGAACAGAGGATTTTCCACACCGGAATAGCCGGTTGCCATACCCCGTTTCAGTATCACTACCTGACGGGATTTCCAGACTTCGAGAACAGGCATACCCGCAATGGGGCTGCCCGGGTCTTCGGCTGCGGCCGGGTTGACGGTGTCATTGGCACCGATCACCAGCACCACATCTGTTGAAGGGAAGTCCTCATTGATTTCATCCATTTCCAGCACGATGTCATAGGGAACGTGGGCCTCTGCCAGCAACACATTCATGTGTCCCGGCAATCGACCCGCCACCGGATGAATACCAAACCGCACAGTAGTGCCCTTCTCACGCAACAGCCTCGTAATCTCGCCCACCGCATTCTGCGCCTGGGCCACTGCCATGCCGTAGCCGGGCACGATAATTACCGAATCCGAAGACAACAATTCCTCTGCGAGCTCATCGACGGAGGTTTCCTGAACACTTTCATCACCCGTCAACGCACTGCTGCTACTGGTCGTTTGGCCAAAGCCACCGAGAATCACACTGATAAAGGAGCGATTCATGGCGCGACACATAATGTAACTGAGGATGGCACCACTGCTACCCACGAGTGCGCCGGTTACAATCAACAGGTCGTTGCCCAGCATGAAACCGATTGAGGCGGCAGCCCAACCCGAGTAGCTATTGAGCATGGAAACTACCACCGGCATGTCGGCACCGCCGATAGCCATAATCAGGTGGACACCCAGCACACTGGCGATGATGGTCATGATGATCAGTGCCAGCAATCCGGCCCAGTGACTGTCGGCACCGACAAACATGATCCCCAGTGCCACGGTAATGGCCAGTGCCACCAGATTCATCAGGTGACGACCCGGCAGGGTCAATGCTTTGCTGGATACACGGCCATCCAGCTTGCCGCAGGCGATCAGCGATCCGGTAAAGGTTACCGCACCGATGAAAATACCGAGGAATATCTCGACCAGCTTGATGGTGTGCTCCGCACCGTGGGTCACGATCAATGGTTCGATGTAACCGGAGAAGCCCACCAGCACGGCAGCCAGACCGACAAAGCTGTGCAGCAGGGCTACCAATTGCGGCATCTGGGTCATTTCGACCCGGTTGGCGAGAAAAATACCAATAATGCTGCCGAGCACGATCGCAACCAGAATTGCGACCATATCGCCCGTGCCGACATTGGCTATGGTAACGCCAACGGCAATCAGAATCCCGGCGACACCATAGTAGTTACCACGGCGAGCAGACTCCTGATGACTCAAACCACCGAGGCTGAGAATGAATAATATACTGGCCACTACGTAGGCCACACTGACGATTCCTGGACTCATGGTGTGCCCTCCTTATCGGCGAAACATTTTCAGCATGCGGTGGGTAACCCGAAAGCCCCCAGCCACATTGATGGTTGCAATCAGCACGGCTATAAAAGCCATGATGCCCACTGCACCGCTTTCAGACTGCGCCAGATGCAGCAACGCCCCGATCACGATAATGCCACTGATCGCATTGGTCACACTCATCAGAGGGGTGTGGAGGGACGCCGTCACATTCCATATCACCTGCCAGCCGATAAAGCAGGCCAGGACAAACACCGTAAAATGGGTAAGGAAACTGGGAGGTGCGTAGGTACCAATACCCAGCAACGCCAGTACCGTCACCAGCAGCAGCAACCCCTTGCCCAGCCACCGGCCAATCACGGAGGGCTCTCCTTTGGCCTTTTTACCCTTCGGCGATGGCTCTTCGGTACTCGGTGGTGGCGCGGTATTCACCGCCACCTCCACTTTCGGTGGTGGCCAGGTAACTTCACCATCGTGAACAACCGTGAGTCCGCGAATGACGGTGTCTTCCATGTCAACGCTGGGCTGGCCATCCTTCTCGGGCGTCAGATCGCTCATCAAGTGTGTCAGGTTGCTGGCATAGAGATCACTGGACACCTTTGCCATGCGGCTGGGCAGATCGGTATAACCGATAATGGACACGTCGTGATGCACAGCAACCCTGCCCGGTTCGGTGAGTTCACAGTTGCCGCCCCGCTCCGAGGCCAGATCGACAATCACACTGCCGGGCTTCATTGCAGCCACCATCTCGGCGGTAATCAGTTTCGGTGCCGGACGACCGGGAATCAGCGCAGTGGTGATAATGATATCCACCTCTTCTGCCTGCTCGGCAAACAGCGCCATCTCGGCCTTGATGAACTCGTCGCTCATCTGTTTGGCATAACCGCCACCACCGCTGCCATCTTCATCGCCAAAATCCAGTTCGAGGAATTCGGCGCCCATGCTCTCCACCTGTTCCTTCACTTCGAGACGGGTATCGAAAGCACGCACGATGGCACCCATGCTGTTAGCGGTACCAACCGCAGCAAGGCCTGCCACGCCGGCACCAATCACCATAACCTTGGCCGGGGGGACCTTCCCGGCCGCCGTCACCTGGCCGGTAAAAAAGCGGCCGAAGTGGTTGGCTGCCTCAATGACGGCGCGATAACCGGCGACATTGGCCATGGCGCTCAACGCATCCATTTTCTGCGCCCGACTGATCCGGGGCAGGCTGTCGATGGCGAATACCGTGGCCCCTTTTGCCGCAAACTTCTCCAGCAGTTCAGGGGTTTGTGCCGGCCAGATGTAGCTGGCCAGACCAGCGCCCTGCTTCATCATGTCAACTTCATGCCTGTTGAGCATGGCGTTTTCCATAGGGGCACGCACTTTCAGAATAAAATCTGCCTGACTCCAGAGCGCAGGCGCGTCAACGGCAATTGCCGCGCCGGCATTGGTATAGGCTTCATCATCATAGTGCGCTGGTTCGCCAGCTCCCGACTGGACCAATACCTCATAGCCGAGCTTGATCAGCTTTTGAACGGAGGCGGGAGTGGCGGCAACACGCCTTTCGTCGGGATAAATTTCTTTGGGGATACCTATTGTTGTCATTCGCTTTCTCTCCAGGTCTGAACACCATTGTCTGGTGCACTGATCGAAACATGGAAACCCTGGCTTCGGGCTCATTCTCATTTCAGCGGATCATGTCAGTTGCACAGCAAACCTGACTGTGATGCCGAGTTTAATGATTTAACGACTCGCCCCACAGGACCGGGCAGGGTTACGATCCTACGCGAATTTTAACTTCCATGCCTCTTTTCGTGGCATCAGGATAAACCATTAGCAGATAGTATTCTGCAAAGAAACCGATAGGGAATTTTGATTGATACCGCTCCGCTACCCCCATTGGGGAACGGCCATCTGGATACATGAAAAGGGTGTATGGCCACGAAATCAGACGTATATTTTTATCGGCCATAGTGCCGGGCTGGGTTCAGGGCTGACCAAACAGTTTTTTCAATAGCGAGGTGGTTTGCTTGACCGGGTTCTCACGGATCGCCGCTTCTTCCCGCGCCAGATAATAGAAAATACCGTCCATCCCCCCGTTTATCGTGTAGTCCGTCAAGTCGGCTTTGAGATCGGGGACAAAAGGCAGGGTCTTGTATTTGCTGACAATCGCATCGTAGGTCTGTAGTGCGCCCACCTCTGCGAGGCTGGCTTCAATCACCGGGCGCATTTCCTCCGCGAGGGGGCCGCGCATTTTGTCACTGAAATAGCGGGTGGCGGCATCTTCCGAGCCACTGTAAATTTTCTTCGCATCGTCAATCGTCATGGCACTGATGGCATCAAGAAACATCGCTTTGGCCCGCGGAGTCGCCGCCTCGGCAGCCCGGTTCAGCTTCATTTCAAGCTCCTGCAAACTGGCGCCCATCCCCACCTGCTCAAGAACACCTTTGGCCTGCTGAAGTTGAGGGGGCAATGGAATATGGATCGCGTCGTCGAGGTAAAATCCGTCCTGAGTCCCAAGCTGTGAAACCACATTACCGGCACCCACCCGCAACGCCTCTTTCAACCCTGCGGCAATTTCATCGCTGGAAAGCGCGGCCAGCCCACTGACCGGCGCAGCGGATTCTGTCGTGTTTCCCGTGTTGCCACCAAGTAACTCCTTGCCGGTATCCCACCAGCTGGCGGCACTGACAGACAACGGTGTAATCACCAGCACAGCACTCAACAAAACGATATTTCTGTTCACGACACATCCTCAAAAAAAGCTACCAGAGGACACCAGACTAGCATGTCGAATCGGGTGTTACCGAATTTTATGTCACCCCCAGGGCCTAACCATAGGGGGCGCAGACAGATTTAAGAGTAATTGCCCCGGAAAACGGTCTGTAATGCTATATGGCCTACAGCACCACTAGCCCGTGGCCAGTTTCCAGTTTGACCCGCCATTCCCCGCGACTGCGGTAGACCCACCCCTGTATTTCCACTCGCTGGCCCTGCAGGCTGTTCAGTTGTTCTGCCTCAAAGCGATGGCGGTGTTCTGGATAAATCATTACCTTGATCACATCATCCAGGACGAGCCGCCAGTGCCTGCCGGTTTGGACGGCAGTTACGGTACCCTGCAACCGTTTGAACCCCCCGTCCTGCACATCCCGGGCAACGACGGGAGGAATACCGGCCTTGCCCCATAATCCCCGCTGTTGTTCGACAGCCAATTACTCAGCGCTGGCAAAACAGTCGGCCAGAGTCAGATTGGGTGGCACTGCAACATGGTAGGCCAGTCCCTGTTCCAGCAGAATTTGTTCGAGACTCTCTCCCCGCTCATTGAACAGATGGGCGAGTATTCGGCCAAATCGATCATGGGTTTGCCGGTCCGTTAACAAATGTAGTTGCGAGGCAGCCTTGATCAGGTTGCGCAATCTGTCACCGGCCTCGGCGGCGAACGGCTGATCCGGTTCCCCATCGCGGCCCGGTTCTGTGGCATTGATACCGATCAATCGGACTTTGCGGCCGTCGTCCAGTTTGACGGTATCGCCGTCATAGACATGAGTGACGGCAACCTTCTCCAGCGGGGCAAAAGGCTGGCAGCGTAGATCAGCCCTGGCGGGCCCACCGGCGATAAACAGCCAGACAACGAAAAACGCGCTCTGGCATATTATCCAGAGCGCGCATCGTTTGCCTCGAAAGGCAGACATATTCAGATTATTTTTTGGCGGAACGACCGGCGAAACGTTTGTTGAAACGGTCGATACGACCACCGGTATCAGCAACTTTCTGCTTGCCGGTGTAAAACGGGTGGCAGGCTGAACAGACATCCACGTGGATGCTGCCGTTCATGGTGGAGCCTACTTCAAATGCATTACCACAACTGCAGGTTGCTGACAGTGTGCCGTAATTTGGATGGATTTCAGATCTCATGTTTCATTGCCTCAGTCTCTTGCATATCGCCAACCCGATCCCTGTGCAACCCGAATATTGATTCGCCCCTGCCTGCCAAACCGATCGCCCGAACCCCGATGTACTTCTGGTACACTGGGTGCCTCGCCTCAGTTTGCTGATAACAGGTCGCGTTCAATCCCTCGGGATGCCTTTCAATTGTCGGGCACCATATGCCGCCTTTAAACGGAGCGCGAATACTACCAGAAAACGATGCCCATTCAAGGTTTTAACAAAAAAACACATCAATGACAGAATCCATCATTATCCGTGTTGCTGTCCCCTCTCCCCTGCGACGGCTGTTCGACTACCTGCCATCGGAAAACAATACCCGGACCCCCCGGCCCGGTTGTCGTGTCAAAGTGCCTTTTGGCCGCCGTCAGGTCATCGGGGTCGTGATCGAAATTGCGGCATCCAGCGAACATCCCGCCACACGATTGAAACCGCTTACCGAGCTCCTGGATGATGAACCGTTGCTGCCAGAAACCCTGTTGGAGCTCTGCCTCTGGGCAGCGGGTTACTACCAGCACCCGACGGGCGATGCGCTCAGCACAGCGCTGCCGGCAACGCTCCGAAAGGGTGATACGGTACCCCGACAAAGCGAAGTCCGCTGGCAATTAACACTGTCCGGCAAGGGACTGCCAGATACGGCCCTGGCGCGTGCCCCCCGACAACAACAGGCACTGAATTTACTGCAGCAGCAGCCCTCCGCCACAAAAGACGATTTTCAGCGACAGGGCATCAGCATTGCCGCACTTCGACAACTGGAAAGCAAGGGCCTGATCGAATCCCTGGAATTCCGGGTGAACACCCCGCTGTTCGATCCGGACAGGCTGCTCTCGGAATCCCCCCTGCCCCTTTATCCCGAACAGCAACAGGCGATGGATAGCATTGAGCTGCACGGCTTTCACGCCTACTTACTGGACGGTCAAACCGGCAGTGGCAAAACCGAAATTTATTTACAGGCTATCGAAAAAGTCATTCGGTACGGAAGACAGGCGCTGGTACTGATCCCGGAAATCAGCCTGACGCCGCAGACGTTGGATCGATTTAAAACCCGTTTCAACTGCCCGGTGGCAGTGCTTCATTCCGGCCTCACTGACCGGGAGCGCGTACTGGCATGGGATGCTGCACGCACCGGTACCGCGCCGATTGTACTGGGCACGCGCTCCGCCATTTTCACACCACTGGCTTCGCCGGGCATTCTGATTGTGGATGAGGAACACGATGGCTCATTCAAGCAGCAGGAGGGGTTTCGCTACTCGGCGCGGGACCTCGCCGTGGTGCGGGCGCGAATGGAGTCCATTCCCCTGATTCTGGGCTCGGCCACCCCGTCCCTCGAAACACGGTATAACTGCGAACAGCAACGCTACACCCGGTTGGTCCTGTCCTGTCGCCCGGGTGTCGCCCGGCAACCCCGCTGGCAGCCGGTCGACATTCGAAAGGCGAAGCTGTCCGGGGGCTATTCCAGGGAGCTGATCGATGCCATTCAGTCCCACCTCGACGATGGCAGTCAGGTGCTGGTTTTCCTGAATCGCCGCGGGTTTGCACCGACCCTGACCTGCCATGAATGTGGCTGGATAGCGAATTGTCTGCACTGTGAAGCGCGCCTGACGGTGCATCGTCAGGTGCAACGGCTGGTTTGTCATCACTGCGAGTTCAGGCAACCGGTACCACCCCGCTGCCCGGTTTGTCACAGCATTCATTTACAGTGCCTCGGTCAGGGCACCGAGCGCAGCGAAGAAACCCTCGAAGCACTGTTCCCGGACTTTCCCGTTATTCGGGTGGACAGAGACAGCACCCGACGCAAGCAGGCCATGCAGAACATGGTCGATCGGGTGCATCAGGGAGAGCCCTGCATCCTGCTCGGCACCCAGCTTCTGGCAAAGGGGCACCATTTTCCCAACGTCACGCTGGTGGCCATTCTGGATGCCGATGCCGGCCTGTTCAGCCCTGATTTCCGGGCACCGGAGAGGATGGGACAACTGATTACCCAGGTGGCTGGCCGGGCAGGCAGGGGTGACAAACCCGGCACGGTCATTTTGCAAAGCCATCATTGTGATCACCCACTGATTACCACCCTGACCCAACAGGACTACGCCACTTTTTCTGATCTGTTGATGGCCGAACGGAAACTGGCCAACCTGCCACCGTTCAGCTACCTGGCGTTGCTGCGCGCCGAAGCTGAAAATGGCCAGCTGGCGGTGAATTTTCTCAGTTTCGCCCGCCACCAGGCAGAAATGCTACTGCCACCGGCAGGCAACATCAGCTACCTCGGCCCGCTTCCTGCCCCCATGGAGCGGAGAGGTGGGCGTTTTCGCCATCAATTGACAATCTGTGCTGCAGAGCGACCCGCACTCCAACACCTGCTGGCAACCCTCTGCCCGATTCTGGAGCAGTCGCCAATGGCGGGAAAAATCCGCTGGTCCGTGGACATTGACCCACAGGATATGAGCTAACGGGATTGGAGTCTGGAAGGCTCGGCAGGTTACCCCTACAATGGCGCCCTTCACCGGAGTATAGATAAACAAATGACCAGGGATTACGCGAGAAAAACAAGCCGTCGCAGCAGTAATGTTCGCAGAAAAACGCCATCCCGGCAGTCCTTTCCGGGATGGCTGTGGCTGTTGGCCGGCATATTGGTGGGTATTGTGGCAACCTTCCTTCTTCAGGGGCCGGCTCCGGCCCCGGCACCTACCGCTCAGCCCACTGTCAAGACAGTCGAGGAAGAGTCAGGCGTTAAACCGCGTTTTGATTTCTACACCCTGCTGCGGGAAACCGAAGTTATCGTCCCGGATTCCTCAGTACCCCAGGCAGAAGAAGCACCGCCAAACCAGTCCGCCAGTACACCGGCAACACCCACAGCAAAAGAGGTGTTTCTGCTTCAGGTGGGGTCGTTCAAGAGCAATCGGGATGCCGACAGTCTGAGAGCCAGACTGTTGCTGCTGAACCTTAGCGCCAGTATCGAGATGGTTACGCCCCGCCCGGGAGAAACCTGGCACCGGGTTCTGGTTGGGCCATTCACCAACCGTGCGGAATTGGCCAGTGCCAGAGACAGCCTGTCGGGTAACGGGATTGATTCACTGCTGTTAAAGCGCAAACAATAGCCTTTAACCGGACCCATCGGGCACCTGGCGCTCCGAACGAGAACGACAAACTACAGTCGCGACTTGATCCCCTTGTGGTGCCGCTCCAGATTTTCAACGCGTTTCTCGGCACTTTTGCGCAACATGACATAGGTGGCACCCGTGCCCCCGTGCTGTGGCTGGGCACTGTGAAAAGCCAACACTTCATCCATCTGTTGCAACCAATGGTTGATGCAGCTTTTGAGCAGTGCGGGTTTTTCCCGGTTCTCCCCTCTCCCGTGCGTGATCAATGCACAGCGTATGTCGTGTTTCAGACAATCCTGAATAAAGAGGTAGACCTGCTGTCGCGCCTGTTCAACCGTCAGACGGTGCAGGTCGAGCCGCGAATCGACAAGATAGTTGCCCATCCGCAGATTTTTGAAGACGCCGTGCTGAACGCCACTGCGCTTGAACGACAGCACATCTCTCGGTTTCACTGGCGGAATATACGCTTCTGACGACAGGCCATCGACATCACTGGCGATCATCGCCTCGGCAGCCCGCCGGCGGGATTCCAGGCCGGGGGTCATCACAACGGGTTGCTTCAGACGAACGCGCTCCGCCGGTTTTTTAAGCGGTTCAACATCCTTCATCTGCTGGCGAAAAATACCGTTATCGTCATCAGTCACACTGCATTCCTTTCCTGCCACGTACAAGGGTGCATTATAGCGCCGGTAAGGGCCAGGTTACCTCAGCAGCACAAGCCATGTGCAGCCGTACTTCTTTCGATCAGCGCCTCCAATACCGACTGGCGGGAAAGTCCCGGCGGGATCTGGCTATTCGGGATCTTTCACCGAGAGATGGGAAGTGTCCACTTCCCGTTCGATGGGAGGGGACTTCTCATCTGCTTTCAGAACATCGGCACCGGGTTCATCCACCGTTATATAGGACGTATCCACCTCTCTGGGCGTAAAGTCACGGCGATATTCAGGAGGCAGAACGTCCGCTCCCACCGGGGCTACATCGATGGTCTCTGCTGCCTTTGAATGTTCCGGACCGGATTGTGGAGCTACCGTTTTCTGACCCGATGGGCCGCCAGCACCCCGAGTCGGGTTCGCAGCCGGTGGTACTGTTTGATCTGCGCGGCTGGTATCACTCCCTGTCTGGCTGTCAGAATCAACGGGACGAAGCTCTACCAGCGCACCGGCATCTTTCAGGGCAACCCTGTAACGCGCTGCCGCCTCTTCATCGAGATCACGTTTGATGACCACCGGTCTGCCGGAAAACATTTGTTCAACCCTGGCAGCCGGTGCGCCGAATAATTCGGCCAGGCGTCGCTTCACGTCCATCAGGGATTGTCCCGGGACCACGTCTCCGCGAAAAATCACTTCGAAACGCCTATCGCTCATCACCCGTTCCCCTTATCCGTTTCAGGTAGCACTCAATCCTGATGTTCAGTCAAACAACGCCTCATTGAACGGCGATAGCAACCCAGGTAATCAATACCAGCAACATAGTCAATAGAACCGCCGCAGAACCGAGATCCTTGGCCCTGCCAGATAAATCATGGCGCTCTTCGCCGATACGGTCAATGGCAGCCTCCACAGCGGAATTGAGCAGCTCCACGATCAGCAACAACAACACTGAACCCAGCAGAAGAACCAGCTCGACCGGGTTTTCAGCCATAAAAAATGCCAGAGGAAAGAGCAGGCAGGTAACCGCCACTTCAATCCTGAAGGCTTCCTCGTATTTAAAACAGGCCTGTAAACCACGCCAGGAATTAATGGCGGCGTAGAAAGCACGACGTTTTATCAAGCCATAAATGCGTTCCATCAGCCACAACCCAGGTTGATACGTTGGTCCATGGTACGGGAGGGCTCGGCCTCGCCGGGAACCCCCACCACTCTGGCTGGAACACCCACCACTGTGGTATGCGGCAATACTGAATCGAGAACCAGGCTTCCGGCACCGATCTTGGCGCCTTCACCCACTTCGATATTGCCAAGTACTTTGGCACCGGCAGCAATCAGCACCCCGCAACGTATTTTTGGATGGCGATCACCTGCCCGAGCGCCGGTGCCGCCCAGGGTCACCGAATGTAACAGGGAAACATTTTCACCAATCACCGCCGTTTCACCGATCACCAGACCCGTGGCATGGTCAAGCATGATGCCGCCGGCAATATCGGCTGCAGGGTGAATATCCACCGCAAATATTTCCGAAGCCCGGCTTTGCAGAAACAGGGCCAGGGAGCGCCGCTCATGCCGCCAGAGCCAGTTCGCCACACGGTACACCTGCAAAGCATGAAAGCCCTTGAAGTAAAGCAGAGGCAAACAATACTGGCCGCAGGCCGGATCACGTTCCATATGAGCCGTCAGGTCGCGTCTCATCCGCTCGCAAATTGAACGGTCACTCTGCATAGCGTCCAGCAGCACCTGATAAATGGCCAGCGGGGATAAAATACTGTTACCGAGTTGTTCAGCCAGGTTGTAGGCGAGCGCATCCTCCAGCGATTTATGGCTCAGGACGGCGGCATGGAAAAAGCTCGCCAGAACCGGCTCCAGTCTGGCCCGTTCAACAACTTCGTTGCGAATTGATTGCCAGAGCGCATCATCGACAGGGATTGTTTGTGACAGATCGACCATCAGTGTCTCTTTAATTGCGTTAAAGTCATTGCGTTGCGGGAAAAATGAACCTTGCCATGATTGTATCGAGATTTGACAGAACAGCTTCACGCAACTCCAACTGGTCATTATCCAGAATTTCGCGCAGAAATACTCTATCCAGTTTCTCTTCATACAGCCGTGCTACCGGCAGATAACTCAAGTGCCAAGGCTCGGGGGCCACGCCACCACGATCAAAGGCATAGGGCCTGATAAAACCAAAACCGGCGGCATGTTCCTGCAACCATTCGGACAATCTGCAAAACGGCCCCGACCCGGCATACTCCTCCGGGACAAGCTGCAATCTGTAGTCGCCGGGCACAGCCGCTGCGTCCCAGATATCCATATCGGTTCCCCAGTGATGCCGTGAACACCCCGGCAGCGCGGACCAGCGCAAGATCGCCATTACCTTGTCGCGATCACTGAGCGATTCGAGGTCAACCGGGGAGCCGGTATCATCCAGCACCGGACGCAAACCCCGTGCCTTGCTGTTCCAGATGGCCAGTTGCCGCGCGAAAGAGCGATGACCACTGACCACGGCAATCTGTAGGCCCTCACCCGCAGCCGCATCACGCATCGCCCGAAACGGCTTAATGACGTCACCGTGCAACAACACACTGCCATCCAGTTTGCACAGGAGCTGCTCATCACAGCCCATTAGCATTCGATTGTTAATACTTGCCATGTAGGTTTTACCGGAAATACAGCCTGTCGGAAAAATAACACCTTAATATGCCGAATAGTATTTTGCTATGCTTCGCCCAAAACACAGCCGGAGTGACCACCCATGCAGGAAGAAATTCAGCAAGTCGAGGCAATTTACAACAGTATTGTGCAATTTTTTGTCAACTACAGCTTCCAGTTGGTTGGCGCACTGATCGTTTTTCTGATCGGCATGTTTGTGGCATCCAAAGTGTCGGCCGCAACACTCAGATTGTGTGAGAAAAAGTCCCTCGATATCACCCTGAGCCGCTTTATCGCCAGCTTTGTCAAAATTGTCATTCTGGTGGGTGTGGCCATTATTGCCCTCGGCAAAATCGGTATCAGTGTGACACCATTCGTGGCCGCCATCGGTGCCGTTTCACTGGGGGCCGGCCTGGCCGTTCAGGGGCTGCTTTCCAACTATGGCGCGGGACTGAATATTATCATTACCCGCCCTTTCGTCGTGGGCGACACCATCACAGTAAAGGGGGAAACCGGACTGGTGGACGAGGTTCATCTCGCTTATACCGTCCTGAAGGATGAGGACAATGTGCGCATCACCATTCCCAACCGGCATATTGTCGGCGAGATTCTGCACAACTCAGCTGCCAACAAACTGGCAGAAACCACCGTGGGCGTCAGTTATGGCTCTGACGCGGAGACCGTGGTCAAGGTACTGCAATCAGTATTGGCAGAACAGGGCGCCTCGGAGGCCCGGGAACCTTTGATCGGCATCGACAATTTTGGTGATAGCGGGATTAACTTCATGGTGCGTTTCTGGGTGCCTACAGAACATTTTCACGAAACGCGGTTCCGGGTGAACGGGGCGATTTTTCAGGCACTCACTGACGCTAACATCAGCATACCTTTCCCACAGAGAGAGGTTCGTCTGTTAGATAATGCGAGTTGATTGGCTACCTGTTAATCCGCCGATATATGCCGGGATGCTTGCTGCAACTGCACCTCCTGCTCTACGGGCGGCTCACTCCAGGTCACCAGGTGAGGGTCAAAACCGGCTGTCAGGGTCGGTTTGACCACTTCAAAATAGGGCGACAGATCAAAATCCCTCGGCACGAAAAGACTGTGGTGCCTGATATGTAGAGTTTCCTGATAGATTTCCTGCATATCGGGATCGAAGGCCTTTTCCAGCGTTACTGTTGGTAAAATCGGATAGCGTATTGACTGGAATGCCTGGGCAATCAAAGACGAGCAGATAGCCCGGGTGGGATCACCACTGCCCAGCGACAGCATCCGCCGTCGCCATCGATTCGGCACGGGAGGTGTCGGAATCAGATACCTCATCAGGTCCAGAATATTTTTCAGGTCGTAACGATAGCCAAGCCTGTCAGTCGCATAGCCGATCAACTCGGTTATCTCGCTTTCGTCCAGTTTCACCGGCCGACAGATACGCGCCTGAAGTCCAAAAAAATGACTCAACGGAACCAGCCTGACCCCTTCGCGCACGTCCACCTCCACCAGCATTCCCGTCTGTCCCTGCCAGGAACCGATGTAGAGCGCGGAATGGGACCAGGTAGACTGGGTGAGATACTTGATGGCGATACTGAAACGACTCAGCCCCTCCACGAGCAATACATCACCGGGACGAAGTGTCGCCGCCAGCAGGTCGGTACGGGTTGGCATCGTACTGTGGTATCTGGGCTCGGCAAGCTTGCTTGCTAACCATTCACCTATTCGCTGGAGTATCACGTTTGCTTGGTCCGACGTAATCCGGAATTACTGGCTCAAGTCGAGCGAACCCGATTCGACCACAGTGACAGGCATGCGCCACCAACCCATGCTTAACCGGGTTTCCAGTTCAAAATCCACCGATTGCCTGTTCTTTTCCATAAAGGCACCAATGATTTTCAGACCACTGATCAGATTGGTGGAGGCTGGGACTTTGATAGCGACCTGACTGTGGGGAGGAATCGGCTGAAGCCCCCCTGCCACCCCGCTGATCAGCTTATGTCCCTCCAAATTGAGGCTATAGGATAGTCCGGAAATATTCAGTGAAGTACCGCTGTGGTTGAGGATTCGCAAACTGATCATAAAACGTTGCTCGAGCCCTTCCCGTCCGGCAGGTTCCACATTGCTGAGCTGAACTTCCGGTGGTGGCTGTCCCGACGACAATAGAGCGCATCCGGACAGCACGTTCAGTGCCATCAGCATTATTACCAGCGGTTTCATTACTGCCATGGCAGAACCTCGTTTTGGCGAACCTGAAGTGGAACCTGCCCACATAGTACATCGGATTGCTACCGGGTGACTGCAGTCCCGACCCGAAAGTTGTCAATCTTCTGGAGAGCAGGCCAGCCATCTTTGCTATAGTCACCCACTGCTTTTTTAACGCGGCAACCATTGACAGTTTATGACAGGCGTTTCAACAGGCCGCCCGAAGTATTCATCAATCAGGCAGTTGAATTTTTCGAAACCAGTCGCATCTTACAGGAGTGCCAGTTGCGGACATCATACTGGCAGACTTCATCACTAGGAGAGATCACGTGTTAAGAATCGGGCTTTTTCTGGGCACCAACATTGCCATTCTGGTGCTGTTCAGCATCATCTTCAAAGTACTTGGGCTGGAGCAATACCTTGCCGCCCAGGGGGTTCAGGGGAACCTCACCGGACTGCTGATCATGTGCGGTATATTCGGTTTTGCCGGGTCATTCATTTCGCTGCTTATCTCAAAGTGGATGGCAAAGCGGTCAACCGGCGTGCAACTGATCGACCAGCCGCGCACCCCCGAGGAACGCTGGCTGAAAGAAACGGTTGCCGACCTGGCAAAAAAAGCGGGTATCGGCATGCCGGAAGTTGGCATTTTTCCCGCACAGCAATCAAATGCCTTCGCCACGGGCTGGAACAGGAACGATGCCCTGGTCGCGGTCAGCGCCGGGCTGATGCAACGTTTTGATCGCGAGGAAGTCCGCGCTGTGCTGGCCCATGAAATTGGCCATGTGGCCAATGGCGACATGGTAACCCTGTCACTGGTGCAAGGGGTTCTGAATACCTTTGTGATGTTTTTTGCCCGGATTCTCGGCTCGATTATCGACAGGGCCGTATTCAAAAACAACAGTGGTCACGGCATGGGTTACTTCATGATCGTCATGGTATTACAGGTGGTACTGGGCATTTTTGCCTCAATGATTGTGATGTGGTTTTCCCGCTGGCGGGAATTCCGCGCCGACGCCAGCGGTGCACATCTGGCCAGCCGCGGTGCAATGATTTCGGCCCTGCAGCGACTTCAGGAAGAAACCCAGGCTCATGTACCCAA
Source organism: Porticoccus hydrocarbonoclasticus MCTG13d (assembly GCF_000744735.1). Lineage (NCBI taxonomy): Bacteria > Pseudomonadati > Pseudomonadota > Gammaproteobacteria > Cellvibrionales > Porticoccaceae > Porticoccus > Porticoccus hydrocarbonoclasticus. The sequence continues at coordinate 1,537,262 of NZ_JQMM01000001.1, read as the reverse complement.
CCAGATGCCGGATACCCTTACAGCTTTCGGTATTTCCAGTGGCTGGAAAGAACACGCTTCGCGCCTGTTCATGACACACCCCCCTCTCAGCGAGCGCATTGAAACACTGCGCCGGGGTGGCTGATGTCCGCAAAACCGCTCTGCCATGTGGCAGAGCTACCGAGTCCGGGCAGCAGGGAACTGAATATCGCCAGTAAAAGCTGTTTTGTGGTTAGGCGGGGACAGGAAGTATTTGTTTATCAAAACCACTGCCCCCATACAGGTGCTCCCTTGAACCTGATGCCGGATCGTTTTCTGGACTATGACCGGAAATACATTCAGTGCAGTATGCACGGCGCTTTATTTGAGGTGGACAGTGGTCGATGCGTTGCCGGGCCGTGTGCCGGGCAATACCTGGACATGGTGCCCTGCCGGATTGAGAACGGGGCACTGTACCTCAAAGAAGAAAAGGCAACGGGAGACGCTGGCTAACAGTCAGTGTTGAATTTCTGCATTTTGGCCCCACCTAGTCCCCTGTATAAAATTATTTCAGATGGATGGATAGTCCACAGGAGAATCTTTTGGAACAATATCGCGGTACCACCATTCTCTCCGTACGCCGCAATGGCACCGTTGTCATCGGCGGAGACGGCCAGGTCACCCTTGGCAATACGGTTATGAAAGGCAACGCGCGTAAGGTGCGCCGCCTTTACAAAGATCAGATTATTGCCGGGTTTGCCGGCGGCACAGCCGATGCCTTCACGCTTTTTGAACGATTCGAGGCCAAATTGGAACAACACAGTGGCAACCTGACCCGCGCCGCTGTCGAATTGGCCAAAGACTGGCGCTCGGACCGCATCCTCCGGAAACTGGAAGCATTGCTGGCGGTAGCCGACAAGGAAGCCTCGCTGATCATTACCGGCAACGGCGATGTGATACAGCCCGAAGAAGACCTGATTGCCATCGGCTCAGGTGGCCCTTTCGCCCAGTCTGCGGCGCGCGCCCTGCTCGACAACACCGAGCTGGATGCCAGAGATATCGTCGAGAAGGGACTCGCCATCGCAGGCGATATCTGTATCTATACCAATCACAACCGCACGATTGAACAACTCGATTACTGATAAACCGGGTGCTGGCAGAGCGAAGCCCTGTTACCACTGCCACACTGCCCGGTTAGGCTCCATTATTTGCCGCTACAGCCCGAGGGTTTGACGGCAACCGGAAACAAGAGACCAAGACATGTCCAATATGACCCCCCGTGAAATCGTCCATGAACTCGACAGCCATATCATTGGGCAGGATGCAGCCAAGCGCGCTGTAGCCATTGCCCTGCGCAACCGCTGGCGTCGCATGCAACTCAGAGAGGAGTTGCGCAATGAAGTAACGCCGAAGAACATTCTGATGATCGGCCCCACCGGGGTGGGTAAAACTGAAATTGCCCGTCGACTGGCCCGGCTGGCAGATGCGCCTTTCGTCAAGGTGGAAGCCACCAAGTTCACTGAGGTGGGCTATGTGGGCAAGGATGTGGAATCGATTATTCGCGATCTGGTGGAGACGTCGGTGAAGCAGCTGCGTGAACAGGAAATGCAGAAAGTCCAGCACCGCGCCATGGATGCTGCTGAAGAGCGCATCCTTGATGTTCTATTGCCCCCTGCCCGGGACAAGGAACAGACGGAAACGGAGTCAGGTACCCGGCAGGTATTCCGCAAAAAGCTCCGCCAGGGTGAGCTGGATGACCGGGAAATCGAAATCGACGTCAATGCGTCACCGGTGGGCGTTGAAATCATGGCGCCACCCGGCATGGAAGAAATGACCAACCAGCTGCAAAGCATGTTTTCCAACCTGGGGAAAAACAAAACCAGTCGGCAAAAAATGACCGTGGCACAGGCCATGAAAAAACTCACGGAGGACGAAGCGGCAAAACTGGTCAATGATGACGAACTGAAAGTTCGCGCGGTAACTGTTGCGGAACAGAACGGCATTGTTTTCATCGATGAAATTGACAAAGTGGCCAAGCGCGGCGAAACCTCCGGTACCGACATTTCACGGGAAGGTGTACAACGGGATTTACTGCCATTGATTGAGGGCTGCACCGTCTCTACGAAATACGGCATGATCAAAACCGACCACATCCTGTTTATCGCATCCGGCGCCTTCCATTTCTCCAAACCCTCGGATCTGATTCCGGAGCTGCAGGGCAGGTTGCCCATCAGAGTAGAACTTGAATCCCTCACCAGTGGTGACTTTGAACGAATTCTAACCGAGCCCAGCGCGTCTCTCACCGAGCAGTACCGGGAGCTGTTGGCGACCGAACAGCTCCGCATCCGCTTTACCGCCGATGGCGTTAAGCGGATTGCGGAAATTGCCTTTGATGTCAATGAGCGGACGGAGAACATCGGTGCCCGACGCCTGCATACCATCATGGAACGTCTGCTGGAGGAAATGTCGTTCGAAGCCTCTGACCTCGGTGAAAAAAGCGAGCCCATCGATATTGACAGTGCCTATGTCGATAAATACCTGAATGAAATTTCCCGGGATGAAGATTTGTCCCGATTCATTCTCTAGATGCCAAATAACAGGCGCCGCATAAAACCGGCAGTGTGGCCGCGATGACACCAGAAAAAATCAAACTGAATCTTGAGGAAGGCAGTCTGCTGCTGGAATATGCCGATGGCAGTCGGTTTACCCTGACCGGAGAGTATTTGCGGGTCCACTCCCCCAGCGCGGAAGTTCGCGGACACGGCAAGGGACAGGGAATACTGCAGTCGGGAAAACATGGTGTCCGTATCACCCATGTGGCCCCTTCGGGAAACTATGCACTACAGGTGACCTTCAGTGATGGTCACGACAGTGGCATCTTCACCTGGGACTATCTGCGCGACCTTGCCATCAACTACGAACGTTACTGGCAGGATTATCTCTCAGCGCTGGAGGCAGCCGGAGAGTTTCGCGAACCGGACCGTCAGGTCGTCAGGTTGATCGGCCCTACCCGGCATTAGGTGTTTCATCCCCGCCACGCTGTAAACTGGCATTGTAAGCCACCGTTCAGCCGGTTTTATCGGGTTGCACCGTCGGTATGGGACGGCCCTGCTTGAAACGTGCCCCGCATGCACTGCATTGGTATTCCGGCAGCTGGCAGGGCAACCCCGGTATTTCGGCCAATCCACGCCGCCGACAAATAGTGCAGGTCAACGCCAGCTGCCGATCAATCAACAGAATAAATAATCTCCAGACAACGTAACCGACCACCAGAGCAGTCGCGGCACCTACTGCAGAAGCAAGGTACAGGGCGAGCGCAATGCCCAGTGACAATGCCAGCAGTAATGCCAACCCCAGGTATTTAAGCCTGCGGTGCTCCATGGTCGTGAGTTCACCCGGTAATTGCTGCATAAATACGATACTACCTGTTTTGACGAAGCAATCATAAAACCCTTTGCTCCCGCCCTACAGATTTCGATGCGCCTGACGAGTTGTCCAGCCCCGCAATCCACACTAACCTGTTGCCTTATTGGGCAGCCTGCCAGGCTACCCTCCTTGTTCGGATATTCCTATGCTCCCAGCTATTTCATCAACAACCTGTCGAGCAATGACGGTATGGCTGAAAATCTCCCTCATCACTGCACTGATACCCTGTTCGGGGTTAGCGTTCGCCGAGGTTGACCGAATCGATGTCGGCAACTTTTCCGCAGGCCAGCTCGATCGGTGGAACACCAAGGTATTTGCCGGAAAAACCGATTATGCGCTGGTTCCCGATGACGGTCGACAGGTGCTGATGGCTGACAGTCGTGCCAGTGCCTCGGGCCTTTACCGGGAAATAGCCATTGATCTGAAACAGACGCCGCTGCTGAACTGGTCCTGGAAAGTCAACAACCTGCTGACTGGCAACAACGAGCGCCACAAGTCCGGCGATGATTATCCGGCGCGGCTCTATGTAGTATTTTCCGGTGGACTGAGATTCTGGCGCACCCGCGCGATCAATTATGTCTGGTCCAGCAATCAGCCCGCAGGCAGTGAGTGGCCCAATGCCTTTACCTCAAATGCCCGGATGATCGCCATCCAGGGTAGTGGCGGGTTGCAGGGCCAGTGGGTGTCGGAACAACGGGATGTACTGGCCGATTATCGACGTCTGTTCGGTGAAGAACCCGGAGAGATCGCGGCCGTCGCCCTGATGACTGATACCGACAACACCGGTCTCAGTGCCCGGGCATGGTATGGCGATATCTGGTTTTCAGCCGTAACCGAAACCGACGACTAGAAATTGACAGCGGTTGCAAGATCCTCTCGGAAATCCGGATGTGCAATGGCAATCAATCGCTCTGCCCGCTCCCGCAGGCTGCGACCATGCAGGTGTGCAACACCATACTCGGTCACAATGAAATCCACCTGGGCCCGCGACGTCACCACACCGGCGCCACCCGAGAGGTGGCTGACAATGCGCGATTGACTGCCAGAGAGAGCAGTGGACGGCATCGCAATGATAGAGCGACCGCCCTCTGAAAGTTGGGAGCCGGTCACAAAATCTACCTGCCCGCCAAAACCCGAATAAACCTTTCCGCCAATGGAATCCGCACAGACCTGACCGGACAGGTCGATCTGAATCGCACTGTTGATCGATACCACCTGAGCATTTTTTCGAATGACTGCCGGGTTGTTGACATATTCCACATCGAGAAAAAGCACCTCGGTGTTGTCAGCGACAAAATCGTAGAGGGCATCGGAACCCAGTACAAAGCTGGTGACAATTTTACCCGGCTGAATCACCTTGTTGCTGTTGTCGATGACACCGGATGCCACCAGCGGCAGTACACCGCTGGAAAACATTTCAGTATGGATACCCAGATGTCGATGGTTACCGAGATGCGCCAGCACCGCATCCGGTATGGCGCCAATGCCCATTTGCAGGCAGTCACCATCGCGAATCAACTCTGCCACATGGCCACCAATCTGCAGGTGTTCGTCCTTTGGCACAGCAGGGGAAGAAGCAGGAATCTCGCTGTCGATCTCCACAACAAAGTCAATGGATTTCAGTGAAATAGCTGCATCTCCGTGAGTGCGGGGCATCTGCGGGTTAATCTGGGCAATCACGGTTTTTGCCACGTTACAGGCTGCCAGGGTGGCCTCTACGGAGACACCAAGCGAGCAATTGCCGTGACGGTCCGGGGGCGACACCTGAATCAGGGCGACATCAATAGGCTGACGACCACTGCGCAACAATTTGGGGATTTCGGAGAGGAAGATAGGCACATAATCCGCCTTGCCGGTATTCACCAGTTCCCGGGTACCGTGACTGACGAAATAACAGCGATTTCGCAAATGCCCTACAAGTTGGGGCTGGCAGACCGCTTCTGCATGCTCCAGGTGAAGCTGGAGCAGTGTGACGTTTTCAAGGCTCAAAACATGTACGGCCAGCGCTTCCAGTAGCCTGTAGGGCGTTGCCGCCATGGAGTGACACCAGACCCTGTCGCCGGATTTTATCGGTGCCAATGCCTCTTCAACTGTTTTGCAAATAACGGCCATTGTTATAATTCCTCCAAGGTATACTGTTGATCAGAGTACATGATCGCCATCTTACTGGAGACAGTTGATTTATTAATGACAGGCTGACGATTTTTTATTCTGAGACACCGAACTGTGCTTTGCCCATACCACCCAAATTAAATCCCCAGCATCGGGGCGATAACACGCCCCAAAACGGGAGACTCAGTGAACCCAGATAGTTATGGAAACCAAAACCTGGTACTTACGCAGCTACGAAAACACATTATCTGAACTCGATTCCGCTCCCCAGGGCTTAAGCACAAGTGAAGCCGAAATCAGGGCAGCCCGCTTTGGCCCCAACAGTCTGCCAAAAGCCGAACGGCGCGGGCCGATCATGCGATTTCTTGTGCATTTTCACAATGTGTTGATTTATGTGCTGCTCGGCTCAGCAGTGATTACGTTATTACTGGGTCACCTGATCGACACAGCTGTCATCCTCGCGGTCGTAATCGTCAATGCCCTGATTGGTTTTATTCAGGAGGGAAAGGCCGAAAAGGCCATGGATGCCATCAACCGGATGTTGTCCCCGAATGCCTCGGTATTGCGGGATGGCGGGCGACACACTATTCCTGCCGAGCAGCTGGTGCCTGGAGATATCGTATTACTGGAGCCCGGCGACAAGGTGCCAGCGGACTTACGACTTATCAAGGCCCATGGTTTGCAAATCCAGGAGGCCATTCTTACCGGCGAATCACTACCTGTGGAGAAACAGACTGCCGCCATCCAGCAGGAAGTACCTCTGGGTGACCGCAGTTGCATGGCATTCGGTGGAACATTGGTTACCAGTGGCCAGGGCACAGGGGTAGTTACAGCCATCGCCGGGGCCACTGAGATAGGTCTTATCAGCGGCCTGCTCTCTACGGTGGAAACACTGACGACTCCACTCGTGGCCCAGATGGCGATTTTCTCAAAGTGGCTAACCGCAATGATACTTACCGTTGCCAGCCTTATACTGGCCTTCGGCATCGTCATTCAGCAACAGGCCTTTGACACACTCTTCATGGCAGTCGTTGGCCTGACTGTAGCCGCCATCCCTGAAGGCCTACCGGCAGTACTGACAATCACCCTGGCTATCGGTGTTCAAACCATGGCTAGGAGAAATGCCATTGTGCGTCGTCTGCCAGCAATAGAAACGATAGGCTCCGTATCGGTTATCTGTACAGATAAAACCGGCACGTTGACTCGCAACGAGATGAATATTACCACCGTGGTTATCCAGCACCGATTGCTGACAGTGGACGGTGAAGGTTATACGCCTTCTGGAACGGTGCATATTGATGAGACCGCCATCAACCAGGAAGATCATCCGGTACTCACAGCAATGGGAAGGACAGCCGCACTTTGCAATGACAGCGCCCTGCATGAGAAGGAGAAAAACTGGGACATAGAGGGAGACCCCATGGAGGCAGCATTACTGGCTTTTTCAGGAAGAACTGGAATTGACAGACATGCTGAGCAGGGTCTTTGGGCAAGGACAGATACTATTCCGTTTGACGCCAAGCATCGCTTTATGGCGACCCTCAACCATAATCATGAAGGAAAGGCGGCTATTTTTGTCAAAGGTGCTCCCGAGCAAATACTGGCCATGTGCAGTCATGAGTCCACCCAGTCGGGAGATACCGTGCCAATTGACCAGGATCGATGGCATCGAAGCAGCACAGATCTGGCTGCAAGGGGCTTGCGGGTGCTGGCCCTTGCCACCAGGGAAGTCCGACCACAACACCTATCACTGGAAATGACGGATGTGACGGACGGACTGACCCTGCTGGGTCTGGTGGGCCTGATGGACCCGCCCCGCGCAGGAGCCATCACTGCAGTAGCCGAGTGTCATCAGGCCGGGATTCAGGTGAAGATGATCACCGGCGATCACGCGGGCACAGCCGCCGCCATCGCCCGCCAGATCGGACTGGAAAATCCGGACAAAGTATTGACTGGCGTGGACCTGGACCAAATGACTGATGCTGATCTGGCGTCTGCTGTGGTCGATACCGATATTTTTGCCCGCACCAGCCCGGAGCACAAATTGCGACTGGTGATGGCACTGCAGGCACAGGGCAAGGTTGTTGCCATGACCGGTGACGGGGTCAATGATGCCCCTGCCCTGAAACGGGCCAATGTCGGCATTGCCATGGGGCAGAAAGGCAGTGAAGCTGCAAAAGAGGCTGCCGAGCTGGTGCTGGCAGATGACAATTTCGCTTCCATCGTGGCCGCTGTCCGGGAAGGCAGGACCGTCTACGACAACATAAAAAAGGTCATCAGCTGGACTCTGCCCACCAACGTCGGCGAGGCGATGCCTATTGTGATAGCACTGTTATTGGGAATGGCGTTGCCCATCACAGCCATTCAGATTCTCTGGGTAAATCTGATCACGGCTGTCACGCTGGGTATCGCCCTGGCTTTTGAACCGACAGAACAAAACACCATGCGTCGTCCCCCTCGGCCCCAGGGCGCACCGCTACTGGGGGGCACCTGGGTATGGCAGATTCTGCTGCTTTGCAGCCTGTTCGTATGCGGTGTATTTGGTATTTACACTTATGCCATAGAGCGTGGTTATAACATCGTCATGGCTCAGACTATGGCAATGAACACATTGGTTGTCATGGAGATATTCAGCCTCTTCTTCGTTCGCAACATCTACGGCACATCATTGACCTGGCGGGCTGTGCGCGGCACAAAGGTAATATGGATCGCGGTTTTTTTGGTTACGCTGGCTCAGTTTTCGATTACTTATGTCTCAGCCCTGCAAGCGATTTTCAATACCGAGCCAGTATCAGTTACGGACGGCTTGCTGATTGTCGCCATCGGTCTCGCCGTATTTGTCATTCTGGAAATTGAAAAACAACTTCGGCTAAAGCTGTCGAGGACAGGATCCAGGTAACTTAGACAAAAAGGCGACACGGATTGCCCATAAAAGGACTACCCATGAATTGACGGATCAAGTGTGATAAGTTGGTCTACGTGAACAAGAGCCAGAAAAAAAACCAATGATCCGACAGGGTAAAACCATTGACCTGCCCAGTAACGCACAGGTCACTGTTCGAATTGTCGGCATCGTCTCAGGTGCCGAGTTTCTGGTAATGGCCTTCCTGCACACCTTTCCCCCCGCAATCTCCGCCTTTCAGGAGGCCACCCTGAATGCCTTTTCGCTGGTGGTTTTATCCACCCCCATTATCTACTTCTGGGTGGTCAAACCTTTTGTCAAGGCACATAACGACACCTTGCACCAGATAGAGTATATGGCCTGTCTCGACCCGCTCACCCAGCTGGCCAACCGTAGACTTATTTACCAGCACCTGGAGAAAACCCTCGCCGGCTGTTTGCGGCATAACGTTTTTGGCGCCCTGCTGGTACTGGATCTGGACGGCTTCAAACCGGTCAATGACAGATTCGGCCATGAGGCTGGCGATGCAATCCTGGTAGAGATTGCCAAACGGCTCAAGTCGATGACCCGCACTGAAGATATTGTCGGGCGGCTGGGAGGCGATGAGTTCATCGTTATTCTCAGCGACCTGGGCCAGGAGCACAGTGCCGCCCAGAACAAAGTGGAGCTGATTGCAAAGCGGCTGATTACCACCATCAGTGCGCCCTTACCCTTTGACCGCAAGGAACTCAAGGTCTCTACCAGTATCGGGATACGGTTTCTGGACACGGCCGCAGCGACCTCACAGACAGAACATCTCATCAATGACGCCGACAGCGCCATGTACCTGGCAAAAAAAGCGGGCAAGGGTTGCGCCATATTTCACGAAGAAGCCGTCACCGAAGCGGCGGCCTGAGCCCCGGCGAGCGCTGTCACACGTCTGTCACCTGTCTATCCATAATCTGTCATATTGCCGCACTAAGCTGGTTCGAAAAGGAGAAACCAGCGCATGCTCAACATCGAACTTTTCATCCAGGACCGATACCCCGGCTTTTACCAGCGCCACCCCAAACTGGTGCGCCCCGTTATCCGGGTACTGAGGATGCTGTTCCGGGAACAGAGTTTCCAGCAGTTCGAGCAGGATTATCCCCATCTTCACGGCTTCGACTTTGTCGAACAGGTGCTGGATTATTTCGATTTCCGCTACACCGTGCGCGACCACGAACGGCACCGTATTCCCACCCACGGTCGGGTCGTCATCATAGCCAACCACCCCATTGGTTCACTGGATGGGCTGGCACTACTGAAACTGGTGAGAGAAACCCGCCCGGATGTCAAGGTTGTGGCCAACGAACTGCTGTTTACCATCAAGCCGCTGCATAATCTGCTACTGCCCGTGGACAATATGGGTGGCAATACCACGCGCCAGAATCTGGCTGCCATCCGTGAACATCTGGACAAGGAAGGGGCGATCATTATCTTTCCCGCCGGGGAGGTATCCCGCTTTGGCCCCCAGGGCATCCGCGATGGCGACTGGCGCAACGGTTTCCTGCGCATGGCCATCAACAACAAGGCGCCGGTTCTGCCGGTATTCGTGGACGGTCGCAATTCGGCACTGTTCTACAGTGTGTCACTGGTCGCCAAACCGCTCTCCACCCTGCTGCTGGTGAGAGAGATGTTCAAACAGGCCAGGAATTGCGTGGACGTTCGCATCGGCGAACCGGTCAGCTATGACTGCTACCAGCGCATCAATGTGCCATTGCGGGAAAAAAGTAAGCTGTTCAAGCGCCACCTGTACCGCATCGGCCAGGACAAAAAAGGAATTTTCAATACAGTCAGCGCCATTGCCCATCCGGAAAACCGGGCACTGCTGCGGGAGGCGGTCAAACAGTGCGAATGGCTGGGCAGTACCGGGGATGGCAAACAGATCTACCTGTACCGTTACCAGCCCGATTCATTAATCATGCGGGAAGTGGGCCGGTTGCGGGAAATTGCGTTCCGGGCTGTGGGGGAAGGTACCGGCAGCCGCCGCGACATCGATGGGTATGATCACCACTATTTTCATCTGCTGCTGTGGGATGAGGAAGAACTGGAAATCGCCGGGGCCTACCGGTTCTGTGATGCGTCGGTTTGCCTGGACAATATGGGACGGGGGTATCTCTATTCCGCAGAGCTGTTTGATTATGCCCCTGCCATGAAACCCTACCTCTCGCAGGGGCTGGAACTGGGGCGCAGCTTTGTGCAACCCAAATACTGGGGCCGTCGCAGCCTGGATTATCTGTGGTACGGAATCGGTGCTTTTCTGGGTAAAAACCCGCACTACCGCTATCTGTTTGGACCGGTGACGCTGAGTAACAGCTATCCAGAATGGGCCATGGAAATGTTGGTGTATTTCTACAGCCGCCACTATCCCAGCCTGCAAAACCTGGCGGAGCCGATACTGCCCTATCGCATCAACCAGGATCACCTGGCCGAACTGGCCGAGAAATTTCCCGGTCTGGATCAGCGGGAAGAATTCACCCAGCTGAAAAGCGAACTGGCCCATATGAATCTCAGTGTTCCCACCCTGTTCAAACAGTACACCGAGGTCTGTGAGCTGGGCGGCGTCCAATTTGCCGGTTTCAATATCGATCCGGCCTTTGCCAACTGTGTAGATGGGCTTATTGTCGTCGATCTGGCTCGCCTCAAACCCGCCAGGCGGGAGCGCTACATCCCCTGACTGCCATGGCTTCAGAGAAGTTGATTGTGATCAGAAAACCTGCTGATTGACGTCTCGCCAAGGGACACCCCAGCGGTGTCAGTGTACAATGTCGACCTTTCTCAATCCGGCGTTGGGCGATGACTGACAACAAAACCACCCATTTCGGTTTCAAAACCGTTCCCGTGCAGGAAAAAGCTGGTCATGTGGCGGATGTGTTTCACTCCGTGGCCGGCAAATACGACCTGATGAACGACCTGATGTCCGGGGGCATCCATCGGCTCTGGAAACGCTATACCATTGAGCTGTCCGGGGTGCGTAGTGGCCAGCGGGTACTGGATATCGCCGGTGGCACTGGCGACCTGACCGTTAAATTTTCACGACTGGTTGGCCCCACCGGTGAAGTAGTACTGGCAGACATCAACGATTCCATGCTCAAGGTGGGCCGTGACAAGCTCACTGATCGCGGTGCAGCGGGCAACGTCCGCTATGCACAGGCCGATGCACAGTATCTGCCATTCCCCGACAATACCTTTGACTGCATCACCATTGCCTTCGGCCTGCGCAATGTCACCGACAAGGACCTGGCCCTGCAATCCATGCTTCGGGTACTGAAACCCGGCGGCAGACTGCTGGTGCTGGAGTTCTCGACCCCCACCAGCGGCCTGTTGGGCAAAGTCTACGACTTTTACTCTTTCAACCTGTTGCCGAGAATTGGTCAGTTAGTCGCCCACGACGCGGATAGCTATCAGTATCTGGCAGAGTCCATTCGCATGCACCCGGACCAGGAAACCCTGAAACAGATGATGGCGGATGCAGGCTTCGTCAATATCGACTATCACAACATGACCGGCGGCATCGTTGCCCTTCATCGGGGTTTCAAACCCTGATGTTTGATTTCCTGAAACACAACCCACTGCAGGCACTGCACAGCTCTGCACTAATGGCCGTGGAAACGGCTATCAACAGTGGCCTGAAGTACGATTCCGCCACCCGGAAAGCCCTCGGCGAAATGAACGGTCAAGTTCTTGAAATCAACTGCACCCTCCCGCCACTGAATTTCTACGTCATCTTCGGAGCAGACGGTGTCAGCCTGCTTTCCCATTATGAGGGAACGGCAAATACCAGCCTGCGGGGAACCGCCCTGTCACTCGCTGCACTGGCGGCAAACGGTGAGGACAAAGTCTCCTTTTACGGCACGGGTGTCGAAGTAGAGGGCGACCATGATCTGCTGCGGCAGATACGCAGGATTCTCAAACACCTGGATGTGGACTGGGAGGCCGCACTGGCGAAACTGATTGGTGATGTACCCGCGCACCTGGTGGGAGAGTCCCTCCGCAGTGCGGCAACATGGCAGACACGGACAGCCGAACGCGCCGCCAGCGCCGCCGCTGAGTTCGCCCAGGAGGAAATACGACTGACCCCCAGTGCCAACGAAGTGACGCATTTCAGGACCCAGGTTCGGCAACTGAGTACGGATGTGGACCGACTGGCTGCCCGCATCCACAAAATCAGCCTCAAGCTAGACCCCCAACCCCGGAACAGCGACTAGCCATGTCAAGAATCCGTCGGCTCAGCACGATCCTGCGCACCACCACTCGTTACCGACTGGACACCTTTCTCGATGCAGAAAGACTACCCTGGGGCGTCCGACTACTACTGAGGTTCAACCGGCTGTTGCCTGCACCAAAACAACCGCGTGGCGAACGGCTGCGACAGGCCATGGAAGATCTCGGGCCTATTTTCATCAAGTTTGGTCAATTGCTGTCTACCCGCCCGGATCTGATCCCGCCGGATATCTGCCAACAATTGGACAAACTGCAGGACAATGTTCCCCCTTTCGACAAAGCCCATTTCGTCGCCATCGTCGAGCAAGCGCTGGAGAACAGTGTCGACAACCTGTTTCTGCATTTTGACCGGGAGCCCCTGGCCTCTGCCTCCGTGGCACAGGTCCATGCAGCGACGCTACACAACGGGCGTGAAGTGGTCGTCAAGGCCATTCGGCCCGGCATCGAAAAAACCATTGGCCAGGATATCAGGCTGCTGTTCACCATGGCCCGTTGGCTCGAAAGCAATACCGTCGATGGCCGGAGAATGCGCTTGACCGAAGTAGTCAGCGACTATCAAAACACCATTCTCGATGAACTCAACCTGCAACGGGAAGGCGCCAATGCCTCCATGTTGCGGCGCAATTTTGATCGCTCTCCACTGCTCTACGTACCCGAGGTATTCTGGTCACACACCAATGAAAAAGTCCTGGTGATGGAACGCATCTACGCGATACCGGTCACGGATATCACGACCCTGCAACAGCACGAGACCAACTTCAAAGTACTTGCCGAACGTGGAGTGGAAATCTTTTTCAGCCAGGTGTTCGAGCACAACTTTTTTCATGCCGACATGCATCCCGGCAATATATTTGTCGATCCGGAGGACCCACAGCAACCAAAATACCTGGCGGTGGACTGCGCCATTATGGGCACTCTGACCGAGGCCGATCAGTATTATCTGGCTCGCAATCTACTGGCTATCTTCCGCCGCGACTACCAACAGGTGGCAGAACTCCATGTCCTGTCAGGCTGGGTTCCGGAGGGCACCAATGTGGGTGAATTTGCCGCTGCCATACGCACTGTCTGCGAGCCCATTTTCGAGCGCCCTCTGCGTGAAATCTCCTTTGGACTGCTATTGGTCAACCTGTTTCGCACTGCCCGGCGTTTCGACATGGAAGTACAGCCATCGCTGGTTTTGCTGCAGAAAACCCTGCTTAATATTGAGGGCCTCGGTCGTCAGCTGTATCCGGACCTGGATCTGTGGGCCACGGCTCATCCTTTTCTGGAGCGCTGGCTGAAAGAACGCTTCAAGCCAAACGCACTGATGGAACAGCTCAAACGTCACGGCCCGGAATGGCTGGAACAGTTTCCCCAGTTACCCCAGCTGGTTTTTCAGACACTTGAACGCCTGCAGGCGAAAGAAGTCGGCCTGAAAGAAATTCCCGCCAGTGTCCCGGTCAGGCCGGGACAGCGCCGGCGAACCCTGCTCGGCGCAGCACTGATCGGTATTGGTCTGGGCAGTGCCTTTCCCGAATGGACGGATACCATCCAGCAAATGCCCGTCGGCAGTCTGGTTCTGGCGGGACTTGGGCTACTGTTGTTGATAGTGCGCTGACGGTCGTCCTGAAAAATCCGTATTGCCGATCCAACCACAACTGTCATAATGACCGCCATGACTGACTTTCTCGATCAAATCACCTGGAATGAAGATGGCCTGCTACCTGCTGTTGCACAGGACGCCGAGTCGGGGCGCATCCTGATGGTGGCCTGGATGAACCGGGAGGCATTGAAACTCACCGCCTCTGAAGGTCGCGCCGTGTACTGGTCACGCTCCCGCCACAAACTGTGGCGCAAGGGTGAGGAATCCGGTCATATTCAGCGAGTCCGGGAAATTCGCCTGGACTGCGACGGCGACGTTATTGTCTTACAGGTCGAACAACTAGGCGGCATCGCCTGCCACACCGGGCGTGAATCCTGTTTTTATCGTGTCCTGACAGCCGGACAGTGGCACACTGTGGACCCTGTTCTCAAAGATCCCGGAGACATTTATTCATGAACAGTTGCCGTGATGATATATTGACCCGATTAAGCCAGGTACTGGAAGATCGCAAAGGCTACTCGCATCAGGAGTCTTATGTGGCCAGCCTGCATCACGGGGGTTTGAACAAAATCCTGGAAAAGGTGGGGGAAGAGTGTACTGAAACGATTCTGGCCGCCAAGGACGCAGCCGCCACCAATGACAACAGCAAAGTGATTTACGAAACCGCAGATCTCTGGTTTCACTCACTGGTGATGCTGTCCCATCTCGGCGAAGGCCCTGAACCGGTTCTCAGGGAACTGGAACGACGCTTCAATCTATCGGGCCTCGAAGAGAAAGCGCAACGCAATTCAACCTGATTGACAAGAGAGAGATTTATGGGCTTTGGCTGGCAGGAACTGTTAATTATTCTGATTATCGTGGCGCTGATTTTTGGCACCAAAAAACTTCGTGGTATCGGCACTGACATCGGCGGCGCCGTCAAAGGCTTCAAGGAATCCATGTCCGGCGATTCGGACAAGGAACCGGAACACCTCGACGACAGTAAATCGGCCAATACCCAGATGAATACCGATGACAATGCCGCGTCGACCGGCGAAAAGAAAACCACAGAGCAGTAGGCGTGACAGCGATCTTGCAGATATTGCCGTATGTTTGATATTGGCTTTGCCGAATTATTAGTCATCGCCGTTGTGGCGCTGGTTGTCATGGGACCGGAACGCCTGCCCCAGACCCTGCGCACCATGGGCCTCTGGATTGGCAGGATCCGCCAGACCTTTTCCTCCGTCCGCCAGGAACTCGAAAACGAAGTCGGCATGGATGACATTCGCCGACAGTTGCACAACGAGAAACTGATGCGCGATCTGAAAAACGCCAAAGCGGAGTTTGAGGACCTGCCCGACCCACAGGACACCAAACCCGCCACGGATGAACGGTCAGCTGAGCCAGCTGACACGCCCGACGAAACCAAACCATGAGTGAAGAAAAACTGCTGAGCCAACCCTTCATCGCCCATATCATTGAATTGCGCAACCGCCTGCTGCGTTCTGTGATTGTGGTGCTGCTGATCTTTCTGGGGCTGTTTTCCTTCAGTAACGACCTCTACCTGTACATTTCGGAACCCCTCAGGCTGCACCTGCCCGACACCTCATCGATGATTGCCACCGATGTCGCGTCACCGTTTCTCACACCCTTTAAGTTGACGCTGGTGTTGTCACTCTTTGCCGCCATGCCTTTTATTCTCTATCAGGTATGGGCCTTTGTAGCCCCCGGACTTTACCAGCGCGAAAAGAAAATTGTGCTACCCCTGTTTTTTTCCAGCGTTCTGCTGTTCTACGGCGGAATGGCTTTCGCTTACTACGTGGTATTCCCCCTGGTTTTCATGTTCTTCACCAGTGTCGGCCCGGAAGGCGTGGCCGTCATGACGGATATTCGCAGCTATCTGGATTTCGTCCTGAAATTGTTTTTTGCGTTTGGCATCAGTTTTCAAATCCCGATCGGCGTGGTAATTCTGACCTGGATGGGCATTATCGAACCGGACCAACTGGCTAACAAACGTCCCTATGTGTTTGTTATCTGTTTTGTGTTCGGCATGCTGCTCACTCCCCCGGATGTTCTGTCCCAGACCCTGCTTGCCGTACCCATGTGGCTATTGTTTGAAGTGGGCATCCTGTTTGGCCGGTGTATCAAACCCCGCACGACTACCGCCGACGACAATCAGGCCTGACCCGCTTTATCATCTATGGCGAATGCACCAATAACGGCACCTCTGTGGCAAAAACAGTGCACGCTTTCTGACCAGGCCCATCTTTCGGCCTCTGACAATAAAAATAAAAAACCCTGTTTTTCAATGCATTAAACGTATTTTTCAGATTGGCATCTATTATGCATTGACATAAATAGCCGCCCCAGAATCTCTTTCTCGCCGGGTAGTGGCAACACACCAAGTTCCAGGTAATGAAGCCTGCCGAGTCACTTGTTTTAACAGTGGTCCGACAGGCTTTTTTTATTGAACAGGCAACGAATGGTCGCCACAACATCAAGCACTATTGGTTATTGTGAACCCCCTGATACCAGCACCCTTGAGCTGGCACAGGTTGCCCGCAATGACGCCGGCATTATTGTCATAGGCGCAGGTCCCGTCGGCATGCGCTTTACCCACGATCTTCTCGCCAGAAAACCCCAACTGGCTGTTCACCTGTTCGGTGACGAAGCCTGTAAGCCCTACAACCGCATTCAGCTCTCGGCCCTGTTGGCCGGCGAGATTAACCGGGATGATATCGATCTGCCGTTGCCCGCTCTCGGCAATCACCCCAACTTTCAGTTTACCAGCGCCGCCATCGTGGAAATTGACCGCGAACGGAAAACTGTTACCGATGCCAGCGGCACCCGCTTCCACTATCACAAGTTGGTGCTGGCCACCGGTGCCCGCGCTCATATTCCGAACATTCCAGGTATCGAGCGCCAGGGCGTGTTCAGTTTTCGCAGTCTCAAGGACACCGAAAGTCTCTATGCGCGAATCCTTCGCTCTCGTCATATTGTCGTGGTGGGCGGCGGTCTGTTGGGACTGGAGGCCGCCAAGGGGTTGCTCAAATTCAATACCAGCGTCACCGTGGTTCAGCAGAGTTCGCGACTGATGAACCGGCAGCTGGATGAGCAGGCAGCAGCGCTTCTCGAAGTCGAAGTCCGCGCACTGGGTATCGATGTCATCACCCATTCAGGTGTGCGCTCTGTGGAGGGTTTTGAGCATGTCACCGGGGTCATCACCCGGGACGGCGAGACGATTCACTGCGATACCGTATTGTTCTGTACCGGTATCACGCCGAACCTGGAACTGGCTCGAAAAGCCCGTATCCCGGTGGGCACTGGCATTCTGGTCAATGACCAGATGAGGACATCGGATCCCGATATTTTTGCTATCGGTGAATGCTGCGAACACCTGGGCGTCACCTATGGGCTGGTCAACCCCGGTTACGAACAGGCGGCGGTGACCGCGGAAATCATTGCCAATGAACCACAGGAAAACCTGCCGTGCTATCTGGGCTCCATGGCTATCAGCCACCTCAAAGTGGTCGGCACCAGTGTCTGCAGTCTCGGAGAAATCAGTGAGTTACCCAGCAGACCCTTCCAGAAAGAACTTCAATATTTTGACAAGCCGAGCGGTGCCTACCGGAAGCTGGTGCTGCTCCGGGGCAAGATCATCGGTGCGGTGGCTATTGGCAACTGGCCAGAGTCCCGACGCGTCCAGGAGGCCTATCAGAATGCACGCAAAATCCGGTTCTGGCACCTGCTGCGGTTTTATCTGACCGGCACCTTATGGGGCAAGGGCGGTGACGATATTGGCAACTGGCCCAGCGGCACGATCATTTGCCAGTGCAACAATATCAGTTACGGCGCACTATCCAGTGCCATCGCCAATAATTGCAGCACACTGCCGGAACTCCAGGACCGCACCCGGGCCGGCACCGTCTGCGGTGCCTGCAAACCCCTGCTGCAACAGCTTTTGGGCGTTGCCGGCATGGAAAGGGAATCCGGGGCCGCCACGCTCACCGCAGGGGCACTACTGGCCATCGCACTGGTGGTACTGCTCGCCTTCTGGCCGGAAGCAAAAGTAGCCGACAGCGTTCAACAACAGGGCTGGTTCGAGGGCATCTGGAATGACAAATTCTGGAAACAGGTCACGGGCTTTACGCTGTTGGCGCTGACCGCTATCGGTTCGCTGATGTCACTGCGCAAACGCCTGTCCTGGCGCTGGATGGGCAAGTTCTCAGGATGGCGGCTGGTCCATGTCTCGCTGGGGGTCTTGTGCTGTATCACACTGGTGCTGCACAGCGGTTTTCACCTGGGATCCAACCTCAATCAATTGCTGATCGTTAACTTTCTTGCAGTACTCCTGATGGGCGCCTTTACCAGTGGTGCCATTGGCCTTGGCCACAAACTGCGGACAGGGGCCGCGCAAGACGCAAGAAAGTCTATGCAATGGGTGCACATCATTGTGTCGTGGCCCCTGCCCGTCCTTTTGGCTTTACATATCCTCACCGTGTATTACTACTGATGCGGGGGCCGATGCATTGAAAAAAATCATCTGGGCCACATGGATGCTTGTCACGCTGTCGATAGCCGGCTACTACGGCTATATCCTGTTCAAAGCCGACAATAAACAGGCACTACTGATCGGCGAGACCAGCCATGGGCACTTTCAGATCGAGCTGGCCTGCAGCAGTTGTCATACAGAGGCCTTTGGTGGTCCAGAACTGATCCAGGAAGCCTGTGTCGGCTGCCATGGTGCGGAACTGACAGAGGCCAACGATACGCACCCGAAAAAGAAGTTTACCGACCCGCGCAATGCAGACCGGCTCAGTGTGGTGGATGCCCGCTACTGTGTCAGTTGTCACACCGAGCACCGCAAAGAAATTACAGCCCCGGTGGGAGTAACCCTGCCAGAGGATTATTGTTTTCACTGTCACACCGACGTCGGCGACGACCGGGAGAGTCATCGGGATCTGGCCTTTGATAGTTGTGCCAGCGCAGGCTGCCACAACTATCACGACAACCGGGCACTCTTTGAAGACTTTCTCGTTCACAACCACGCGGGTCCATGGCTGAAAGAAATAGCTCGCCTCACCAACCCCAATGGCGCCGCGATTCTCGCCAGCAAACGCGTACCCGAACAACAGCCGACATTCCCCGAGCAAAAAGCGGCCCACCCGGATATCCACCAGGAATGGTCTGGCAGCAGCCATGCCGATGCCGGCGTGGACTGCGGTGGCTGTCACAGTGATGTCAGCTCCGGTGAATGGCTCGAAAACCCCGGCATTGCGCAATGCCAGACCTGCCATATTCACGAAGCCGAAAGCTATAAATCGGGCAAACACGGTATGCGACTGGCCCAGTCCCTGCCCGCTATCCGCCCTGCCGATTCCAAAATGCCCTTCAAGGAGACGGCATTGTCTCTGCAGCAGGGTTGCAACAGTTGCCACAGTGCACACCGGACAGACACTCTGTTTGCCGCCAGCGAAGCCTGCCTGACCTGCCACAACGATGACCACTCGAGGGGATTTGACAGCTCGCCCCACGGCCAGTTGTTAACCCAGGCCATCGCCGGTGCCATTCCGGTGGAGCAGGCCGTCAGCTGTGCCACCTGTCATATGCCGAGAGCGGAGAACATCATCGATCGGGAAACGGTGGTACAGGTCAATCACAACCAGAACCACAACCTGCGTCCCAATGAAAAGATGATCCGGCCGGTTTGCATGCAGTGCCACAGTCTCGGTTTTTCCATTGACGCCCTGGCTGACCCGGCACTGATCAGGAACAACTTCAACGGCAAACCAGCCAACCACATTCCGTCCATCGACTGGTCACTCAAACGGGTGGCTGACTGATGCAATTCACCGCTGTAACCACCACAACCTACCCCCACGTCATTACTCTGAAACCACGAGGAATTCACCATGAAACACATCAAAAAAATAGCCCTGATAACGACACTGCTCACCGGAAGCCTTGTCATTACTGCCTGCAATGAAGCCCCACCAGCAAAAGCGGGCATACCACCAAAACTCTATACTGACTCACTCTTTGCGGTCATGAATGCCGACCGGGCCAACTACACCAAATTGATCATTCAGCGCCTGGGACCCAATGGCGCGGGCGCCATCAAGCCGGATGAACACTGGAAGGAAATAGAAAACGGGGCCTTACTGCCGGCCCAGATGTTCCGGGCAGGCTCGGAGGCCGTCGCGGAAGTGACCGATGAATTCACTTACTCGCTACAATCCCTGTGGCCTATCAACAAGCAGAATGCACCCAAAACCCCCCTTGAAGAAGAGGGCCTGCAATACACTGTGGACAATCCCGGTGAAAACTTCTACGGCGAGGAAAAGCTGGGTGACGTGACCTACTTTACGGCGGTATATCCCGATGTCGCCGTCTCCCCCGCCTGCACAACCTGCCATAACGATCACAAGGACTCCCCCAGAACCGACTTCGATATCGGTGACGTGATGGGTGGTGTGGTCATCCGTGTTCCTCTTTAACTGATCCGAATTTCTGACCCTGGTGGCCCTATGTTGAACAAAAAATGCGTGATCGCCGCTGTTATTTGTCTCGGCTTGTCGGCCTGCTCCGACAAGCCGGGCTCATCCGTCGACGATGGAACACCTGCCGGGCAGACGCCTTCTTCCGCCCACCCCGGCGAACCACTGGTGAAAGCGAACTGTCGCGTCTGCCACGCATCGGGCATCAATGGTGCACCCATCATCGGCAATAACAGGATGTGGGCACCCAGGATCAGCCAGGGGGAGGAAATCCTTGTCCAACATGCCACCAACGGTTACGGGCTGATGCCCGCCCGCGGTGGTTCAACATTAACCGATGAACAAATGGCACAGGCGGTCAGCTATATGCTTTCGCAGCTGACCGCCCAACCACAATAGAGGATATATCCATGACACCCGAGCAAATACATGCCTGCAAAACCTCCTGGGCCAAGGTGGAACCGATTGCCGATACCGCAGCCTCGCTGTTTTATAACAACCTGTTTGCCGCTGATCCGACCCTGAAACCCCTGTTCAAGGGGAATATGGGGGAGCAGGGTAAAAAGCTGATGGAAATGATCGGCGCTGCGGTGCGCATGCTGGATCGACTCGACGAACTGGTGCCCGTAGTGGAAGCCATGGGCAAGCGTCATCTCGCCTACGGGGTTAAAGATGCCCATTACGATACCGTCGGCAGTGCGCTGATCGAAACCCTGCAGACCGGCCTTGGCGACAGCTTTACCGATGAGGTAAAAGAAGCATGGATAGTCGCTTACGGCATCCTCGCATCTACCATGATTGCGGCGGCTCACGAGGAGGCCTCTGCCTGAGTCCCGGACGGATCAGGCGGTATGGTGGCCGAATGCTCAATAATCGCCGGGTTTAAACGACACCCGCCAACTGATCCGTCAGCGCCAACCAGAGAGCATCCATGCCGCGCTGGAGATCCCGCAGTTTGAGACGACCCACGGCGCTGTGGTGGCTTTCAGCAACACCGAGCCGTATCAAATCCATGCCAGGGTGCCCCCAGGCGGCATATTCCCAATCCAGTATCACCGGGCCACGACCCGTATCGATGATATTTTCAGGTATCAGGTCATGGTGACAGATGACCGGTTGCCAGGAGCCGGCATCAATGGCTGCAGCATGCTCTTCGATAGCATCTGCCGCCACGGGGCGAACGACCAGCTGGGCGAGGTAGTGTTGACAGTGATTCAGGTAGCTGAAACGGCTGGCTGTAGCCGGCTTGGGAAAAGCCCGGATTTTTTCGAGCAGGGGCACCAGTTGCCGGTTTACCCGATGATGGCTATCAACCGTCCCGGCATCCCATAATCGTCCGTCGACAAACTCCGTCACCAGTACCTCGGCGGTCACATAAAGCAGCTTGGGGACACACCCAGTGGGCTGCAACAGGCGAAGCAGAGCCTCTTCCCTTTGGCGGTCAATCCCCAGCGCCTTGCTGTGTGGTGTATTGACTCTCACTACGGCTCTCCTGGAGCCACTTTCCACCAGATAAGACAAATTGGTCATACCGCCGGACATGGGTTTAACCAGAGACGGTTTACCTGGCAGGCGGATTTCCCAGCGCCGCCATTCAGATAACGTCTGGTGCAGCAAACTCTTGCCGTCGCTCAGTGATTGGCTGTTCAAGGTAATGTTTTCTCCAGCGGATAAAACCGAGCACGACCAGCACCAGATAAACAGCAAACAGGCCGGCCGTGAGGTAAAGTTCACGATCCAGATAAAGGTAAATTGATGCCCCGTCGACGACAATCCAGTAGAGCCAGTTTTCCAGAATTTTGCGGGCCACCATCACCGTAGTCAGCACCCCGCCCCAGGTAGTGAAGGAGTCCAGATAAGGCAAGTGGGCATCGGTGTGTTGGGACAGCAGGTGGCCAGACACGGCAGAAGCCAGTACAACAGCGAACAACGCATACAAGTGTTGCGTTAGCCCCCAGCGGGATATCCTGACGCCGCGGTGCTCGACACCACCGCGACGCCACTGATACCACCCATAAACCGCCATCACCAGATAATAGACGTGCAGCAACGAGCCCATGTAAAGACTGACACCGCCAAACACCCAGATATAAATAGCCGTGCCAAAAAAGGCACAGAACCAGCACAGGCTGTTCTCTCGCATAGCCAGCACGAGATAGGCCAATGAAAAAACCACCGCCAGTGCTTCCAGGCCTAACCAGTTCGACATTCAGAATGCCTCGTATCCGGGAATCACCTTAAGCACATATACCGCCATATCGAATTCCTCACGGCAGGCGGCGATGGTGTCCTGAACCGCCTGCATGGCCGCCTGGTATTCACCCTGTACCACCGTACTGGTGGGGAAGGTCTGCACCTCAAGCCCCGGATAGCAGTTAATCTTCTCAATAAACCCCTTGATCGGTGGAATGAAGTCCTCCCGGTTAGGATACATACTGACATCAATGGTCACCTGCATACGATAAATCTCCCTGGGGTAATGCCCTTAAAAGCGGTATTTGGCGGTGGCGCCAACAATGCGCGGCTCACCATACTGATAATAGGGTTCAGTCTGATAAAAATTGCGGGGGTCATTGCCGAAGCCACCAAAACCGCGAACAATCACATCCCGATCTGTCAGATTGCGTCCCCACAGCATGAAATCCCACTGTTGCAACCGGTACTCAAGCCGGGCATTAAACAGCTCGTAGCGGTTTGACCTAGCGTTGTGCCGCGGTGACAAATAGAACTGCTGTTTGCCTTCCATTTCCAGTGCTGCCGACATCTGCCCGGTTAAGGCCACTTCGACTCCCAGGGAAAACTGGTAGGAAGGTGCATGTGCCTGCTCCCGACCATCGAGATCGACCGCCACATTGTTTTCCGGATCGGCATCCACATGACTCAAGCTTTCAAAGTCCTGATAAGTAGCACGGAGCAAGCCGAGACTGCCGTAAACCTGAACATCCTCCTTCGCCAACCAGTCAAACATCAGCTCAAGGCCGTAATTGCGACCTTTGGACGCATTGTCAAACATGTCAATAAAACTGCAGGGGCACAGATCACCGGTAATCGGCTTGACCAGCGATTGCTTGACCTGCATATCCCGTCGCATCTGATAAAACAATGCCAACTGAACCTGCAGGGTGCGATCCAGCCAGTCACCCTTTATGCCGGTTTCGAGATTCCACATATATTCGGTATCAAAATCCCGCACACCGGAATCCAGTTCAGGGTTGCTATTGACCCCACCGGCCTTGTAACCCCGGGAAACCAGTCCATAAAGCAGGGTTTCCGGCGTCAGACTGTATTCCAGGGCCAGACGGCCACCCCAGAGTCTTTCACTGGTATTGTGGCGAACCCCCTCGCTGTCCAGATAATCGGCACGACGAAACTCGATTCGCGCCCCGCTGACCAGCTTTAAATGGTCGCTGAGCCGGGTGTCCAGCTGGCCGTAGACAGCCCGGTTGCGGGTGTCAAAATCACTGGTGAAGTCACCGTCAGCATAGGTGTATTCGCGCAGCAGCGACTCATTCTGCCTGCGGTAATAAATGCCCAGCACCCAGTCGCTGGCGCCATTGAAAAGACGCCCGGCTTCGC
Organism: Porticoccus hydrocarbonoclasticus MCTG13d; assembly: GCF_000744735.1. Lineage (NCBI taxonomy): Bacteria > Pseudomonadati > Pseudomonadota > Gammaproteobacteria > Cellvibrionales > Porticoccaceae > Porticoccus > Porticoccus hydrocarbonoclasticus. The sequence goes on along the minus strand of NZ_JQMM01000001.1, from coordinate 1,512,985 downwards.
TGGAAACCAGCTTGAGGTCCATGCTGCCGTTATAGCGGCTGCGCTGGTAGCGATCAAAAGAGGAATACTCCCAACCCTCGCAAGGCAGGCCCTCACAGATAGCCGCAAAACTCCAGTCCTCGTCATAGCTGTACTCAAGATTGCTATCGGCATAACTGATCAGTCCGACCACATCAAACTGCTCAGTGGCGTGCCAGATACTTTCTACCGCAAATGCCGTGGACTCCTGGCGGTCGTGACCCGGCTGATCGGAGAGCGTCTTGCGGGTGTTATCCAGCGAAAAGGCATCGTAACCGTTGTCCGCATCCACGTAGAAACCGGTAAAGTTCAGCTGTAACCGGTCGCTGACTCGCCAGTGCAGCTTGCCCCGGGCGGTGAGCTCGTCGATGTTGCTGGTATCCTTGCGATTGACAAACTCATTATCGATATAGCCGTCACTGCGGTGACCCTGCACGGCCAGACGGTAGCCCAGATTATCGGCAATCGGTCCGCTCAATACTGCGCTGGTGGTGCGGGTTTCATAGTCGGCAATAGAGGTTTCAATGTGGCCTTCAAATACGTCGGAGGGATTATTTGATTTCATGTTGATCAACCCCGCCAGCGCGTTGGCACCGTAGAGGGTGCCTTGGGGACCGCGCAACACTTCAACCTGACGCAAATCGAGGGTTGTTGCCGCACCGCCGATACCACTGAAATCGATCCCGTCAATCAGCAAGCCCACCGAGGGGTTCAGCGGCTCGATAAACTGACTGCGCTCGCCGATACCACGGATCTGGATAAATTTGCCCCGCGATGCGCCGCTGGAAAAATTCACATTCGGAACCAGATTCAGGAGCTGATCCAGGTGACGCGCCTGACGGCGTTCAATCTGCTGACTGTCGAGGATGCTGATACTGTTGCCGGTATCCAGCACGGATACATCGCGAAACTGGGCAGTCACCACCACTTCCTGAATGGTTTCAGCGGATAACGTCTCTATGGTGGTCTCGGTCCCGGCTACTATGCCCTCAGGACCCTCGGGTTCTGTAGCAAGCACAACGCCGGAAAGCAGGCAGGTAAATGCCAGTAATGGCATTTTTCGAAACAGGTCTATCATGATGAGCCTCATTAACATTGTTAAAGAGACCCGGATATGGGAGGAGTGAACGGTAACTTTTGCGTCCTATCCCTACGCCGGTACTATCCGGATCAGGTTCAAAGGGTTCATCCGAGGATGTCTCAGGCTTGCGCCGCCCCTTAGGAAAATTCATCTGCTCTGTGCAGGTGAAATTGCGATTTTACGCGAATCAATTACCAACTCAATGGCTTTACTTAAATAATTTTGGAGTAACGAATTTCCGACCCGGATTTTTTGATATAGGCGTCGAAGGTCATGCAGATGCGGCGAATCAACAGTCGCCCCACCGGGGTTACCCGGAGGCCTTCCGGGCTGAGGACCACCAGGCCGTCGTCCATCATCGACCGCAGCTGGAGCAACTCTTCCGCAAAATAGTCGGTGAACACGACGTCAAATTGTTGTTCGATGTCAGCAAAATTCAATTCAAAATGGCAGATCAACTGCTTGATCACCATCTGGCGCAACAGGTCATCGCGGCTCAGCTCAAATCCCCGCGCCACCGGCAGATGGCCGCTGTCGATGGCAGTCTGGTAGTCCTCGATCTGCTTGTGATTCTGGGCAAATACATTGTCTATGGCGCTGATGGCAGACACGCCAAAGGCCACCAGATCAGAACCGCCGTGAGTGGAGTAACCCTGGAAATTTCGCTGTAACACACCATTGCGCTGTGCCACCGCCAGCTCATCGTCTGGGAGGGCAAAGTGATCCATACCGATATAGACATAACCGGCTTTCAACAGCATCTGGGTGATGCTTTCCATCATCAACAGCTTATCTTTCGCACTGGGCAGCGCGCTTTCATCTATCTGTCTCTGCACCTTGAACAGATGGGGTAAATGGGCGTAATTGAATACCGATAGGCGGTCCGGGCCGAGGTCAATGATGCTGTCCAGGGTGCGCTCGAAAGTATCCCAGGTCTGATAGGGCAAACCGTAGATCAGGTCCATGCTGATGGAATGGAAACCTTCGGCGCGGCCCGCCTCCACTAACGCACACACCTCCTCCACAGAATTAAAACGGTTGACCGCCTGCTGCACGGTGGGATCGAAATCCTGAACCCCCATACTGAGGCGGTTAAATCCCAGATCCCGCAGACAGCTGATCGTGCTGACATCCATATCCCCGGGGTGAATCTCTATCGAATACTCGCCACTGTCGTCATCCAACAGGTTGAAATGTTTGCGGGTGGCGGCCATCAACAGGCGTTTTTCATCATCACTGATGTAAGTGGGTGTACCGCCACCCCAGTGCAGCTGATGGACTGGCCGGGAACGGTCAAACAGTGCCCCCTGACAAGCCACCTCGGTGATCAGTCTTTCCAGATACGGCATGGCTCGCTTGCGATTGGCCGTGATGATTTTGTTGCAGGCGCAGTAGTAACAGACCGTGCTGCAGAAGGGCAGATGAAAATACAGAGACAGAGGACGACCCGCCGCATTGCTGCGCTCAATCGCTTGACACAGCGCCGCCTCGCCAAAGCCTTCATGGAATTGTGGCGCCGTAGGGTAGGACGTGTAACGGGGGCCAGACAGGTCGTAGCGCTCGATCAGCTGACGATCCCAGATAGCCGTATTTTCAGAAATCACTGTGACAAAAAACCTGTTGAGGAAAAAACGGATCCTAGCAGCGGTTCGCCTACTGCTTGTTGATGTCGATCAACCTACGCAATCAAGCTACCGTTCCCGCTATCAAGAGGCTCACCCTGATGGCCAAGTCGCCCGGCATCTGTCACCCCATACCCGTTTTGGGTGACTCTCTGTTAAAGTAACGGCCCCCCATAAGTCTGTTTCCTCCATGCTGGCACGTCGTGACAAAATCTTTTTTGGTATCCTGGCGATCACAGTGCTTGGGGCATTGGCCCTGTCACTGCTGCTCGGCTGGTATATCTGGCGGGAATCCGTTGGCACGGAGGAACAGCGTCTGCAACAATTGTCACAGCGACTCGGTGAGGAAACAGAACAGGCCATTATTGACGCCCGCAATCTTCTTGAAACCCTCAATGAGCGGGCCACTGATCCTTGTAACACCACCCACCTAGCGATGATGCAGGAGGTCGCCATAGCGCGTCCCTATATCCGGGCAATCGGCTACTGGCGTGCAGCCGAACGACTCTGTGGCGCCGGGTTTATTCAGGGCATATCCTTCACGCCACCCAAAGCCAGCCGTATTTACAACTCGGGGGTGATTGCCTGGTGGCCCAGCGAGACCACAGAAGTGGGTGGCGTACAGCTGTTTCTGATGCGATTTGGTCACCATGATGTGGTGATCGACCCACGGTTGTTACTGAACGTGGACCTTCTGGAGGGCCAGATGGCCGGCCTGTGGGTAGAAAGACTACCCATGATCACGACGCCACCCAATGCCATTTTCCCACCATTGGAAAGCCTCAAACAGGGAATGACTGTCAATCAGTCGACGGGACAGATGATTTCCCGGTTTTCCCTGGGCACCCTGCTTCCCATCGATATTGTCGCCATTCAGCCAATGAGCGAGTTCTGGAAACGCTATCTGCCCACCCTGATCACCGCCGGGATATCAGCCCTGCTACTGATCCCCCTCTGGGTATTCGCTGTGGTCCGCTACTCCCGCCAGCACCTCAGCCTGGCCGCCGAATTGCGTGATGCAATCACCAGAAATAAACTGAGAGTCAACTATCAGCCCATCGTGGATATGTCCAATGGACGGTGCCTCGGCGCTGAATCACTGGCACGCTGGACCCGCGACAATGGTGAAGTTGTCGGCCCGGACATTTTCATTCCGATCGCCGAGGAGGCCGGGTTGGCCACCGACCTGGCTCGGGCCATGCTGCAAGGCATCCTGCGCGAGCTGGGCGATCTTCTAAAACAATGCCCGGATCTCAGTATCAACCTCAACCTGTCCGCACAGGACTTCCAGTCAGACCGGTTGTTCGTCCACCTTGAAACCGAGCTGAAAACCGCCGGGCTGGCTACTTCGGCCATCAAACTGGAAATTACCGAACGGGCATTGGTGGACAGTGACTCGGCGCGGCAGCGAATCCGCACCCTGCGCCGACAGGGTCATCTGGTGGCTATTGATGATTTCGGCACCGGTTACTCCAGCCTTTCCTATCTGGAAAGTTTTGAGCTGGATGCCCTGAAAATCGACAAGTCTTTTGTCGATGCCATTGAAAACCAGGCTGTTACCAGCAGTGTGATTGTCCATGTAATCGAGATGGCAAAATCATTGAACCTGGATATTATTGCCGAGGGCGTCGAGTGTGATCATCAGGCGGACTGGCTCTTGAGTCAGGGCGTCAGGCTGGGGCAGGGTTACCTGTTCAGCCGTCCTTTAACGGCTCATCAGTTTATTGACTTCCATCAAAAATACAGCTGACCGATCAGCTAAGCACAGATAAACTACTCCGCCCCGGAGGGAATGACCAACCCGTCTCAACCCTGTCCGGGCCGTTTCCCTATCAACCACCGGAGAATTGACTGCTTGAAAAAAATGCCTGTGCCAAGTTGCCCCAAGACATCACTGAATTACCTGTTCGTCGCGATAATTACATTGGCAAGCGGTGGCTGTAGCCTTTGGGAGCCCCTGACGGAGCAGTCAGAGCCAGCCAGAATCACCAGCCTTTCGGATAGCACAAAAAGCAGTCTGGTAAAACGTAAGGCAACACTGAGTGACAGTGACAAAATCAACCCACTCCCCCCGGAACAGGTCGGTTATTATATGGATGTCCAGTATGCCAACCTCCAGCAGAAGCTCAGGAATCAGGGTATCGACCTCAGCCTACAGAACAGTAAAATCACCATGATTATCCCCGGGGCAACCATCTTTGATGTCAACAGCACAGCCATCAATAAGGGGGCCCAATCGGCCCTGACAGCCATTACCGGGGTATTGGCAGAGTATGACAACACAATGATTACTGTGGCCGGTCACACCGACAACCAGGGAGAGACTGACTATAATCAGGAACTCTCGGAACAGCGTGCCCTAGCCATTGGCGAATACCTTTCCCAACGCGGCATCACGCCCACTAGATTGGTGATTCAGTACTTTGGTCAGAACCGTCCAATCGCCGATAACAGTATTCCCTCGGGCCGCGCTGAAAATCGCCGTGTCGAGCTGATCATAGAGCCCATCGTTGCCCGACAATCGTCGTCGTAACCTGAACTGGATATTCTCGGCCAACACCTGAAAACGCGGCCTTCGAACCGAGCGTATAGACCAAGGTGTCACTGGCAATAGCCCATGCTGGCCAGTATAATTCCGCCACTCTGGAAACCCGCCGGGTGGACCTGTGCATTTCCGCTTCCCTAACCTCAAGAGAGAAGAAGACGAGACATGAGCTACAACAAGATTCCCGCTGGCAACGACCTGCCGCACGATATCAACGTGGTCATTGAAATCCCCGCCAACCACGACCCCATCAAATATGAAATCGACAAGGACAGCGATGCAATTTTTGTTGACCGCTTTGTCGCCACACCCATGTTTTATCCCGCCAATTACGGCTATATCCCACAGACTCTGTCAGAAGACGGCGATCCCCTGGATGTACTGGTGGTAACACCCTACCCTGTCATGCCCGGCTCAGTGATCCGCAGCCGGGTCATCGGCGTGTTGAACATGACCGATGAGTCCGGTGTGGATGCCAAACTACTGGCGGTACCCCATACCAAGCTCACCAAGCTGTATGACCACGTGCAGGAAATTGCCGACCTGCCGGAGCTACTGATCAAACAGATCAAACACTACTTTGAAAATTACAAGACACTCGAAGCCGGCAAGTGGGTGAAAGTTGAAGGCTGGGACAATGCCGAAGCCGCCCGCAGGGAAATTACCGCTTCGCGCGATCGCTATCTGCAAGAGGAAGGCTGAAACACGGGCCGGCACTCACCAATAAAAAACCCGGCATTTAACGCCGGGTTTTTTATGTCATGCCGATACAGACTGCTCCCAATCCAGCATCTGCTGTTTCCGGGGCAACCCCCAGCGATACCCCCCCAGCTCGCCGTTACTGCGGATCACCCGATGGCAGGGAACCAGCCAGGCCACCGGGTTGGCACCAATCGCGCTGGCCACGGCGCGCACCGCTTTGGGCTGGTCAATGGCACTGGCCACCTGCTGATAGGTGATCACACTGGCAAAGGGGATCGACAATAATACCTGCCAGACCTGTCGCTGAAATACCGTACCCTTCGCACTCAGTGTCAAGCTGTCTTCCTGCGGGTTCTCCCGGGCAGGCCGACGAAACAGCGTTTGTACGAAAGCTGCTACACCCGCATCATCACGATTGAAACACCGGGATTTATCCAACCGGGGAAAAACCCGAAAAGGATCGGTTTCACCGCGGTCCTGAAACACCAGCTGCTCAATCCCGGACTCTGTCCAGACCAGCCAAAGCGAGCCAAATGGTGAGGGCGAATTGCCATAACGGGCATCGAGCCCATCCTGATAATCAACCAGACGGATTTTCATTTCTCTACCCTGTTGCTAACGGAATAATGACAAGGGAAATGTATCACGGCAACCATCTGCTGGTGGCAATTGATTCAGACTGATATCGGCAGGACCTATTCGACAGAATCAATACAAATACAGGATGGTAAAACAGCCCGCCGGGCGGGCTGTTTTACCGAGGTATCAGGTATTAGCCCGATTCTCAATCAACTGATCCACCACAGCGGGATCTGCCAGGGTTGAAGTATCTCCCAGGTTCTCCAGTTCATTGGCGGCAATTTTGCGCAAAATACGGCGCATGATTTTTCCCGACCGGGTCTTCGGCAGCCCCGGAGCCCAATGAATCACATCCGGCTTGGCGATTGCACCAATTTCCTTCACACAAAGCGCCACCAGCTCCTTGCGCAAGTCATCCGATGGCTCTGCACCGCTCATCAGCGTGACATAGGCATAAATACCCTGTCCCTTGATATCGTGCGGGTAACCGACCACCGCAGCCTCGGCCACATTGGCATGCAACACCAGAGCACTTTCCACCTCCGCAGTCCCCATGCGGTGCCCGGAAACATTCAGCACATCGTCCACCCGGCCGGTAATCCAATAGTGGCCATCGGCATCCCGACGACCGCCATCACCGGTAAAGTAATAACCTTTGTAGGGGGCAAAATAGGTTTCCCGGAAACGTTCCATATCTCCGTATACACCACGAATCTGGGCAGGCCAGGATGCTTTGATAGCCAGAACACCTTCACCGGGACCTTCAATTTCATGCCCTTCGGCATCCAGCAGTACGGGCTGTACGCCAAAAAATGGTACGGTCGCACAACCGGGCTTCATCAGCGTGGCACCCGGCAGAGGGGTCAGCATATGGGCACCGGTTTCTGTCTGCCACCAAGTATCGACAATTGGGCAACGACCGTCACCAACAACCCGGTAATACCACTCCCAGGCCTCAGGATTGATCGGCTCGCCTACCGTACCCAGCAATCGCAGGGAACTGAGGTCGGCTTTTTTGACATAATCATCACCGGCCCCCATCAGCGCACGAATGGCCGTGGGTGCAGTGTAAAAGATGGTGACCCCATGTTTCTCGACCACCTGCCAGAAACGGGAAGCATTGGGGTAAGTGGGAACGCCTTCAAATAACAGCGAAGTCCCGCCATTGCAGAGTGGACCGTAGACAATATAACTGTGTCCAGTGATCCAACCCACATCGGCAGTACACCAGTAGATGTCATCATCCTTGTGATCAAAGACATACTTGTGGGTCATGGCACACTGCAATAAATAACCGGCGGTGGTGTGCATCACGCCCTTTGGCATCCCGGTGGAGCCGGAAGTGTAGAGGATGAAAAGTGGATCCTCTGCATCCATCAGTTCTGGTGCACAGTACTCATTCGCCTCCATCATTTCTTCGTGGTACCAGATATCGCGATTATCATCCCACTCCACCAGAGAGCGGGTTCGCTCCACCACCAGGCAGGTATGTACATTGGGACAACCCCGCAAAGCCTGATCGGCATTGGCTTTCAATGGAATTTTCTTGCCGCCGCGCAAACCTTCATCCGCTGTGATCAGCACCTGACAATCTGAGTCGAGAATCCGGTCTTTCAGGGCATCGGGAGAAAATCCACCGAACACCACGGAGTGAACCGCGCCGATGCGCGCACAGGCCAGCATCGCATAGGCCGCCTCGGGGATCATCGGCATGTAAATACAGACTCGATCACCCTTTTTTACACCCCGGGATTTCAGCACATTGGCCAGCTTATTGACCTGTTCACTGAGCTCGTTATAGGTGATATCGGTGCTTTCCAGCGGGTGATCTCCCTCCCAGATCAGTGCAACCTTATCGCCGCGCTCCGCCAGATGACGATCGATACAGTTGACCGTCACATTCAGTTTGCCACCGGAAAACCAGCTGGCTTCACCGGTATTGAAATCGTAATCACATACCTCATTCCAGCGTGTTTCCCAATCGAGAAACAGTTCGGCTTCCCTGGCCCAGAATTCATCCGGATGCTCAATAGAATGGCGATACATGCGCTCGTAGGTTTCAGCATCGATATGCGCCTGGGTGGCGAAGTCGTCGGGGACGGGACGAACATTGGTTGCGGACATGAAATCCTCCCTCTCGTTATCAGTTCTATGGGGCCCAGATTAAAGGAGATGAAGCCTAGCATCTATTCGACCTTTGCATAACAGGTCACAGGGATTTTTCCAGGGCAAAGCCCCATCCGACAAGCCGGGATATATCTTAACCGGAGACTATCCGGGCCAGCGGTGCATGCTCAGGTCCGAACCGGTGGGCGACTTGCGCAAGAAACAGCTCCGCTGTTGCGACGGCGTCCACCAGCGCATTATGGGCATGATAATCGGGCAGGTTGTAGCGGCGGCGACAATCCGACAACCGCAGACCTTGCCCATGCTGACCTGTACTGTTACGTTGCAGTCGCTGATTTTCGAGCACCAGGGTATCCACCACCATCGCCAGCAGTGGCACGCCGTAAAGGCGCTGGCTGGCCTCCCGTAAAAAAGCCAGATCGAGTGCCGCGTAGTGAAGCAACAGTACCCTGCCCTGCAAAGCTTCCAGCAGACAATCCATGGCATCGGACAGGGAGCTGGCACCGACCATATCCCTGTCGTGAATACCGTGGATCACAGCACTCTGACCAACGCCGAGGGGACTGCGTACCAGAATGTGCCGGGCACCGGCCAGCATGACCCTCATATTGTCTATGGGTACGAAACCGATGCTCAGGATATGATCTGAGTCGACCTCCATCCCGGTCATTTCAAGATCCACGGCCAGATAACAGCCCTTTCTGAAATCCGCTTTTCTGGACGGGGCAGCAGCTCGCAGGTACTCCCGCATCCGGCCATGCTGACACCGGGCCAGATGGCGCTTTTGCTTCAGTTGGTAAGTCAAACCGGCCAACATTACATCAATCCGCGGGTAAACTTGACTCGCAGCGCGGCCTGGGCACTGGTAACAACTGCGAACGCATCCCGCAACTGGTGACGGGACAGGGACGATAGTGTTTTCGGATCGAGATAATTGTCCGGCTTGCTGCCCGCCTTCAACATCGCCCCCTGATGTTCCAGTCGCAATCGGGAAATAAACTCGTGGGCATCGATCAGGTTGCGGGCATCTTTCAGGGTGATCTGCCGGTTGGCGGCCGCTTCACGCAAACGGGCCAGTGTCTGTATTTCAGTGGAGCCCGCAGCGAGCGCATGAATTCTGGCGATATCATTGATCGGCATGATGCCTCGCAACTTCATGTCAAACGCGTGTTTGTGCTCACCGCTGTGCTCCAGCACAAAATGTTTGAAAAAACCCATCGGAGGGGTCAGTTTCAGTGCGTTGGCAGTGAGGCTGGCCAGAAAAATTTCGTTTCCCCTCGCGGTGTTACACACCGTCTGTTGGAGGTCCGCAAACAGGGCCTTGTCACCAAAAACACAGCGCATGTCAAAGAAAATACTGGCATGCATCAGCGCCTTTGTGGACGGCTGATTAATCCAGCCGAGAAACTGTTTTTTCCAACCCGCCAGGGGTTGCCGCCAGCGATCGGTAATGGCCATCACCTCCCCGGGACAGTATTTGTAACCGCAGAGATCCAGACCGTCGTTCACATAAGTCGCCAGTGCTTTAAAGTAGCTGTCGTCCTCCCCGGTCGCTCCGTCACTGAGTAGCAGGCCGTTGTCCTGATCGGAAATCGCGGCCTGATCCTGCCGGCCCTGTGAGCCGAAGGCCAACCAGGTAAAGGCCGTCGGTGCAGCACCCAGCTTGCCCATTGCCTGATGGATCAGTTGCCGGGTCAAGGCATCGGTCACGGTGGTCAGCAGACGGCCAACCTGGTCGGCGCTGGCACCGGCCCGGATCAGACTGCCCAACAATTCCGGAATATCCCGCGACACCTGCTGTAAACCGGCCACCGTCTCCTGATGGCCGATTTCACCAATCAAGAGAACGGGATCCGTTTTTTGCGCCTTGATTAAATCGGTGGTGGTCACCATCCCCGCGGGACTGCCGTCGAGAAGTACTGGCAAGTGGTGAATGTTGTGCTCTGTCATCAATAGTGTGGCTTCAAAGACCAGGCTCTCCGCCGAAACACTGACCAGATTCGTGGTCATGATTTCGGCCAGGGGGGTGTCCGCACTGCGACCTTCGGCAACCACACGAATACGCAAATCGCGATCGGTGACCAGACCACACAACCGACCCCTGTCGTCCACGATCATCACAGACGATACCCGTTCAGTCGTCATCAATTTCGCCACCTCGGCAACGGTCTGATCGGCAGATGCGACCACCGGCTCGCGGGAGAAAATGTCGCCAACCCGACGGGTAAGCTGATAACTCTGTTCGCGAAACCGCACGGCATGGCGCAAACGGTTGGCATGCGCGCGATTGAAGAAACGATCGAAGGGTCGACTGGCAGAGCGCAACGCCTGGAACAGGTCCCCGTCGAGTTGGTAAACCAGTCCGTCCTCAATCACTGTCAACTGGTTGGTAATGGCGTCGCCGGTCAGCAACGACGGATAACCAAAGTAACCACCGGGCTCCACCCGATCGAGCAACTGCCCCTCGCTGTCGCGCACCTCAAACGCACCCGTGCGAACCACATACAGACGCGGGCTGGAGTAGTCGAGGACCGCGCTGGGATCGCCGGCACGGTAATAGGCAATCTGTACTTTACTGGCGGCGCGCCCGAGCGTCTCCGCGGGAAGCTCATCAAAGGGTGGGCACCCGGCAAGAAATTCTCTGATTGCGGCCACTTCTACACTGACGGTCATAAAACCTGTCTCAACACAATTACCCGTTACTCTAGCCGAAAGCCGTTACTCTAGCTGAAAGTCCCTATTCTATTTGAAAGATAGCCCCGAGAGTGTATCTGTAACAATTAGGCGAAAGTGGAAGGAGAAATCAGAAGGAGAAGGGGCAGCGGCGCTCGAAGAACCCGTACCGCTCCCTGCCACAAAAGTCCTGGAACGGAAAATTCGTGACTTTCTGAAATAGCAGAGATAGGTTTTTGTTGTTGGGTAAAAGCATTAACCGGACTGACTCGGCTTGACACATCCATATGCCAGGCCGGTTAATCGGGGCGACGACACAACACTCAGACTCAACACAGGGAGATAGCTTTTTGGATGCAAGCAAGCCGACCATGCTGATCATTAATGCGGGCTCTTCCAGTATCCGCTTTGCCCAATACCGGGTTGGGGAGCCGTTGCAACAGATACTGCATGGCCAGGTTGAACGAATCGGTATCCCCGGAACCCGACTGATCGTCGAGACCAATTCGGGCGAGACCGTCGACAGCGCCATCGATATGCCGGCTGATCCCGCGGCAATGGCTGCGTTTTTTGTCGACTGGCTGGAATCATCGGGAATCGTTTCATCGACTCGGGCGATCGGTCATCGACTGGTCCACGGTCTGGCACATACCGAGCCGGAGCGAATTACCCCGGCACTGCTGGCCGAACTGGCAGGCATCAGTTCCTTCGCACCAGAGCATCTGCCCCGCGAGCTGGCGTTAATCGAGGCTTTGCAGGAACGTTTTCCCTCCCTGCCACAGGTGGCCTGCTTCGATACAGCGTTCCACACCAGCATGCCTCGGGTGGCACAACTGCTGCCCATTCCCCGCCGCTTCGAGGCGTTGGGCGTGCGACGCTATGGTTTTCACGGCCTGTCCTATAACTACCTGATGGAAGAACTGGTCAGCCTCGGCGACCCAGCGGCAACAGCAGGCCTTGTGATTCTTGCCCACCTCGGCAATGGCGCCAGCCTCGCCGCTGTCCGCAATGGCAAAAGCATTGATACCAGCATGGGATTCACGCCGACCTCCGGGTTGCCCATGAGCAACCGTACAGGAGACTTGGAACCCGGCGTGGCCAGCTATCTGGAACAACGGGAAAATATTACTGCGACAGAATTCCAACAGCTGGCCAGTCGTGAATCTGGCCTGTTGGGAATTTCCGAAACCAGCGCTGATGTGCGGGAACTGTTGGCCATGGAGGACACCGACAATCGAGCCAGGGAGGCGCTGGCTCTGTTCTGTTACCAGACCAAAAAATGGCTCGGCGGCTATACCGCTGCCCTGGAGGGGCTCGACACACTAGTCTTCAGCGGTGGTATCGGCGAGAACGCGCCGACTATCCGCGCACGCATCTGTGAGGGACTCGGCTATCTCGGCATTACTCTGGACCCCCAGGCCAATGCCGACGATGCTGCAGTGATCTCAACCGAAACCAGCGCGGTCACTGTGCGCGTGATTGCCACCGATGAAGCGCTGATTATCGCCAGATCTGTTCACCGCCTCCTGCAACTCGCGCCCTGATTATCCACGGCTAAGCTATTTGCAACCGGACAATCCGTCATTGCAATCGGTCGAGTGAAAGTCGGTCAGAGTCGTTCATACCCCAAAGTCAACAGTGGCTGACATCCGGCTTTTTTGACTATGATGAACACTGGTGAACACTCTGTTATCGGGCAAGGGAATATTCTATGCAACACCGACATTCAGCGGACAGCGGCATGGTGCAGAATCACCAGCCACTGACAGCGGAACAGCTGCAAAAAATCGATGCCTACTGGCGTGCTGCCAATTATCTGTCAGTGGGACAGATCTACCTGCTGGATAATCCGTTGCTCAGAGAACCGCTGAAACAGGCACATATCAAGCCCCGGCTACTCGGCCACTGGGGCACCACGCCCGGACTGAATTTTATTTACGTGCATCTCAACCGGGTCATCAAAGCGCTGGATCTCAACATCCTCTACATCACAGGCCCCGGCCACGGCGGACCGGGCATTGTGGCCAATACCTGGCTGGAGGGCACTTACAGTGAGACGTACCCGGAAGTTTCCCCGGATGAAATCGGGATGAAACGTCTGTTCAAACAGTTTTCATTCCCCGGCGGCATTCCCAGTCATGTGGCGCCGGAAACCCCCGGCTCAATCCATGAGGGCGGCGAGCTGGGCTATGCGCTCTCCCACGCATTCGGCGCTGCGTTTGACAATCCGGACCTGATCGTGGCCTGTGTAGTGGGCGATGGCGAAGCAGAAACCGGCCCCCTGGCCACCAGCTGGCACTCCAACAAGTTTCTCAATCCCGTGCACGACGGCGCGGTTCTACCTATCCTGCACCTGAACGGTTATAAGATTGCCGGACCTACCGTACTGGCCAGGATTCCCCACAATGAACTGGAAGCATTGTTTACCGGCTACGGTTACAAACCCTACTTTGTGGAAGGCGACTCCCCGGAGGCGATGCATCAACAGATGGCGGCAACACTCGATAGCGCCATCATCGAGATCAATCAGATTCAGACAGAAGCCCGGAATAACGGCTTTAAAGTGCGACCCCGTTGGCCAATGATTATTCTCCGTTCCCCAAAAGGATGGACGGGTCCAAAAACTGTCGATGACAAACCTGCCGAGGGCACTTTCCGCGCCCACCAAGTGCCGATGGGGGATATGCGTCACCCCGGGCACCTGGAAATACTGGAATCCTGGTTGCGGAGTTACCGCCCCGAGGAACTGTTCGACCAACAGGGCAAACTCATTAATGAACTGGCGGCGCTGGCACCCAAGGGTGAACGCCGTATGGGTGCCAACCCACACAGCAATGGTGGGCTGCTGCTAAAGGATCTGAACCTGCCGGATTTCAGAGACTATGCCGTTGCGGTGCAAATACCCGGTGGAGCGGACTGTGAATCCACTCGGGTGCAGGGACAGTTTATCCGCGATGTCATCACCCACAACCCGCAAAACTTTCGGGTATTCAGCCCGGATGAAACGAATTCAAACCGCTGGAATGCGGTATTCGAGGTGACCAACCGATGCTCCACTGCCGAAATCCTACCCGGTGACGAGCATGTAGCAGCCGATGGTCGAGTGATGGAAATGCTCAGTGAGCACCAGTGTGAAGGTTGGCTGGAAGGCTACCTGCTGACGGGTCGACACGGCTTTTTTTCCTGCTATGAGGCCTTCATTCACATTGTAGATTCCATGTTCAACCAGCATGCCAAATGGCTGGATGTGGCCGGCGATATTGCCTGGCGACCACCGATAGCGTCCCTGAATTACCTGCTGTCATCCCATGTCTGGCGTCAGGACCACAATGGCTTCAGCCATCAGGATCCGGGGTTCATTGACGTGGTTGCCAACAAACAGGCCAAAATCATCCGCGTTTATCTGCCGCCGGATGCCAATACCCTGCTGTCGGTTACCGATCACTGCCTGCGCAGCCGCAACTACGTGAATGTCATCGTAGCCGGCAAGCAGTCTGCACCCCAGTGGCTGACCATGGATCAGGCGGTCAAACACTGCTCCGCCGGTATCGGCATCTGGTCCTGGGCCGGCAATGAGGGGGAAGAAGAACCGGATGTGGTGATGGCCTGCTGCGGTGATGTGCCTACCCTGGAAACCATGGCAGCCGTAGCTATCCTGCGCGAAGCATTGCCGGCGGTGAAAATCCGGGTCGTCAATGTGGTGGATCTGATGCGCCTACTGCCCGACAGCAAACATCCTCACGGCTTGTGCGATACCAACTTCGATGCCCTGTTTACGGCAGACAAACCGGTTATTTTTGCCTACCACGGCTATCCGCTGCTGATTCACCGGCTCACCTATCGGCGCCATAATCACCAGAACCTGCATGTACACGGGTTCCAGGAAGAGGGTTCCACCACCACACCATTTGATATGACGGTTCGAAACAGGTTGGATCGCTTTCATCTGGCCATGGCCGCCATCGACTACCTGCCCCAGACTGGTCAACAGGGCGTCGATTTGAAGCGGCAGCTCCATGAGAAATTGATCTCGCACAAGGCCTATATCAATGAATACGGGCAGGATATGCCAGAGGTGCTCAACTGGCGATGGACAGGAGCAGAGACAACGTCGTGACAACCTGTTTCACTTGGCAAGACATCACCACAAAATACCAGTCCGACAGCGTAGAGTAAAAGTTGTGTTGGCGGTGAATCGTTTAGCGCTGTATAAAAGTATTTATTGAACACTTAAATCAATCATCAAGACTGAACAATAAAATAACGGGAGTAAGGATGGACATCAAAACCTTTGCCGAACTGATCGACTGGACCCGCCAGCTGCATGCGCATCTGGCACATTGTCTCGATAAGGGTATCGGCGAGAATCAGGAAGAACGTGCCAAATTATTGCTTGCCTATCTGTCGAATCACGAGGCAGAGATGGAGCGAATGGTCGCCCAGTTTGAACTGCAGGCAGACCAGAAAGCGATGCAGACCTATGTATACGACTATCTCTCACACCAACCGATCAAGATCTCCCAGCCCTGCGAAATCCCTTTTGGCAAGCTGGGTTTTGATGATATCTGTCAGGAGGTTTTCAGTTTGCACGAGCAGATGATTGACCTTTACCGGACGCTATCCAGTAAAGCGGAAATTCCCGAAGCCAGAGGCCTGCTGGAATCGTTACTCGAAATGGAGGAACACGAAGTGATGCGGCTGGCTACCCAGACAGGGAGAATGAGTGATCTCTGATATAACCGAAAGCACTGAAGCTAAGGATCCCGTCTGCGGCATGACCGTCAATCCACGGGAGACCAGGCATTTTTCCCAGCATGCCGGCGAAACCTGGTATTTCTGCGGCGCACACTGCCGGGAAAAGTTTGAAAACGACCCCGCACACTATCTGGACGGCCTGCCCGCAGAACAAAAGACCCTGCCGGGGGCACTCTTTACCTGCCCAATGCACCCTGAGATTCAACAGCAGGGACCCGGCGATTGCCCGATCTGCGGGATGGCGCTAGAGCCGGAAGAAATCACTGCCGACAGCGAACCCTCGGCAGAACTACTCGATATGAACCGGCGCTTCTGGCTTGGGCTGATGTTGGCGCTACCGGTCTTTATCCTCGAAATGAGCAGCCACTTCCTTCACACCGACAGTCTGATATCACCGCAGGTTTCCAACTGGGTGCAATTGCTACTCGCTACTCCTGTGGTGCTGTGGGCGGGATGGCCATTCTTCCAGCGTGGCTGGAATTCCATTTTACGTCGCAACCTGAACATGTTTACCCTGATTGCCATCGGCACCGGGGCCGCCTGGCTATACAGCCTGTTTGCCACACTGGCACCGGATCTTTTTCCTCCGGCATTCCGCCAACAGGACGGTTCGGTCGCCGTCTATTTTGAAGCCGCCGCGGTGATTATCGTGCTGGTGTTGCTGGGCCAGGTACTCGAATTGCGCGCCCGGGAAAAAACCTCCGGGGCCATTCGGGCACTCTTAAATCTGGCGCCGACCACGGCACGGCGGCTGGATAGCCAGGGCGATGAAGCGACTATCCCGCTCGACCAGGTCAAGGTGGGCGACCGTCTCAGGGTTCGCCCCGGCGACAAAGTGCCGCTGGATGGTGAGGTGCTTGAGGGCCGCTCCAATATCGACGAATCGATGGTGACCGGCGAACCACTGGCCGTCAAAAAACAGTCGGGCGACACGGTTATCGGCGGCAGTATCAATGGCCAGGGTTCGTTCATCATGCGTGCCGATAAAGTTGGCCGGGACACCATGCTGTCGCAGATCGTCCAGATGGTAGCCAGCGCCCAGCGAACGCGCGCGCCCATTCAGGGTCTGGCGGACAAGGTCGCCGGAATTTTTGTGCCGGTCGTGATACTCATTGCCATCATCGCATTCATTGTCTGGTCGATCTGGGGCCCCACCCCACCGATGGCATTTGCCCTGATTGCAGCCGTCAGCGTACTGATTATTGCCTGCCCCTGCGCATTGGGGCTGGCCACACCGATGTCAATCATGGTGGGCGTCGGGCGCGGAGCACAGGCGGGCGTCCTGATTCGCAATGCCGAAGCACTGGAGCGACTGGAAAAAGTGGATACCGTGGTGATCGACAAAACCGGCACGCTGACGGAAGGCAGACCTCAGGTAACCGGCATCCATCCTGCTTCGGGCTTTGATCAAGATACCTTACTGCGACTTGGTGCCAGCCTGGAGCGATCAAGCGAACACCCCCTGGCAGAGGCCATGCTGGCAAAAGCCGGTGAGCTGGAATTGACCCTGTCCGAACCCGAGGATTTTCAGGCCCTCAATGGCAAGGGTGTCACCGGCAGTATTGAGGGCACACAGGTTATCCTGGGCAATCGTCTTTTGATGGAAGGCGAAGCTATCGATCTGTCAGCCTGCGCCGACAGTGCCGAGGCACTTCGCCATGACGGCGCAACCGTCATTTTCATCGCCGTCAATGGTCAATATGCAGGCTTGTTTGCGATAGCAGATCCCATCAAGGAAACCACTGCAGCCGCCATTCGTGCCTTACAACATGACGGCCTTCGCGTGGTCATGCTGACGGGTGACAGCCGTACATCAGCGGAGGCCATCGCCCGCCAATTGAATATCGATGAGGTAGAGGCCGAGGTTCTACCCGAGGATAAAAGCCTCGCTGTACGCCGTCTGCAGGACCAGAAGCGCATTGTAGTCATGGTCGGTGATGGCGTGAACGACGCACCGGCTCTGGCCAGCGCTGATGTGGGAATCGCGATGGGCACCGGCACCGATGTCGCCATCGAAAGCGCTGGGGTAACACTGCTGAGAGGTGATCTGATGGGTATTGTCGATGCCTGCAGACTGTCTCGCGCCACCATGCGCAACATCCGCCAGAACCTGTTTTTTGCCTTTGCCTATAACGCCGCCGGCGTGCCGATTGCCGCGGGCATCCTCTACCCGTTCACCGGATTACTGTTATCACCGATCATTGCTGCAGCGGCGATGTCCCTGTCATCGGTCAGCGTGATTGGCAATGCCCTGCGCCTGAGAGCCGTCAAGCTCAGCTGACAGGGCATGATCCACAGGCTAGAACATCAGGGCCACGCCCAATGACAGGGTAAAATGATCACGACGCTCATCGTTGTTGTTGGCGATAGACGATGTGCCGCCAAATTTCCAGTCATAGCGAATGTCTACATAGGGCGACAGTTCCCGGGTAATTTCATAATTGAAACGCACACCCAGTCGTCCATTGGTCAGGCCCCGGCCCAGCGCCTGTCGCGCCACCCGCTGGGCCGCCATTTCCAACCGGTAGTACGGTTCAATCCCAACCCGTTGGGTTACCAGCAGATGGGTGCTCTGTTTCAACCGGGCCGTGATATGGCCGTAGTCGCTGACAAACAGGTGGGCCTGGGTTTTCAGAAAGTAAGGTGCCAGGCCACTGACCCCCAGGGTGTAATACCCCGTGGAGTCGGGCTGGGTATCAAGGCGAATCCCGGTCTGAAAATCCCAGAATTCGCTGACATTTCGGCTGTACATCGCCCAGAACTCACTCTCCTGCAGAGCGCCCTTGTGCTGTTTGATATCCGTTTTCAACCAAAGTTTGTGCGTATCGCCACCGATCCAGCCATCCAGCTCAATATCGGTAATACCACCTTCACTTCCACCGCCGTGCTGTGCCTCGAACCAAAAAGCATGGAATACGGGACTGGGATGGTGAGGATTCTCGGCCCACGCACCAACGGATATCAGCAGAAAAAACCCCAACGCAGAACAATACCGTTGACTAATGCCCATGATGCTCCCCTCCACGCTGTTGAACTTCGTGGTCCATGGATGAGGGTGACCCGGGGCCTGGATCGGATATTGCAGTGGCTTTCTCCCCAACCTCAACATCGTATTCCGCCACTACCAGTTTGGTCATCATGCCAGCCGCCATATGGAACAGAAGGTGACAATGGAATGCCCATTCGCCCGGCTCATCTGCTGTCAGCAATACAGAATAGGATTTTCCCGGTGGCACATTCACGGTATGTTTATTGGGCAATCGCTCGGCGGGCTGACCGTTATCCAGCTGGACAAACATGCCGTGCAGGTGCATCGGGTGCGCCATCATGGAGGTGTTTTCAAACCTCAGCTTGACGCGCTCGCCATAACGCAATTGCAGTGGTTTAAAGCCCTCGTCACCAAACTTATGGCCATTGATGGTCCAGATAAAGCGCGTCATGGAACCGCCCAAGCTAACCACAATTTCCCGCTCTGGTGGACGGGTATCCGTCTGCTGCCGCAAAGACCGCAGATCGGCGTAACTCAGGGCCTTGTGGCCGGGCGGCGTACCGGCATCGGCCCAGCCACTGCTCGCCGAAACGGTATTGTCCTGCTGCGCCATACCGTGGCCAGCATGGCCTGTCATGGCGGTCTTGCCGGTAACGTCTGCGCCTTGAACCTCACTGTGCCCCATACCCATGTCACCCATGGTCAGCAATGCACGCGACCGGGATTCCGGTTCGGGGCCTCGCATCCCGCTACGGGGCGCCAGAGTGCCCATGGCAAAACCGGTGCGATCAATGGCTTCTGCGGCAATAGTAAAGGCGGTGTCGGTGGTCGGTCTGACAAGCACGTCATAGGTCTCTGCCACAGCAAAGCGGAATTCATCTACGGTGACAGGCTCAACATATTGGCCATCCGCCTGCACCACATCCATTGTCAGGCCGGGGATACGAACGTCATACATGCTCATGGCAGAAGCATTGATAAAACGCAGTCGGACAGTTTCGCCGGGGTTGAATAAACCGGTCCAGTTTTGCGCCGGTGTCCGGCCATTGATGAGAAAGGTGTAGCCACTGACATCCGCGATATCGGTAGGCGACATCCGCATCTCACCCCACTCGGTAGCCCATTGCCAGGCCTCGGCCAGACCGCGGTTGCGCACATCATCCAGAAAATCACCGAGGGTGCGTTGGGAGTAGTTGTAATAGTGGGGATCTTTTTTCAAATTCGCCATGATTTGCGAACTGGCTTCTTCACTGAAATCAGACAACACCACCACGTAATCCCGATCCGCCTGAATCAGACTGCGATTTTCGGGATGCACAATCAGTGCACCGTAGTGGCCGTCCTGTTCCTGGGTGCCACTGTGGGCGTGATACCAGTAGGTACCGTTTTGCCGAAGCTCAAATCGATAGGTAAAAGTTTCCCCCGGTGCAATACCGGGATAACCGCTGAAGCCCGGCACACCATCCATTGCCGGTGGCAACAGCAATCCGTGCCAGTGGACTGAGCTCGGCACCTTCATTTTATTGGTAACATGAATCACGGCTGTATCACCTTCAGTGAATTCCAGCACAGGCCCGGGGATACTGCCGTTAACAGTAATACGCTGTAACGGCTTGCCTGTGATATTGACTGTCTGGCGGTCAATATCCAGGTGATACTCAGTGATATTGGCGACGGCATTTATGGCGATCATGGATATCCAGAAAGCCGTCAACAGCCTTGAAAATAATGACATTTGTTCAATCCTCAGATGAATTATCCTGCAGCACCTCGGCGAGGTGTTGATAACAACGGACAATCAGCTTCGGGGAGGACGATCAAGTCGGTGGGGACCGGCATTCAGCAGGTTCTGCCGAAGCGGTGTCTGAGCGGGATGATGAGGCAGGAACACCCAGGCAAGCTGAGGATTAATGCCTATCGGCGTCAAATGGCAACCCTGGGTCACGCAATGGCATATATCGGACATACAGCTGTGGTTATTTCCATTTGCGTGCTGCACCCCTGCAGGATGGGCGGATTCGGACTCGCAGGGCATCGCTGCACTATGGGATAACTCCGCCCTTTGAGATATGTCATGACGACTGTTCAAACTGGCGTGGGCGGTATTCACCAGCACCGACAAAAGAAAGGCGGTGATGATCCAGAGAACCCAGTGTGTTTTGGTAACAGACATGGGAATACTATGGCTTGCTGCCAAACATTTATCAAGGAGACGGCTAGACGGGACAACGTTGATCTATTGGCTGTCATGAGACTTGTAATCGCCGATAACTCATCTCGCCTGCATACTTGCTGACGACTCTTGCCTCCCTATAATTCAACCTGAAGCAAACATTGGAGTATTGGACGTTGCTGGACATCACGAAAAAAATTGCTATTCCCGACGAAGAAATTGAACTGACAGCCATTCGCTCCCAGGGAGCCGGGGGACAGAACGTCAACAAGGTCTCATCGGCGATACACCTGCGCTTTGACATCAACGCATCGTCCCTGCCCGATGACTGCAAGCAACAGCTGCTGGTCACGAAGGACCGCCGGATTAATAAAGAGGGTGTGATTGTGATCAAGGCGCAGCAATTCCGTACCCAGGAAAAAAACCGGCTGGATGCACTGGAACGCCTCAAAGCCGTTATTCTATCTGCCACTGCAGTCAAGAAAACACGCATACCCACCCGTGCGACAAAAGCCTCCAAAACCCGGCGAGTGGATAACAAAACCCAGCGCGGTAAGACGAAGGCCCTGCGCGGCAAAGTCATCGATTAGAAACAATCAGATTATTTAATTTATACAGTTGTCCCGACCTCGCTCCATTCAAAAATACCTGCCGTCCTATTCAAAAAATCCCTGACCTCGCCAAAGGCCCGTTTTTGGACATTCACGGCCAAGACACCTATGCTTGTCTTTCAATAGAAAAACAGAAGGATCCCGCTATGAGTGAAATTACCAGCTTCTGGAACCAGTACGAAGGCCCTGTTTTGCTCTTCCTGGTGGCCGTTTTATACCTGCTCGTCTTTTATATCGCAGCACGGATTGTCAAAAGCTTGTCACATCGGCTACTGCTGAAAACCGATCTGGATAACCGGTTCACCCGCACGGTCGGGCTAAATGATGACTTCCCCGTGGAAAAGGTCATCTCCACGACGGCCTTCTGGATCATCATGATCTTTGGCTTTATCTCCTTCTTTGAAAAGCTCGATCTTCAATCAGTGACACAGCCATTAAATGTGTTACTGACCGAGATTTTTACCTACCTACCAAAATTTGCTGCAGCACTCGGTCTGCTGCTGCTCGCCTGGGTCCTGGCAGCGCTCGTGAAAAAAGCCATTGAGAAAGGCGCCACACTGGGCAAACTGGACGAGCGCCTCAACAAGCTTGAGCACGATGAGGAAGACAAGGTAACCGTGAGTCAATCTCTGGCTACCGCCGGTTACTGGCTGGTATTTCTGCTCTTCCTGCCAATGGTGCTGAGCGCCTTGCAGATGGAAAGTCTGGTCGCCCCTCTGCAAAGCATGTTCGACAAGCTGTTCAGCTACCTGCCCAATATCCTCTCGGCACTGCTGATCTTCGCCATTGGTTATTTCGTAGCCAAGCTGGTAAGACAGATTGTCAGTAGCCTGCTGGCCGCCTCTGGCATCGACCGACTAAGCGAGAAGTCCGGTATTCAGCAGAAATGTTCCACACTGGTTGGCACACTGATTTACACTTTCATTTTGCTGCTGGTGATTGTGCAATCGCTGGAAGCCCTGAAGATCGCAGCTATTTCCACGCCCGCGCAAAACATGATTGATATGATTTTTGCTGCCGTGCCTGGCATCCTTGCGGCCTTGCTGGTGCTCGCCATCTCTTACTATGTGGGCAAGCTGATTGCCAGTCTGGTGACGGATCTACTGACAGCAGCCGGGTTCAATCAATTAATTGAAAAGCTCGGCTTCAAGATGGGACTGGAGCGTACCCCGAGTCAGTATGCAGGCAGCCTGGTGCTGCTGGGTATTATCCTGTTCGCGATTCTGGGTGCCACTGAGTTACTGAGCTTTGAACCCCTCAGCCAGATTGTGACCGTCATGATCAGTTTCGCCGTTCAGGTACTGTTGGGTGCACTGATTCTGGCTATCGGTATTTTCATTGCCAGAAAAGTACGGCTGTTGATTATCGAGGCGGGAATGCCCTCTGCAGCAGGCAACCTTGCCAGCCTTGCCATCATGTTTCTGACCATTGCCATGGCGCTGCGTCAGATCGGCCTTGCGCAGGACATCATCAATATTGCCTTTGGCCTGATGCTTGGTGCGGTTGCTGTCGGCGCAGCCATTGCGATTGGCTTGGGCAGTAAGGAGATCGCTGGCAGAGAAGTTCAGTCACTGCTGGATCGCGTCAAGAAATAACGGTCTGACCAGTTCTGCAATTACCCACCGGGACAACCCGGTGGGTTTTTTTCGACGATAAGATAAAAAAGGCCGCTCATAGAGCGGCCCCAAAGGGGGAAATAATATCTAGTGATCCTGTGCCTGCCCGGCGCCCTTGGGATAACGCAGGCTTTCTACCAGCTCCTTGGTATACTTCGGCACTTTCTTTCACTGATATTGATCAGGTTTCATTGCAGCAAGTTATGCGAGATTGAAGTGAAAATTAATTATCTGTTATCTGCAGCAAGACCACCGGTGTCTACAAAGCCACAGCCAAACCAACTGACACAACCACCCAAACTGGGGCAGGTTGGCAATTTAGAAATTCGGCATGACGAGAATGTTGCGGTCGATGAACATTTCGCTGCGTTCATCGCCCATATATAACATCTGCCCATCGTCATTTTGTCTTCTTTCCAGCCCACTAGGCCAGTTTACACCCAGACTCAATCTCTGAAATTCTCGAACTGGAATGGCTGGCCAAGATCAGCCCCTTTGACCAAGGCAATGGTTTCCTGCAAATCATCGCGTTTTTTACCGGTAACACGCAATTTGTCGCCCTGAATCGCCGTCTGTGCCTTTACTTTGGCCTCTTTCACCAACTTAATAATCTTCTTCGCCATCGGTTGGTCTATGCCTTGTTTGAATCGCACCTGCAACGAGAACGTTTTGCCGCTGTGAACCGCCTCCTCGTCCACATCGATGACATAGGGGTCTACATTGCGTTTGACCAGATTTTTGCTCAGCATGTCCAGCAGCTGTCGACACTGGAAATCTGATTCGGCGGTCAGTGTCACCACCTCATCCTTTATCGTGACACTGGCCTCAACCCCACGAAAATCAAAGCGAGTGGCCAACTCACGTTGCGTATTTTCAGTAGCGTGGCGAATATCTACCTGATCCACTTCTGAGACAATATCGAAGGAGGGCATAATAAATCCTGTTGGCTGATATTTTGAGTAGCCAGTCTAGCGGCACTCACCGCTGGAGAAAAGTCGCATGGCTTTCCTGTATGGCAACATATACGTTCGGTCGATAACCCAATAGTGACGTCATCAATGCAATCAAAAGCTACCGTTTACCGTAGCAGGCACCGATAAAATCCACCAGAGAAGTCGTCTTCTGCCTGCCCCCGGCCTTGACCAATTTTCGCAGGTGGGCATGCCGAGAACAAATATCAGCATGTGTCCGAGATAAATGGGCAGATAGGCCAAAGTATTGTGGTCGGTTGTGCCAACCAGGGTGGCGCTCTGACCAAAGTGCCACCAACGCCAGAAGTGACACACGGCCAAGGGACACGCCTGATGACAGAGAAAATTAAGCCCGAAGTGTTTATTCGTTACTTTGTCGCAGCATAAAAAAACTGGCCAGCTATTTATTTTTATCGTTTATGCTGAACGGCATCGTGAATTTGCATTAAACAACAAAGACTTTATCCTCGGTGTCATTTTTTGCCTTATACATTGCCTGATCGGCCCGGTGCAATGCGGTCACTGGTGTATCGTCATCCCGCACCTCTGTGACCCCACAGGAAATGGAAACATCCAGTGGCTTGCCGTTATTATTAAAACCTGCCTTGCGAATTTTGTCGCATGCATCTTTGGCAAACACCTCTGCCCCTGTTATATCTGTATCCGTCAGCAGCACCACAAACTCATCACCCCCATAACGGGCAACAACGTCTGAGGTTCTGGCCCGGACTTTCAGTGTTTCCGCTACCTTGACCAACACCGTATCGCCGGCGTTATGACCAAAGGTGTCATTAATCTGTTTGAACTTGTTACAGTCCACAAATACCAACGATAAAGGTGCATTTATCCGCTGCTTTCGAGAAAACTCCTCAACCACCCGTGCCTCATAACCACCCCGGTTGTACACGCCGGTCAGCGGATCTTTCATCACCAGATCCAGGCTATTCCTCACTTCGCTACGGAGCTTGGTGGTTTCCGACTCCATGCTCCTGACCTGCCTGGTAAGCCCCTTGATCTTCTGCTTGCTTTCCTGGTGTTGTTTGCGCTCTGTTTCAAGGTAGCTGGCCACTTTTGCAGAAAGATTGACCAATCCACTTTCCACCGTTTTTTTCAACACATCAAGGTCATTTTCATCAACGGCTTTACCAATCACCTGCACATCATCATTGACCGCTTTTTCCAACGTAGCCGCTCGCTCAAACGATTCCTCACCATCAGTAATTACCGAAGAAATTACTTCTTCAACACTTTGCAATTTAGTGTGTAAATTTCCCAGGAAACTCTGTGTTGTAAGGCGTTCCTCATTAACCTTGCCAGTGAGTTCAGATAACAGATCGATCACTTCGTCAAGCACTGATCCCAGTGATTCAACAGATTCAGACTCGGACAACTGTTCTTTCAGCCACTTGGTTTCTGAAGGACTACCATTCAAGACGTCCATGTGGGAAATAATCTGATTCAAAAGATCAGTGGCCTTCAATAAAAAGCCATTAAGTTGCCCATTTGTTTTGTCACCTTTCTTTCCATCTTTCTTGTCGAACCAGTTGAGAACACCGCCATAGGAACTCTTTTCCTGAGCCTTGTGAGAAGTAGCGGTACGAAGTAAACGAAACACATCCCGCAGATACTGGAGTTGCTGATCAACCTGGGGAGCTTTGGCCATCTGGCTGGCGAGATAGTCGAGTTTGTTTCGGTAGGACTGATCGACATTGAGAGACTTTATGCTTTCAGCAAAATCCGTCGCGTAATGACTGGTCAAGGGTACGTGCAAATCAGCTGGGGGGTTCTGTTCAAGAGTAATCATATGCCGGGCCAACTGGTCCGATAGGCGATCGAGTTCAGCCCCCTCATCGCCATCTTTGATCGCATGGCGAAGTTTTTTTAGCAACCTCGTCAAGTCGGGGTCCTGGGAATCAGCCAGATGGGTTAATCTGATACTCAGTCTGCTTAGGGAGGACTCGCGATCCATTGAACAATCCTGTGCTAATAATTATTTAAAATCAGTATTGCACGCAAAAAACCTGACGGTGACATCAATTTAACTGTGAAGGGCACCCTATAATATTATAAAAATTTAATCGTAGGTATCTATTAATCCGTTAAGACGATAGACGTGAGCAAGAACTTCTGCTATTGCTAGGTAGAGATTTTCTGGAATTTCATCCCCCAAGGGCACATTGACCAACATACTGACCAGTTGGCCATTCGAGATCAGTGGCACCTCATGCTTCTCGGCAACCTCAATAATTTGCTTTGCGATAAACCCCTCGCCCTTGGCAACCACCGTCGGTGCTCCAGTACCGCTATAGGTTAAAGCTGCAGCCTTCGAAATACTTCGATCGGTTTTTTTTGAAATGGTCATATCTGCTCATCCACACAGTTAGTGTGTATCGTACTGTCTGAAGTCTCTTCGGTTGAACCCCGCCGACACAATATCGTGCCTGTTTCGAGGCCACGACTTTCAAGGGATGAACGCAATAACTCGATCTGATCATTCATCAACTTGAACGTATCGGGAGATGCTGCATAGGTCACAACCGACAGTTTCTTACCAGAAAAAAAGAGTTCGGCCTCCACATGGCCAAGTTTTGGAAATTCCATTCCCAGCCGCACTCTCCAGCCCCGAGATTGTTCCTCTTCTGATGATCGACTTTCGTCACTGCCTATTGAAATAAACAATGTCTGATAACCATCGTTTATTTTCACTGGCAATTCGAAAGCCCAGCGATAACCTCCGGTTTCCCGAGCGTCACCAGCCTGCATCTGGGCAAGTGTAATCCGTGCCAGTGCGCCTTCTAATTTTTGCTGTAGTTCAAACAGGCCATCTGAATCCATACCTCCTGAACTGGATCCCGCAGTGTCCTGCTGAAGCTTGACCCTGGCAAGAATGCGCAATAATTCGGCTTTGAGATCACCTTGAGGCAAGACGCCACCCATCAACAGCAACTGCTTTAAATGAGCCTCCAGAAATAACCCGGACTGATTAAGCGCTTGTTTCAGGAACTTTGGGTCAGCGAGCTGCCTGGCATCAACGGCAAGGCGCTGGATTTGAGTCTGCTCAGCGGGACGAAACCCCAGCAGCGACAGAATATTGACACCCTGTGTGGTATTGAACAGCAGCCGGAAAGGGTCTACTACATCGCCCTGGCGAGGCACGAGAAGTTGAAGCTGACCAGCCATTGCGGAATTCGAATGGGTTGAGAGAGGAACGGGCGTATTGATAATTTTAAGGGTGGGCACGGGGTCAAGACGATTGATCTCCAGCAACAGCTGTGCCCCTTTCTGGACAGGGATATCAGCTGTTGCAGTCACTTGATGGCCAGCAATTCGGAGTATCAGATCACCCGAAGGAGTTTTGTCCGTGACCAGGGCCTGAAGTACCTGACCAACCTGCCACGACTTCAACCAGAGCCCAAAATTTTTCTGGTCTACCCTGGCAGCGGTAAGAGCTAACTGTAGTTCATCCATTGGCGACCATTACCGGCACGCTTCATGCATAGAATATTTGCCTAAGCATAGCACTGTTGAGCTCAAAAGATGACCGACAAAGACCTTAATCTTTCGCTGGATCAAAGCCTGTTAAAGCCTCGGAGAGAAACCGATCAGCGGGACACACCTACTGACACGGCACAGACGTCGCCAGAAACTGACTTGACAGAAGATCACCCCGGTCTCAAACAGCCAAAAACAGAACGACCTCAACAAACGGAGTGGTTGTTGATCGCAGTTCTGGCCAGCAATCTGTTGCTGGTTATCACCATTATTTTTCTACTCACCCAACAGCCGGACACAAACAACCCAGCGGATAAGCTCGCACCGACAGAGAATGACAACAGGTTGTCACTGGAAAGCAAAATGGATCAAATGAACCGACAGTTTGAACAGTCAATTGGTCAGCTGAACCAGCAACTTGAACAATTTCAGGTCTCACTGCTGGACCAGCAACGACAGCAAACCTCGGCACTACTCGACCTCAGCGAAAACATCGAGCAAAAAATCGGCGATCTCAAAAAAGAGAGCACCGAGACAACAACCAGCGCCCACTGGCATGTCAATGTAGGCACCTTCTCTAACAATGAAGCTGCTACACAACTGAAAAAACAGATCGACGCTATCGGCTATCAAGCCGAAATCAACCATGTCTCACTGGACGATAAAATTGTTTATCGGGTGCAATTGCCCGGCTACAAGGACCGGGAAACCGCAGAAAATGCGGCCCGAGAAATCATGGATAAAACCAGTTTAAACGGATTGTGGGCATGGGAGGGAAAGTAACCTGTGCTGATTTATTCTGAACAGACCTACAAAAATTGAAATTAATTCGGGAAAATTCTCCAGCTGATCAAAGATATGAGTTTTACTCTTTACAGTTACCAATGCGCACACGAGAATGATGCCAGTTTTTAGATTGGCCAAGATAACGTTATTTCAAGAGGTATGACTATGGATTTGGCAACACTGCTAGGGCTGGTCGGCGCTATCGCGATTGTCACAGTGGCAATTTTGTCGGGTGGCTCCGCACTGGTCTTTTTCAACCTGCCAGCCATACTCATCGTACTTGGCGGCACCTTTATGGTGGTGATGATCAAGTTCTCCCTAAAACAGTTTTTCGGTGCTTTCAAAGTCGCCACCAGGGCTTTTTTTGCCAAGACGGATAAACCCGAAGATATCATTGCACAGGTCGTTGAACTCGCGAATATAGCTCGCAAGGAAGGGACACTGGCACTTGAAAATCAGGAAATTGAAAATGAATTTCTGAATCAGGGAATTCAGATGCTGATTGATGGCAATGACCGGGCAGTGATTAGCACTGTCATGAAGCAAGATATGATTCAGACCATTGACCGGCATAAATGGGGCGCCAAAGTCTTTAGTGCCAGTGGTGATGTGGCGCCCGCCATGGGAATGATCGGGACGCTGATTGGGCTTGTACAAATGCTCTCGGCAATGGATGACCCAAAAGCCATTGGTCCCGCAATGGCCATTGCTCTGCTGACCACACTTTATGGCGCCATGTTCGCCAACATGGTGGCGCTCCCAATCGCAGACAAACTCAACTTGCGCAAATCAGAAGAAGGTCTGATAAAAGCCATATGCATAGACGGCGTTCTGGCCATCCAGGAAGGTCAAAATCCCCGTATTATCGAGGCCATGCTCAAAGCCTATCTGGAACCGAAGAAACGTAAGGAAGAGCCTTCGGAAAGTGCGGCTGCCGAGGCGGCATAAATGATCGAATACGAAGATGAAGACGAGGGTGCGCCGGGAGCACCCGCGTGGATGGCCACTTTCGCCGATCTGATGTCCCTGTTAATGTGCTTTTTTGTACTACTGTTGTCTTTCTCTGAACTGGATGTTCAAAAGTACAAACAGATTGCAGGCTCCATGAAGAATGCTTTTGGCGTGCAGAATCAAGTTAAAGTAATGGATATTCCCAAGGGAACCAGCATCATCGCACAGGAATTCAGCCCAGGCGAAACCCGGCCAACCCCCGCAAAAACCATCAATCAGATAACCGCCGACACCACCAAACAGTCACTCAGAGTGGGTAATCCTGAAGCCCCTGAGCTGGATGCCAAAAAGCTGAGCGAGGAACAGACCAAAGCCCTGCTCGAAGAGAAACTCAAAAACCTGATTGCCGATACCAAAGCCGATGCAGACAAACTGAGAGAAGTTCTAAAAAAGGAAATCGACGAAGGAAAAATTGATATTGATAACGAGGGGCGGGCTATTACCATCCGAATTCGTGAAAAGGGCTCTTTTCCATCTGGGTCTGCAACCTTGCATCCGGATTTTATTCCGGTCATGGTTACTCTCCGCAAGGCACTGAAAGATATTGCGGGGAAAATTGCTGTCGAAGGACATACCGATGATGTACCTATAACTGGCAGCCGGTTCCGTTCCAACTGGGATCTCTCTTCATCCCGCGCTCTGTCTGTCACCCATGAACTGATCGAAGGTGATGAGCTTGATGACGACCGGTTTATGGTCATTGGCCGCGCGGACACCCAGCCATTTCAGGGCAACACCTCTCCACAGAATCGCGCCCAGAACCGGCGGGTTGAAATAGTCATCAGGCAGGGGCTGGATAAGGCTACCGCTACCAGCATCAACGATATTCAAAAAGCCAACCCTGACCTTCTAAATACACTAAACCTTGGCGATGCAGCTGTGCAAAGCCCGCAATAGAAAAAACTCGAGAAAACCACTCATGAAACAGGGAACCGAGCGCAGAAATTATTATCGCATTGACGACACAATAGGCCTGAGTTACAGACAGCTCAATACAGCTGACAGCCATTCAAGCGTCAACCCCAGTCACAAAGAGATGCCACTGACAGCTTTGCTCGCCGAAATTGACAGGGAATTCAACCAGACAACCAATCTTCTGTGGCAGGAAAATCCGCTCGTTGCCCAGGCGCTGGGATTGCTGAATAAAAAATTGTCGATGGTCGCCGCACTCAACCTGAGCGAAAATTCGACAAGCATCGATTCCTATGAAAATATTATGGTTAATATCAGCGGCTGTGGCATGGCGTTTGATAGCCCGTCAGCAATTCAACCATCCACACAACTCGCACTGACAATTGTTCTGAAACCTGCCAACAGTCGCCTTGAAATGCTGGCGACCGTGGTGGATTGTACTCCGATCAATCAGACTGGCGAGGACACCCACCGGATTAGAGTACAGTTTCTGGGAAATGGTACAGCCCAGGAAGAGTTGATCCAGCATATTGTACAGCGCCAATGGTCAACACCGAGAGAATCCTGAAACCAGTCAGTACGTGGCCTTCACAACACATCCGACAGCCACTAACAGCGCTCGTCCACGTTACCTCCCAGTCTGGACTGCTTCTTCTTTTTTGCGGCCTGTTTTTCGGAAAAAATCTGGTCATCTTTTGGCTTTTGCTCACTCTCTTCCTTTCCCACTACAGGTCGGCTTTTTGATACAGAGCTTATTTTATTCAATCTCACTGAATCGATCATATCGATTCTCCCACAGGGCTTATCGCATTATCTATCGCTATAATTTTCCTTTTTTGTCCAGCAGCGCCTTATACCTTCCCGATAGTTATGGATAATACAGGTACCTGTCAAGATACCTCAGGTTCCCGCTTGATCCTTTAACATCTCAAACTCGTAAATTCTTTGATCCTGGCGGTTTGCCATTGAAGCCACCACTACTATAACCACACGACGATTCTTGGCTCGTCCTGTTTCAGTGGTGTTCTCAGCAATTGGGCGAAATTCACCATAACCGATAGCAGCCATTCTGGAGGCGGCAATGCCATTGCTTTCAAAAAGCCTGACAACTGCTGCCGCACGGGCGGTGGAAAGCTCCCAGTTCGAAGGAAAAATCACCGTATTGATGGGCTGATTATCTGTAAAACCCTCCACATGAATCCGATTGGGTAACTCTCTGAAAATTTTTGACAGTTTTTGAAGCACAGGTATTGAAGCGGGAACCAGATCACTGCCGCCACTGGGAAACAATAGACTCGACTTTATCTCTACCTCCAGCCAGAATTTATTGCGCTTGATGTTGACAATTTCCTCATCTATCAGCGAATCGAGTTGCTCCTCCACATGACCAGCCATCTCATCCACTTCTTTTTCCGCGGCATTAAAAGCTTTTTGCATGATGATATCTTCAGGGGAGAACTCCATCGCCAACGGGTCACTATCGTCGGCTGGCGAGTCCTGATCCTGGGGCAACATGGGTGTAATAATTGGCGCGGGATTGGCTGAAACATCCATAACCTGATCGGGCATCATCAGTGGTGATCGCACCAATTGCCCAATTTGAACCGGTTCAAGAGATGACTTCGGTTGGCGGAAAGCCGACACCATTGAGCTGGAAAGAACCCGGTATTTACCTTCATTAACGGACGAGATGGAATACATGACCACAAAAAAAGCGAATAACAGGGTGATAAAGTCAGCATAGGAAACCAACCACCGCTCGTGATTTTCATTCTCTTGATGCAGTCTTTTTCTGGCCATGGCCTAGGTCAGATACCCTTCGAGCTTGCTCTCGATGGACCGGGGATTCTCTCCCTCGGCTATGGCTACCATCCCATCCACCAGCATATCCCGATATTGGACCTGGTCATTCACCAACATTTTGAGCTTGTTCGACATGGGTAAAAAAAAGAAATTTGCCAACCCCACCCCGTAGATTGTGGCCACAAATGCAACCGCAATACCGGGTCCGAGTGCAGCCGGATCAGACAGGTTGTTCATCACGTGAATCAACCCCATCACGGCCCCAATAATGCCAATGGTGGGAGAATATCCGCCCATCGCTTCATAAACTTTGGCGCTGTTCATCTCATGTGCGGCAAAGCTATCGATCTCGACTTCAAGGATTTTTCGAATGTCATCGGGCTCATTACCATCAACCAGCAGCTGAAGTCCCTTCCTGGTGAACTTGTCTTTTTCCCTGTCTGCCACCGCCTGTAATCCCAGCAATCCTTCTTTGCGAGAAATTTTGCTCCAATCCACCATCTTCTTCATGATGTCGGAGCGTGCCATGGGTGGTGGAAAAAAAATCCATCGAAAGCGCTTTAAAGCATGCAGGAATATATGCAGGGGAGTCTGGACCAGAGTGGCACCGAGTGTACCGCCGAAAACAATAATAAAAGCCGTTAACTGAACCAGCGAGTCAGTATGCCCACCCTCCAGCATATTGCCGCCGATCACTGCAGCCAGAGACAGTATGACTCCGGCCATGGTGAGGAAATCTACGGATCGACGCCCAGCAGCCATTCAGCGCGCCCCTACCCTGTCCACTCGCACAACTGACCTCTGATCCGGGCCAGTGCCTGTCCGTGAATCTGGCACACCCGCGACTCCGAAATGCCAAGAACCGCCCCGATCTCTTTCAGGTTCAACTCATCGCCATAGTAGAGAGACATCACCATTTGCTCTTTGTTTGGCAACTCGGTAATCGCCTCGGCCAATGCAGTCCGAAATCCCGCATCAGCCATTCTGGTAAAAGGATCACTGTCCCCGGATGCCGCCCCCTCCTGCTCGATATCCTCCAGGGACATCATCCGGCATGTAGCGAGCTCCCCTGCCATTTCCTGATAATCAGACAACTCCATCTGTAGTTCCCGGGCAATGTCCAAATCTGAAGCCGGGCCAGTCAGACGCGCCTCTGCAGACCGAATAGCTGAGGAAACCCGCTTCATTTTTTGCTGCACCGAGCGCGGCACCCAGTCGTTTCGTCGCACCTCGTCCACCATGGCACCCTTAATACGAATGGCTGCGTAGGTAGAAAAACTGGCACCCAGTGAGACATCGTAGCTTTCCTTTGCCTGTAATAGCGCGATCAAGCCAACCTGGAGCAGGTCGTCCAACTCGACTGTGTTCGGCAGTCGGGCAATCAGATGCAAACCGATTTTCCTGACCAACGGCAAATGCGACTGAAGAACATCCTCCATACTCGACCGCTGTTCCTGGGCATAAACCATCGCATCAGGCATGATCAAGCATCCAGCGCCAGATTGCCGCAACTGATCAGGCGCTCAACAAAAAAACCCAGGCCCCCTGTGTCCGAACCCGTTTTAAAGCGGTCATCAATTGTGACTGCCAGCCTGTTCAGCGCAACCGCAGACTGACTGCGGGGATATGCCTGTACAACAGCTGCCTGCTGTTGGACGGCCTTTCGCAGGTAATCGTCTCGAGGCACAGCACCCAAGTAGCCCAGATGCACATCCAGAAAGCGGTCGGTGGCTCGCAATATTTTTTCATAGAGCTGGCGCCCCTGCACGGCCCGGTCAACCATGCTGGCGACTACCTGAAAGCGTTTAACACCGCATTCACGATTCAATACTTTAATCAGGGCATAGGCATCTGTGATCGATGTAAGCTCATCACAAATCACCACTAAGATTTCCTGGCAGGCACGGGTAAAGTTCAGCACACCACTGTCGATTCCCGCCGCAGTATCGACAATTAAAGTATCCACGGGAATCGTCAACTCACTGAAAGCACGGATCAAACCCGCCTGCTGCTGGGGTAACAGGGAAGCCATCTCGGCCACCCCGGATGAGGCCGGTACAACACGAACGCCCCTGGGGCCGTCCACCAGAATCTCCTCCAGCGTGCGTTCACCGGAAAAAACGTGCTGAATGTCGTACTTTGGCTTAAGCCCCAACGCAATATCGACATTCGCCAAACCCAGGTCGGCATCAAACAACAGAACCGAACGATCCAGAGCCGCCAGGCTCACCGCAAGATTGATCGCGATATTGGTTTTCCCCACCCCACCTTTGCCACTGGTGACGGCAATGACGTTAACAGGGGACGGCGAAGCCATCTTTTGCAGGCCTTCAGCTTGATTGAACATGGGATACCTAAACTGCGACCGAACTGGTCATGGGGGTTTTATCCAGTTTCCGATCAATTGATCGTTCTTCTGCTTCCATTAGATCCGCTGCCTTGCCCATCAGATATTCCACCCGGGCAGGAGCGATATCTTCAGGGACTTTCTGGCCTGCACTGACATAGGCCAACGGCAGATTGTTCTTGATAACCAGATCAAGTAGTCCACCGAGACTGGAGGATTCATCTACTTTGGTCACCATGGCGCCAGCCAGTGCCTGACGACCAAATACCTGGATCAACTCTTTCAAAGAACCGGATTGCGCCGTGGCAGAAAGTACCAAATACGCATCGATGTCATAACCTACAGATTTCAGCGTATTGAATTGCTCATAAAGACGGATATCCCGTTGACTCATGCCCGCAGTGTCGATCAGCACCAGTTTTCGGGAGGAGAGTTGGTCGAGTGCCGCCTTCAGCTGGAAGCCGTCTGTTGCCACAATCATCGGAATACCCAGGTAACCGGCAAACGTTTCGAGCTGTTCCTGCCCGCCAATCCGGTAACAGTCAGTAGTAATCAGTCCGACCTGTTTGGCACCGTGACGCATCACAAATCTGGCAGCCAGTTTAGCAATGGTGGTGGTTTTACCCACACCGGTTGAACCAACCAACGCGACCACACCACCATCGTTGAGCAGGCTGTCACCGGTCACCCGAATTTTCCTGGAAAGCATGGTCAGAGATTTTTTCCAGATGTCTTCAAGATCACCTTTGGCCGGCAGCCGATCGACGACGGCACCGCTGAGCCAGCGGGACAGGCCGAGCTTCGTCAAACGGCTAAACAGTGCCGCCTTTACCGAGGGCTTTTCAGCCATTTCTCGCCAAGCCAATTGAGCCAGCTCGCCTTCAAGCAGGCCACGGAGGTTTCCCAGTTCCCGCTGCAAATCTCCCAGTGTTGGGGTGTCGGGTACGGAGCCTGTTTCCGGTTCAGTAAACCGGGGCTTTGGGGACTCCTGAGGATTGAGATCGCGCTCGTCAAAGTCCACTGCTGCCACCAGTTCGATTTGATCGCCAACGTTTTTGCTGGACAGAATGACCGCATCCGCACCCATCTCGGCGCGAATTCTGGCCATGGCACTGCGGCTATCCTTATCGACAAAACGCTTGATCTTCATGCTGCTACTTCCTCACTAATCACTAATCTTCTGAAACGGCATCAGGGCCAAAAGCCGATCCGGTTAATCAACCATTGAGCTGGTTATTGCCAATCGTGGCCACCACTTTAATATTTTTACTGGCGGGGATTTCTTCATAGGCGAGGATATAAAAATTACCTATTCGACCCCGCAGCAAACGCGACAGGAATAATCTCACCTGACTGGCCACCAGCAATACCGGGTTTTTACCCTGGGCTTCAATTTTTCCGGAAGCGGCAACAATTTGCCCGATAACATTTTCAACCAGTGCAGGTTCAAGCCCGCCGGCATTCCCCTGTACTGCACCTTGCAATATCTGTTCCAGCTGTGAATCAAACACCATTACAGCCATCTCATCCCCTACACCATTAGCGGTCTGGAAGATTGTCTTGCCCAGTGCAATGCGAACCTGACTGGTTAAAGCGTCAGGATCCTGACTCTTTGCACCGTGTTCTGCCAAAGCTTCGGCGATTGTCTTCACATCCCTGATCGGGAGGCCTTCCTCCAGCAGGTTCTGCATCACCTTGGTCACCACACCCAGCCCCAATGGCTTGGGCACCAGGTTTTCCACCAGTTTTGGCGAAGTCCGGGACAATTTGTCCAGCAACTGTTGAACACCATCCTGCCCCAACAACTCCTGGGCATTGTTCTTGATCAGTTGACTCAGGTGCGTGGCGATCACTGTGCTGCAATCCACCACGGTAAAACCCATCGCCTGGGCATCATCCCGTTGGGAACTGTCGATCCAGACGGCATCGAGTCCAAAAGTGGGGTCTTTGGTCGCCGCCCCCTCCAATTCCCCGTAAACCTGGCCGGGGTTAATCGCCAGCTCCTTACCGGGAAACACCTCGCCCTGCCCGACTATCACGTCGTGAAAACCAAGGCGGTATTCGTTGGGAGAAAGGTCCAGGTTGTCGCGAATATGCACTGAGTGCACCAGAAAACCGAGCTCCTGGGACAGCTTTTTACGAACACCCTTGATGCGGGTCAGCAATTCACCACCCTGTTTTTTGTCCACCAGTGAAATCAGTCGGTAACCCACCTCGAGGCCTATTTCATCGACCATTTCCACATCGTCCCAACTGAGGTCCCGTGACTCGGCAGGCTTTTCAGCAGGAGCGGGCTCATCAGGAAGCAACTCAACTTTCTGCCGCTGTAATTGCATATAAGCCAGTGCGCCAAGCAAACCGGCCAAACCCAGAAAGACCAGGTTGGGCATCCCCGGCACCAGCCCCATGGTGCCGATCAGTGCAGCCGTCACAAACAGCACTCGGGTGTTACTGAATAACTGGGTTAATACTTCCTCGCCCATATCCTGTGAGCTGGACACACGGGTGACAATAATGGCCGCAGCAGTGGACAGCAGCAGTGACGGGATCTGTGCTACCAAGCCATCACCTATGGTGAGCAGAACATAATTGTGGGCGGCCTCACCGGCGCTGAGGTCGTGTTGCAACACCCCCACGGAAAAGCCGCCAATAATATTGATAAACAGAATCAGAATGCCCGCCACTGCATCCCCGCGCACGAACTTGCTGGCACCGTCCATGGCACCATAAAAATCCGACTCCTGAGAGACCTCCTGACGACGGAGTAATGCCTCGTCCTGGGTGATCAGCCCGGCATTCAGGTCTGCATCAATGGCCATCTGCTTGCCGGGCATGGCATCCAGGGTAAACCTGGCGGTCACTTCCGAGATTCGACCGGCGCCCTTGGTAACCACCACAAAATTGATAATGACCAGAATGGCAAAGACAACCAGGCCTACGGCATAGCTACCGCCAACCACAAACTCCCCAAAGGCCTGAATCACTTTGCCGGCAGCACCCGTACCCTCGTGGCCTTCCAGTAGAACAACCCGGGTTGAAGCGACGTTCAACGCCAGTCGCAATAATGTGGCAATCAATAGAACCGTGGGAAAGACAGCAAAGTCGAGAGGCCGTCGGGAGTAAACCGAGGCCAGCAGGACAATGATGGCCAGCGCGATGTTGAAGGTAAACAGCAGATCCAGCACAAACGCTGGCAGCGGTAATACCATCATCACCAGCATCATGAACAGCAGCACGGGGGTCCCCAGACCGGCCAGGGATGAAAAATTGAAGCCGCTATCGGACGCAGTGGTATTGGTCATTTTATTCATGATCGTCTACCTGATCCTCGCTGATTTGGTCCCGGTATTCATCCGGGACCCACAAGTCTTCCGGCGGGGCCACATACTCGGTGCTGGGCGCCCGTTTCAGTTGATAGACATAGGCCAGCACCCTGGCCACGGCGAGGTACAGATTCTGTGGAATCTCCTGACCGATATCGGTGCTGGCATAGAGGGCACGTGCCAACGGGGGCGCAGAGAAGATAGGCACATCAACCTCTTCTGCCAGGGTGCGGATCCTGAAAGCCACCAGGTCCCGACCTTTTGCCACCACCATTGGCGCCGCTCCCGGCCGACTATCGTATTTCAGAGCCACAGAGAAATGGGTCGGGTTGGTAATCACCACATCGGCTTTGGGCACATCCTGCATCATCCGCCCCTGGGAAATTTCACGCTGCAGGGAACGGATACGACTTTTCACCTCGGGTTTACCCTCGGTTTCCTTCATCTCATCACGCACTTCCTGGCGCGTCATTTTCAGTTGCCTGTTGTGGTCCCACAGGGAAAATGGCACGTCGAGAATCACTATAAAAATCAGACTGAAGCTGAGTAAAATCAGACTCCATAACAGCAACGATATACTTTCACTCATCGCCAGAGCTGGAGGACGGCTGGCTAATAACAGAATTTCTTCACTGTACTGATAAAAGAGAAAAACAGTCGCACCAATCACCAGGAAAAACTTAAACAGCGTCTTCACCAGCTCCATCAAACCTTTCGCGGAAAACAGCCGTCCAATACCTTTGACAGGATCCAGTTTTTCAAACTTGAAAGCCATTGCCGAAACACTGAACGACCAGCCACCCATCAATAAAGGACCGGCAAAAGCGCCGATCACCGTCACGCCGAAAAAAGGCACCAAAACCATTAGTGAAGACATCATCAGCTCGCCAAAACGCACTGTGATCATCGACGTGTTAAAGGCAGTTGCGCGATCAAAACTGAGCGACTGCTCGACTAACAATGCAAACTCGCTCGTCAATGTAGACCCCATTATTAACATGGCGATGGCACCCACCAACAGCGACAGCATGGTATTCAATTCGCGGGATCGGGGAACCTGGCCTTTTTTTCGAGACTCCTGCTTGCGCCGTTCCGTCGGCTGTTCGGTGCGCTCCTGTGATGCCTGTTGATCTTCTGCCATACCTACCTAGCGAAACAATTCGAAAGCGTGGGCAAGTCCGCTATCAAACATGTCGATCAACAGTGAAAATATTGCCGGCATCGACAGCAGAATAAATACGAACCCCGCCATAATGGTGACGGGAAAACCGACTGCAAAAATATTTAATTGTGGGGCAGCGCGCGTAATCACACCAAAGGCCAGATTAATCAGCAGCAAGGCTATCAGGGTTGGCAACGCCAACAGCAGTGAACTCATAAACATCTGGCTGGCCCAAAGAACCAGATTCATGGCAATTTCAGAATCCCACCCGGACCAGCCCACCGGCAAAAGGACGAAACTGTCTGCCAGAACGGCCAGCAAAATCAGGTGACCGTCGATCGCAAGAAAAATCAGCGTTGCAAAAATCAGGTAGAGCTGGCTCAACACCGGTACCTGGACACCATTCTGCGGATCGACAGCCATGGCGAAACCCAGTCCCATGGTGACCGCCAGCGTCTGACCGGCAATCACCACCGCGGCAAAAAGCATCTGAATCAGAAAGCCCATGGCGAGACCCACCACCAGTTGTTGCGATGCCACAATCAAACCGGCAGGACTCAAAGGATCGATTGTCGGCAGCGCCGGCAACGACGGCGCCAACAGCGCTGTCACCAGCACAGCCAACAGAATTCTGGCTCTGACAGGAAATGTAGAAGCCCCGAAAATTGGCGCAGCCAGCAGTAACGCAGTGATTCGCAAAAATGGCCAGCAATAGGACTGCGTCCACGCCATCAGTTGGTCTGCAGAAAACAGCAAGGCGACTAACCCACCATGCCGGGTATGTCTTGAAACAGACGCAGGGAAAACTCCGTCAATATACGCAGCATCCAGGGTCCGCCAACAAACAGAGCTACTGCCACCACAATCAGCTTCGGAATAAAGCTCAGTG
This sequence comes from Porticoccus hydrocarbonoclasticus MCTG13d, assembly GCF_000744735.1. Classification (NCBI taxonomy): domain Bacteria; kingdom Pseudomonadati; phylum Pseudomonadota; class Gammaproteobacteria; order Cellvibrionales; family Porticoccaceae; genus Porticoccus; species Porticoccus hydrocarbonoclasticus. The sequence continues at coordinate 1,472,798 of NZ_JQMM01000001.1, read as the reverse complement.
TCATTTCCTGAATTTGGGTGGCCGCCTGAAACACCCCGATCAGCAGGCCCACAGCCAGGGCCGACAACAATAACGGTGCGGCCAGCAGCATGGTCACGATCAGGGCGCTCTGGCCAACATCCAGCACAGCTTCAGGTGTCATGTGAACATTTCTCCGTCAGGTAACAAAACTGGCGGCGAGGGTCCCGACAATAAGAGACCAGCCGTCAATCAGGACAAACAGCATTATTTTGAAGGGCAGTGAAATCAGCATGGGGGACAACATCATCATCCCCAACGACATCAGTACACTGGCCACCACCAGATCGATCACAAGAAAGGGTATAAAAATCAGAAAGCCTATTTGAAAAGCGGTCTTCAGCTCGCTGGTAAGAAACGACGGCAGCAGGACTTTCATCGGGATATCATCCTCATCAATAAAGCCCCCATAGCCACCCAGCTCGGCAAACATCACCAGATCCGCTTCGCGGGTCTGGTTGAGCATAAACTCACGAAAAGGTTGTTTGGCATTTTCGAGCGCTTCCTCAAAGCCAATACTCTCCTCCATGTAGGGCTTTAGCCCGGTGTCGTATGCCCGCTCAAGTACGGGTGACATGATGAACAGGCTGAGAAACAGTGCGAGCCCCAGCAAAATCTGATTGGAAGGGGTCTGGGCAGTACCGAGTGCCTGGCGCAGGATGGCCAGCACCACGAGCACACGGGTAAAAGACGTCATGGTAATCAACGCTGCCGGCAATAGACTCAGCAGCGTCATCAACAACAGGATTTGCAGGCTGACCGAGTAATTGCTGCCGCCACCAGCAGCTGGTTCTACGGACAGCAAAGGAATGGTCGCATCCGCCAGGGCCAGACCAGGGACACATAGCAGTCCCAGTAACAGCCATCTCAGACAGGGTTTCATCGATGGTTCTCCGTGGGCAACACTCGACCGAGAAGTGCACCAAAATCCCGGTTTTTTGACTGGTCCGCTGAAACCACCGGTTCCTCAAAGACATGCAGCGTACTCACACCACCCGGTGCCACACCGATCAACAACTGCTGTTCACCTGCCTGCAACAGCAGCACTTTTTCTCTGGTACCCACCCGCGTGGAACCGATCACCCTGACTGGCGTATGGTGGCCCATGGACACACCGTTCAGTTTTTTCAAAAGGAAAAGCAGTCCGAAAATACACCCGAAGACCAGCAGCAGTGAACCGATCACTTGCAACAGGTAGCCACCACTGAAAAGCCCGCTCGAATTCGTCGATGAGGCTGCTGCCAGGGAGTGGACAGGAACAACCACGGTAACCGCGGAAAGCAGCAGAGACCGCAGCGGCATAATGGCAATCTTCACTTGAGTTTTTTCAACCGTTCGGATGGACTGACGATGTCAACCAGTCGCAGGCCAAATTGCCCATCGACTACAACCACCTCACCCCTTGCAATCAGGGTACCGTTGACCATCAAGTCCAACGGTTCATCCATCTCGCGGTCCAGTTCAACCACAGAACCCTGATTGAGCGCAATCAGGTCCTTGATGGGCAATCTGCTCCTGCCGATTTCCACTGATAGCGTGACCTGTACATCGAGAAGGGCATCGAGGTTGATTTCTCCACCACCATCGGGAACGGCCCGGGAATCCTCTGCCTCCAGCTCTTTGAGTGGCACAGATTCTTCTGTCCCTGAACTCGGCTGTGGAGACTGTGGTTTAGTTTCATCCACCTGGTCGTTCATCGGCCACCTCTATCTAAAAATTGCTCGTCATTAACTGTCATGTTTGAGAACCTGTTTAATTTTGATCGACTTCCTGCCGCTCAATGCACCATGTTCACCAACACAGAATGGTGCTCCTTCAATACACAGGGTTACTGCAGTGGGCGCCGCCAGTGGAATCACTGCACCCTTGCGAAGGCGCATAACGTCAGACAGGCTCATATTTTTACTGGTAAAGACCCCGCTGACCTCCAGCTCCACCGACAACAACTCCCGACGGAAAAAGTCCTCCCAGCCGGGGACATCTGTTTTCGAGGTCTGCCCTGCCGCAGGATTACCGAGACGGTTTTTAAGTGGCTCGATCGCGGCGTAGGGAATGAACCAGTCGATGATCCCCTCCCAGTCAAACAGCTTTATCACAAAGGGAAATTTCAACAACAACTCGCCAGCTGCGAGAGGTTGAATAAAGTCCGGGTTGGTCTCAAACCCACAAACCTCACCAGACAGGGAAATTTTTTCCTGCCAGCCCTCGGTCAGGGCGCTGAGAAAGCGGCCAACGACCAGATCGTTGATCCGGCGCTCGGTGGGCGTCAGATTGGTACGGTTTGATTTGTGCCCGCCACCACCTGTCCATCCGCCAAAATACTGATTGACAAAAAATGACAGCGCATCACCGGACACAACCACCATAGATGTCCCATTCAGCGGCGCTGTTTTTAGTTGAGAGATCCCTGCCAGCTCCGGCATGCTCAATAGCGCTTCTTCCTGTTTCATCGGGCGAATATCCGCCACCTGAACCTCAACCGGCGCCTTGAAAAGACTTTGCAGCCCCTGTGCGAAAGACATGGCCTGTTTCTCGGTGAGAGTTTTCAACACCGGCATCTGCACCAGCAGGGTTTGTTCCCTTGTGCTGAAATCAAATGAGGCACAATGTCGGGTAGCAGCCGCATTTTTCCCGGCCGCGGCTTCGTCAGAAACACTGCCCATCAGCGCTTCAAGCTCCCCTTCGGATAAAACCTCTTTATCGACCATCAGAATTCACTATTGGCGTTACTGCATGACAAATCCGGTAAAAAACACATCATCCACTTTTTGTTCGCCCTTTAGGCGAATCACATCCTGGATGGACTGGCGCACTGTTTTGCGTAACTGTTCCTTACCTTCAAGAGTGTTGAGCGCATCATAGTCCTGCCCACTGAATAGCAGGATCAGACTATTGCGCACTGCCGGCATGTTGGCCTGGATCTTGTCCACCACCTTTTGATCATAAGCCATCACCTGCAGACTTAACTGGAGGTAACGAATCGTGCCCTTGTGCTCGAAATTGACCACAAAGGCGGGATCCAAAGGCAAATAAATCGGCTCGCGTTCTTCAACCGCCTGTTGTTCCACAACCTCGTCGACTTGCTCGCCAGAGCCGGGGTTATCGCTATCACCCATCATAAAAAATGCTGCACCGCCGCCGACCGCCAGGAACATCACAACGACCAATACAATAATGACTATTTTCTTCATGCCACCTTTTCCCTTTTTTCCAGCCGGTGACCCCGGCTGTTTGTCCTTACCCAGATTCAACCCATCATTTTTTGTTGCCATAATCACGTTCCAACTCAACCAGCCCCAGCCTCGGGACAGGGGCTTTTACAAAACTGACATCCACGCGAATAGAGTCAAAGCAAAAAACAGGCCAATATGTTTTTTCTTTTCTTATCAATGAGTTAAAAATTATAAGATGCGCAATGTCATTTTTTTGACGAATTCACACAAACGGCATGGTGGGTGTCTGAGGGCAGAGGGGTTATACACCCATCAAAAAATCGACAGGGAACAACAGCAGGAAAGAGAAGCAAAGACGACTGTCAGATGTAGTAATCCACCCGGCCTTCCAGCACAGAGGCGTCCAGAATCATCCGGGAGGACAGTGACTCGTCGACCGCGTCACCATCAAGATTCACACCCCCCGAACCATTGCCGTTGTTATCGCCTGCGCCCTGTTGTTGCGTCTGGGACTGGGCGTTGGATTGTGATTGACTCCCGGCATGCTGGGACACCTGAGTCTGGGTCAATAACATACCGCCCTGCTCCATCAAATGCCGAAGGCGGGGCATCGCAGATTCAATCGCATCTTTGGCTGCACTGTTATCAACAGAAAAAAATACGCTGGCATTATCACCGTCTACAGAGATTTTGATATTCAGTTTTCCCAACTCGGGTGGATTCAGCTGGAGCGTGGCATTCTGTACATTACCGTTGATCATCGTGGACAAACGGCCAGCCATATCCTGACTCCAGGATGAAGTACCCACCGGAGCGGCTATAGATACCGGAACCTTGAGAAGAGCGGTGCCATTTCCGTCAGTGGCAGTCGCCTGTAGCCCACCAGGGGACACCTGCAATGCAGCAGTACTATTTTCAATTGTTTGCGAGGCTACTGTCTTACCCAGCTGAATGGCCGCTGAGAACAATGCGCTGCTATCAGGTGTTTGTTTTATCGGCATGGAGCTCTCAGGACTGTCCTCAAGACTGGCGCCAACGCGAGCAACCGCATCGGACCAGGCGGAATCTGTATTGGTCGTGACGGGGGTGGTATATCGGACCAGGCTGTTATTAACAGGCAGTTCACCCATCACTTTACTCGCCCCGGTCTGGGGCCATTGTTCAGCCGCAACGAGCATGGCGGCAGTCGCCACCCCCTCTTCGAGCGGCAAGTCCTTGCCACCCGGGAACCCGATATTGCCAGCCTCAGCCGCCATCCCCGCCGGATTTTGAGCCAACAGGGATTGCTCTGGGGCCTCCTCCTCACCGGCAGTGACAGCATTTTGCTCCCCCATGATCTGCCCGAAAGAGGCGGAATCACTGCCTTTTGAGTCTGATTCGGAACTGACGGAGAGAGGCGATTCCGACGTAACCTTATTACCTGAACCCTGCTGTATTTGAATGGCCAGTGTCACTTTGGATGATCCTTTTAGCGCGTTGACCTCATATAAAGCAAGATAAGTGCCAGTCTACCTTGGGGGATACTCCAGAGATTTCCTGGCGAGGCTTTTCTCATCGGCATCACGCTGCTCAGCTCGCTCCTGATTGCGCAGGGCTTTGCTGTGCCGCTGATCCACCAACTTGTTTATCGCTGTCTTGTGGCGGGCCTCCGTCATCCATTGCTCGCGATCCCCTTCCAGCTGTTGAGCTGAATCACTGACCGCCGCACGCTGTTGCTCAATGGCCTGATTGAGCTTATTCAGAAACAATCGATAATCCTGCAGTTGCCTGGCGGGAATGCCCTGCTCACCCACCTGCCCCAGCCTGGTTTCGTACTCCTGCTTGAACTGGATAAGCTGGTCGAATTGCTGTCGCTGCTGTTCATGGCTCTGTCGGCTCTGTTTGAAAACGCCTGCCGAGTTGCGTTCCCGGGATTCGGCCAGGGTCGCCACCTTGTTTATTTTATCGGTTGCCATGATCGCCTTCTTTTCCAACTGGTTGACACATATCCAAAATTGCCGACAGGTCTGACTGGCTTTGCTCCATCGACAGCTTCTGCGATTCTCTCTGCAGGATAAAACGGCGAATATGTGGAGCCGCAAACACTGCCCGATCAATGGACTCATCACTGCCCTGCTGATAGGCACCAATATTTATCAGATCGCGGTTGCTCTGGTAAGTCGCATAGAGACTCTTGATTTCCCTGGCGGCCAGCAACTGTTCTTCATTCACAATATTCGCCATAGCCCGACTGATAGAACGATCGATATCAATGGCCGGAAACAGACCGGAATCCGCCACTTCCCGCGACAGCACAATATGCCCATCAAGAATGGCACGAGCAGCGTCGGCCACCGGATCGTTATGATCGTCGCCCTCGACCAGTACCGTGTAAACCGCAGTGATAGAACCCTGAGCGTTGTTGCCGGCACGCTCAACCAACATTGGCAACAGGGAAAAAACCGAGGGTGGGTAACCCTTGGTCACCGGCGGCTCGCCAATCGCGAGACCTATTTCCCGCTGGGCCTGGGCAAAACGCGTCAGGGAGTCCATCAACAGCAGTACATTTTTACCACGACTGCGAAAATACTCTGCGATGGCTGTGGCCCGCCATGCACCATGAATACGGGTCAATGGGGCGTCATCGGCCGGGGTTGCCACGACAATAGCCCTGGCCAGTCCGTCTTTTCCCAGTATATCCTCGACAAATTCACGCACTTCCCGACCGCGCTCACCCACCAACGCGACCACAATCACGTCTGCTTCCGTGTGTCTGGTCATCATGCCCAGCAGAGTACTCTTGCCCACACCGCTGCCGGCAAACAGCCCCAGGCGTTGACCCTTTCCCATTGTCATAAGTGCGTTGACTGCTCTCACACCCACATCCAGCGGCTCACGTATGGGGGTTCTATCAAGCGGGTTGATGGATGATCCTCGCAGGGGCACATGATGCATACATTTGAGCGGACGTCCTCCATCAATCGGATTGCCCGCACCATCAATCACCCGACCCAATAGCTGCTCGTCGACGGCGACCGAGCCCCCTGTCTTCACCGGCAGTACCCGGGAACCCAACTTGATACCACTCAGTGGCCCTTCGGGCATCAACAACAGGCTGCCATCAGAAAACCCCACCACCTCCGCCTCGATGGTATTGCCCTCATCGGTAATGATGCGGCAACGCCCCCCAATGGGTGCCCGACAACCCACCGCCTCCAGTTTGATGCCAATCATGCGAACCAGTGTGCCCTCCTCTTCGAGGGGAACCGGTTCAACAGCAGCAGTTACCGAAGACAGGGTCTGGCCTATCCTCTGACAGCGTTCCGCCTTCAATTTTTCGAGGCTGTTCATCCGGTTCAAGGTATCACTCAATACTGCACACGCTCTTCGCAGGACTCAATCAGGGTGCCAAAAACCATTTCCATCTGTCGTTCGACGGACGCATCAACATAGGAAACAGGGGTTTTCATACGGCAGCCACCGGGCAGGATGTCGGGATCATCAACCAGCTTGTAGGGTTTCCCCTCAAACAACGCCGGGGCCATCTCCTGTACCAGTTTTCGGTCACCCGGATTGAGAAATACTTCAATTTCGCCCTGCAATGAAGACAGCGTCGACAGTGCCTCTGCCGCAATATCCGTTACCACATCTGAATTAACGGTCAGTTCCCGGCGAACAATCTGACGCGCAATCAACATAGCCATATTGGCCAGCTCACGGATCACCACCTGATCCAGACTCTGAAAGGGATGGGCCATTTCATCCAGCAAACCGGACAGGTGTTTGACCAGTTGCTCTGCCTCGGCTTTGCCCATTTCCAGGCCTTCCCATTTACCAATCTGAAAACCACGGGACTGGGCAAGAGCCTCGACTTCAACCGGATCAACAACTTTTTTGACGGGGGCGGATTGTTCGAAAAAAGGAACCTGCCATCGCTTCACACCCGGCTCTGTATCAGACAAAGTCACCGCCTCCTTTGCCGAGGAAAATCTCGCCTTCATCGGCCAGCCTGGAAACAATCGTCAGAATTTCTTTCTGGGCAGCTTCCACATCAGCCAATTTAACCGGGCCTTTGGCATCCAGGTCTTCTTTCAACATTTCGGCAGCACGCGAGGACATGTTTTTGAAAAACTTCTCCTTGACCCTGTCATCGACCCCTTTGAGGGCTATAACGAGGCTGTCCACTGAAATCTCACGAATCAGACGTTGCATTCCCCGGTCATCCACCTCCAGCAAATTGTCGAAAACAAACAGGAGATCATGAATTTTTTCACTCAGATCACCATCAATTTCCCGAATGGAATCCATCAGTTGTGTTTCGAGATCCGTGTTCAAATGATTCAGAATGGCAGCCGCCGCACTCATACCATTTACCGAGGTCGGTGGTGCTTTGGAGTTGCCGCCCAGCTGGTTCTCAAGCACCTGATCCAGCTCCTGGAGAGCCGCAGGGTCAATGGTGTTCAACCGTGCAACACGTATCATGGCATCGGTGTGAATCTCGCTCGGCAACAGGGACAACACCTGAGCCGCGTGCTCACCTTCCAGGGAACTGAGAACGATGGCGATGATCTGCGGGTGCTCCTGACGGATCAGTGCCGCCACAGATTGCGCATCCATCCATTTCAGGGATTCCATGCCCTTGCTGTCCGTATTGCTGTGTATCCGGCTGATCATACTGCGGGCCCGGGTTTCACCCAGTGCCTGTACCATCACCCGGCGGGCAAAATCACCACTGCCAATTCCCAGCGGGCTCACTGAAGAAACCCGTTCGGTAAATTCATTCACGACCTGAGCCACTTGCTGGTCAGAGACATCGGAAAGAGACGCCATGGCCTCGCCCACTGCCTGAACTTCTTTTGGTGACATTTGCCGCATGATGGCCGCGGCACCCTCTTCTCCCAGACCCAACAAAAACACAGCGGCTCGCTGGGCACCGGTCATTTCAGTATTAGCCATCGGCAGACACCCAGTTTTTTACCACGTGGGCTACCCGCTGCGGTTCACCCTCCGCCATGGAACGGGCCATCTGTAATTGATTCTGGTACGAGGAGGCTCCCGGCAAGCCAAGCTGGGGCTGCCCACCCAAAGTGACATGATCTTCGCTCAGAGCCATCCCCCCCTGAGTGGCGTGAGCAGCTCCCGCCCCGCCCTGCGCCGGTGCTGCCAGAGCCGTACCGGGTGGCGGCGCAGCTGAAGCCTGCATCAATGGCCGCAGGACAGTAAAAATGATCAGGAGAATGGCGATACCCGCCAATAAAAATTTAGCTGCCCGCCAGATCCACTCCTGCTCCATCAATGAAGGTTCCGACAACTGCTCAAGCTCCGGGGGAACCACGAACATGGCATTCATCACATTGACACTGTCACCCCGCTCTGCACTGAAGCCAATGGCATCTTTCACCAATGCGGTGATCTCTGCCAGCCGGGCTTCGGCAATTGCCGCGCGCTCCACATTGCCATCACCATTGACCGTATCCTGATAGTCCACCACAACGGCCACCGATAGCTTCTGCAGCGTGCCCGGCACTTCCCGGATATGACTGATGGTTTTATCAATCTCATAATTCCTGACCTGACGCTTGCTGAACCGGCCACTGGAGAGCTGCTCTTCAGTCTCCTCAGGTACCGCTGTAATTCTGGTTTCCTCAGGAGGTTGGTTGGCCAGCGTGCCGGGGACACCACCGACAAACTCACCCCGGGAATTTTCCTCAACCAGCTGTTCACTGCGAATACTGGTTTCGGGGGCATAGCTTTCACTGGTCTTTTCCACCCTGGTGAAATCCACGTCTGCCACCACCTGTGCTCTCACTGCGCCAACCCCTAGAATGGGTGACAGAATCTCTGTAATTCGATCCACATAGCTTTGTTCCAGCTGCTGTGTAAACCGGAACTGCTCCGACGTCTGGGCGAAACCCTCCTCCCTGCCCTGGGCCGAGAGTAGCTTGCCCTGGTTATCGACCACTGACACCTGTTCGGCCTCCAGGCCCGGCACACTGGAAGCCACCAGATGCACCACCCCGGCCAGCTGCCGCTCGGTCAATTCACGCCCGGGGTAAAGGCTCAGTAACACCGATGCTGCGGGCTTGTCACGCTTGCGCACGAAAGCTGACTGTTTGGGCAGTGCCAGGTGTATCCGCGCTGACCTGACACTGTCCAATGAGGCGATGGACCGGGCAAGCTCCTGCTCCAGAGCACGGTCGTAGCGGGCTTTTTCAATAAAACCGCTAACGCCTATTTTCTGTTCTTTGTAGAGCATATCGAAACCGCTGCCATCGCTTTTAGGCAATCCGTCACTGGCCAGTTTGAGCCTGATTTCATGAAGTTTTTCAGCGGGCACACTGACCAGCCCAGTCCGGTGATCCACCTTGTAACGGGTACCATTCTCCTCGAGAGAACGAACCACTTCATTGGTCGAGGAAGGCGTCATCTCGCCAAACAACGCCACATAATCCGGCGCCATGGACCACTGTACCAAGCCGATTCCCAGGGCAATACTGGCCGCCAGGCCGAGCAGCAGACCCAGCTGACGGGTGACCGGTTGACTGCTGAGACTATTGAAGCGACTGAGCAAGGTGGAAGTATTCAATGCCATAATCTTTAATTCACGTTGGTTGCGTTAGTATGAAAAAAGGAATTCACACCTGCATGTTCATCACTTCCTGATAAGCATTCAGAAGTTTGTTCCTGACCTGATTAACTGCCTGAAATGACAGGCTTGCCTTTTGCAGAGCCACCATCACTTCAGGCAGTGCCACATCCGGGCTGCCCGCTTCAAAGGCATCCGACAACTGGCGCGCCTGCTTCTGGGCAGCATTGACCTGATCGATCGAGTCCTTCATCAAAGCGCCGAAATCAACCTTTTCTCCACCCTCAGCCGGGCCCTCGCTCGGCCCTTTGCCCGCAGCAGCAGCCATTAACCGCATTTGGGCCAATACCTGGTTTATCTCCATCTCACTCATAAACAGTTTCTCCGACGGTGTATTAACCGGTGGCCGGAATAGCCACGCCCTGCTCTTTCAGTCTGGCCAGCTTGTACCTCAACGTCCGGGGACTGATCCCAAGCCGCTCTGCTGCATCCTTGCGACACCCATTGACGGCGTTAAGCGCATCAACTATCAACTGCTTTTCCCGTGCCTTGAGATCGCCGTCCAATAATTGTGCACTGTTGCTGCCTGCTGCCTTCTGGCACAGGTCCTCTGGAAGCACATCCTCAAAGCAGATATCTGCCTCGGCAATCTGGCAACCACTGGCCATGATGGCGGCCCGTTGCACACAGTTTTCCAGCTCACGGACATTGCCGTTCCAGCGATGCTTCAGCAACCGCTGTTCGGCGCTGGCCGTAAAACTGATCGGCTGGTCCGGGCTATAGCGCCGCAACATCGTTTTGGCGAGCCGCAAAATATCGCCCGGCCGCTTGCGCAACGGCAGCAGATGGATGGGAAAAACATTCAGACGGTAAAAGAGATCCTCCCGAAAGCGTCCTGAAGCGACCTCTTCGCGGAGATTGCGGTTGGTCGTTGCCAGCACCCTGACATCCAGTGATATGAGTGTATTGCCACCCAATCGCTCCACTTCCTTTTCCTGCAGCACCCGCAATAATTTGGCCTGCAGCCCCAAATCCATCTCGGAAACTTCGTCCAGCAACAACGTCCCGCCATTGGCCTGTTCGAACTTGCCGGCACGGGATTGATGTGCACCGGTGTAGGCACCTTTTTCGTAGCCGAACAACATGGACTCCAGCATTGTCTCTGGAATGGCGGCACAGTTAATCGCGAGAAAAGGCTTCTCTGCGCGAGGAGAATGACGGTGAATGTAACGCGCAATCACCTCTTTACCGGTACCCGACTCACCACTGATAAGTACCGTCGCCTGGGTGGCGGCAACCCGTCTGGCGAGCTCACACAACTGTCGGGTTTTGGGGTCTTCGGCGACCATCCCATCTGAAGCGACTTCCGGCGGACGAGCCAGTCTACTCACCATTTCCAGCAGGACTTCAGCCTCAAAAGGCTTTAACAGATAATCCGCAGCGCCTTCCTGCATGGCTTTTACCGCATTCTCAATACTGCCATAGGCTGTAACGAGCACAAAAGGCAGTTCCGGCCTGAGTGCTTTCGCTTCCCTGAGGAGCGTATTGCCATCCATCACATCCATTTGTACATCGCTGACAATCAGGTCGACCCTTTCCCTTTTCAGACACCACAGGGCTTCTTCACCATTACTGGCCGACAGTACCTGGTAACCACCGTATTGAATAGTGTCACACATGGCATCGCGGAGTGCTGCATCGTCTTCAACCACCAACACCCTCGTTGAATTACTCATAGACGACGTCTCCCTGGTTATGCCCATCAACAATAACTTCTGTACCCGAAGCCGGTTTGCTAATGGGTAGATTGATGACAAATTCGAGCCCACCCGTGGAGCGGTTAGTGGCAGAAATTTCACCACCATGCTTACTGACGGCCATTGCCACTACGGCCAGCCCCAACCCGGTACCCTGTGCTCTGGTAGTAAAAAAGGGATCAAAGATGCGTTCCAGCAATTCTTCCGGAATACCCGGGCCGTCATCGCGAAAACGGATCTGCAGCCAATCGGGATTGAGGGCCCCCACCCACAAATCAATAACCACAGGGCCTTTCGCAGCTTCAATGGCATTCATCGCCAGATTTCCCAGCACCCCGACCAGTTCGTCCAGATCACCAACCAATTCCAGACTGTTATCGACATAGGGTATCGACATCACAGCATGGTGTTGTTCAAGGGTGGGGCGAACCGTCTCTTCAAATTGCTGCAACACCTGATTGAGCAAAATAGTTTCGGTCACAGGCGTTTCGCCGCGCACAAAACTGAGCATGCTGTGGAGCAGATTACCCATATGACCAAGACGCTCGTTAACTTTGTCCACTATTTTCTGCCGCTGCTCTGCTTTCAGGTCAGCTCTGGCCAGTTGCGCCAGGTAAAGTGTGGTGGCACTGAGGGGGGTCCGAATCTGATGGGCGAGGCGGGCAGCCATTTCCCCCAGTGCGGTGAGACGCTTCTTCCTGCCCAGTTGCTCCTGTAACTGGTGGATTTCAGACACATCCGTGATGAGCACCACATGGTCGCTGGAGCCATCGAGAAGCCGGCTGACCACTGAGATTTTTTTACCGCTGTGCAACTCCAGCTCACGACCGCTCAGCTGTTGGGAGGGGGCAGCTCTGGCCAGCACAGCTTCCCAGTATTTGCCAATCAGGGGCTCACCCAACAGTTCAAGGGCTTCGGGGTTGGCATCGCGAATAATGTACCCACTGTCCAGAATGAGGACACCGCCCGGCAAAACGGACAACAGGGAAGAGAGACGATGGGCAAGGCGTTCTTTTTCAGCCAATTCGCTCAGCCTGGCTGAACGCGCTCTGGCAAGCTCTTCGGTCAAACCGGTCACCTTGCCTTCAAGATCGCGGTAAGAGGTATCCAACTGATGGGACAGCTGATTAAACACCTTGAAAGCCTGTTCAAGCTGACTGGCTGACAGGGCTTCTGTCTGGTTCATGATCGTTACCTGCGCTACTTGCCTAAAATGGAGGGACCTGTGTCCACTCAGGTAGATCAGCAATAATCATGCCTAAAGAAAAATATATTGTTTATTAGTAAGTTAGACTTCACTCAAGGAAAAGAGTCAAAAGTTTGTCGGATCTTCCTGGCGGCTGAGTCCAAACTTGCGCATTTTTTCCACCAGGGTCGTTCTCTGCAATTTGAGTAATTTTGCACTGCGCGCTACTACCCAGCCGGACTGCTCCAGTGCCTGATTCAGCAACATACGTTCCAGTTCGAACAGATAGTCTTTCAAATCAATACCCTGAGGGGGCAAATAGACAATGTCCGGGACAGACACATTGATTGAAGTCGTCTGTGGACTGGCACTGATTTCCTGCTGCTCTGCAATCCAGTCCTGGTTCGGGCGAAATTTCTCCGGCAAATCTGACCATTTGACCAGTTTCTTTGGATACAGAATGATCAGTCGTTCGATAAGATTGGAGAGCTCGCGGACATTGCCCGGCCAGCTGTAATTACCAAGGGCCGCAATGGCACAGTCACTCAACTGGACTGAACCCCGTTTTTCCCGATCGAAACGATTGATCAATTCACGGATCAATAACGGGATATCTTCTCTCCTGTCCCGCAATGGCGGCATATCGATAGGAAACACATTGAGCCGATAGTACAGATCCATACGGAATCGCCCCTCTGCCACCAGGTGATCAAGATTCTGATGTGTGGCAGCAATAATTCTGACATCTGCAGTGAGTGACTTATTACTGCCAACACGTTCAAACGTTCGTTCCTGAAGCACCCGCAACAGTTTGACCTGCATATTCATCGGCATATCGCCGATTTCATCCAGGAACAGCGTGCCACCATCCGCTATTTCGAAACGTCCCTGACGGGAACTGATCGCACCAGTAAAAGAGCCTTTTTCATGACCAAACAATTCCGACTCCAGTAAATCAGCCGGAATCGCACCGCAGTTTACCGGCACAAAGGGTTGTTCCCGGCGATTCGAGTAATAGTGGATATTGCGGGCCACCACTTCCTTGCCAGTACCGGATTCACCGAGGACCAGCACAGACGCTTCGCTATCAGCCACCTGCTTGATCATGTCCCGTATCTGATTGATCCCTTCACTGCTTCCCACCAGATTACGATACAGCTGGCCAAATTGCTCAACCCTGCTATTTTTTGAAGAAGCTGAAAATAATTCAGCTTCCTGAAGGACACCAAGCAACAACTGGTAACTGGCAGGAAAAGGAATCGTCCCCGCAATGTGCCGGGAAATGGAGGTTGGCACCGACAGCGACTCCGCTTCCCATTTTACAAGGTAGCAGGGGCAGGAAAGGTTTTTCTGGTTCAGGCTATCAGCCACACTCTTCAGCACGGGAAATCCGGTTTTATCCCGAATCAGCAGTGCTAAAAGGTCATCGCCCGAGGATTCGGTCAGAAAGTTGTTGAGACTCTGCCTGTCATCAAAAACCTTAACCGGGTACTCCAGAAACCGAACCAGTGCCCCTGTTTTATGCCCTTCTGCAAGGTCTTGGTCAAATACCAGCACTTGTTTTTTAAGGGCTGGCATCAGTAGTGAACTTTTGTTATTGCAGGATTTAAAGTCCGATTGGAGAACTGGCTTACATCGAACGCACCAACTGAATGGGGGTCTATCATCGAGCCATCACTCCAAAGTAGTAATTCAATAGTCTTATTGGAAAGCGCAAGCGATTCTAAAGGAGGGTCGTGCATTGTCAATATTTTGACGAGGGTTTTTACGAATGAACTGCTGCAAATCAATCTAGGGACTAGAGGATTTTCTGTAGGCAACCTCGCGCCTGTGGTGTCGGAAAATCAATTTATCCAGCCACACCTGGACCGACTCACTGAGCCCCAGGTAACGCACTCTTGCCCACCCTCTACGATAATCATCTGGGCTGCTGACCACTTCGCCATAAAAACACAGGGGCTTTGGTGTACCGCGCTGAATATAAACCTGTACAAATACGATTGAACCGGGCTCGGGAACACTCCCATCCTGCCAATCGACCTGCGCAGAAGAGACAGTCACCCGGGAAATATCGGGGATATCCAGCTGGCTGTATATCAACTGACCAACCAGATCCAACAGCAGGTTTAGCTTCAGATCCAGGCGGGCCAGCTCTTGGGAAAGCGCAGGGTTGCTGCTGTCTGATGTCTCTTTGGAAAATTCGCTGATGGCAGATACGGCCCGCAGAAAGGATTCGTTGGATTCATTGACCAACGCAAGGTGTGCTTCATCGGGCTGATAATCGATTTTTGACCAGGCAATGGAGATATTGTCGGTAAAGGAAAGGGCGCTTGCTGACTCCTCGGATTTGTCCACGTCCAAAATAAAGGCATCCTCTTATATATTTCGGCTCTGAAATGCATGGAACCAAACGGGAAACACGAGTTTAAACCCTTTTGAGTATAGATCAATCTTAAGGCACTGAGGGAAAAAGCAGCTCAGACGACAATGCGAAACGTATGGGAAAAGACGTGCTCCGGCACGGAACTAACAGATCGAGAGGCTTTTTGTGTAATTAACGATTATTGCCCACCTCATGGTAACTGCCCATGGCTTTACGGTTCCGCGTGTATTCCAATCCCTGGACCATAACCTGCTCCCTTGCCACTTTTAACCGGGACATCAACTCTTCATTCAGGTGCAAAAGAGCCGCGACCGCTTCGGCGACCAGAACCGAGTCCGGCAGTCCGGAAGTTTGTGAGAAACAGACGGCGAGTCCATCCCGCCGCCGCTGTTCCAGTTTCGTCACCTCTGACCACTCGTTGTTCTCCGCGCAGCTCAGCATCTGCTTGGTAATAGTCAACACCTCAGCCAGGAGGCGACACTGATGAGCCTGGGAAAGAGATTCGTGGACGACTGCTGCAGTCATGATTGCATGCTCCTCGCCTCAGCAGGAACAGATTCCCAGCCGGCCTTGACTTCTTTTAACAGCGCACTGACTTCATCCAATACCGCTGTATCCGACGAAACACCTGCTTCCACAAGTCGCCTTTCAATATAATCGTAAAGCGAACCTAGATTTGCGGCGATCTCACCTCCCCGCTGATAATCCAGGCTGGCACGCATCCCATCCACAATGGCAATAACACTGCTGAGCAATTCACCCTTGCGGGCAATCTCATTTCGGTTGATTGCACCCTTTGCCGAAGCCAACCTGTCCAGTGCACCTTCCAGTAACTTGGCGATTAAGTGGTGAGGCGTTGCATCCACGATTCCGGTCTGCAACCCGACACTTTTATACTGGTTTAACGCTGATGCATAGTTCATTGACTACCTCTTGACTGATACTAGTTGTTTTTGTTGAGCAGCTGACCGGAGCCCGGCAAGGAGGCCAACTGCTGCGTCAGAAAATCACTGGTCGTCTGCAGTTGGGCAAGCAGAGAATCCAGTGCATTGAATTGGTTTCTATAACGAATTTCCAGAGCTTCCATCTTGCGATCAAGCACTTCCTTTTGATCACCAATACCCTCTATGCGCGACTGAATCCCCTCTGTGCGCGAATCCAGTAGGCCATCGGTCGCCAGAAAAGACGTAATCAGGGTATTCAGCTGGTATGCAATGCCACGTGAAAAATCAACTGCGCCGCGTGGTCCCGTAGAACCGTCTGCAATCAGGAGTTGCAGCCCTTCAGCTTTGCTGCCCACAGCCCCTTTTAGTGTTTGCCCACTGCCGGAGGCCGCCACACCGCCGATGGTGCCCGCCACATCAATACCGGCAACACCTGCTCCGGTTGAAAATCCCAGTTGCGCAGTAGTATTGGTATCGACAGAGAGAACTTCTATTGTCGAGAAAGACCCATAATTATTGGATGTGATTTCAAAATGGTCATTGACGAATTGCACGGACACCAGGGCGCCGGCATTGACCAGCGCAGTGTCACCGTTAATCCTTGCCTGTAACTCGTCGGCAAGTTCAGCGCCCGATGCGTAATTGCCCTGGGTTAACAAAATCTCGCTGGATGTCACACCATTAACACTCAGCACCAGGCTATTATTTTCACTATCAATGTTGAGCGGAAAAAAACTTGGCGAAGCGGTTAGCTGACCACGGGTCGCCATCTGGGTAATATCGATATCATGGCTGGCGACTGCTGTCGCCGCCGTCGATGTAATATATTTTATGGTCCCGTCCGATGGCCGGCCTACTGCGGCAAAAACTCCGACGATATCATCAAAAGCATTTTCCAGCGCAGCATCAAAACGACTGCTATTAATGGCCAGCTTGCCATCGCCATCGGTGGTGATACCCAGCTCACTCAGGCTGCTGAAGGAACCACCAAAACCCTCGGCGGAATCAGTGATGGCCCGACGCACCTGACTGGCAATCGAACGGGCTGAAAAATCTCCCTGCAGTGGCCCGGCAACACCGGTCTCAGGATCATAGGCGGTGAGACTGTTAACGGTAGAAATATAGTTGTTATAACCGCTGACAAAACTCTGGATGGCGGACTTGACCGCCTCGCGGTCTTGCGCAACGGTAACGGTCACCGGGGAAGTTCCAGTGACATCTTTGAGGGTAATATCCAGCCCCTCAATAACGCCGCTGGCTCTATTCTCACTACTGCGTATGGACAACCCATTGACCGTGAACAGGGCGTCGCGGGCAGCGACTGTCTGGGCAAGATTGGTTGCACTGCCATTAAAGGACAATGCAGACAGGCCAGCACTATCCAGGTCGTTACTATCACCAGTATCAGTAACGCTTATTTCGAGACTGTTTTTCTCGCCGCCATCATCGGATCCAATCAACAAACGATAGCCAGACTCATCGTTGACGATCACTGCCGTAACGCCGATTTTTGCGCCGTTAATTGCATCCCGGACACCAGTCAAAGTGTTGTTCTCGGAATCGATGGTTATCGTCGCCGTGCCCTTTTCAGGGTTGACCGTAAAGCCATCGTAACTCTCGGGACCGGGGTCCGGAGAGGTATAGTCGGTGCTGCCAAAACGAATGGTCAGTGTTCCCGTGCCGACCAGGTCTGAAGTACTGGCATAACCGGTACTGGCCAGTGAGTGTGACGATGCCAGCTGACTGACAGACAGGCTATAACTGCCCGAAGCTGCAGTACTGTTCGCAGACGCCACAACCGCATCCGTATTACTGGAGGTCGTTGTGCGCTGGCCAAAGCTGGAGAGTTTATTCAGGCTGGAAATACTGTCCTGGAATGTAGAGAGAGCACTTTTGAGGCTGCCAAAACCCGACAGTTCTGCGGTTAGAGCGGACTCACGGGCCACCAGTCTGGTTTCTACCGGTGAGCGTTCGGCTGAAATCAACTGGGTAACCAGCGACTCAATGTCCAGTCCCGACCCTATTCCCGTCGCCGTTAACATCTGACACTTCCTACCACGGTTAAACTGAATGTCCGGTTCATACGCACGCCTTTAAAAGTTAAACCCGCAGATAAACAAGCAAACAGGGTGCCAACCAGACTCAATAAAAGAAAAAATTAACCCTCGCCCCTGACAAACAATCCCTTACTGTTTCCGGCACCGATTTCCGCCAGATAATGGGCAAGTGCAACGGCTTCTTCCCGGGGGATCTGGCGGATAATTTCCTTGGATTCACTATCGATTACGGTGACAACCGTACTACCGGTTGTCTCATCTACCTTGAATTGCAGATCACGGGAAATCTGTTGCACATAATCAGATATATGACTTACCGCTGCCGCAAGCTCTACAGTGGACGACTCTCTGTTTTGTTCATCGCTTTTCTCCGGAGAAACATTGCCGCCGACGGGCAATTCTTGCCGGTCTACAGTCAATTCCATCGCTTTGACAGGTTGGCTGTTGGCAATAGCT
This sequence comes from Porticoccus hydrocarbonoclasticus MCTG13d, assembly GCF_000744735.1. Taxonomy (NCBI): domain Bacteria; kingdom Pseudomonadati; phylum Pseudomonadota; class Gammaproteobacteria; order Cellvibrionales; family Porticoccaceae; genus Porticoccus; species Porticoccus hydrocarbonoclasticus. The sequence continues at coordinate 1,454,259 of NZ_JQMM01000001.1, read as the reverse complement.
TTCAGGGCAGGTCCGGGAATAGTTATAGATTCTGGCATGGCGGCACTCCATCAATATAAGGTGCTATGGCCGGGCAGAAAGGGGTGGCATAGCCACCCCTCTACCTGTTTGATCTTTTCAGATTGAAAAGATCATTACTGCAACAGGGCCAAAACATTCTGTGGCAGTGCGTTAGCCTGAGCCAGCATTGCCGTACCCGCCTGCTGCAGAATTTGAGCACGGGTCAACGCTGCAGTTTCTGAGGCAAAATCGGCATCCTGAATCCGCGACCTGGAAGCACTCAGGTTTTCGGAGGTCGTTTGTATACTGGCAATGACCGATTCAAAGCGGTTCTGGATCGCACCCAGAGAGGCTCGCGAGCTGTTAATCGCTGTCAGAGCACTATCCACCGACTGGATGGCAGCATTTGCACCAGCGACACTGGAGATATCCGTATTCGCCAGAGTCGTTCCCACCAGCGTGTCTGCAGTAGTGGTGCCCGCAGTCAACCCGGCATTAGCAGGTGTAGCCCCGCCGATAACCAGATCCCCGTCAGCTGAAGTAATGCTGCTGACAAGACCGCGATAGGTATCGCCAGTGGCGGCCAGACCTTCAGCCGCACCTTCTGTGCCACCTTCAGCCAGAACAATATTGCTGCCATCGTCCTTGGTGATATCCAGGGTTGTGGCCGTAGGTGCAGAGGCCGTGTAACCAGCGAGTCCGTTAATCAATCCCGCAATTTCAGTGGCTGTAATTGTCCCGTCTGCGCCCACTGCAGAAAGATCCAGGGCAGTACCATCAACCGACAATGTATAATCGGGAGCAACCGCTGTCACCGCCGGGGTGCCACCGGTAGTCTCGGACTCAGTCACACTGGCAGCCACACCCCCTAATGTGCTGGTGCTGGTATCAAAGGTAATGGCAGTACCATCCGCTTTGGAAAGAACCAGGTCACCACCGGCCAAGGTGCCGGAGGTGATGCTGTATGCCCCTGAACTGGCTGCGATAAAGGCTGCAAAATCTGAATCGATCTCTGTTGCAATTGCACCAGTGGCGACAGTCTCGGTGTCTGCCAAGGTCACATTGACAGCCTCTACACCATCAATGGTCAGAATAAACTGTTGACCGTTGGCATCGGCTGTACCGGCAATCCCGGTAACCGTATTTTCAGTCGGCGAAGCGAGTGAACCGGCCGTGCCCACCACATCGGCAAAGGCGATACCTGTCTGGGCATTGGTAGCTGTGGCACTCAGGCCAATATCTGCAGCGGTTATCGCATCGGCAATCGCTTTTGCATCTGCCGTAGCGGAGATCGCAAAGCCATTGACAGTCAGATCACCATCAGTAAAGCCTGCCTGTACCGCTGTTCCAGGTGCCGCCATATTGGCACCAGTCGATTGACCAAGCGATGAGGTTCGTGCACTGGTGATGCTGGAAATACTGACAGTCTCCCCGGCATTGGCACCCACCTGAAAAACCTGTGAAGCAAAAGATCCATTCAGCAGCTTGACGCCATTAAAAGAACTGGTTGATGCCACCCGGTCAATTTCAGCGACCAGCTCGGCAACTTCGGCTTGAAGGGCAGCGCGGTCGCTTGAGCTGTTAGTGGCGTTGGCAGATTGCACTGACAATTCGCGAATACGTTGCAGGTTATTGGTGATCTGCGACAAATCACCCTCAGCCGTCTGTGAGAGAGATATCCCATCGTTGGCATTGCGGGCAGCCTGGTTCAGGCCCCGGATCTGGGTAGTAAAACGCTCAGAAATTGCCAAACCCGCAGCATCATCTTTTGCGCTGTTAATACGCAAGCCTGAAGAGAGGCGTTGCAGTGCTGTGCTCAAATCACCCTGGGATGAATTCAGGTTGCGCTGCGCTGTGAGCGAAGCAATATTGGTATTGATTACCTGTGCCATAACTATTTTCCTCTTTGTTTTCCTTTCCGTCTGGCAGATCAAGGCCTTTCAGACGGCTGTTTCTTCGACGCTGGAATCTCTCATCGACGACGGATACGTTGCGATCGATAACCTGTATATCGACCGACGAGGAAAGTTCTTTAGCTTTTTTTTAGAATTTTTTTTCAATCCATTGATTTAAAGAAGAAAGTGTGACGGTCTCTACAGTTCAAACAACAAAATGCGATGCCTATCACAAAAGAAGGCGGACAAACCAGTATTGCCGACACAGCAACTACCTGGCCTGAAAGGAAAGCAAACAGGATGGGGCTATTACAGATAATTAAACAGGGATAATCCCTGGACTTTCACATAAGCCTGCTGGGCGGCCTGCAATGCGGTTAACTGCAGGTTAAGTTCACTGATGGCCTGCGCATAATCGAGGTCCTGCACACTGGAAAGTGTCTGCTCCAATTGCAGATTAAAGTCCTCATTCAGCGACTGCTGATTTTCCACCTGATTCTGGCGAACTCCCACGTCAGCTCTAACTGCAAGCATGTGTCCAATGGCCTGATCGAGATTATTCAATCCACGTCCCATGGCATTGTTGACCGAAGCCACTCCGGCGGGGGAATCAACCGCACTGGCCAGGGAATCTGCAATAGCCTGAATGCTGGCAAACATGCCTTCACGGGCAGAGGGAAAGACCTCAAAACGATCACCATCGACAGGGAGGCCGCCAACCTGAATGCTGGCTCCGGCAAAATTGATTTCGTCACCCTCCTGATAGTTACCGCTGGTCAACAGGGCATTGGAGGAATCCCGCACTTCATATGTCACCGGATCACCGGGAAGCGCCTGACTGAAAGTGATTGAATAAGTATCCCGAATAAAATTGCCGTCAACCGTGGCACTGCCAATTACTCCTGTGCCGGCATTGGCGGCGTCAGGCTTCACATCAAAGCGGCCATTACCGGTGGGCACAGCCATAAAGACATTAAACCCGGAATCCCTTACCGCCACCTGGGATGACTTGCCCAACTGCAGGAATCGTTGACCATCATCACCCTGGTAGGCGTACTGACCGTTTTGCCGTGTAAACGGCACTGCGTCGGCCTGAAACCCGGCAAAAATATATTCACCTTCCGAGTCTCGGGTATTGGCCAGCGACTGGAGCTGTTCAAGCAACCCTTCTATTTCCACACTCGCACTGCGGCGGGTTTCAACGGACTGGGAGGCATTGTTGGCCTGAACCACCAACTCCCTGACCCGTTGCAGCACATTGCCTACATTGGCAAGCACCGTATCTTCCAGTGCCAGCTGCCCCTCGGCCAAATTACCATTGCGCTGATACTGATCCAGCAACGCCATATCTTCATTGAGATTCAAAATCTGCACAGCCGCTACCGGATCATCTGAGGGAACCTGGATACGCTTGCCAGTAGCCAGCTGTTGTTCCGTTTTGGCCAACTTGCTCTGCTGATCAAGTATTCCCGAAATTCCCTGCTGAAAGATTTGTACACTGGATAAACGCATATTGGCACCCACCTATCGACGGACAGAGCTGAGCAAGGTCTGGAACAACTCATCGGCCACCGCAATTATCTGCGCAGCAGCCTGATAGGCCTGCTGGTAGCGGATAAGGTTTGCCGCCTCCTCGTCCAGATTCACACCCGATACACTCTCTCGCGCTGCAACCGACTGATCCAGCAGCACCTGTTCGGTGCCAAGTGCTTTTTCTGCCTGGCGGGTTTTAACCGCAACATCGGCGACCGTGCTTGCATAGGCCTCCTGATAACTGACCGTACCATTCATCAGCTCCCTGGATATTTGCAGCGAGGCCAGATTCAATACATTGCCATTGTCACCGGTACCGTTGGTATTATTTTCTATGACCAGCTCATCACCAGCCTGCGGCACGCCATCGATACTGAACCCGAAGCCGGCAAGACTGAACGATTTGCCAGCACTCTCTGTGGCAGGGTTATAGGCCAAAGGACCGCCGGCCATACCGGACATATCGAAACCGGGCACCCCCGCTCCGAGTGCATCGGGGTTAAACGTCAATGTCACTGTACCGGCCAGCGGCAACCCTGATGTATCACTGACACTGAAGCCGGCAATATCGGCTGAACCCTGATTTGACAAAACCTGCTGAGCGCGGAGGGGCGATGCGGCGGCAAAATCTTCCGGCCGACTCAGCGCCACGGCAAATTGCCCGACGGCCAAACGGGTGGGCTGAATCAGAAAGCTGTCACCACTGGCGGGAATGCCGGCAGCACCAATCGTCAACCCGCCCACTGAAAATGGACCTGTACCGCTTTGACTGCTGTTATTGGTAAGGTTGGTCAAGACCCACTGGCTACCGTCAAAACGAAGATTGTAGTCATCACCGGTCAGCGCGGTGGCGTCAGTAATGGTGGCTGACACTGATGCCGACCCGGTGTTGGCAGGATGCTCTGTCGACGTTGCTGTCAGCGGCTGAAAAAAATCTCCGCCGGAATTACCGTCCAGATCAATCCCGAGCTGATGTTGCTCATTGAAAGTGGATGTCAGTCCAACGGCAATCAGTCCGAGTTGATTGGCCGCAGGATTCAGTACACCCTCCCGGAAATCCAGGACGGCACCCAGCGATCCACCACTGAGAAAACGGGTGATATCCGAGACATTGCCTCCTGCGCCGGAAATGCCAATCATGGTCTGGGTACTATCGAATGGATTACTAACGGTTTGAAACGACTCGGCATTACCGCCAACCACCAACGCCTGCCCTTTGCCAATCATCACGTTAATGGCACCATCGGATTGGGTCACGGTGGTGACTCCAACATACTTTGCCAGCTGGCTGAGCTGTTGGTCACGCTTGTCCAGCAAATCGTTCGGCACAGTTCCACCGGATTGACCCGTGGCGCTGACAATCTGCTTGTTCAGGCTGGCGATACTGGCCGCCAGTGAATTAATCTCACCTACGGTACCCTCTATCCTGGCATTGACTTCGCTATTGAGGCTGCGCAGATTGCTGTCCAGGTAGTGAAAACGGTCTGCCAGCGCTTCTGCCTGTCCGAGCAGTACCTGGCGCTCAGGCAATGATCCGGGATTGTTGGCAACATCCTGTACGGCACTGAAAAACTCCCCGAGCACAGGCGCCAGACCGGCATTATCGTTACCGAGCATGCCATCCAGCCGGGAAGACAACTGATAAAGCGTATCGAAACCGCTGTGGGAAGATGTACGGGTACGGACTTCCGAAACCAGAAACTGATCGTAAATGCGCTCTATGGAGTCCACTGTCACCCCTGAGCCAATATAATTGCCTCCACTCAGCTGGGGCGGCAAGGTATCAAAGTCAGCCCGCTGGCGACTGTATCCATCCGTATTCACATTCGCGATATTGTGCCCGGTGGTATTGATCGATTGCTGCAAGGAAAGCAGTGCCGATGTGCCGATGTTAAAAATATTTGCCACGATGCCTTATCCTGCCTGGCAGTCCAGTGAATGGACGCACTGATGGGCTAACCCTAGGTACCAGTTAGCGACTCTTTTCCGGAATTCTTTAATTGGTTAACCAGATTGCTGTAGTTACCCCTTTCCAGAATACCCAGAATTTTTTCGGCATATTTTGGATCGGTGGCATAGCCCGCCTGCTGCAACTCTGTCAGAAATGCTTTGCTGTCGGATACTTTCTCCAGCGCACCCTGATAGCGCGGATTGTTTTTCAGAAAACTCACATAGTCCTTGAACGCGGTGGACAGTGAGTCATATACCCTGAAGGCTGCTTTTTCCAGGGCTGCCAGCCCATCCCTGAACTCCATGGTATTGACAATAGAGGAATCGCCTCGCCATCCATTCCCTACCTTGATACCAAACAGATTAAAGCTGCTGCTGCCGTCTGCGGCCTGAATAACTTTCTTGCCCCAACCCGTCTCCAGCGCTGACTGAGCCACCAGAACGGCAGGGTCCAGACCGAGTTCACCGGCGGCGACCACCGCATCATCCCAGACTGCCTGTATAAACTCTTCCGGCGAAGTTGCCAGGCCATCCTGCCCTGTGGCGCTGACGGCTCGCACAACTGACTGCCTCTCTGCCGCCGGGGGAATTAACCCGGGCACGTCCCGCTGCACCCTCAATGGAGGTCGCTCAAGGGAGACCAACGGCTGCACGCCCCCCACCTCATCAATTACCGGTTCAGTCTGCGCCCCACCGCCCAATTGAGTGACAAGAATCTCTGCCAGACCAATACCACCCTGCTGTGAGAGCTCAAGCGAAATCTGCTGGTCAAACATCTGCTGATAGGTATCCAGCTGACTGCTGTCGAAAAGGCCGCCATCTACGGTGGCATCGCGCATGGACTTGAGCATCATCTGCACAAAAAGAGACTCAAACTGTCCGGCCACTTCGGAAATAGCCGTCCCTGGAGCCTCGCGAGCATGGCTGCGCAACGAGGCCAACCCCTGGATATCCATGAATGTCGACGTCATTGCCTCTGCCATGGCTAGATCACGATCAAGCGGGCACGCAGCGCACCCACACGCTCCAATGCCTCCAGAATCGCCACCAGATCACCGGGGGCGGCACCGACTTTGTTGACAGCTTCCACCAGGTCATTGAGTGTCACGCCCGCATCCAGCAGGAACATGCGGGTACCCTCTTGCTCCACCGACACTTCGGATTCGGGCGTCACCACCGTATTGCCTCTTCGGGCGAAAGGCTCCGGCTGGCTGACGTTGATGTTTTCGTTGATCGTCACAATCAGGCTGCCATGAGCCACGGCGGCGGGTTCAAGCCGAACTTCCCGGCCAATCACCACCGTGCCAGTCCGCGAGTTCACAATAACCCGGGCCGGGGCACTGGCTGGCTTTACCTGCAGATTTTCCAGCATTGAAACAAAAGCCACTTTTTCTGCCGGGTCCAGTGGTGCACGGATTTCCACAGAGCCACCATCGAGAGGCCGGGCCACCCCCTCTCCCAGAGACTCATTAATACTGGTCGCCACACGAAAAGCTGTGGTGAAATCCGCAGCATGAAGATTCATCACCAGTGAAGCATCGTGATTGAATGGGCTGACCACACCCCGTTCCACCGTTGCCCCGTTGGGGATGCGGCCGGCACTGGGCACATTGACTGTCACACTGGAGCCATCGGCACCATCTGCACCAAAGCCGCTGACTAACAGGTTGCCCTGGGCAACCGCATAGGTCTGTCCATCAGCACCCTTTAACGGCATCATCAGCAGTGACCCCCCGCGCAGACTTTTTGCATTGCCGAGTGAGGAAACCGTGACATCAATGGTCTGGCCGGGTTTCGCGAAAGGGGGCAGCTCCGCATGAACCATCACAGCCGCAACATTCTTCAACTGGAGATTGACATTGGCCGGCAGCGATACACCCAGCTTGGCAAGCATGCTCTTGACACTTTGCACGGTAAACGGTGTCTGGGTGGTCTGGTCGCCGCTGCCATCCAGACCAACCACCAGGCCATAACCAACCAACTGGTTACTGCGCACACCATTGATGGAAGCGATGTCCTTGATGCGCTCTGCAAATGCCCAGGGGGCAGAAAAAATAGAAAGCAGGCATAGAGCAACCGTACAGACTCTGGCGCTAGTACCCATGAAATTCTCCTAAAATGGCCACAGTGGACTCATAAAGAAACGCGACAACCACCCCACCATATTCACTTCCGCCGGTGCCCCGGTGCCGCCGTAGGAAATACGGGCATCGGCTACCATGGTCGAAAGAACCGTATTACTGGAGGAGATATCCACCGGGCGAACGATTCCTTTCAGGCGGATGTACTCGTGCCCCTGATTGATCTGTATCCACTTTTCACCCTGTACATAAAGGTAACCATTGGGCAGCACCCGGGCGACGGTGACAGCGATGCTACCCGTCAGACTATTGCGCTGATTACTGGCACTTTCTCCCTCAAAACCACTGGCGGAGGAAAGGTCAACCCCCAGGTCAAAGTTGGAACGGTTGCCGATAATAGGGTCTGCAATCGACGTATTACTGCTTTTGTCGAGGGTGGTGTCGCTACTCTTTGCAGCATTGGTGGCCTCTGCCAGAATCACCGTAACCACATCGCCTACCTGCCGGGCTTTGGCGTCCTCGAACAGGCTGACATTCTGCTCAGCCTGATAAATGGCACCCGTGGGCAACTGCCTGTCGGCGCTGTCCATTTCAGGCAATTCCACCGGGGCATAGTCCGGATGACTCTCCCTGGGCATGCCACTGCAGCCTGCCAGCAACGAGCCGAGCAGCATAAACAGCAAACTGAATGATGCGAACCTCATTTGCTTCACCATATCTAGAGGTTACTGGCCACATACTGGAGCATCTGATCCGTGGTAGATATTGCCTTGGAGTTCATTTCATAGGTTCGCTGCGTCTCGATCATGTTGACCAGCTCTTCTACCACATTGACATTCGAGCTCTCCACATACCCCTGAAACACTGTTCCAAGGCCATTCAGACCGGGGTTACCGGTCTGCGGTGAACCGCTGGCATTGGACTCGAGAAAAAGATTTTCTCCAATGGGCTGCAACCCCGCGGGATTCACAAAATCCGCCAACTGGATTGTCCCTACCTGGCTGACAGCGGAGGAACCCGGCTGCCTGACCGATACCGTACCGTCGGAGCCAATATTCACCGAAAGTGCATTCTCCGGCAGCGTCACCGAAGGCTGGAGAATATAGCCGGCAGACGTCACCATCTGCCCTTGATTGTCAACCTGGAAGGAACCGTCCCGGGTATAGGCCTGAGTACCATCGGGAAGCAGAATCTGGAAAAAGCCGCGTCCCTGAATGGCCATATCCAGCATATTTTCGGTTTGTGCCAGGTTCCCCTGGGTAAACAGTTTTTCTGTAGCCACTACACGGACACCCGTACCTATCATCAAGCCCGAGGGCAACTGGGTATCCTGGGAGGACTGAGCGCCCACCTGACGAACATTCTGATACAACAGATCTTCGAAAATAGCCCGGCTTCGCTTGTAACCGGTTGTGCCGGCGTTGGCCAGGTTGTTGGCAATATTTGACATCTTGGTCTGCTGGGCATCCAGCCCGGTTTTTGCAATCCACAGTGCTTGATTCATTGGTCAACTCCCTAGCTTATTCTCATCAATGCCGCAGAAGAGCTATCCAGCTCCTCGGCAGTTTTGATCATTTTTACGTGACTCTCGAACTGACGTGCCAACTCGATCATTCTCACCATGGATTCCACGGTATTCACATTGCTGCTCTCCAGCGACCCCGGGATCAGCCTTATGTTCGCGTCTTCAACTGCAGGCTCTTCCCCCTGAAGGCGAACCAGACCGTCTTCACCTTTCGTGAGCAGAGACGGGTCGGGATTTACTACTCTGATGCGATCAAATTCCACCAGAGTATTGGGATCTTCTCCGAGGGGAACGATAGAGATAGTGCCATCGGTACCAATGCCCAGTTGCGAATAAGGTGGCAAAGCAATAGGGCCCGCCTTACCGAGAACGGATTGCCCGGCACCGTTGGTTAACTGGCCGAACGAATCGATACGCAGGTCGCCACGTCGAGTCAGCGCTTCTGAACCATCCGGGGCCTGCACCGCCATCCAGCCTTCTCCATTGATCGCCACATCCAGATCACGGCCGGTAGCGGTAATCACGCCTTCACGAAAATCGACTCCCTGGCTCCTGATTCCTGCATAAGCGCGACTCTCATGACCGGCACCCGAAAGATAAGCGCTGCGTGCCGCAACCAGATCAGCACGAAAACCGGTGGTCGACGCGTTGGACAGGTTATGGCTATTCGCTGCCTGAGCCAGCATGGTTTCCCTGGCACCGGAAGCGGCTATATAGACGAAATGATCCATGGCTCAATCACTACCTGCTAGCGGAGATTAATAACGGTTTGTGTAATCGCATCTTCTGTCTGAATCACCTGGGCATTTGCCTGAAAATTGCGCTGGGCAATAATCATATTCACTAACTGCTCGGTAATTTCCACATTGGAATCTTCCAGCGCCCCGGACTGAATCACCCCCAACCCGGAGCTGCCAGGTTCACCCAGGGTTGCCGCACCAGATGAGAAAGTCTCCGCCCAACTGGTACCGCCGAGAGGTTGGAGACCATTTGGGTTGGCAAACCCTGCAATAGCCACCTGTCCCAGTGCGCGAGCCTGGCCATTGGTGTAACGCGCAAAGGCAACCCCGGTATTATCAATTTCCAGCCCACGCAGCTGGCCCGTAGTAAAGCCATCCTGAACAATCGTACTGACTGCAAAATCAGACCCGAACTGAGTACCCTTGGATAAGGAAACAGTAAAGCTCTGAGCACTGGCACCTGTGGGTGCGCCTGCGGAGTTAAGGGGTGTCCAACCAGCAATATTGACCTCTACCGGCAAGGTGGCAGGATCAAATTGACCGTTTGACTGGAACGTCAGCGTATCTGGTCCAGACGTTGTCACACCATCAACCAGCGTATGAACTTCCCACTGGTTAGCCGTTGATGTTTTCACAAAAAACGTACTTAACACGTGAGGGTTGCCCAGTTCGTCGTAAATCGTTGTAGAGCTGGTGGCATTGAAAGAATTACTGTCAGGACTGGTGGGGGGCACAGCAAAAGCATCGAAGGGCCCGCCAAAAGGAACCAGCGGTGCAGTCTCTCGCGAGTCAAGATTTAGCGTAATGTCTACTGAACCAGTGGGGTTGGGCTCAATCAGGGAGGTGTCCAACTGCAAATCACCCAACTGCCCGTTGATATTTCCCAGGTTATCGGCTTGAAAAGCCTGGAGCCTCTGGCCTTCGCTCGTCACGATAAGACCTTCACGGTTCACCTGAAAGTTGCCCGCACGGGTATAAGTCGATGCGCCCTCATCGCTCAGCAAAAAGAACCCGCTACCGTTAATGGCCAGATCAAGCGCATTATTGGTGAAGCTGATATTCCCCTGGGTAAATTCCTGGGTTACTCCGGCCAGACTGACGCCTTTACCAATGGCATTACCACCAGCACCCAACAGGCTGGTGGCATACACATCAGAAAATTCCGCCCGTGATAACTTGAACCCGGTAGTGGAACTGTTTGCAATATTGTTACCGACCACCCCCAAATCCGCGCTTGCCGCCTTGATGCCCGATACTGCTGTATCAAATGCCATGTTTTATCTCCTGACCTTGCGTCACTGAATTTCCAGATTTATTTAATGAAAGCTTTTTACGGATGATGTCGAGACCTGGCTACCATCCGCCAGGTTTAGCAATACGCCACTACCGTCGCCGGCCACACTGACTGACTCGACCCGCTGGCGGGGATAAACCGACACGGCTTCGTTCTGACCATCTATCCATGCCTCCGCGCTCAAACGATAGCGGCCGGGCGCAACGGTATTCCCCTCAGCATCGGTTCCATCCCAGCTGACGTTCAGGTTACCCTGCTCAGTCGCACCGAAAGATCCGCTATAAATGAGCTCGCCACTCTGATCCTGGACATAGAGCTTCAAACTGGTGGCGTCCCCAGGCAGCGCAACCGTTGCGTTGAGCTCACCCCCCTCTTCCGCCAAGTAACCCATATTTGAGCTGGTGGATACTTCCTGTCCTACCAGGCCCGCTGCCTGCAGGGCCTGATTGGCATACAACACTGACGACAGGCCGCTAAACCCGCCCTGCAGGTCCTGAATACCCGACACAGTGCCAAACTGGGCAAGCTGACTGATAAATTCCAGATTATCCATGGGCTTGGTTGGGTCCTGATTCTCAAGCTGCGTAACCAGCAGCGTCATAAAATCTTCCTGTCCCAGTTCATTGGGATTATTCTTAATGGTTTCCCCTTGCACTGTGCTGGGGAAAAGCTCTGACAGACTGGCTACGCTACTCATAATCATTCCTTCCTGATGCTTATCGCTTAACGACCCAGACTCAAGGTCCTGAGGATGAGCTGTTTGGTTGTATTCATTGCCTCGACACTGCTTTGATAGGAGCGGGAGGCAGAAATCATATTTGCCATCTCTTCTACGATGTTCACATTAGGCATGTAGATAAAACCATTTTCGTCCGCCATCGGATGCGACGGCATGTATTCCTGACGGGCCGCAAGCTTGGATTCCACCATTCCGGAAACCCGTACACCAACTGCGTCACTACTGCCACTTACCGCATCGTAAGCAGAAGTAAAAACCGGGTATCTTGCCCGGTATGCAGTCTCTGCACTGCCACTCACCACGTCGGCATTTGCCATATTGCTCGAAATGGCGTTTAACCTGACACTCTGTGCGGAGAGGGCCGTACCGGAAATATCAAAGACATTAAACAGACTCATAGTCACTCTCCACGCAGTGTCTGCAATGTGGATTTGATTCGGGCACCAAGGAAATCAAGACTGGCCTGATAGCGAATCGCGTTCTCCATAAATGCCCCATGCTCACGATCTGTTTCAACCGTATTCCCGTCCAGTGACGGCTGAACAGGAACCCGGTACATCCCCTCTTCCTTATCGATACCGTTCACGGTCATGTGGGCTTTATTGGTTTGCAACAATTCGTAGTCCCCTGTGGCCCGACCAAGCGCAGCCTGAAAATCAATGTCTTTTGCCTTGTACCCAGGAGTATCCGCATTGGCCAGATTCGCGGAGATCATTTCTGTACGCTGCGAACGCAGCGCCAGGACCGACGGAGAGATACCAAAAACTTTGTCAATTACATTCATTTATTCAAACCTCTACCCTTTTCCTATACAGATTGCGTGCCAACATATTTAATTCTTTTATTTCAACGACTTAAATAAAATAACGGCAACACTGACAGCCGATCCATCGGCAACCCTTCACCCCGGCGGCAAAGTTTGCCGCCCATGACAACTGGCACGGTTAATGCTTAAACGAGGGGGAACTCATTATTTTCCAGAGCAAATGACAAAAATTTGGCGCTTCCAGTTGTTACCCTGCCTGCTACTGTCAGCTATCTGCCAGGGAGTTTTTTCAAATCAGGGTAATCAATCTTTGCAAAGCATCACGGATACCGTTGTTCTTGCCGGTAAAAGAAGAGCCCAGGCTCTCGGCTATGACAATGTGAAGGTCCAGGTTCGCCCTCTGGATGAACGACTAAGGTTGCCCGACTGCGAACAACCTCTGGATACCTTTATGCCACCGGGAGCCCCTTCCCTCGGTGCCGTTAATGTTGGTGTGCGCTGTGCGTCCAGCCAACCCTGGACAATTTATGTGCGCGCACATATCTCTGCCCAACGGGCAGTACCGGTGCTGGCAAGACCGTTGGCACGCAACACTATAATCAGTGAGGCCGATCTCACTGTTATTGACCAGCCCATCGATACGGCCATCAGTGGCGTTGTCTACGAAGTGGAGCAGATTATCGGGATGGAGCTAACGAGATCACTCGACGCTGGCTCCACAATAGGAGTCAATCAACTCAGACCCCCGAAAGTGATCAAACGGGGTCAACAGGTCACACTGGTCGCCGGGGCCGGTAATCTGCAGGTGCGAATGCAGGGCAAAGCCTTGGGAGACGCCACAGCTGGCGAACGTGTACGTGTAACAAACCTGAGCAGTAACCAGCAGGTGGAAGGTATTGCCAATTCCGACGGGACTGTAAGCGTGCCATAATAGCACCCAGTATGTGCACTAAAGTTTTTCTATTTTTTGCCGCTATGATTCAGGAGAGATGGCCTACCAGCTATGAAACCTATAGAGAGTGACATGAACATCAAACCCACCAGAGCTGACCTGAACCAGGGTTCGCAGCGAGCTGGCAGCACATCCGAAAAATCACGCACCGATTCCCGGGACGGCGCATCGTCCACAGGGCAAAACGATAGCGTCACACTGACCTCTGCAGCAACGGAAATGCTAAAGCTGGAAGCAAGCCTGTCCCAAATCCCTGACATTGACAGCCAGCAGGTCAATGCGATTAAAACGGCGATAGCCGATGGCCAGTATCAGATTGATACTGACAAAATTGTCAAAAAGCTGCTGCAAACCGAGCGGGACCTTTTATAACTTATGGATCACGGGTTATAGCTTATGGATCACGAGCCGGAAAAGAATTTCGCCAACTTGCTGGTTTCAGAGCTAAACCAATTGTCTTTATTGCTTGATGTTCTGACAAGAGAAACCGAAGCGCTCCTCTCAACCGATATTAGTGAGATCGAGGCTCTTACCGGGGAGAAAAACCGGTTGTTGGACTCCCAGCGCCATGCAACCCATGCCCGGGAACAATTCATGCAGAAAATGACTGGAAGCAAGGGCCGGGAGGGTATGGAAAAATTGGCCTCGGATAGCATCAACCCAAAACCCTTAATGGCCACCATTAACGATCTAAACGACCTGGCAACACGCTGCCAGGAGATAAACCGCCACAACGGCAAGCTCATTCTAAAACAACAGCGTTATGCCACCAGCGCACTCAACATTCTGCGTCAGGAAAATACCACACCCACCTACTCCAACCAGGGGGATAAGGTTTCGGCCACCAGCACACGCTCATTCGGAAAAGCCTGAGCTAATGGACACCCGGACAATGACTGACACCGTTTTTTCAGCGGATTCAATTACCGCTCTGCTGAAAAATTTTAAGCAGGCCCGGCTGCCACTACAGGTGGGATTCGGCAAAAAGAATGTTACTCACACCTCCTATCTGGTCAGCATGGCAGACAACTGGTTGCATATAGACCAGCTGATCCCCAGGGAAGGCAACAAACAACTCAAACCTGGCGACGACCTGACGATACGGGTGAGCCATGGCGGCACCCTTTACCAATTCAAATCCAGACATCTGTCCCCGACCATTGAGGAAGACGGCTTTCCCTGTCACAAGATCGCCTTCCCCCAACAGCTTGATTTTTCAGAGCAACGCACCAGCTTCAGGGTGCCGATACGAAGGGACCAGGCACCCTCGGTTAACATATTGACCCACGACGGACAAAGGCTTTGTGCGCAGCTCGAAAACATTTCAGATAACGGTCTCTGCATCAGATTGCATGTGCCTCAAACGATCAGCGATACACAACTCGTTCATTGCGAAATCAACTTTACTGACTTCGAACCCTTATCACTCGACGCTCAGGTCAGGCACAATAAAGCCGCCCCGCAGGTACCAGCCAGCAGAATTGGTATGGAGTTCAGCTCACTATCCAGTTTGACTCGCAAACAACTCAGCCAATGGTTGATGAAATTGCAGCGGCATCATATCCGCACTGGTCTGCCGGCCTGAAAACCGTCAATTTTCCGTCTACGTGACAACCAAAAAAGGCAAATAAATAAACTCGCCATTTATTTGTCAAAAAATATATGATGCATCATAATGCTTTTTTGGTTGTCTCATACGCACTATCCATCAGAATTTGAGCCACTCTTCATTCGGCTTATAAAGACATGGACACACATGTTTTATGGAAAAAGTAATACCGATAAACACCTCGCAAAACGCAGTGAAATCTGCGGCGGATCGCCCGCCCAAAAACCAACTATCTAATCAATTGATCTCCGACAAAAACCAGTTGAGGCTTCACCAAAAGCTTCAGGGTTCACTTGATCTCGGCTCCCTGATCAATCACTTTTTCGTTTGGTTAAGTGAGCAACAACCCTTGGGTAGCGTTGAATACGTTTATCCTGATGAGGATATCTCTCTTTTATCGGGGTCACTGCGGGTTCACCAAGCCCACTACACTTTGCGACTACAAAAACGTTATCTGGGGGAATTGGCCATCAGTAGCCAAAAACGCTTCTCTGAACAGGATCTGTTTGTTCATGAACAAAGTATTGGTTGCCTTGCTCACTATCTGAAAAATGCCCTCGATTTCCGGGCAATGGAAAAAATGGCCTTCTATGATGCATTGACTGGTGTCATGAACAGAAAATCACTTGACGAACTACTACCCAAAGAAACCAAACGAGCCGAGCGGCATGGTTACGACCTGTCAGTCATGATGATTGATATTGATAATTTCAAAATAATCAACGATCAGGTCGGTCATATCGGCGGCGACCAGATATTAAAACACGCATCAAAGGCCATCAGGCAGGTACTGCGTATTTCGGATCTCCCCTTTCGTTTTGGGGGAGATGAATTTGTGCTGATATTACCTAACACAGACCTTGTTGGTGCCCGCAGTGCCGCAAAACAGATCATGTCATCCCTAGGCAACACGGCTGTTGAAATAAACAACCACAGCATTACGCCGAGAGTCAGTATTGGTTTGGCCTCATATCGTCATGGAGAGCATCACGAAGAGCTCATAAGACGATCTGATCAGGCACTATACGATGCAAAAAAGAACGGCCGGAATTGCATTTGTTGATTCTTCCTTCGTTAATTATAAATTAACGATACCAGTAGCTGATCAGATTCAGGAAGTGTTTTTCTCATCCACTCTGATAAAGCAATGTAAACCACACATTGTCAGCATGTGTTACCATGTGTACCCTGCCAAACTGTTTTAATTACCTCTTTAGCACTCAATGAGATCACACTGGCATCTCATAGGGAGCAAACGTCTACCCACTGCCCCCATAAAGTTAGAAGGCAAAGAAATATTGTGAAAGGGGAAAACCTGGACAAAAGGAAATTTAGCGGAAACCGGGTCATTGCCAGATGTGAGATAACCCTCAAGAATCTGGACCCATTCGCTTTTCATGAGGCCACCAAGTCTGGCCATATGGTGTTAAACATCAGGGGTGGTTGCCTCTATCTGAATGAAGGGGCAACGGAAAAAGTTCTGGAGAAAATGTTTCCCGATGGCAAGAACACTGTGTTTAAGGAAATCAGACTATTTTCCGGTTTGAATGACGTAATTATCATCAAAAACATCAAAGCTGCTTTTCTCAGAATCCGGCGGGGTAAAAAAAGAGCGGGCATAGTTGTCCGCTTTGTAGATATTTCAGAAGAGCACCTCGATGAGCTCAGCAGCCTCATCAATCGTCTCCCCTTAATTGAGGGTGACGAAGAAGCAGCACTTCCCTCCGAAAATGCCATTAAGCCAACCTAGCCCGATATCTTGGCTGGTGTGACATGGTTCTAATCACTATTGGCGGCCCACCCCATTCTGTTCAGACGTTACAAGCCAACACCTCTCCAAACCCCTACCCCGGGGACCTTATGATAAGAGAAATGGCGATAGTAGTGAGGAAGGTCTCAGATCAGGCAACCTGGACCGGAATAGTATTTGACGCCCGAACAATTTTGTTGCATTCGTCCAGATAAACCAGTTTAGGCTTGTGCCGAATCAACTCTTCTTCGGTATATTGGGCATAGGTGGCGATAATCAAACGATCACCGACCTGACACTTGCGAGCTGCGGCACCATTCACAGAAATAATACCGGAGCCATGTTCTGCACAAATAATGTAGGTAGTGAACCGTTCACCGTTGTTCACATTGTAGATATCGATCTGTTCAAACTCTCTCAGCCCCGCCATCTCCAGCAGGTTGGCATCAATAGCACAAGAACCGTCGTACCAGAGCTCCGCATGGGTAACGCTGGCCATATGAAGTTTGCCTTTAAGCATGGTGTTCAGCATAAAGCGATTCCTCTAGTTCAGGGAAATATTATCAATTAAGCGGGCGCCGGACGTGTACATGGCGCCAAGAACAGTAATGTCCCGATCGTCATCTGCCGCCATTTGCAGTGTCTTGCTATTGCAGACACTGATGTAGTCAGCTCTGAAACCAACGTCCTCAATCTGTTCGCTGGCCTGTTTTTCAAGAGTCTTGTAATCGCGATTACCCGCGTTTATCTGGCTCACAATCCAGTTGAGGCTGAGATACAGCTGATTGGCTTTGGGCCGCTCCTCAGGCGTCAAAAAACTGTTCCGGGAGCTCATTGCCAGGCCATCCGGTTCACGGTGAATCGGTGCCCCGGTAATCACAACAGGGACACAGAGATCTTCTGTCATACGACGGATCACGGCCAGCTGCTGGAAATCCTTCATCCCGAAAACGGCCTCATCCGGTTGTACGATGTTGAACAGCTTGGTCACCACGGTGGTGACGCCCTCAAAGTGCCCCGGACGACTGGCACCACAGAGAACATCTGTCATGGTCGGACAAATCACCCGGGTTTGAGTATCAAGTCCATTGGGATACATTTCCTGATCATTGGGATGAAATAGAAAATCACAACCGGCGTCGCGCAAACGACCAGAGTCAGCTTCAAGCGTACGGGGGTATTTATCCCAATCCTCGTTGAGACCGAACTGCAGCCCGTTGACGAAGATGGAACAGACCACAACATCATTGGTCTGCTGTGCCTGTTTGATCAATGCAATATGTGCATCATGCAAATTCCCCATAGTCGGTACAAAGCCGATTCGCTTTCCTGTGCTCCTCGCCGCTACCAGTGACTGGCGAAGGCCATTTACCGTATGAAAAATCTGCATAATCTATCCGGAAAAAGTATGTAGAAACAAAACCGCTCAGTCCTGAGCAAAATAATCTCTGGCAAGATTTTCAAAGCGGGTGTATTTGCCAAGAAAGGTCAGTTTACAGGTGCCTATAGGGCCATTCCTCTGCTTGCCAATGATGATTTCAGCCACGCCCTTGTCGGGACTCTCTTCATTGTAGACTTCGTCGCGGTAGATAAAGACGACCACATCGGCATCCTGCTCAATGGCACCGGATTCACGCAGGTCCGAATTGATCGGGCGCTTGTTGGGGCGGTTCTCAAGGTTACGGCTGAGCTGGGACAGGGCAATCACCGGACAGTTGAATTCCCGGGCAATATTTTTCAGTTCCCGGGATATCTGCGAGATCTCATTGGTCCGATTTTCGGTGGCGATACTACCACTCATCAACTGCAGATAATCCACCAATATCATGCCGGGCTGACCGTGTTCACGGGTCACCTGTCTGACCCGATTACGCAGCTCCATGGGAGTGATACCCGGTGTGTCGTCGATGAACAGCGGTCGATCCTTCAGGCGGGAGGCCGCACTGGATAATCGTGGCCAATCATCTTCTGACAGGTTACCGGCCCGCAATTTTGTTTGATCAATCTTGCCGAGGGAGGACATCATTCGCATAATCAGCTGGCTGGCTGGCATCTCCATGCTAAAGACCAGCACCGGCTTTTCCTGATGCAACACCGCGTGCTCTGCCATGTTCATGGCAAACGAAGTCTTACCCATTGAAGGTCGACCTGCAACAATCACCAAATCCGATGGCTGCCAGCCCGATGTTTTCTCATCAAGATCGGCAAACCCGGTGCTCAACCCGGTAATGTCAGCATCGCTGTTGAAAAGCTGGTCAATACGTTCAACCACTTCTTTGAGCAGCTCATTAACCGATAAAAATCCGCCCTGGTTGGGCCGACTTTCGATAATCGCAACCAGTCTTTTTTCTGCCTCGGCCAGCAGCTTGTTGCTGTCCCAACCCAGCGGGTTGTAGCCTTTTTTGACGATATCACTGGCAGCAGTAATCAGCTGCCGGATAATGGAGCGCTCCAGCACGATTTGTGCGTAAGCATTGATATTTGCAGAACTGGGGGTATTGTTCGACAACTCAACCAGATAGGAGGAACCGCCTATCTGATCCAGCTGTCGGTTATTCTGCAGGGCTTCGGAGAGAGTAATGATATCCAGCGGCTTCTGCTCGGCATTGAGCTGTCGCATGGTCTGAAAAATCAGTTGGTGATCGCTGGCAAAAAAGTCTTTGTCGGATATCAGAGAAGCAACGGCATCAAAGCCACTATTGCTGAGCATCAGGCCACCAAGAACCGCCTGTTCCGCTTCAATTGAATGCGGCAGCTGTTGCTCCAGTGCTTCTCTGTCTTCAACCATCTGACCCATCACCCGCCAACACGGAAACGGCACTGCCACGAGAAATGGAGTGCCGTGTTGTTACCAATTATGCTATCGCCTGAAACTGCCGATTTACTCAGCGACAACAGACAATTTAATCGGCTGGGTTACCTCAGCATGCAGTTGAATATCAATTTCATATTCACCAATTTCACGCAGGGCCCCTTCAGGCAGCTTCACTTCGCTTTTGCTCACCTCGACACCGGCGGCAGTCACTGCATCCGCAATGTCGCGCGTACCGATGGAGCCAAACAATTTGCCTTCATCACCTGAATTGGCGGCAATAACAATGGCTGGCAATGCAGCCAGTTGTTGGCCACGGGCTTCAGCAGCCGTGCGCTGTTCCAGCGCGGCAGCTTCCAGCTCGGCACGCTTGGCCTCGAACTCTGCCATATTGGCGCTAGTGGCAAACACGGCTTTATTTTTTGGAATAAGATAGTTGCGGCCATAACCGGCCTTAACATTTACTTTGTCACCAATGCTGCCAAGCTTGCCGACTTTTTCCAGAAGAATCACTTCCATCTCGAATACCCTCTCACTATTAATCTGTAGACACCACCGGTTGGGAAACTAATTTTTACCCTTCACCAGTCTGGTGCGTATGTTCAAGATACTGTCCAGCAAACCCAACCCGACAAGTACCAAACTCAGTGGACCGATAATCACCAGCCCCACGTAAAAAACTGCCAGCCAGTGCACGCCGATCTGGTAATACGCCACAGTAAAGTGAACCAGACCAATGCCCCCAAGAAACAAAGGCAATCCCAGCAATCCCGCCCAGCTGCCATACTCCTGAGGAGCCAGGTAACAGGCTGTCACACCCACAACCAGTGACAGCGCCACCGCGGGAGAAAAGCGCAATTGATGAAACTCCCGCTGGAAACCTCCCTGGTTATACAGCGAGGCCTGCCACCAACGTGCCAGCACTAGGCAGGCTACTGATGTCAGCGCTACCACATAAGCAATGACACCGAGCAAAAAAGTACGTCCCGGCTGAAATGGTGCAGCACCGGTTTCACTTTGCTCCTGCAGTTGACTGAACATGCCGGCCACAAGCGTTTCCAACTCACGGGCCGAATCGCTAAAAAGCAGATTGAGAACCACACTGCCAACTGCACTTACAAACACCAAAACCAAGAGCGTTCGCGACCAGGACTGTGTCTGTCTCAACACCGCCGATGATACCAAAACCGCCACCATGCCTGCCGAAGTGGCCAGGGTTATCATGGGACTGACGCCACTGACGTAAAATGCAATCAGCAGTGGCAGGCAGCCCCACAACAAAATCAGAGCACCCTCAGCGAACCCTTTACTCAGGGTAACAAGGCTCACCGCAGCCGGACTGAGCAGCGGCAACAGGCTGCCAAAAAAGGCCACCACCGACGCCTGTATCCGACCGCGCATGATGTACTGAGCCAGTGCCCGCATCAGCTGGAGCTACGAATTACTGGTGGCTGTCCGTGTAAGGCAGTAATGCCAGTAAGCGCGCGCGCTTGATAGCAGTGGACAGCTGACGCTGATACTTGGCCTTGGTACCGGTAATACGACTAGGCACAATTTTTCCAGTTTCAGAGACATACTGCTTCAGTGTTTCCAGATCTTTATAATCGATTTCTGGAGCACCTTCGGCACTGAAACGGCAGAATTTACGACGACGATTGAAACGGGCCATCTTTACTTCTCCTCTTCCACTACTTCTTCTGACGGCGCATCGTCTGCATCATCGACAAAAGACGTGTCATCATCGTTGTCTGAACTATCAGCGGATGGGGAACGTTGTCCCTCATCAGTGCGCTGACTGTCAGATGCCGCTTCTTCGGTACGGGTATCGCGACGATCGCTGCGGTGATCTGACTTCTCCGCTTTCATGATCGGCGAGTCACCCGTCACAGCTTCATTGCAGCTGAAGATTGCGCTGCGGATAACAGCATCGTTGTAACGGAATGCAGAACTCAGCTCATCCAGAACATCCTGACCACATTCAATATTCATCAGGACATAGTGAGCTTTGTGGATCTTGTTTATTGGATAGGCCAGTTGGCGGCGGCCCCAGTCCTCGAGTCGATGTACCGTTCCGTTGCCGGCGGCAATGGTGCTGTTGTAACGCTCGATCATCCCGGGAACCTGTTCGCTCTGGTCCGGGTGAACCATAAATACGATTTCGTAGTGACGCATTGTCTCTCCCTACGGGTTATAGCTGCCCACCCAGTGCGGTGCAGCAAGGAGTATTGGCCAGATACAGGCCAAGGGCGGGCATTCTACGGGTATGCCACTGCTATTTCAAGCGACATTTCAGGGAGTTACAGGGTTGGAACTGTCCATTTTAGCCGTTATGATTGACAGCTCACCTTCCCCATTTACCGAGGAAAAAACATGAAAACGATAGGCCTGTTAGCCATTGTACTGTTTACACTGTCCAGTGTTGGCTGCACCAAGGTGGGTAGTGAAGCCTGGTGTACCAAAATGAAAGATACGCCCAAAGGTGACTGGACGGCCAACGAAGCCGCCGACTTCGCAAAACACTGTATTATCAAATAAATACACGGGGGCCGTCAGGCAGTGCTGGCAAGGTGTCATCGGCGTTGCCTGACGGCCTCAAACAGGCAAATGCCCGTCGCAACAGACACATTCAGACTGCTGACCACACCCGCCATGGGCAGTTTTACCAACAGGTCGCAATATTCCCGGGTCAGTCGTCGCAGGCCTTTTTCCTCGGCACCCATGACCAACGCGACAGGCCCTTTCAGGTCAGTATTGTAAACCAGCTGTTCGGCTTCTCCCGCCGCACCGATAATCCACAATCCCCTCGCCTGCAACTTCCTCAGGGTCCGTGCCAGGTTGGTCACTACCACCAGTGGCACGTTTTCAGCGGCACCGGAGGCGACTTTTTGCACAACCGGGGTGAGGCCCACCGAGTTGTCCTTTGGCACGATCACAGCCTGAACCCCAGCGGCATCAGCAGAACGGAGACAGGCACCCAGATTGTGGGGATCGGTGATACCGTCCAGAATCAGCAAGAAAGGCGTTTCCTCTGACTGATCAAGTAGTTCATAGAGGAAATGTTCATCCTGAACTTCAGCATCATCACAGAGTGCTGCAACACCCTGATGCGAGCCGTCTGCCAGGTCATCCAGATCCGAGCGCATCACCCGCTCCACACTGAGTCCCTGGCGCTCGGCCATGGCCAGTATTTTTTGCAGGCGCTGGTCTTCGCGGCCGCGCAACACTTTTAACTGCCGCACCTTGTTGGCAGAGGTTTTCAACACGGCCTGGACCGCATGTAATCCAAAGATCCACTGACCCTGCCCCTTGGCATGGTCCGCCAGCTTATCTGTCATGATCAGTACTCATCAGAGGCTACACAAGCTGCATCAGCGTTTTGCAGCTGGTGCCTTGCGTCGCCGGGGTTTCTGCTGCTTACCGGTTTTATCCGTTTTTGTAGCGGACTTGCCCGACCTGGATTTCCCGGTTTTTCCGCGCTTTCTTGCGGACTGTTCGTGTTCTGCTGCCAGCGCTGCAGCTTTAGGGCCTGCGGAGGTCGCTTTCCTGCCTTTTTTACCTTCTTCCACCAGATCAAAATCGATCTTGCGTTCATCCAGTGCCACCCGACTGACCCTGACCCGCAATTTGTCACCCAGCCGGAACACCCGCTTGGTTCGCTCCCCCACCAGGCGGTGGTGGGCGGCTTCGTGGTAGTAGTAATCCTTTGGCAACCCGGTGATATGAACAAGGCCTTCAATAAACAGCTCGGTCAGCTGTACAAACAAACCGAAACCGGTCACCGAAACCACAACGCCTTCGTATTCATCACCGACCCTGGACAACAGGTATTCGCACTTCAGCCAATTCACCACATCGCGGGTCGCTTCATCGGCGCGACGCTCCGTCATGGAGCAGTGTTCACCGCTGTTGATCATCCACTGCTCATCATAGGGATAAATCGATTGAGCATTCAGGACAGGAGCCCCTTCCACTTGCCTGGTGTGGCTCACTTTACCTTTTTTGCGAATGAGATAGCGAAGCGCCCGATGCACCAGCAGGTCGGGATAGCGCCGGATTGGGGAGGTAAAGTGGGCATAAGCAGAATAATTCAAACCGAAGTGACCGTCATTCTCGGGATCATAAACGGCCTGATTCATAGTGCGCAGAATAACTGTCTGAATCACGCCGGCATCGGGGCGACCGGCAATTTTTAACAGTACCTGCTGGAAATCCTTTGGCGAAGGCTCGTCACCACCCGGTAAACCGAGGCCGATCTCACCCAGAAACTCACGGAGGTTAGCCAGCTTCTCTTGCCGGGGCCGCTGGTGAACCCGGTAAAGTGCCGGCAGTTTGCTTTTCTCAAGCAGTGTCGCCGTGCAGACGTTGGCACAGAGCATACACTCCTCAATCAGCCGGTGTGCCTCGGTGCGCTCAGAGGGGATGATCTGCTGAATTTTGCGCTCGGCATCAAACAGAATGCGGGTTTCCTGACTATCAAAGTCGATAGCGCCACGGATCTCCCGACGACCCAACAGAGCGAGAAACAGGTCATAGAGGTGATCAACGTGCTCCACCACTGCGTTAAACTGCTTGCGAATACCACTATTCTGGTCGCCGTGCTGGGCAATCATGGCAGCAACCTGGGTATAGGTCAGCCGGCTGTGGGAATAAATGACCCCTTCATAAAACTGGAATTTAGTGATCTGACCGTCGGCATCCATGGTCATTTCACAAACCATGGTGAGTCGATCCACCTGGGGATTCAGTGAACAGAGGCCGTTGGAGAGCTTTTCCGGTAACATCGGTACCACATGCTGGGGAAAATACACGGAATTGCCCCGCAAGTAGGCCTCCTCGTCCAGCGGGCTGCCCACAGCCACATAATGTGAGACATCGGCAATCGCCACATAGAGCCGCCAGCCGCCGCGACTGAGCGGTTCGCAGTACACGGCATCATCAAAGTCCCTGGCATCCTCGCCGTCGATCGTGACAAAGGGCAGGTGGCGCAAATCCACCCGGAACTGTTTGTCCTCTTCCCGGACCTCAGCCGGGATGGCCTCGGCCTGATCGATCACTGCTTGCGGCCATTGATTGGGAATACCGTAATTATGAATGGAAATATCAATCTCCATCCCGGGCGCCAGATGCTCACCCAGCACCTGAATAACCCGCCCGGCTGGCAGATTGTGGCGGCTCGGATGGGTCGTGATTTCCACCACCACAATCTGGCCTGGCTCAATATCGCTGCGTTGGTCGGGGGGAATCATGATGTCTTGGGAGACACGGGGGTTGTCCGGGCGAACAAAATGGATACCGCTCTCCACAAAATAACGACCCACCAGTGTACTGGTACGGTGCTCTACCACCTCGACGATGGACCCTTCCGAGCGGCCCCGGCGATCCACCCCCGCCACACGCACCAGCACCTCATCACCATCCATGACACGGCGCATCTGGCGGCTAGATAGAAACAGATCGTCACCGCCCTCGGCGGGTTTAACAAAGCCAAACCCCTCCGGGTGACCAATAACACGGCCCTTGATGAGATTCATCTTGTTCAACGGGCCATAGGCGTTGCGGCGATTGCGAACGGCCTGACCATCCCGCTCCATGGCGATCAAACGGCGGCGCAGCGCCTCCTTGCCATCCTCATCGCTCAGGCCAAATGCATCGAGAAGCTCTTCATAGGTCAGAGGCCCAACACTGTTTTCGAGGAAATCGAGAATAAACTCCCGGCTGGGCACCGGCTTGTCGTATTTAGCCGCTTCACGGTCAGCAAAGGGATCTTTGTTCACAGTTTTTTTCATTGGAAGTCCAAACGTAAGAAGTGTACTACCGACGCCACAGAGGAAATCGGCAAAAGTATATAAATATCAGAACATACTTGTCCGGAACTCTCCACGGCTTTTTTCAGCAACCGGCTTTAAGCGTAGCTCGGTGCTGACCAGAACAATCATTACTGCTTTTCAATGCATTTTTTTACCGTACATAATTGACAACAGTGGATACCGTCTCTATAGTCTCGCACCGCTGGTGAAGCAGCTTCTGCTTCCCATCATGCCCAGGTGGCGGAACTGGTAGACGCGCTAGCTTCAGGTGCTAGTGACCGCAAGGTCGTGGAGGTTCAAGTCCTCTCCTGGGCACCATTTCAAAAAACGTCGAAAGACCACAAGAGACCATTTAAGGGATTGATTCTTAAATGATTTTTTTGTCAACCAATCCCATTTCCAGATACCAGCAGCAACATACTGCCTGCAAACCATCCCTTGAATCCCCCCTCGACTTCCATACGCTTGATTATAAATATGGCAAAGCTATAATCGAGTTGATTGCACAGACTGCTTTTAACAGGAAGCTGTGAAGAAAATGCATTTCTCTCCCAGAACACACCACGTAGCCTTTCCCTCCTAACCGAGCGTGATTGATTAGTCACGCTCGGCCCCCTGTTCTATCCAAAAATCTAACCGTTATGCCCTGGTCAAAAACCCAGGGCACCTAAGCTATTGGTGTGCAAAATGAATATTAAGTACTTGTCAGACATCCGTAATTTTATCGGAAAACTGATAGACCCAGTGGAGAGGAATAAAACATTCTACCCCTTGACGCTAAGTCCGGTTGAAATTGCCAACGTGATTGATAAATTGGAGGGCATCTATGACTCACCTCCCAACACACCCCGCGATGGCAACATCATCGCAATAGAATCAAGCATCAACCTCATCGATATGCTCGATGGCAGTAAAACGACTATCACCGTTGTGCTGCCTGGTGATAGCGATCCATCGCAAGGAAAAATCTCCGTTCTTTCCCCTTTGGGCTCTGCCCTACTAGGTAAAAAACACGGCGAAACCATAACCTTCTTCGTCGGAAACCGTATGAATCGTTTTCAAATTTTGGCTGTAGCGTAAAAATTTTCACAGATCTGGAGGGAAATAATCATGCAGTCTTTTACATGCCGCTCATAGTTGAGAATAAACAGCCAAGCTAAGTTTTTATTTTCCTCTATCGCCCTATGCGGCAGTCACTTTTTGCTTATATTCGATCAACAGAACAATGGAGACTGACATGAGTAAGAACAAAGTGAGTAAGAGCAAAATTCAAGCGGGCAGCAAAAAACCGCCCCTAAAAACGATTAAAGAAAAACGTAAAGAAAAGAAAACCATCTCAAGTATTTAACTGGTAGCGAGCAGGGGTGCCAGGCACCCCTGCTCTACCTTTTTCCTGTCTCAGCCAAAAAAGTGTCTGTAATACTCCCTTGTTATTTTCCAAAGTTAACAGCAATCGTCAAAATTGCTTGTAACAAAACCCTTCATTGCCCATCTTATTGATATTGCTGAATCACAAGTTTGTGGCAGTCCAGCGACTGGCCTCAAACTAGCCTGAACTCAAACACTGAAAGGAATGCCCTGTGTATAGAACCACCAAGAAGCTGATGATTGTCGCCGCTGTGGTTATCGCGATGGCAGCGTATTTCTTCCTCGATCTCGGGCGATATCTGAGTCTGGCTTACTTGCAACAACAACTGGACATCATTCACAGCTTCTATGCGGAAAACCGGCTGTTGAGCTGGCTGATTTTTCTGGTGGTGTATGTGGTCGTGACTGCGCTGTCGATCCCCGGCGCTGCCGTCATGACGTTGGCGGGCGGTGCTATTTTCGGGTTTGTCACCGGGTTGTTGCTTGTCTCCTTCGCTTCGGCCATGGGTGCCACCCTGGCCTTTCTGGTGGCCCGTTACCTGTTGCGGGATTGGGTGCAGCAGCGTTTTGGCGACCGCCTGAAAACCATCAACCAGGGCATAGAAAAAGACGGTGCCTTTTATTTGTTTACCCTGCGGCTGGTGCCGGTCTTTCCATTCTTTCTGATCAACCTGGTGATGGCGCTGACGCCTCTGAAAACCTGGACATTCTACTGGGTCAGTCAGGTGGGAATGCTGGCGGGCACCGCCGTCTATATCAACGCCGGCACCCAGGTGGCACAACTGCAAA
The DNA here is from genome assembly GCF_000744735.1 of Porticoccus hydrocarbonoclasticus MCTG13d. Classification (NCBI taxonomy): domain Bacteria; kingdom Pseudomonadati; phylum Pseudomonadota; class Gammaproteobacteria; order Cellvibrionales; family Porticoccaceae; genus Porticoccus; species Porticoccus hydrocarbonoclasticus. The sequence goes on along the minus strand of NZ_JQMM01000001.1, from coordinate 1,426,649 downwards.
GCGCCGGGGATATTCTCTCCCCCGGGCTGATCGGTGCCTTTGTTCTGCTTGGACTGTTCCCCTGGATTGCCCGCGCCCTACTCGCACCCCTACAGCGCACGAAGGTCTATCGCGGCTGGAAAAAGCCAAAACATTTTGACCGCAATCTCATTATTATCGGCGCCGGCTCCGGTGGACTTGTGAGCGCTTATATCGCCGCCACCGTCAAGGCTAGCGTCACCCTGGTGGAAAAAGATCGCATGGGCGGCGACTGCCTTAACACCGGCTGTGTGCCGTCCAAAGCCCTGATCAAAAGTGCCCAGGTGGCCTCAATAGCCAGCCACAGCCGGGACTACGGCCTTATGCCGCTGCAACCGGAAGCCGATTTCAGCGCGGTAATGGATCGTATTCAGAGGGTGATCAAGGCCATCGAACCCCACGATTCGATTGAACGTTACCGCCTGCTGGGGGTAGATTGCCGCGAGGGCAGCGCGCGACTGGTTTCCCCCTGGGCGGTGGAAATTACCAGCAACGAAGGAAAACAAACCCTGACCGCGCGCAATATTATTATCGCCTCCGGTGCTGCCCCATTGGTGCCGCCCTTTCCAGGGCTGGAACAGATTGATTACCTGACCACCGAGACCCTGTGGAAAATCCGCGACAACCCGGGCCGCCTGTTGATTCTCGGTGGCGGCCCCATCGGCTGTGAACTGGCCCAAGCCTTTGCCCGCCTCGGCACCTCTGTCACCCAAGTGGAAATGCTGCCGCGTATTTTACCCCGGGAAGATGACGATGCCGCCAAGCTGGTGGCCGATGCTCTGCGCCAGGATGGTGTCGAACTGTTGCTAGGCCACAAGGCGGATTGCTTCGCGGTAGAAGGTGGCGACAAAATACTCTATACCCAACACCAGGGTGAAAGTGTGCGCCTGGTGTTTGACCAGATTCTGATCGCCATCGGCCGCAGAGCCAATACCGACGGACTTGGGCTGAAAGCACTGGGCATAACGATCCATAAAAACGGCACCATTGCCCTCAACGACTTTCTACAGACCCGCTTTCCCAACATTTATGCCGTCGGCGATGTGGCCGGACCCTTCCAGTTCACCCACACCGCCGCCCACCAGGCCTGGTATGCTGCCGTTAATGCACTGTTCTCCCGCTTTAAAAAATTCAGAGTGGATTACTCGGTGATTCCCTGGGCCACCTTTACCAGCCCGGAAGTGGCACGGGTGGGACTGAACGAGCAGGATGCTACTGAACAGGGCGTGGAATTCGAGGTGACCCGCTACAGCATCGACGATCTGGATCGGGCCATTACCGACGGCTGTGCCGAGGGTTTCGTCAAGGTGCTGACCCGACCCGGCTCAGACCGGATACTGGGAGTGACAATTGTCGGCAATCATGCGGGGGATCTGATCGCCGAGTATGTACTGGCGATGAAACACGGACTCGGACTCAATAAAATTCTGGGCACCATCCATATCTATCCCACCCTGGTGGAAGCCAACAAGTTTGCAGCCGGTGAGTGGAAAAAAGCCCATGCACCGCAGGGATTGTTAAAACTGGTGGAGCGTTACCACCGCTGTCAACGCTAGGCATCGGAATCAACAGCTCAGATTTTTCGGCAATGAGGCAACGTGTAATGACAACAGATAGTCTGAATCAACGCGCTGACAGCGGCAGTCTCCTGCTTTCTCCGTTGCGAATACTGGTGCTGTGCACCGGCAATTCCGCCCGGAGTATCATGGCCGAAGCACTGTTTAATACGATCGGCTCCCCGCTTTTCCAGGCATACAGTGCAGGCAGCAAGCCCACCGGGCGGGTAAACCCGCTGGCGTTGGAGCAGATCCAGACACTGGCAGATAGTGCCACAAAGACATACCGCAGCAAGAGCTGGCATGAATTTATCGGCGCTGGGGCACCGGCTTTTGATGTGATATTGACAGTATGCAATAACGCGGCAGCGGAAGACTGTCCACTGCTTGACGGCACCATTGAACACGTGCATTGGGGGCTACCCGACCCGGCGGCAATTCACAATGATCCGGTGGCCGCGAGACGCGCTTTTACCGAGTGCTTTGCCTCACTCAAGAAACGTATTCAAAGCCTGCTGGTTTCAGCAAGCGATTACAACACCTCTGCCAAACACCTTCTCACTGCCATGAAACGCTTTGAATAAAGGCACCTGCCGGGAAACAACAGAGTCAGAAGCGCCGAGCTAAAAACCTATCAGAGGCCGTCACCTATGGTCGAACAGGACGCAGAAAACCCATAAGAGGAAGTTTGATCCCAAATCAGCGGGCGCCCACCGCTTTATCCATAGCTTGCTGACTGGCCAGGTATTCCTCATAGGTGCCCTGAAAATCGATCAGCCGATGGTCCTTGATTTCAATCACCCGGGTCGCGAGGGACGAGACGAACTCGCGGTCGTGGCTGACAAAAATCAGCGTGCCGTCATAGTGCTCCAGCGCCATATTGAGCGCTTCAATCGCCTCGATATCGAGGTGGTTGGTGGGCTCATCAAGAAGCAGCACATTGGCATCGGTCATCATCAGCTTGCCGAACAACAGGCGGTTTTTTTCTCCACCGGAGCAGACTCGGGCTTTCTTGTTGAAATCATCGGCGCTGAACAACAGGCGGCCCAGCGTGGCGCGGACAATCTGATCATCGTGGCGGGGTTTCCGCCACTGGCTCATCCAGTCAAACAGTGTCAGATCAGAATCAAAATCCGCCGTGCTGTCCTGGGGACAATAACCGAGCGCTGCGTTTTCGGACCACTTGATTTTGCCATGATCAGGAGTCAGCTCGTTCATCAGGCATCGCAACAATGTGGTTTTACCGGCACCGTTTTCACCAATAATCGCCAGTCTGGAGCCGGCCTCCAGAATCAGGTTGCCCTTGCTAAACAGCGGTCCGCCATCGAAGCCATGACCGAGATTCTCCAGAATCAGTGACTGGCGATGGAGCTTTTTCTCCTGTTTGAAGCGAATATAGGGGCTCATCCGACTGGAGGCCTTCACTTCATCGAGTTTGATTTTTTCGATCTGCTTGGCTCTGGATGTCGCCTGCTTGGCCTTTGATGCGTTAGCCGAGAAGCGGCTGACGAATTGCTGCAAATCGGCAATCTGGGCAGATTTTTTGGCATTTTCAGAGTGCAGGCGCTCTCTGGCCATGGTCGACGCCGTCATGAAATCATCGTAGTTGCCGGGATAGAGACGCAGTTCGCCATAATCAATATCGGCCATATGCGTACAAATGGCGTTCAGAAAATGGCGGTCGTGGGAAATGATCACCATGGTGCTCTTGCGCTCGTTGAGCACACCTTCCAACCAGCGAATGGTGTTGATATCGAGGTTGTTGGTGGGCTCATCCAGCAACAGGATATCCGGATCGGAAAATAATGCCTGGGCCAACAGGACCCGCAACTTCAGGCCGGGGGGCACATCACTCATCGGACCCTCATGCAGGGCCTCGGCAATACCCGCGCCCAGCAGAAAATCGCCGGCTCTGCTCTCGGCGGTATAACCATCCATTTCGGCAAATCGCGCTTCCAGTTCCGCCACCCTCATGCCATCGGCATCGGTCATTTCTGTCAGGCCGTAGATGCGGTCGCGCTCCTGCTTCACTTCCCAAAGTTCCGCGTGACCCATGATGACCGTGTCGATTACCCGGTATTTTTCGAAGGCAAACTGATCCTGGTGCAGCGTACCAACCCGCTCATTCGGTGTGATGGACACGTTGCCGGCGGTGGGCGTAAGAGTGCCGTCCAGAATCTTCATGAAGGTGGATTTACCACAGCCATTGGCACCGATCAGGCCATAGCGATTACCTTCACCAAATTTAACGGAGATGTTTTCAAACAGCGGCTTGGCACCAAACTGCATGGTGATGTTTGCGGTCGAGATCAAGGGAATATCCTGGGCGCGATAAAACGAAAAAGGTGGTCTAACGAAGGCTGCGGACTATACGCAGTTGTCGGCAATGCGTCGAGGGGTAGCCAAAAATATTTATAAAAAACAATGAGGTTTAATGGTTCTCTGCCATCTCAAACGGGCTGAACAGACACTGCTAACAAACTTACCGTAAATCGGGGTTAATCACTATCTTCTGCATCACGACGACGCTGTTGCCGCTCCTCCTCTTCACTGAGGGCATAGCTGATCACATCCAGAACCTCTGCCACATCGGCCTTTTGCAGATCTTCTGCAAAATAACCGGACAGCGGCACATCGGGATGCAAGTCACCGGCCTCGTATAGCGCCCAGATTTCCTTGCCAAACCGGGTCTCCAGCAATTCGGGAGCGAATTGCGCGTAATACTCGGTAATTTTCTGAACATCGCGCTCCAGCATAAACTCAGCGTGATTATTGGCAGAGGCATCGACTGCCTGAGGCAAATCAATGATTACAGGGCCAGACGCATCCTGCAGCACATTAAACTCGGAGAGGTCACCGTGTACCAGACCGGCACAGAGCATGCGCACCACCTCCCGCATCAGCAAACCATGGTCGGTGATAGCCTGATGGCTGGGCATGGTAATTTCACTGAGTCGCGGCGCCACATCGCCGTCAGCGTCAGTGACCAACTCCATCAGCAACACACCGTCGACACAGCCGAAAGGTTCCGGTACCCGTACCCCGGCAGCAGCCAGCCGATACAAGGCTGATACCTCGGCATTCTGCCAGGTCTCCTCCTGCTGCTCGCGACCGTAGCGAGTGCCCTTTTCCATGGCTCTGGCACGGCGTCCACTGCGCACTTTCCGGCCTTCCTGATACTGCACTGCTTTTTTGAAGCTGCGTTTATCCGCTTCCTTATAGACTTTCGCGCAGCGGAGCTCCCCGCCACTGCGCACCATGTAGACGGTTGCCTCTTTGCCACTCATCATCTGACGGACAACTTCATCTACCAGACCATCGTCAACCAGAGGCTGTAAACGTTTCGGAATTTTCATGGTGCCTTATAGCACATTTGCCAGTAGATAAGTTGGTTTCAAGGATGTAAAACCCGCGGGAAACAGGGAAAATTTTATCCGTTGGACTCAATAGATACTGAACAGCAGGAAGACAGTAAGCAGTACCACGACCCAGGTCACGACACTGCCTGTTGGCCAGGTGCGTGCCAACATCCCTTCGGGGCCATGGTGTCGGCCTATATAGGTCCAGATGATGGAGAATATCCGGCTAAAAGCGCTTCGCAAAGCCGTATCGAGGCAGCTGAGCAGACAGATTAATCGGTTCATCAGAGACAGGATAAGCCGACGATACACCCAGTCAAAGTCGAGACTGATAGTCAGGGTGCGCTTCATCAACGGCAACAAGGCAAAGAAAGCCAGCCCGGAAAACAGCAGTAATTGCAGCTGGGTCACCAGATGCGATGCGGTATATGGCACATAATCCACGGGATAGGGAAGCAGGCGGTAGAGCCACTCCGGGAAAACACCCAGAAAAATACAGGCGACGGCCAAGAGAACCATGGCTGCGCGCATATTCCAGGGCGGGTCCTTGGGCCGTAGCCCCGAGTCCTTCTGAAAAAACACGAACCAGGGAAACTTGATACCGGCGTGTAGAAAAACACCTGCGGATGCGGCCAGCAACAATAGCCAGACCATCATCATATGCTGGTCAGCGGCGGATTGGGATATCATCGACTTGGAGATAAAGCCCGAGGTAAACGGAAATGCCGATATCGCCAGGGCACCGATAATGCCACACAGTGCAGTGAGCGGCATCGAATGGTAGAGCCCGCCCAATTCACTGCACTTGCGACGCCCGGTCATATACAACACAGACCCCGCGGACATCAGCAGCAGTGCCTTGTAGATAATATGGGCAAAGGCATGGGCCGACGCACCATTGATGGCCATTTCGGTACCGATGCCGATACCACAGACCATGAATCCCACCTGGTTGACGATGGAATAGGCCAGGATTCGTCGCATATCGTTTTCCAGCAGGGCATAGATGATCCCGTAGAAAATCATGTAGAGACCAATCCAGATCAGGATTTGCTGACCCGGGAATAACAGTATCAGTGCCAACACAGCGGTTTTGGTGGTGAAGGCCGACAAAAAAACCGAGCCACTGGGGCTGGATTCCGGGTATGCATCCGCCAGCCAGGCGGATAATGGCGGTGCCGCAGCGTTAATCAGCACACCTATCAGGATCAGCCAGCCATCAATATTGGTCAGCGGGATCGGCTGAATCTCGATGGATCCGGTGTGGACCATCACCCCCTCAATACCGATTTTCAACAGTACACCACCCACCAAGTGCATGATGGCGTAGCGTATTCCCGCTTTCCGCGCTCCCTCGGTGCCACCACACCACACCACGACGGTCGAAAAAATGGCCATCAGTTCCCAGAACAGGAACATGGTAATCAGATCCCCGGCAAAGGAAACGCCGATAGCACCCGCCGCGTAGGCCTGGGCGGCGGCGAGTTCCCACCACTTCGCCTGGCGAAAAGCAAACAGCCCGCCGACAAACGCCATGATGGCAAAGATAGTTGCAAACAGGCGGCGCAGAGGGCTCGACTCAATCAGCTGAATCTCGTAATTGAGAAACTGTGCGGTCAGTTGAATGCCGTCGCCCATCTGCCAGATAGCATAGAGTGTCAACAGCGGTGCGCCCAGCACAACCAACGGCCGCAACGGAGCCCTTATCGGCCCGATCAGAAAAGCGCCGAGAATGAGAATGAATGCAGGCGGAAAAATTAATTCAAGCATCGTCATCGTAATAATTATCGGGCCGTTTCAAAAGGTATCCGAGCAGTTTCGCGAATACCACCATCAGGGCACATGAAACAAAACCAAAAGCGGCGTTGAAACCGAACCACCCGTCAAAACCGAAGTGGCCGTGTACCGAAGCAAACAACTGGACGACAACCGTCGCAGCCAGTATCAGGCCAAAACCCCACCAGAGTTTCTTATGATTTTCCGGCCGGTAGAGCCAGCTTTTTTGAACGTCATTTGGTGCGTTCTTACGGTTGGTCATCGGGGCACCCCCAGCACTGCCATTTCAAAGGCAACCAACGGACCATTCAGAAAGAATACCAACAGCGTCAGCAATGCCGTGACACAGATGGCCCCCACCATGGGCAGGGGCGCCTCGCCATGGGGTTTCGGTGGCGCAACTGACTCCTTGCGAAAGTAAGCCCTGAAAATAATCGGCAGAAAATAGGCCGCATTGAGACCTGTAGAAAGCGTTAGCACAATTAGCACAAAATAACTGTCAATCTGAAACGCGCCGGCAATCATGTACCACTTCGAGACAAAGCCACCGGTAGGCGGCACACCGATCATACTGAATGCCGCTATCGCAAACGCACCCATGGTAATCGGCATCCGAAACCCGATGCCATCCAGTTGGTTAATCTCAGTTTTTTTGCTGGCGATATAGATCGCACCCGCCGCAAAAAACAGTGTGATCTTGGCCACCGCGTGGGCGACGATATGCACGATAGCTCCGATTTCAGAGAGGGGGGTGAGCACCAGAACCGCCAGCACGATGTAAGACAACTGCGAGACCGTCGAATAGGCCAGCATACGTTTTATATTGGTTTGCCGGAGGGCCAGTATGGAGGCCACCACAATGGTAAACCCTGCGATATAGACGGCAATCACTTCGTGTGGCACATCCACCAGGAAGTCGAGCCCGAAAATGTAGATCACCACTTTAGCGATGGTGAACACACCGGCTTTCACCACAGCCACAGCATGAAGCAAGGCAGACACGGGCGTCGGCGCTACCATCGCAGCTGGCAGCCAGCGATGCACCGGAATCAGCGCAGCCTTGCCGATCCCGAACATGAACATCAGCAGCAAGATTGTGGCGCCGATGCCGCCGATATTGCCCTCAAGTATACCGCCGGGACGAAAATCCAGGGTGCCGGCAACAAAATAGGTCCACATCATGGCCGGTAAAAACAACCCAATGGAGGTCGCCAGCAGAATACCGAGATACGTTCTTGCTCCGGCGCGAGCCTTGTCATCGCCCTTGTGGGCAACCAGCGGATAAGTGGACAGGGTCAATATTTCATAGAACAGAAACAGGGTCAGCAGGTTGGCTGCAAACGCCACACCCATAGCCCCAAAAATTGCGACGGCAAAACACACATAAAACTGGGTTTGGCGCTTTTCCTGATTGGCGCGCATATAGCCGATCGAATAAACCGAAGTGACAATCCACAGCCCACTGGCCACCAGCGCAAAAAGAATCGACAGGGGTTCCGAGTGAAGGGCAATGTGCAGGCCGGGCAAAATCTGCCACAACTCTACATAAAGTGCAGTAGCCTCATCTCCACCGCGTTCAACGGCACCGAATACCTGTATCACCAGATAGAAGAGCAGGCCCGCCGTAGACAGAGTTATCGCTTCCCTGAAATTAGGCCAACGGCCACACAGGGCGATCAGCAATGCCCCGCAAAGTGGCACGACCAGAGTAAGTTGCAGGGCCAGAAGTGCTGTCACGGGCCACCTCCGAACAGCATTTGTGCCGCACTATCCGATAGATAGACCGGCAGGCGCGTGTCGATCCCAAAGTAGATATTCGCCAGTGCCAATATGGCAGTTGGTATCAATAGCGACAGCGGCGCCTCTCTGCAGACTTCATTCTCACCTTTCCTGAAGTAAGCCACTTCCACCAGTCGCCATATATAAATAACAGCGAGCAGGGAACCCAGTAGCACGGCAATAACCAGTGGCCACCAGTCGCGTTCGAGGGCCGCCAGAACCAGATACCACTTGCTGATGAAACCAACCGTGCCGGGCACACCAATTAAACTCAGACCGCCAATCACGATAATTGCCATGGTCCAGGGCATGCGCTGGCCCAGCCCTTCGAAATGTCGTATATCGGCACTGCCAAAACGGAACACAACTGCTGCCAATGCTAGAAAAAGCGCTCCCTTCATCAGTGCATGATTGAAAAGGTGAAGCAAGGTTGCCTGTAATCCGGTAGCAGAACCAATGCCGATACCAATAATCATGTAACCGATCTGCGCCACACTGGAATAGGCGAACAAACGTTTCACATTGGGCTGCTGAATCGCCACCAGAGACGCCACGAACACCCCCGCCAGGCCTAGCACCAGAAATATGCTATGCAACGGCAATACGGACGCGGCAAAACCGACCCCAAACACGGAAAAGTGAAAACGAATCAGCAGATAAACCGCGACTTTCGTTGCCGTAGCCGCCAAAAATGCGGTCACGATTGACGGCGCGTAGGCATAGGCATTGGGTAACCACAAATGCAGTGGGAACAGTGCCAGTTTCAGGCAGACACCCACCATCAGAAAGGCAAATGCTGTAAAGGCTGTGGCAGAGTTTTCCAGCGCCGGCAACCGGTTCGCGAGATCCTGCATATTCAGGGTGCCGGTGAGACTGTAGAGAAAACCGATACCAATCAGGATGAACGTGGCGCCAATCGTGCCGACAATCAGATACTGGTAGGCGGCCCATAATGCACGCCGGTCCCGCCCCTGGGCAATCAGGGCATAGGTTGCCAGTGAAGAGATTTCCAGAAACACAAACACATTGAAGATGTCGCCTGTGGCGACAATGCCGAGCAGACCCGCCAGGCAGAGCATATAGAGCACATAAAACAGCGGCTGCCTTTCTGATGGAATTTCTATTCTGATAGCTGTATTCGCAGCCAGCATCATCAATGCGCCAATACCACTGACGATCAGTAGCACGTAGGCCGACAACAAATCGATGCGATATTCGATACCCCAGGGTGCATCCCACCCCCCCAGGCTATAGCTCAACGTACCGAACTGATGAACCTGGAACACCAGCAGGCCACTGATTACCACTGAGACGAGACTGGCCATACAGGCCAACAGCCAGGCCGCACGGGCCCTATCCAGCAACAAACAGGCTGGTGCTGCCAGCAGGGGCACAATCACTTGTAAAATAGGGAGATGGCTCAGCACCGCAAATCTCTTTCCTGTAACTCTTCTTCCTCAACCGTGCCATAGGCATTCTTGATGCGAACCACCAGTGCCAACGCCAACGCCATAGTGGCGATACCCACCACAATGGCGGTGAGAATCAGCACATGGGGTAACGGATTGGAATAGACACTCACGCCCTCGGCAAGGATCGGAGCACTGCCCCCCGCCACCTTTCCGACACTGATATAAAAGATAAAAACAGAGGTCTGGAAAATATTCAGCCCAATCAGTTTCTTGATCAGATTGCCCTGCACGATGACGATATAAAAACCGATCATCATCAGTACGATTACCACCCAGTAGTTATATAGCTCCGGCAACATTATTCGGCCTCAACTCGACCGGTGGCATAACCGGCAAACGCGTAAAAAATCAGAATCATCGCAGCGGCCACTGTGATGCCCACTCCCAACTCAATAACGAGGATACCGATGTGTCGGCCAGCAACAGGATCGGCGGCAAGACGGCTGTAGTCCAGGTAATTCACTCCTGTCAAAAAACTGACAACCCCCACGCCACCGTAGAGTAGAACCCCGAATGCCGCCAACCATCGCAGGATTGACGGCTTGATCGCAGCCTGGGCCTTGACCAGACCAAACAACATTGCATACAGAATAATCGCTGCCGCAAAAATGACTCCGGCCTGGAAACCACCACCGGGGCCATATTCACCATGAAACTGGACATAGAGAGCAAACAGCAACATAAGGGGAATCAGCATCTTGCTCACCACCCGCAGAATCATGTGACTGCGCATTGTTTCAACAGCATTTGCCGGGGAAGACTGTTGGCGCTTCCCCCCCGACGTCAGCAGAATCAGCACACCCACCACCGCCGTGAAAACCACCACCACCTCCCCCAAGGTGTCAAAGGCACGGTAGTCTGCCAACACCGATGTCACCATGTTGGGAATACCGATTTCAGTGGGAGATGCCTGAATATATCGCGCAGCGACATGAGTGTGTGCGGGGGCATCTGGCGAGCCGAAGGGTGGCATGTCCAAGGTGCCCAATATCAGCAGAGCACCGGTCACCAGTACCAGGAAAAAAGCTGCCCGCGGTCGCCTGTGGGCTGTCTGTTCATAACGGCCGGCCACGGTCAGTGCGGTCAGCATCAGCAAGGGGAAAACCCCTGCGCCCACAGCCGCCTCGGTAAAGGCCACATCCACAGCATCCATGGAGACAAAGAAACTCGCTGACAACAGACCATAGATCCCCGCCAACATCACGCAGGCAAACAGATCTCTCTGCCGGGCAATGGCCAGCGCGGTGACTACCAGAAGTAGCAACAGCGTAATATCCAGGACTAGTTCGATGGGGGCACTCCCTTCGTCATCAACATCATTTCTTCATGCATACCACCAAGGGATCTGACGGGAGAAATGCTCTGCGCCCGCCCCCAGTTTGGAGTACCAAAGCTATTGTTCATTATTTTCATTGACCAGCGGCTGAAGGTTTCCATGGAGCGCCGCTTTTGTCAGTGCGTGACTAGCAACCGGGCTCGTGATCAGAATAAACAGTAAAATCAACAGCAACTTGAAAGACAAAATACTCCAACCCGCAAGCAGTATAAGACCGAGCAGGATCAGTGTAGTAGCCAGCGTTTCAGTAACACCTGCAGCATGCATCCGGGTGAAAAAATCGGGGAATCTCAGTACACCGACAGCACCAGAAATAATCAGAAAAGCGCCCAGTAAAAGACAGGCAGAACTCAACATAGCCACCATGCCGGCAAGCATCAGAGGGATCCTCCCTCTTCTTCATTGCGGCTGTATTCAAAATACCTGAGCACGCCAACAATACTGATGAAGTTGATTAATGCATACACCAGTGCAATATCCAGAAAGTCTGGCCGGCCGAACAAAAAACCTATTACTGCGATCAGCAATACGGTTTTTGTGCCAAACAGATTAACAGCCAGAATGCGGTCATAAATTGTGGGTCCGAGCAACGCACGGACAATCGCCATCACCATCACAACCAGAATTGCCACTGCACTTGCAATCAGCATCTAAAGCTCCAGATCTGCAACGCGCCGATTCATTTCACCATCCTTCAGTTCGGCTATATTCTCTGCCGTCAGAGCGTGTACCAACACTGTAGTGCCTTCGATATCCATCGACACAGTGCCCGGCGTCAGGGTTATCGAATTGGCGTAGATGACTTTTCCCATATCCGTCTTCTGACTCAACGGCAGCCTGGCGACACAGGGACTGATCGATTTATTGCCCAACCAGATGCGCTTCACCACATCAATATTGCTGAGAATAATCTTACCCACCAGCCAACAGTAGAAAAATGAGATATGCCCGCTCAGATGAAGGGGCTGGGATTCATGGTCGACCACATCCATACGATGGGAAACCCAGACGGCAAATACCACGGAAAAAGCGCCGAGCGACAATAACAGCGGCGAATAGTGGCCAGAATTTCCAAGCCACAACACCATCAGTACAAAAGCAAGGCTCAGGCAGTGTTTCATGATAGTCCGTCGATGATCCGCATGAGATGGGTATTAATACCTCGTTATATTTATAAATTTTTTAAAATGCCGACAATACTCTATTTATTGGAGAAGGACTTGTCGAGCACTACGGCAAGAATATATTTGTCATTCTGATCTGCCGTTATCAACACCGCACATGGGCTGAAGCATTTTTTTGTTATCCAAAGCCGCCTCACTATTAATTTTTGTGGCGAGATCGTCAAGTGTCATTTGATGGGAAGCTCCCCCTGAGCAAACACAAGACCACTTGCAACATCAGCAGGCCGGGAAGAAAAGTGTATCGGGTTTGCGCAGAATTGACAGGAAGAAAGAAATTGCCGCCCCGCCATTTTGGCCAGAGCACAAGCATTCGCCACCACCGGACCCCATAACATTATGGAGACAAAAATCGGTCTCGACATTCGTTTCAGCACGGTAACCATAAGGTCCCTAATTGTTATAGTAATTTGCCGAGTACTTGCTCACTTCTTCCAAAAAAAGCTTTGCTAAAAGTGTCAAAAAGTATGTCAAATAAGCATCACTTTTGCACACAATATTTTGCAATGCAGAAAAGTCTGGGCAGACAGCCCACCGGCTATGCCTGACTGGCAGATACCGCCTTAGACCAGACAGAAATCCGACCAACAGACGGGATGATCATTGCCTTCTATTCGCTCTGACCTGACCGCAACTCAGGATTGGCAGGCGCATCATACGGCCGACTGACAGCAGCAGATTTTTCTTCATCCCTCAATGCGGCCAGAGCGCCGGATAGCTCGGAAAATATTTTGCAGTTGGTCCCATCCGGGCGAAAGCCGGCCCGCGATAGTGTTTTCAGTGGCTGGAACTGAAAATCTGCCAGGAGCAGGCGCGTACCGGATGCTCGGCAAGTATCAAGCAACTTATAAAGCGCCGCCACGCCGCCAGAATCGAGAATTGATACACCATCCAGATACAGCACTAGCCCCTTTTGACCTTTGCCTAACTGCGCCAGCTCACCAAAGACACGGTCTGCCGCCGCAAAGAATAATGGGCCATTTATTTTCAATACACGCCAGCCGTCGGGAATTTCACCATCGATCATTTTTTTATTGCGGGAGATATCGCTGATTTTTGTCATTTCGGCAATCTCTTTCATGAACAGCAAAGATGCCAGAACAAGACCTGCAGTAATCGCAATCACCATGTCAAACAATATTGTCAGGGAAAAGCAGACCGCAAACACCAGCACATCGCTCGGCGGAGCGGTTTTCAGCAGGTGCGCGATCCGGGATGTCTCGCTCATTTTCCAGGCAACGACCACCAATAGCGCCGCCATGCTGGCCATCGGCATAAATGATAAAAGCGAGGAAAGCCATACCACGGCAGCCAGCACCACCAGGGCGTGAATCATTGGCGCGATGGGTGTCACTGCACCAGCCTTGAGATTGGCAGCCGAACGGGCAATCGCAGCTGTGGCTGTAATACCACCGAAAAAGGGCGCAATAATATTGCCAATACCCTGCCCCAGCAATTCACTGTTGGCGCTGTGTTTGGTACCGGATGCGCGATCCAGTACCACGGCACACAACAGCGACTCAATGGCCGCGAGCATCGCGATGGCAAAAGCCGCCGACAGCAGATCCTGAGTGACGGACCAACTGAATACCAACGGTGCTTCGCCCGACTGAGTTCTTTGCCAGGGCCATTGAATATCCGGTAATACTGATGAAATACCCGCCCCGACCGTTCCATCGGGGAGGACGAAACTGAAGGTGGATCCAACTGTGGCAATGCCCGCACCCTGTTGATTCAGAGTTACTGCCACCAGACTACCGACAATGACCGCCGGCAGGTGTCCGGGAACAGGGGTTTTCAGCAGAGGCCAGAGCAGCATCACCAACAATGTGGCCAGCCCTGTGATCAGACTCCACACTGAGAAATCGGGCAGAGCGCTGATCAGTGCCAATACCTTATCGGTAAAATGAATGGGCATATCCGCAATATGCAGGCCCAGAAAGTCTTTGAGCTGGAGAACGGCAATCACAACGGCAATTCCCCCGGTAAAGCCGAGGGTAACCGGCTCCGGGATGTATTCGATATAACGTCCGAGTCGCAACAGTGCCATCACTACCAGTATGATACCGGCCAGGATGCTCGCCACCAGCAGCCCGGGCAGCCCATATTGCTGAACAACCGGGTAGAGAATAACGACGAATGCAGCAGTAGGGCCGGAAACACTGAAACGCGACCCGCCGGTCAACGGAATGACAAAACCGGCAATAATGGCGGTGTAAAGCCCATACTGTGGCGCAACACCACTGGCGATTGCCAACGCCATGGCAAGAGGAATGGCGATAATGCCAATGGCAATACCAGCCATGGCATCCTTGAAAAAAACCTTTGAGTTGTAGGGGGTATCACTCAGAGACGTACGCAAGCCATGAGCAATTTTTAGTGAAAAAAGGTGCGCGCGATGGGCCATAGAGAAAACCTGAAGCGGCAGAAACTATTGAGTTTACGGATCAGACAAATTAACATTCAATTAACATAATAACTGAAAACCGCTCTAGCGAGAATCACCAGATGGAAAATCGAACTGCCAGATTGACACTACTGATTGATCCAAAGAAGAAAGCCATCTTTGAAAGGCTGTGTGCCAACGAAGATGTCACCCCTTCCCAAAAGATTCGCCAATTTATCAGGGAATATGTCGAAGACAACCTGGGGCCTGACTGGCGAAATGAGGTCTTTGGCGATGAAGAAAAAACTGGCTAACAGCTCTGCAGGCCCTCACCCCCGAGCAGAAAACGATGCCTTCATCAGCCGATTTGTTCGGTAAACGGCTTGCCTGTCAACTCCAGAATAATCTCTTTTTTACAGGTCAGAATTGTCACCTGATTTTCATTGCTCCAGTCCATACTGACCAGGTCATCCATGAGCTCATCATCCAGCGCATCTGGCTGATTGCTCTCGGCATAACTGATAACTTCGGGGAAGACGATACGCAGGGACGGTTCCTCATCTGAGGGGTCGTTGAGACACTCAATAAAGAGCAGGCGCACATCGACATCGTAAACCAGGTTATAGATATAGGGGGACGTTTCGCCCAGGAGTTCGGCAGTCAGCGTCATAATGTTTCTCAACAGCGATGTATGGGGGGCTATCGTACCCTATTTTGTAACGATCTATTGGATTGGCGAGAACAATCTTGCCAATTTCGTCAGCGAAAGGAATATCAGACTGCGTTTTTCCAGTGATTCAACCGTCAATGGCCGGCAGCCATTGAAATCATCCAGCAGCATCGCTTCCACTTCTTGGGCAAACGCCCAATCTCTGACCATCACAGTAATTTCGAAGTTAAGGTGAAACGAGCGGTTATCGAAATTGGCAGTTCCCACATATGCACGGTCGTTGTCCACCAGTACAACTTTCTGATGCAAAAAACCGCGCTGATACTGAAAAGCCTGAATACCGGCATACTGCATATCCATCAGCGCAGCAAAGGAAGATAACTGAACAAGCCGGTTATCAGTGATACCCGGTAACATAAGTCGTACCTCAACACCACGCAGAGCCGCCAGCTTCAGGGCATTACTAATCGACTCATCGGGAACAAAATAGGGGCTGACAATCCAGATGCGCTCCCTGGCACTGTTGATGGCATGTAAGAACATCAACTGACAGGAGTCCAGCAGATCAGCCGGGCCGCTCGGCAGCACCAGCACCTGCTGATCATTCGGCATAGTCTCCGGATGCCAGTTCATGGCGGGGACCTCACCTGTCGCCCAATACCAGTCTTCCAGGAAGGAAACCTGTGTCCCCTTCACTGCTGGGCCTTCCAGTTGGACATGGGTATCCCGCCAGGGTTTGAGACGAGGATGGCGGTGGCGATACTCATCACCCAGATTGGCCCCGCCAACAAAAGCACACCGTCCATCCACGACAACCACCTTGCGATGATTGCGGAAATTGATCTGAAAACGCCGGCGCTTACGCCAGCGCCAGGTACGAAAGGGCTCAATGGCTATCCCTGCTTCCCGGCAGGCCCGCAAATAACGACGCGTCAATTTGAAACTGCCAATGGCATCGAAGAGAAAATAAACCCTGACACCCTGACGGGCTTTTGCCGCCAGCCGCTGTAAGAGTTCGTTGCCCAAACGGTCGTCTCGAACGATATAGAACTGCACCAGTATGTAGTTTTCGGCACGGTCTATTGCCGCAAAGATACGCTCGAAAATCTGCTCCCCATTGATCAGCAATGACACCTGGTTGCCACGTGTGAACGGCATCAGAGCCAACTGTTCAAGCAGCTGAACAGCGGCGGGAGCATCGCCGGGCAGACTGAAGTCCTGGGCCATTTCCGACAACAACTTCTGGGCGATCCGCTGTATTTCCAAATCGCCCTTGCGACGCGCCTCCACGTAGCCGTAGAACCGCCGCTGTCCAAACAGGAGATAAACAGGTACCACCAACGGCGGTAAAAAAATCAACCCCAGCGACCAGGCTATGGCCCCCTGGGTCGTACGAGCTTTGAAAATGGCTTCGATTGCCAGCGCAGTACCCAATATCACAGTCAGAATATAGACCGGCAGCCAGAACTCACCGATCCACTGCCACCCCTGACCAATCAGCACCAGGGGTGGCCAGAGCCAATGACCCACTGGTTAGCCTCCCCCGCTGGTCGAAGGTGAACTATCGGGATTGGAATCACTGGTGGCGAGGCCCGCGCCACACCATTTGCAAAAACTGGCATCCCGATCATGACCGGCCTTGACGCAGTTGGGGCAGGGATACAGGGATTTTTCCCGCTGCATTTCACCGGCCAGTTCAGCCGTGATAATACCCGTGGGAATGGCAATAATGGAATAACCGGTCAGCATCGCCAGCGTGGCAATAATTTGCCCTGATACCGTGTGGGGCGTGATATCGCCAAAACCCACGGTGGTCAGGGTCACGATGGTCCAATAAATACTCTTGGGAATACTGGTAAAGCCATTTGCGGGGCCTTCCACGACGTACATCAGGCAACCGAATAGTGTGCTCAACACCAACACACAGAAAAAGAAGATAAAAATTTTCCGCCGGGCCTGATTGATGGAACGCATCAGCACATCGGCTTCAGATAGATAGCGAACCAGCCTCAATACCCGAAAGACACGCAATACCCGCAACAGGCGGATAATGAGCAAATAATGGGCACCGGTAAAAAACAGGGCCAGATAGGAGGGGATAATCGAAACCAGATCGATCAGACCATAAAAGCTGAACAGGTATTTGCGGCGATTGGGGGAGCAGAAAATACGCAGGCCGTATTCCACGGTAAACAGCGCTGTAAAAAACCATTCCACTGAAAAAAACAACAGTGCGTAACGGCTACTGAGAGATTCAACCGTGGTTAGTATGACAGCCAGCACACTGATCAAAATGGCATAGATCAGAAATATATCAAAGCGTTGCCCCGCTTTGGTGTCTGTACCAAAAATGATCCGGTAAAGTTGTTCGCGCAATTGCTGTTTGTCCATGGTGTGTCAACGACGCCCCTTTATTATTTGATGATTGACCGCCATACCGACAGCTTGACCAATCCTAAAGGTTGCAGCCCGGTTTGGGTAGTTAATCACGTCACTGAAAACCCGGCCATCAGACTACTGTCCACACCATCAAGGCCTATACTTGACTCATGGATCAGCCAACCCCGCTTCTTCGCTCCCTTTCACTCCTGGAAATCAGTTTTTATGGCATAGGGACTATTGTTGGTGCAGGAATTTACGTGCTGCTGGGCAAGGTTGTCAGCGAAAGCGGCATGATGGCACCATGGGCTTTCCTTCTGGCAGCGGTGGTTGTCTGTTTCAGTGCCGCCTCATACGCGGAACTCTCCCGACGGTTTCCCCACAGTGCAGGGGAGCCTGTGTATATCGTGGAATCGCTCAGATCCAGACACTTGGGTGCCCTCGTGGGGTATGCACTGGTATTGGGGGCCATTATTTCCGCAGCCACAATCACCCGGGGCTTTACCGGTTATATGGGCGTTTTTTCCCATCTACCCGATTGGTCGATGATGACAACACTGATCATCATTCTCACCGCTATTGCTCTTTGGGGAGTCAAACAATCTGTCACTATCGCCATCCTGACAACCGTGCTGGAACTCGCCGGTTTGCTATTGATCATCGTCATCAGCGGCGATGACATCAAACAACGTGGAATTGACTGGTCATCACTAATTCCCGAGTTCAGCACGACAGAATTTACAGCCATCACCAGCGGGGCTTTTTTGGCATTTTTCGCATTTATCGGCTTTGAAGATATGGTCCATATGGCAGAAGAGGTCAAAAACCCACAGACGAACCTCCCTCTCGGGATTGCCATCGCCGTAACGGTGACAACACTTCTCTATGCCACCATTGCGATCGTCGCTCTGCAAACGGTGCCGCTAGAGAGTCTGGCCAGCTCGCCCGCACCAATGGTGCTTCTGGTCGAACGAAACAGTGACCTCCCGTTGCAACTGATGGGAGCAATCGGGGTCGTCGCCATGGTTAATGGCATACTTTTGCAAATCATCATGGTTTCCCGGGTACTTTACGGTATGGCGAAACGACAACTGGCTCCGGCCCTGCTCAGTTCAGTGTGCACCGCAACAAGAACCCCTATCCCCGCAACACTGCTGGCTGGCAGCCTGGTGCTCGCCTTTGCCATCTGGCTACCCGTCACCACCCTCGCCAGAGCCACCAGCTGCCTGATACTGCTCGTGTTTACCTTCGTCAATCTATCCCTGTTATCCTTACATTATCGAGAGCGACAACGGGGTCCGTTACAGCTGGGTTTGCCGGCGACTGGCACATTACTCTGTATTGGCTTTCTTGTTATTCAAATCTGGAGCTGGTCATGACATTACCCCGGGAAATGGCATGTATTGAAATCGGTAAACCCGGTTCGGCAGAGGTACTCACTGCAACCCATCGTCCTGTGCCAATACCTAGTGATAATGAGGTGCTGATTCGTGTGCGGGCTGCCGGTGTCAACCGGCCTGATGTACTGCAACGCCAGGGGCGGTACCCACCGCCAAAGGGAGCCTCGGATATTCCGGGTCTGGAAGTCGCCGGGGAAATTGTTTCCGTCGGCAGGAATGAAGCGAACTGGCAAGTGGGACAATCGGTGTGTGCACTCCTCAATGGCGGTGGTTACAGCGAGTATGCCATTGCCCATGAAACCCTTTGCCTGCCGATACCATCGCCCTTCAACCTGATTCAGGCCGCAGCCATTCCGGAGACATTCTTTACGGTCTGGAGCAATCTGTTCCAGCAAAATACTCTGCAGCCAGGGGAAACCCTTCTGGTTCATGGCGGTAGCAGTGGTGTTGGAACCACTGCAATCCAGCTGGCGAATATGCTGAATCATCGCGTATTCACCACAGCGGGCAGTGACGAAAAATGTGCCTATTGCCTGCAACTCGGTGCCGAGGCCGCGATCAACTACCGGAAACAGGATTTTGTCGAGGAAGTGAAAGTGCTCACGGATGGCGTGGGTGCAAACGTGATACTCGATATGGTGGGCGGAGACTATGTCGGCAGAAATATCCATGCTGCGGCATTTCGAGCACGCATCCTGTCAATCGCGTTCCTCAAGGGTTCCAGAGTGGAAGTGGACCTAATGCCAGTCATGCTGAAACAACTGGTACTGACCGGCTCCACGCTGCGGGCCCGTCCTGTATCGGAAAAAGCCGCGATAGCGAGGTCTGTGCTGGATAAGGTCTGGCCATTGCTGGAAAATGGTGCCATTGCACCGGTTATCAATGAGACTTTCCCACTGGCCCAGGCCGCCAAAGCCCATCAATTGATGGAAAGTAGCGAGCATATTGGCAAAATTGTACTCACACTGGACTAACCGTCCTAAACCCAGGAAAAACCTGCCATCATGAGTAAAGAATCCCGTCTTGTATATTCCACGGAGAGCGGGCGCATCAAATCCGGCAATGCTGCCCCGGCCAGACCTGCCGGTGATGGCATTGTGCGGATCCGCCGTGAAACCAGTGGCCGAAAGGGCAAGGGTGTAACCACGATCAGTGGTCTCGAAATGAGCGACAGCGAACTGAAGTCCTTGGCAAAAAAACTCAAGGAACTTTGCGGTACCGGGGGTTGTGTCAAAAACGGCATTATCGAAATTCAGGGTGACCACCGGGAAAAGATTCGCGACACGCTGATCAGCCAGGGCCATGCCGTCAAGTTTGCCGGGGGCTGACCGATGTCGGTAACCGCACCATACGGCAGTTGGACATCTCCCATCGTCCCCACGTTGCTCACCAGCGCTGTGCCCGGGTACGCCTGGCCTCGTGTGGATCGCGGCAATCTTTATTGGCTGGAGTCCCGCCCGTGGGAAAACGGTCGATCAGTCATTGTACAAAAAGACCCGCAGGGTAATGTCAGGGACGTCCTGAAGGCACCCCTCAGTGCCCGCAGTAAGGTACACGAATACGGTGGCACTCCCTATCTGGTAGCTGACGATACGCTTTACTTCTGCCTTCAGGACGATCAGCGTCTCTACGCTCAGGACCTGAGTGTACTCGATGCGATCCCGCGCCCACTCACCCCCGAAAGTGACTACCGGTTTGCCGATTTCTGTCTGGATCGCAAACGCCAGCGGCTGATTTGCGTGGCAGAAAACCATACACAACCGGGGGAGCCAGAAAATCTTCTGGTTTCGGTACCACTGGATCAGTCAATGGCCATTCAACGGCTCTGTGAAGGCGCGGACTTTTACGCTTATCCACGGCTCGACAAGCACAATGAGCAGCTGTGCTGGGTCAGCTGGGATCATCCGGATTTACCCTGGGACAACACCCAGCTCTGGCTGGCAGAACTGGACACCGACGGTAACCCCGGGGCACCACGCCTGCTTGCCGGTAGTGGCCATGAATCGATTGTGCAGCCCTGCTGGTCACCGGATAACCAACTGTGTTTTATTTCGGACCGCAACAACTGGTGGAACCTGTACCGCTGGGACCCCGGCAGTGATCAGATCTCGGCCCTGTTGCCGATGAAGGCTGAGTTTGCCACCCCTCTCTGGGTATTGGGCATGTCCAACTATGGTTTCTGCGACGACGGGACACTGGTCTGCAGTTATACACAGCAGGGGAGTTGGCAACTGGCCATGTTGGCGCCCGGCCAGGCCTTGCAACCGGTTTCAACCGACTACACCCAGATCTCTGACCTCTATTGTGAGGACAATCGCGTATGGCTGGTGGGGGCATCCGCCACCCGGGGAGCAGAACTGGCACAATTGGATATCGGCGAGAGGGATACTCTCCGTGTATTGGCCAGCAGCTGTTCACCGGCTATTCAATCGGGTTATCTGTCCAACCCTCAATCGGTCAGCTTTCCAACCGGTGGGGGAAATATCGCCCACGGATTCTTTTACCCACCGGCCAACCCCGGATTCAATGGTCCGGCAAACAGCCTGCCACCGCTCATCGTCGTCTGCCATGGCGGTCCAACCGGGGCAACCAGTTCCGCCCTCAACCTGAAAATCCAGTACTGGACCAGCCGGGGCTTTGCCGTACTGGATGTGAACTACCGGGGCAGCACTGGCTATGGACGTCAATACCGCCAACAACTCCATGGCCAATGGGGCATCGTCGATGTGGAAGATGTGACGGCAGGTGCCCGCCATCTGATCGAACAACAGAAAGTCGATCCACAGAAAATTGCTATCCGGGGCAGCAGTGCCGGTGGCTATACGGTACTGGCCGCACTGTGTTTCCGGGATATGTTCAAGGCGGGAGCCTGCCTGTACGGTATTGGCGACCTCGAAACACTGGCTCGCGATACCCATAAATTCGAGTCCCGCTACCTCAACCGTCTGGTGGGTCCCTATCCGGAAAAACAGTCGGTCTATCGTGACCGCTCCCCGCTTTACCACGCGGAGAAGTTTCATTGCCCGGTGATATTTTTCCAGGGGATGGACGACCGGGTAGTACCACCGGAGCAAGCGTTGACCATGGTCAACGCACTGAAAGAAAAACACCTGCCCGTGGCCTATCTGCCCTTTGCCGAAGAGGGCCACGGTTTCAGAAAGGCGGAGACAATCCACCAGGCACTTGAGGCAGAGCTGTATTTTTACGGCAAAGTTTTCGGCTTTAACCCCGCGGATAAACTGCCGGCCATTTCCATAGACAACCTTCAGGAATAGACCGCTAACCCATGGGCAGATACCGGCCACCCGTCACCAGAAGCGCACCCTATATCACACCGGAAGGCGCTCGGGCATTGCGGGAAGAGCTGCACAAACTTTGGAAAGTCGAGCGTCCTGTGGTCACGGCCGTAGTCCATGAGGCCGCCAAAAATGGCGACCGCTCGGAGAATGGTGATTACATTTACGGCAAAAAACGACTTCGGGAAATTGATCGTCGGGTACGCTATCTGAGCAAACGGCTCGATGAAATCACCGTCGTGGACCGACAACCCGAAGACCGTGACAGGATTTACTTCGGCGCCTGGGTCACCCTCGAAGATGTGCATGGGAACCAACATTGCTTCAGACTGGTGGGCGCCGATGAAATCGATCCCGCACAACATAAAATCAGCATTGATTCACCACTGGGACGACAACTCCTGGGCAAGCGCCTAGATGATGAGATATCTCTGGCCATCAAGGGCACTACGGCTCAGTGGCTGATCAGTGAAATCTGTTACACACCCCGCGCCAGCAACCGGGAAAATCCGGCTGCGGATTGATTGGCACAGGCCATACCTCTGGAAATATTTCCCTGATCCGCCAACTGTTGCGATCAATCCCGATCGCCCTGGAACCCAGGATTTTCCGAAGCGTGACTGGCTTCAGCCGTTTTTACTGGATAATCTTTCAGGAATACCCCATGTTCACCGTCTTTTAACACCCGGTGAATCAGCCATTCACGGGGCACCGTACCGCGCTCCACATCCAGCAGATCTATAAATTCCTCAAAAACAGGCTGTTTATTATTGTCGAGTACCAGCTTGACGTTGGGCAAGTGGCGTTTTTTGATTTGTGAAGAGAGCACAATGCCGACATAGCCATTGCCTAATTCCACAATCGTGCCCGGTGGGTAGGGCCCCATCAGCTGAATAAATTCCAGCGCCAGGGCCTCATCAAAATGAGTTCCTCGATGCCGATAAATTTCCTTCAGCGACTCCAGAGTAGACCTGGCTTTGTCATAACAGCGCTCACTTGTCATGGCATCAAAAGCATCCACAATGGCAATGATACGGGCATAACTGGACAACTCGTGGGCAAACAGTCCGCGAGGGTAGCCCTTGCCATCCATTCGCTCGTGGTGATTGATGGCTACATCAATAGCAGAACTGAGACTACCCTGAGACTTCATTAACAGTTTCCGTCCTTCCTCGGGGTGAGCCTTCATTATGACAAACTCCTCTTCAGTCAGCTTGCCTGGCTTATTGAGAATCTTGTCCGGTATCTGCATCTTGCCCACATCGTGCAACAGACCACCAACCCCAAGATTAATCAACTCATTTTCCGGTAGCCGGAGATGACGACCAAACGCGATGGCAAGGATACAGACATTCAGGCAATGCTCCATGGTGTAGTAATCCATGTGCTTGATTTTTACCATCCATAACAACGCACTGGGATTGCGCAGGATACTGTCAATGCAATTGCCTACCACATCCTTGGCACCCTGCGTATCCAGAACATTGCCGAGCCTGGCCTGCTCCAGCAGATCTTCCACCTGGCTGTGAGCCGCCTCATAGGCTCTGCGTGCCACGGGGTGCTCATTCTCCACCGTGTTCTGCGCCGGGTATTCCGGCCGGGTATTCATTGCCTGAATCAGCGAACCGCTATCATTATCAACGCGGGCTCTTTTGTGCAGAGCATTACCACCTGGACTGGCAGCGCTTCGCTTTGAACGACCGAAACTGGCTCTGAACGGATCTTTCTTTTCGCCCCAAAGGCGACCCTCCTTTTCCACAAACACGTAATCACAGTATTCCTGCAGTTTGCGAATTTCAGAGGGGTGACGTATCACAAAACCCTGTAACAAAAACGGTGTTTCCAGCCACGGGCGATCCAACTCAGTCACCAGCATGCCCAGTTTCAACCCGCTCACCGGCACACGAATAAAATTTGATCGATCGAGAAACTGGTTACTCATGTCTATTCCCTGATATCGGTGTAGCTCAACAAACCACTAAAAAATGGCTCAATCGGCAAACAGCGTTTTACGTATGTTGAAGTCTCACTGCAATCTCTTGTTTCAAGCGGGGTACCAGTTCAGCCTCAAACCACGGGTTTTTGGCCAACCAATATCGGTTGCGAGGCGATGGATGGACCAGAGGCATAGTATCAGGTAAGTAATCACGCCAGTGGTGGACCCGTGCAGTAAGCGTCCGGTGTTGTGTCTCCTTGAGATAATAGTGCTGGGCATATTGGCCGATCAACAGGGTCAGGGATATCCTCGGCAACCGGGCCAGTATCGCCTCGTGCCAGGTGGGCGCACATTCTGCTCTGGGTGGCAAATCACCGGATTTTCCCCGTCCCGGATAGCAAAAGCCCATCGGCATAATCGCAAAAAAGCCCGCGTTGTAAAACTGTGTTTTGCTGACCCCGAGCCACTGGCGCAACCGGTCGCCACTGGGATCACCCCAGGGAATACCACTGGCATGCACCCGGGTCCCCGGCGCCTGGCCAATCACCAGAACCTGAGCCGTCGGCTCCGCACGCAACACTGGCCTCGGCCCCAGCGGCAAATCCCTGCACAGGGTACAGGACCGCACCTCGGCCAGCAGATTGCGAAGCATCAAGGCAGTATCGTCTCCGGCGATATGACTCACGGATCAATCCCGAAGATCATGGTCGTCGACACTGGCCCAGTAGGTATTGAGCAGAAAACCGCCCAAAACGCCCAGCACCAGCCACAGTGGCCATGCACCCCCGGCAACAGTCAATAATACCCAGGCCACCCCCGACATAACGAACAGGGATACCAGAGGCTGGCGCAATTTTCGGTTGATCGAATAGCCGTCATCGTAGGGGCGAATACGATTCAGGAGAGGCGCCCCGGATGACAGTAAAACCCCCAGCCAGACGAGGTCCCGGTAGACGGGAAGAGCCCCCAGAGAGACCAGAAAAGCCACCGTGCTCCAACTGTAAAAAAACAGGGAAAAAAGTTTTTTCATAGGACCGACCACCATCAATCAGACTGCTGAGTTGGCACACCAGACAGCCGGGGCATAACACGCGCACGCACAAACTCGGGCAGTACCAGCATGGCCGGAGTGAACACCAGTGTCAAAATCGTCGAGAACAGCAGGCCATTGACGATCGCGGCGGCCAATTGCTGCCACCATGAAGCAAGTTCGCCGTTTACCTCGATCTGTCGGTGAATAAAGTCCAGACTGACACTACAGGCCAATGGCAGCAATCCCACCGCTGTTGTGACCGTGGTCAACAATACCGGACGAAGCCGGGTAATCGCGGACGAGACAGCAGCATCCAATGCGCTCAGACGACTATCCTCCCGGCGCAGATGATTGTAGGTATCAATCAGCACAATATTATTGTTCACCACGATACCGGCAAGCGCCACGATGCCGATACCCGACATCAAGACACTCAGCGGTTGTTGCATCACCAGCAAACCTAATAATACACCAGCCGTGGACATCACCACGGCCGACAGAATCAGGAACGCCTGGTAGAAGCTGTTGAATTGCATGACCATCAGGATCAGCATCAAAAACAGCGCCATCAGAAAGGCCACACCGAGAAATGCAATAGAGTCTTCCTGCTCCTCGTTGGCGCCCCGAAAAGCAATTTTCACCGCAGGATTAATGTCAGCGGTTTTCAGCCAGGCGGCGATTTCCTTCACTTTGTCATCCGGCAACACGCCATCTTCGGCATTGGCCTTCACAAACAACACATCACTCCGGTCGATCCGCTGGATGCTGTCCAGCCGTGGCCGGGGTTTGCGTTCAACAAAAGTACTGACTGGCACGGCTCCGGAAGGCGTTGTAACCCGCAGTTCATCCAGAGCAAACAGACCGCGGTCCGCCGCCGGATACCGCACCCGGATTTCCACCTCCTCTTCCGCATCATCGGGCCGGAATTCACCAATCTTGATGCCATTGGTCACCAACTGCACCATGTTGCCCACCTGCAGGGTATCGACGCCCAACATAGCTGCTTCGGCGCGATCGACCACCAGCTCCCACTCAATGCCAGGCAAAGGCAGGGTGTCCTCGACATCCCGCAAACCGGTCATCTGATTTTCCAGGTAATAGCGAATCCGGCGGGCTTCCTCCCGCATAATTCCCCGATTGGAGGAAGAAAGCTGCAACTGGATGTCCTTACCCACCGGCGGACCACCCTGAACCGGATTAACCGTCACATCAATACCCGCCATACCAGCCACAGCACGACGAACATCAGCATAGACTTCGCGGCTGGTGCGGTCGCGATCACTGGCCCGCCCCAACTCTACCAGGATATTACTGATCTGATCTTTGGCTCGCTCAAGGTTGCCACCAATGCTGCTGCCCCGGCTTGCCGCGTACACGGTTTTTACATGGGGTACCGCCATTACCCGAAGTTCGACTTCCCGGGACAATCGCGCCATATCGGCTATGGTCAAATTGCCCTGTGCCTGCACAGACACAATCCCGTAGCGGTCTTCGGTCTCCACAAAAAAGTCCACCCCACGACCAAACGTGCCGTAGAGCACAAAAATCGTCACCAACAGCAGCAGCACCGAAACTATCGTCAATACTGGCTGCGCCAGAGCCCAGCCAATAAACTTGCCGTAGGCAGTGCCAAGCTTACCAAGATAAGCCTTGCCCCTGATCGGGGCGTCGGTTGTCGGGGCCAGCTGAGCTTTTTTTCGGCCAAACAGCACCCCCAGTACCGGCACAAATAACAGTGCGTACAACAGAGACCAACTGAGCACCGCAAAAACCGTCACTGGCAGGTAGGACATGAATTCTCCTACGACCCCCGGCCAGAGCATAAGCGGTAAAAAAACGGCCAGCGTCGTTGCAGTCGAAGCAACCACCGGCATAAACATACGGCGCACTGCTGTCACATAGGCATCACGCAGCGACATACCCGAGAGGGTTTTCTGATCAGCGTATTCCACCACCACAATGGCCCCATCAATCAGCATCCCCAGCGCCAGCAACAGTCCGAAAATCACCATGAAATTAAAACTGTAACCGAGCAGGTAGACAACAATCGTTGCACCAAACAGTGAAAAGGGAATACCGAGACTCACCAGCAACCCGGAGCGCAAACCCAGTGCGGCCACCACCACTACCATCACCAGAGCAACAGCAGTGAGAATGTTGCCCTGCAACTCATTGACCATTTGCAGAGCGAAATCAGACGCGTCAAAAATATAGTCGATCTGGACGCCCCGGGGCAGGGTGTCGGCAGAACCTTCTACCAGAGCCTTGACCGAGGCGACAGACTTGATGGCATTGGCCTGGTTGCGTTTAAACACCTCAATGGCCATGGCCTGCCGACCATTGATATGACTAAAGGTGGTGGGATCCTTAAAGGTACGGCGAACATCAGCCACATCTGCCAGTGTGACGACCCCCTCTGAGTTGGACTTCACCGGCAGACCCATCAGGTCTTCTCTCCCCTCGATAAGACCCGGCACCTTGACCCCAAAACGACCGCTGGCCGTGTCGTACTCACCACTCGGAACCAGCAGGTTATTGGCCGCCACGGTTTTCAACAGTTCATCAGCCGTGATGTTGTAGTGTTCAAGTGCAGAGGGTTTCAGCAGGACTTCAACCACCTCCTCACGATCACCCGACAGATTCGCCTGCAGAATTTCTGGCAGGGATTCTATCTCCAGCCGCAAATTGCGGACAATGTGAAACAACTCGCGCTCGGTGAGCTGTTCGCCGGAAAAGGCAATCACCAGGGTCGGCTCGGGGGATGCCGACAGCTCGTTGACGATCGGCTCATCCGTATCATTGGGGAATTCCGCCTTGGCCCGGTTCACCGCCTCACGCACATCCGCCAGTGCGGCACTGATATCAATATCGATCTCAAATTCCACAACTGCAAAAGCCGAGCCTTCCTGGGCACGGGTAGTGAGCTCTTCCACCCCGTCCAGTGATTTCAATTCGATTTCCATCGGCTTGACCAGCAAGCGATTGGCGTCTTCTGGCGAAATACCCTGATGCGTCACCGTCACCATCACCACCGGCACGGTCACATCGGGATTCAGGTCAACACTGATCAGGTAACGGGCGACCACGCCGGCAATCAATACAAACAGCAGAATGGATACGGTGGCTCTGGCGCGACTGATAGCCTGCTCGAGAAGCTTCATTGGATAGACTGAACCTCTGCAACAGGATGTGCTTCTTCCTCTTCTGCCACCACCTGTTCACCCGCAGAGACATATTCCTGCCCGACGGTAATGACACGGGTGCGCTCCGGTAGCCCGGCAACCCACACGCCCTCACCGTCATCACCGATCAGATCAATCAGGACAAAATCCACCCGATCATCCCGATCAATGACTTTCAAGCCAAGTTCACCACCATCACCCAGGGCCAGCAGAGATGCCGGCACACGGTGGGCCTGAAATACTTGAGTAGCCACCATCACCTGACTGGCCACACCGGCGCGAAGCTGAAAGGAAGGGTTCGGCAGGGTGATCTCCATTTCATAGGTGCGGGTTTGCGGTTCGGCCAGATGGCTGAGATAGGTCACCTCACCAGTCACCAACTGCCCCGTAGCCAGCCGGACCGAGGCCTTACCACCGACCTCCGCACGAACGACTTCGCGTTCCGAAAGGCGCGCAACCACTTTCAGCGGGTTCATTTCCACTATCTCGGCACAGATATGGTTGCGGTCCATGTAGTCGCCCACCTCTACGGGCCGGTCGTCGACAAAACCGGCAAAAGGGGCCGCAATACGGGTATTGGCTAAATGAATTTCCGTCAGACGAAGTGCTGCTCTGGCGCTTTCCAGACGCGCATTGGCCTGGGCAATGGCCGAATCAGACTGATAGCCCTTTTCTTTCAGCTTCAAGGCACCGCGATAGTCGATTTCCGCCTGAGCGACCATTGCCTGGGCTTCCAGAACCCGCTGTTCGCGGTCTTCCTTGGCGAGCTCACAGATAGTATCCCCTTCATGAACTACTTGCCCTTTATCAGCGGGAACCGCTACCACCCTGCCGCTGACCTCGGCCCGCAGAATCACATGGCGATTGGGCACCGTTCTGCCCCGAGCGGAAATCTGGCGAGAATAGTCCTCTGCCTCTACCCAGCGAACCCTGACCTTGGTCAGCTCACTAGTAACCACCGGATCGTCCGCTGGTGTGGACTCGCTATTACCCGTCACCAATCCACTGACAAACCAGACGATGATTAACACCAGGATCACCAGTGCGATTTTCACATTGGCATTCAATTATGTTCTCCCACAGAGCAGCACAAATCGCATGCAGACCATTCTGCACCGCAACAGCCATGGTAGCCGAGCGAGTAAAAGGATGAAACGCGAATCACGGGGAGCTTCAACTCAAGACATCTCCAACATCATTGTTGATCGGCCCGAGTTTTGTATTGAGCTGCTGAAGGCGGTCAGCCAGAAACAGGGCGTAGTCTCGCTGCTCCTGCAATTCCTCTTCTGTATCACCAGCGGGAGAACGGTGGATAAGGTTAAACGGTACCCGTACCATCGGGTGATCGGGAAACCGTGAGCGATAGAGCTCTATACGCCAGCGGAGGATATGTACAATCTGCCGATAGACAATCAGTTTCGTCGGCAGCGTCAACGGATTGTGCTCAGGCTTGGCATGCAGGCAGGCAAAGTCCGTTGCGAACACAACGGCTTCACGAATCAGGCCCGGAGCAACGATATCCTGTGTTCTTTTATGACCGGTAATCACGGCAATTTCGCCAAACACATCCCCCGGAATCAAAACCCCGATCACTTTGCTGTGATCAAGCGGATCGCACACCAGCAATTTTCCCCGCATCAGGAAGTACATCCAGCTGCCCTGCTCACCGGCCTTGAGGAACGTCTCGCCAGGTGCTACCGAATAGAGGTGGGACTGCTGAATCAGTATCTGCAGCTGCTCCGGATCGTGACGGCCGACTTCCTTGAAAAAATGCAGTGAAGCGACCTTTTTTTCCAGCTCTTCTGCTGTCAGTTGCAATGCCGGGTTCATAGGCATCTATAGAGCTCCCCTGTTTGCTGGGCAAATTATCATACCCCTTGCGGCGGATAGCCAGTTTTTAAGCGTATTTAACGCAGTAACAGGTCACCGGGGTGATACAACCGGCAGACAGCTGTTACAGTAACCGGGACAAACCGGCAACGAAAACACCGTAAAGCAGCGGCCTCAAAACCTGCCCCGTCACTTTTTGCCAAGACACTTTATTAACCTGCAATGGACGAACAGATTATCAGTACACTGCACTTCAAGAACAGTTTTGCCGCATTGGGTGGGGACTTCTCCACCCCGGTTACACCCAGTGGCATTGAAAACCCCTGGCTGGTCAGCGTCAACGAGGATGCTGCCGAACTGCTGGGTATCGATACGGCAGAATTGCAACAGGACTGGTTTTTGCGGTGGTGTAGCGGCAATATCACCCTGCCGGGCAGTGCCCCCCGGGCGATGGTCTACAGCGGTCACCAGTTCGGTTCCTACGTACCCCGATTGGGCGACGGGCGCGGACTGTTACTGGGTGAAGTGGATGGACCACGGGGCAAATGGGACGTCCACCTCAAGGGGGCCGGACAAACGCCATACTCCCGCTTCGGTGATGGTCGCGCCGTACTGCGCTCCTCCATCCGTGAATACCTGTGCAGTGAAACCCTGCACGGGCTGGGCATTGCCACCACCCGGGCACTGAGCATCGCCGCCAGCAACGAACCGGTCTACCGGGAAACCACCGAGCAGGCCGCCATGCTGATTCGACTGGCCCGCAGCCATGTCCGCTTCGGCTCCTTTGAATATTTTCATCACCGGGGTGAAACCGAACAAGTTCAGATCCTGGCTGACCATGTGATCGAACAACATCTGCCTGAACTGGCTGGCTGTAATGACTGCTATCTGGGTATGTTCCGGCATGCTGTTCACAGTACGGCACGGCTGATTGCCCAGTGGCAGGCAGTGGGCTTTGCCCACGGCGTGATGAACACCGACAATATGTCGATTATTGGCGACACTCTCGATTACGGCCCGTTCGGCTTTCTCGACGGCTACAACCCGGAGTTTATCTGCAATCATTCCGATCATGGGGGGCGCTATGCCTTCAAACGCCAGCCCATTATCGGCCTGTGGAACTGCAATGCCCTGGCCAATGCACTGACCAGCCTGCTCAGCGTGGAAGCGTTGACCGAGGTACTGGAGGAGTACGAGCCGCTGTTTTTTGACAACCTGCTTCAACTGCACCGGCAGAAGCTCGGTCTGGTCACGGCAGAGAAGGACGATCAGTCACTCATCGACGATCTGCTGACGGCCATGACCGCCAACAATGTTGACTACACTATCTTCTTTCGCAAGCTCTGCGCCTTTCAGGAAAAAAGGGCCAATGACCCGCTCCGTGACCTGTTTCTGGATCCGGCAGCTTTTGATGGCTGGGCAAAACGCTATCGCCAGCGACTCCTCCGGGAATCTGAGCAGCACTCAGCAGCGGAACGCCGTCAGGCCATGTTGAAAACCAATCCAAAGTATGTTCTGCGCAACTACATGGCAGAAATCGCCATTCGCAAGGCTGAAGATGATGGGGATTATCGTGAAATTGACCGATTGCTCAAGCTGCTACAAACGCCTTTTGATGAACACCCTGACTGCGAGGAATACGCCAGGCACCCGCCGGCCTGGAGCCAACAGCTGAGCGTGAGCTGTTCCTCCTGACAGGTTTTTTTAACCAACCATCCGAACGCTCAATGACTCAACAAGATTTTGTTTAATCGACCTATTTTGCCGACCCCTTGTCCTCCGGCTGCCAGGGCCACCGACCCTCTATTTCAAGGTGCAGGGTCAGACTGAGGAAGGTTCGGATCAGAATAATCAGGCCAAGTACGGCGACATTCTCCAGCGACGTCTCTACAATCACTGTGCGGATAATGTCCCCGGCAATCAGGAACTCCAGCCCCAGGATTATCGAGCGTCCCAGCTGCCTGCGATACACCCGGTAAGCAATGCCCTCCGACTGATGTCGATAACCCCGCAGGAAATTGATAGTGGAGAGAACAGAGCCGATCATCACCACTAACACACCGGCAGCTTCGATGGCGTATCCCGCCAGGGAAATAATCTCGGTAAGCGCCATGATATTCCTGTCCTTGTTTTACAGTGGCCAGACCCAGAGGATCATGGGCGTGGCACAGGCAACAATCAGTATGGATAAGGGCAGACCCATTCGCCAATAGTCACTGAACTGGTAACCACCCGGCTCCATCACCAGGGTATTGGATTGATGTCCGATAGGTGTCAGGAAGGCACTGGAGGCACCAATCGCCACTGCCATCAGCAAGGGATCCGCCGAGACCTGCATACCCTGAGCAAGGTTGATCGCTACTGGTGCAGCCAGAATCGCAGCGGCGGCATTGTTGACCACATTGGACAGCAGCATGACCGCTGTCATCAGTATCGCCAGGGTCGCCATCGGCGGCACAGCGCCGGCAATATTCAATAGTCCGTCGGCAATCAATTGGGAGCCACCGGTCGTTTCCAGTGCATTACCAACCGGCAGCATGGCTGCCAGCAACACAATCACCGGCATATCGATACTTTTGTAGATTTCACCCGGCGGCACCAGATTCACCAGCACCATCACCAATGCACCACCCACCAGCGCAGTGGCGGCAGATACCAGATTCAGGGCTATCACCACCAACGACAGGGCAAAAATTGCAATGGCCAGAAATACCTTGCGCGGCCGGGCCATCTCCAGCCCCCGGGAGGCCAGCGGCAGACAACCCAGACTGGCAAGCGATGCCGACAGGTTTTCCTCGTGGGCCTGGAGCAACAAAATATCACCCGCCACAAAGCGGATTTTGCCAATCCGTTGTCGCAGCCGATGGCCCTGCCGGGCCACAGCGAGCACATTCACGCTGAAACGCTTGCGCAAATCGACACCGGTGGCAGTTGTTCCCACCAATACCGAACCAGGCGTAACAATGGCCTCCACCAGCGTCAGCTTGCCCGGTTTGGTCTTTGGTTTCTCATCGGTCTTTTCTTCGGCAGGGGCATCGCTGTTCCTGCCGACCTGCGCATGTTCTACAGAAACCTGCAATTCATCATCTTCATTTTTGGATGAATTTGCCAGATTCTCTTCTTTGCTGCTCCCCTCTGCCAATTCGAGGCCGGTCTCGTCAATCAGTGACTTGAGGCTGTCCGAGTCCGCCTCCACCAGCAGAATATCCTGCTCCCGCAATACCTTGTAGATGGACGGCATTTCCTGACGCTGCTCGCCACGGTAGAGGCCCACCACCATCACATCGGAATCGTCCTGCACGACGGACAACAGGTCGTGAAGGGTTTGTCCCGCGTATTTGCAGCCTTCCGGAATCCGCAGTTCCGTCAGATAGGCGCTGATTTCAAACAGCGACTCCGAGTCATCCTGATCTTCACGCCGGGGCGTTAATCGCCAGCCGACCAGCGCGATAAAGGCCACCCCTATCAGTGTCACCAGCGCCCCCACCGGCATGAAATCAAACATGCCAAAAGGTGTGCCACTGGCCTCTGCCCGATAGGACGCAATGATAATATTGGGTGGGGTGCCGATCATGGTCAGCATGCCCCCGAGCAGAGAACCAAACGCCAGGGGCATCAGCAGCAGCGACGGTGAAAAACCGCTCTGGCGGGACATCCACACCGCCACTGGCATAAACAGCGCCAGCGCACCGACATTGTTCATAAAGCCGGAGCAGATGGCCACGATACCGGTCAGCACCGCCACCTGAATCCAGGGTGCATTGCCCGCCCGCATCAGGTGCTTTGAGAGGGTGTCCACCACCCCGGCATTGAGCAGCCCGCGACTCAACACCAGCACAGCCGCCACCGTAATCACTGCGGGGTGACCAAGCCCCATAAAAACCTGATCCGGCGGTACAATGCCCACCAGCGCCACGACCAACAGGGCCATCAGTGCCACGATATCGTAGCGCCAGCGATTCCAGACGAACATACCCAAAGTAGCGGCCAGCACCGCAAAGACAATTAATTGATCACTGTTTACACCACTCACAGGGATACTCCAGATCAACATTTGATGGGCTGAATAAACACAACAAACCGGGTTTGCCAGAGGCAAGCCCAACCGCTGACCTGTACAATATTCACTACAGGGTTACCTCGATCTGCTCAATCACCCGTAGCGCCTTGGCAACAGCCACCGCAGTGCTGCCTCCACGGGCCAGCGCAACCCCGAGGCGGCGTTCACCCTGCACCGTCGGTTTACCGAACAGACGCAATTCCGTGTCCGGCTCGGCTAGCGCCGCAGACAAATTGCCGTAGCGCATGTCACTGGATTCGCCAGCTACCAACAGCACGGCTGAAGCGCAGGGCCCAAGCTGTCGGATCACTGGAATCGGCAAGCCGAGAATGGCCCGGGCGTGCAGGGCAAATTCGGACAGATTCTGCGACATCAACGTCACCAGACCGGTATCGTGGGGCCGGGGCGACACCTCACTGAAATAGACGGTATCGCCTTTGATAAACAGCTCGACACCAAACAGGCCATAACCACCCAGCGCACCGGTAACGACGGCGGCAACCCGTTGCGCTTCCTCGAGAACAGTGGCATCCATAAACTGGGGCTGCCAGGACTCGCGATAATCACCTTTTTCCTGACGATGGCCGATGGGCGCGCAGAAACTGGTGCCATCCCGATGACGCACCGTAAGCAGGGTGATTTCCTCATCAAACTCCACGAACCCCTCGACAATCACCTTACCCTGACCGCTGCGACCACCGGATTGGGCGTACTCCCAGGCGGCATCAATCTGCTCTTCGGTTTTGACAGTACTCTGGCCTTTGCCCGAAGAAGACATAATCGGTTTCACCACACAGGGCAGGCCGACCGTCCTGATAGCCGCATCATATTCAGCCCTGGTTTCAGCAAAACGGTAAGGCGAGGTAGCCAGTCTCAGTTCCTCGGCGGCAAGTCGGCGGATGCCCTCGCGGTTCATGGTCAGATGAACCGCCCTCGCCGAGGGCACCACCAGCCAACCCTCCTGTTCGAGCGCGACCAGCTCGGCAGTGGCTATCGCCTCAATTTCCGGCACAATCAGGTGCGGCTTTTCATTCTCCACCAACCAGCGCAACGCCTCGCCATCCAGCATATTGATCACATGACTGCGATGGGCCACCTGCATGGCCGGCGCATTGGCATAGCGATCCACGGCAATCACCTCGCAACCGTAGCGCATCAACTCTATCGCCACCTCTTTGCCGAGCTCACCACTGCCGAGAAACATCACCCGAGTGGCATGGGGTGCGAGCGGTGTACCAATGGTTGTCATGCTTCACTCCTGTCGGCGAGCCTGCCGATCCTCTGAGACAGATCGAGAAGCTGCACAATCAAATCCGCCGGACGTTATCTTTTTCTCGCCAATGTCAGTCCGTCGCCAATCGGTACCAGGCTGATGTCCACCCGCTGATCGGTGAGCAGTTTCTGGTTAAAGGCGCGAATGGCCAGAGTATCCTCATCCTGTTTGTCGGGATCGATCACCGAGCCGCCCCACAGCACATTGTCCACGGCAATCAGGCCGCCCTGGCGCAGCAGCGCCAGGCAGTGTTCGTAATAGGCGTCATAACCCGCTTTATCGGCATCGATAAACGCCATGTCAAAACGCCCGGCGGCACCGTCCTTGCGCAGGGTTTGCAGGGTCTCGATTGCCGGGGCCAGATGCAGGTCTATTTTGCTGCTCACACCGGCCTCGCTCCAGTAACGCTGGGCAATATTGGTATATTCTTCACTGACATCACAGGCCAGCAAACGGCCATTCTCGGGCAAAGCCAACGCCATTGCCAGGGAGCTGTAACCGGTGTAGACCCCCACTTCAATGATGTTTCGGGCACCGCAGAGATGCACCAGCAGCGCCATGAACTGTCCCTGTTCCGGCGCAATCTGCATGTTGGCGGTTGAAAGTGTCGCCGTTTCCTCGCGCAGTGCCTTCAGCACATCTGACTCCCGCAGGGAGGCATCCAGCAGGTATTGATGAAGTGCGTCTGTGAGACTGATGGTTTGATTGGACATCGTCGCTCTCTCCCCTTATTGCAAGAAACGTTTTTCCGGAACGGGATACTCAGTCCTGCTTATCTTCCGTATCCGTCACCTTGTTATCTGTTTCCTTCGATAGCTGCGCTTCCGCTTTCGTCAATACCGGGGCACCCTCA
This sequence comes from Porticoccus hydrocarbonoclasticus MCTG13d, assembly GCF_000744735.1. Lineage (NCBI taxonomy): Bacteria > Pseudomonadati > Pseudomonadota > Gammaproteobacteria > Cellvibrionales > Porticoccaceae > Porticoccus > Porticoccus hydrocarbonoclasticus. The sequence continues at coordinate 1,389,874 of NZ_JQMM01000001.1, read as the reverse complement.
CCGGAACCGAGCATCACGCCCATCCAGTAGGTATCGGGGTCATTTTCCAGGGCAATCTTGACCATGATGGTCAGCGGAATGGACAGCAACATACCCACCGGGCCGAGTACCCAGCCCCAGAAGACCAATGAAAGAAATACCACCAGGGGCGACAGATTAAGCCCCCGGCCCATGATTCTCGGCTCGAGAAAATTGCCCACCAGTACATTCACCACGAGAAAGCCGAGGGCAGTGAGTCCCGCAAACAGCGGATTCAGTTGAACCAGTGCCAGCAGCACCGGTGGTACCGCCGCGATAATGGAGCCGATATTCGGCACAAAGTTGAGCAAAAATGCCAACAATCCCCACATCACCGGGTAATCCAGACCGAGAATCCACAACCAGATCATAACCAGTATCCCTGTGAGCAGGCTCAACAGCGACTTGATACCCAGATAGCTGTTAACGCTGTCGGTAAACTTTTGCATGGTGTCACGACTGGCACCGTTGTCCTTTCTGGCCAGCTGCAGTTTTTCACTGAAGCCCACCTGTTCCGCGAGGATAAAAATCACTGTCAGCAGAATCAGAAAGGCATTGGTCATGGCATTGCCGAGCGAACTCAGGGTGTTGCCAGCCAACTGCATGATCTTGCCGGGATCGAAGCTGTTGCGCATCTGTTCCATGTCCAGCTTGACCCCGTGCTCCCCCAGCCAGGTCAGAACGCCACCGCTCAGCTGTTGCAGTCCCGCCTGGTAGGCTGGCAGATTTTTGCGGAAATCACTGATGGACGAACCCACCAGAATACCAATCAGCCAGCCAATCAATACCACCAGGGCAATGATCAGGCAGATAGCCACCACATTGGGCACCCGGCACGCTTTGAGCCAGGCCAGCAGCGGCGAAAAAATCAGTGCAATGAATACCGACAACAGAAACGGCACCAACACGGTTTCCGCTGCCTTGAGACCGGCAACGACCACCACGAAGGCAGCAGCGATCAGTAGTCCCTTGGCCATGGGTGATAATTCTCCACTCATCATTGCTCTCCCTTGAGTTCATCAAGCAACTGCTTCACTTCGTCAATACCCTGTCTGGTCAACAAAAATCCCGTGCCGCCGACATACTCGCGCTGATCAATGTCGACACATTGCTGACGAATCATTTCGAGACGCTCATTATGTCGGATCGGTACGCCCAGAAATACCTGCCAATCGGAATCGGTGGCTCGCCCCTCCACCATCAGAGTGAGCAGGGTTTCCAGATTTTCCTTTTTCAGGAGATAATAAGGTGTACCAAAGCGCACAAAAACCAACAGGGCTACCAGCACTACGGCAAACGTCAGCAATGTTGTTAGTAACAGGCTCACGGTAGCACCAACAGCTTGAACGCCACCAGCAGAGTTACCGTGATAATCACCGGCTGAACCAGGGCTGCCCCCCGGCTGATCACCAGATTGGAACCCAGCCGCGCGCCAACCACCTGTGCCAGGGACATGGCAATCGCCAGGGACCAGACCACATGGCCACCGACTATAAAGATCGCGGCCGACACACCGTTCACCGAAAGGACCATGGCCTTGGTCTGAGCCGTCGCTTTACGCAAACCATAACCCAGCAGCCAAACCAGTAGAAACGGGAAAACTGACCCCATCCCCGGTCCAAAAAAACCACCATAGAACCCCATTAAGGGTGCAGCAGTACAGGCAAACTGTGCCGGGGACAGGCGAGACTGACGGTTTTCGTCGGTCATTTTCGGTGCCAGCAGGAAATACAGGCCAATGGCAATCAACAATACCGGCAGTAACAGTGCCAGCAATTCGTTGCCCACACTGAGTGCTGTCCAGGTTCCCAGGCAGGCACCCAGCAGCGCTGTCACAAAGGATGGCAACAGTGGTTTCAGTTCCAGATGCCCCTTGCGAAAAAAATTCCAGGCCGAGGAGAGTGTACCCAGCGTACTCTGAACCTTGTTGGTTGCCAGGGCAGCAATGGGCGGCAGCCCTGCCCAGAGCAGGGCCGGCAAAGTCAGCATGCCACCCGCACCGGCCATGGAGGAAATAAAACCGGCCGCAAAGGCGATGGCAGTCAGCAATAGAAAAACAGACGGGTCAGGCAACGCGGTAGTTACCTGCCGGATCGGAATCGGCAAGCCCTCGGGTTATTGATACTGGCATTCGTGCGGATAATGGCATCAGGTTGTCTTGAATTGATCGAGTTCAGCTTTTAGCTGGGCAATTTTTTCCGGGCCAACCGACTCACCGGCAGGCAGTTTTTCCAACTCACCGACCAGGTGTTTCAGTCTTTGCAGGCGCAATTGCAGGATATCAAAGCTCCGGTTGATTGCTTCTGCCTCGGGCTGAAAAACATCCCGCTTACGCAAACGAATTCTGGCAGTAAAATCGCCGCTTGCCAGTGCTTCTGCCTGCCGAACCAGGACAAAGACGGGGCCGGCAATACGATTACTCGACACCAGACTGCCCCACCAGACACCGCCGATCAGCAGCACTTCCAGCGCCGCCACCAACAGAATATTCCAACCCCCGAGCAGCAGGCCCGGGGGGCCGGCAAGCAGGGCATGGGCGATAATGGTCAGGTTGACCAACAGGACGGCAACTGCGGCTGCGAGCAGCGCATACTGGTACTGAAACCGGCTATTGATGACGACCGTTTTGCGGCGGTTATCCATGGCATTTCCCCATCCGTTCGATGGCACTCAGACTATTACAACCGGTGATGGCGGGCAATGACTAAGGGTTGATCAAAAATGACGCCCGGGCACTCGAAGACGCCAAATCACGCCTCTCTGTCAGAGCTCCCGGGTTGCCCTGAAGTCAATCTCGGGATAGCGCTCGACGGTCAGTGAAAGATTGACCCGGGTGGAAGCCAGATAGGTGAGATGGCCTCCACCATCCACTGCAATGCCCTCCGGCACCTTGCGCTTCAGCTCGTCAATTTTTTTCTTGTCGTCGGATTCAATCCAGCGCGCCGTATATACATTGACCGGTTCATAGACCGCTTCCACCCCGTATTCGTCCTTGAGACGGTAGGTCACCACATCGAACTGTAACTGGCCCACCGCGCCAACCACGATATCGTTACTCTGGATCGGGAAGAATACCTGGGTGCTGCCCTCTTCCGACAACTGTTGCAGGCCTTTCTGAAGCTGCTTCATCTTCATCGGATCGCGCAGGCGGATACGCCGGAACAGTTCCGGTGCAAAATGGGGGATGCCGGTAAATTTAAGATCTTCGCCCGCGGTGAAAGTATCACCGATCTGGATGGTGCCGTGATTGTGCAGACCGATAATATCCCCGGCCACCGCCTCCTCCACGGCAATTCGCTCGCCAGCCTTGAAGCCCACCGCGTCGGCAATGCGGACTTCCTTGCCCAGCCGCACGTGGCGCATCTTCATGCCCTGGGTATATTTACCGGAACAGAGCCGCATGAAAGCGATGCGATCCCGGTGCCTCGGGTCCATGTTCGCCTGAATTTTGAACACGAAGCCAGAGAACTGCTGCTCATCGGGTTCCACCACCCGCTCCACCGCACCGCGGGGTTGCGGCGGTGGCGCCCACTGCACGAAATGGTCCAGCATTTCCCGGACACCGAAGTTGGACAGGGCGGTACCGAAGAACACCGGCGTCATTTGCCCGGCGAGAAACATATCGAGATCGAACTGATGAGTCGCACCGCGCACCAACTCGATTTGCTCGCGGATATCATCCACGTAATAACCCAACAATTCTGTGGCTTCATCGGAATCAATTCCGACAATCTGAATGTCCTCCGGAATGGTATGCCCCTGCCCCGGTCTAAACACGTGGATCGTGTCGGTATAGAGGTTATACACCCCCTTGAAATCCGGTCCCATACCAATGGGCCAGTTAATCGGTGCGCCGGTAATTTTCAAGACCGCTTCAATTTCATCCAGCAAATCGACAGGGTCGCGAATGTCGCGGTCCATTTTGTTGACAAAAGAAATGATGGGCGTGTCCCGCAGTCGGCAGACATCCATCAATTTGATGGTGCGGGCTTCAACACCCTTGGCCCCGTCAATCACCATCAGTGCCGAATCCACCGCCGTGAGCGTGCGATAGGTATCCTCGGAGAAGTCTTCGTGGCCGGGGGTATCCAGCAGATTGACCATGGCATCCCGATAGGGAAACTGCATCACCGATGAAGTGACAGAAATCCCCCGCTCCTTCTCCATCTGCATCCAGTCGGAAGTCGCCTGGCGATCGCCTTTTTTACCTTTCACGGTACCCGCCACCTGAATCAGGTTGCCGAATAAAAGCAGCTTCTCGGTGATAGTAGTTTTGCCGGCATCAGGGTGCGATATGATAGCAAACGTGCGCCTCTTATTGATTTCATTGGATAAACTGCTATCACCCATACTGCTTGATTCCTGCCTGTGACCGGTTAATTAAAAGGTTTTCTAAACAATAAAAAGCCCCCTATTGTATCTGAATGCCCCTCCGCTATAAACGAATGGGATGATAAATTGAGCAGCGGAATAACAGGGTTTTCAGACAACAACATCAACACTTCGCACCCTGCTATTCACGGAACAACTCAAAACACCAACAAAAGACATCAACTTTTTACCAGTAGATCCAGCACCAGGCTGATCTGCATCAAAAGTTTGTTAAACAACCACAGTCAATAAGCCGGATGTCGGTCCGCTGGCAAAAAAAACGCCGCTTCGGACGATGAATCAATCGATCATTTCTGGTAAAGTCGCCCACCTTCCCGCCGGATCGCACGCGCCAGCGGCGTACCCTGGAAGAGCTCCTCACGACCCCAACCATTACTGCCACACATGCCGAGGTACTCCTGAACATGACACGGACCGCTTGCGTCAAATCACTGCTATTCAGCCTGTTGCTCTTCTTCCTTCCCACCGCCGCCTTTGCGGCCGCGGGCCCTATCGACCTAACCAGCACAACAACCGGCCTGGTGGCTCTGGTGGTGTTTACGCTGGCTTACATTCTGGTGATGGGTGAAGAAAAACTGCATTTGCGCAAGTCGAAACCCGTGTTGGTTGCCGCGGGCATTATCTGGGTATTGATCGGTATCAGCTATGTTGCCAACGGCATGCCAGATGAGGCCGAGGGTGCATTTCGTCATACCCTGCTGGAATTCAGTGAACTGATGCTGTTCCTGCTGGTTGCGATGACCTATATCAATGCCCTGGAGGAGCGTCGCGTCTTTGATGCACTGCGTGCCTGGTTGGTACGCAAAGGCTTCAGTTACAGGTCACTGTTCTGGATAACCGGCGGCCTCGCTTTTGTCATTTCTCCAATTGCCGACAACCTCACAACGGCCCTGCTGATGTGTGCGGTGGTCATGAAAGTCGCCGAGGGTCACGGCCGCTTCATCAATTTGTGCTGCATCAATATCGTGATTGCCGCCAACGCCGGCGGAGCTTTTAGCCCCTTTGGGGACATTACCACCCTGATGGTCTGGCAGGCGGGCATTGTCAAATTCAATGAGTTCTTTACCCTGCTAATCCCATCCTTGGTGAACTATCTGATTCCCGCAATCATCATGAGTTTTTTTGTGCAACAGCACAAACCCGAGACCGCCTATGAAGCAGTGGAGATGAAGCGCGGTGCACGCCGCATTATCGTTTTGTTCCTCCTCACCATAGCCTCCGCCGTGGCCTGCCACAGTTTGCTGCATTTGCCGCCGGTACTGGGCATGATGACCGGCTTGGGCTATCTACAATTTTTTGGTTATTTTCTGCGCCGCACACTGCCCAAGTCCCTGGAACGCAAGAGAGCAATAGCCCTGCAGAAAGGCGATGAGGAGGCACTCAATCGCCTCGGCGGCATCGTTCCGTTTGACGTATTCAACCGGGTCGCCCGTGCAGAGTGGGACACACTGCTGTTTTTCTATGGCGTCGTGGTCTGTGTCGGTGGACTCGGCTATATGGGTTACCTGCATATGCTATCCACAACCCTGTATACCGATTTGGGTGCAACCTATGCAAACATCTTTCTCGGGCTAGCTTCCTCCGTCATCGACAACATTCCAGTGATGTTTGCCGTACTGACCATGGAACCTGAAATGAGTCATGGGCACTGGCTGCTGATCACGCTCACCGCGGGCGTCGGGGGCAGTGTTCTGTCGATTGGCTCGGCAGCCGGAGTGGCGTTAATGGGTCAGGCCAGAGGCTACTATACGTTCATGGGCCACCTGAAATGGGCACCGGTGATTCTGCTCGGCTACTTTGCCAGCATTGCCACCCACATGTGGCTGAATGCCGCCAGCTTTCATGTGATGGGATGACAAACCTGCCGGGGGCTATGGTGGACAACCGCCTTCCTGAATTGGCGAATGATTGGCTTTCGCGAAGAAGGGTCTACCATACCCTCCGGCCCTAAAGACCCACTGCTTCCGGTACTGTCTGACAAGGTCCCGGGTGAAACCGGGCGATCCCGTTAACGTCTTTCTGTCTGGCAAGCAGGTAACACAAACATTGCCAATACCTGACAGAAAGCTATAATGCGCGCCCGCTTCGAACCAGGCCAGCCAATGCGTTTTAATCAGATACCCACGCCACCCTGACATTACGCGCTTATCAGTCATCCATACACGCTATACCCGGGGCGACATTAGCCCACTTCACTCAGAGAAATACGAGCACTCCGCTTTTCAAGCGGTTGGTAAACCACTATCGCCCCTCTGTTTATTGAAAACTTTCATCCCGGATAGTGGGTAGAGCCATTTTGCCTCTCTCGGGAAAAAGCTATCCCCGAAAAAGAGCTACCCCGAACAAAACACCAGGAATTATTGTTATGTTATTTCATTCCACCCGCCAACAATGGCTGGGCAACATCCGCGCTGATCTGCTGGCCGGGATTGTTGTTGCCCTGGCTCTGATTCCAGAAGCCATTGCCTTTTCCATTATTGCCGGGGTTGATCCCAAGGTGGGTCTCTACGCCTCGTTCTGTATCGCCGTGATCATATCGATTGTCGGCGGTCGGCCCGGTATGATCTCAGCCGCCACCGGGGCCATGGCGCTGCTGATGGTGACACTGGTGAAGGAACACGGCCTGCAATATCTTTTGGCGGCAACGCTGTTGACCGGGGTGCTGCAAATTGCAGCCGGTTACCTGAAACTCGGCAACCTGATGAGCTTTGTCTCGCGTTCGGTAGTGACGGGATTCGTGAATGCGCTGGCTATTTTGATTTTTATGGCGCAATTACCAGAGCTGACCAACGTCACCTGGCACGTTTATGCAATGACCGCTGCCGGTCTCGGTATTATCTACCTGTTCCCGCTGCTGCCGGTGATCGGCAAGACGATCCCCTCACCCCTGATCTGCATTGTGGTGCTGACGGGAGTCGCCCTGCTGATTGGTCTGGATATCCGCACGGTGGGTGATATGGGCCAACTACCCGATACGCTGCCGATCTTTCTCTGGCCGGATGTCCCTCTCAATCTCGACACCCTGATGATCGTCCTGCCCTACGCTGTTTCGCTGGCGGTGGTAGGTCTGCTGGAATCGATGATGACTGCCACCATTGTGGACGACCTCACTGATACCCCGAGCGACAAAAACCGCGAGTGCAAGGGCCAGGGCATCGCCAATATCGGTGCGGGCCTGATGGGGGGCATGGCGGGCTGCGCAATGATTGGCCAGTCGGTAATCAATATAAAATCCGGCGGGCGTGGCCGTTTGTCCACACTCACTGCGGGGGTGCTTCTGATTATCATGGTGGTATTTCTCGGCCCATGGCTGTCCCTTATTCCCATGGCAGCACTGGTAGCCGTGATGATTATGGTGTCTATCGGCACTTTCAGTTGGCAGTCAATTACCGACCTGAAGAAACATCCGATCTCCACCAATATCGTGATGGTGGCTACTGTCGTGGTGGTTGTGGCCACCCATAATCTCGCCTATGGTGTGCTGGTCGGGGTATTGCTGGCAGCGCTATTTTTCGCCAACAAAGTCAGCCATTTTATGTATGTGACCTCGGCACCGGATGACCAGACCGGCACTCGCACCTACCGGGTGGTGGGTCAGGTATTTTTCAATTCGGCCGATAAATTCAATGCCTGTTTCGATTTCAGGGAAGCGCTGGACAAGGTCATCATTGACCTGAGCCGCGCCCACTTCTGGGATATTTCAGCGGTATCCGCACTGGACAAGGTGGTGATCAAGTTTCGCCGCGATGGTGCCGATGTGCAGTTAATTGGCCTCAATGACGCTACATCCACTATCGTCGACCGCTTTGGTGTGTTTGACAAGCCTGAAGAAATCGACAAGGTACTCGGGGGACATTAATGAATAACAATAATCACAGAAGCACCATTCTGGCCTGTATCGATGGCTCCATTTATCAGGAATCTGTCACGGATTACGCCACCTGGGTAGCCCAAAAGCTCTGCGCACCACTGAAGCTATTGCACAATATCGAGCACCGTGAAACCCCGCCTCTGATGGATCTCAGCGGAAGTATAGGTCTCGGCAGCCGAGAAGAATTGCTGGAAGAACTCACCAGCATGGAAGAACGCCGCAGCAAGATTTTGCTGGAGCAGGGCAAGCTGATGTTGCAAGGTGCCCACCAACGTGCAATGGCGATGAGCAGCAACACGCCGGAGACCCTGCAGCGCCACGGCAGTCTGGAAGAAACCTTGGTGGAAATGGAAGAGGAAATCCGGGTACTGGTGGTTGGCGTTCGCGGCGAGGAGCACGAACATCAGGAGAAACAATTGGGTGCGCACCTGGAAAGCCTGATTCGAGCCATGCACCGCCCCGTACTGGTGGTTAACCGGCCGTTCGAGCAGCCACCACAGCGCATCATGATCGCCTATAACGGCAACGAGGCCTCCCGCAGGGCACTGGATATGGTGAGCCTCAGTCCCCTTTACCGGGAACTGACCTGCCATATCGTACATGTCAGCGATTCAGCAGATATTCCCTCGGCACAATTGGAAGAAGCTGCAGCCACCTTGAAAAATGCTGGACTGGACGTGGTTTCCACTAGCCTGCAAGGCAATGTTCAGCCACAACTCGAACAATATTGTCGGGAAAATAACATCGAATTGATTGTCATGGGCGCCTTCGGCCAGAGCCGTATACGTGAACTGCTGTTTGGCAGTGTGACCCAGCGGATGTTGATCAATTCAAAAATTCCGCTGTTGTTGCTGCGTTGAGCCATTGATCAAGCCACGCTGCTGTCGGTACCGTCGTTATCGGGGAAAATCACGACAACAGTAGTCCCCCTTCCCGGCTCGCTGTCGATCTCGATCCGCCAGTTAAAGCGATCGCAGATGCGCTTTACCAGATTCAGCCCCATACCGGTGCCCGAAGGCTTGGTGGTGTAGCTGCGATCGAATACGTGGGGCAGTTGATCGCCGGGTATTCCCGCCCCGGTATCGGCGATAGTCAGGCGGCTGTCCTCCAGCGCCACCTGAATGCGTCCCCCTTCACTGTGCTCAATGGCATTGAGCAGGATATTATTGAGGGTAATCTTGACGATGCCTGCCGGCACATCCAGTAACATCGGCGAAAGTGCCTCGATCTGCACCTCAATAGTCGCTGCGGCAATTCTGTCCCGGTAGTCCTCGACAACCTCCTGCAGCAGGCTCGGAAGGTTGACCGGCTCGCCCCGATTGATGCCGCTGCCCCCCTCCCGGGACAGGAACAGGGTGGCTTCAATAAAGGCCTGCATCTCACCGCAGGCGCGCCTGATACGCCCCAGAGCGCGCTCCGCCACCGGCGAATCCACATTGGCGTCGAGCACGTCCACCGCCCCCAGCATCACCGACAGAGGCGTGCGCAGTTCGTGGCTGGCCGAAGCGGTAAAAGATCGCTCCCGCTCCACAAACTGATCCAGACGTGCGGAATAGTTGTCAAATGCCGAGGCGATCTGGCCGATTTCGCTGCCCCGAAACTCCCCGGCAATGCGCACCCCTCGGTCCCCCGGTTCGATATTGGTCAGGCGGGCGGTCAGTGCCTTCACCGGCGACAAAATAATCCGTGAGGAACGATTGGCCATCAGCACAGCCACGATCAATACCACCACCAGGCCGTAAAACAGGGTTGCCAGTAACGCATGCTCTTGCTGCTCCCATTCGGTGACATCGTAAGTCAGGTAGACCTTCCCCTCGGGAATCTGCTCAATTTGCAGATGGTAGAAACGGTCATCAATATTAATGCTGTGATAGGAACCCGGGGGCAGTTGCTGTATGGACTCCGGTAACCTGGCCACACCCTCACCCCGGTAGAAACGCCATTCATTGAACAGTGCATGGGACAATATTTCTGCCGACGCCGGTTCGTTGATCAGAATTTCCAGATGCTCGTGCACCAGCCGCCCAAAGGTGGTTTCCTCAAGTCGTTGCTTGATCAACAGCAGGCATCCGGCAAACAGGGTACTGACCACCGTGACGATAATGACGGTGGTAAAAATAATACGGCGCTTGAGGCTTTTCCTGTACATGTGACGATACCCTGCTCGACAAGAGTGAAATTAAAAGCGAAGCGGTCAGGTGTCCGACAGGCGGTAGCCGACCCCGTGGACCGTGTGCAGCAGCTTTTTTTCGAACGACCTGTCGATGATGTTGCGCAGACTGTAGATATGGGTACGCAACACGTCGTTGTCTGGGGGCAGATCGCCCCAGATCAATTCCTCCAACCGGTCCCGCTTGACCACCGCCGGGCTGCTTTTCATCAGCAGTTCCAGCAGTTTGCGCTGGGTGGGGTTGAGCTCCAACGGCATACCGGCACGACTCGCCTGCAGAGTCTGCTGATTGAAGGACAGATCGGCCACCTGCAGAACCGCTCCATCACCGAAGTGGTGAACACGCTTGATCAGCGCGTGGAGCCGTGCTTCCAACTCCTTGACGGAAAAGGGTTTCACCAGATAGTCGTCGGCACCGGATTGAAACCCCGCCAGTTTGTCATCGAGTTGGTCCCGGGCGGTCAGCATCAGCACCGGGGTTGCCCGGTGCGCCTCACGTAATTTCTGGCAAACGGTCATTCCGTCCATGCGCGGCAGCATCAGGTCCAGCACGATCACATCGAAGTCGTGGTCGAGGGCCAGTTGCAGCCCGAGTCTGCCGTCGGCGGCGAAGTCCAGACTGTGCCCCCGGGGTTCGAGGTAATCGGCAATGTTCTCTGCAATATCCCTGTTGTCTTCTACCACCAGTATGTTCATCGTTCCTCCAGCCCAGGTCGATTCCCGCCATCATAGCGGGTTTGGCTATCCTCGCCAGTATCCACCACCCTTTGCCAAAAAGTTGTCAAAATCGGGTCTCATATAGACATAATTTTGACAAGCGTCCCTCTAACATTCCCGGCAGATTCACTGACAGGAATAACAAGGCCGTGAAACGCTCCAAACAACATCCCTTCCGCAACAAACTGGCTCTGAACCTCGGCCTGACGGTGTTGCTCTTACCCATCGGACTGATAGCAGAATCGCCGGATCACGCGATCCTGCAAAGCAGCGACTCCCTCAACTACAGCGAGGTGTTTCGGGCCGCCATGGCGCGGACTCCGGAACTACCCTTGGGTGACGCCTACCGAGATCAGGCAGCTGCCCAACAGAATTTTGCCGGCGATTGGCTAGCCAGTCGCCCCAGGGCAACCGCCAGTTACTGGGATGACCAGCAGGCGGACAACCAGGGCATGCGGGAAATGGAGGCCGGTGTGGAAGTGGATCTATGGCGCTGGGGACAGCGCCGGGACAATGCCAGCCTGGGAGACCAGTACCGGCAGGCCAGCAAGAGTTGGGGAAATTACCTGGCGCTGAAAATCGCCGGACTGGTGCGCCAGAGCCTGCACGAACTCAGTCGTACCGATATCGCCTTTGCCCAGGCTCACCGGGCACTGGATGACACCCGCGAACTGCTCAGGATCAGCGAAACTCTCCACAACACTGGCAGCATCGCCAGATCCGCGCTGATGCAAAGCCGGGGACTGGTGCTGGAGGCTGAGCAGCGGTTGCTGGACAGTGAGGCGGCGCTGGTGGATGCCCAACGCAATTACCAGATAGTCACCGGCCTACATCGGCGCCCGTCAGTGGCTTTCTCGGAAGAACGCAGTCAACGACAGGCCATCGACTCCGGGCACCCTCTGCTGGGCTTCCTGCAGGATCAGGCGAAAAGCCGACAACTGCAGGCGCAACTGGCGCGACACGATAGCGCCGGCAACCCCACCCTGTTCATGGGCATGCGCCGGGAGCGCGGTAGCAGTGGCGAGGAGGATATCGATAGTCTCGGCATCGCCATCACCATGCCTTTCGGCGGTGGCAACTATATTTCCGCAAAAAGCAGTGCCGCGCGCCTTGCCGCCACGGAAGCGGAAGTCCGTGTCATACAGGCCCACCGACAGTTGCAACAACAACTGCACGAAGTAGAGCACCAGCTGGAATCCACCCGCCGTTCCCTTGAGCTGGGCAGGGAGCAGCAGGCACTGCATCGCCAGCACTGGCAGATGGCAAAAAAAGCCTTCTCCCTGGGCGAAACCGACATTTTGCCCGCCATTCAAGCCCTGCAGCGGTACCGGGAGAGTCGCCTGCGATACCAACTGACCGAGCTGGATCAGCAGCGACTGGTCTCCGAATTCAACCAAACCGTTGGAGTACTGCCATGAAATCCCCCAAGGAACCGTCGGAACTGACCACCAATCGGTTCTCTTTCGCCCTGCCACTGGCCCTGTCCCTGGCACTGATGACCGGCGGCAAGATGAACGCAGAGGAAGCAGAGGCCATCCCCCTGAGCCGGGATGAAGTGATCCGTATGAAGCTGGTATTCCAACCCGCCCGTAGCGCCGACCTACGCGACGGCAACAGCGTACCCGCCACGGTCATCAATTCTCCCGAGCACAGCGCCCAGGCCATTGCCCTCTACAGCGGGACCCTGACTCGCTGGCACCGGGTTCCGGGGGATGCTGTCAGCGCCGGACAACCCATCGCCACCCTGAGCAGTCCGGGCCTGATGGCCGTGGAGGAATCCTGGCTAAAAGCCCACCACGACCTGGAACAGGCTCGCTATGAATTCGACCGTGATAACGAACTGTTCAAGGAGGGCATCATCGCCAGGCAGCGGCTACAACAGACCCGACGCCGTCTACAGCAGGTGGAATTCACCCTGGCGTCCCACCTGCAACAACTCACCAGGGCCGGTTTTACTGACACAGAACTGGCCCAACTGACCAGCGGCAAACGGCAACCCGGTGAATACCCGATCAAGTCTCCGGCTGCAGGAAAACTCACTGAACGCCTGTTAAACGTCGGACAGGCGGTGCCTGCCGACACCCCTGTCGCCACTCTGCGGGCGGACTCCGAGCTATGGCTCGAAGCCGCTGTACCCGCAGTGCTGGCAGCAAGCCTGGAAATAGGTGACCGTCTGCAACTGACTGACACAGACGGAACAGCGATCCTCAAATACAAGAATGCCGCCGTAAACCCCACCACCCAGATGGTAGATATCATGGCGGCCCTGGAGCAATCACAGACCGCACTGCCGGGCCAGACCCTGATGCTGACCCTGCCGCCCCTGGCCCGGGGTGTGTTGGTCCCCGCAGCAGCGGTAACCCATTCAGGCAATGCCACCACTATTTATGTGCGCAGTGAAAATGGCATTGAAGCCCGAGCTGTCGCTCTGTTACCCATGGGCAATAACTACCTGGCCACTGGAGGCATTTCCCCCGGCGAAGAACTGGTGGTAGAGGGCGCCGCCCTGCTGAAAGGTATCCAACTGGGACTCGGGGGCACCGAATAATGTTGAGTCACCTGATTCAGTTTTCCCTCAGCCAGCGGCTGCTGATCAGTCTGCTGTCCCTGTTGCTGATCGGTTTCGGCAGCAGAGCCATGCTGAACCTGCCCATCGATGCTTTTCCGGATATCTCTCCCACCCAGGTAAAACTGATTATCAAATCGCCGGGCATGACCCCGGAAGAAGTGGAATCACTGATCACCCAGCCCATCGAAGTGGAACTGCTCGGCATCCCCGACCAGACAGTGCTGCGCTCCATTTCCAAATACGCCCTCAGCGCCATCACCCTGGACTTCGCCGAGGGAACCGACATCTACTGGGCCCGCCAGCAGGTTACCGAGCGGTTGAACAATATCTGGAGCGATCTGCCCGGCAATATCAGCGGGGGACTGGCCCCCATGAGCACACCGCTCAGTGACATGTTCATGTTCACCGTGGACAACGACAATCTCTCCCTGCAACAGCGTCGCTACCTGCTGGACTGGACTATCCGCCCCGCTCTGCGCACGGTGCCCGGCGTGGCGGATGTGAACGCGCTGGGTGGTTTTGTCAAAACCTATGAGGTGGCGCCGCGCCGGGCAGCGATGGCTCAAATGCAGGTAACCAACGCCGATATCGTCGCCGCCCTGCGGGCCAACAACCGCAACGACGGGGCTGGCCGACTGGATCAGGGAGAGGAGGCCATCCTGGTGCGGGTAGCAGGCGCCCTCACGTCCCTGGACGATCTGGCCGCCATTCGCCTCGACAACGCCCTCGGCCAGTCCATTCCCCTCAGCCAGATTGCCGACATTTCCCTCGGCAGCCTGGAGCGCTACGGCTCGGTCACCGCCAATGGCGAGGAAGAAGTGGTACAGGGGCTCGTAATCGGCCTGAGTGGGGCCAACGCCAGAAACGTAGTGGACGGCGTACAGGACAAACTGGCAGAACTGCAAGCCAGCCTGCCGGAAGGCACTGCCATCAATGTGTTCTACGACCGCAGCGTGTTGATTGAGCGAGCGGTGGGCACAGTGAGCCTGGCGCTGCTGGAAGCGGTGGTGCTGGTGGTGATTCTGTTGGTGCTGTTCCTCGGCAACTGGCGCGCCGCGGTGACCGTCTCGATGATCCTGCCCCTGTCAGCGCTGTTCACCTTTTTCATGATGGACCGCATGGGCATGTCCGCCAACCTGATGAGCCTCGGCGGCCTGGTGATTGCCATCGGCATGCTGGTGGACGCCGCCATCGTTATTGTCGAGAACATTGTCTCGGCACTATCCCGACAAGAGGGCCAACAGCAGGCGCGACAGAAAAACGGCGGCACGCCCCTGCCCCGCCTGCACATCATTTTCCGGGCAGTAAAGGACGTGGCGGTGCCGGTCACCTCCGGTGTCGCCATCATCGTCATCGTGTTTCTGCCACTGCTGACCCTGCAGGGGCTGGAGGGCAAACTGTTCGGCCCGGTGACCCTGACCATCGTATTCGCTCTGGTGGGATCCCTGGCGCTGTCTCTCACCGCCATCCCGGTGCTGGCATCCTTCATGATCAACAAGGGCGGTGAACGCGAACCCTGGCTCAGCCGCCAGTTGCTGCGCGCCTATGAACCGCTGCTGGACAAGAGCCTGGCCAAACCGCGCTGGCTGGTGGGCGGTTCCGCGGCACTGCTGGTGATCTCGGTGCTGGTGTTTCCACTGGTGGGCAAAACCTTCATGCCCACCATGGACGAGGGCGACATCATCGTGCAGTTGGAATCGATTCCCTCCATCAACCTGGAAAACAGTACCCGCATCGTCAAACAGGTGGAAAAGGAACTGCTGAGTAATGTGCCGGAAATTCAGCGCATCGTCTCCCGCAGCGGCTCCGATGAAATTGGCATGGACCCCATGGGCCTCAACGAGACCGACGTGTTCCTGCAACTGAAACCAGTGGCGGAATGGCAGGCCGACAGCAAGGCGGAAATCGAGCAGAAACTGCGCACCGTACTGGATCGTTTTCCCGGCATCAACTACGGCTTCACCCAGCCCATCGACATGCGCGTATCGGAGATGCTCACCGGCTCCCGGGGCGACATCGCCATCAAGGTGTTCGGCCCGGATCTGGCCACTTTAAACCAATTGACCCAGGCTATTTCCGCGCGGGTAGAGACCATCGACGGCGCCGTGGATACCACTGCCACCATTAACGAGGGAGCCCAGTACCTGCAGGTGAGCGTGAACCGCCAGCGGGCCGGCATGCTGGGCATTGACGTGGAAGCCCTGCAGAATCGCCTGCGGGCGGAAATAGAGGGACTGCCCCTGGGCAACATTATTGAACACACCGCCCGGGTGCCATTGATGCTGCGCTATCACAAACCCCAAGGGGACGGCGTGATGCAACTTCAACGGAGCCGCATCAACCTGGTTGACGGCGGCACCATTCCCCTTGCAGAGCTGGCAGATATCCGCCGTATCGAAGGACCGGTTGGGGTTTCCCGCGAGTCCGGTCAGCGCTTTGCAGTGGTGCGCACCAATGTGGAGGGTCGCGATCTGGTGGGCTTCGTCCATGAGGCCAAGGCCGCCATCGCCGCAGATATCGACCTGCCCCAGAGCTACTCCCTGGCCTGGGGCGGCCAGTTCGAGAACCAGCAGCGAGCCGCTGCCCGGCTGACGCTGGTGGTGCCGGTCGCACTGGGCCTGATCGCCCTGCTGCTGTTCATCACTTTCGGTTCCCTGAAACAAACCGCCATCATCCTCTCCAACATCCCCTTCGCCCTCACCGGCGGCCTGTTGGCTCTGTGGCTCACCGGCGAATTCCTGTCGGTTCCCGCCTCGGTGGGTTTTATTGCCCTGCTCGGTATCGCGGTGATGAACGGCGTGGTGATGATGTCTCACTTTAATTACCTGCAAGCGAAGGGGCTGCCCATGGCCGATGTGGTGAAACAGGGCGCACTGCGGCGCCTGCGTCCGGTCATGATGACCGCCAGCACCTGCGCTTTTGGCCTGTTGCCTCTATTGGCAGCCAGCGGCCCCGGCTCTGAGTTGCAGAAACCCCTGGCCATTGTGGTGATCGGTGGTTTGATCAGCTCCACCCTGTTGACCCTGTTCCTGCTACCGGTGATCTATCGCTATTTTCACAGCACTGACCACAATCTGTCAGGAGACATTGTATGAACGTCCTGCTGGTACTCAATATCACCCCCGAACTGGAAGAGGAACTAGTGGACTACCTGATTTCGCTGGAAGAAGTGGGCGGCTTTACTTCCTACCCGGTACACGGCCACGGCGAACAGGGCCGTCTCTCCATTGCCGAGCAGGTGAGAGGACGCCGGAAGCGGGTGCAGTTTGAAATCCTGTTGCCGGAAGAGTATGTGGATGCCCTGATAGCCGGGCTGGCCGAAGAAGTCGGCAAAGGCATTCATTACTGGCAGCTTCCTGTGGCCTGCAGCGGTCACCTGTAATGGCGAATTTCCAATCGACCATTACTTCCGGTTCAATACCCCTGCCATTGAAGGCTACGGGCCAGCAAGTGCGACAATTTGTCACATCCCCAAAGGGTTGCTTCCACAGTAAGATGCTGGCCACTCGATATAACCTAGGAGAACGGCCCCGTGAAGCGCGACATTTCCGTTGTAGCCACGCTATTGCTGAGCACCCTAACCGCCCCGACGCTGGCGGATCACGCCACCCCCGAAGAAATCGAAGTGACCGGTATACAGCCCACGACCCGGCTGACACTGGACACCGAACCCGGAGAGCTGCCGCTGGTGGACACCTCGGCATTGCTGAAACGGCTCCCCGGGGCCAACGTCAACAGTAACGGCCCGGTGACGGGAATTGCTCAATACCGGGGCCTCTTCGGTGACCGGGTTAGTATCCACATCGACCATGCCCCAGCCCTCACTGGCGGCCCCAACGCCATGGACGCGCCGCTCACCTACACGCCGCCACTGCTGTTGAAGTCCCTTGTGGTGATTCGCGGCATCGCGCCGGTCAGCGCCGCCCAGGAAAGTCTGGGTGGACACATGACCGCCAGCCTCGACCGGGGTGAGTTCGGCGATGATGAGGACTTCGATGTATCCGGCTCCCTCTCCAGCCGTTTCAACGGTGTCAGCGACGGCTCCAGTAGTGCCCTGAAGTCCACACTGGCCAACAACCAGCACAAACTGTCGGCACTGTTCAGCCATGACGAAGGCGATGATACCCGCGTCGGCGACGATGACGAGATCGGCGGCAGTCAATACCGCCGCGGTCGTTACGACCTCAGCTACGGCTGGCGCAACGACAACAGCAGCATCGAAATCTATACCGGAGAACTCGACACCCGGGACACGGGCACCCCCGCGTTGCCCATGGACATCAACTACATCGACGGCGATACCGTGGGCACCAATGTCAGCACCACCCTCGGGGAGGTTATCCTCAGCGGACATCTCTCCTACAACCACGTCGATCACAAAATGGACAATTATTCTCAGCGAACCGCCCCCGACTCGCTGGCCAGGTACCGTATCAACAACGCCACGGCCCACAACACCGCCTGGTCCCTGCAGGCACGCTGGCCGGTGGCGAGTGGCTACCTGAGTGTCGGTACTGACGGCAATGAGACGGTCCACACCGCCACCATCACTAACCCCAACAGTGCCCTGTTCGAGGTGGCCAATTTTAACGATGCGGAACGGGACACCTACGGTGTTTTCACCGAGTGGGAGGGCGAGATCGGCGAATGGCATGTACAGACCGGGGCGCGGGTCAACCGCGTAAAAATGGACAGTGAGTCCGTCGGCGCCAGCGGTATGATGGGCATGATGGCCATGAACGCCGATATGCTGGCGAGCGCCTTCAACAACGGTGATCGCGACGAGGACTTCACCTACCTGGACCTGGCCCTGAACCTGAGTCGCCCGCTCACCGACAGTACCACCCTGAACCTGGGATTGGGGCGTAAAAACCGCGCGCCCTCTTATCAGGAACGCTACCTCTGGTTGCCCCTGGCGGCTACCGGCGGCCTGGCGGATGGTCGCAACTATATTGGCAATCTGGACTTGGACGAGGAAACCGCCCACGAGGTCACCGTCGGTATCGACTGGCAAACCGGCAAAGCCTGGGCAACACCACAACTGTTCTACCGCCGCATTGATGACTATATCCAGGGCGTGCCGTCCGACAATGCCACCGCCAATATGCTCAGTACCATGATGAGCGGTGACACGGCACTGATGTTCGACAATGTGGACGCCAAAATGTACGGCGCTGATATGGGCTACGGCTATATGATCTCCGCCACCCTGCGCCTGGAGGGCAACCTCAGCTACGTCCGCGGCAAACGCCGGGATGAGGACGACAACCTCTACCGGGTGGCCCCTCTCAACAACCGCCTGTCTCTGATTTACGAACAGCGCGCCCTCATGCTGGCTCTGGAATCGGTCCTCTACGCCAGCCAGAACAAGGTATCCGACTTTAATCAGGAGGAAAAAACCGCCGGCTACGGGATCCTCAATCTGTCCGGCAGCTACCGGCTGACACCGCAACTGACTCTGTCCGGCGGCGTGGAAAACCTGTTCGACAATCGCTACGAGGATCACCTCGCCGGCTACAACCGCAATGGCGACAGCGATATAGCTTTGGGAGAGCGGTTACCGGGGGCAGGCCGGAATATTTATCTGGCAGCAACTCTGCACTGGTAACCTGACCATTCTGGTAATATCCGGTAATGGCTCCCACCCTTGATTCATTCATAAACTCGGCAGCGCGGCAAAACCTGCGCCAGCTGAGCGTCATCCGCAACATCGCTCTTGGGGGCCAGATTCTGGCCCTCCTTTTTTTCAGCCAGATACGGGATATCGGTTTACCTATACTGGTGCTGGGAGCCATTCTCGCCCTCTACGCCATTGTCATTACCACTACCTGGTGGCGCACCTTCCGTTACCCGGTCATTACCGAACTGGAATTTTTCTGCCATCTGCTGGTGGATATCCTGTTTTTTACTGCTCTGCTGTTTTTCAGCGGCGGCGCATCAAACCCGTTTATTTCCTACTATCTGGTGCCCATCAGCATTGCGGCAACCACATTGCCACTGCGCTATACTTGGGCCATCACGATACTTTCACTGGCGGCCTACAGCTGGCTGCTGAACTTTTACCTACCCATTCCTGCCCTGGCACCGGGCCATCATCACGACGGCGTCAGCAATCTGCATATTCTTGGCATGTGGCTTAACTTCGCAGTCAGTGCGGGGCTGATTACCTATTTTGTGACCCGTATGGCCCGCACCCTGAAACAGCAGGAGGAACAGCTGACCATACAACGGGAAAATCAGCTGCGGGATGAACAGCTGCTGGCCATCGGTTCACTGGCTGCGGGTACTGCCCATGAACTGGGGACCCCACTCAACACCATGAAAATTCTGGTGGACGAAATGGTGGCAGACCAGTCCGGTTCAAACGACGATCTGAATATCTTGCAGCAACAGATTGAACAATGTCGGCTTACCCTGAAACAGCTGGTGGCCACTGCGGAAGGCAGTGCCGACGGCGGCGAAGACATTGCCCTGCGCCATTACTTTGACAGGTTATTCGAACGCTGGCAGCTGATGCGTCCCGGCGTACAGGCCAGCATCCGTTATCCGGATAACCTGCCGGATATTCACACTCGCCTGCACCCGACCATCGCCCAGTCACTGACCAGCCTGCTCAATAATGCGGCCGATGCCAGCCCGAATCGGGTTGATATACAGGTACGCTGGGATCGGCAACACATTGAACTCTGTATCAAGGATTATGGTGACGGTGTTGTGCCACAATTGCGGGGCAGACTCGGTACCGCCTTTACCTCCAGCAAACCGGAGGGAATGGGGCTTGGGCTGTTTCTGACCCAGGCCACACTGCAACGCTACGGCGGCACCGTCGACATCAAACCCGGCCGGGAATCCGGCAGTGAAGCCAAAGTGATTCTGCCAATACAGGATGTCCATGCCTGATAACCACTATCTGCTTATTGTGGATGATGATGCCACGTTCACCCGCATTCTCGGGCGTGCCATGACCCGCCGCGGCTATCAGGTACTCACCGCAGGCAATGCCTCCGAGGCCTTGGACTTGTGCCGGCAACATAATCCCCGCCGGGCTGTGGTGGACCTTAAACTGGAATCCGAGTCAGGACTTCATCTGCTACCACAGCTGATCCGGATCAACCCCAAACTCGAGGTGCTGATCCTCACCGGCTATTCCAGTATCTCCACGGCGGTGGAGGCCATCAAACTGGGAGCCCTGAACTATCTTTGCAAACCCGCCTCCGTGGAGGATATCCTCGCGACGTTCGATACCGATGCCACCCCCGAGACAACCGGGATCAGCGAAGGTCCGCCCTCGGTGGAGCGTCTTGAGTGGGAACATATCCAGCGGGTTCTGGCAGAAAATGACGGCAATATTTCCGCCACTGCTCGCCGTCTGGGCATGCACCGTCGAACCCTGCAGCGCAAACTGCAAAAACGGCCTGTAAAACAATAGCCACTCTCTATCGTCTGCCTTTGACTATCTGGGCACAATCCATAATCCTGAACCAATATAGCCCGTAAAAGCTGTTTTCACTGCCGAGGCCTCCGCAATATGGTCAACTGTCTATTCGGACACTAAACTGATAATAAAACCGGCTCGTCCAGGGTGAAGCCACCTTTTTTCACATTTGATTTGACGCAACAGAGAGTAATCAGTGAATAACAAACAGCCTCTGCCTTTACCCGCCGATAGTCTCTATCGGCATTGTGATCCAGCCACCCTGCCCTTCGGTGATACGACTGAACTCGAGCACCTCGACAATTACTATGGACAGGATCGCGCCCTTGACGCCCTGCGCTTCGGGCTGGGAATCCGCCACGAAGGTTACAACATCTACGTGCTGGGCTCTTCCGGCATGGGTAAACACGAGATGTTGCAGGATTTTCTGCACCAACAGACATTTGACCGGCCGAAGCCGAGCGACTGGTGCTACGTCAATAACTTTAGTGCACCCCATCAACCAAAAGTGTTAAGGCTGCCCTGTGGCCTGGCACGACAGTTACGCAAGGATATGGAGCAATGCATTGAAGATTTGCTGGTCACCATACCCGGCGTATTTCAAAGTGCGGAATACAAAGCAAGGCTTAACGACATTAGCGATGCCTTCAACGATCAGGAACGACAGGCATTTTCAGAGTTAAAAGAAAAAGCGAAAGCAAGAAATATCTCAATGCTCGAAACACCTTCTGGCTACACACTCGCACCGCTGGTCAATGACAAAATCATTACCTCGGAAGAATTTGAAGCCCTGAGCGACGATGAAAAAACTGCCATCGAGCAGAAAATTAACGAGCTTAAGGAAGAACTGAAAGGGCTTGTGCAAAAAATGCCTATGTGGGTGAAGGCAAGCCGGGAGCAATTCAAAAAACTGAATCAGTCCATCGTCCAGAATGCGGTGGGACAGATATTCAGAGAACTGCAAAACCGCTACGCCGATTACCCCGATGTGGTCGAGTTCCTCGCTCTGGTGAAACAGGATGTGATTGAAAATGTGGATGCATTCCGTGAAGAGGAAGAACGGTCCAGCGTCCCCGAAAACCTGAAAAACCGGATACACGAATTCCCGATGTACAGAGTCAATGTATTGGTGGATAACGGTGGGGCCTGCACGGCGCCCATCGTCTATGAAAACAACCCGTCCCTGAGCAACCTGCTGGGCCGGGTCGAACACGAAGCGCAATACGGCACTCTGACCACCGACTTCACCCTGATAAAAGGCGGTGCACTACACCGCGCCAACGGGGGCTATCTACTACTGGATGCCGTTAAGGTCCTCACCAACCCCTTTGCCTGGGATGCGCTCAAACGCGCACTACAGTCCCGGGAAGCGCGGATCGAGTCGATTGACCAGTTGCTCAGCCTGGTGAGCACCAAATCACTCGAGCCGGAACCGGTACCGCTGGACATCAAGGTTATCCTGCTGGGTGACAGAACCGTGTACTACCTGCTGCAGGCCTACGATCCGGATTTCAACCTGCTCTTTAAAGTTCCAGCCGACCTGTCCGAGGAGTTACCCCGCACCGATACCAATACGCTGGGTTACGCCCGATTGATCGCCTCACTGCAACATCGCAAGGGAATTCGGCCACTCGATCAGAGTGCCGTGGCGCGGGTAATTGAGCAGGGCTCCCGTCTGCTTGAAGACGCCCAGAAACTACCCCTGCATCTCAACCTCCTCACGGACCTGCTCTGTGAAAGTGACTATTTTGCCGGTCAGTCGAATGCAGAAAAGATTGGCATCGTGCACGTTCAGGCTGCCATAGAGGCAGCCTCCAGACGGATGGACCAATTCAGAGAGCGGGTCCACGAGAGCATCCTCAGGGAAATACAGTTAGTGGACACCCGCGGCGAGCACGTGGCCCAGATCAACGGGCTCTCTGTCTACCAGCTCGGTGAGTACGCATTTGGCCGTCCCACCCGCATTACTGCCCAGGCGCGGCTCGGACACGGCAAAGTACTGGATATCGAGCGCGAGGTAAAACTGGGCGGCAATATTCACTCGAAAGCCGTGTTAATTCTCTCTGCCTTTATCGCCAATCGCTATGCCAGAGACCGACCGCTACCGGTCTCCGCCAGTCTGGTCTTTGAACAATCCTATGGCGGGATTGAAGGCGACAGCGCCTCTGTGGCGGAAATCACTGTATTGCTCTCGGCAATAGCCGACATCCCGATCAAACAATCCCTCGCGGTGACCGGGTCGATTAACCAACATGGACAGGTTCAGGCAATTGGCGGTATCAACCAGAAAATCGAGGGCTTTTACGATATTTGCAATGCCCGCGGGCTGACCGGTGACCAGGGGGTGGTGATGCCCGCCGCCAATACCCAGCACCTGATGCTGGAAGAGCGCGTGATCGATGCCGTCAAACGGGGCGCGTTTCAGATCTATGCCATTTCCACGATTGATGAGGCCCTCACGCTACTCATGGGACTGCCTGCGGGTGAACTCGATGATAAGGATGAGTACCCGACTGACTCCGTAAACGGCAAGGTGATGGCAAAGATTGAAGCTTGGATACAAGTCGCCCGAAAATTTTCGGTCGATCATACGCAAGGGGATGACAGTGCAAGCTGAGCGCAGAATTTTAATCGCGCTGGATGCGCTGAGCATCACCGAGGCCAGCCTGTTGTCACTGGTGACCATGGCGAGATGGCTAAACGCATCACTTGCCGGCCTGTATATAGAGGACAGTCGATTGCTGGCCGTGGCGGGGTTGCCCTTTGCCCGAGAAATTTCCAGCCTTTCGGGCGAAGAGCGGCTGTTGGGGCGAGAGGCCATGATCAGATCCAGCCGAATGGCGTCATCCAGAGCACAGCAGCTACTGGAGCAGTTGTCTTCACAGCAGAAAGTGGCCTGCACCTTCCATATTGAGAGCGGGATGCTGGCGCCGTGTGCATTATCCCACGAGGGGTACGATATTTATTTTCCGGGACGAATCCGCACTTCGACCAGACATCACCCACCAGGGCTATCCTCGCGACCCAGCCAACCACTGGTACTGGTTTACGACGCGTCCCCACAGTTTCATCGGGCGTTGGAGGTGGTGAGACGGTTAGCAGTCAACGGAATGGTATCGGATGTCACCCTGTTGAGCGAAACAGCACTGCCACCTGAGATTGCTGACCAGCTGCCGGTTGATGGCGTTAGAGTGCACTTTCAACGGGTCGAATCCATTCATCCTGGAGATTTACCGTGCCTGCGGCTACCGGCAGGATCACTGATCATGATGTCAAAAATGAACTTCGAACAGCTGTCGGCCACGGAGTTGGCCGACCTACCCGATTTACTGCCTTACCCCTTGATGCTGATTGCCTGATGGATTCGCCACATCAATAATTCCTGGCAGCTAATTCAGTACCCGGTAACCACGGCCCCGCAGACAGTTCTTGACCACGCGTTTGCGTTCAGCGCTACCGGATGACACACCCTTGATAGCACCGGTGACAGCCCCGACACCGGCCCCTTTCTTGGCTGTGCCGGAATCACCAACGATGGCCCCGACAACACCGCCAACCACCGCGCCACCTGCTGCGGAGGTTGCCGTTCGCTCCGCCACAGGCACCTCGGCAGCATAGCGCTGGCAATCGGCAAGGTCCGCGTGGTAATAGGACATGTCTACGCCCTGAGTATCGATAATAATACCGTCCGTTGCACCGTAACCGGATTGGCGCTGACTGCTACAACCCGCTGCCATGATGGACAACAGTAAAATGAGTGGTAGTCGCAACATCAATGTCCTGTTATCCAAAGTCATTTCTCCCGTCAGCGCCTATGGCAGAGGTTTGAACCTTACCCGTACAAAACGTTTTTGCGCCGAATCGGTTGACAGAAACCCGTTTCCCATTAACTCAACGGGACTATTTCGTCGTACTCATCAGTCCTCTGACCGCAGCGGGAATATCACCCGGCAACAATACCAGCTTGGCATTCTCTGAGACGGCCAGCTCACGCATCGCCTCAACGTATTTTTCGCCCAGCAAATAAACCGCTGGTAGCTCCTTGTCCTGAATACCTGCGGTCACTTTCTCGATCGCTTCCTGTGTGGCTGTTGCCAGTACGACCTTGGCCTCGGCATCCCGTCGAGACGCCTCCAGCCGGCCCTCGGCTTCGAGAATGGCCGCGGTTTTCTCGCCGTCGGCGCGGGTCACTGTGGCACGGCGCTGGCGCTCGGCGGCTGCCTGCTCTTCCATGGCCTGCTGCATGGTTCCGGAGGGATTGATATCCTGAATTTCCACCGTTTTCATTACAATACCCCAGTCGGAAATATCGTCGGATATGGAGGTTTTCAACTTGGCCTTGATCTGGTCTCTGGAGGAGAGAGCATCATCCAGATCCATCTCGCCGACAATGGAACGCAGTGATGTCTGAACCAGGTTGCGAATCGCCAGTTCATAGTCCTCGACCCCGTAGACGGCCTTTTCCGGTGCCACGATATTGATATAGGCCACGGCATTGGCAACGATAACCACATTATCCTTGGTGATAACCTCCTGCGAGGGAATATCCAGTACGATATCTTTGGTGGAAACCCGGTGGGCCACGGTATCGATATAGGGAATAATGATATTCAGCCCCGGCGGCAGTATTTTGTGAAACTTGCCCAGCCGTTGAACCACATGTTTGCTCCCCTGGGGCACAATCCGGACACCCAGTCCAACGGTAATAACCAGCAGTACCAAAACTGCCAAAACAACAACTGTGCCGCCCATGCCACTCACTCCAAAAAAAGTTAACATTCCAAAAACCGGTCGATTCCGGTCAGTTACTCAATCGAGTTTCACCACCACCAGGGTATTACCGGAAAACTCCTTGACGAACACCCGGTCACCCAGTGATAACGTCTGGTCGCAGATGAACTCCCATTCATCGGCACCGAGCAGCGGCGTGGTAAAACGCACCACCCCGCGGCCGTCTTCAACCGGCAGTTTTATGACACGGCCCGACTCACCAATGGCAGCCTCTCTGGAGAGTCCGGCCAGGGTTTTATCCACCATTCGCGGTTTCAGGTATTTAAACCAGAACAGCGCGAAACCGCCGGAAGCGAGAATCCAGACCAATAGCTGGCCAACGATCGGCAATTGCGGCACCAGCCACAACAGCACACCCACCACAACCGCGCCGAGACCAAACCAGAGGATAGTGAAACTGGGTACTACGATCTCCAGTATCACCAGCAGAATACCCAACACCAGCCAGTGCCAGTAGACAACTTCCATTAACGATCTCCTCGATGGTCATTCTGTTTGGACCCCGGGGATGCCAGTAAACGAAAAATCGCCAGTACCAGAGGCATCATCAACAAAAAACCCACAACTGTCATGACCCAGGCAGCAACACCGCCACCGCCAATCAGCTGCAGGATACCTATTGCCGCCAGCACGGCACCCACCAGATCCAGCAGGATCAGGCGATAGGGAATTTTCAATGGTTTACTGTTGCTCATGATCATACTTCCCGATTTTATAGCAGATTCATCAAGCGCAATTCTGCCGGGTAGGGGTTCAGGTACCAGGACCGATTGATATACTCGTCCGGAGCTTTTCGAAAGTGGTGTTGCAGGAGTGTGACAGGCACGATCAATGGCAACTCACCTTGTTCGAAGCGTTCGAATATTTCAATCAGTTCCTGTTTGTCTGCGGTATCGAGCTGCTTTTTCAGATATCCCTGAATATGCTGCAGGACATTCAAATGATTTTTACGCGTGGCGATTTTTTTCAGATTGTCCATGGCCAGTGACAGGTAATCCGCAGCAACTGCGTTCAGGGTATCAGGGCGGGCAAGCGCCGCGAGACGGCCCAGTTCCCGACACTGATTCTGGTCGTGACTCATGAATATCAGCTTGTGTCGGGCATGAAAATCTGTGAGTTTCTGTACACTGGGCACCGGGTAGTAGTCAGATCGCCAGCGATGATAAATAAACACCCGCTGAATAAAGTTCTCCCGCAACCTCGGGTCCCCCAGCCGGCCTTCTTCCTCAACCGGCAGACAGGGAAACTTATCCATCACCGTGCGGGCAAATACTCCGCGACCTTCTGGCCTGGCCCCGTTTGCGCCATACACCTTGACTCTCGCCATGCCACAACTGGGTGAATCCCGCTTTAGGATGAGCCCGGATAACTGACTGATCTCGGCAAACTGTTCCCGACTGTAGCCCACCAGCTGCTCGGTGACATCAAACGCCTGGTCCTCTGTGCGCACAGCCCTGGCATCATCATCTGTGGCAATCAGCCTGAGTGTGGGCCTGGGTACTCCAAGACCAATACCGACTTCCGGACAGAATCGATGAAAACTGAAGTGGCCCGCCAGAGTCCCATTGATATAGGCATCCCGTTTGTGACCACCGTTATAGCGCACCTCATCACCCATCAGGCAGGCACTGATCCCCACCGGAATTTTGTCCACAGTTCACCTCGTAAAAAATGCTCCATGACTATACCGGTTCCCGGTCATTCAGTGCACGCTTTACCGCTACAGTTGATGCGCCAGTCAATCTAGTTAACCAGACGCAACAGGGCATCCTCAGATGCAGACCGGACCAACGACCTGAATTGCCCGGAATCAACAGGTTTGCTGAAATAGTAACCTTGGAAGTACTCACAGCCCAGATCGGCGAGAATACGGTATTGCTCTTCTGTCTCAACCCCTTCGGCGATCACATCGAGGGACATGATCTGACAGAGTTTGATAACCGCTTTAACAATGGAATAGGTGTTCTCCGAGGAAGCCAGATCGTTAATAAAGCTCCGGTCCAGTTTGACAAAGTGCACTGGCAACTTCTGTAACATCGCCAGCGAGGAATAGCCGGTGCCAAAATCATCCAGTGCAATCCGCAGACCAAGGTCCAGTAAATCCTGGAGCTGGCCCTCGACCTCATCAAGATTATGAATCAGGCTTTCCTCGGTAATCTCCAGCACCAGTTGATGGGGGTCAATGGCATATCGACTGATCAGCTTCCGTATATCGGCTGCGAAATGCTCATTTTCCAACTGCTTCGGACTGATGTTCACGAATAGTACCCCGTCTTTTGACCAAAGCTCTTCATCAATCCATTGGCGAAGATTGGCGCATGCACTTTCGAAAATCCACAGGCCTACTTCGTTCATCATCGGCAACGTTGCCATGAACTCGATAAATTCGCTGGCTGCCACAATACGCTCTGAGGGGCGGTTCCAGCGAAGCAGTGATTCAGCACATACAATATCGCCACCGGTGTTGACGATAGGCTGAAAGTGCAAATCAAATTCCTTGTTTTCGACACCCTGACGCAGCTCGCGAATCAGGCTAACCCGGTATTCCGCCTCGACCGCGAGAGATTCATCATAGAAACTGAACCCTTTTCGCCCAAAGTTTTTCACCCGATACATTGCCAGATCGGCCTGCTTTAAAAGGTCATTTGGTGAATAGCGATCACCCTGAAACAGCACGATACCGCCACTGACGTCAATCTCGTATTCCAGCCCCCGCTGCTTGCAGACTGTTTTACCCAGCTCCATGATTTTATCTGCAATAGAAAGCACTCTGGCCCGTGCTTTGGTCGCCTTTGTGCCAAGATCCTGTATCAGCACTACAAACTCATCACCACCAAAGCGGGCGACCACGTCTTCCTTACGAACGGCCTGCCGCAATAACTCGGCAAAAAACTGCAACACCATGTCACCCACATGATGCCCCTGGGTGTCATTGATATCTTTAAAATTATCGAGATCGAGGAAAATAACAGCGCCGAATTGATTGTTTCGCTTAGACCGTGAGATTGCAGCATCCAGTTCACTCATCATGCAGCTGCGGTTCGGCAGCGCGGTCAGGTTATCGTAGTTCGCCTGCCGTTTGATGGTCTCCCGGTCCTCAATCTGGGAGGTCACGTCCTTGATGAAGGAGGCAACACCGATAAGCTTGCCGTCTTTTGTCAGCGGCGTGTTATGCCACTCGCATATTTTTATCTGTCCGTTCCTGTCGACAACTTCCCGCACAGCGTAATAACCCTGCTCTTCCTTTTGTATCAGGGCCTGCCACATATCGCGAAACGATTCCCGCGATCCCGGTGGTACCAGAAAATCTCCCTGACGACCCGACACCTCTGCTACAGGATAACCGAACAGCTCTTCAGCACTGATATTCCAGCCAGTTATCCGCTGCTGACGATCCCACTGAATGGCCGGTAGCGGGGCATTTTGCCAGTGCTGCTCAAGCAGGTAGCTGGTCGCTTCCTGCTGTTTAAGCAGCGCCTCAGCCTCGCTTCGAAGCGCGATGTTTTTTTCCAGGGTCCGCTGTTGTTGGCGCAAACCGAAGTACAATACGGCAACGGTACCTGCTACAAAACACATAAAGTACAGATTGGCCCCACTGCCCGCGATTGAGACCTCGATCAGCAAGGGCAGCAATATAACCACCGCCCCGAGCAGGGCAGCTTTGAGGTTATAGCTGAGCAGTCCTGCGCTGATCACGGCAATAGCCGCTAACGCGGACACATAAAGCCATTGATTTGGTTCCCTGAGATAAAACTGAACAAAACTGTCGAAGGCCCATATCAGTCCCGTCATGAAAGCCAGGACAATAGCCAGATTATTAATGTCTTCAACCAGTTTCTGGTTAATCCCAACTACCGCATACGTCACAGACAATCTTCGGATGAGCAGCCAACCGGGCACAATGACTCCCAGACTGTAAAGGATCCACAATCCGGCCGGCCAATAGGTTGAAATCCCGCCCCAGGTAAAAATCTGTATCAGACAAAATCCAGAGGTGACTACCAGAAAGAATGGGAGTCTTTCCAACAGCAGCTTTGCCACTTCAAATTTGGCAGCTTGTACCGCCTCATCTGGCATCGTTTCCATAACAGGCTACTTCCTTATCAATCGACATGATTATTTTATGGAGTCTGCAGCTGAGAGAGGGTCGCAAGTATGAAAATTGGCGACGAACGGGCATAAAACGGCACTGATAATACCGATTATGTGAACCAGTTCACATTTTTAAAGGGAACCAAGTAACAGATTAGACATTCAACGAGACTGGCACTCACTGAAAACCAGTGAAATCCATTGCCATAACAATGGCATCTTCCTGTCCGGTATCGTTCTGGTAATAGTTTTTGCGCAGGCAGATTTCCACCAGACCCACGTCCTGATACAGCGCCACAGCCGGCTCATTCGTGACACGAACCTCGAGAAACAATCGTTCAGCCCGGTCAGTCATCAGGTCAATCAGGTGATTGAGAAATCGTCGGCCGTAACCCCGCCCCTGGTAATCCCGCCCTATCGCAATATTCAGAATCTCTGCTTCGCCGAGCACAATCGTATAAACGGCATAACCCACCAACTGGTTCTGCAGGACCATGGTCAGGCACTGGTGTTTATCGAGGCTCTCCCTGAACTGGGATTCACGCCAGGGATGGGGCGTCACCTGTTGCTCAATGGCTGCGATCAACGGCAGGTCAGCGGCCAGCATGTTGCGAATCAGAGGGATCATGGTTGATGGCTCATCACCCGAATGGCTCGCCAGGTTTCGCTTTTAAGCTCGGGAGTATTTAGTAACTCCTGTAGACTTGGGGTGACGATAGCCCGGGCACCTCCGGGTAATTCTTCCATCTGACCCACAGATAGTGAGCAGACTGACCTTGAGGGCAGCAGCAGCGCTGAAGGCAATTCACCCATCAACAAAACCCAAAGCACACCCTGCTTTTTGACACGGGCTTCCACGAACACTGACAGCATCTCCTCTGCGCCTGATCTGTCGGTTTGATCTGCCGTAGAAGGGGGCCAGTCAATCAATTGGGGCGATGTAAGTACATCACCGAGACGACCAATTGCCCGGATTATATTGGCAAGCAGACCGGATTCCTCCTGAAGGGGTACGCTGCCCGGCGCCAACCCGTTGATAACCAGTAAGTCATCGCTGGGTTGCCAGCAAGCCAGCCGGAAACTGCCGATCTGCTCCTCTTGCAAATCCGTCAGTTCGTTTTCGGCCCCCGGCAATTCGGGGTTCTCTGGCAGGGCAACGATAACTTCAGGCGGGACGGTATTTGCCACTTCTGTGACGGTTTCCAAATGAAGATCCAGCGCAACGGGCTCAGTATCTCTGGGCCGATACTGTACAACACCCAGGGTACTGAGATACCAGTCACGCAGCTCCCGGGATACAGGCATCAACGCTATACCCCGCCCAACTGCGGGTGCAGTCGGTCGGGATTCTCCAGCACACTTAGTGCATTCAGGTAAGCTCTGGCACTGGCCACCAGAATATCGGTATCGGCCCCCTGTCCATTGACGATACGCCCCCCCTTTTCGAGCCTCACAGTGACTTCGCCCTGAGAGTCGGTTCCCTCGGTAACAGCGTTCACCAGATACAATTTGAGTTCGGCCTGGCTATTGATCAGCTTTTCGATCGCCTTGAACACGGCATCCACCGGGCCATCGCCATCCGCTGACGTGCGATAATGCTCACCCTTGTAGGTCAGACTTAACGCCGCGTTGGGCAGCTGCCCGGTCTTGGTCGTTACCGCCAGATCACCCAGGATAATATGCTCAATACCATCTTCCTTGACCTGTATTTCGGAAACCAGTGCCTGCAGATCCTCGTCGTAAATTTCACGCTTCTTGTCCGCCAATTCCTTAAATCGCAGAAAGGCTTCATTCATCACTGTCTTGCTGTCGAACTGAATACCGAGCGCGTCAAGCCTTGAAGAGAACGCAGCTCGCCCGGACAACTTGCCCAGTACAATCTTGTTGGTACTCCAGCCCACATCCTGTGCCTTCATAATTTCGTAGGTTTCACGGTATTTCAGCACACCGTCCTGATGAATGCCCGACTCGTGTGCAAATGCATTCGCACCAACGATGGCTTTGTTCGGCTGAACAGGGAATCCGGTGATACTAGATACCAGGCGTGAGGTAGCGACGATCTGCGTAGTATCAATGTGAGTCTCCACCGGAAAGATATCCTTGCGGGTGCGCACTGCCATGACAATTTCTTCCAGCGCAGCGTTGCCGGCGCGCTCACCCAAACCATTAATGGTGCACTCGATCTGCCTTGCGCCTTGCATGACGGCAGCGAGGGAGTTGGCAACCGCCAGACCGAGGTCATTGTGGCAATGTACAGAAAAAATTGCCTTATCTGCATTCGGCACTGCGGCAATCAGGCGGCCAATAGTATCGGCATATTCCGCAGGAAAACCGTAACCCACCGTATCGGGGAGGTTGATCGTGCGGGCACCGGCATTGATCACCTGTTCGATGATACGACACATAAAATCAAATTCAGAACGACTGGCATCCTCCAGTGAAAATTCCACATCACCGACCTTGTTGCGGGCGAGTTTCACAGCGGAGACTGCCTGCTCAACCACCTGATCAGGGGTCATCTGCAATTTATATTTCATATGGATCGGGGACGTGGCGATAAAGGTGTGAATGCGTGCCGAGCGGGCATTTTTCAACGCCTCTGCCGCGCGCTCAATATCCACGTGGGTAGTCCGCGCCAAGCTGCATACCGTCGAATCTTTGATGGTGTCGGCTATGGATTTGACGGCTTCAAAATCTCCCTGACTCGATACCGCAAAACCCGCCTCAATAACATCCACTCGAAGTTTCTCCAGCGCCTTGGCGACTCGGAGTTTCTCCTCCCTGGTCATGGAAGCGCCCGGACTTTGCTCACCATCGCGCAAGGTCGTATCAAAAATTACCAACTGTTGTTTATCCATGACTTGCTGCTCCAGATAATCCGCCCCATCCCTCGGGACAGGACAAAATAATTACGCGAATTCTCCGCACGGAGGGAGATATTTGCAAACAGGAATTAGTAAAACCGGAAAAAGAATCGTTGCCCCTCAGGGCAGGAGCAGCACATGCGTAACGGCACAGTGGGGCAAGATACCCTGCTGTCGCTGCACTGTTCTTGTGTGATACACGTTCTTGGTCACATTAAAGACCGACCTGGAAACCCTCTGTTTATTCAATCAGGTTTTCCATTTTTTGCCAACCACTGCTTTCCCCCAGCCCCTGAACCAGAGACACCCTTATCCTATCCCCGCTCGCTTTTTTTATGCCACAGCCACTCGAGTGGCCCGGACAACGAATACGCCACAGCAAGCAGGAACAGGATTCGAGGTGGATCAATCAAAATAATGACCAGCGCCATGGCGATGCCAAAAATCACCACAAAGGGTACTTTGCCCTTCAGGTCCAGGCCTTTGAGACTGCGGTAACGAAGATTTGATACCATCAGCAGGCCCGCCACAGCGGTGACCAACGCGGCCAACAGTGCCAACTCGGTGGATGGCTCGGCATCAAAGCCGCTCCACACCATGGCTGCCACCAGAGCTGCCCCTGTCGGGCTGGCAATCCCAATAAAATAACGCTTGTCTACCAGGTCTACCTGGGTATTGAAGCGCGCCAGACGAAACGCCGCACAGGATGCATAAATAAAGGCGGCGGCCCAGCCGATTCTGCCCACTTCATCGAGCATCCAGCTAAACACGACAATGGCGGGAGCCACACCAAAAGACACCATGTCAGAAAGACTATCGTACTGAACCCCAAATTCGCTGGACGTATTGGTCATTCTGGCGATAAGCCCGTCCAGACCATCAAAAATCATGGCAACGAAAATGGCTATGGCGGCCGCCTGAAACTTGCCGTCCATCCCTGCCAGAATCGCATAGAAGCCACTAAAAAGCGCGCCGGTAGTAAACAGGTTTGGAAGCAAATAGATGCCTCTATGGCGTGCGGGCTCTGGGCTCCCGACCGGCATTTCCTGCCCGGAACCGGTGTTCTCAGGGACCGTTTCCTGTTTTTCGTTGTCCGTCATCTTTTCGCCTCAGCATTGACTGTCAGTGGTATATGGTGTGTTGTTTTTACGGAAAAAACCATCTTATTAAAAATCGACGGCTGCAACAAAAAAACCGCGCCAGGGCGCGGTTTTCTCGGCTGAAACAGACCCGTTAGTTTTTCTCTTTGTCCACCAGCTTGTTGGCGGCAATCCAGGGCATCATCGCACGCAGACCGGCACCAACCTGCTCAATCTGATGGGCTGCATTATTGCGACGGTAGGCCGTCATGGAAGGATAATTGGTAGCGCCCTCCGCAACAAACATCTTGGCATATTCACCATTCTGGATACGCTTCAGGGCGTTGCGCATGGCCGCACGGGACTGCTCATTGATAATTTCCGGGCCGGTCACGTACTCACCGTATTCAGCGTTGTTGGAAATCGAGTAGTTCATATTGGCAATACCGCCTTCGTACATGAGATCGACAATCAGCTTCAGCTCATGCAGACATTCGAAATAGGCCATCTCAGGCTCATACCCGGCTTCCACCAGTGTTTCAAAGCCTGCCTTGACCAGTTCGACGCAACCTCCACAGAGGACTGCCTGCTCACCGAACAGGTCTGTTTCGGTTTCGTCCTTGAACGTTGTTTCAATAATACCGGTGCGCCCACCACCAACCCCGCAGGCATAGGACAATGCCACGGATTTGGCCTTACCGGACGCATCCTGGAAAATTGCCACCAGATCGGGGATACCACCACCCTTGGTGAACTCGTTGCGTACAGTGTGGCCGGGCGCCTTGGGCGCGATCATGATCACGTCCAGATCCGCACGAGGTACTACCTGGTTGTAATGAATAGCGAAACCGTGCGCAAATGCCAGCGTACTGCCTTTCTTCAAATTGGGTTCGATCTCATTTTTGTAAAGCTGGGACTGGAATTCGTCGGGTGTCAGGATCATCACCAGATCAGCCGCTGCAACAGCATCGGGGACACTCTTGACGGCCAGGCCGGCGTTTTCCGCTTTCGCCGCAGTGGGTGAACCGGGACGCAGACCCACCGTGACATCCACACCTGAGTCCTTCAGATTCAAAGCGTGGGCGTGCCCCTGGGAGCCATAACCGATCACGGCCACTTTCATGCCCTGAATAATGGATAAATCACAGTCTTTATCGTAATAAACTTGCATTTTTTCACCTGTCTTATTTATTAATCTGAAAGAATACGGAACTCGGAATGGTCATTTTTAGCCACCCTGACATTCTGCGTAAAAGAGCTTAAAGTCGCAGTGCTTTTTCCCCCCGGGCCAACCCGGATACGCCGGAGCGCACGACCTCAAGTATCTCCGCACCTGCAACCGCCTGAATGAAGGCGTCGAGTTTATCACTGTTACCGACAATCTGTACCGTATAAGCATTGGCACTCACATCGATAATCTGCCCGCGAAAAATGTCCACGCAGCGCTTGATTTCGGCGCGTTGCGGACCGGAAGCCTTCACCTTGAGAAGCATCAACTCGCGTTCAATATGCGGGCCTTCGGTAAGATCCACCACCTTGACCACATCAATCAATTTGTGGAGATGCTTGGTAATCTGTTCAATTACCTGATCGTTGCCGTGGGTCGTCAACGTCAGTCGCGACAACGTCTGATCATCAGTGGGGGCCACTGTCAATGTATCAATGTTATAACCGCGCTGGGAAAAAAGACCCACCACCCGCGACAGCGCTCCCGGTTCGTTTTCCATCAAAACTGAAATTATGCGTCTCATCAGGTGCGCTCCGTCTTACTCAACCACATATCACGCATGGAACCGTTCGGTGCTACCAGCATGGGATACACATGCTCAGAACGGTCGACGTAAATGTCCATAAACACAACACGATCCTTGAGACTGAAACACTCTTCCATTTTCTGGTCCAGCTCATCGAACCGGGTAACCTTGATACCCACGTGGCCATAGGCTTCAGCCAGTTTGATGAAATCCGGCAGTGAATCTTCGTAGAGGCTGGAGGAGTAACGACTGCTGTACTGCATATCCTGCCATTGACGCACCATGCCCAGCGCCTGGTTATTCAGATTGATAATCTTGATCGGCAACCCGTACTGGGTACAGGTGGACAACTCCTGAATGCACATCTGGATGCTACCCTCTCCAGTGACACAGGCCACCATGGCATCGGGGTGAGCCAGCTGCACTCCCATGGCAGCAGGCAAGCCGAAACCCATGGTGCCAAGCCCACCGGAGTTGATCCAGCGGCGCGGCTGGTCGAACAGGTAATACTGGGCTGCGAACATCTGGTGTTGTCCCACATCGGATGTGACAAAGGCGTCGCCGCCGGTGGCCCGATACAACGACTTGATAACGTCCTGCGGCTTGATAATATTGCCGCCACTGGCTTCATAGCGGGACTGGGTATAAATACCGTGACGGTCGCGCCATTCATTGATCTGCTTCCACCAGTCTGCCATCGCTTCATCATCCAGCCGCTTGCCACTGTCCTGCAGCTGATCAACCATTTCCCGCAGCACCACATCGCAGGCACCGACAATCGGAATATCCGCCTTGATGGTTTTGGCGATCGATGTTGGATCCACATCGATATGGATGATTGTTGCAGAGGGGCAGAACTTGCCGGTTGTGTTGGTTACCCGATCATCAAAACGAGCACCGACGGCCAGAATCACATCGGCGTGATGCATTGCCGTATTGGCTTCAAAAGTGCCGTGCATACCGAGCATGCCAACAAACTGGGGATCTGAGCCCGGGAAAGCACCCAGGCCCATCAGAGTATTGGTAACCGGCGCATTGATCAGCCGTGCCAATTCCGTTAATTGGGAGGAGGCCTCGCCCAGAATCACCCCGCCACCGCTGTAGATAATCGGACGCTTGGCCCCCAGCAGTGTTTTAATGGCCCGCTTGATCTGACCGGAGTGCCCCTTACTGGTGGGCTGGTAAGAGCGGATTTTGACTTTTTCAGGGTATTCGTAAGGCACCCGGTGATTGGGGTCTGTCACATCCTTCGGGATATCGACAACAACCGGGCCCGGTCGGCCCGAGCCAGCGATATAGAAGGCCTTGGCAATGACACCGGCAATCTCGGTGGCATCCTTGACCAAAAAGCTGTGCTTTACGATAGGGCGGGAAATCCCCACCATATCCGTTTCCTGGAAGGCATCTTCACCTATTTTCTCTCTCGGGACCTGACCGGAGATAACCACCAGAGGTATGGAATCCATGTAGGCGGTAGCGATCCCGGTAATGGCATTGGTAGCACCCGGACCGGAGGTGACCAGCACGGCACCTACCTCCCCGGTAGAACGGGAGTGACCGTCCGCCGCATGAACAGCGGCCTGCTCATGGCGAACCAGGATATGC
Organism: Porticoccus hydrocarbonoclasticus MCTG13d; assembly: GCF_000744735.1. Taxonomy (NCBI): domain Bacteria; kingdom Pseudomonadati; phylum Pseudomonadota; class Gammaproteobacteria; order Cellvibrionales; family Porticoccaceae; genus Porticoccus; species Porticoccus hydrocarbonoclasticus. The sequence goes on along the minus strand of NZ_JQMM01000001.1, from coordinate 1,352,517 downwards.
TGTACATCCGTTTGTTGGAACAGGGCGTCGTAGATATGGAGCGCAGCGCCGCCGGGGTAACCCCAGATGTATTTAACGCCGGCATCTTTCAGTGCGCGGATGACTATTTCACCGCCAGACAGTAGTTCCACTGTGCAAATCCTCAAAATCAACAAGCCACAAAGTCGGTTCCTCCGCCAGGGTGAAACAAACAAAACGCTGTGACATCACAGATCTGCAAGTGCAATTACGCTACCGACGACGACTAAGGTCGTGATACTCGATGCGTCAGGCCTGTGGGTAAACAAACCTGTCTGGACGCCTGGCGAACGCTGTTTACGCTCACTTGGCAGATTGGTATGGAACCAGTTGGCGGACAATTAGCATGCCCGCAGAAGCGGTACTTTATTTACTCCGATCCAGCCCGTCAAGCAGTTGTTGTGATCCGCGCCCATAAATAGCCCCCGTTCTGCTAGCTTGTACTCAACACGCGACCGCCAAATCCGCTATGATAAACAAAAATCAATACGGGTTTATCCGATTCAAACGGTTTATGAAAGGTTCACGGACATGATAGGTATCAACAACCTCGTACTCACTCTGCTGACAATGGCGTTGTGTCTTCCTTTGCACGCGGCAAAAGTTTACAAGTGGCAGGATGCCGATGGAGCATGGCACTTTTCTGAAAAACCGCCCGTAGAGCAACCTGCTGAAATAATAAAAATACCCACACCCGGCAAAGGTAAAGAAGTTACTGCAACAACTCCTGACCAAATACCTGAAAGCAACGGATCAGAGAAGAGCCCGGATCTGAAAACCAAAAAATCTGAAGAGGTAACCGCCGAAGATGTGGCCCTTGCCAGAGAAAACTGTATTAAAGCCAGAGAAAACCTTGAAAACCTGCAAAGGGGCAGCAGGCTGAGAGTAAAAGACCCGGACACTGATCAAGTTCGTTATCTCAGTACAGAAGAGCAAAATGAATGGATAGAAAAGTCCCGAACAATGATTCAGGATAACTGCCAGTAACCGATTTGAGTTTGGGTGTGGCAACCAGCCCGGATTCGGGCTGGTTGCAGATTATCCATGATGACCTGTAGACAACAGGAAACCCTCAGTCGGATGAACGGCCCTGAGTCCGGTGAAACCTGACATCGCTCCCATCAAGGTCCCCAGTAATCTCATCCCCTGGTGAAAACTGGCCACTCAGTACTGATTGCGCCAAAGGATTTTCCAGTAATTGTTGTATCGCCCTTTTCAATGGTCTGGCCCCGTAGACCGGGTCAAAACCCGCCTCACAGATCTTGTCCATCACCTCATCCGACAAAACCAGCGACAGCTCACGATCCTGTAGGCGTTTTCTAAGGAGGCCGAGCTGAATTTCGGCAATACCCCGAATCTGCCCTTTGCCCAGCGGGTGAAACACCACCACTTCATCAATCCGGTTGATAAATTCTGGCCTAAAATGGCCTTCCACCACATCCATCACTGCATTTTTCATCGCCTGATAGCGGTTTTCATTGGTGGTGGAGTCGTCCGACAGATCCGTGCCAGCACCTTCATCAAAGCTGATGGTATCGAAAGAGCGATCTTCCACCACCGCCTGAATCCGGTCAGACCCCAGGTTGGAAGTCATTACAATCACGGTGTTGCGAAAATCCACCGTGCGTCCCTGACCATCGGTCAGTCGACCGTCATCCAACACCTGTAACAAAATATTGAATACGTCGGGGTGTGCTTTTTCAACCTCATCCAGTAGCAGCACCGAATAGGGACGACGCCTGACCGCCTCGGTCAGGTAACCACCTTCTTCGTAACCCACATAACCGGGGGGAGCACCCACCAGTCTTGCTACCGAATGCTTCTCCATAAACTCCGACATATCAATGCGCACCATGGCATCGACACTGTCGAACAGGAATTCGGCCAACGCCTTGCAAAGCTCGGTTTTGCCCACCCCGGTGGGGCCAAGAAACAGGAACGAACCGTTGGGTCGGTTGGGGTCTGACAACCCGGCCCGACTGCGGCGTACTGCATTGGACACCGCCACCACGGCTTCCTGCTGACCGATCACCCGTTTGTGCAGAGCATCTTCCATACGCAACAGCTTGTCTCGCTCCCCCTCCAGCATTTTAGAAACCGGGATGCCGGTCCATTTGGAAACCACCTCGGCAATCTCTTCCTCGGTCACCTTGTTGCGCAATAAATGCGTCTCGCGGGTCTCCGCTTCACTGGCCGCAGCCAACTGCTTTTCCAGTTCTGGAATCCGGCCATATTGCAGCTCTGACATTTTGGTCAGGTCACCGGCACGACGGGCGGCATCCATATTAATGCGGGCCTGCTCGAGATCGCTCTTGATCTGTGCGGAACCCTGCACAGCCGCTTTTTCGGCCTTCCAGATCTCGTCTAGATCAGCATATTCCTTACCGATTGACTCAATATCCTTCTGGATTTTTTCCAGCCGCTTGCGGGACGCTTCATCCTCTTCTTTTTTGACTGCCTCGCGCTCCATTTTCAGTTGAATCAGGCGGCGCTCAAGACGATCCATTTCCTCTGGCTTGGAGTCAATCTCCATGCGAATTCGGCTGGCGGCTTCATCAACTAGGTCGATGGCCTTGTCCGGCAGCTGGCGATCAGTGATGTAGCGTTGCGACAATTTGGCAGCGGCGACAATCGCAGAGTCGGTGATATCCACCCCGTGGTGGACTTCATAGCGCTCTTTCAAGCCACGGAGAATGGCGATGGTGTCCTCTTCGTTGGGCTCATCCACCTGAACTTTCTGAAAACGCCGTTCAAGCGCCGCATCTTTTTCGATGTACTTGCGATATTCATCCAGCGTGGTGGCACCGACGCAGTGCAGTTCGCCACGCGCCAAGGCGGGCTTGAGCATATTACCGGCATCCATGGCTCCCTCTGCTTTACCCGCACCCACCATGGTGTGCAACTCATCGATAAACAGGATGATCCGGCCTTCCTGCTTGCCAAGCTCATTGAGTACCGCCTTGAGACGCTCTTCAAAATCTCCGCGAAATTTGGCACCAGCCAGTAGTGCACCCAGATCGAGTGATAGCACGCGCTTGTCCTTCAACCCTTCAGGGACCTCACCATTCACGACCCGCTGCGCCAGACCCTCAATAATGGCGGTTTTACCCACACCGGGCTCACCGATCAGCACCGGATTGTTCTTGGTACGGCGCTGCAATACCTGAATGGTGCGGCGAATTTCGTCATCCCGGCCAATGACCGGGTCCAGTTTGCCCTGCTCGGCACGGGCAGTGAGATCAATGGTATATTTTTCCAATGCCTGCCGACTGCCTTCAGCTTCCGGGTCTGTCACTGCTTCACCTCCACGAATTTTTTCCACCACCGCTTTCAGTTTGTTCTTGTCGCCAAATTTGGCCAGAGACTTGCCCAGGTCTCCTTTATCCTCGAAGGCCGCCAACAGCACTGCCTCACTGGTAATATATTGATCCCCCTGTTGCTGGGCCTGCTTGTCTGCCAGATTGAACAATCGTCCCAGCTCGGGAGAAATAGCGATATCGCCCGTCGGAGTCTGGACCCGGGGCAACTGATCCAGTTGATGCGTGAGCGCAGCTTTCAACCCGGCGAGATCAAAGCCCGCCTGACTGAGCATGGGCCCGATGGCACCACCCTGCTGGCTCAACATCGCCAGCACCAGATGAACAGGCTCAAGCGCCGTATTGTCGCGACCAACGGCCATCGATTGCGCATCGGATATCGCACTTTGCAAATGACTGGTAAAACGGTCAAATCGCATAATCAACCTCAATAATGTTTGTCAGAACATATAATTGGGGCTGGGTGGATGAATTCAAGAAGAGGTTGGCGTTTAACTGATCCAGATCAGGCTGGCCATTCGTCCGGTCTGCCCATCGCGGCGATAGGAATAGAACGACTCGGGGTCGGCAAAGGTGCATTGCCCGCCGCCAAAAATGGCCGTGATACCGGATGCCGACAGCGCCAGTCGGGCAAGTGAAAAAATGTCCGCCTGCCAGCGGTCAGTCCTGGTTCGGAGAAAGCAGGCATCAACCTGTTGCCTGGAACCCCATCCTGGCGTATTGGCCAGAAAAGCCCGATAGACATCTTCGCCCACTTCAAAGTGGGGTTGACTGATGGCCGGACCCAACCAGGCCAGCAACTGGTCTGGACGGTTTTTAAATTGACTAATCGCATTGGCTACCACACCGCCAGCCAGCCCGCGCCAACCCGCATGAACAGCGGCCACCTCGCCACCGGCCCTGCCACAGATCAGGATTGGCAGGCAATCGGCCGTCATCACGGTACAAACCACAGCCCGCTGATCGCTGTAGCAGGCATCTGCGCACCGAATAATGCCGTCACTCTGAGCATGGACCACATCGACACCATGAACCTGTTCCAGCAACTGCGGCGCGGCAGGAAGCCTTAGTAACGAGCCCAACAATTGCCAGTTTTTCTCCACAGACTGAGCGTTGTCTCCCACATGGTAGGCCAGATTCAGACTTCGCCAAGCAGCTGCAGACAGACCGCCTCGACGCGTGCTGACAGCGGCCTTGACAGTGTTGGGCGCGGGCCAATCGGGGAGGATGATGGACATTGCATCAATCAGGCTGATTCATGATCGGAGCGAAGTGCATCCAGCAGATGCATAAAGTCTTGCGGAGCCTCTACCTGCCATTCGACCAACGCTTCCGTCTGCGGATGAATCAGGGCCAACCTGGCCGCATGTAATGCCTGACGCTTGAAGGCCCGCAAGGTATCCTGAAGTTCGTCGGAGGCCCCTTTCGGCAGCTTTAGACGCCCCCCGTAAGTGGCATCACCGACCAGGGGGTAACCAATCGAAGCCATGTGCACCCGAATTTGATGCGTCCGTCCGGTTTCCAGCTTTAACCGAATGTGGGTATGGCCAGCAAAGCGCTCAATCACCCGGTAATGGGTAATGGCCTCTTTGCCACCATGATCCAGTACTGCCATTCTGGTTCTCACCTGTGGATGCCGACCCAATGGCTTGCTGACCATTCCGCCACCCGTCATGACACCCGGCACAACTGCCTCATACTCACGACTCACCGATCTATCCTGCAGCTGTCGAATCAGCGATTGATGTGCAGCAAGCGTTTTTGCGACGACCATAAGACCGGTGGTGTCCTTATCCAATCGGTGCACGATACCGGCTCTGGGAATATTCTCATTGCCTGGCAGATGGTGAATCAGCCCGTTCAGCAGGGTGCCCTGATAATTGCCAGCGGCGGGATGCACGACCAACCCGGCCGGTTTATTAATGACCAGCAGGTGTTCATCCTCATAAATGATGTCCAGGCTCATCGGCTCCGCCGACCACTCACCCTCCGGCTCCAATGTTGCCTTGACTGTCAGCTGCTCGCCGCCAAACAGCTTGTCCCGAGAGCGGCAGGACTTGCCATCAACCAGTAGATCGCCCTCCTTGATCCATCGCTGTAAACGGGAACGGGAAAAACCCTTGAACAATTCGGCAGCTACCTGGTCGAGCCGGGCGCCGCCAACGGTCTCCGGAACAATCGCATTAAGAACAACAGGTTCAGTCATTGAAGTTTTGAATCCGCCCGGGGCTGTGGTTAAATAGCCCATCTTACAGGCTTTACTTCAGCCGATAAAAACACTTTCACTGTTGACCCACCAGGATTCAATCATTCCATGCGATTTCCCGCTCTATTGCTTGTTTGCTCAATATTTTTGACCAGTGGCTGTGCCTGGCTTGGGGGCGATGATGACAAGGATGCCAATAAAACAGATACTTCCGGTTACACCGAGGCAGATTTCTTTGAAAAAATCCAGAAAGAACTGGCGTCAGGCTACTGGTTTCAGGCGATCGATAATCTGGAGGCCCTGGAAGCCCAGTATCCATTTGGTGATTACGCTGAACAGGCCCAGCTGGAACTGATTTATGCCTACTTCAGGTCTCAGGATTATGAGGCGACTATCGCCTCCGCTGACCGCTTTATCCGCCTGCACCCTCAACACCCCAACGTGGATTATGCCTACTACCTGAAAGGTTTGGCCTCCTTTGTTCAGAGCAAGGGATTCTTTGAACAGTTTTTGCCCACCGATGAAACCAAGCGTGATCCGGGTTCGGCACGCAACTCGTTTGTCACGTTCAATGAATTGCTCAACCGCTTTCCGGAAAGTGCCTACGCGCCCGATGCCCGCAAGCGGATGGTCTATCTGCGCAACATCCTTGCCCGACATGAAATTCATGTTGCCAACTACTATTTTCTGCGGGGCGCCTATCTGGCTGCAGCCAACCGCGGCCGTTATGTGGTTGAAAACTTCCAGAAAACGCCCGCAGTGCCGGACGGACTGGCAGTGATGGCGCAAGCCTATCATTTCATGCAGATGCAGGATCTGGCAGCAGATTCGGCGGCCCTACTGGCAACCAACTACCCCCAGCACCCGGCTCTGGACGCCAGCGGTCAGTTCCAGTACCAGGACGATCCCCATTTTATGGAGCCAACCTGGCTGAATAGAATGACCCTTGGTCTTTATGACCACCCGGATCCCCCCAGGTTTGACTCCCGCCATGTTTTCAATGAGCGTTATCGCAATGTGTCGGGGGGCAACAATCGCGGCGAAGAGAAGCGATCCTGGCTCAGTTGGCTGACACTCGGTGTACTCGACTGATAGCAACCAGCGATAAGAAAATTTCAACCGGATAAGGAGCAACAGCTCCTATATCTGTTTTTTACCGACAGGCTTTTCAACCAGGATAATCAAAATATCGTATTCCAACCTGTTTCGAAAATCCGTTATTCTTTATTACCCGTCTATGCTTGTAGAGTTCGCTCAGAAATAGCCAACCTTATTCGGAGAAAATAACGATGCAAACACCAGACGCAAAACATATTTTGCAGGAAATGAAAGTCCTGCCCAGCATTGATCCGGCCTACGAGATCACCAGGCGTGTTGATTTTATCAAGTCGATCCTGACCAGTGCCAACTTGCACAACCTGGTGCTGGGCATCAGTGGTGGCATTGATTCAACAACCTGCGGGCGGCTGGCACAGCTGGCCGTTGAACAACTGAATCAGGAACAGGGCGAGCCGCTTTATCGCTTTGTTGCTGTTCGATTGCCCTTCGGCATTCAGGCTGATGAACATGAGGCCCAACAGGCTATTGAGTTCATTCAGCCCAGTGAGTGCCTGGTCGTCAATATCAAGCCCGGCGTGGAAGCCATCCATGAAGCAGTGCTTGCTGCGCTGAACAACGGGCAGCTTCTGACCGCCTCTCCGGGCCAGACCGACTTTACCAAAGGCAACACCAAAGCTCGCACACGTATGATCGTCCAATATCAGGTCGCAGGCTTGCTGGGTGGGCTGGTGCTCGGCACAGACCACTCGGCCGAGAACGTCACAGGCTTTTATACCAAATGGGGGGATGGTGCCTGTGACCTGGCACCACTGTTCGGCCTAAGCAAACGGCAGGTCAAACAAATCGCTGCTTTTCTCGGCGCGCCTGAACGCCTCATTGAAAAAACACCCACAGCTGATCTGGAATGCCTCGCTCCACAGAGAGCCGACGAGCACGCACTCGGCATTAGCTACGATGAGCTGGATGATTTTCTGGAAGCCAAGCCTGTCAGCGACGAGGTGGCCAACTGCATTATCGAGATCTATCACAATACCCGGCACAAGCGAGATCCCATTCCAACTATCTACGACCAGTAGCTTTTGCCCGCACGGTCCTGACAACACAACCACCTGATTGGAAAATAGCGGTACTGTTCATGAATCGATACCCCTTTTTCAGATAGACTCTGACTCAATCCGACCAGGCCCCCGATCCTTATGCAACTCAATATCGGCAAAGTGACTGCCCCACCGGCACCGGACAGCCTGCTCAAGGTATACGGTTATTACCGGGTCATTTTGTCCAGCGCCTTACTCACGATGTACCTGACAGGCGTCGCGACCCGAATCCTGGGCGCAGAGATGCCACAGCTCTTTTTGGGAACAGTCGGCATCTATACCGTGCTGTGCCTGCTGTCACTGATTTCGCTGAAAATCTATCGAGCCACACCCGGCATCCAGATGTTGTTTTTCATGCTGTTGACCGACATGGTGGCAATCACACTGATGATGCACGCCAGTGGTGGACTGGAAAGCGGTCTGGGGTTTCTGATGCTCGCCACCGTTGCGGCAGGCAGTATTCTGGTGGCCGGCCAGCTGGCATTGTTACTGGCGGCAACGGCCAGCATCTGTGTGATGCTGGAAACACTGTCTACGAGCATGATTCTCGGGCAAAGTAAGGAATCCATTTTTCCCGCAGGCATTCTCGGCATACTGTTATTTGCCACAGCCCTGCTGTTCCAGGTATTAACCCAGAGAATCCGCCTCGCCCAAACGATTGCGGCGGAGAAAGCTATTGAAAGCGAACAGCTGCAGCAACTCAATGAATCCATTGTCAAACGGATGCGTACCGGTATTGTAGTGGTCGACAGACAGGACAACATCACACTCATCAACAGCGCTGCCATTCAGCTGCTTGGAGGACAACAGCCAGGAAAACCACTGGGAGCTGGCCAGCCACTCAGTCTGATCATGCCTCTCTACCAACAGCTTGATCGTTGGAAGACCTATCGCTGGCTTAGAACCCCCACCTTTAAAACACCTACCTCGTCGATAGAAATCCAGGCTAACTTCACCTCTCTCCACCAGGGGGAAGATAAGCAAACCCTTATTTTTCTCGAGGATACACGCTCCCTCTCACAACATGCCCAGCAATTGAAACTCGCTTCCCTCGGTCGATTGACCGGCAGTATTGCTCACGAAATTCGTAACCCGCTCGGGGCCATCAGCCACGCGTCGCAACTGCTCGCAGAACAGGCCACCGACAACAGCCAGGCCAAACTACTGGATATCGTTCAGCGCCATTGTCTCCGGGTAAACCAGATTGTTGAAAACGTACTGCAACTGTCGCGGCAAAAGATCCCGGCATTTCAAAAAATCTGGCTCCGGCAATGGCTAAAAAAATTCCGTAACGATTACATGGACACCCAGAAAACCCCCTGCATCATAGAAATCGAGACTCTGAACAAGGATATACAGATTTTCTTTGATCCGGGCCACCTGTCTCAAATACTGACCAATCTGGTGGATAACGGCCTGCGTTTTAGTGAACAGGCCACAGGGGAGCGCTGGGTCAGACTCGTGGTTTGCAGGGATACGGCTTCAGAGTTGCCCTTTCTGGACGTATTTGATCGCGGCCCAGGCGTTCCCTTCGAAGATCAAAATTCCATTTTTGAACCATTTTTCACGACATCCCATGAAGGTTCAGGCTTGGGGCTCTATCTGGCCAAGGAGCTTTGCGGCGTCAATTATGCTTCACTCAATTATTTTGGAGAGGAGCCAGAAAACAGACACTTCCGAATTGGGTTTTCGCATCCCGACCGGGTATTACCGAGGCCTCAATCATGATGAAAAAACGCGTACTGGTGGTAGATGACGAACCTGACATCAGAGAGCTTCTGACCATTACACTTGAGCAAATGGGTCTGGAAGTCGTCACTGCTGCCAAGCTGACTAAAGCCAGAAAATTGCTCGAAAGCGAGGAGTTCGACCTCTGCCTCACAGACATGAAAATGCCCGATGGCAACGGACTCGAACTTGTCGACCATATACAGGCCACAGTGCCACATTTGCCAGTCGCCATGATTACCGCCCACGGCAATATGGAGATCGCTGTGGATGCCCTGAAAAAAGGAGCCTTTGATTTTATTTCCAAGCCGTTGCAACTGATGCGGTTGCGCAACCTTGTCCAATCTGCACTGCAACTAAAAAAGGAAACTGCAAATCCAGCCATACCGGAAACCGTATTGCTCGGTGAATCGTCCGCTATAGAAACACTCAAACAGCAGATTCGACGTGTAGCACGCAGCCAGGCTCCCATCTTTATCAGTGGTGAATCCGGCAGCGGAAAAGAATTGGTGGCCAGGGCAATCCATTTTCTCGGGGCAAGGGCCAATGGCCCGTTTATTCCGGTGAACTGCGGCGCCATTCCTTCTGAATTGATGGAGAGTGAATTCTTCGGCCATAAAAAAGGCAGTTTCACTGGTGCTCACCAGGACAAACAGGGGTTGTTTCAAGCCGCCAATGGCGGCACGTTGTTACTGGATGAAGTGGCTGATCTGCCACTGTCAATGCAGGTCAAGCTGCTGAGGGCACTCCAGGAAAAAAGTATTCGCCCGGTAGGGGCAGAAGAGGAAGTAACCGTGGATGTCCGCGTACTCAGCGCCACTCACAAAGATCTGGGGCGGGAGGTACAGAACAACCGCTTTCGACAGGATCTATTTTACCGCATCAATGTTATTGAGCTGCAGGTCCCACCTCTACGGGATCGCCCGGAAGATATTCCGCAACTGTCAGAGCACTTCCTTCAATGCTTTTCCCGGGAAGCCGGGACAAAACTTCCAGCCCTGTCAGACGATGCTATGGCGGCAATCAGACAACATACGTTTCCAGGCAATGTAAGGGAACTGGAAAATATCCTCGAAAGAGCATTCACGCTCTGCAATGGTTCAACAATTACCGCCAGAGACCTGCAGCTCCCCAACCCTTCAACCGTTGCTTTCGCTCCCGGAAACGACTCCGAGTCAAATGTCAGCAATTTTGGTTCAATCGATGACTACCTGGGCTCCATTGAGAAAGAACTGCTACTGAAAGCCCTCGAAAAAAATCGCTGGAACAAGACTGCTACCGCTCGTGAGCTGGGTATCAGTTTCCGCCAGATGCGCTATAAGTTGCAGAAATTTGACCTCGACTAAAACCGCACAAAGCAATATCAAAAAGGATTCAATTTCAAGCAGAGGAGAGCATTGCAAAAAAATCCATTTTGCTACTATAGTCCAGTGTAAGTTTTGGCACTCAAAGGAATGAGTGAAGACGACACAGGAAAAGGATTTTCAAATGTCACGGGTAAATGGATTTACTCTATTGGAGTTATTGATCATCTCCGCTTTATTAAGTGTATTACTGATAGCAGGCATCCCGGCGATGTCCCTCTGGATACAGTATCAGAAGTCAACTGCCCTGCAGTACACACTTATTCATAGCATTCAGTTTTCTCGCGCTCAATCAGTCAGTATGCAGAAAACCATCACGCTCTGCCCGGGTCTCGACAACTGCACAACAGAGTGGGGTCAGAACTTGTTGGTTTTTGTCGATAATAATGGCAATGGCTCTGTTAACAGTGATGACCAAATCGTGAAATACATTGAGCTGGATGACGCTGCCCGATTCTTAAGCTGGCGCTCGTTCAGAAAAAAACCGTATCTCCAGTTTAGCCCTTTGGGGCTAACTAACTCGCTGAACGGTACATTCCATTACTGTCCGGATAAGATAGAAAATCCCTATAAATTTGCAGCCTCTGTAGCGAAAACAGGTAGAGTCCGAATAAGACAACCCGATTGCTGAATCATTGGTTATTACTGAAACCCAACCCCTTCAACCGTCGATCTAACCGATAAAGCCGCTTGTCAGCAAGGCATTGACCTACTGCCAACAACACAATCATATTGATAATAGGTATCGGTGTTTTCTATAACAGCCGTACGGCAAACGAAAAAGGCGACGTGTACGTGAAAAATGCTCGGGACCAAAGAGGATTTACGCTGATTGAGCTAATGGTCACATTGGTGGTTCTGGTTGTTCTTCTTGGGGTAGGCATCCCCAGTTTTAACAATTGGGTGGTCAGTACACGTATGGACACTGCCACCATGAATTTGGCGGGGATACTGAAACAGGCTCGGAGTGAAGCAGTCAGTCGCCAGAGCGTCATTACTCTCGCGCCTAAAGCCGGCGGCTGGACTGAAGGATTGACGATGTATACCGATACCGACGCTGGCGGCAACACAGCTTACGCCGCAGCAAATGACACCCTGATCAAGGACCTGGAATTCTCCATGGGTGGGATATCGGCCAGCACCAGCGCCAATGCTGCAGCCTACATCAGTTTTACCAGTGGCGGGCTGCTCAATGAAGGCAACAACTCTGTGGAGATAGTCCTCTGTGACAGCACGGAGGAGGAAGGAGGCAGCTCTATTACTGTCAACCCGGTAGGAAGAACCAGTATTGTGAAGGGAACCAAAACCAACCCGTTAGCATCGTGCACATTATGAAAAAAAGGCCTAATTACAATAAATTCCACTCAGGCGCTTCCCTCATCGAGGTGCTGATAGCATTGCTGGTATTCAGTATCGGCCTGCAGGGTATTGCATCGTTACAATATCAGGCAATTAAAGAAAATTTTGACTCCTCACAACGCAGCCAGGCCGTATGGGCCGCACAGGAACTTGTCGCCCGCATTCAAGCCAATGAAGCAGGCAGGGAAGCCGGCGCTTACTCGATCACTGACTTCACTGCCGACTGCGACAGTGAGCCAGCCCCCTATTGTGCCGATACCGACTCGGATGCCGAAAGCTGTGACGCCAGCGAAATGGCCACATTTGATGTATGGGAAACTTTTTGCAGCAGTGGCAGTTCGCCATTGAATCTTACTGCGTCCATATCATGTGTAGATGCCGGTTGTCCCGCAGAATCCGACTATCAATTAATACTGCAATGGAGCTCAAAAGCCGTGGCGGATGACACGCAGGATATGACCGATGATGAGGATGAAAGAGAGGCTTTAATCCAGCAGCAATTTATTCAGGTATTCAGACCATGAGCGCTGATAGAGCCCGACAATACGGCCTTTCCATGGTAGAACTACTGGTAGCAATGGCGCTGGGCCTGCTGCTTACAGTCGGGGCATTGCAGATGATGCTCGCATCCCAGCAACTCTACGACACCACCGATAGCCAGTCCAGAATTCAGGAAAATGGTCGGTTTGCCCTGGATTTCCTGAGTCGCGAACTCAGCAAGGCCTATTATCAGACTACCGATATAGGAACCGTGGAAAACCGGACATTTCTCACTGAAAGCTGCGCGGGCAACAACGCCTGTACCGAAGATACCACCGGGATTGCCGGCGATCAGATAGCGGCTGTTTTCAACCCGGAAAATGACCGTGACTGCGCTGACAACACTGTCGGTCCGGAGGACATTATCGCCAACGTCTTTTACCTGAACACAGTCGATGGCATCAGTGCCCTCAACTGCCGCGGATTCAGCCTCGAGAGCAACAGCTGGATTGGCGTTGGCCAACCGCTGGTCGATGGCGTAGAGAGTTTGCATATTCTCTACCGCGTGGAATTAGCCGGCGGCGGTTTTTCCTACGTTTCCGCTGACGATGTCGATGACTGGGCAGCCGTGAGCGCTATTCGAGTTGCAGTGCTGGTTAACAATGGTCAGGAAATCGGTTCCGGAAATGTCGAAACACGCACCTTTACACTGCTGGATGCCGGCCCTTTCTCCCTGACCGACAAACACGAACGGCAGGTATACAGTACCACCATCACTCTAAACAACGTGATCTACAACAATGCAGAAAAATAGGGTAATGACTATACGGAGCGGTACACCTGCTCCAGATCGCAAACAGGACGGTGCTGTGCTGATCGTCTGTCTGGTGATGCTCACCATATTGACGATTATTGGTATAGGGACCACCACCGATATCAGCTTTCAGTCAAATATGGTTCGCAATAGCCAGATACGTTTAAATGCCTTCAACACAGCATTGAGTGAACTGAATGGTCAATATCGGAAAATGGTTGATGAAAACAGTGAGGACTTGCTCACTGATGCGTTGAACTTAGGAGAGGCAACGATTCCTGAGGGCGATTTAACCCAGACATCGGCCGACAATCCTTTTGCTCAATCAGCATCCGTTGTTTATCTGGAAGAGGGGTTGGGACAAGTTACCGGCTCCACCATCGGTTCCGCCACTGCCAATAGTGCCTATTATTTTGAACTTAACAGCATCGTCGAACTTGATAACACCGGCGTTGGCTCAAGTCAGACGAGCGGTATCGTTCGACTTGCACCAACCGAATAACCCGAAAAAGGTCTATCGCTATGGACATTAAAAACTATTTTTTACCCTTGATTGGTGCGGTCTTTGGCATGCTGCTCACCGCCAACACGGCACTGGCTTTCGGGCCAATCATGGTGGAGCTCGTTCGTACTATCGAGATAGCCAAAATTGAGATCAAAACCACTGACGGCGTTCAGGGGATGGGCACAGTGATAGCTTCACCAGACCAATGCTCAATCGATTGTGAGCCGCAACATTACACATTCGACGGCACAACGACCTTCATTAACGCGTTTGGTGCAGAGCGCCCCATTACCGAACTACAGACCTGGAGCGGCTACTACGCCAGCTTTACCTACCGCAAGGAAGACGACCATGTGGTAAAAATCAAAATTATTCCCAGAGAGAGGATTGCAGAATGAAACTTACCAGATTTATTCTCTTTGGCCTGCCGCTACTTGCCGGCATCTCTGTTTCCAACCAACTGCTGGCTGACGATATAGAGATCTTCTTCAGCGAAGAGGTCCTATCCGAAACCGAGGAATTCCAGCCCAACGTGCTGTTTATTTTTGACTCCTCCGGCAGTATGGATGACGAAATTCTCACCCAGCCACCCTACGACCCCGACTACGACTACGGCGGTCTGGGTGACGGCACGATATACGTGCACAACGAAGACTACAGCTACCGCAACGTCAGCATAGACCCCGGTAGAAACAGCTGTAAAGCAATGACAGACCACATGGCGGACTCACCCGACCTCCCCGTTTATGCGGGAAAACGGGTTGCCGAATGGCACGAGAGCACTGTAGAACAGTGTACGGGGTGGTGGTGGTGGAGGGTCTGTGAAACCATTTCGGTGAACTACTGGCGTGATGTCAGCAATTCGAACAAAACCGTAGAGTGCCGGGATGATGCCGGGGTACATGGTATCGACGACAGCTCCTCTGATCGCTATGCCAGAGACGGTAATAACGGCCCCTACTCCACCAGCAACCAGATCAACTGGAACCAGAACGGCATTACCGATAACAGACTCTACGTTTCAGCCAATTATCACGAATACCTGCAAGCCAACCCTTCTGAATATCGCAGAAAACTCGATATCATGAAGGAAGCGGGCACCGATCTTGTCAGCAATTTTACCGGTCTGAATTTCGGCCTGATGCGCTTTAATTACAGCAATGGTGGCTATGTGCTGCATCATTTTTCAGATATTGAAGATGACCGCGACGCCATTATTGACAAAATCGACGATATTCCCGCGGACGACTGGACCCCACTGAATGAAACCCTGTGGGAAGCTCACCGGTACTTCAAGGGCGATTCGGTCGATTACGGGTCTGGCTGGAACCGCGATCCCGCTGCAGTGACCCGAAGAAACGGCACCGACTACTACAATTCACCCATCGGCGAAAGCTCCTGCCAGAGCAACTATGTGGTGCTGCTCACCGATGGCACCCCATTTCGAGATAACGGCCGGGACAACACTGTCTCGAACCTGACGGGTAACAGTTGCTCCCACTCTGACGATGCCCAGACGTCGAACCGCACCTGTCTCGATGAAATGGCTGAATATATGGCCAACTATGACTACAACGATACGCTGGACGGCACCCAGAGCGTCAGAACCTACACCATAGCCTTCGATTTTGGCTACGAGATGGAGTTGCTCAAAACAACGGCGGATAAAGGACAGGGACAGTATCTGACGGCCAGCTCCTCCCAACAGCTAAAAACGGCCTTTAACCAAATTATTCTGGATATTCTGTCAACGTCCACGACATTCACCGCGCCGGCAGTGTCTGTGAATGCCTTCAATCGCCTGCAGCACCAGGATTCACTCTATTTTGCCATTTTTGAGCCGAATATTTATCCTCGCTGGCACGGCAACATCAAGAAGTACAAAATCAATACAGACGGCGACATTGTCGGCTCTGACGACGCCATTGCCATCAATCCGGACACTGGCTATTTTCATTCCAACGCGATCAGCTACTGGAGCCAGAATACCGACGGCAATGCTGTAAAAAAAGGTGGGGCTGCCAATGAACTCACCAACAGCCGGCTGGTTTACACCGTCTCGGGAGACGCCAGCACGAACAATATTGTGCTTAACAGCACAGAAAATATTATCGCGCTCGACAACGATACCATTACCAATGAGTTTTATGGTCTGAGTGATGATGCCAGTGAGGCTGAGCGCGACAAGTTCATAAAATGGATACTCGGTGTCGATGTCAACGATGAAAATGGTAACGGCAGCACTATAGACGCATCACGTTTCATGGCTGATGCCCTCCACAACCGCCCGGTCGTGGTTACCTATTCCGGGGATTCTGAAGAAAACACCACAGAAGATGTGCTGTTTTTCACCTCCAATGACGGCGCATTCCGTGCCGTTGACACCGGCAATGGTGAAGAGCTGTTCGCTTTCATTCCACAGGATCAGCTGCAAACACAGCATGCCACTTACATTAACGATCCCGACGCCTCGAAAATCTATGGCCTCGATGGCCCCATGACAATCTGGCGCGAAGAAAACCCTGATGACGATGACATCACTATTGATGCTTCAGATGGCGACCATGTTTACAGCTACTTTGGCATGCGTCGTGGCGGTGATAACTACTACGCCATGGACATTACCAACACTAACAATCCAAAGCTTCTGTGGACCATTTTTGGTGGCAGTCCAGGTTTTCGTGATCTGGGGCAAACCTGGTCAAAACCGGTGCGTGGCCGCATAAACTGGAGCTGTGACGGGGATGGTGAAGACTGTACTACCAGAGATGTGCTGATTTTCGGTGGCGGCTATGACACAGCACACGATGCGGCGGATACCCCGACAACGGGTGATACGGGCGCTGCCATTTATATGGTAGATGCCCTTACAGGCCAGAAACTCTGGTCCGCCGGTAATAACGACACCAGCGAGGATATTCACAATCTGGATCTGCCAATGAGCAACAGCATCCCCGGCGATCTGACCATAGCTGACATGAATGGCGACGGCATTGACGACATCATCTTTGGCGTTGATATACAAGGCAGTGTATGGCGCATTGATATTAATAGTGCCACGACTTCGGCAAACAACCTCGCCCAGGGTGGAAAGATTGCGAACCTTGCCGAAGCTGGAGAATTCCGCCGTTTTTACGTCGGACCCACTGTATCCCTGTCACAGAAAAAAGGCCGTGCACCCTTCTTTGTGCTGACTTTTGGCAGTGGCTATATGGCCCATCCAAAAAATACTGCAATAGACGATAGACTGTACTCAATCTTTGAATACAGTGTGTACGGTCCACCCAAAGACGAAGATGGCGACGTTGTATACAACAGCATAGATAACGATGATTTGTTGGATATGACCAGCCCCGACAGTGACCCTGCCGATCCTCAGACAAATGCACCCAACGGGTTCTACAAGGATGCTATCGACCTGGGTGAAAAATTCATGCGGCCCGCACTGACCATCGACGGCACATCCATTTACACCTCTTATCTCCCGGAAGGCACCGGAGAGGTTGACACCACCTGTGGTGCCGGTTATCTCGGAGGTGGACGACTCTATGCCATGAACTTTGTCACGGGCAAAACCGTACTGTCCAGCCAGTACATCAACCTGAAGCAACCGGGTAACCCACCGGAAGTCGTCGCACTGTTTGTGCCGGATGAAGATGGTAAAACCTCGATAGAATTCTATGTGGGAACTGAAAAAGTTACTGATACAGAATGTGAGGGTGAAAACTGCCCCGAAGGACTGCCGACAACAGTCAAGATCTACAGAACCTATTGGCGGGAAAATCAATAGTGAAACAGCGTATAGAAGGATTCAGTCTGATTGAGCTAATGATTGTGGTGGCAATCATCGCATTACTTGCGATGATTGCGTACCCGTCTTACATGGATACTGTCAGGGAGACTCGCCGCACCGAGGGCGTTGCCCTGATGAATAAAGTGATGCAGGCCCAGGAACGCCATTTTATCAACAACCTGACCTATACGACGGATCTGACTGATCTGGGCTTCGCGGTAGCCGCCAACCTGCCTTCTGAAAACGGACACTATCAGATCAGTGCGGCAGCTTGCGCAGGCGTGCCAACGGATGAGTGCATTAACATCGTGGCAACGGCACAGGGAGGCCAGGCTGTGGAGGGTAACCTGGGACTCAGTAGCCGAGGGGAAAAAACCGGCAACTGGGAGGACTAGCTCTGGTTTTGTGTTCTTGAAACAGCCTTTCCAAAACAAAAAACCGGACAATGTCCGGTTTTTTTCTTAGCTCATAACTTATCTATTTCACTAGCGAAGTTCTCTTGGCATCGAGAAACTGATATTTTCAGTGGCCCCGGGAAGCTCTTCCGGTGGACGCGCACCCAATGTTTCAAGTTTGTGCACAACATCGCGAACCAGCACTTCCGGAGCTGAAGCACCGGCAGTAACACCAATGGCTTTTTTGCCAACCAGCCAGCTTGGCCTGATATCCAGCGCGCTATCAATCAAATAGGCATCGGCACCACATCGATCGGCAAGCTCTCGCAATCGATTGGAGTTTGAACTGTTTGGCGAACCGACAACCAGCACCAGATCACACTCCAGCGCCAACTGCTTTACGGCATCCTGGCGGTTCTGGGTGGCATAGCAAATATCGTCTTTTTTGGGACCGGAAATGGTGGGAAATCGCTTCCGTAGCGCATCAATCACCTTGGCGGTATCATCAACCGACAGCGTTGTTTGGGTAACGTAGGCCAGATTACCCGGTACCTTGACGTCAAGTTGACTGACATCTGTCTCATTTTCCACCAGGTAGATATGCCCACCATTGGCGTCATCATATTGCCCCATGGTCCCCTCCACTTCAGGGTGACCCTGATGACCAATCAGGACGCACTCCCGGCCCTCACGACTGTAACGCACCACCTCCATATGCACTTTTGTCACCAGCGGACAGGTCGCATCAAAGACCCGCAACTGCCGCTGCTCAGCCTCCTGCCTGACAGACTGGGGTACACCGTGGGCACTGAAAACCACAATCACATTATCGGGTACTTCGTGGAGCTCCTCGACAAAGATGGCACCGCGCTCACGGAGAGCATCCACCACGAACTTGTTATGTACCACTTCATGACGGACATAGATAGGGGCACCAAAGATATCCAGGGCGCGATTGACAATATCAATGGCCCGATCAACGCCAGCGCAAAACCCACGCGGATTGGCAAGTTTGACCTCCATTAGTGGGTCACCGCCGGTATGACATCAAGAATTTTTACGGCGAAGGTAATTTGATGGCCTGCGAGAGGATGATTGAAATCCACCATGACATGCTCATCATCCACTTCAACCACGACTCCGGGCAACTCGGCCTGGCTGGCATCTGCAAATGACAGCATCAGCCCCGGCTCCAGCTGAACATCATCGGTAAAGTCCCCTTTTGAAAAACGCTGGATGTTGTTGGGATTGTGAGGGCCAAAGCCCTGCTCAGGATCAATCTCCAGTACGGCCTCATCACCGGTACTCAGACCAAACAATGCAGACTCAAAACCATTCAGCAGACTTCCGTCACCCACCACAAAGGTTGCCGGTTTACCTGAAAAGTTGGAGTCCACCACCGAACCATCTTCCAGCGCCAGCGAAAAATGCAGCGTCACCTTCGTATCCGGCCCAATGGTGACAGGTGCCGTTTCATGGGTATCAACCATCAATTTTTCCTCTCATGTGACTGGTCGCGATGGCATAGACTTTCAATGATTAACAGGATAGCACCCACTGTAATCGCAGAATCCGCCACATTGAACGCGGGCCAGTGATAATTCAAATAATAGACATCGATAAAATCAACCACATAACCGAGAAACACCCGATCCAGTAAATTACCAAGCGCGCCACCGAGCACCAACGCCAGTGCAATACCCAGCAGGGTTTTCCCAGTGGTCAGACGCGCCATCCAAAGCACAATGAAAATACTCACCGCCAGCGCAATACCGGTAAAAAACCAGCGCTGCCACCCGCCTGCATCACTGAGAAAGCTGAAGGCTGCACCCCGGTTGTGGAGCAGCGTCAGGTTCAGCATAGGCAGCAACTCCACCGCCCGGCCATAGACCAGTGACGCCGAGGCCCAGTATTTGGTGGACTGGTCGATCAGAATGACCAGTACGGACAGGAGATACCAGCCAGCACGGGATTGCATGGTATTTACCATTGGCATCTGGTCACGCAAACAGACGCCGTTCGCCGGCACCTGTGACATTTTCCACACAGCGACCACACAATTCCGGATGTTCAGCCACCGCACCCACATCGGCACGGTGATGCCAACAGCGGACACATTTGTCATGGGACGTGCGATCAACACGCAAAAACAAACCCTCAAGCTCTGTAGGTTCGGCACCGTTTGCATCACTGAGTGGTGCCAGCCGGGCCTCAGAGGTAATCAACACAAAACGCAATTCATCTTTCAGTTTACCCAACGCACTGGCCAGCGCATCGTCCGCGTACAGCACTACTTCCGCTTCCAGAGACTTCTGGATACCCGTCTCTTTTTTGCCTTCCAGGACTTTGTTGACCGCATTTCGAGCCCTGGCAATCAGCACCCAATCGCTGTCGGGAATCGCATCTGGGGCAGCGGGTGGCAGCGACCACCACTCCGCCATAAATACCGACTCTCCACGCACTCCGGGCATGACACGCCAGATTTCATCCGCAGTAAAACTGAGCACTGGGGCAACCCACCGAACCAGAGCCTCGGCGATATGGTAAATTGCCGACTGCGCAGATCGTCTGGCCCTAGAGTTCTCCTGACAGGTATATTGCCGATCCTTGATGATATTCAGGTAGAAACCACCCATATCGGTGACACAAAAATTGTGCAGTTTCTGGTAGATGGGATGAAAATGGTAGCTGTCATAGGCGGCGAGGATATCCCGCTGGGCACTGGCAGCTCGCCCCACAGCCCAGCGATCCAGCTCCAGCATATCCTCGACCGGCAACAAATCCCGAGCCGGATCGAAACCGTTGAGATTTGAAAGCAGGAATCGGGCCGTATTGCGGATGCGCCGGTAGGAGTCCGCAGTGCGCTTTAGAATCTCCTCGGAAACGCTCATTTCCGCGCTGAAATCCGTCGCTGCGACCCACAGGCGCAGGACATCCGCTCCCAAATCGTTGACTACCTGCTGGGGCGACATCACATTGCCCAGGGATTTGGACATCTTTCGGCCATCGGCATCCACCGTGAAACCGTGTGTCAAAACAGCCCGGTATGGGGCACTGCCCTTGATGGCAATGGCCGTCTTCAGGGAAGACTGGAACCAGCCGCGGTGCTGATCGGATCCCTCCAGGTAGAGATCCGCCGGATAGGCGAGCTGGTCGCGGGCATCCAGTACAGCGGCATGGGTAACCCCCGAGTCGAACCAGACATCCAGAGTATCCGTAACCTTGGTATAGTCTGCAGCTTCGTCACCCAGCAACTCTGTAGCATCGAGATCAAACCAGGCATCAATGCCCGCCTGCTCAACACGCTGGGCAACCACCTCAATCAACTCGGCAGTGCGCGGGTGCCAATCGCCGGTTTCCCGGTGAATAAACAGGGTTATCGGCACACCCCAGGTGCGCTGACGTGAAATACACCAGTCGGGGCTGTTCTCCAGCATCCCCTCAATGCGGGCCTGCCCCCAGGAAGGATACCAGGTGACGTCCTTCACCGCCTTGAGGGCTTTATCCAGCAGGCCGTTCTGCTGCATGCCGATAAACCATTGCGGTGTGGCGCGGTAGATCAGCGGGGTTTTGGTCCGCCAGCAGTGCGCGTAGCTATGGGTAATTTTATGGGTGGCCAACAGCACGCCCCGCCGCTCCAGCTGCGCCAGAACGGCTTCATCCGCCTTGTAGACATGCTCGCCAGCAAACAGCGGCACGCTATCGCGGAAAAGGCCATGATCATCAATATAATTGAGTGTGCCAATACCGTATTTATTGGCCACCACGAAGTCTTCCATGCCGTGATCCGGCGCTGTATGGACGCAGCCCGTACCGGTCTCAGTGGTGACATGTTCACCCAGTAATATCGGCACCTGGCGATCATAAAATGGGTGCTGTAGCAGCTGATTCTCGAGCCGCTGTCCTTTGACACGGCCAACAACCTGGTAGTCTTCCACACCCCAGCGCTTCATCACGGCAGGCACTAGCTCTTCGGCCAACAGAAAGCGACTGACACCCTCACCGGCATCACACTGCAGCAGCACATAATTCAATTCAGGATTGAGACTGACCGCCTGGTTGGAAGGCAGCGTCCAGGGCGTGGTGGTCCAGATGGCCACTGCGACCGGCCCTTCGCCGGTCACATTATCCACGAGGGCCAAAAAGGCTTCGGTATCCACAACCGGGAACGCCACATCGATGGAAAAAGACATTTTGTCCTGATATTCAACCTCGGCTTCCGCCAGGGCTGAGGCACCGACCACACTCCAGTAAACCGGCTTGAAACCACGCACCAGATGACCATTTTCTATGATCTTGCCCAGTGCCCGAATAATATTTGCCTCAAACTGGTAATCCATCGTCAGATAAGGATTTTCCCAGTCGCCCAGCACGCCGAGACGCATAAAATCCTTTTTCTGGCCATCCACCTGACGGCGCGCATACTCCCGACATTTCTGACGAAATGTCTTGGTGTCCACCTTGACGCCGGCTTTGCCGATTTTCTTTTCAACCTGGTGTTCGATGGGCAGTCCGTGACAATCCCAGCCGGGCACATAGGGCGCGTCATAACCGCTCAGCGTACGGGACTTGACGACGATATCCTTCAAGATTTTATTGACCGAGTGACCGATATGAATATCGCCATTTGCGTAGGGAGGGCCGTCGTGCAAAATGAATTTTTTTCTGCCGTGACGCTGCTCACGAATTTTTTCGTAAAGCCCGTCGCTCTGCCAGGATTTCAGCATGTTCGGTTCCCGCTGGGCCAGATTGGCCTTCATGGGAAACTCGGTAAACGGCAAATTGAGGGTAGCTTTGTAATCAGTCATCGTTTTCCAACATCGGGGTTACACCTCGGCAAAGTACTGCCGGGCCAGTGCAATATCACTGTGAATTTTCGTTACCATGGCATCGAGAGAAGCAAACGTCTGCTCCTCCCGTATTTTCTTTTTGAACTCCACATGAATTCGTTGACCGTAGATTAACTGATCAAAATCCAGCAGGTGCACTTCGAGCACCGGTTTTATCAGGTCACCTACGGTTGGCCGCACGCCCACATTCGCAACACCGGGCAAGCGACTGCCATCCAGTAACGCCTCCACCACATACACACCGCTCAATGGTGCGCGATAGCGATAGAGATGCACATTGGCAGTGGGGATACCCAACTGTTGGCCCAACTGCTGTCCGTAAACCACCCTGCCGGTAATCTGATAGGGTCGCCCCAACAACGTTTCCGCCAGATCAAAATCACCAACCTCCAAAGCCCGGCGAATGCGCGTACTGCTGATCCGCTCGCTGCCATACTGCAGGGTATGCGTGTCGATCACATCAAAACCCTGCTGCTCTCCCACTTGCCTGAGCAGCCGGTCATTGCCACTGCGATCATGGCCAAAGTGGAAG
The DNA here is from genome assembly GCF_000744735.1 of Porticoccus hydrocarbonoclasticus MCTG13d. Taxonomy (NCBI): domain Bacteria; kingdom Pseudomonadati; phylum Pseudomonadota; class Gammaproteobacteria; order Cellvibrionales; family Porticoccaceae; genus Porticoccus; species Porticoccus hydrocarbonoclasticus. Next base: position 1,329,000 of record NZ_JQMM01000001.1, on the reverse strand, counting down.
TCGTCACCGACCACCAGACAGCGAACATCCAGTCCTTCTATTAATACTCTGTCAATAAATTGTCGGGCAGACAAACTGCGCAACGAAGGATTGAACTGAAGGCAGAGCACCCGATCTATACCTTCGCTGACCAGCGCTTCCACCTTTTCGCGTAAACGCATCAGCCGGGCCGGAGCCTGCTCTCCCGAGAAAAACTCCTGAGGCTGGGGTTCAAAAATAATCACCACAGAAGGCAGCCCGTATATTGCGGACTTTTCACGCAACTGTTGCAGTATTGCCCGATGGCCGAGATGAACGCCGTCAAATGAACCGATCGTCGCGACACAACCTCGATGTCCCGGACGCAGATTATGCAACCCACGGATAAACTGATGCTTTTTTCCGGTCACTGGTTTCCGGTCACTGGTTTGGAGTCACTGGCGGCTTTCATCGCGAAACAAAGGCAGCAGTATAACCCAGCCCAATGGGGGAAAAACAGGCGCGGCGCCGCCACGGCAACACTTTTGTGACAGTGCCCTAGCGATGGCGGAGGTGAGAAGGTCGCATGCCACCCACCAGCAAAAACAGTGTGTATACCAGCATGCCACTGAGACAAATCAAGAGCATCCAGCCAGCACGCTGCCAACCGCCCCAGAAGAGCCACTGATTCAGGTGAGCCGTGAACCCCAACAGCACCGTCGCCATGACCAGATTCGCACCCAGCAAGGTCAGCAAAAAGCGGCGCCAGCCGGGAGAAGGATGATAAATACCGAAGCGATACAGGCCCCTAAACAGCAGTCCGGCATTCAGCATGGCCGCCAACGATGTTGCCAGCGCCAACCCGACATGCCCGATGCCAAAATAGTGGTCCAGCGGCAGGGCAAACGCCAAATTGAGCACCATATTGGTTACCAGGGCAATCACCCCAATACGCACTGGGGTTTTCATATCCTGCCGGGCAAAATAACCGGGAGCCAATACCTTGATTAGCATGAAAGCAATCAGGCCAATCGCGTACGCCTGGAGGCTGAGGACCGCCATTCCGATATCCCGCGGCGTCATCACATCACCATAATAAAACAGGGTCGTGAGAATCGGCTCGGCCAGTATCATCAATGCCACCGCCGCTGGAATGGCAACCAGCAGCACCATACGCAGAGCCCAGTCGAGGGTGCGGCTGAATACTTCCCCGGTACGGGCAGCATGTTGCCGGGACAGGCTGGGCAAAATCACGGTGGCGATCGCAATGCCAAACACACCCAACGGAAGTTCAGACAGCCGGTCGGAGTAATACAGCCAGGAAATACTGCCCGTTGGTAGAAACGAGGCAATCACAGTATCCAGCAACAGGTTGATCTGGCTGACAGAAACGCCAAAGATTGCCGGCACCATCAGTCGAAGCACTCTGCGCACACCTTCATCCCGCCAATCCACTTTAGGGTTCGGGAGCCGGTGAATCTGAGCAAGAAATGGTAACTGAAACAGCAGTTGCACAACCCCGGCCACCAGCACGCCCCAGGCCAGTGCATAGACGGGCGCATCAAACCAGGGGGCGGCCACCAGTGCCGCGGCTATCAGGGTGAGATTTAACAGTACCGGCGTGAAAGCGGGCACGGCAAAACGGTCGTAACTGTTGAGAATTGCCCCGGCCAGGCCTGTCAGGGATATCAACATCAAGTAGGGGAAAGTGATCCGCAGCATACTGCTGGCAGCGTCAAACTTGTCCGGGTAATCGAGCCAGAAACCAAAGGCGAACAGTGCAGTGACTAACGGCGAAGCAATGACCACCAGAATGGTGAGCACAATCAGCGATGAACCCAGCACGCCAGCCACGCTATCCAGTAAAGCCTTGACCGCTGCCGGGGTGCCTTTTTCGCGATACTCACCCAGTACTGGCACAAATGCCTGGGCAAATGCTCCCTCGGCAAACAGTCGTCGAAAGAAATTCGGAATTTTAAAGGCGACAAAGAAGGCATCCGCCAGCGCATCGGCACCGATGACCCTGGCAAACACCATATCCCGCAGCAAGCCAAGCACCCGGGAGAGCATCGTCATACTGCCGACCACACTACTGGAGCGCAGCAGGCCAGGCGCTACGGGGGGTTCGGCGGCTTTGTGCTCGGAAGGATTTGAATCGTCTGAATTCTGTGGTTGCAAACCGGCATTGTCCCGACAATAGCTAAACGCAAGGGGCAAATCATAGTGATTTTGGTGACGGGATGATAGCGGCATTGCTGATTGGCAAGGCCCGGACAACCGGCTTCAACAACCGGGATCGACTGCTGGGTATCGCGCCTGGACACGTCGCCAATCGCCCAGCTATCAAGCCAAATGCAATTTGCGGACTTTGTGGCCTTCGGCCTGTTGATAAGCCGCCCCAAAACCTGTATATTTCCGCGCCTTGAATCAAGACTCACGATTGAGAGGAGCACCCAGGTGGCCAATACACCCCAAGCACGCAAACGCGCACGTCAGAATGAACAGCGTCGCCAGCACAATGCCGGCCTGCGTTCTATGGTACGCACCTATATCAAGAAAACCTACGCCGCCATTGCAACCGGCGAAGTGACCACGGCGACTGCCGCTTACAATTCAGCAGTGCCTGTCATTGACCGGATGGCCGACAAAGGTATTATTCACAAAAACAAGGCTGCCCGTCACAAGAGCAGACTGAACGCCCAATTGAAGGCAATGGCAGCCAGCTAAGGGTTTGTCATTGCAATCAAAAAAACCGGCCGATGGCCGGTTTTTTTATGCCCGACCATTAATCGGCGATCAATAGTCATTTTCTAGCGACCTTTCAGCTCCAGACGTCGAGCCATTTCCGCCATCACCAGCATATAAAGCTCATCCCCGAGATAGACGTCCTCCACTTTGTAGTCAATATTGGGGTTATCGTTGATTTCAATTACGTAGGCCTGCTTGCCCTGATGTTTGATATCTACACCGTATAAACCACTACCGATCACCCTGGCTGCACGCAATGCGGCATCCAGCACTTCTCTCGGCACTTCGTAGGTTGGCAGGGTTTCAAAACCACCCGAGTTAAACCGTTTGCTTCCATGATTGTAGATTTGCCAGTGATTGCGCGCCATGTAGTAACGGCAAGCATACAAAGGCCGATTGTTGAATACCCCGATGCGCCAGTCAAAATCGGTATAGAGATACTCCTGCACCAATACCAACGCAGTGGTTTTCAACAGCTCAGCCAGATGTGCCAACAACTCCTCCCTGTTAGCAGCTTTGAATACGCCTTTGGAAAACGAACCCTCGGGTATCTTTAACACCACGGGGTAGCCAAACTCCTTTTCAATGGCATCCAGGTCGTCTGGGGTGTGCGTGGAAAACACTTGGGTTTTGAGCGCTGGGACACCGTTGTAGGTAAAGGCATCCTGTAAAAAAACCTTGTTACAACAACGCAAAATGGAGGTGGGATCATCAATTACTACCATCCCCTCTATCTCCGCCTTCCTGGCAAAGCGGAAGGTATGATGGTCGATAGCGGTGGTCTCACGAATAAACAGGCCGTCATATTCGCCGAGGCGCGGGTAATCCCTGGCAGTGATCAACTCCGCATTGATATTACACTTGGCGGCAGCCTTGATAAAACGGCTCAGGGCTTCCTTGTTACTGGGAGGCATGATCTCCTTGGGATCCACCAGCACACCCAGCTCCCAGCGATAGGATTTCTTCTTTTTCGGGCTCTGCCAGCGTTTTTCGTTAAATTTGAGCATCGCTTCCAAAAATTTCGGACGCTCCGCTTTTGGCAATTTACCCAAGGAGATGGCAACAATACTTTTTACTTGCCAGCCACCAGACCAGAACAACACAACTTTCAGCATGGGGGCCGGATACACAGAAAACAGTCGCTGTCCGAAGCGGGAAAAACCGGGGTCTGATGCAACCCCAAAATTCACATAAAACGTTTTTTTCTCCCCTTCTCCTCCCGTATTGGAACCGGATAACAGCAGCTCACCCGTGATACGCGACATGTACAACAACTTACTGCGCAGATCGTTGATTGTGTTCACAGAAGGCATCACCCGATGCCCCCGGGCCTCCGCCAGCAGGGAACAATAGTATCCCCTACTCAAATACTTTCCACTGTCACACAGGTTGATCAGGCTGAGCTTTTTCTCGCCTTTTTTCGGGTGATCCTCCAGATATTGTGCAAAACTGATGGCCCGGTCATCGAAGCCAAAGCCGTTGATGTCCTCGAGATCGTCCACCACCAGCAAAAGATTGGACATAAATTGTTTACTCTGTCTGTATTGTCAGCAAATATAGAGAGACGCTCCCAGGCTACCGGATCCCGGCAACCTGCCGGTTCATCAGATCTACCCTGTTAACCAACTGAAGAAACCCACTGTCACGCCGCTATTTAAACAGCTCATCAAGACCGAGGTTATCGAGTTCGAGGCGCACCAATTTCCGTATATCAGCGGGATAGTGGCATATCAGCGAATCGTGCGCCAGACGCTCGGCGGTAGCAATAGGCAGCGTACGAATCAACCACTTCATCTGGGGTAATTTAGCGGCACTCATACTGAGCGTACGCATGCCGAGGCCGAGCAACAGGACCACTGCCACCGGATCCGAAGCCATCTCACCACAGAGACTGACCGGGATCCCAGCATCTTTGGCCAGCTTGAGAATGCGCTGAATCTCGAGCAGCACAGCGGGGTGCACATGGTCATAACGGGCTGACACCCGGGGGTTGTCACGATCCAGCGCCAGCAGATACTGGCTGAGGTCATTGGAACCGATGGAAATAAAATCGATCTTTCCGGCCCAGAACGGGATTTGGGAAATAGCCGCCGGGACCTCCACCATAACGCCCAAATCGGGCCTGGTAACAGCGTAACCCTCCGCTGTCAGCTGTTCTATGGCATCAAGAAAAATCTCGGAAAAGTCGTCGAGTTCACTGGTGGAGCTGACCATTGGCAACAGAATTCGCAGATTGTCCATGCCCTCTGCTGCGCGCATCATGGCACGCACCTGAGTCATCAGTAACTGGCTGTTATCCAGGGTAAAGCGTACTCCACGCCAGCCCAGAGCCGGATTTTTTTCGTTGTCGACCGGGAAATAGGGCAATTGCTTGTCGCCACCAACATCCAGGGTCCGCATATGAACCGGTTTGCCTTTGTAAGCTTCCAGGACCTGCCGATAGACTCCGATCTGCTCTTCCTCGGAGGGGAAGCTATCGTGCACCATGAAAGGGATTTCTGTGCGGTACAGGCCCACACCCTGGGCGCCACTCAAGAGTCCCGGAGAGATATCTGCCAACAGCCCGGTATTGGTATAAAGGGTCACGGCGATACCATCCGGACTCACAGCGGGCAAATCGCGCATTTTTTCCAACTGTTTCATCAGGGCGCGGCGATCATTCACCAAGCGCTGATACTCTGCCAGAACCGCATCACCGGGATTGAGCAGTACCTGACCATTGTTCCCGTCAACAATAATTTGGGCGTCATCAACCAGCCGACGCAACCGGCCGGTGCCCATGACAGCAGGAATACCGAGCGCATTGGCAAGCACGGCTGTATGTGACAGACCTGAGCCGTCAAAACAGACCAGCCCCACCAATTTGTCACTGGGGATCAGGGCAATATCGGAAACACTTACCTGAAAACCCACCAATACGATGTTCGTATCGGGGGGAATGGCCACAGGCTTGATCCCCCGCCAGGCGTTGAACAACTTGTTACCCAGATGGTGAATATCTTCGTGACGGGCTTTCAGATAAGGGTCATCCATCTCCAGAAACAATTCGGCAAAATGCTGCACTGCCTTACGTAGCGATCCCGGCAACCAGTTGCCGCCACGAATGCCCTTCTCTACATAAGAGCAGAATGCCGGATCCTCCAGCAGCATGTTGTAGGCGCTGAAAATACCGGCGACACTGCCGGATATCTCTTTGCCGAGGGACGTCTGCTCGTGATCAATTTGTGCCCGCACCACGGCAAGCAGTTTCTGCCAGTCCTCCACGGCACCGGGAATATCTTCACAGGGCGCATCGAGCACAGAGTACAGTTCGCCGTGATCGCTTATTTTGATATGACCGATACCGATACCGGGTGCACCCTTGACACCAGACACCCGCTCGTTGAGGCCAATCATATCGCCCTGAGCAAGCGGACTGGTACCCAGCAACAATGCCAAATGGGCTGCCAACGTCACTAAAAAGCCCTGCTCTTCCTCAGATAGCTCGCGAATTTCACGCCCCTGAACCACCAGAACACCAATGACTTTGCCAGCATGCACGATAGGCACACCACAAAAACTGTGGAACTGCTCTTCCCGTGTCTCTGCGACATAACAATATGAGGGGTGTACTGTGCCATCGGCCAGATTGACCGGATGACGACTGGTGGCGACCAGCCCCACCAGCCCTGTGCCAGGCGGCAACTTGACGTTGCGTACAGCTTTTGCGGCCAGACCGTGGGACGCCAGTAACAGCATTTCTCGCTGATCATTCGCCAGGTAGAGGCTGCACACATCCACCGCCATGGTCTGACTGATAGACTCAACGATCAGGTTAACCTGATCAATAGGTGTATCAGCCGTCGCCACGGTCTGGACAATACGAGCTAACTCATGAACAACACTTTTCATAGCAATAATTGTTAACCATCAACATCCAATGGAAAAAACCTTTCAGACTACCGTTCTATCCAACAACACTCACTTCGCTATTTAAGAGGATTGCAAAAAAACCACAAGGGGTATTTATCACGACTGCCTGCCCACAAGTGCCACAATATCTGCAAAATCAGCGTGAAGAAAACCTCGAACCCATTTACAGCAATCCACCTTAGATCCGATAATCGCACACCTCAATCCGGTTAGCACCAACATGACATCCATCTCTTTCGACACCTCTGACGAACAGGAAGTCGAAAATCTTCTGTTTTCACAGATTGCCAGTGATCTCACAGGGAAAGGCTACGCGGTTATTCCCAACGCACTGCCCGGACTATTGTCGGAAGAACTCTTTGGCCAGATACAATCGCTTCACAGCGATGACTTCAGCGAAGCAGGCGTGGGCCGAAATTGTGATCAAACCCTGAACCGATTTGTCCGACGGGATGCCATCCGCTGGATTGCAGGGGCAACCCTACCGGAGCAGCGTTGGCTGGAGTGGAGCGGTCGACTACAGATTTATCTCAATCGGCACCTTTTTCTTGGCTTATTCTCTTACGAGAGCCATTTTTCACATTACCGTCCAGGGGATTTTTATCGCAAACATCTGGATGCCTTTCGGGGTCAGACCAATCGTCGACTCTCTACCGTGGCTTACCTGAATCCCGGCTGGATGCCAGACGATGGAGGTGAACTGATTCTGTTCGGTGAAATGGGTGAACCGGAAATCCTCCGGGTAACCCCGGCTTACGGCACGCTGGCCATCTTCCTGAGTGAAGTATTTCCCCACGAAGTTTTGCCCACCAACCGACACCGCTACAGCATCGCTGGTTGGTTTAGGGTCAACGGATCTGTCAATGATCGGCTCGCCCCCCCGGCCTAACCCTACGGGAAAGGCGGACTAGATCAAAACCAGATTGTCCCGGTGAATCACTTCTTTATCATCACAATAACCGAGGATATCGAGAATTCTGTCACTGCTCTTGCCAATAATCAGACGACTCTCGGCAGCACTGTAGTTGACCAGACCGCGGGCAACCTCATTCCCGGCCAAGTCAACACAGCGTACCAGATCACCTCGATGGAAATCCCCAACGACCGCTTTCACTCCGACCGGCAATAGACTCTTACCCTGCTCGCGCAGCGCCCGGCAGGCACCCTCGTCCAGCGTCAGTGACCCACGCACTTGCAGCCGGCCGGCCAACCACTGCTTGCGGGCAGCTATCGGCATCTGTTCTGCCAACAGCAGCGTTCCAAGATCTTCCGCCTTTGCCAGTCTGGTGAGCACCTGCTCGTTGCGACCACCAACAATCACTGTGCTCGCTCCCGAACGGGCGGCCAGACGGGCGGCACGCAATTTGGTAATCATGCCCCCCCGGCCCAACGCACCGCCTTCGCTGGCCAGTTTGTCCAGTGCGGGATCACCTGCCCGGCCCGAGGAAACCAGCCGGGCCTTTGGAGAGGTTCTCGGGTCGGCATCATAAAGTCCATGCTGATCAGTGAGAATCACCAGCAAATCCGCATCGATGAGGTTGGCCACCACCGCCGCCAGCGTGTCATTGTCACCAAAACGAATTTCATCGGTAACCACCGTATCGTTTTCGTTAATGATCGGCACCACCCCCAATCCGATCAATGTCTGTAATGTATTGCGGGCATTGAGGTACCGCTCGCGGTTCGACAAATCATCGTGATCGAGCAGCACCTGTGCAGTGTGGCGGTTGAATTGTTGAAACTGGAATTCATAGGCCTGCACCAGGCCCATCTGGCCTACGGCTGCCGCTGCCTGCAACTCGTGAACAGCCGATGGCCGCTTCCGCCAGCCAAGTCGAGACATACCCTCGGCAACAGCCCCGGAAGAGACCATCACCACTTCAATGTCCTGCTCGAGTAATTCTGCCACCTGGGCCACCCAGGCACCGATAGATTCCCGATCCAGACCACGACCATCGGCAGTCAACAGGGCACTGCCTATTTTTACGACCCAGCGGCGGGCATTGCGGACAATTGTTCTATCGTTCATGGCTGGTCTGCTGTCTGGTGGTCCGAATCCTGGTTGAGAGTGGCTGATTTCCGGGACTGAATCGACAACGATTCAGGGGCTATAAACGACTTCCACGTCATAATCATCATCGTCAAAGTCATCGTCCTCTTCCTGGTCATCAGATTTACGACTGCGGCGCAGGGATTCAATTCGGTCACGTGCCTCATACTGCATCTGGTGTTGAACATCCAGTTCCCGACGGGCTACCTCCGGGTCACTGCGTTCGGCCTCCCAACAGGCTTCCAGATACTCGAGAATGTCATCACACAGCTCGGCCGTACCTTCCGCGGACAAGGCAGACACCTGATACACCGGCCCTTCCCAGCCCAGTTGGGCGACCACGTCGCTGCAATATTGCTGGCGCTCCGCCTCGGGCAATAAATCCACTTTATTGAGCACCAACCAACGATCCCTGCTCCACAGAGTCGGGCTGAACTGATCCAGTTCATCTTCAATAATGGCGATATTATCCGCTGGATTTTTTCCATCGGGCGGCATCATATCCACCAGATGTAACAGCAAGCGGGTTCGCGTCAAGTGTTTCAGAAAACGAATGCCAAGACCGGCACCTTCGGCAGCACCCTCCACCAGGCCGGGCACATCAGCAATCACAAAACTGCGATACTTGTGGGGATTGACGACACCGAGATTGGGAACAAGTGTTGTAAAAGGATAATCGGCAACCTTGGGGCGCGCAGCCGAGACAGCGCGAATAAATGTCGACTTACCGGCATTGGGCAAACCAACCAGGCCCACATCCGCCAGTACTTTCAGCTCCAAACGCAGGTTGCGTTCCTCACCCTCTTTGCCGGGTGATGTCTGGCGCGGCGCACGATTGACACTCGACTTGAACCGGGTATTTCCCAGGCCGTGAAAGCCTCCATGAGCCACCATCAGGCGCTGGCCATCATCGGTGATATCGCCGAGCACTTCCTCAGTATCTTCATCAATTACCGTAGTGCCCACCGGCACCTTGAGAACCAGGTCATCACCACCCCGACCGGTACAGTTGCGACTGCTGCCAGATTGACCACTCTGGGCACGATAATCCCGCTGAAAGCGATAATCCACCAGGGTGTTGAGGTTGATATCCCCTTCCAGATAAACCGAGCCACCGTCACCACCATCGCCACCATCGGGCCCACCTTTGGCCACGAATTTCTCACGGCGAAAACTCAGGCAACCGTTACCACCGCGACCGGCATGTACGTGAATCGTTGTTTCATCGACAAATTTCATGACGGGAGTATACCGCGCTCTGAGGGGTTGGGATTAAATCGTACGCCACCGGCAGCACGAACACATACAATCCACTCGATATTCAAATATTCAAACACAAAAAAGCCCCGCCTGGGCGGGGCTTTGCGATAAAGCCAGCCTCAGGCGGTTAGAATATTCACATACTTGCGATTATTGGGACCTTTCACTGTGAACTGTACTTCACCGTCTGCTGTAGCAAAAATGGTGTGGTCGCGACCAATGCCAACATTGTTGCCCGCATGGAACCGGGTACCGCGCTGACGAATAATAATATTGCCCGCTGTGACCTGTTCACCACCGAAACGCTTGACACCCAGTCGTTTACTTTCGGAATCGCGCCCGTTACGGGTACTACCACCAGCTTTTTTGTGAGCCATGACGTTCTCCTATCTGATCTTAACCGGCACTGATGCCCGTGATTTTCACTTCGGTGTACCACTGACGGTGGCCCATTTGCTTCCGGTGATGCTTGCGGCGGCGGAACTTGATGATTTGCACCTTGTCCGCACGACCATGACTAAGCACTTCACCGGTCACCTTGGCACCTTCAAGCAACGGCGCACCAATCTTGAAATTTTCACCATCGGCAACCATCAGCACTTCATTGAAGTCAATATTGCCACCGGTGGGGACTTCCAGCTTTTCGAGGCGCAGGTATTCGCCTTCCTTCACCCGGTGCTGTTTGCCACCACTCTTTATAACTGCGTACATAATATGCTCCGTATTCGCTCATGCCAGTTCGAAGCCTGCAGGAACGATTTCCTCAAGGCCGGTTTTGCGAGGGGCAGGATTTTAAGGGAAAGACCCTGTTACCGCAAGGAAATATTCCATTGTACAGGTGATGTCAGCACCGGAAACTTGACAGTGACAGAGGCCCTCTCTAGGATGCGTCGCGCCTATCGTACAAGTCCCGCGTGCATTGGCTGTTTACACCTATCGTTGCTGGCCAGGGTTACGGCATGTTGCCATTCCATAAGGTAGTTAAATCCGAATTTGAACAGGTGAATGAGCTGATCATTCGCCAGCTGCACTCTGACGTCGGGTTAGTGGAAAATATTGGCCAATACATCGTCGACGCCGGCGGCAAACGACTTCGCCCACTACTGGTGTTACTCATTGCGAAGAGCTTTGGCTACCGGGGGACACAACACATCTCACTGGCCGCCATTATCGAGTTCATTCACACCGCCACGCTACTGCACGACGATGTGGTGGACACCTCCAGCCTGCGACGTGGAAGAGCCACAGCCAATGCGCGGTTCGGCAATGCTCCCAGTGTGCTTGTCGGAGACTTCCTCTATTCCCGGGCGTTCCAGATGCTGGTTGCCATCGATAGCATGGCGATCATGCGAATCATCGCCGATACCACCAATATCATCTCCGAAGGTGAAGTGCAGCAACTAATCAATGCTGGCAACCCCGATACATCCGAAGCGGCCTACCTCAATGTCATTCACAAGAAAACAGCTCAACTCTTCGAGGCGGCGGCGCAAACTGGCGCCATCCTGGCAGGGGCGTCGGCCACCCAGGAAGAAGCAGCAAAACATTACGGTTATCATCTTGGAATGGCATTTCAGCTGGTAGATGACGTGCTCGACTACAGTGGTCAGGCGGACGAACTTGGCAAAAATATCGGTGATGACCTCGCGGAGGGCAAACCGACACTGCCTCTGATTTGCGCTATGCAGAGGGGGACGCCAGCGCAGGCCGCGATGATTCGGTCAGCCATTGAGAAAGGTGCCCTGGAACAGCTCGACCAGATTAGTGATGCCATCCATTCGACTGGCGCACTCGACTATACACTCACTTGTGCAGCTCATCATGCAGAACAGGCGAGAGCCTGCCTGGCAGATTTTACAGACTCACCGGAACACCGGGCATTGGCAGAACTCACAGAGTTTGCCCTCCAACGAAAATGCTGACATCCAGCACAGGGATATCTGCCACGAGCATCAATACAATATAGTGTGTGCTCTGATCTGATGGATGAGGATTCATAGGGCAATAATGCCCTCTACGCTCCCCCCTTCTTTTCTGGACTTAATGAGCAAATCCGCTAAAATTCACCGCTTCGATGACAAACCAGCACCGGGTAAAACCGACCAACCAGGACAGTCCACTCAATGACGAAATTCGTTCCACAATCACAGAACGCGTATACCCGCGAGGAAATCGTCGCCTGTAGTCACGGCGACCTGTTCGGTGAAGGCAACGCCAAACTCCCCGCTGACAACATGCTGATGGTGGATAGAATCACCCGCATTCATGCCGAAGAAGGCCGATTTGGCAAGGGCTTGATAACTGCAGAACTGGATATCCATAAAGACCTGTGGTTTTTTGGTTGCCACTTTCATGGCGACCCGGTTATGCCCGGCTGCCTTGGCCTTGATGCCATGTGGCAGCTGACCGGCTTTTTCCTGGCCTGGAAAGGCAATCCCGGCAAGGGACGGGCGCTGGGCTCGGGCGAAGTGAAGTTTTTCGGCCAGGTACTACCAGAAGCAAGCACCGTGACCTACCAGATTGATATTTCGAGAATTGTCGAAAGAAAACTGAAAATGGCTATCGCCGATGGCAGTGTTTTTGTGGACGGCCGCGAGATTTATACGGCGAAGGATCTGCGTGTTGGACTGTTCGAGTCAACTGACAACTTCTGATTTTTTCTACTACAATAGCCGAACCTGACAGTCGGCATAGGTATAAACGATGAAACGTGTAGTAATTACCGGAATGGGGATAGTTTCCTGCCTGGGTAATGACAGAGAAACCGTCACCACAGCGCTAAAGGAAGGGAAATCCGGCATCGTATTCCGGGAAGATTTTGAAGAAATGGGCCTGCGTTGCAACGTGGCTGCCCGGGTCGACCTTGATCTCGCGGAGCTGATTGACCGCAAGATTCTCCGTTTTATGGGCCCCTCTGCGGCATACGGCTATATCGCCACCGAGCGTGCCATTGCCGATGCCGGCCTCAGCGAGGATCAGGTCTCCAATATCCGCACCGGCCTAGTGATGGGGTCCGGCGGCGTATCCGGTGAAATGTTCACCGAAACCATTGATGTCATGCGCGCCAAGGGCATCAAAAAAGCGGGTCCCTACCGGGTAACCCAGATCATGGCCAGCACCGTTTCCGCTTGCCTGGCGACACCATTCAAAATCAAGGGCACCAACTATTCCATCGCCTCCGCCTGTGCCACCAGTGCCCACAGCATTGGTCACGCAATGGAACTGATTCAGATGAACAAACAGGACATTGTCTTTGCCGGTGGCGCCGAGGATATGCACTGGTCAATGGCGGGCATGTTCGATGCCATGGGAGCACTGTCGACCAAATATAACGATACTCCTCAACTGGCCTCCAGGGCTTATGACGCTGACAGGGACGGTTTTGTACCGGGAGTCGGTGCAGGCTGTCTGGTCGTGGAAGAACTGGAACACGCCCTGGCGCGGGGCGCCACAATCTATGCCGAGCTGGTGGGCTATGGCTCCACCTCCGATGGCTATGACATGGTGGCGCCGTCCGGAGAGGGTGCCGCGCGCTGCATGAAAATGGCGATGCAAACCACCCAGGGGGATATCGACTACATCAACACCCATGGCACCAGCACACCCGTCGGTGATTTGCAGGAGCTGAAGGCCATCAGGGAGACTTTTGGCGAAAAAGTACCACCCATCAGCTCGACCAAATCGCTATCCGGGCACGGACTCGGCGCCGCTGGTGTTCAGGAAGCGATTTTCAGTCTGTTGATGATGGAACACAACTTTATCTGCGCCTCCGCCAACATCGACAACCTGGATCCGGAAGCGGCAGACCTACCCATTGTCACCAAACGGGTAGACAAGGCCAACCTGCAGCGTGTCATGTCCAACAGCTTTGGTTTTGGTGGCACCAATGCAACGCTGGTTTTTCAGCGCTACAACGCCTAATTTGCTATTGAAATTATTCTTCACGGGAGAGCTGGTTTGGCTCTTCCGTTATACGACCCAGACGATCAATTGATGGCAACCAGCTCACAGCCCTCATCCACTTCCAGCTTTGCGCCACTCATTGCCATTGTTGATGCCCTCAATGTCATCTTAGCCAGTTTAGTGGCTCACTGGCTCCGCTTTGGCTTCGCAGACATGTCCGCCAAATTTGAAGTATTGACCGGTGGCACAGCACTCCTGCTGGTTTTTGTCCTCACCATTACCGGCGTCTACGACTCATGGCGAGGCAGACGACTTCCTCCCCTCCTCAAACGCTATACTTTCTCGCTACTGCTGACTGTGGCAGTGCTCATGGCCTTTCTGGTTTTTACCAAGACTGCAATCGAGTTTTCCAGGCTCTGGTTAATTTACCTGGTGGCATTAACCTGGTTGGGAGGCACGCTCTACCGTTGCGGGTACCACTTTTATCTGAAACGCCTGCGAAGTGCCGGTAAGAACCTGCGGTCGGTACTGGTCATTACCAGCGATCACCACCACGCCAAGGTACTCTTTGACGAGCGGGAAATGCAGCAGTCCGGTTACCGACTGGTACATCATGTGCATGCCAGTGAAATAGAGCGCTGGGCTCACTCCGGTCAGGTGATAGAGGAACTCAGTAAATATTCGGTCGATGAAGTGTGGCTCGACCTGCCGCTGAGCATGGGAAGGTTTATTAAGGACATTGTCTATGCCCTCCGCCATGTAACGGTGGACATCCGCTTTTTCCCCGACTTTGAAGATATCCAGCTCCTCAACCACAAGGTATCGAGCATCCTCGGTCACTACGCCATAGATATCAGCTGCTCTCCAATGCGAGGCTTTAATCGTACCCTCAAGCGCTGTGAAGACCTGGTGCTGGGCATACTGATCTGCGCACTGGTTACACCTGTCTGCCTGGCAATTGCGCTACTGATCAAATTCAGTTCGCCCGGCCCCGTATTGTTCAAGCAGTATCGTAATGGTCAGGATGGCAGACGCTTCAAGGTTTACAAGTTCAGATCCATGACCGTTCACCAGGAAGCCAATGGTACGGTAACCCAGGCGAAACCCGATGACCCGAGGCTCACCAGACTGGGGGCTTTTCTGCGACGTACCAGTCTCGATGAATTACCGCAGTTTTTTAATGTCGTACAGGGCCGCATGTCCATCGTTGGTCCCAGACCCCACGCCCTGATCCACAATGAGTATTACATGGATCTGATCGAATCCTATATGTGGCGCCACAAGGTCAAGCCGGGGATTACCGGGCTCGCCCAGATCCGCGGTTATCGGGGGCTGACCGATACACTGGAAAAGATGGAGCGGCGGGTAGAATGCGATCTTGAATACATCAACAACTGGTCGCTGTGGCTCGACCTGAAAATCATTACCCTCACGGTGTTTAGTATCTTTCACAACCGAAATGCGTTCTAACCCGCCACCTCGCCGCCAGGCTTTCCTTCCGCGATGACAACCGTTAGCATCGACAGACGAACCCGTAGGTCATGCACGATCATCGTTAATAACCAGAATAAGGAAATGCCATGAAACTCTATGACTATCCCGGCGTGCCCAATCCCCGACGGCTGAATATCTTCATGGCCGAAAAGGGGATCGATTTTCCGCGTATCGAAGTGGACCTGCTGAAAGGCGAGCAACTCACAGAAGATTTCCGAGAGAAGAGTCCCAACTGCGATGTGCCGGTGCTGGAGCTTGATGATGGCACCTGTATCTCCCAGACCAACGCCATTGCCCGCTATCTGGAAGCCCGCCATCCGGAGCCACCCCTGTTTGGCGCTACTGCCCAGGAAATCGGGCTGGTAGAAATGTGGAACCAGATCTGTTTTACCAACGGCTTTCAGGCAGTGGCAGATCTGTTCAGAAACGGACCTGACTGGCTTGACGGAAGGGCACTGGTGGGCCCACACAATTACGACAAAATCCCGGCCCTGGTGGAACGTGGTCGGCAGCGCATCATGAATTTCTACGGTGACCTCAACCAACATCTGGCCAACAGGTCATACCTTGCCGGGAACAATTTCTCGATGGCTGATATCACCGCACTGGTAACCATCGACTTTGCCGAATGGGCCGGGGTAGCCATGCCCGACGGGCACGAGCATCTCCGCCGCTGGCACCAGCAGATATCCGAGCGCCCCAGTGTCGTGGCCAACAGTTAGGTCCTGTTAACAGGACCCAAGCACAACCTGAGCCAATGACAGGGCAGCGTTTCCGAGGTAAACTCCGCTCTTAATTTTGGCAAGTGGAGCAACACATGGCCCGGGGTATCAACAAAGTAATTCTGATCGGCAATCTCGGCAAAGACCCGGAAACACGGTATATGCCCAGCGGTGGCGCAGTAACCAATCTGACTCTGGCCACCAGTGAAACCTGGAAAGACAAACAGACCGGCCAACCGCAGGAACGCACTGAATGGCACAGAGTCGTGTTTTTCAATCGTCTCGCAGAAATCGCTGCGGAATACCTGAAAAAAGGCAGCAAGGTATATATTGAGGGCTCTCTCAGAACCCGCAAGTGGCAGGACCAGAGCGGTCAGGACAAATACACCACTGAAATCGTGGCGAATGAAATGCAGATGCTGGATAGCCGTGGCGGGGCAGGCTCGGGCTCATCAGGCTACGACGATAGCATGCAGCAACAAGGCCCTTCAGGCGGCCAGGGGGGCTACAGCAAACCCCAGCAACAGCAGCCATCGGCGTCCAACAGCAATAACACAGATCCCGGATTCGACAGTTTTGACGATGACATCCCGTTCTGACAAACTGAATCCGATAAAAAGCCCGCTTTCACGCGGGTTTTTTTGTGCCGCTAAATCGGTGTCTCCAGCGGACGTCCCAGCGCTGACTCCATGTCTGTCTGACAGAAAAAATCCTTGTCAACTTTAAAGTATGCCAGCCGGTGATCCGGCATAATCACCACGTCCTGAACACCCGGCACCGCCCCGACAAAGTGTTCCGCAGCGATCACCTCCCCCGGCATCAAAGTAACCACCAGACTCTTCAGGTGCGCCGGCTTCTTCATGGTCACTGCAGCAACCAGCCAGACCAGAATCGATACAGCCACCATCCAGAAAACCTCGGCATAACCAAACCGCCAGGCCACATAGCCGCCGACCACACCACCGAGAAAAGCACCCAGAAACTGGCTGGTGGAATAAATCCCCATGGCGGTTCCACGACCGCCGGCCGGCGCCAGCTTACTGACCAGCGACGGCAACGAGGCCTCCAGCAAGTTGAATGCCATAAAAAACAGAAACAAACCGGCGATAAATCCATAGCGGTAATCGATATTACCGGCCAGGACGATCTCGGCTAACGCCAGTAAAACAACCGCACCAATAAAGACCGGTTTCATTTTGCGGCGGGTCTCTGCAATGATAATAAAAGGTAACATGCAGAGAAACGACAAGCCCATGGTGCCGAGATAAATCATCCAGTGATCGCCGCGGGCCAGATCCAGGCTCTGCTCCAGAATCACCGGAACTGCAACCCAGCTGGCCATCTGGGCGAAATGCAGGGTGCCAATCCCCAGATTGAGCCGCAACAGCTCAGCGTCTTTTAACAAACGGCCAAACATTGCCGGTATCGCTTCTGCTTCCGCGTTGTGAAGCAAGGTCACCGGCGTTGGAATCACCAGGGCCAACACCCCAAGGCTCACTACCGACATCCCGGCCGCCAGCCAAAATAAGCCGGACAGCCCCCATTGATTCGCCAACACCGGCCCGAGCACCATTGAAAGAGCAAACGAAATCCCGATACTGCCCCCAACCAACGCCATGGCTTTGGTACGATTCTGCTCAGTCGTCAAATCAGACAATAACGCCATGATCGTACTGGCCACTGCACCCGCGCCCTGCATGGCGCGCCCTGCAATCAGGCCCCACATGGAATCCGATAGCGCAGCGATAACACTCCCCACAAGAAACAACAACAACCCACCAGCGATCACCGGCTTTCGGCCAATCCGATCGGAAAGAAACCCCAGTGGAATCTGGAATAGCCCCTGGGTGAGACCGTAGATACCCAGGGCCAAGCCTACAAGCAAGGCCGAGCTGCCACTGTAGTCGCCAGCGTAGAGGGCCAGCACTGGCAGCAACATGAACAACCCCACCATGCGAAAAGCATAGAGAGAGGCCAAACCAAACAGGCTTTTGCGTTCCAGTGGATTCATGGGAATGACAGCGTTGATATCAGAGGCGGATATTATAAAGGGCTGACAAAGGAATAAGTAGGGTAGCCAGGGCGTGTTTGCGATCAACCAAATTAATATTTGGCCATGCACGAGGCCCCAACTTGGACAATCCAGGCTAAATACCCTCTAGGTGCCCGGGCTATATAACATGGCACCACCCAAAGGCATATCTATGCACTCTGATGGCATACAGATAGAATGGGGCAATCGCCGATAAAAATAAGCTAATAATGGAATTCACGCCAGATCGCTATGAAATGCTAGTGCGAACGGAACAGACGCACTTCTGGTTCTGCGCCCGACGCTCAATGGTACTGGAGCTGATCCGGAGATTCTGCCCAAAGCCGGTTGAAACCCTCGCTGATATTGGTTGCGGCTCCGGCTATAACCTGACACATTTGCAAACCTACGGTGAACACCTGGTCGGCATTGATCGTCTGGTACTGCTCTCTCCCCAGATGAAAACCCTGGCACCTGACACACAGCTCATAGCCGGAGATGTTCAGGAGTTACCGCTGGGAAATAAATCAGTGGACATGATGACATCGCTTGATGTGCTCGAGCATGTTGACGATCACAAAATGCTGCGAGAACTCTCTCGCACACTCAAATCCAACTCAATATTAATTATCACTGTCCCGGCACAACCCTGGCTCTGGAGCAATCGGGACATCCAGGCCGGCCATAAAAGGCGCTACACCAAAACGACCCTCACCCAGATCCTCGAACAGGCTGGATTCACCATCAGATATGTCAATTACTACCAGTTTTTATTATTCCCCCTCGTCGTGATTTCCAGATTTTTATGGAAGAAAAGGCAATTTCAGGCATATGAAGAAAACCCCGGCAAAATCACCAATCACGTTTTACTAAAAATTTCGATGATCGAAAATTGGCTGGCAAAGAGAGGGGCCAAGTTTCCCTGGGGATCCAGCCTGGTGGTTGTAGCACAAAAGTGTTAAGAGAAAGTGAGATGGGAAAAGACTTCGATCTGTTCGTCTTTCACAGGGACGCAACGTCAGATATGGACTGCATCGAAGCAGGATGTCGCGGTGTGGTTGTTGACCTTGAAGTCAAAGGGAAGCATGAGCGACAGGCCAGTTACAACACACAGATCAATCAACACACACTGGAAGACATTAACAATCTGAAGGCAATGGGCATTAACGTTATTTGCCGTATAAATGCCATTGATCCGGGTTCTGCAAATGAAATTGACCGTGTGATTGATGCCGGTGCCGATGAAATACTGGTGCCAATGATAAGAACCCGCCAGGAAATCGAACAGGTATTCAGCCAGGTTGATGGGCGACTCGCCATCGGCTTGATGATTGAAACCACCGAAGCCCTGGACCTCGCGCCTGTAGTCAATAATCACGATGTCCGGAGAGTATTTGTCGGGCTGAATGACCTGCATATTACGCAGGGAAAGCCAACGCTGTTCCATGTGCTTGCCGACGGCACCGTCGACACAATTCGTCAGCAAATTCGGCATGCAGCATTCGGATTCGGCGGACTGACTCTCCCGGGCCTCGGGCACCCACTCCCCGTCGATTACTTTTTTCATGAGCTGGCACGGCTGGACTGCCAGTTCTCGTTCCTGCGACGCTCGTTTTTCTCCGACAGCCAGAAGGTCCCCGCCTCGAAAGCCATACCGGCTATTCAGGTGGAAATGCACAAAACCAGGCAGCGGAATGCCTCGCAGATAGCCAGCGATCATCTGGCTGACCAGCTACAGCTTTCAGAATTGGTCAAGACACTCACATGAAGGATACCTTTACCAACAAAACTGTACTGGTTACCGGCGCCAATGGTTTTGTCGGCGCCCACCTGGTCAAGGCCCTTGAAAAACAGGGCGCAGAGGTTTTTGCACAGGTACGCCAGAGTTCTGATACTTACCGGTTCGATCACTTGAAAACCAGACCCACGCCGATTGAAATGGACTTGTGTGAACTGACCACTGTCCAGCAACAGCTCCAGGCAATACGCCCCCACTACGTCTTCAACACAGCCGTTAACCGCAACTACAACGATGTGACAGCAACGATTCAACTCAATACCCTGGCGCTGGTTAATTTGCTAGAGTCTGTTCAGGGGTCACATTTAAAAGCGTTTGTACACTGTGGCAGTTCTACTGAATATGGCAATCTGCCCGGCCCCATTACTGAAACGGACTTACCCGAACCCTGTACCCTGTACGGGGGCGCCAAACTCGCCGGGAGCCAGTTATTACAAAGCCTGTCAAAATCACGAAAAATTCCGATCGCCATATTGCGACTGTTCCACGTCTACGGGCCTTTGGAATCAGACAGTCGACTGATTCCCACTGCTATCCACAATATCCTCAATGACAAACCGGTAAAGCTTACCGATCCGGGGTGCACACACGATCCCGTCCACATCGATGATGTAGTGAATGCCTGCCTACTGGCGGCCCAGTCGTGCGGCTATGGGGATATTTTCAATATCGCCAGCGGTTGTAAAATCAGCAACGAAGACATCGTCAACACCATTGCCTCGATTCTTGGGAAAAAGCCCTCCATACAATCGGGTGCCTTCGCTAAAAGAGAGTGGGATCGCGACAACTGGTTTGCCAATGTCGACAAGATGCGCAATGTACTCGGGTGGAAAGTATCCATGGACTTTCAAGAAGGACTGTCGCAGACCATAGACTGGATGAAAAGCCATGGAACTTGACCCCTGCCACGTTGCGCATAAGACTTCGCTCGCGATTGTCCTTCCCATCTACCGCAACGAAGCCAGTATTCCCGAACTGGTAACACGACTGGAGCGGGCCTGTATCCCTCTGGAGATCGAGCTACAGCTGCTATTTATTGATGATGCCAGCCCGGATAACTCCCACGAGATTATTCAAAACCTGAAAAGCCATCACCCTACCATCAGGATCATTCGACATGACCACAACCGGGGGCAACAGGAGGCCATTCGCACCGGACTAAAAAATAGCAACAGCGATTATGTGGCCGTTATGGATGCGGACTTGCAAGATCCCCCCGAAATCATTCCCAATCTATATGAGAAAATTATTGCCCAGCAAATCAATGCCGTTTTTGCAGTCCGCTCCAACCCCTATCAGAGTGCTGGGAGGATGAACACATCCAGAGTCTTCAAATGGCTGGTCCGCCGGATGGTCAATCTGCCCAAGGGTGCAGGTTGTTTTGTGCTGATGGATTGCGCCATGGTCCGTAGCGTACTCGGCTTCGAGACAAAACGTTTTTACCTGCCAGGCCTCATCTGCAAGGCAAGGCTTGCTATCAGCACACTGCCGTTTGAACGTGAACAACGAACACATGGCACCTCTTCATACACATCGGCAATGCGCCTCAAAACTGCCCTCTCAAATATCAAATGCCTACTTGAGTGAACAACTATGAATAATGACGACAGTTATCAGCAAACGCACAACCTGGTTCAGCGCGATTACTATGAATCGCGAACACAGCAACAGAACTGGCGTATGCTACCGGGCAGCTCCAACTACATTGCGGCCCATGTCAGGCGAGTGCTCGACAGCGACCTGCTCCAACAGGGCGACAAGGTGCTGGACGTCGGCTGCGGCATGGGTAAATTCACGATCCCGCTGCGCCGTGAGGGGGTCGATATCGAGGGTTTCGATCTTTCCCCCTTTCTGCTGGAAAAGCTGGTATCCGCCTGTCCGGAAGGTATTGATGTCGCCACCCATTGCGGGGACGTTCTGATACCACCGGCATCACTGCACGGCCAGTTTGATGCCATTACCGGCTTTTTTATGCTCCATCATCTTATTGATATCAAAAATGCATTTGTCGGCATGAAACAACTGCTTAAACCGGACGGACGAATACTTTTTGTTGATGTTAACCCCTTTTGTCCCTTCTATTACCTGCAGATATTCCTGTCTCCCACCATGCGCTGGAAAGCCGAAAAAGGCATTCTCAATCTGACAGATGCCAAACTCACAGCGGCATTAACTGCGGCAGGCTTTCAGGACATTGCTATTTATAACTACGGGATTCTGCCTCCGCCCCTTAAAAACCTGCGACCGGGAAACTGGTTTGAAAAACAATTTGATCGCATCGGCTTCCTGAAACCCGTAGCTGCGTTCAAATTCATTTCAGCCAAAGCCGCTTGAGCAACCGGAAAGATTCATAGTATGAACGGAATCGACACCAGGACCGGAAAGCCACACCATGTATGAGGCAAGTATTCTCTACTGCATGTTCATTGCGGCGGTCATTATTCTGTTGCTATGGCTCCCGGGAATTCGCGTCGAACTGGAGACTGCCGACGAGGGCTACCTCTGCTTTGGGGCACAGCAATATGCACGAGGCAAGGTTCCCATCCGGGACTTTCGGGCCTATGACCCGGGCAGGTATCTATGGGTTGGGCTGTTTATGAAACGGTTCGGCCAAACCTTCCACGCACAACGGCTGGCCATGTCACTTGTCATGATTGCCACGCTATCAGTTGGCGGCTGGCTCATCTTCCAGATCAGCAATAGCTGGTATGCAACGGCGCTATCTCAAGTACTGCTTTATCTCTGGCTACAGCCCTACTACAAGAGTTTCGAGGTATTGACCTGCCTGCTGACAATTGCCAGTGGCTACCTGCTACTCAGCGATCCGGGTGGAAAAACGCTGCTTTACGCAGGCATCATCCACGGCCTGGCCTATTTTCTTGGTCTCAATCTGGGCATCTATGCCAGTGCCGCCTTCCTCATCCTCTGTCTTATATGCCTGATATCGGGGCAGTTGGATTTCCTCGTCACAGGCAGTGTATTTTCAGTCGGAACAATGATTGGCCTGATACCATTACTTTACATTGCCGTTCGACATCCAGGCTTTGCCAAAGCCTACTGGAGGGAAAAAGTCCTGACCATTTTTAAACGTGGGACAACCAATCTGTCACTACCACTGCCCTTTTTGGGGAGACCAACGCCCCATTGGAAAAATCAACCTCCAGCCAAACGTATTCTGTTCAAGGCGCTGTTCAATACCCTGCCTCTTATTTATCTGGCGGGCGTGGTCATCGGGCTATTACAGATCGACAGGACTCCAAATTCGCCTGCACTCATCATCAGTAGCAGTACTGTGGGGATGACGTATTTCCATCACCTCTATTCACGCTGTGACTTTGACCACCTGTGCCTGAGCATACATCCATGCCTGATCGTCATTGTCGCCCTCAACACACTGTTATTTCCCCCGGCTGTGGTTCTGTCTGTTCTCGCGCTTCTGACCGCCAGCTCAATTCTGCTGAATAATAAAAATCTACAAAATAGCGCACGGCGCCTGATCAAGCCAAAAACCAATGTAAAACTTGTTCTGAACAACGAATTTTTTCTGCTGCCTCAACCCCAGGCGGACATGCTTGAACAGCTGAACAGCATTATCAATAGCCGTTCGGGGAGTGATGAAAAATGTTTTTTTGCACCCTCAATACCGGGATTCTATGCACTCTACAACAGAGAGCCCGCTGCCTACGATACCTACTGTGTCTACCCTGCCACGCCAGAAAAGCAGGAAAAAATGATGCAGGAGCTGATTGCGAACAGGGCAAAGCTGGCGATTATCTTCGATGTTTTGCTGGATGGCCGAGATGATTTGCGTTTTTCCCGCACGCATCCCCGGGTGTATGAATACTTTCAGCAGAATTTTGAATTACACGTTGATGAGAACATCCCCGATCATATAAAAATATTCACGCGTCATTAACCTTGTTTGAATCCGCTTCGTCACTTTAAAAACCACCTCAGTTTCGCTTGTAGATATCTTCAAACCTGATGATATCGTCCTCGCCGAGATAGCCCCCGGACTGTACTTCGATGATCTCCAAAGGGATAGACCCCGGGTTTTCCAGGCGATGGGTTTCGCCAATAGAAATAAATGTCGATTCATTCTCCGACAGCAGAAAGGTCGCTTCGCCCTTTGTCACCAGCGCGGTGCCACTCACCACAACCCAGTGTTCCGCCCGGTGGTGATGCATCTGTAAGGAAAGCCGCCCACCTGGTTTGACCAAAATCCGCTTTACCTGGAAACGTTCACCATTTTCAATGGCGTCGTAATACCCCCAGGGTCGAAAAACCTTGCGATGAGCCTCTGCTTCGGAACGCTTTTCCTCTCGCAATTGGTCAACAATATTCTTGACCTCTTGCACGCGATTTTTATCGGCGACCAGAATGGCATCGTCACTTTCGATGATCACTACGTCCCGCAGGCCCACCGTCGCAATCAATTTTCGATCAGCCTGGATAAACGAATCATGGGTATCCAGCGCCATCACATCACCCTTCAGGGTGTTACCGCACAGATCTTTTTCAGATTCAGCCCAAAGCGCCGACCAAGAGCCCACATCACTCCAGCCACAATTCATTGGCACCACCACGGCATCGGGGGTTTTTTCCATGACGGCATAGTCGATGGAATCCGCGGGGCAATCGAGAAAAATATCTTTATCGGGTCTGAGAAAGTCGCTGTCTATCGAAGCCAATGACATGGCTTTTTGGCAAACCGACAGAATTTCAGGACTGTGCGCTTGCAGCTCGTCCAGATAACGACGCGCGCTGAACAGAAACATCCCACTGTTCCAGAGATAGCCGCCCTCGGTCAGATATTGCTCGGCGAGTACTTTGGCCGGTTTTTCTACAAACCTCGATACTATTTTTGCAGGACCGTTACCAACCAAATCACCACACTTTATATAGCCATAACCTGTTTCAGGTGTGCTCGGCACGATACCAAAAGTCACCAGCTTACCTTGCTCGGCAAAGGGCAAGGCAGCGATCACCGCCGCCTGAAATGCATCGACATCCTGTATTGCATGATCTGCCGCCAATACCAGCAACACCGGGTCATCACCCTCCCCGGCATGCTCCAGAGCATAACAAGCTGCCAGCGCCACCGCAGGTGCCGTGTTCCTGCCCTCTGGCTCAAGCAGAATCATGGCCGGATCACAACCTGTCGACCTGAGCTGTTCTGCCACAATAAACCGGTGGCTTTCACCACAAACAAACAAAGCAGGTTGTGTGTCTAACGCTCGCAAACGACCGTAGGTTTCCTGCAGCATAGTGTCATCCCCCAACAGTGGCAGGAACTGTTTTGGATACAACTGCCGGGACAGAGGCCACAACCGGGTTCCTGAACCACCAGCCATCACAACGGGGACAAGAGACATCACTTTATACTCCCTTCAAACAAGAAACTCGGGCCATGCTAGATTTTTCGCCAGATGGCCAGTGTGTTAAAACCCAGCAACTGGTTGACCTGATAAACACACAGCAGGTTTTTTGATGCGACGGCAACCGAAGTCGCAATCGCTGCACCGATCAGCCCATAACCGGGAATCAACAAGACCCCCAGGCCAACGCCTAGCACGGCACCGATAAAGACATTCCAACGCAGCTGGCGCTCGTGGCCGGTCATACTCAACAAAGAACCCACAGAACCCACAGCAGTGCCAATAAACTGGCCAACCGCCAGAATCATCAATGCCGTAGACGCTGCTCGGAACTGCGGCCCGAACAGCCCCATAAGCCACTGAGGGAAAACCATCATAAAGATCAGCGACGGTACCGCCACCAGCAAAATCAACCGCACTGACCACAGAGCTATTCGCTCCAGACCCACCATATTACCCTGACTGTACAGGGCGGCAAATTTCGGTCCGGCGCTGGCATTGACCGCAAACAGGGCAAAACCAATCAACATGGCGGTCCGTTGGGCAACAGCAAACAGCGCCACATCCTCGACCGAACCCCATACACCCATCAGAAGTTGGGATGACCACTGAATAACCTGCCCGAGAATTACAACGCCCCACAAGGGCATACAACTAGCGTACAACAGGTCACTGGGAAAGGCCGGCAGCTTTACTCCCTGTTCTTTACCGGGCACCGCCCTGTGCCAAAAAAACACCCCGATGACCAATGCCAGCGCACAGCCAACCAGGTAGACCCATGCTACCTCCTGCGCCCGGGTAACGGGAAAAATGAGCAGGCCAGCCAACATGGTCAAAGGCACAATACCGGTTAAAACCATCACACCGGCAATGATTTTTTTCAGCCCCAACAGGGCAAAAACGTGCAGGGTATATAGTCCCACCAAAGGCAAGGCCATAACCATGATCGGCAATACAGCGCCAAATCCCGGCTGCTCGAATACAAAATTGACCAGCAACTGATTGGATGCCAACAATACCAGCATAAAAAGCAGGCAGAGACCACCACCCCACAAGAGTGCCTTCCGGTAGAGTCCATGAAGTTTTACGGTATCCCCGGCCACGCGGGCGCGGGCCACAAACCGCATCACACTGTTGTCCAGCCCCATACGGCCCACGGAGGCCAGCAGAACAACCAGCGTAAAGCCGAGAAAGAACAGCCCCGCCTCGGCGGGGCCAAGTTTTCGGGCAATCACGATATTCATCAAGAAAGCGAGAATGGCTGTCAGCACCTTGACAAACAGGCCAAGCGAGCTGCCGAACAACACCTCACGGAAGTGAGGGTTATCCTCAATCCATCGTTTCAGACACCCAAACCGATTTACCATGGGACACCTGAAGCAACGTAGGTGCGGAGTTGCTGTGGACTCATTCTGCCAACACCGGCATCAGTGACTCAATGGCCAGCTCCCAATCACCGGTTGACTGGGGAAGGCAGGCCCGCAGTTTCGCATCATCCAGTACAGTATAAGCTGGGCGACTGGCCACACTGGAATATTCAGCGGCCGTCACGGGCAGGACTTCGGGCAGCCGCCATTCTGGTCTGAGTTTACCCAGACAAGCAAAGATAGCCTGGCTGAACTCAAACCAGCTACAGGCACGCCCGCCGGAATAATTGTAAATGCCCGAGGCAGCTTCCGCTTCTGCCAACCTGATTATCGAGACAGCCAGATCACCCGCATAGGTGGGCGTTCCGATCTGATCTACAACCACCTGCAAGGTCTCGCGGCCATCCGCCAGCTTCAGCATCGATTTGAGGAAATTATTGCCGTACTCGCTGAACAGCCAGGCTGCGCGAACAACAAAATAGCGGTTTGCCCCGGCAGCACACTCCTCCCCCGCCAGCTTGCTGGCGCCGTAGACATTGAGGGGATTTACCGGATCAGACTCGCGATACGGCCTGATGGTTCTGCCATCAAATACATAATCTGTCGACACCTGTACCAGCAGAGCACCAACTTTGTTGGCCGCTTCAGCCAGATAGCCCACGGCCTCCGCATTGATCCGTCGGACAACCTCGGGCTCACTCTCAGCGCGGTCAACTGCCGTATACGCCGCGGCATTGACAATGACGTCGGGCCGAAACCTGACTACTGCAGCCTCTACAGACTGTCGGTCGGTAATATCCAGCTGACTCCGGTTCAAAGCCAGCCCATCGTGTGCCGTCATGCGGAGCCTGTCTTGTAAACAACGGCCTAGCTGCCCATCTGCCCCGGTCACCAGAATTTTCATGACTGGCAATAAGCCGCAAAGGTGGGGGCACCGGCATCTTTGTCCGACAGCCTGATAGCCGATGCTTCGGGCCACTCAATCGCCAGTTCGGGATCATTCCAGAGAATGGCGCCCTCGTCATCCGGATCGTAGTAATCCGTACATTTATACTCAAAATCAGCCACATCACTCAACACGAGAAAACCGTGGGCGAACCCCGGCGGCACCCACAACTGACGCTTGTTATTTTCATTCAACACAACGCCGTGCCACTGACTGAAACTGGGCGAGTCCCGGCGCAAATCCACGGCCACATCAAATACCTCACCCCGAACGACCCTGACCAGCTTCCCCTGCGGCCTGTTGATCTGGAAATGCAGGCCGCGCAGGACGCCCCTCTCGGAGCGGGAGTGATTATCCTGAACAAAGGGCTGCGTTATATTCGCCAATTCTGCGTAGCGCGCCACGTGAAAGGTTTCCAGAAAAAACCCGCGATCATCCCCGAAAACCCGGGGCTCGATAATCACACAATCATTGAGGGGCGTCGCTATGACCTTCATTGGTAACCCTCGGCTACTCGTACCAGATACCGCCCGTAGTTCGTCTTTTCCAGTGCCTCACCCAGATTGCGGAGCTGGTCGGCATTGATCCAACCCTGGTGATAGGCAATTTCCTCCAGACAGGCCACCTTCAGCCCCTGCCTCGCCTCAATTGTCTGAACAAAATGGCTGGCTTCCATTAACGAATCGTGGGTACCTGTATCCAACCAAGCAAAGCCCCGACCCAGCAAACTGACATGCAAGTCGCCGCGTTGCAGATACGCATTATTGACGGCCGTGATTTCCAGTTCGCCGCGTTCTGACGGGGTTATTTTTCTGGCGATATCCACCACACTGTTGTCGTAAAAATACAGACCTGTCACGGCATGGTTTGATTTGGGCTCTGACGGCTTTTCTTCAATGCAAACAGCCTTGCCGTCAGTGTCAAACGAGACAACACCAAAACGTTCGGGCTCATTGACGTGGTAACCAAAAATAGTCGCACCTTCCTCACGTTGAACGGCTTCGCGCAGCATGGCGCTGAAGCCAAAACCGTGAAACACATTGTCCCCGAGAATCAGGCAAACATTGCTGTCACCAATAAAGTCTTCACCGATCAGAAAGGCCTGCGCCAACCCGTCGGGCGAGGGTTGCTCTGCATAGCTGATTTCGAGCCCGAACGACTCGCCGTTGCCGAACAAGCGCCGAAAGGCCGGCAAATCCTCCGGGGTTGAAATGATCAAAACCTCACGGATACCTGCCAACATCAATACCGACAGCGGGTAATAGATCATGGGCTTATCGTAGACGGGCAGCAGTTGTTTGGAGACCCCTATTGTAATGGGATGCAACCGTGTACCCGAGCCACCCGCCAGAATAATGCCTTTATAGTTGTTCATAGCTTTTCCAAAACCAATATCACCACAGGCGACAAACCAGTTTGATAATTATTGCGATTTGACCGTGCCGGCACGGTCAAGCTTATAGGCACCGGAGAGGGTCCGTTGCCACCACTCCGGATGATCGATATACCATTGAACTGTCTTGCGCAAACCACTCTCGAACGTTTCGACCGGAACCCAACCCAATTCTCGCTGAATTTTTGACGCATCGATAGCATAACGCCGGTCATGGCCCGGCCGATCTTTCACATAGGTTATTAAATCCTCATAGGCATCAACCCCTTCGGGTCTGTCGGGTGCCAGTTCCTCCAGAAGATCACAGATTGCTTTCACGACCTCAATATTCCGTTGCTCATTGTGACCGCCAATATTATAGGTTTCACCGACAGTGCCGCGGTTTAAAACTTCAAGCAGAGCTCGCGCGTGGTCTTCCACATAGAGCCAGTCCCGAACCTGCGAACCGTCACCATAGACTGGCAGCGGTTTACCTGACAAGGCGTTGAGAATCACATGGGGAATCAGTTTTTCCGGGAAGTGGTACGGGCCATAATTATTGGAGCAATTGGTCACCAGAATGGGCAAACCGTAGGTCCGGGACCATGCCCGAACCAGGTGATCTGCACTCGCCTTGGATGCGGAATACGGTGAACTCGGGGAATAAGATGTGGTTTCGGTGAACAGGTCTTCCGCACCATCAAGATCACCATACACCTCATCGGTGGAGATATGGTGGAAACGGAAAGCCGCCATCTTCTCTTCCGGTAGCCCGCTCCAATAAAGGCGGGAGGTTTCCAGCAGACTATAGGTACCGACAATATTGGTCTGAATGAAATCGGCAGCACCGTCGATGGAACGGTCGACGTGGGATTCAGCGGCCAAATGCATCACCGCCGTCGGCTTGAACTCGGCAAACACCGAATCCAGTGCAGCAGCATCGCAAATATCCACTTGATAGAAATGGTAGCGGGGCGAATCAGACACTGAGGCCAACGACTCCAGATTGCCAGCGTAGGTCAGCTTGTCCACGTTCGCCACAACACAGGATGTTTGGGTCAACAGCTCACGTATCACGGCTGAACCAATAAAGCCGGCGCCGCCGGTGACAATAACTCTCACGCTCATTACACCCCGGTCTTTTTTAGCTGTTGATCACAGAAGCTGTCGTTGCTCATTATGTGATCCTGAAGTAGAAGGAAGCCGGTTCTGAATCCGGCTTTAAATACGGGCAGACCTGTGCCAGTGCTTTATAGTGGTCATACTTTAAAAAATTCAGTGCGGCCACTACCTCATAGCGACGGCTGTTGGACAGTAGCGCTTCCAGCAGATATTGCTCATTCCAGAACCGAACATCATCCACCACCCAGGATTTCAGGTAATCCCGCGGTGTGAAAATATCATGAACATGGACATAGACGCCGGACTTTAACCGGGGAAGAATATCCAGATAGAGTTTTAACACATCCCCCTGAGGTCTTATGACATGAGAGGAATCAATAAATAATAAATCTCCTGCTTGCAACTCTGCCGCCAGATCCAACCCGATATCTTCTACCCGCTGGCGAATCACTTCAATGTCGCCAAGTGACTCCAGCCAGGTTTGCTCGTAGGGTTCGATACAAATATGTCTGTAATCCCCCGCTGTGTCAGCACGGTTTTTGATCATCGCCAACCGGGCAATTTTTGTTGAATTGCCGCTGCCGATTTCCACCAGTTTTCCGGGTTTTAGGAAGCGCAGCATCTGATACAAAAGATCGGCATCACCCCTACCAAATGCGCCATTTTCAATACAAAAATTATCGACTGATTCGTTATTGGCGGTCAAATTGAAGGTGATCAATTCATGGGAAAAGGCGAGTTCCCTGATAAACGCCAACTGACCCGCTTCATTTAGATCAATGCCGGGCAGGGAGCGTGGCTTATCCAATGGCGTGGAGAGCAGCCGGTCGTCGAACAGGGGTTCATAGTAATGGTTGCGCAGGGGAAACAAACCTATGCGCTTGAGACGCCCTGTGGTCCGTGGCAATTTGGCCGAGCCCAGACGCCGATACGCCAAAAGCAGGTAGGCAATCGGAACAATCAAAACGGACAACACAATATCAATTGATCCACTGAATTGCTTTGCCAAGTCTTTCAACATTTTTTTCATTGTACATCCAAAGGTTGTATAGCTTGCTTCGCAGGCACTGGATTTATTGGAGAGGACCGGATTCAGGGTAAGTCATGACGTCGTACATCGGGGAGCCAATGAACCAGCAATTCTTCGTATTCCTGCAATACCATCCCCCAGGTAAAGCGCGTCCTGAAACACTCCCTACTGAATAATTTCATCGCCTCTACCTTGCTATCGTCACTGAGCAGATCATCCAGCAGATGAGTAAGATCCTGCTCACCTGTAAAATAGACGGCCCCCTCTCTCGCAACCCATCGGTTGTAAGGATTATCCTGAGCAATCACTGCACAGCCTGCACCCAGCGCTTCAACCAGCGAGGGGTTGGTACCGCCAACACGGTGGCCGTGCAAATAAAAGCGACTAAAATACCTCAAGGCCTGCACCACCGGGGCATCATAAATGGCCCCTGGAAACAGGACTTCAGCACTCGCAGCCTCTATTACCTGACGGTGATAGCGATTCTTCTCCGGGTCAAAATTTCCGAGCACCACCAATCTGTGATGGCGGTGCTTACAACTAAATGCCCGCACCACTTCTAGGAACGAGTTCTCCGGCTCCGGGCGGGCAATGATGACCGAAAATTTCCCTGGCTCCAGACCGTAAGTGGCCAGGACGCTAACATTTGCTTCGAGCACTTCATCGCCGCCGTAGGGAATCATTGTAATTTTATCGGCGCCAACACGGGTGGCGAGGTGTTCTTTGATTTTAGGATGATCGGCAATCAGATGATTGCCGACCCAACAGCCAATACGCTCATTCAACCAGAACCATGCCCTGGCAAACGGTCCCCACTTGCTCCGGCGCCATTCAATACCATCCATATTGATGATATTCACCTGTCTCTTCAGACGTTGCAGGGTATTAAATACTGCGGTGTTGTAACCAAGCGTCAGAAACAGTCCATCCTGACCCAGTGCGTGCCAAACAGCTCTCAGATCAAACAGCACCGTGCTCAACGGCCCCTCCCGATTGATCGGAATATGAACCCGGTTCACACCGTGCCAGACTGAGCTGTAGACCGGTCCACGGCCCAACTCCTGGCAATACACCGTCACATCCCAACCTTTATTGACCAGATACTGACACAGCCGCTCTGCAAAGGTTTCAAAACCACCGTGCCGGGCAGGCAGTCCTCTGATACCCAGTATGAATAAGCGTTTATTCATAGCCCAACATACCCATGACCCGTATGAACTCAGACTCTATCTCTTCAGGCAAGGCAATTTTTGATTCCATCTCCACAGGTTTTTTTAAGACCTTTGAGCAGTATTCGTCATATCGTTTGTCCGGTGGCAAGTCGCAGAAATCCAGCACTTTTTTGCGTGCATTCAGCGACATCGTATAGTTTTCATATTTAACGGGAAGAACCTTATCAGGATATTCAGTAGCCAGACGCATTCCTTCCTTCATCGTAACAATCCATTCAACCGCTGCCCTGTGCTCATGGGCAGAGAACAGCCTGATTTTGTCGATATGTGGCCCCAGAACCAGGTCAGTGGCTACGATCTGATCACAGAGAAGTGTCCACTTTCTATCATTTAGCCCCCACCAATCGTGACTTGTTTCATCGACGTTAACACCAAGCCGATGCGACCATGCTTTGATCGAGCAACAAGTATCGATACCATTCCTGTATAGAAACAGGAATTTTGCATCTGGAAAAATGGCACGAACAAAGTCTAACCGGAAGACCAATTCAGGGTATTTGTCCACAACGCGATAACTACACGAAAGAGTCAGGTAATTTCCCAAAATTCGATGGGCCTTACGAATCATTTCCAGATTGACCTCGGTATCACTCAGCCTGTAGCGCGCATCATTCAAATTGTAATTGCCAATAATATCCTCCTCTGGATAAAGATAACTCCAGAGGGCTTTTGGCTCGTTGAGGAAGCCAACCGCATCGTGCATAGCCAGTGTCACACCAAGTATCGTGGTACCACTTCGACCAATACCCAGTATAAAAATCGGCGCCTTTACTTGCCGGGCAAATGGCAAATACCGGTGCAACCTGTAGAGAAAGAAGACCAACGGATTTATCCACCGCCCTCTGGTCGTCAATGGACGTCCCTCAAAAAACAGATAACTGAGAAAACGAGTGTAAGTTTTCTTACAGCTGAGTTTTACAAAGTTTGAATCAACCTGTGCAACCACAAGGGTTACTCCCTTAAACCATGGGGATGATTCCCACACAAACCAATAATTTACTTAAATTGAGACATCTCGCTGGCACAGACCGTTACCGGCCGAGAAGGATTTTGTAAAGCGCAGCTGTTTGATGGCCAATGGCATTCCAGTCATGATGATTGACGACATATTCATAGCCATTCTCAGACACACAGTGACGCGTACCATCTTCAACAAGTACCGTCGACAATTTTTCAGCCAGGCTATCTTTATCATTTTTTTTGAACACAAAGCCCGTCACGCCGTCCTGAACAATATCAAGCATACCCGGCAGGTCTGACACCAGAACAGGCTTTTGATAACTCATCGCCATCAGCAGCACACCACTTTGATAAATACACCGGTAAGGCAGCACCACAATATCCGCTGCCGCATAGTAATTCGCAACCTCATTGTCGGGAATAAAACGAATATGTGTGACACAGTTTGCCTCAATACCCAACCTGTCGATCTGTTGCTGATAACGCGAGAATTCACACTTCCAGGGTCGCCCTGCAACCAATAAGATGGCCTCAGGAACATTAGCAAGTACCGCAGGCATGGCGTCGAGCAACAGATCCAGCCCTTTCACCTCTTTGATCTGACCAAAGAACAGAATTACTTTTGAGCCGGCGAGCAAACCCAGGCTTGATCGAGACAGGGATTTCTCGGGCAACGATGTAATGGCATGCAAATAATGCCCGTGGGGAATCACATCAACAACATCCGGATTTAAGTCCGCATACTGAAGAAGTGCCTCTTTAGAGTAAATGTTATGAACGATCAACCCATGTGCACGGCGATAGACCCAATAACTCAGTTTTACTGAGCTAGACTTCAGCACAAACGACTCTACATCATGAACGGTAATAACGACTTTACGTCCCGCTAATCGGGCAAGCAGAACATCTAGTAACTGAAGAATTCCCACATGAAAGAGATGAAAATGGCAAACCAAACGTTTCTCATGTAGCGCAGACAATATTGATTTTACCGTACCCTTCAGATAACAAAGACCACGCCCCCAGACAGGGGCCTTGCCATAGATATTTCGATAATCGAAACGGCATGAAAACCCGGCATCCTTTGGAGAAGCTGTCTCATCACAAGTATGAAGCACAACATCCATACCCGCTTCGGACAGCCCCTGACACAGGCCAAAGTCGTAATAATCCATACCACCGTGACCACCAACTGGCTCAAGCATTGCTACGGCAATATGGTCAGAGGTATTATCCGGTAAAATGAGAATCTCCAGTTTATTAGCATAATAAGTTAATCAAATATCCATGAAAAATTAATTTTTCCGGAAACAACCCAACTGTTCTTTAACCCAGATAATTTGATTTTCAATTCCGACATTAATATCCGTTGATGCGGACCAGCCGAAAATATTTTCCGCTTTTTTTGAGCCAAGAACTATCGCTTTCACATCAAACAATCTCATTGGACAATAGATTTTTTCAACATTGAAACTGAGGTGTTTCTCGATGAGGTTAACCGTTTCAATAACTTTCATTCCACGCCCTGATCCAACATTGTAGACACCGGTTTCATCAGAACCGACTGTCTTTACAACCAGGTTTGCGACATCCCTGACATACACAAAGTCGCGAATGGCATTACCCTCCCCGTAAATCTCCAGCGGTTTATCACACAGAGCGTTATAGATCACGGTCGAAATCAAACCCTGGCCGGTATTTAGCTGCTGTCTCTCCCCATAGACATTGGAAGGGCGAAGTATGGTCGCTTTCAGACCCCACTTTCTGGATGCAAGTCCAAGATAATTTTCAATCGCAAACTTTATGATGCCGTAACTGCATATGGGTGAGGCTGGCGTTTCTTCTGTGACCGGGTTAGTAAGCGGATTGCCATAGACAGTTCCACCCGATGAAATATATATCAGCTTTTTAACATTCAGCGCTTCCATTTTTGCGAGGAGATGGAGGGTTGAAACCAGATTACTATTAATATCAACAAGATAGTCAGCATCACCCCGCGAAGGTGTCGTCGCGCTTAAGCAGTGAATGACCACATCAACCCCCTGCAACGCCTCATCCAGTCCCTCTGCCCGGCAAAAATCCCCCTGAAAATACATCACAGAGGACAGAAACTCATCAGTGTTTCGGCCACTTCTTGTGTACACGCACACCTGATGGCCACTTGCCACCAAAGCATCGACAATATGGGAACCAATAAAACCACAACCACCGAGAACCAAAACCCTCAAGTTAACACTCTCCCATAGTTGTCCATGATGGATTGATAAAAACGTGCGTCTGAAAACTCACGTTCCACATATAATCGTGCAGATTGGCCCATCCTGTATACGAGACGACTGTCATCCCAGAGAGCCCGCATTTTTTTTGGGAGATCTGTCACATCATCAGGCTCAAAAAGCAGGCCTCTTTCCCCGTTGTCACCGAGCATTTCGGGAATACCACCACGCATTGAGCCGATCACAGGCTTGCCGGCAGCAAAGGACTGGAGAATCACGTAGGGGAAATTCTCATGCCACAATGAGGGAACAACAACGAAAGCTGCATCGTATAAAACACGGGTTAGCTCATCACCCCATAGGGGCCCAAGGAGCTCCACATTGCCTAACCTATTTTCCTGCAATTGCGCGCTGACGTATTTTAAGTCCGGACCATCTCCGATAATTTTGATTGGCATCTCGACATGGTTGGCTGCATCCAGCAATAGTTGAACACCCTTCTCGTTCACAAGTCGACCAAAGTAGAGCGCATAATCGCCACTGTATTTTGGCTCATATGCACCCACATCAAAGGGATTGCGCAATAAGCCTGTTTTTATGCCCCTTCCTTGCCAGAATTCCTGGGTTTTATCGAGCATGAAATGGCTGGAAAAAAGGTACAGATCAATCAGCCGTCTGTAGACATTTTTATATTGATGCACATAAGCCTCAATCGCAGAGGCAATACTGTAACTGTATGAGTTTTGACAACATTTCTTAAGAACTGCCTGGTAGAATGCGCCGCCTTTACAGGCCTCACAAAGTGCCTTGCCATCATAAAGTTTGTAATTTGGACAGATGTGCTTGTAGTCATTGCAGGACATGACCACTGGAATATCCCGCGCCTTTACTGCCTCCAGAATCGATGGTGACAAATGCACATGAATGGCAAACACATGAACAATGTCAGGCTTGAACTCATTGAGTGCCTTCTCCATGACTTTGCGGTTTCGACCGGAATAAAAAATATCTTTGGCAGACGTGATTTTTGAAAAAATATTATTGGCGTCATACCCTGGAGGAGGAACAGTGTACAGAGCATCACTGGATATAATATTGTCTGGATCCCCCGTGGAAAAGAACGCCACTTCATGCCCGTTTTCCTTGAGGATACGGGCAACCTCAAAGTAAAAGACTTCGGCACCTCCGGTCAGACGGTGAAATTTATGAACCAGTAATACCTTCATCGTAAATAGCGCAACTGCGCACGTAACCTGTGTCTATTTAAAAACACCAGGAAAGGCAACCTCAGAAGGACCCCAAGCGCCCGACTTACAAACGCAACCAAGCAACTGAAAAAACTATGATTTTGACGATCATAACCAAAGTCAGCTGCAATATTTCCACAAAGTGTATCGGCAATAACGCAATCCAGATAGGGTAACGACTTTTTCCAGTTTCCTGTATTTGTCGAACTAAAACCGCGACTTGAACTATCATTTGATAACGAGGAACCGACAAAAGCTACATCGAGTATTACCGGGTCAAATGGCTCATTAAGAAACGTACAAACCAATGACAATTGTTTCTTCGGATCTGTTATCAAGTCCTCATATCTCAGACATAAAACACTCTCTGAACTGGGAATTTTCTGGTAGTTTTTTTTCCAGATTAGCGCAATCAATATCGGGTTATAATTCACGAACGCTCGTATTGTCTCGAGCCAGGGCGTTTTCGCACCGCCCCTGAATTTTCTTTTCCATTTTGATTTTTGTGATAAAAGAACATCTCTGTAATCGCGTACCAGCACAATGATTCTGGCATCGGGAAACGTCGCTAGTATTTCCGGGATGAACCTGACATTCGCAGGTGTTTGCTCGATCAATATAGGGCAATTCAACTCAGCCGAAACTTGATCAAACATCACTTTGAGCGGATTTTCACCACCGTTCAGTCCAACCCAAGGGCAGGTAACAGGCTGTGTTCTCGATCCAAAATAACCGGACTTATACCGACTATAAAGACAATCCATGATGCTTCGTTTGTCATACCGCTTTTTTTTCGAAGCCAGCTCATCGTAATAATGCAGCTCATCAAACATGAACGTGCCATCCAGCATAGATAGCGACTTGGCCAGGACCGTCGTTCCACTTCTCGAATTACCACAGACAAACACCGGCTTTATCTCCACACTCACTGCAAATCCTCGTTCGTTACAACACCGGATTTCTTGGCATCTGAATGCCCAGCTGCTACCAAACCGAGAAACAAAAGAAACAACATCATGTTGGTGGTTTGATTGTGGAGTGACACACTGAACAGGGAGGCGGCTATAAACCCAAGAACCACAGTCACAGACAAGAATCGTTGATGCCGGTTAGCTGGCTTGAACGCAATTCTGAGACAAAGCATATAAAACAGCAGTATCAGGAGAAACCCCAGCAAGCCCTGTTCAACAAACATCTCCACCAAAGAGCTGTGAGCTGACCGGCTGGATACATTATAGGATTTTACCTGTCCCGGCCCCACACCTGTGACCAGATGCTCTTTCGCCACCTGAATCAGCCCATACCATTGCAAGACTCGCCAGTGCATGGAACTGTCGACAAACGAAGTGGCATGTTGTTGGGCATACTGCCGATCATGAACAAACGAATACAATGATTTCAGATCCTGAAACCGATCAATGACCGGCTGTCCAAGACCACCAACAAACACAGCGCACAGGATCAGCAATAACGGTGCAATCACTTTCAGGCGTAACAGTTTTTCTTTGAAGTAGGCTGTTAGCACCAGCATAACCATTAACCAGGCTGTTCTGGCATAGGTAAAGAACAGCGCACCGAGCGCCATCAGGAGAAAAAAATTCGCCTGTTTTTTCGTCAAGCCTGTCTGCTCCAAAGCAAGATAAAGAAGTAGCCCCAAAGTAAAATATATCTGCAAACCAAAAAGTACCGGGTGGGAGGAAAATGCCAAAGAGCGCACCAGCGTCTCATCGACAATGGCCGTCATTCCCAGTTCAAACACTCCCTCGTAAATGGCAAAGCCGTAGGCCAGTACCGCATAGCAGATCAACGCCCAAGCCAACTTTTGTTTACTAGCCTGATGGCCACCGATCACATAGCCCACCAACGGAATAATCGCATAAGTCATATATTTATAGACTTGGGACCAACTGGATGAGGCAAAGGGGGATGGGGAAAAAACCGCCGAGCAGATGGCAGAGACTGAAATACACAGCCAAAGAATGCCCAGAACCAATACCTGCCTGTCAAATACCCTGCCTGCTAATACAATTAATAACCCTAGCGGTAAAAACAACGCGCTGATAACCGGTGTCAATGCAAGCTGAAAAGTCCTGTCGATGTACTCGGTGAACAGCCGGATAATCAACAGAAAGATAAACCCTGCACACAGGGTTTGATTATTGATACCCATGTTTCTTCAGCCTGGGATAAGTTTCTCCGCGGTTCGACAACCTCAGCAACCGGTTGATCCCCGCTCGATAGAACACTGATCTAGCCAGCTGTTCGGCCATGATTTTTGCGGTGATTAACGGATAAAAATGCCTGGTAGCTGACGAGGATTGATAGCCGAACAGGGCCATCTGGCGGCCACAAACCGTCTTGGCCATCTCAGCAATAAGGGGATCGATAACCCGACAAGCAGCCAGATTGCTATCAACCTTGTGGAGCGACCTCGCCTTCCAGACCATCTCCCACTCAGGAACAACATCGCTAGATGGCCGTCTTGCGTTTTTTCCCCAACGATCCAGGTTCAGTGTCGACACCATTTTCTCCAGTTGCTCCGATGGATCGGCCACCAGATCCTCATACCGGATAACGTAGTCAACCAGCCCTTCTTCACGGAAACCAATGGACTTCGTGGCCAGTATTCGCCATTCGTGCAACAGTCGTCTACCGGATTTTAAGTTCCAGGGCATTGACAATAGCGAAGAGACACATTTGGCGGGATGTCTGACGATCAGGACAATGCGGGCATCGGGAAAGTCCTTCCTGATTTGTCGGCAATGATAAAGGTGCACAGGGCTTTTCTCTATTACCCCGCGCACATTTGTGCCAGCAGAAGCAGTGGCGTACGCCTCCAGAATAGCCGAAAAAACCGCTTTTCTGGAGCTGTCCTGAAACGACAATACCTCGTAGTGAAGCCCCATATCCATCAACCGGATTTTACGCTGCAGATACGCCACCAGATTGTCAGGTGTACGCTCCCATAATAACGGTTCATATTCCTGATAAAAGCGGGTTTCCGGTGTTGCAGGGTAGCCGGTTGCATCCTGTAAAAGCCGGGCCAGCAATGTGGTTCCCGAGCGGGGAAACCCCACCACAAATACATTTTTTAACGTGCTCATTTGAACGGTCGGCTTACTGACATGACAGCAACAGTGGGGTAAACACTTTTCCTATGCCGGGAAAGGTACGCCGTTGCCAGTTCTATACTGGCCTGATCCGGTCGCATCGATGCACCTGAAGTCTCTGTCAACAGACTGCGCCGCAAGAATCGACTCAATGGCCGAAAACACGTCTTTAGCTTTGGATAGTTGACCAACCAAAAAGCCACTCTGCGTCTTGTCCGATAATAAATCCTGGCGACCACAGGAAATCTGGCAATGGCCGTTTTGTTGTTGGCCGAAAACTCAAAGTCCTCATAAAAGTTACTGCGCAACCCCGAAAAGTTACAAATTTCTTTTACCACAGCCATTGGGTTGTCTTTTAAGTCGTTAAAGTCGATAACCTTGAAACGATCACCGAACACCTTTTCAAATTTCACCAAATATTCATCCACCAAGCACTGATGAAGCACCCTATAAAACACAGGTGTTTCCGGTGTCACTTTTTTGTCGATCTGTTTGCTGATGTAATCATAAAAAGACAACGATACGGGTATTTCACCAATCTGCTTGAAATACCGGTAAGCTGAGAACAGGCGCTCAATCGGTTCCCGCAAAACGACGACCACCTTGGCATTGGGCAGCAAGTTGGCTATTTTTAATGCCGTCTCGTTGTATAGATAGGCAGGAGAAGCTTCCAAAAAAACCCGGTCATTCTTGCAATTGAAGAGTTTCTGGTAATCAGATAGATTGTCTCCGTTATAACGCAGGGCACTGGCTAGCGGATAATTCTGGTCAAGAAAGAACCGAGCCTCTTTATACATTGAGGGACATACATCCGGGTGTGCCGACAACCAAGTAAAAAGCGAGGTCGTCCCCGCTTTTTCCTGTCCACATATAATCAGAAACTTGCTTTTCTCAAACGTCATTCTTTTCTCGACACGACTTACTTAATACTACTGGGAACAGAAGGAAATAATAATTAGTGGACTTTATTGTTTGGCCGGACAGACCCGGATCAACGCACCAACCATGACAAACAGTAATCCCGCTAGGCCACCAAAAATCAGCGATGCAGCCATCACAAGCATTTTTCTTGGGCGAAAGGCTTCCTCTGGAGGCGTCGCAGCCACATCCACATTTGCCGCAACAACCTTGTCCGGATTGGGAACGATTCCTTCCAGCGCTGTTTTCTCTTCCTTTAGTAAGACGAGTTCTGCAATATAGGCTTCGGGGTCTCGCTTTCGCCGCTCCAGCACCTCGATCTCCGCCGACAGCGCCCGACTTCCAAGCAGGTACAAGGACCTGAGCACCATGACATTAGAAAGTGTACCGTTATGTGCAACCAGATTTTCCGTCGTCAGGTTCACTGGTTCAATAAAATTATTTTTTTTAGCGATGATAAAGGCATCCTGCAACTGCAGAAGCTCATTGCCTATCTGGTACAGTGCCAATGATTTTTTGGCTGCAATCCGGTTGTCGATGCTATCAATTTGCCGGGATTGCTCTACTAGAACATCCTCCAGTAATTCTGCCTGCGACAGACTCAGCGCAAGTGCCACCCATGTGTTGGCCAGCTGTGCCGCGTGATCACCATCCGACCATTCAAACACCACATTGGTAAATTCCACGCCCTTTCTCGCATCGGGCAAAACAGCTTTCATTGCCTCCCTCAGATGTTCAAGTCGCGTATTCTCGCTGGCGTCTGGATAACGCGCATCAATAAGTTCTCCGACTTCAGGATGATTCAGGAGTCTCCGTTTGACCGTAGTTGACCTGAGATACTGATTGGTCAGTGCAAACGCCCGTTCAGAGGTAACAGAAGAAAACGATGTCAATTCGGCCAATGATGATGCTGAAGGTGGATAGAGGCGTATTTCTGCGCGATAGACTTGGGGAGCCAAAAATGCGTAAGCCACCCCAAAAGCGAGCCCGATGAAAGCACAAAGCACGATTAAAAGTCGTCGCCGCCAGATGCCCGCACAAAGTTCAAGCAGATCAATTTCTTCAGAACCACCCTCGGGATTGCGCTGTCGACTCACCGCTGATTTGTCCTCGTCCATCTGCCCTTTTCTCAGTTGATTGGTCGTTGGTCTGGATTGTAGCAAGCTTAAACAGACTTTTGGCGGCATATGCACCGGTTTCTATAAAAAGGCAGCAGGTTGAGACCCCGTTCACCTATCTGTTCGGGAACATTTCCTGCTACCAAACCCACTATCCGACCCTGCCAGCCTATCGACCCCGATATAAACACGCTGCATGCTTGCTTTCCCACTCCGAGTTCACCATGATTTCCGGTTTTCTATCTGGATATCTGTTGAATGCAAAACATCTCGATCCGTGGCGCCCGCACCCACAATCTCAAGGCCGTTGATCTCGATCTGCCCCGCGACAAGCTGATCGTGGTGACCGGCCTTTCAGGATCCGGCAAATCCTCTCTGGCCTTTGACACTCTCTATGCAGAAGGTCAGCGTCGCTATGTGGAATCCCTGTCGGCGTATGCACGACAGTTCCTCTCGATGATGGAAAAGCCGGATGTAGAGCACATTGAGGGGCTGTCCCCCGCTATCTCCATCGAACAGAAGTCCACTTCACACAATCCCCGCTCCACCGTGGGCACGATCACCGAAATCCACGATTACCTGCGCCTGCTCTTTGCACGGGTTGGAGAACCCCGCTGCCCCGAGCACGGCGAACCGCTGGCAGCGCAGACTATCAGCCAAATGGTGGATCAGGTGCTCGCCCTGCCCGACGAGAGCCGCCTGATGCTGTTGGCCCCGATTATTCGCGGTCGCAAGGGGGAGCACATTCATGTGTTTCAAACCCTCAGGGCCCAGGGGTTTATCCGGGTACGGGTGGACGGCCT
Organism: Porticoccus hydrocarbonoclasticus MCTG13d; assembly: GCF_000744735.1. NCBI lineage: Bacteria > Pseudomonadati > Pseudomonadota > Gammaproteobacteria > Cellvibrionales > Porticoccaceae > Porticoccus > Porticoccus hydrocarbonoclasticus. Next base: position 1,286,304 of record NZ_JQMM01000001.1, on the reverse strand, counting down.
GGTGGTGGATCTCGATGATGTGCCGGTTCTGGAAAAGAACAAGAAACACGATATCGAGGTGGTGGTTGACCGCTTCAAGGTCAAACCCGATCTGCAGCTGCGGCTGGCGGAATCATTTGAAACGGCACTGAATCTCTCGGAAGGCCTGGCCATCATCACCGGGATGGAGGGTGAGCAGCTCAAGGAGCAGGTATTTTCCTCCCGCTTTGCCTGCCCCGTCTGCAATTACAGCATCGACGAGCTGGAACCGCGGATGTTTTCCTTCAACAATCCAGCTGGGGCCTGCCCCGGTTGCGACGGCCTTGGCGTCAAGCAATTCTTCGATATCGACCGGGTGGTGCAACACCCGGAGGTGTCCATTGCCGAGGGCGCGATTCGCAGCTGGGACCGCAAGAACCTGTTTTATTTCAACATGCTGACCTCGCTGGCCGACCATTACGGTTTCGATATCAACACGCCCTTTGAGCAGCTCAGCCCACAACAGCAGCAAGTGGTACTATTTGGCAGCGGAGAGGAGGTTGTCACATTCAACTACGTGAATGATAAAGGCACCGTCTTCAAGCGCGCCCATCATTTTGAGGGCATTGTCCCCAACATGGAGCGCCGCTACCGGGAAACCGAGTCGCAGATGGTGCGGGAAGACCTGGCAAAATACCTGAGCACTCAAGGCTGCCCCGAATGCAAGGGTGCCCGTTTGCGCAAGTCGGCAAGACATGTGTTTATCGACGAGAAGACCTTGCCGGAAGTGGGCAACATACCGGTGGGTGAACTGACGGACTACTACGAGCAGCTCAGCCTGTCCGGCAGCCGTGGTCAGATCGCCGAAAAAATTCTCAAGGAAATCCGTGACCGCCTGCGCTTTCTGGTGGATGTCGGCCTGAATTATCTGAATCTGAACCGCAGCGCCGAGACGCTATCCGGCGGGGAAGCACAACGGATTCGCCTGGCCAGCCAGATCGGTGCCGGTCTGGTGGGCGTCATGTACATTCTCGATGAACCGTCCATCGGTCTGCACCAGCGGGATAACGAGCGGCTGTTGGCCACACTTACCCGTCTGCGGGATCTGGGCAACACGGTGATCGTGGTCGAACACGACGAAGAGGCGATTCGGGCGGCCGACTATATTGTCGATATCGGTCCCGGCGCCGGGGTGCACGGCGGCGAGATTGTCGCCCGCGGCACCTACGAGGACATTATCAATGCACCGAACTCCCTGACCGGAGACTACCTGTCCGGGCGCAAGATGATTGCGGTTCCGGCCAACCGCACCAAAGCCGGCAGGCAGCAGCTGCGATTGCTGGGAGCGAGCGGTAACAACCTGCAACAGGTCGATCTGTCCCTGCCATTGGGCCTGTTTACCTGCATTACCGGGGTGTCTGGTTCTGGCAAATCAACACTGATCAACGGCACCCTCTACCCCCTCGCCGCCACGGTGCTCAATAAAGCCACCACACTCAAGGCCGCCGCCCATCGGGACGTGGAGGGACTGGACCTGCTGGACAAATGCGTGGATATCGACCAGAGCCCCATTGGCCGCACCCCTCGCTCCAATCCCGCCACCTACACCGGCATTTTCACCCCCATCCGGGAGCTGTTTGCCGGCACTCAGGAAGCCCGCTCACGGGGCTACAAACCGGGCCGTTTCAGTTTCAATGTCAAGGGCGGTCGTTGCGAGGCCTGCCAGGGCGATGGTGTCACCAAAGTGGAAATGCATTTCCTGCCAGATATCTATGTGCCCTGCGATGTCTGCAAAGGGCAGCGCTATAACCGGGAGACGCTGGAAATTCGCTACAAAGGCAAAAATATCCACGAAGTGCTGGACATGACCGTGGAGGATGCCTGGGATTTCTTCGAGGCACTGCCCGCGATTGCCCGCAAACTGCAAACCCTGATCGACGTGGGACTGTCCTACATCCGGCTGGGACAGGCAGCCACCACCCTGTCCGGCGGCGAAGCCCAGCGGGTGAAGTTATCGCGCGAGCTGTCCAAGCGGGACACCGGCAACACCCTCTATATTCTCGACGAGCCCACCACTGGGCTGCATTTTCACGATATTCAGCAATTGCTGGCCGTACTGCACCGGCTGCGGGACCACGGCAATACCGTGGTGGTGATCGAGCACAACCTCGATGTGATCAAAACCGCCGATTGGGTAGTAGACTTAGGGCCGGAAGGTGGCTCGGGAGGCGGCCAGATTATCGCCACCGGTACACCGGAACAGGTGGCCACTATCGATCGATCCCACACCGGGCAATTCCTGCGCAAACTGTTGGACAGTTAGGCTTTCTGTCATCGGGCAACCCCGTGCAGGCACCACTAGCAGTCATTTTTTTCTGTTGGGGTATTGTTATTTCAGCGAACATCGCTAAGATACTGTATAAATATACAGCCTGGAAGAATACCCATGTTTTCATCAAGACTTGTCTACCAATTCCGCTCACGGATTCGACTGGCAAAGTATGCCAGTCACTATCAAAAAAACCGCAAGCTGTTTGGCTGTGATGCCCATCCGGTCACCCTGGGGCCAGAGCAGCTGAGTCGCTTTTTTGCCTTTGTCGCCAACAATGAACGACAGCAGTGCCGCTAAGCGGATGACTCGCTGTCGCGCAGGTTAGTCGGCAGAGATTCCTCCTCAGTGTCAGGAACACTGGCCGCCAGCGGCACCGAGGAGGAACGCAGGTGCAAGTCCCGTTGCGGGAAGGGTATCTCGATGTGGTTGTCAACCAGCGCCCGGTGAATTGCCAGCAGGTATTCTGACCTGACAAACCCGGCCCGCTTGATCATCTCCCCTCTCACCCAGACCGACAGAGAAAAATCCAGACTGCTGTCGCCAAAGCCCTTCATAATTACAAAAGTTTGACGATTATTACCTTCGTAAGTCAGTGGCACAGCCTTTGCGGCCGCCAGCACCACCGCCAGAACCTTGTCGGTATCTGAGCCGTAGGCCACACCAAAGGGAATACTAAAACGGCGCTCGTCGTCCTCCAGTGTCCAGTTATTCACCCGTCCATTAATAAACTCCGAGTTCGGCACCAGAATATCGGCATTGTCCAGAGTGCGGATCAGTGTGCTGCGGATATTGATCTGTCTGACTTCGCCGAAGAGGTCGGCTTCCAGTTCCACAAAGTCACCGACCCGCAGGGATTTTTCGAACAGAATGATGATCCCGGAAATAAAATTGTTGGCAATGTTCTGCAAGCCAAAACCAATCCCCACGCCCAGAGCACCAGCCACCAGCAACATCTTGTCAAGACTGAAACCGAGGCTGGACAGGCCCACCAGAAAACCTACCAGCAGGATGATGTAGCTGAGCAACTGGGTAAAGGTGTACAGCTGGCTGGGAGAAATGCGACTGCGGGCACCCACCAGACGGGTGAGAACACGGCTGATACGACGTGCCATCACCAGGGTCACGGTCATAATAAGGACAAACTGAACCACATCGGCCAGTGTGAGCACGTAGTCGCCGATTTCCAGCAGCCTGAATTGCAGCCATTCGTTTAATGCCTTCATCACAGCCCCTATAGCCAGTGTTTGCGTTTGAATACTACCAGCAGAACGATGGCGATCAGGGCCATTGCCCCGAGCAACACAAAATAACCATTTTCGGTGCCCAGCTCCGGCATGTTCTCAAAATTCATACCGTAAATACCTGCCAGGAAAGTCAACGGTACAAAAATCGCGGTGAGCACCGTGAGAATCTGTACTGTGCTGTTGAGATTGTGAGACGTCAGGGAAATGTAGCCATCCACCAGATCACTGGCCACCTCGTAATACATGGTGGACAGCGAGAACAAACGTTCGTATTTCTCGTAGACATCCAGCAACTGATGGCGGTACTCCCGGGACTCAGCGTCGAACAGTGGAGTATCCACCTCGCGCAACGCCTCAAAGACGCCCGCCAGATACCTGAACACCCGGCGCAGTTTGCGCAGCCGAGTGCGATGGGTGGTCAGCTCACGCATGGTCTGGTCGTCGGGATGCTCCTGCAGACCATCCTCGAGCTCCGACAGGGTCGGTTCAAACGCCAACAGCAGGTCGAGATAGCGCTGGGCCACGGTTTTGGAAACGGCCAGCGCCAGATGGATACCGCCAGCTGCCATGGTTCTGGACAACTGGTCTGCCCCCCACCAGTGATTGATACTGACCGACAGACCATCCCGCCGGGTCACCAGGAACCGCTCCCCGGCAAACATCGCTATCTGTATCCTGCCAAAATCTAGGGTCTGACTCTCCGCATCAAGCCCCTGCAAGATAATGAACAGGTGATCGTCAAACACCTCCAGCTTGGGCGGATGGCGTTGCCTTCTCGCGTCCGCAATCGCCAGGGGATGAATGCCAAACTGGCCAAACAGGGCTGCTTCTTCGCTCTCGGCTTCACCGTACAGGTCCAGCCATAAAAAACTTTTGTCGGACTGACGCCACTGATCAATCAGTTCGACACCACCCTGTTGCAGCTGGCCACTGTCATCCAGCAATGTGGTACGCAACATATCCCGCTCCCGCTTGATTTTTTCGAGTATATGACAGGTATTCTTTAACCTGAAAATTATTGGTCAATGATACCTGCCAGGTGGCGCGACTGTTAACATAGCCATTCACACTGGAAATCACCTATGGAAGTCTATCTGGTCGGCGGTGCCGTCCGCGACAAACTGCTCGACTACCCGGTTCATGAACGGGACTGGGTCGTGGTCGGTGGTACACCGGAAATACTGACGGCCCAGGGCTACCGCCCGGTGGGCAAGGATTTCCCGGTATTCCTGCACCCGCAGAGCAACGAGGAATACGCCCTCGCCCGCACCGAGCGAAAATCCGGCAGGGGCTATCAGGGATTTCAGTTCTGCACAGACCCCGATATTACTCTGGAAGAAGACCTCAGCCGCCGGGATCTCACCATCAATGCCATGGCGATGGATGGCAATGACAATCTGATTGACCCCTATGGCGGCCAGCGGGATTTGCAGCAACGGGTGTTGCGGCATGTCTCGCCAGCCTTTGCGGAAGATCCCCTGCGCGTCCTGCGGGTAGCGCGTTTTGCCGCACGGTACGCACACCTTGGTTTTACCGTTGCTCCGGAAACCCTGACATTGATGACGAACATCACCCACAGCGGCGAATTGCAGTATCTCTCCGCCGAGCGGGTCTGGATGGAAACGGAGCGCGCACTGGCTGAGCGATCGTCTCGAACCTACATTGACGTGCTCCGTCAGTGCGGTGCGCTCAAGGCGCTGTTTCCGGAAGTTGACGCCCTGTTCGGTGTACCGCAGCGGGCGGATTATCACCCCGAAATTGATACAGGGCTGCATGTCCTGATGGCACTGGATCAGGCAGCCATATTGAGCAACGACCCGGTTGTCCACTTCGCCGTACTGGTACATGATCTCGGCAAAGCCATAACCCCGGCAGAGGTGCTGCCCCGCCATATTGGTCACGAAGCCAGCGGTGTCAAACTGGTCAATCAACTTTGCGATCGAATGCGGGTTCCCAACCGGTTCCGCGAGCTGGCAGTGGCCGTGACGCGGCATCACCTCAACTGCCACAAGGCACCTCACCTGAAAGCTGCCACCACCCTGCGACTACTGCAAGAAATTGGCGCTTTGCGCGATCCTGTCAAGCTGAGCTGCTTCGTTCAATGCTGTGAAGCCGACGCCAGGGGCCGCCTGGGATTTGAACAACAGCCCTACACACCCGGCGAGTGGTTGCGCCGTGCCTGCGATGCGGTTCGGGAGGTCAGTGCCGGTGAATTTCTGCAGCAGGGATTGAGCGGCAAACAGCTCGGTCAGGCTATTGAGAAGCGTAGACTGGCTATTCTCAACAACCTGCGGGAGCCCTGTCACAGATGAACCGGGTTGTTCTGGTAACCGGCGCAGCACGGCGCATTGGTGCTGAAATCGCATGCACTTTTCACCGTGCAGGATTTGACGTGGCGCTTCACTGCCACCGCTCAACCGGGGAGGCCCAGACTCTGGCCGACAGGTTAAACGCCCAGCGCAGGAACTCGGCCGCCGTTTTTTCGGCGGCCCTGGGTGACAGCAATGCCATTCACAAACTGGCAGCCGAGGTGATGGCCTGGCAGGATCGCGTCGATGTGCTGGTGAATAATGCCTCCGGGTTTTTTCCGACACCATTTGAAGAGGCGTCTGAACAGCAGTGGCACCAGTTGATGGACAGCAACCTGAAGGGGGCTTTTTTCCTCTGCCAAAGCCTCGTCAAGTCACTTCGTAAACAGCGCGGCAGCATTATCAATATTGCCGATATTTATGCTCGCAGCCCGCTGGCGGGTTATAGCATCTACTGCATTGCCAAGGCCGGCAACGCCATGATGACCAAGGCATTGGCCCGGGATTTGGCACCCGAGATGCGTGTCAACGGGATTGCCCCCGGAGTCATTCTCTGGCCAAACCACGATGAACAGATGAGCGAAACAGTCAAACAGCAGGTCACCCAGAGTGTGCCTTTACAACGGATTGGCCACCCCCGTGATATTGCAGACATGGCCCTCTTTCTGGCCACTGGCGCCAGCTATATCACCGGACAGATTATTGCAGTAGACGGCGGTAGCCACCTCAACATCTAACCCTTGATACAGATCAAACAAACATCAACCCATAGCCCTTTTACGTCTTGAAAACGCTGAATACAGATCCCAACTTGTCTAACAGATGCTTGAAAGCACAAATATGAACTATGCTTTCCGGGCGCTGTTCGAACCTTAAAAAACGCATCATTAATGGAGGTGCATCATGTCACTAATACCAAGAACGAGAGGGAGTTTCTTCGACATGGATCGTTTTTTTGACGACTTCTGGGCACCGGCACGCAGCAGTGAAGTGGATACACCCGGCTCATTCTTTTCACCCCGGGTAGATATCCTGGACAAGAGCGATCACTACGAAATCACGGCAGAAATGCCCGGTATCAAGAAAGAGGATATCAAGATCACCCTGGAAAACGGTGTGCTACGTCTGGAGGCAGAAACCACTCAGGAACAAAAGGAAGAAAAAGAGGGCAAGGTCATTCGCCAGGAACGCCGCTATGGCAGGTATGTGCGAAGCTTTGATCTGGGCGGCGAGGTCCACGAGGAAGATATCAAGGCCTCCTTCAAGGACGGGGTACTGAAACTGACGGCACCGAAAGTTGCCAAGGCAGAACCGGAGCAAAAGCGCATCAAGATCAAATAGAACATACTGTCTTACTTTCAACCCTGTGGCCGAACCCTCAATTAATGAGAATCAAGGTTCGGTCACTTTTTATGACAAGGCCATCCATGACCCCTGAACTTCAAGCCATCAAGCAACGATTGCACACCCGTCAGACCGAGCTCACAGACCGCTTATCCAACCTCAAAGCCGATATTTCCCAGGCTCACTCCAGGGATTGGGAAGAACAGGCTCAGGAGCGCGAGAACGATGAAGTCGTTGAAGCCCTCGGCAATGAAGCACGGCAGGAACTTTCCCTGGTCAACCGGGCGCTTGAACGCATCCAATCCGGCACCTATAACCTTTGCAGCCAGTGCGGTGGGGAAATCGCACTGGAACGACTCCGGGCGGTTCCCTATACCAATCTCTGCATCGCCTGTGCCACCTGAACCGGCAAATCGGCGGCGCCAATCAGGAGACTCCGGCGCCGTCACCCATCAACCGCGACAACTCATCGCCCCGCCAGCAAAAGGATACCGGCCAGAGTGACTGACGACACTGGTCATACTGGTCAGAATAGTCCCGCCAAAGCGTTTCATAACAGGTACCCAGCAACGGATGCTGGGCACCCGGGGCCAATTCTGCCAATGGCCAGAGGACAAAAGCGTTTTCCAGAATTTCACCGCGTGGCAGTGTGACCCCGTCCACACTGCCGGTGAGATCTGCATAGGTCAGGATATCGATATCCAGCGTTCGGCTGCTGAAGCGGGCACAATGGGGTTGACGTCCGTGGCGATACTCCAGCGCTTTCAGATACCCGGACAGCTCACCGACAGACAGTTCCGTGCAAAGCCCCACCACCAGATTGTAAAAATTATCGCCGACAAAGCCCACGGACTCACTTTCGTAGACAGATGAGATCTTCAGCTCACCAAACTGGTCCGCCAGGGCATCCAGCGCCGCCACAATGTAGTGATCCCGGTCGATATTGCTGCCAAGACTGAGATAGACCTGTGCCTGCATCAGCAGCGTACACCCCGCTCAATCAAAATGCCCACGTCGTCTGCCTCGGCAATGGCGTCTGGCTTGCCGATACGCAAACGCAGCCAGGGCACCGAAAACTCCGTCAGCACAATCGTCGCCACTTGCTCTGCCATGGTTTCCAGCAGCAGAAATTCACTGCCGCCGATAAACGCAGCCAACCGGTCTGCCACGGCCTTGTAATCGAGGGTATGCTGTATATCGTCAGTATCCGCCGCCCTGCTGATATCCGCACCCATTTCCAGATCGAGACTGACGATCTGGCGCACCTGCCGCTCCCAGTCATAAACACCGATAATGGTGGCAACGCGCAGGTTCCGGATATAGACAATGTCCATCAATATCACTCCACAGCCAGCGCGGGCAGGGTATCCATTGGCCAGCGCGGCAACGCGCGAATAGCCAGGTCCTCCTGTTGCCCCGCCATCAGCCGGCAACACCCGGCATAGGCAATCATGGCACCGTTATCGGTGCAAAATTCGTGGCGGGCGTAGAAAACCCGGCCATTGACCCTGGCAAGGCTTGCACCCAGTTTTTCACGCAAACGGCTATTGGCCGAGACACCCCCGGCTATCACCAATGTAGTCAAACCGGTCTGCTCCAGCGCCCTGCGGCATTTGATCGCCAGTGTATCCACCACCGCCTCCTGAAAAGCACAGGCGATATCAGCCATGGTCTGCTGATCCGGCAGCACATCCTCACCTCTATGTTCGGCAATGGTGTTCAGGGTATAGGTTTTCAGTCCGGAGAAACTGAAGTCCAGCCCGGGGCGATCCGTCATAGGGCGGGGAAAGTGAAACCGTGTCACATCACCCTCCAGGGCAAGCCTGGCGATTTCAGGTCCACCCGGGTAATCCAGGTCGAGCATTTTGGCCGCCTTGTCAAAGGCCTCGCCTGCCGCATCATCCACAGACTCGCCGAGAATCCGGTATTGGCCAATAGCCTGCACCTCAATCAATTGAGTATGGCCACCGGACACCAGCAGTGCTACAAAAGGAAAGTCGGGAGGATCTGCTTCCAGCATCGGGGCCAGCAAATGGCCTTCCATGTGATGCACACCGATGGCTGGTATCTGCCAGGCATACGCCAGCGCGCGTCCCAGACTGGCACCCACCATCAGTGCGCCGATCAGTCCGGGGCCAGCCGTGTAGGCTACACCGTCGATGTCGTTGGCCGACAGGTTGGATTCAGCCATCACCTGTCTGATCAACGGCAACAGCTTTCGCACATGGTCTCGAGAAGCCAGTTCGGGAACGACACCGCCATACTCTGCGTGAACGGCCACCTGACTGTATAGAACGTGGGTCAGCAGGCCGCGTTCACTGTCGTAAACAGCCACACCGGTCTCATCACAGGATGTTTCTATTCCCAGTACTCGCACCGCCGCTTATCCCCTGTTCGGAAACGCGCAATCATACGCCAAAAAATTTGCCAATTCATGCAGTTAGCCCATCCGACCAGCGGCCAGATAAAGTTTTGCAACCATTGCTGGAAGTGTATAGAATACGCGCCCTTGAACGTTGCACCTTTTTATCGGGTACAACACGACCAATGAACAGAACAGGATAGAGGTTACATGCCCTTCGTTCGAATTAAAGAAAACGAACCCTTTGATGTGGCTCTGCGCCGTTTCAAACGCTCATGTGAAAAAGCCGGTGTGCTGGCAGAAGTGCGCCGCCGTGAATTTTTTGAAAAGCCCACTTGGGAGCGCAAGCGCAAGGCAGCTGCCGCAGTAAAACGCCACGCCAAGAAGCAGTCTCGCGAAACAAAGAAATTCCAGCGTCTGTACTGATCTGATTCCGATTAGTCAGAACTGAATAGCTATCCATCAAGCGCCGCAATGTCGGCGCTTTTTGCGTTTGAGGAACAGATCATGAGCCATACCCTGAAAAAGCAGATAACCGAGGCAATGAAAGAGGCCATGCGCGCCAAGGCCAAGGAAAGGCTGGGCGCAATCCGGTTGATTCTGTCGGAGCTGAAACGCATTGAAGTGGACGAACGTATCGAGCTGGACGACGCCAGAGTTTTGGCGGTACTCGACAAAATGGTAAAACAGCGCCGCGATTCCATCGCCCAGTATGAAAACGCCGACCGTCCTGAACTGGCCGAAAAGGAACAGGCAGAAATTGAGGTCATTCAGGCATTTCTTCCCGCCCCGCTCAGCGACGCAGAGCTGGCCGACATGGTCACTGCCGCGATTGCAGAAAGCGGAGCTGAGTCCATGCGTGATATGGGAAAAGTCATGGCCATACTCAAACCCCAGATCCAGGGCAGAGCGGATGTCGGTGCCGTAAGCAGCCTGGTAAAGGCAAAATTAGGCTAGATAGGGATCAATATTGCCGCTAAGCTGTAAAGCTCATTCTGGTCGGCCAACGGATAAAAATGCATGTATTTCGGCCAGGCCAGTGTTTATTAACTGACCACTGATATTTTTCTATGGCCGGCAAGATTCCACAAACCTTTATCGACGACCTGCTCGATCGCGTCGATATTGTAGATGTCGTCGGCAGTCGGGTTGACCTGCGAAAATCCGGAAAAAACCACTCAGCCCGCTGCCCATTTCACGATGAAAAAACCCCTTCGTTTACTGTAAGCCAGGACAAACAGTTCTATTACTGTTTTGGTTGTGGCGCCGGTGGCAATGCCATTGGCTTTGTCATGGATTTTGACAGAGTTACATTTCCGGAAGCCGTTGAAACCCTCGCCAAACAGACTGGTCTGGACGTTCCCCGCGAAGCCGGGCCCAGCGATGCGGCGACCGAACGACGCAAGGCGCTCTATCAGACCCTTGAGCAGGCTGACCGCTTTTTCCGCAACGCCCTGCGACACCATCACTTCGCTTTTGAAGCCGTTTATTATCTGAAGACCCGCGGCGTTTCCGGAGAGACCGCCCGCAAGTTCGGCATCGGCTTTGCGCCGCCCGGCTGGGACAACATGCTCAACCACATGGGTCACACTGATCACGATATCAAACTGCTGAAAGAGAGCGGTATGGTCATCGATCAGATAGAGAAGCACAAGGTTTACGACCGTTTCCGCCACCGCATCATGTTTCCTATCCGGGATATCCGCGGTCGTACTATCGGTTTTGGTGGCCGCGTCCTGACAGAAGAAAAACCCAAGTATTTGAACACACCCGAAACACCATTGTTTCACAAGGGCCGGGAGCTTTACGGTCTCTACGAGGCGAATAAGGAACTGCGTGAGATCCCCTTTATGCTCGTGGTAGAAGGGTATATGGACGTGGTCATGCTTTTTGAGCACGGCATCTTCAATGTGGTCGCCACACTCGGCACTTCAGCGTCCACCGACCACCTGGAAAAATTGTTCCGCTACACACCCGAAGTGGTGTTCTGTTTTGACGGTGACGCGGCTGGCAACGGTGCGGCCAGCCGGGCACTGGATACCTGCCTGCCATTGATGATCGACGGGCGCTCGGCACGGTTCATGTTCCTGGAGAGTGGCGAAGACCCCGATTCTACGGTGCGAAAGATTGGTCCGGATAAATTCCTTGAAACCGTGCAGTCGGCCACCCCTATCTCCGAGTTCCTTATGGAGACCATGGCGCTGGGCCTCAACACCGATAGCCCCGATAATCGGGCAAGGATGTGGAAACAGGCCGCACCGATGATCAAACGCATGCCGCGCGGCGTTTTCCGCGAACTGATGCTGAGAGCAGTCGCCGACAAAATTGGTCTGGATATCACCACACTGGGCGATTACATGGAGCCGGATGAACCCCAAGGCAAACCGGTGTACCAGCCGCCACAACCGGATTGGGACTACCCCGTTTACCCCGAGGAAGAACCTGTATCCCGGGGCGATTGCGACCAGCCGGTTCAGGCCGGCCACCAGAAACGAATCAAAATGCCGCCTGTGCACACGCTGATCGCCCTGCTGGCCAACCATCCGGAATTGGCGAAATTGGTCACAGAACTGGACACGCTGCGCAAACTTGATATCGAAGGATTGGATATTTTAGTGCCACTGGTCGAACTCATCCTTGAAAACCCGGGATACAGCCTCAATCATATACTGGGTTACTGGCGGGGAATGCATGACCCCACCCAAGCGGATCGACTGGCCAAAATTGCCGCCACCGATCTGCTCAGGCCCGTGGCAAACAGCCTCAGGGACAATGAAAAAGAGTTTCAGGAGATTCAGAATCAGCTACTTCGCCAGTCGATTCTGAAACTTGAACCACTGCAGGTGATTCAGTTCCTGGCGACCAGAGAAACCGTCGATGACCACGACCTCAAGCAGCTGAATAATGCCTGGTCGAAACTGCCATCGGATCAACGGACAGACGAGGTAAAAGCGCTTTTTAATCAAGTCCTTGCAAAATCGAAGCCAAGATAACCGACAGCTGGCTAATTGCAGCTATACCGAAAATCAGGTAAGACAGCGCCGGATTATTGCCGTATAATCCGGCGTCCTATTTTGCCCCAACGTGACAGCAGATCGTATATGAGTGGTAACGCACAGCATCAATCCCGGATCAAGGAACTAATTGCCCGCGGACGCGAACAGGGTTATTTGACCTATGCCGAAGTCAACGACCATTTACCTGAGGATATTTCTGATCCAGATCAGGTAGAAGATATCATTCAGATGATCAACGACATGGGGATCAGCGTTTACGAAACCGCCCCCGATGCCGAACAGCTCCTGATCGCCTCCGGCGACTCCACCACCGATGAAATCGCTGCTGCTGAAGCCGCAGCAGCGCTGGCGGCTGTCGAGACAGAACAACACCGCACTACTGACCCGGTTCGTATGTACATGCGTGAAATGGGTTCGGTGGAGCTGCTCACTCGCGAAGGCGAAATAGAAATCGCCAAGCGCATCGAGGAAGGCGTCCGGGAACTCATGGCAGCCCTTGCCGAATGGCCCGCCGCTGTGGATCACCTCCTCGCTGAATACGACCTGATTGAAACCGAGGAACGCAAACTCAGCGATGTGTTAATCGGTTATCTGAACCCGATGGACCACGTTCCCTCCGCCCTCGCCCAGGCCGAAGCGGCCAAAAACAAGGAAGAGGAAGACGAAGACGAAGACGAGGCAGAAGACACGGGTCTCGACCCCATCGAAGCCAAAGAGCGTTTTGACACCCTGCGGCAGTTGAACAACAAGGCCAAAAAGGCCATCAGTCGTTATGGTGTGGCCCATAAAAGCACCCAGCAGCACCTGTCTGCACTGGGCGAGCACTTTAAGTTCCTGAAACTGGCACCCCGCCAGTTCGAACCCATGGCAGAGGCAGTTCGCGAAGCCCTGAGTCTTATTCGTGCGGAAGAGCGCACCGTTATGGCGCTCTGTATTCGCCAGGCAAAAATGCCGCGCACCGACTTTATCGGCCTGTTTCCCGGCCACGAAACCGATGAAAGCTGGGCCACTGGACTGGCCAAAGGCAAGGAACCCTATGCCGCTGCAATCGCCGTGGTAGAACCGGACATTCAGCGGTCCCAGCGCCGACTGATGCAGCTGGAAGAAAAAACCGGCCTGACCATCAGCCAGATCAAGGATATCAATCGCCGCATGTCAATCGGCGAGGCCAAGGCTCGTCGCGCCAAAAAAGAAATGGTGGAAGCCAACCTGCGTCTGGTAATTTCGATTGCCAAGAAATACACCAACCGCGGCCTGCAATTCCTCGACCTGATTCAGGAAGGCAACATCGGCCTGATGAAGGCGGTGGACAAGTTTGAATACCGCCGCGGCTACAAATTCTCGACCTATGCCACCTGGTGGATCCGTCAGGCCATCACCCGATCCATCGCCGACCAGGCGCGCACCATCCGTATTCCGGTGCATATGATTGAAACCATCAACAAACTCAATCGTATCTCCCGGCAGATGCTGCAGGAAATGGGCCGCGAACCCACGCCGGAAGAACTCGGCGAAAGAATGGAAATGCCCGAGGACAAAATCCGCAAGGTACTGAAAATCGCCAAAGAACCGATCTCCATGGAGACACCCATTGGCGACGACGAAGACTCCCACCTGGGCGACTTTATCGAGGACACCAACATCATGTCCCCGGTGGATTCCGCCACCACGGAAAGTCTCACCGAATCCACCCGTGACGTCCTCAACAATCTGACAGCCCGGGAAGCCAAAGTCTTGCGGATGCGGTTTGGTATCGACATGAATACCGACCACACCCTCGAAGAAGTGGGCAAACAATTTGATGTGACCCGTGAGCGGATCCGACAGATCGAAGCCAAAGCGCTGCGAAAACTGCGGCACCCCACCCGCTCTGATCACTTGCGCAGCTTCCTGGACGAATAACCCGTTGCTGATATAACCCCTGCCGGGACGGTTACAGAACCCCCCGCTCCGGCAGCGCAAGGCAAGACGCGAACGAATACCCTGGACAGCAATGACATATATACTGCTATCCTTGCCTCTCAAAGGGCCTTTAGCTCAGTTGGTTAGAGCAGTCGACTCATAATCGATTGGTCGCTGGTTCAAGTCCAGCAAGGCCCACCATTTACAGCTCCTCTAGCGAGGCTGCTCACCGATATAAACAATACGGACAGCCCTATGACAGCCGAGATTGCTATCCTCAATAAAAACGGTATTGCTTTAGCGGCGGATAGTGCTGTCTCCATTGGCTCACCTCAAGACACTCGAAAAATATACAACTCTGTCAACAAGCTTTTCATGCTCTCTAAATATCAACCAGTAGCATTTATGGTTTATGGCGGAGGAAGCTTCGTAGGTGTCCCATGGGAAATACTACTTAAGGAATATCGGGCGCAACTTGGAGATAGCTCATTCGGCACTCTGTTAGAGTACGCCGAAGACTTCTGGAGGTTCACCACAAACAACAGAAACATATTCTCCATTCACGAAGAACAAAAACACGTCCAAGAAAAGATCGTAACAAGACTGGTCAATATAAGAGAGAGGTGCCTCGAGTCAGTGCGAGCTAAGTATGCTGATGTTAAAGACAATATTACCGAAGAAGATTTTTCGGACTCCTACATTAGCTCTCTAGAAGAGATCCTTGAATCCGAGAAGAAGCATTTAGAGACACTAGAAAATCTAGATAACTTTGACGGGCATGACGAATCAAAATTCATTTCTGATTATTCACTTCAAATTGACACCGAGCTACAGAGCATTTTCGAAAACTTCTACCAGTCAATTGACGAGAATCTAAAAGATAAAATACATAAAGTTCTTGCATTATCTCTAGTAAAAAGAGATTTTGATCAGTCGAGCGGTATAGTTTTTGCCGGATATGGGTGCAATGAGATATACCCCAGAATAGCCTCATACCAAGTAGGAATTATACTCAACGGAAAACCAAGAAGCATGTTCCAACCTGGATCCAGCACCACCCAGACAGAAAGTTTTACTCCCTCCATTATACCCTTTGCCCAAGATGAAGTTGTAAGAACCTTTCTAACAGGCATGGATCCTGCATTCAATAACATCTTTGAAATGCTAAAGAATGGACTATCTTCGTACATTGCAGATCATCTTCCAGACAACTTATTTAATGAAAGCATGTCACAGGAAGACGCTAGGAGTGCAGTGAAGACACATATTGATAGCTTCATGAATGACCTTAATGAAAGTCTTGATAATATTAAAAAGACCACAGTTTTGAAACCGATTCTTGAAATGCTCGAATATTTACCGAAAGATGAGCTAGCAGAGATGGCGGAAACTCTTGTAAACTTAACGGCATTCAAAAGAAAGATGTCTAATTCGCCCGAATCAGTGGGCGGCCCCATAGATGTAGCTATACTATCCAAAGGCGACGGGTTTGTATGGTTTAAGCGGAAGCACTATTTTGAACCGAAGTATAACCAGCATTTCTTTGCTAACTACTATAACGGCAAAAAGTGAGATCCTGACATGAATACAAATAACATACAAAGCAAAGGCAAAACGGTCACTAAGTCGAAGATCAAAGTAATGAACTTTGAAAAAGAGTTCTTCCCTAAAAAGACTTGTGCGAAAACGAACACAATCGATAAACAAGAAGAAGAAGCTCGAAAAACAACTGAAGGCGCCAAAAGAGCTTTACAAGAGTTCCTTATGGCATAAAGCCATAACTTTTAGAATGATAAGCTATTTGCGCGTAAATTTAAGAGACTCATAAGAACTAGAGTAATAGCGTGCAAAGCTCAGCTCTAGATATCCACAGCGATTTAATATACTTACATATTGCTTGCAGCCACTTAAATGGCGCAATCAATACCGAAAGAAACAAGCACTTAGCCCACCTGAACCACTTATTCAGACTTATATGTTCTCTACTAACCAGATTTGGGCTTTGTAGCGCTCATCACTGCTCTAGTCGCGACTATTTGCTATGCCACTCTGGATAGATAAGACAGCATTAAATATTCGGTGTTAGATATATACCAGCCGTTTATGTTAACTATCTGCCCATCTCTAAAATCAGATGAAATGACAGAGAATAATTTATCCTGATCGACGGTTAGATTGGTTTCTTTGTTTTCCTTACTATGGCTACAGCCCTGATCTGAATGTATTGTTAGCCATAATTTTTCCTGTAATTCAAAAACGCTACTATGCAGGTCTAAAAAACATTTAGAAATAGGCGAGAAGACATACCCATTTTTGTTTAATGTATGCCTTAAGTTCTTGGCAAATTCCTGTTGTGCAATGGGATCTCCTGCACTTCCAAAGGAATATCCATATCCAAAGAATCCGGCCATTAATGTGGCCATACCTCGAAAGAATGTTCGCCTACTTAAAGATGAATTATGCATTTTCATTTGCTGTAAAAGTGAGCTTTAGGGTTTCAGCCAGTCTAACAGACAGTGCAACAATAGTGAGTGTAGGGTTGGCCCAACCAATCGAGGGAAAAACCGAGCTTCCGGCAATATAAAGGTTCGCAATGCCGTGAACTCTACAATCACTGTTTACGACGCCTTTTGTCCTGTCCGATGCCATCCTAGTCGTACCTGAATGGTGGCAACTTATGGTGTAGTTTGACTCATTGCTTTCTAAGTTCGAAGTAGTTCTCAGCCTGCCTGTCCCTGATCGACCTAACATCGATGCAAGTTCCTTTACCGCTGTCCTTAAGGTTTGTCTGTCTTTGTCATTTAGTTGCCAGTCAAGCTTGATTTTTTGTAACCCAAGACTGTCAGTTTCGGCGGAAAGGGTAACTCTACTGTCGTCATTTGGTGTCTGTTCCATATTTATTGCAACATTACACAACTGACCGGAACTCTTGGTGCTTACATCAAATAATGAATCGTTAGTATCGAATACATTTTTATAACTGAGGTTGGCAAACGTATCAGCATTGGCAATTATTTTCGATAATTTGGAGATTGCATTTTCTGGCCACTTTAAATTAGCAATATCATTTTTAATGCTCTTTAGCATTTCAATTGACAAATCTGATTCAGTACCAGGGCTGAATAACAAAATATAGTTACCTACTCCTTGTTTCTCTGCACGCTTTGGGGATGGCGCCAGGCATGCCCCTAGCTGAGCGCCCATAAATTTCTTTTCCCTAAAAAAAATTGAGTCTGCATTAATAGGCTTATGAAAAAGAGCTTTTCCAATATATGCCCCAAAGTGATCCATGTAAGTGCGCCCCACCAAGTCATGTGAGTTGCCGATCCCTTTTTCACTGTTTGTTCTGGATAAAAGCAGTATACGTGGATTTTCTAGCCCGCCAGCAGCTAATACAAATTGCTTGGCTTTCACTGAGGCTCGGGTTCCAGATAGCGCTACGAGTGATGCAGAAATGATTTTTTTTCGGTCAGCTGAGTCTACAAGTTCTTTTACATTGGCATTTAATAGAACATCTACATTTTGAGCTTTTTTTAGTTTATCTAAGTAAGTGGCTCCAAAACGGGTTGGCGGACTTCTTTGGAAAAAAACCGGGCGTAGCAATTGTTCTTTATCAAGTAATGGGAAATCGTCCGCCAAATTTAGCTCAGAAAGGTAATCATCGTAAATGTAACTGCCAAGCTCACAAAGTTTATGGGCCTTAACGTAATACGGGGCAAGGTCGGCTTTTGTTAATGGCCAGCTAGAGTGGTTTGAGTCATATTCTCTATGGAAATCATAAGAGTCTAGGGGACGGGACATACCGCCCCAATGATTTGTAGTTCCTCCTAAAAACCTCAGCCGTGTTGTTTCAAGTGGGAAATCCTTGAAACTGACATTCTCCCCCTTATACAGATCCTGGGTCGCTTGGTCGTATTCGAGCCCACCACTTTCCACTAGCAATATGCTGAGCCCTGAGTCAATAAGTTCTAGAGCTATGGTAATTCCAGCTGCACCACCACCTAAGATGCATATGTCGACCTCGAAAGCTGCGGGAGATTTAATATGATTGAAGTCAGAAAGCATCTTATATCATCAGGCAAATAGTGGTTTGATTATTGAAAAACTTGCCTCAAACTGCTTTTACAGACAGGCAGGCTAACATCACTCGCAGCAAAGATTATCATTCTTTTGGCAATATTATATAACCCTTGTCAATCTTCTATTTTCTTTTCAGAAACCCTCACATCAAACTAGCAGAGCTATCGGTCAAAACTAGAATGTTCTGTAAATTGCCGATTAGCTTTCTTGTGCTACCCACGTGCGACTTTTCATAATTTAAAATATCCTGACATTACGTCCATCCCGATTAAAGCCTCGGCACCCCACACCTAAGCTGAGGAGCGCTTGTAGTGCAATCGTAGCGTCCGGAGAATTAAAGGGGCCGGTGACAACCGAGGATCACTCTCACTTGATTTCCACGGAGTGCGACTAAACCTTCATTCGGGTGACTTTTTCAGATTGGTGGAAACAACTCACGGTAAGCGTGATAATGACTTTCCTATTCCAATCGTAAATCCTAGGAAAAGTAGCAAATCATGAGCAATAAAGTACCCAGTGTGATATTTAAAACGCGTGTCCGTGGTGAAAGCGTTGGCGGGAGAAGTCCATTTATCTGGAAGGATATTTCAACAGAAGAGGTATTTTCGGGTAAAAATGTCGTTATATTTTCACTGGCGGCTGTATTTACCGAGACGAGCTCTAGAACTCACCTGCCTGACTATGATGCCAAGTATGAGGAACTGAAATCACTGGGTATTGATGAAGTCTACTGCTTGAGCATTAGTGCGCCCTTTACCATGCTTCAGTGGGCGAAAAATTTAGGTCTTAAACATGTAAAAATGCTGCCTGATTCACATGGAAATTTTACTCGCCTGATGGGGATGCTGGTTAAAAAAGGGCCGGGTGAAGTGTCATGGCGTTATTCCGCTCACGTAATTGATGGGGAAATAAAACAACTCTTTGCTGAAACCGGGATGATGGATGATTGCCCGGATGACCCATTCGAGTGTAGTGATGTTGACACAATGATTTCTTACCTAAAGAAATAGAACTTCACCAACAGGATGTTGACCCAAACAGTTTCAGGTGAGCCACCCCTAACAAAACAAATTGTAGTTCCCCCGCTATATGTATGGCTGCTTGGCGACATGATATTCAGGAGAAGAACCGGGCCATGAGGTTCTTATTTAGCCTTACCGCTTTGTTAATAGCATTTCACACTTACAGTGATGAGCTACCTTCATGCATGGAAAACGCGCAAACGCAGCTAGAAATAAATCAGTGTGCAGGCATCAATTTGCTAGCGGCGAAACGCAAGCTTGTGAACGTGCTTGAAAAAATCAGGCACGCTTACAAATCAGCAAGTCCTGAATTTTTGACAAAGCTCGATGTTTCCCAAAAGGCATGGGAAGAAAGTCTAGAAGCAGATATGGAGATGAAATATCCGCTCGAGGATAAACGCCTACAATACGGCAGTGTTTACCCAATGTGTGCCAGCGGGTTTGAATCGAGGCTTGTACTGGCCCGCGTTGAGTTTCTGAAAGAGTGGTTAAAAGGACATCAAGACGGTGACATTTGTTCAGGCTCGATTATCCACAGTTACTCTATCCAGAGGGATTGTTCCAACATCGGAAAATAGCAATTGGCAAGCAACCTGATCTTCCCCACCATAACGCCCTTCAACATTGGCCCAGGGTATCAGAATCTGGCATACACACAGGGATTCATACTATATTCTGGCTGACATTGGACCGGTAACAGCCGGGCAGAAAGCCCCCGGTTATCGGCGACGAATCATCATCCATTTTTATTTTAATCAGCCCCTTTTTTGCAAGGAGGCTCGAACCCATTGGGCAAAAGTATGTTCGATCAGCTAACACTTCTAGCCGAAAACTTTACCCTTTCAGACTCGGTGACGGGTCTGCTGGTGAATACCGGTTTTTTGCTGGCGGCAATCATTATTCTCAGGACGCTCACCGCGCGCTTTATTCGGCACAAAGTGAAGGCTCCGGAGCTGAAAGGTCGCCTGCTGGCCAATACGCGCAACGGCTTTCTGTTGTTGATACTGCTGGGGCTGGCAATTATCTGGGGGGACCAGCTGCGCACTCTGGCATTATCGATTCTGGCTATTGCTGTGGCCTTTGTAGTCGCCACCAAAGAGCTGATCTCGTGTATCACCGGCTCTCTACTGAAAGGTGGCTCGGGGTCCTTTAACATTGGCGACCGGATTCAGATCAAGGATTTTCGCGGAGATGTCATCGACCAGAGCCTGTTGACCACGACCATTCTTGAAGTGGGCCCCGGATCCGGCGTCCACCAACGCACCGGCCACGTGATTGTGATACCCAACGCGATATTTCTCTCTGAGCCGGTAGTCAACGAAACCTTTTCCGAGCGCTACGACTTCCATGTGTTTACCGTGCCTTTCATGCGCGAGGATAACTGGCGTGCTGCACAGGAAGCCTTTCTCGCAGCGGCCAACCGACATTGCCAGCCCTACCTGGAATCCGTGCGCCGCCACATGAACAAAATTGGCGAACGACGGGGACTGGAAATGCCGTCGGTGGATCCTCGGGTCACGATTCAGGTGCCGGCAGCCGAAGAGATCCATCTGGTGATCCGAATCCCGACGAAAGCCGGTCAACGAAGCTATCTTGAACAACTCATTCTTTCGGAGGTGTTCACCAACAACGACTTTTCCAGCAAGTCCTCCGAGCAAAAAACTGTCCGCGAGAAATAAAAAAGGCCCGCCACTGGCATGGCGGGCACGGCTCAGGCTCTCGTCATTTCAGACGGAAGCCCCAATCCAGATCAGTCGTCACGACTAACTTTCATGGGCTCCTGGTTGCCTCTTTCAAAATAGACCTCGAGATCGCGACCGCGCACATCGTCACCTTCAACCTCGATCCTATCTCTTCGATTGATTTTAACTTCTTCGATGTCAACAATACCGGCCTCAGCAGCTGCTTTTGTATACAGCAACACATCGTCAGCTGTCATACCCCAGGCACCATTGAGACGTTTTTCACGTTCTTCATGAACGAGGTCTGGACTACCGGCACGGGTTTCAAGTTCCACATGCCAGTCCTGATCTATCCAGCCCTCAATTTCCATACGTCCGGAGCCTTCAAACTCAATACTGGTGAAATGTGTGATGCCATAATCCGAGCCGACTTTAATCGCCTCACTGATATTGCCCGCAGGGTCAGCTGTATAGGCAAAAGGGGTCACAGCCAGTGTCGCAATCGTCAGTGTTGTAAGTAACAGTTTCATATAAATCTCCGGATTGATTGATCAAAACAGGGCCAGATAAAGCACCGGGGAAATCCCGAACATGAGCTGACCCGCTTGATAGGCACAGTAACAAAGCCATCCTTACAGCACCCTGAGCAATCTGTTCATAGTTCATTCATGTTCTCTTTGGCAGAATGCCCTCCATGAAAAATCTTTTCACCCAACTTTTTTACCGCCAACATTGCCTGCCCTTCGCCGATCACTGCCGGCAGTTGTCGCTGCCAAGTAGAAACCATTTACTGGCAGCCATTCTGACATTGGGCTTTATCAGTCCCGGCTGGAGTGACGATGATGATTGGCGACGGCTCCACGAAGACGTGCAAGCCGGTAAAATAAAACCCCTCAATGAGATTCTGGCAAGCCTGAACACGCACTATGATGGACAGGTTATCGATGTGGATCTGGAGGATGAGAACGGCGTGATAATCTACGAAATAGAGCTGCTCGGCCCACAGGGGCAGGTAGTCGAGTTTGACGTGAATGCCGCCACGGGTGAACTGATTGGTATTGAAGGCACCAATATTCGCGGGATGACACGCCAGTGAAAGTCCTCCTGGTTGAAGATGACCGGCCTCTTGCGGAGGCGCTCGCCGAAGCCCTGCGGAATGTGGGTGTACTGGTTGAGATAGCTCCGGACGGCAAAACGGCTGACTTTCAGGTGAGTGTCGAGTGTTACGATGCCATCATCCTTGATCTCGGCCTGCCGGACGGCAACGGTGTGCAGTGGCTCTCGGGGTGGCGCGCCCGCGGTATGGATCTGCCTGTCCTCATCCTCACGGCCAGAGAGCGCTGGTCAGACAAAGCCGCCGGGTTTTCGGCAGGAGCCGATGATTATGTGACCAAGCCATTTGAAACGGCCGAGGTATTACTCCGTCTGCGGGCACTGGTTCGCCGTAGCCACGGGCATGCCCACCCGGTCATTACAGTGGGCGACCTGACACTGGACACCCACACGGGCCGATTCACCTATCTGGGTATGCCCGTGTCGTTATCCGCACAGGAATTCCGCCTGCTCTCCTATCTGATACACGCAGCGCCCCGGATCGTGAGTCGAACCGAGCTTTCAGAACATGTTTATGACCAGGATCAGGAACCGGACTCGAACGTCATTGATGTGCAGATAAGCCGGTTGCGGAAAAAACTGGACAGTGACTCAATCCGTACAGTGCGGGGACAGGGCTACTGTTTACCGGGCCATCCGACCGCCCCATGAACCGACACTTCCTGCGCACACTGCCAATTGCTTCCCGCATGCTGGCCACCTCGCTGATTTTAGTGGTACTCGTTATCCCGGTTGCCGGTCTGTTGCTCTCCTACAATCTTCGCGAAGCCGTCAATACTGCATTCGATGAACGTCTGGAGTCCCTGCTCAACGTGGTTTTGGCCGGCATTGAATATGACCGGCAAACAGACACACTGGCGCTCAACCAGCGACTCGGCGATGCCCGCTTCGATCAGGTATTCTCCGGCTGGTATTGGCAGATTTCCGACAATGCCTCCCGGGTTCTGACCTCCCGTTCCCTATGGGATCAGCGCTTACCTCTGACAGCAGGCCCGCAACTGCAATACAGCACAATTTCCGGCCCAAACGGAGAAACCCTGCGCAAGCTGGAGCGGGATGTGCGACTGCCAAGGCTCCCGGTCACTCTGCACGTTGCGGTGGCTGCTGATCTCAGCGAAGTGGATGCCGCACTGGCCCGCTTTGAGCAGCTGCTCTGGCTCTCGTTAGTGTCCCTGGGAATCTTGCTGCTGCTGGGCATCTGGTGTCAGTTGCACTGGGGACTTGAACCGTTAAGACGCATCCGAAGCAATCTGCAGGCAGTGGAAAGAGGTGACTGTGAGCGGCTCGACACCGACCTCCCCGAAGAGTTGAACAATCTGGCAACTGCCATCAATACTGTACTGGAGCGCGACCGGCAGTTGATGTCCCGCGCCCGTACCGCGGCGGGCAACCTGGCCCATGCCATCAAAACGCCTGTCAGTGTAATGATGACGACAACAGAGCAATTGCCTGCCAGTCAGCGCGAGACCATGGCATCCGAACTGAAACGACTGAACGAGGCTGTACGACACCACCTGGCCCGGGCTTCCGCCGCTGGCCCAGTGGTGCTGCGGCCTAGAGTGACCCTATCGGTGGCACTTGAGCCTGTCTTCAACGGTATTTCACGGTTGGCCGAACGAAAGAATATCACCTTTCAAAAACCCGAAGTACCACCACTGCAGTTGCAAATCGATGCCCAGGACCTACAGGAAATTGTCGGCAATCTACTGGAAAACGCATTGCGCTGGGCCACATCGAAAGTGGTGATGGCAATCTACAGTGAAGCCGACAACCTGCACCTCAGCATTATGGACGACGGGCCGGGGATGTCGTCCCAGAGCCGGGATGAAGCGTTGCAACGCGGTGGCCGGCTGGATGAGCAGCGCTCTGGCTCGGGCCTTGGGCTCGCCATTGTCAGCGAGTTGATCCAACTGTATGACGGGCAATTGCAATTAAAACCGTCTCCCATGGGAGGGCTGCTGGTAACCGTATGCCTGCCCTGCCTGGCTGCTTGACGTTGACAACTGCAGCCGAGAAAGGATCTCAAACATGGGCGGGGATTAAAAACGTTGTTTCAGCTCTGTCGCCAGCGCTAATCCGCTCAGGTAAGCTGACTCTACCCTGCCACCCAACAGCCAGTCACCACAGACGCCCAACTGCAACTGTTCATCCATTAGACACTCCGCTTCCGGCGATACTTCAGGTGTTGCTCTGTCTGTTGCTTTGGGTGTTGGCACGGTATTGGCGTAGCGCCAGCGATGCAGTCGAGAGTACTTTGGCTTCGGCAGCGTTTTAGCCATGAGCCGTTCCAGTTCGTGCCACAGGGCCCGCTGAACCTGCCGGGAATCGTCATCCAGATGCTGTTCGGCCCAGGCATTGGTTGACTGAACCAGGAGTCCACAACCACCAGCGCGACCGGGGCGGGATGACTCAAACGCCAGCCAGCCAATGGGAGAATGCTTCACCACCGCCGCCTGCCACAGACTCTGAAGCGGTTCGGCAAAGCCCAGCAACAGACTGTAACAGCCGAGCATTGTAGTACCGCACACCTGCTCGTAACCGGTAAAGGATGACGGCAGCAGTGCCGCAGACTGTGGCGCCGGCATGCTACAGACGACCCAGTCAAAAGGACCGTGGCAGGTATCATTGCGATCCCGTAACAACCAACCGGCGATGGTTTTTTCAAGTGACTCAATCGCAGTATCCAATATCAGATTTTTGCCCTCGGCAGCGAGCTGGCACAGGGTATTCATGCCGGGAACCGCCACATAGTGGGGTTCAAACCAGTCGCGCCGGTAGGATTTTCGGTCATCTCCCAATGTGATGACCCGCGGGTGCCATTCGGCCACCCGGCCTATGGCAATCAGTGGTTTCAGGTAGTTCTGAAAGGCAACTGAGCGGGCAGTGAAGAATTGCGCACCGTAATCAAACTGGAAGTCCTCCCCGGTACGTGTGGTGATACGCCCACCGACGCGCGGAGACTTATCGAAAACCGTCACTTCGGCAAAACCATCCAGCTCACCCGCCAAGGTCAACCCGGACAGGCCGGCCCCGATAATCGCCAGACGGGGGAGTCCGGTTACAGGAGGTATCATCTCGAGGCTTCTCCCCGCCTCACAGTGCAATCACTGCATAGCTGACCAGGGATAACAGGGCCATCACACTGGCGTGAACTCTGAGCCGGTAAAACCAGGGTTCGAGCAGTTGCTGCCTGACCAGAACCGTATCAATCCACAACAGATAGACGAAGCAAAACAGCAATATCGCTACACCCCATAACAGGGTCGACAGGAGAGACACCCAGGACAGCAGGGCAATCATATTGCTGTGCAGGAACAGGTTCAGCGAGCATTGCCTGAACAAAAAAACGCCCCAATGAATACCGGCAACAAACGAAACAATCACCGCACTGTAGGCCATCAGCAGGGTTTGGATATCAAAGGCGAGAAATGTGCTGCTCCCTGTGAACAGCCGGTAACAGGGGGAAAACAGGGGGAAAACAGGAATGGCAATATACCACTGTAGGTGAATAGGCTGGCCAGGGTCCGCTTACTTGTCGTGCTACTGTTCAAGGATGCTCTCTCTGATAATTTTGTCGCTGCGGATTATTCACCAAAGATGTTGCCCCGGCTGCGCCGGCATCTTTCGGAACAATATTTCACATCCTGCCAGACGCGCCGCCACTTTTCCGCCAATGGAAAGGCCGACGACAGACCACACAGATTTTGCCGGGCAGATCAGCTTTTTCCGGCACGCTGCCAACCCGTTTGCCTCGCCATTCCAATCACCAGGGGATTTCCCTGCCCTGCCAATCAAGGTATAGCGCGTGGCCGACCGGTGTCATATCTTCAACAATGGACAGTAACCGTTCCGCCACAAAATCGGCAGAAAACAGTTTGCCTTCCGGTACGTTCCCCTGGAACGGTCTGGACAGTGCTGTGTCGGTGGTGCCTGGATGAAAGGCCATCAACTGCACATTTTTTGCCCGCCTGGCGTATTCGACTGAAGCAGTCTGAACCAGCATATTCAGGGCCGCCTTGGAGGCGCGATAGCTGTACCAGCCACCCAGCTTATTGTCGCTGATACTGCCAACCCGGGCACTGAACAGTGTCAGGGTACAGACCTGTTCACCGCGCAGGGAGCCCACGAGATGCTTCAACCACAACAGGGGTGTGAACGTATTGGCCCTGAACACCGTTTCAATACTGGTCAAATCTATCTCTTCAAGCCGCTTTTCGGGAAGAACCCTGTTCCCCTCATGGAGCATACCGTTACAGATAAACACCCGTGAAAACTCACCGGGTTCTTCATTGAGCAGTGCAACAGTTTCAGCGATACCCACCTCTGAATAATCGCACGTCAGCCAGCTCACCCCCGCCGGCAAATCAACCTCGGCGGGACTGCGACTGACAGCATAAATCCCCTCAATGCGCTGATCAGCGCTTAGTCGACAAATCAAATGCCGGGCAATGCCACTGGAGGCACCGATCACCAAGGCTTTTGAACTCATTGCTGCGACCCCCGTGACCGACATGACCGGTCATCAACTACCCGGCTGGACATCTTCCTCATCGCCCGCCTGGGCTCCCTGTCGATCAACCGGCATTCGCCAGAGCTTGCCATCACATACGTAAAAATACGGGCAATTCCGCATGCAGCCCCGGCAGGGCAACCTTTCAACGGTTTGTTCAGTAGGTAAAGACATCGGTTGGTCCTTGGTTAATGGGTGAGTGTACGCTGAGATGTCCCGATCGGTTCAGCCTGACCCGATACACCGTCGGGGGGTGAATTTTTTATCGTGAAGCCATGGTTTTTGTCACTGTCTATGGCTTAGGCTTGACGGGGGTAATAACCTGTCTGGTCATATTGCGCCAGAGGGGAACAATCGGCGAGGCTTTTTGAACGCGTGGAAACAGACAAACTGGCACAATTGAGATCCGGCGACCCGGTACTTTTTGCAGAACTGGTTCGCGACCACCACCGCGCCCTCATCGCCCTTACAGTTCCCATTGTCGGTATCAGTGAAGCCGAAGAAGTGGTGCAAAATGCCTGGCTCAAGGCCTACCAGGCCATTGGCAGCTTTGCAGGGAAATCGGCGATTCGCACCTGGCTGGGTAGTATCGCCATCAATGAAGCAAAAATGCAGCGGCGCCAAAGGAAACGGGAATTGTTGTTCAGCGATCACGGCGACGAGAACCAGAATACAGAAGATTGCCTGACACAAAGGTTTACCGAGCGCGGCCACTGGCAACACCCTCCGGCCCATTGGCATATAGATTCTCCCGAGAGCCTGCTGACCGGTGAGCAGCTGGCCGAATGTCTGGAACGACTGCTAGCTGCCATGCCAGACAACCAGCGTTGTATTCTCGAAATGCGGGATGCCAGCGGACTGTCTTTTGAGGAAATCTGTAACGCACTGACGGTTTCTGCATCCAATGCGCGAGTGCTCCTGCACCGTGCGAGAACTCAATTGTTCAAACTTGTTGACCATTATGAGGAGACTGGCGAGTGCTGAGCTGCCGCGACTTTGTGAACAATGCGGATCAATTACTGAATCGCGATTTGCGTGTTTCCACACGTATCTCCCTGCAGATTCACCTGTTGCTCTGTCGGCACTGTCGCCGCTATCTCAAACAGCTGCACAGACTTGTCGAAGCCATCCCTTTTATGCACAACAAAGCCACGGAAGAGGAAGTGCACAAAGTAATGGACTGTATTCATTCCCACAACAACCTGTAGTCCCCGCAACAAAAGCCCCCTGCTCCGGCAAAAGAAACACAAACGCTGCCTGCAGCCGTAACAAATTCCTTTTAACGGCATCAGTTAGGCAGATTGCCGACAATATTTGTTGTGTGTTTCCTCACCGTGAAAACGTTGCCGGAGCAGACGCAGCCGGCAATCACATCCTATTAACGGTTAAAGAAATGTCATCAAAACCCGTTATGCGCTGTAACAAAAAACATCCGACGGCATCTCATTGCGGACACCTTACATTAACGAAACAAGGAACTGACTATGAAACAACCAACAAAAAACACCTTCAAATCAACCATTGGTATGGCCTTTATTTCCACCAGCCTGATACTCCCCATGGCCAGTATGGCCGACAATCCCTTCGCTGCGACCGATCTCGGCAATGGCTATCAGCTCGCCGGCAAACATGCCGCTGACAAGCCCGGGGAAGGCAAATGCGGCGAGGGCAAATGCGGTGAAGCAAACGCTGCCCCAAAGTCTGAAGAGGGCAAATGTGGAGAAGGCAAGTGCGGTGAAGAAAAACCTGCACCGAAATCCGAAGAAGGCAAACGCGGTGAAGGAAAGTGTGGTGAAGGAAAATGTGGCGGACAGTAATTTTTCCGGTTACTGCTGATTTCACGCTTCAGGGGGGGCGGCCAAGTGGTCGCCCTTCATCCTTAATTCCTGATATTCAATCAATCCGGTAAACCATCATGACCACAATGGCAATTACTCAACGGCTTAACAGGGGACTCAATGTCGCGCGACATGCAGACTTTCTCGCCCCACTGCTGCTGCGACTTTTTCTGGCACCGGTTTTCATCACGGCGGGCCTGACCAAACTGCTCGCCTTCGAGAGCACAGTCAGCTGGATGGGCAACCCGGATTGGGGGCTGGGATTGCCTCTTCCCTGGCTGATGGCGGTTCTGGCTACCGCCACAGAGCTGGTTGGCGGATGGCTGCTGTTGTTCGGGTTGGGGACACGGCTAATTGCCATCCCGCTGATGGCAACCATGCTGGTGGCCGCCTTTGCGGTTCACTGGCACAACGGCTGGTTCGCGATTGCCCCCTCGGACCCGTCAACCAGTATGGCCCGCCCCCTGGCCGCCATCGGCATTCCGACGGCGGAACAGAGTCTCGAAAACAGCGAGGCAGTGGGTGAACGATTATCAGCTGCCCGACAGATTCTTCGGGAACACGGCAATTACTCATGGCTTACAGGCAAGGGCAACATTGTCATTCTGAACAATGGCATCGAATTCGCAGCCACCTACTTTATCATGCTGCTGTCACTGTTTTTTACGGGCGGCGGCCGCTACTGCAGTGCAGACTACTGGATAGGTCGCCGGTGGCTCAATAACAGGGACTGACGACCGGCGTTTACCCCTTATGCTGCTCAATGGTTGGCCAGCACAGCCTCCCTCACCACTCCGAAACAGGAAAATATCCGATTGGCGATAAAATTACCCTAGAATAGTGCCGGTATCAGACGTTGATGATCGCTGTTCAGGAGAAGTCGTGTATGGAGGTGGACCATGTTGTCAAAGTGGTCGATATGGGTATCGATACCCACCAGGAATCCGTGGTGTACATGCGCAAGGATTCGCCGGTTTGTCAGTCGGAAGGGTTCTCTGCGAGCAGTCGCCTGACACTGAAAAGCAATGGTCATTCGCTGATTGCCACCTTGAATGTGGTGGACAATCACATTCTTCCTGAGGGTTATGCAGGCCTGTCAAAGGTCGCCATGCATGACTTACAGATCAAAAGTGGCGACACGGTGAAGATACATAACGCGCCATTGCTGAACTCACTGAGTCTGGTCCGCAAGAAAATTTACGGTCACAAGCTCAGCGAATCCGAAATCAAAAGTATCATCACGGACATCAGCGGCCACCACTACACCGACGTTGCCATCGCCAGTTTTCTCAGCGCCTGTGCAGGCAACAGGCTGGACGTAGACGAAATTATCAGCCTCACCAAGGCGATGGTGGAATGCGGCAAACGGCTCGAGTGGCCGGGCCACCTTCGTATTTTCGACAAGCATTGCATCGGTGGCTTACCGGGCAATCGCACCACACCGATCCTTGTTTCCATTGTCAGTTCAGCGGGATTGATTATCCCGAAGACGTCCTCGCGGGCGATCACCTCGCCATCGGGCACCGCAGACACCATGGATACTCTGACCAACGTCAACCTCAAGCTGGAGGAAATCCGCCATGTGGTCGGTGCCACCGATGCCTGTCTGGTGTGGGGCGGCGGAGTTAGCCTGAGTCCGGTTGATGATCTGCTGATCCGGGTAGAGCGGGCACTGGACCTGGATGGCGAAGGCCAGATGATCGCGTCAGTGTTATCCAAAAAAATAGCGGCTGGCTCAACCCACGCGGTAATCGATATCCCCGTTGGCGCAACAGCAAAAATCAGAACCCAGGACGAAGCCGAAAAGCTGGCATCCATGTTCACCCTGGTGGGCGCGGCCTGTGGCATTCAGCTGCGCTGTTTGATTACGGATGGCAGTGCACCAATCGGCTATGGCATCGGCCCGGTTGAGGAGGCCCGGGATATTTTATCCGTACTGCAATGCCAGACCGACGCACCTCAGGATTTGCGGCAACGTTCGCTGTTTCTTGCCGCCAACCTGCTGGATATGGCCCAGGCTAACGGCGTTGCAACCTGCATCGATCAGGCCACGGAAATACTGGACAGCGGGCAGGCATGGCGACAGTTTCAACGTATCGCCAAGGCCCAGGGCGGGCTGAAAACCCTGCCCACGGCCCGTTTCCGGCATATTGAGGTGGCCGATCGGGACGGCGTGGTCACGGCAATCGACAATCGCAGGCTCGCCAGAGTGGCGAAACTGGCTGGAGCGCCGACCGATCCGGCAGCGGGGCTTCGTCTGGCGGCCTCACTGGGGGAGCCTGTCACAAAAGGACAGGCACTCTTTACCCTCTTTTCAGAGAGTCAGGGAGAACAGGATTATGCGCTGGCTTTTTACCGGGATAATGGCCCTGTGTTTACGATTGGGGAGTCGTCATGAACCCTGCCGACCAACATCCACCCCTGTTGTTCTCCCTTGATGACCATCCCCTGCTGGTACCCCTCTGCCGCGAACTGGCAGCGACCTTGGGAACGCTCGAGACCCGCCTGTTTCCGGATGGGGAAACCTATCTCAAGGTTGCCATACCGGTGGCCGGCCACCACTGCATTGTGGTGGCAAACCTGGCCAACCCGAATGATAAATTGCTTCCGCTGATATTTCTGTTGGAAACCCTGCGGGAATTGGGAGCAAGTTCGGTGGGCCTGGTCGCCCCCTACCTGTGTTACATGCGTCAGGACTGCCGTTTTCATAATGGCGAGGCAGTCACCTCACGATTGTTTGCCCGCCTGCTGTCGACCCATATCGACTGGCTGGTGACAGTGGACCCACACCTTCATCGCTACCATTCACTGGCCGATATCTACACCGTACCCAGTGTCAGGGTTGAAGGCACAACAGCTCTCACTGACTGGCTGACCAATCAATCCTCCCTGTTACTGATCGGGCCGGACAGCGAGAGTGAACAGTGGGTCTCGCGGGTTGCCCTGGCCAGTGGCCATCCCTATGTGATCGGCGAAAAGCAGCGGCACGGCGACCGGGATGTGGTAGTCACACTTCCCGACCTTGCAGGCTATCAGGATCGAACAGCAGTAATCATCGATGATGTCATCTCCAGTGGCCAAACCATCCTGAAGTGTCTACAGGCAGTCCGGCAACAGGGTATAAGCCGGGTTAAATGCGCGGCGATCCACGGTATTTTTGCCGACCGTGTCGATGAGCTGCTGTTGCAGTCCGGCCTGACGGAACTGGCCACCTGCAACACCATCCCCCATGCCACCAACTGTATTGATGTGACTCCCCTGCTGGTTCCCGCCATTCAGCGATGCTCGGGAATCGGGGGCAATCAGGGTTCTGGCAACAGGTAAAGGGTTCAGGCCACCCTGGCAACAACGGCAAACAACGGGTCGCCGCACGGAGGACTCCGGTCCATCAGCTCAATCTGCCGGTAGCAACCGGCCTCCTCAAGAAAGGTCTTGATCAGATAGGCGCGCTGCTCATCATTAAGATACAACCAGGCAGCAGTCGCCTTCGACTCAAAGTAGCGATTTGAATAGGTGATAATCAACGGGGCATCTGGCTTGAGCACCCGACCCGCATCCCGCAGCACCGCGACAGGATCCGTCAGATAATCAATCGAGACACAGATCAATACGGCATCAAATTCCCCGTCAATAAACGGCAGTGAAGGTTCACGGTTCAGATCATGCACCACCCACTGGTCGAGCTGTGGATTCCGCGCCATCTCCCGGTCATTCATGCCCAGACCGACCACGCGACCAAGCGCCAGCTCCTCGGGCAGATGGCTGAGCCAGCTGCTCATCAAATCCAGCACCGCCGTGTCGGCAGACAGGTATTCGCGGTACAGTTCAGTCACCCGGTCAATCGCATCGGGATCAATATGGCTGACAAAGCGCGGAATCCGGTAGAACTGGTCATCCGGGGCCTCGTCCATGCGCCGGAAAGTGCTGTCGGTCAGCTGAATTTTATACTTCTTGTCGAAACGCATGAACAGCAGACTAAACCAGACCCGATCACCGGTAAACCTTTCGATTCACGAAGTGCCAGGCACTGTTATCAACCGCTGCAAAGTGCTACGTTTAATAGCCGAATAATAATTCACCGGGAAAGCCCTCCGGTTCTGTCACTGTCGTGGTTAGAGCAGACATTATGAAAATATCCACCACCCAACAGGGCAATCCTGCCAATCGCAAAATTGATCCACGTTTCGAGGCGGCCCTAGAGACAATTGACCGACAGCACTTTATCAATTGCGAAAATGGATCGCTGGTGGCGGGGGAAAGTATTCCCACCACAGAAGTACTGAAACAGATATTCAGTGTGTTGACTTTGCCGAACTACCCCAGGGTCCTGCATGTGGGTGCAGGGCTGGGCTACCCCTGTGCGGTGCTGGCCAAAATCGCCAGCAAGGTCGTCGGTATCGAAAAGGTCGCCACCCTGGCCGATGCCGCAATGGACAAGCTCAGCCAGCTGCAACTGAAAAATGTCATTGTACTGCACGGCGAAGGCGAAGAGGGCTCGGCACAGTTTTCGCCCTTTGACATCATCATGGTCACCACGCCCGGCCTCAAGACGCTCTCGACCCTGCTCCACCAATTGGCCCCGGGTGGTCAGCTGGTATCTGTTGAACGAACGGAATCGACACTGTTGAAACTGGTCAAGTACGTTCAGGACGAACAGCAGAAAATCCATCGCATTGAACAGGGGCTGGTGAGCTTCGACAACAAAAGTGACCAGACCCTGATTGAACTCGGCATCGTCAACCGGGAAATTCTCAACGAGGCGAAAATCCGCGCAAAAACCAACAACACTCTGATTATCGATGAAGTCCGACAACTGATAAATGTGGATGATCTGGCGTTATACCGCTCCCTGGCCAAGCGCTACAACCTGGAGCTGGGTAATGTCGATATTTTGCTCAGGCGACTGGACCCCGCCATTTTCAACCGGTTTTCCCAGGCCTTTCTCGATCATCACCGCCTGATCCCTCTGTTCACTGATCACGACACCCTCCGGGTTGCCACCAGTGATCCGGATGCGTCGATGGATGAAATCCAGCAGGTTTTCCCCCGGCACAGGCTAGTAAAAATTCTGGTCACACCAACGGATTTCAGACGCCTCTGGTCCGCCACCGACCTATCGGTTCAGGCTCACACCACCCCCCTGCCCGACTATGAGGAAAAGGTCCTTGCAGAAAAAGATCAGGACCTGCTGGGCAAGGCCAGGCCGGAAGTGGGTGCCCACCTGATTTCGCTGTTTGAAGCCATGTTGCTCGATGCCGTGGCCGAGCGCGCCAGCGACCTGCACATTGAGCAGTATCATCGCACCGTGCGAATCCGCCTGCGGGTGGATGGTGAACTGCGTGACCTGCCGCACTACGAGATCACTCCCGGCGAACTGCGCGGTCTGATCAACGTGATCAAACTCCGCGCCGACCTGAATATCGCCGAACGCCGTTTGCCCCAGGGTGGCCGTTCGCGACTGCGGGTGGGAGACGCGCTGTTCGATTTGCGGATTCAGGTACAGCCCTCATTGCACGCCGAGCATGTGGTGATCCGCCTGTTACCGCAGAATTCGGAGCTGATCAGCATTGACAAGCTAGGGCTGTCCAGTGCCATTGCCGACAACTACCGGCGGCTACTGCGCAACCCTGCGGGTCTGGTACTGGTGGTTGGCCCCACCGGATCGGGCAAAAGCACCACACTGTATGCCGGCCTGCAGTTACTGGCCGATGATGGCGCCCGAAAAGTGATTACCGTGGAAGACCCGATCGAATACTCCATTACCAACATCCAGCAAACCCGGGTCAGGCCGGAGATCGGCTTCAGCTTTGCTGATGCCATGCGCTCCTTTGTCCGTCAGGATCCGGATGTGATCCTGGTGGGTGAAATCCGTGACAACGAAACCGCTGTCGAAGCCATGCGGGCCTCTCAGACCGGTCATGTGGTGCTCTCCACGCTCCACTGCAACGATGCTGTCGACGCCATGCAACGGCTCTATGACCTGGGTGTTCACCCGAACTCACTGGCCAGTGAACTGCTGGCGGTAATCGCCCAGCGGCTGGCAAAACGTATTTGCCTCAACTGCCGGGTTCCGGCAGAGCCGGATGAGGCCATTCTTCGGGAGGTGTTTCCCGATGGCACCCCCCACAGTTTCCGCTCCTTTATCGGCAAGGGTTGTGAGCAGTGTAATGACAGCGGCACCCACGGCCGCATGGGGGTTGTGGAATACCTGCACATCGACCCGGAGTTGCGCAATGCCATCGCCCGCCAGATTCCGGTGGGAGAGCTGCGCAAACTGGCACTGGACTGCGGACTGATAACCATGCGCGACAGCGCTCTGGACCACGTTATCCAGGGCAACATTCCTCTCTCCGAATTGCCCCGTATTCTCCCGGCCGAGCGGATGGCACCCGAAGCCCGCTGGCAGTGGGAAAAACCCTCCTGAGACATTGATCATGAATGACAAAGCCATACAGAGACCCAGCGCCGAGAACCTCTACCGGGACGAGCTGGAACGACTGATTGACTGGGACCCAGGCCCGGCACCACCGGGCTGGAAGATGTCTCCATTCGCCGTGGAAAAATTCATCCTCGGTGATGACGAGCTGGGCATTCAGCGAAAATTTGTCGCCCAAAGGGAGCTGGTTACCCGGATTATCATCAGTCTCGCCACCAACCGGGGAGCCATGCTGATCGGCGAAC
This sequence comes from Porticoccus hydrocarbonoclasticus MCTG13d, assembly GCF_000744735.1. Lineage (NCBI taxonomy): Bacteria > Pseudomonadati > Pseudomonadota > Gammaproteobacteria > Cellvibrionales > Porticoccaceae > Porticoccus > Porticoccus hydrocarbonoclasticus. The sequence continues at coordinate 1,250,910 of NZ_JQMM01000001.1, read as the reverse complement.
CGGGTACGGCCAAATCCTGGTTGTCGGAATTATTGGCCAGCGCTATCTCCGGCCAATCCACCCTCACCATTCAGGGCGGAGCCATCACCAATGTCAGCCAACTGCTCTACAGCTGGAACGAAGCCTTATTGAAGAGTGCGGGGCCAACGCCCGAGGCGCTGATTCCAAGCCCGGTTTATCAGGGCATGATGGAGGGCCAGCTGGTGCGTTTCGAAGAAATTGCCCGCTGCCCCCAGCACATTCAGGATGCCATGCTGTCGATCATGTCAGAGAGGCAGATCCTGGTGCCTGAGCTAGGCCGCGAAAACGGCGTTCTCTTCGCCCGAGAGGGCTTCAATATCATTGCCACGTCCAACTCCCTGGACCAGGGCGTCAATGCCATGAGTGCAGCCCTCAAACGTCGCATGAACTTCGAAACCATACCGCCGATTCGGGAACTGCAGGACGAAATCGAGGTGGTCGCCAGCGAATCGGAAAAACTGATTCGTCTGTCCGGTGTCGATGTGAAGCCCGATGCCCAGATCATCGAGGTACTGACAACGATTTTCCACGAGCTGCGCAACGGGCAGACGCTGGATGGACGCAGTACCGACCGACTTGCAGCCACCGTGATGTCCACCGCAGAGGCCGTGTCTGTGGCCCACGCCATGGGCGTGCACGCCTACTACTATCGCAACGGCAAGATGGAGATGGGCGACCTGGTGCATTTCCTGATCGGAGCGGCCCTGAAAGATAACAAAGACGACCGGCGGCGCATGAAACACTATTTTGAATCCGAAGTGGCCGTCAAGGAAGGGGCGCACTGGCAAGCGGTATTTGAACAGCGGCGGTTACTGTAAATCCTCTAACCTAAAGAGGCAGAGACTAAAACCACTCTCAGAGATCCAGGTATCTGAAGCCACGGTCACCGTTGAAGGAAACCGTCTCAGAATAGTCAGCGAGGCATACAAAACCCCGGTCAGTCCACCGAGAAACCAACCCGGCAATCGATATTTCAGAAGGTTCAGGCAGCCATGACCTTTCAACCCTTCGGCTATTTACAAACAGCCCGTCTCTCGCGGATTGCATCGCCAAAGGCCCTGAACAACGCTGCATAGAAAATATCCTCAGGATATTGCCACTCGGGATGGAATTGCACACCGACGGCGTAGCGGCTGTAATCGGCCAGCCGCACAGCTTCCACCAGCCCATCGGGAGCGACAGCTTCTACTTGCAGGCTCGCCGCCAACCGATGAACACCCTGGCCGTGAACAGAGTTGACCCGCACTTGCCGGGATCCGGCGAGGGTGGCCAACAACCCGCCCGGCGTCAGGGTAATGTTGTGGGCATAATCGTACTGGCCTTCTCTGGGGAGGCTCCGGTCTTCCCGGTGATCGAGCATCCCCGGCACTTCATGCACATACTGATAGAGCGAACCGCCAAGAGCCACATTCAGTTCCTGCATGCCGCGACAGACCGCAAAGAACGGGATGTTTCGTTCGATGGCGCGGCGAATCAACGGCAGGACGGTGGTGTCGCGCTGGGGGTCCAGCAGGTTACCGGAACGACTTGGCTGACCATAGTACTGCGGGTTAACGTTAGAAATATTGCCCGTTAGAAACAGTCCATCCAGCGAGTCCAGCACCTCATCCGGGGAACAGATGTCCGCAAGGGAATGCAGATCCCGGCCGGTACCCACCGCAGGTAGCATAACCGGTCTAACACCGGCACCATGGGCCAGTGCGTTGATATATTTTTCACCGCTGCCATGAAAGGGATGCAGTCCCTGCGTCACCACATCACAGGGAATGCCCACCACCGGCCAGTGTCCAGCCATGCTCACCTACTCCTGAATTGCGTGTGGACAACCCACCACACCGGGTTTGCACTTCTGGTTTGTATTCCTTTTTAGATCTCCTGTTTGCACTGTCAAATAACACCCTCTGCCTTTAGCTGCTGCAGGGCAGCTTCATCCAGTCCCAACAGCCCGCCCAACACCTCGGCATTGTGACTGCCCACCTCGGAGCCGGGCCAACTGGTGTTACCGGGGGTCTCGCTGAGTCGGGGGATCATCGCCGGAATTTTCAGCGGTTCACCATTGATCTCCACCTGCTCGAACAGGCCCCGTGCATTGAAGTGAGGGTCCGTCAGCATATCGCCCGCGTGATAAATCGGTCCTGCGGGTACCCGCTGCTCGGCCAGCAACGTCAACAGTTCTGCACTGGGAAGTTCGCTGCACCAGGCCGACAAGGCGCTATCGATCTCCTGCTCGCACTGCACCCTGCCGGCATTATCGGCACAGCGGGGGTCCTCTGCCAGATCCGGCCTGCCCGCCGCCAACATCAAGCGTTTGAAGATGGAGTCGCCATTGCCGCCGATCACCACGTACTTTCCATCGGCGCAGCGATAGGTGTTGGTAGGTACGATACCGGTCACTGTGGTACCGGAGGGTTCACGGATAATACCAGCGCCATCGTATTCCGGCACCACCGCCTCCAGCAGATTGAACATCGCCTCGTAGAGCGCCACATCCACCACCTGCCCCACGCCGCTGGACTGTCTGGACAGCAGCGCCAGCGCCACACCGAATGCTGCATGCAACCCGGCAATACTGTCGCCAATGCTGAGATTGGGTCGCACCGGGGCCTCGCCGGGAAACCCATTCAAATAACGAAAGCCACTGATCCCTTCACACACCGAGGCAAAACCGGGTCTGTTTGCATAGGGACCGGTCTGGCCGTAGCCGGAAATACGGGTGTAGACCAAGCCGGGATTGGACTGTTTGAATTGCTCTGGCCCCAGCTCCCAAGCTTCCATGACCCCAGGCCGGAAATTCTCGATCACCACGTCGGCCCCGTCGATCAGCTGCTTTGCCAACTGCCGCCCCCGCGCCGTCTTCAAGTCCAGGGTAATGCATTTCTTGTTGCGTCCTAGACTTCGCCACCACAGTGATGTGCCGTCCCTGACCACCCGCCAGTTGCGCAGCGGATCGCCTTTCCCAGGCGGTTCAATCTTGATCACTTCAGCCCCGAAATAGGCCAGCAGTGCCCCGGCGAAGGGGCCGGCCAATAATTGGCCGAGTTCGATCACCCGGTATCCCGACAAGGGCTTCATTTCTGTCACAACTTTCTCCCGGTTATAACAACACGGCCAACAATACTGGTACGGCAACCAGCGCCATGACGGTGGAGGCCACCACAATACCCGCCACTGCGGTCGGCTCCTGGTCATACTTCAGAGCCAGTAGATAATTGAATACTGCCGCAGGCATAATGGCCTGCAGCAGCACCACACCCCGGGCAGTGCCGGTAATCTCCAGACACTCAACCACCAACCAGGCCATCACCAGGCCACCGCCAATTCGCAGCACCGAGTAACCCAGACTCCGCCACCATCCCGACGTACTCAGCGTGGAGAGGGAAACACCCAGCGTGATCAGCATCAGTGGAATGGTGAACCCGGCCAGCAGTTCAACAGACCGGTCAAGCCATTGCGGCAGGTCGATATTCCCCACCAGAAGAACGAGTCCAATAATGACCGCAAGTATTAACGGTTGAAAGGCAAAGCCTTTCAATATTGACCAGATATTGCCGGATTGCCTGTCGAGTAGCGGGATGCCAAATACCATCATGGCAGTCATCTGTACGATGAAAAAGCCCACCGCCAGGGCCAACCCTTCCTGGCCAAAGGCAAACAGGCAAAGCGGCAACCCCATATTGCCATTGTTGGGAAACGTCACCGATGGCAGCAGCGCCCGGAGATCGCCGCCGGAGGCACGAATGCCCCCCCAGCCCAGCAGTGCTGAGCCGGCCAGAACAAACGCAGCGGCACCGGCAACCTCGGCAAACTCCGACCCTGAAATCTCCGATCGACTGATCGCGGAGACCACCAGACAGGGTGCACCGATATTCATCACGGCACGGGTGACGAATTCCGCGGTGTAGGGCACCCGGGAGCGGCCCCAGCAATAACCAATGGTGATGGCGATCAATACCGGCGCCATCACATTCCAGAGAGCCAGAAACATTATTTGTTGAACCCCGATAATTCATCTGTTCGCGGCGTTATACTGCACCTGTGCAGCGCGTGAAAGTGCAACATACCGCAAGGAACTTTCACCTGCCAGCCATCTCTAAGACCGCTAGCATTACTGGGCTTTCACTATGGGGTATTCACTAAAATATACTACCGGCGCGTTGATGCTACTGCTTACCTTTGGCAGTCTGCCCGCTGCTCAAGCTGACACCCCGGCTGACCTACCGGAAACGGGCACGGTTGAACAGGGCTCCGGGCAACACGAATCCGCCCGCCAAACTATCGAGAGTGACCCGGCTCACGGCGAAACCACTGCTCAGGCAGAAAAGTCCGACCTCCAAGCCGCCGAAGCCGCCGAAGCCGCCGAAGCCGCCGAAGCCGCCGAAGCCGCCGAAGCCGCCGAAGCCGCCGAAGCCGCGAAGATTATTGCCGATTACCAGTCGGCTATTGACCGGCGCGAAGCACTAGCCGGTCCTTTTGATCCGGAGTTATCCGAGTTGACCTTTGCGCTGGGCAAAACCCTGCAGCGCCAGAACCGCCTGAAAGAGGCTATTCAGGCCTTCCGTCATGCCATGTACGTGAATCGTGTTAACAACGGCGTTTACAGCCTGTCCCAGGAACCGATGTTGCGCGGTATTATCAACACCCACATCCAGCTCGGACTCATCAGTGAGGCCGCCGAAGCCTACCAGAAACTACTCTGGCTGCACCGCAAAACCTATGGTACCGATGATCCCCGCATACTCCCGCTACTGGACGAAATCGGTCAATGGCACCTGCGGGCCTACAATGCCCGGGGACACAGAGATGATATTTACCATCTGAATGTTGCCCATGGCGTCTACAATCGGGCACTGGCCATCACCGCGCAGCAACATGGCGAGGATCATCGCAGCATGACCGGGCTGTTGTACAACTCGGCAATGACAGACTACTACCTCGACAGGCATCAGAAAAAATACGCCAACAGTTGGGAGAATACAGACCTCCTGTCTGAGCGATTTCAGCAGGCGCGCTGGGTGGCCGACGACCCATTCCTCAGCAAAAACTATTTTCAGAACGGTCGCCGGGCTAATGCCAGGATGATTGATATTCTGGAACAGGACCCCTCGGCATCCGCGGCCGACAAAGCTACCGGTTATATCAAAACCGGTGATTGGTTTATGCTATTCAATCTAACCGGCCCGGCCATTGACAACTATCAAAAAGCCTACCGCGTCTTGCAACAGACGAATGACACAGCACTGATTGCCGCGTTGCTGGGTGAGCCGAAAATGCTGCCCAGGCCGATCGATTCGGCCATTATGGAGACCGAATCCGTGCTCACGGCCCAAACCACCTCCACCGAACGCTCATCAGAACAACAGGAAACCCCAATGCCCGACATCACAGAAATTGTGACCAGCCCGTCAATACCCGCGGCCTATGTGATGCTTGCCGTTAATATCTCCGAAAAAGGGCAACCCCGCAAAATCACAACATTGAGTGTTTCCCCGGAAGGGGGCGATGGGCTGGAACGCCGGGCAAGGAAAACCATTATTGATACCAAATTCAGACCGCGCTTTGACAATGGCCAGCCTGTGCCAACCGAAGCATTGCCGGTCAAGGTCCTGATACAGTAGTCTCCCAATGATGAATCGATCATTTCTCATAATGTTACTCAGTGTTGGCCTGCTCAGTGCGCCGGGATGTCAGAGTCCGACCCAGTCCCCCACGGCGCAGTCCCAGCAGCCTCCACAACCGCAAGCCCAGTCACCGGCAACAGAGGAGGCCAACGAGCAGGACAGTCCTCCGGAAACGGCTTCGACGACAGGCGAGAGCCAGTCCAGTGACGTCAGTGAGCCCAGCGAAATGCCTGAAGCCAACCCGGATCAGGGTAGTCCGGCAAACCAGCCATCGCCCCCACCGGGTGGCGCACTCAGCGCAGATGAGGAAATTGCGGTTCTCGATCAACGGCTGGATGCCTCCATGGCCGAATTTGACGGTATGATTATGGATGCACGGGCCGCCGCTACCGAGAGGGAACAGGACAGCGACGGTGAAGGGGCACCCGCCGACACGGGAGGCCCCCTGTTTGAAGAGGCAGATATCACCGAGGAACTCGGGGGCGGTCCATCAGGAAGACCCGGCGATGAAGAAGCCAGCGGCCCGGACGGCGCCAGCGAACCACCATCGGGACAAGCCACCACCTACGGTGGAGACGGTGCAATCATCGGTCGCAGTGGAGGCAGTACGGTTCCAGCAAATATTCCCGATGGCCACGATGACGATATTGTGGCTCGCCAGATCCGTGAGGCAGCCATGAAAGAACAGGACCCGGTATTGAGAGAAAAACTCTGGGACGAGTACCGCAAATATAAAGAGGGGCGATAACAGGTTGGTCAACTGGAAGTATCTACTACAACGGGTATTCGTATTGTCTGCGCTGCTGTTATTGGCGGCCTGCAGCACCAACCGGGTCACCAGTACAGTCGTGACACCGCTGGAGCAGCAGACTGCGCCAGTGGTTGAGTCACAGCTACTCGACTTGGCAGTGCTGCCTTTCGAGCCCGGTCTGGAAAACATCGAATCGGACGATACCAGTGTCTCGCCAACCGTGCGCACAGCCGAAGCACAGTACCTGCCAAACCAGCTGGCCGCGACCATTCAGAAAACCGGCGCCTGGGGCGCAGTGCGACTGGTACCCGGTAGGGAAACGGTCACAGAGGTCTATGTGGCCGGGAAAATCGTCGCCTCCAACGGCGAAACACTGGCACTGGATATCACCGTCACCGATTCCAGCAATCGCCACTGGTATACCAAGTCCTACACCGAAACGGTGGGCAACTATGCCTACAACCGGCAAAACCAGCTACAGCGAGATCCGTTTCAGGGCCTTTATAACCGGATTGCCAACGACCTCCTGGAATACCGTCAGCAGATGAGTGCAGAAAATGTCAATAAACTGCGCACCATAGCGGAACTGCGATTTGCGCGGGACTTTTCCCCGGAGGCGTTCAGCGACCATATCAGGGAGACACCGGGTGGCCAGCTGGAAATCAGCCGTTTGCCGGCAGAGAATGACCCTATCCTGCAACGCATCCGGCAGATTCGCCAGCGCGACTACCTTTTCATTGATACCATGCAGGAACATTACGACGCCTTTACCCGCCGCATGGACAGCCCCTATCAGGAATGGCGAGCCGCCAGTTACAACGAGCTCGTGGCCCTCAGAGAACTGAAACGCCAGTCCCGCAATCGCACCATCGGTGGAGTAGCCGCGATTATTGGTGGCATTCTGGCCTCCGGCAGCAACAGCGGTTCCGGACGCGCTGCCGGGGCAGTGGCTATCGGTAGCGGGGCCCTGCTGGTAAAAAGCGGTCTGTCAAAAAGAGCCGAACTGCAGATTCATGAGGACACACTCGCCGAGCTCGCCCAATCACTTGAAGCCGAGATAGAACCGAGAGTCATTGAGCTGGAAGATCGCACAATCACTCTGACCGGCAATGCTGCCGCCCAATATGCACAGTGGAAAACCCTGCTGCGGGAGATTTATCAGGCCGAACGCGGTGGAATTTAAGCCCCATGAGCGGAAGTAACGACCAGGACCCGATCAGGCCGAGCGACATAGCATTTACTCCTGTCACCCCCGAAGACAGCCGCAAAGCGGATAACCTGCCCTGGCAACAACGACCCGCCAGCTGGGTAGCACTGGCTCTCTGTGTGCTGCTGGCGTTGGTGGTGATCTTTGTACTCCCGGCACTGATTCAACCGCCGGACACCCCCCCCGTGCCAATTGTATCTGACCGCACGGCGGCCCCGACGGCAGAATCACCGTTCCGAGACGCACAGTTAGCCACAGCGAGACGTGCGGCACAGGATGTATTGAGCAAGATTCTTGAAAAGCAGGCCTTTCTTGAGAGCAAAAATGTAGAACTCTGGGACAGGGAAGCCTTTGACAGGGCACTTGCGGTTGCTGCAACCGGCGATACCCACTATCGCCAGCGCGCCTTTGATCAGGCACAGGACGCCTACCAGTCAGCCCTGAATCAACTCACCACACTGGAAACGTCTATCCCTCAACGAGTCAGCGACGCACTGACGGCGGGACAAACCGCACTCAATAACGGTGATGCCGAAGAAGCAACCCGGCAGTTTGAACAGGTGCAGGCCATCGCGTCGGATAATGCCGAGGCGGCCCGCGGCTTGTCCAGAGCCGAGGTACTGGACCAGGTCACCGAGCTGGTGACAGAGGCTACCATTGCCCGGCAAAACAACGACCTGCCCCAGGCCAGAACCCTCTACCGGAAAGCCCTGGAGCTGGACGCTGACCACACGCCCGCCGCTGCCGGACTGGAAGCCGTCAATGCCAAAATCCTGGACAATCGGTTTAATGAGGCCATGAGCCGTGGTTACACCGCACTGGAACGCAACCAGCTGGACAGCGCAAAAACCGCGTTCAAACAGGCCCTGCAACTCAAGCCAGATGATCCGGCGGCCCGCAGCGGACTTACCCAGGCATCCAGTGCCGCCACCAAGCAAACCCTTCAATCCCTGCTGAGCCAGGCCACAGCACTGGAAAGCCGCGAACAGTGGCATCAGGCCCGGGATACCTACGCCAAAATTATGGCGATCGACAGTTCCGTGATGGAAGCCCGGCTGGGACAGATTCGAAGCAATGCCCGCGCACAACTGGACGACCAGATTCGCGGCATACTCGATCAGCCGCTGCGTCTGTCATCAGATAACGTACGACAAGAGGCTCAACGGATTCTGGCAGACGCACGAGCCATCAAGTCTCCCGGCGCCAAATTAAAGGAACAGATCAGCCGCCTGGATCAAACAATGAAAACAGCGACCACCCCGGTTCAGGTGGAGCTGGTGTCCGACCAGGACACCCTGGTCACACTCTACCGACAGGGCGAACTGGGTAAATTTCAACGCAAGCAGATCTCACTGATTCCCGGAAAATACGTCGCAGTGGGAACCCGTCGCGGCTATCGGGATGTACGGGTGGAGTTCCAGCTTGGCCCGGAAGGGCTCAGTCAACCGGTGGTAGTGATCTGCAAGGACCCGATTTCGTGACCGAACATCGACAACAGCCTCAGACTATCGAGCCGGCAACCTTTGTCCCCCTGGGCGAGACCGTTGCCAGCAGACGTTTCACTGTCAAACCCCTGACGGGCATTATCGCCGCGGCACTGCTGGTGAGCGGCCTGGTTCTGGGATTTTTGTTCACTGCCAAATCGGTGGTCGTACAAGTCAGCCCCGCCAGCGCCGACCTCTCGATCAGCGGTGGCATCACGTTCAAGCTGGCTGACCACTATCTGATTCGTCCGGGAGATTATCGGATAAGTGCCATGGCTGAGGGCTACCTCCCCTTGCAACAGGCCTTTTCAGTCGGTCCCGACAAGCATCAGTTGCTGGAACTGGCGATGGCTAAAAAACCGGGCCATCTGGAGCTTTCCAGCACCCCCGCCGGTGCAGAGGTACTGGTAAACGGCGAACATGCGGGAACAACACCCCTGACGGTTCGTGACCTGCCACCGGGCGATCACCAACTGGTCGTCCAGGCCCCGCGCTATTCCCCCGCAAAAGACACCGTGACCATCGTCGGACTGGATCGCACCCAATCACTGGCCGTGACCCTCGCACAGGCCTGGGGTCAGGTTCAGTTAAGCTCCAAACCCAGCGGCGCGGAGGTCATTATCGAGGGCGAGTCGCGAGGCCGCACCCCCCTGATCACAGAACTCCTTGCCAAGGGTGAGAATGTCCGTGTGCAGCTAGAGGGGTTCAAGACCTGGCAGCAAAAACTGCGCGTCGACGTGGGTGAAACCCTGACACTGCCAGAGATCATTTTCGAGCCCGCCGATGCGACCCTCTCAGTGACCAGTTCACCGAACGGTGCCACCGTAACGGTAAACGGTGCCTATCGGGGCGTCACACCACTGGATCTCGAATTGCCGCCAGACCAGTCACACCAGCTGTCCTTTTTTGCCAACGGCTATGTCACCAGTAAACAGGCCCTGACGCTGTCTGCTGGTGAGAAAAGGCAACTGTCGATCACCCTCAATGCGAGCATGGGGAAAATCCGGGTGTCCGCCAGTCCGGCAGATGCGACTGTCTGGATCGACGGGGTAGCAAGGGGCAAACCGGGGCAGACCTTCAGCCTGCCCGCCCGCCCCCACCGGATAGAAATTCGCAAGCCCGGCTACGCCACTGAAACACGCACCATCACACCAAAACCCGGACTCGATCAACTGGTACAGGTAAAGCTGCTCACTGAGCAGGCGGCCAGGTGGGCCAACACACCCACCAGCATTACCAGCAAAGCGGGGCAGGCATTGACACTTTTCCGACCCGAGGGCGCTTTCAAGATGGGCGCACCGCGCCGTGAAAGCGGTCGGCGGGCCAATGAGGTGTTGCGCGATGTGCAACTGACACGTCCATTTTACCTCGCCACCAAAGAAGTGACCAATCGGCAATTCAAGCAGTTTGCCCGTCAGCACAGCTCATCACATGTGCGCGGCACAACGCTGGATCAACCAGAACAACCGGTGGTCAATGTCAGCTGGGATCAGGCTGCCCGTTATTGTAACTGGCTGAGCGCCAGAGAAAATCTGCCGCCTTTCTACAGAGAGTCCGGCGGCAAGATCACCGGCACCAACCCCGCTGCAAACGGCTACCGCCTGCCCACTGAAGCGGAATGGGCATGGGCGGCACGGGCCACCTCCGGCGACGCAAAACGCTTTGGCTGGGGACAGCAATTTCCACCGGCCGACGGTGCCGGAAATTTTGCCGACAGCAGCGCTTCGAGAATGGTTGACCAAGTCCTGACCGGTTACAACGACGGTTTTGCCGTCTCCGCCCCAGTGGGCAGTTTCTCCGCCAATCACCGGGGGCTCCACGACCTGGAGGGCAATGTGGCAGAGTGGGTCAATGATTATTATGGTATTGAATTCAGTCTTGGTAGCAGTGCCGAAAAAGACCCCACCGGCCCGGCTTCCGGTGAATTTCGCGTGATTCGGGGAGCCAGCTGGCGCCACGGCAATATCATTCAATTGCGGCTGTCCTACCGCGATTACGGTCTCGATGGCCGGGACGACCTGGGCTTCAGGGTGGCGCGCAATGTGGAGTGATATCCTATGGCGCTAAAGACTCTCAAGACCTGCCTCGCGGCGCTGCTGATAGGCGGACTCCCGATCTGCCTGATCGCCAATCCTAATGCTAATGAACCGGAGCAAGGCAAAGAGCCAGACACAAAACAGGTGACAGGCGCGTCCGGCAAGCAATCAAGCGACGATGCCGCCAGCTCACCACCAGCCAAACCGGCCCCGTCAAGCACGTCGCGGCGGACAAGCCCGGACTTTTCCCCGACGGAAGAAATTTCCGAGGATATTGCCATCCCCTTCCCGGTGGATATATGACATCCTCACACAGCCATCACAACCCTGCCAGTTATCATCAAACCGGCCCGGATATTTGCGGAGTAGCCACCTATGCGGAATAACACCTCCTCGGAGTTTCTCTACCAGCTGTTCGCCCTGATTCTGGCCCTGATTCTGGTGCACAGTTTCTACGTGACGCTGATCCGCCCCAACGCCAATGCCATTTTACAGGAGCAGTTGGCCCGGGAGGCTGCCGGCGAAGCCTATGTGGCAGAACGCTCTTTTTACATTGTGGTGAAGGATTACGAACAGGAAGCCTGCTTTATCCTGATGCTGTGGGCCTTTGCCATCATGGGTTACAAAGCGCGGCGCACTGTCAATGAACGAAAGCTGCTGTCCCTACCACTGCTCGGTGTCAGCGAGGGCAGCCGTGTGCTGCCGGAGGATGCGCGACAAATGTCCCGTCCTGTTCAGGCATTGCCCGAGGCACAACAGGGCTATCTGGTGCCCCGAACACTGCTGGCGGCACTACAGCGCTTCGGTTCCACGCGCAATATCCAGGACGTTTCCAGCGCTGTGGGCGACGTACTGGACACCGAATCCGACCGACTCGACTCGGAATTATCCATGGTTCGCTATATCGCCTGGGCGATTCCATCCATCGGTTTTATCGGCACGGTTCGCGGTATCGGAGAGGCCCTCAGTCAGGCACACAAGGCGGTGGAAGGCGATATTGCCGGTGTCACGGCCAGTCTTGGGGTAGCATTCAACTCCACATTTATTGCTCTGGTTATCAGTATTGTAGTGATGTTCATGCTGCATCAACTGCAGCTGCTCCAGGAACGGCTGGTGCTGGACACCCACAGCTACTGTGACAGCAATTTGCTGCGTCACCTGAAAACCGACTGAACAGCGGGACAGACCACATCATGAGTGTTGCCATCATCGAATTGAATGACGCAGGTATTTGCTGCGTAAACGATCGGGGTGATTTGACCGTCAGTCCCGGCTATGCACTGCTCACCCCGGAGGGTATTACCACCGGCGAGGCCGCCCTGCAGCGCGCCTACCTCGAACCACAACAGAGTTTCAACCAGTACTGGTGGCAACTCAATCTCTCCCCCCTGCCCGTCACCAGCAAGCACGCGCGTCACTACGCCGATATGGCCTACGCGCAACTTCTGGCACTGCACCGCGACAGCGGTCACCCGGATCAGGTGGTCTTTGCCGTTCCCGGAAGTTTTGACCGGGGCCAGTTATCCATTCTGCTGGGCCTGGCGAAAGCCTCGCCATTTGAGGCAACCGGGCTGGTGGACGCCGCCGTGGCGGCCGCCAGTCACGCTGACGCAATCGGGACCCTGGTTCATTTGGATATTCAGCTCCACCAGACCGTGATTACCCGGCTTAATGTGGCGCAGCAGATTGAGCGCACCGGCGTGGAAATCATCAGCAACGTTGGCCTGAAAACTTTCCATGACCTCTGGGCACAACACATTGCCAACCAGTTTATCCGCCAGTACCGCTATGACCCCCTGCACACCGCTGCGGGAGAGCAACAGCTGTACAACCGTTTGCCAGTCTGGTTATCGGCACTGCAGGGCCAGGCGGAAATCACTGCCGAACTTGACAGCCCACAGGGACATTACCGGCTGGTACTCAGTCGCACCGAGCTGCTGGCCAGCAGCGCATCGCGATTCCAGCTGTTGCAGGGCAAACTGTCGGACCTGAAAACCAATGGCGAGACCCTGCTACTCAGTCATCGCGCCGCGCAATTGCCGGGCATCCGGGAGCATCTCGCCCCGTCTGCCACGCTGGATGAGAACGCCGCCATTACCGGTTGTCGAAATCACCTGGAGGTCATCACCGGTGACCCCGAAAATCTCCACTTTATTACCCGGCTTCCCTGCAGATCAGCTGCCACGAGCACGGCAACAGCGGCGGCGTCCGAACAGACGTCTGAGCCGGAGCCCCAGCCGGACGTAACCCTGTCAAAAGCCTCCGCCGCTGCGACCCACCTACTTTATCGACACCGGGCCTATGCCATCGGCAATCGTCTGGCGATTACGCGGGATGGCGATCAATTGCGTTTTACACAAGGCGCCGGGGGCGACTGCTGCCTGGTTCGCGAACAGGGCAGTGTGCAGCTCAGGGCCGAAAGCTCTGCTGTCGCGGTCGAAGGTGACCCCGCGGACCTGCGGGCCG